>NZ_JALKBA010000041.1 GCF_023015805.1 Cellulophaga sp. F20128
AGCATTGGTTTTGTCAGTCTAGATTTTTTGTTTCTTTTTCATCGATGGAAAAAGATAGAGAAAAGACATTTTTGGTTCAATTGGTTCTCGATACACTTCTCCCTACGGTCGATGCACTTGCCCCGAATGGTTGGGGGACATCTAGTTACCCTCATTAGTTGTAATGTCACTTCGAGTCAATCATTATGAAGCACTAATTAGTACTTCGACAAGCTCAGCAGAACTATCGAGAAGCTTTACAATTATCATTGTTCTCGATACAATTTTTCGTGCCTCAAAATCACTCGAACTGACACTTAGGTTATTTCTATATTTTAAGAGTGAGTTAAAAAACGACCTACAAAAACAAAGCGTAAAACTTGAAGTGAGGGTTCGTTAAAAATAATCCGTCTTGTGATGAATTCAAATGGAATTTGAAGAAGTTAGCGATTATTTAGAATCCGAAAGAGAAGTTTAGCTGTGCTTTTGTCAGTCTAGATTTTTTGTTTCTTTTTCAGGAATGGAAAAAGAAAAGAGAAAAGACATTTTTGGTTCAATTGGTTCTCGATACACTATCTCATTCTTCAATAGCACTCGAACTGACGGCTTGTAGTTATAAAAAACAAGAGCCAAAACTAAAAACCGTCCACGAGCAACCAATAACTATCAATAAATTAATAGTTAAATATCATCTTTACTTATTTAAATATTCTTCAAAAAGAGCTTTAAAGCTATCCGCCGTAGATCCAAAATAAACAGGATTTTTTGCCACTTTTCCCGCCTTATCAACTAAGGTATAGTGCGGAATACCCGTAATATTAAATTTCTTTCCTAAATAGTTCCATTCATCTGCGGAAACCCTATAATGTTCACCATTGATATTAGGAATCATATTATTATAGGTTTTTTCTGGAGAGGTTTGATTGGTAATGTAAACAAATACAATATCCTCATCCTTTAATTCCTCTTTTAGAGGTTTCATTTTTTGCATTCCAGAAAGACAAGGGCCACACCAAGTTGCCCAAAAATCTACAAATACTACCTTACCCTTATATTTTTCAATAATAGCTTCAAATATTTTATCGGCTTCGGCATCTGGGGTTTCATGAACGATATACTCTGTATTATCCTTGTTTTTTTCAATTTCAGCTATTGTTTTTTCGTTCTCAAAAACAATATAGTCCTTAATATATGGGGAATTTACATAACTTACCAATTCGTTTAAGGCTTCACTAGAAAGCGGTGTAAGCTGTTCTACAATAGGGCGTAAAATTGTTTGACTTATAAATAAATCTGTCACCCAAACGCCTTTTTCGTCAAAAAAATGAATATACTTTTCTATACCCTTTCTTTTTAATTCCAATTGTACATATTCTTGTACTTGAGAGCTGTAGGTTCTTAAAATTTCTTGACTTCGCTTATTATAATCTTCATTATAATGCGCTGTGAATCGAGCCTGTTCTTCTTTTGTCAATAGATTTTTAGATGCTTTTTGTATGGCTAGTTCTTCAGTTGTAAAATTTATTTGTAAAGGTGTTGCAATCTCAAGAATATTATCAATAATAATACCCTTAGTATTAATGAGTTTATTGCGTTTTTCATCAGGCAATTTTTGGTAAAGCTTTGAAATTTTCTGACCAAACGAGCTTAATACATCTTTATTCTTCTCATTAAAATCTTTTCGTTTTTTTAAAGCTTCGCCATTATCGTTTTTAAATTTTATAAGTGTATTTACTGTTGCAAATTCGCTATCTGACATTAAGACCCCTTTGTTTTTAAGTATTTCGGCAAGCTCATCAATTTCAGGATGTGTAACACTAATACTATTACTTCCTCTAACAGGTTCTAAATATTTAAAACGGTTAATAAAGCTATCATAACTAGGTGCCATTACAGCCAATTTATTATTGTAAATCTCAGGGGTTATAAAATTAATATAATCGGCATCTATTTTATTGCTTTGGCGGTTTTGGCTATGAATGTCATAACTTAAAATATTCATATAACGACCATACGCTAACTCTAGGCGTAAAAGTTGTTGGGCTTTATTGCTTATAAATCGGGTTTTAATTACACTGTCTAATAGTTTTTCTATTTTATCATAAATGGAATTGAATTGCTCTTTGTAGCTCTGTAAAGAAATGTTATCTACGCTTCTTGCCAAAGCTCTCATCTCATTAGAGTACTTCATTCTAAGATTTAAACTGTTTAAGTCTGTATTGATTTGGGCACAGTCTCCAGCAAAAAAAGAATCTCCTTCTGCATTAGAGTTAATTAATTGCCAGGTTTCTTTGCCTGGTTCAACAAAAACTGATATCGCATTATTTGGAAGCCTCACAAATACTTGTTGCGGGTAATACAACGGAAACTTTATTGAAAAACTTCCATCATCAGCAATTTTTATTAAATAGGGTTCTTGTTTACTTGTGATAACATTATTAACAAAAACCTGCCCTGTTTTCTGCTTACTATCCTTATCAAAGTTTTTTACAATTCCAGCATAGGTAGTAGAGTCTCTTTTTAGAACCTCTGATTCTGTATAAAGATTGTCATTGGCAATTTTAAGGTTAGGGTTTTTCGTTGGGGTTAAACTATAGGCAAGCAAGTTGTTTTTATGACTCCCAAAACTTATGGTAGCATCTTTATTCGGTTTGGCGTATATTATTTTTTCCGCTCCATTATTTTCCAAGGTAATCACATAAAAATTCCTTTTTTTCTGAACAGACTTATAATTCCAAACTTTGCGGTCCAAAATTGCGTAGTTGTAGTACAAGCCAAAAGCCCATAGGTTGCTGCCATCTGTCTTTAGCCAATTTCCTCGCAGTTCTTTTGGAAATGTTGACGTTAAATAGTTTTCAACATCAATAATTCTTGTGTTGGGTAAATCTTTGTTGGATTTATACAGATCGCCCATTTTACCGTTAAAACCTACTTGCAAAAAATGTTCATTCCAGTTTTTAAAATAGAACATCCAATATTCATTTTCATTTTCATTTTCATTTTTTACAACAAAACGGTATTGGGCTGATGCATCTGAGCCTAAAACAACAATATCTTCGATACTATATTTTTTATTTCTAAAACTGATGTTTTCTTCATCTACCTTAAATTCTAAAGTATTGTTTCCGTCGGTAGTAAACCAATTTTTTTGAAATACTGTCGGTATTTCTGTACCTGTAATACGTTTTGAATTTGCCGGCACCTTGTGCTTTACAAACGTACTAAAAGCGCCCTCACCAAGCTGTAATTGTATGCTGTCTTTTGATACCACTTTTATTCTAAAGTGCCTGGTATTTTCATTATTATCTTGCCCCGAAAACACAAAAATACCATCGCTATTTTTTTGAATTTCCTTATAAATAAAAGAACTATAACCAGATTCTATAAATCCTGGATGAATAAGTAATCCATTGTATTCATTACTTCCTTTGTTATTGTGCCACTCCCCAAATACGGATTCTGGTAGCGACATATTGTGGCTTATTGATTCTTGAGTATAGCCTATGCTCACAAAAAATAGAAAAAGGTAAATACTGAGGTGCATTGTGATTTTTTTTGGTTTGTTCATCTTGATTGATTGATTTTTTATTTGATTAAATTGGATATCCTTAATTCTATTTAAAAAATTTTGTTCTGTTTAAAAATACAATAGATAATCCCTAAATAAAAAGTATTTTCGGATGAACTGCATATATGGTGACTGAATTGCATTTATTCAATGAATTTCTGTGTTTTATTCTCACATCATGCTGTCCCGAGTCTTCTGGAGTTTCAGCATCTTAGTATTTATTATTATACGATGAGACCCTGAAATAAATTCAGGGTGACGTAAAACTTAATCAAAACCTTGCTTCCGCTTTCGTGGTAAAGGATAAAAAAACAACCTACAAAAACAGAGCGTAAAACTTGAATTGAGGATTCGTTAAAATAATCCGGTTTATCAAATGCAAAAAGAAGAAAGACTCAAGAGTGAAAAGACAGTTTCCAGTTGGCAGTGGCAGTATTGATTCTAGGTTAAAGGTGAACTTACATCTTCTTAGATGACAAAAACGACCTACAAAAACAGAGCGTAAAACTTGAACTGAGGTTTCGTTAAAAATAATCCGTCTTGTGATGAATTCAAATGGAATTTGAAGAAGTTAGCGATTATTTAGAATCCGAAAGAGAAGTTTAGCATTGGTTTTGTC
>NZ_JALKBA010000042.1 GCF_023015805.1 Cellulophaga sp. F20128
GACCAGTTTCCAGATCCATTTGCAGTTGTAAATCCAATACTAACACCATCAATAAATACTTCTACGGAAGCATTTGGTTCTGCTGTTCCAGTAAATATCAATGTATTATCGTTTGTAATACCGTCATTTGTAATAGCTCCTGAATCGTCAGTAATGCTAGTTACTACTGGGGCTATGGGATTAGTGGTGTCTATAATTAATTCTAAGGTAGTCAGATCTACTGTACTATTTCCAGCGGCATCTGTACTAGTCACCTCTACTTCATTTGCACCATTTATGTTTGGATTGTACGAGCCAATATCAGGAGTAGCTGTTTCGGTATCAATTGTCCAATCGCCAAATGTATCGGCAGTAGTGATATAAGTTGCACCGGCTACTACTATGGTTACAGTACTTCCAATTTCGGCCTCACCATTTAACACAGGTGTTGTATCATTGGTAATTTGAGGTTCTACAGTAGGCACAGTTGGTGCTATTACATCAACCGTTAATATTGCAGTATTGGATGTTATCGGTGAGCATTTGAAGGATGTTTCCGTAATAATTACCCGATATTCATATCCATTATCGGCAGAAGTAATACCAGTTAATATTAATGTTGCAGTAGTGCTTCCTGTATAGATATCAGAATTATTTGTATCATCAATAGTAACAAAACCAGCACCCAACTGATCATCTACCTGCCATTCGTATGCTAAGCTAGAACCCGTCGCTGTTACCGAAAATGTTTCAGCTGAACTACCATTTGTAAGAACATCTTGGGGGTGATCTGCAGCTGTTGCAAGGGTAGGAGTAACACCTGGTTGTTGAAAATCGTACTGCGCATTAGAACCACTATCTTCATTGTTTGGGGTTGTATAGCCGTCAGTAACGTTTGTACCTGTTACAATACCATCTGAATTTACCGTAGTTGGGGTATCTCCTAAAATTCCATCGGCGTCAAGATCGGTATAGCCAGCTTCAATAACATCCAAACATAAATCACCATCGGCATCTAATTCTAAATAATCTGCAATCCCATCTGGTGTCGTTTCGGAGTCTGAAAGGGTATAATTTACCGTACCACTATTTTGTTGTCCACTCGCTTGTACTGAATTCGGAATACCGTCAGTACCTACAGCTCCAAGCAAACGTCCAGTAGCAAACGGTTGTCCGCTACCGCCTTCGACCACATCATAAATTCCATCATTATCAGCATCTAAATCGAAATGATTTGGAACACCGTCAGAATCTGTGTCAAAAACATCTACAATACCATCGGAATTGGCATCTACACCAAAATCAAGATCTCTATAATTCAGTATTCCATCAGCATCAGTATCCACACTGGGGTCAACGCCACCAGAAGTTTCTAATGTATCTAAAATTCCATCGTTATCATCATCTAAATCGACTGCATCGGCGATTCCATCCAGATCATTATCATCAATACCAACTTCTCTGTAATCAACTTCGGGGGTTGAAGTGATGGCTAAATTTGGTAGGTCAGAAGCGCCGTTGTTTTGGTCGTCATTTGAATCAAACGGGAGCCCCGTAGTATCAACATCATCATAGGCATTAAGTAAACCATCTTGATCAAAATCCGTATTGTTTGTGGCTATTGTAAAGCCAGCTTCCTTAGTGTCAGTAATTCCATCATTATCCGAGTCTAAATCCAAATAATCAGGTGTTCCATCGCCATCTGTATCAATAAAGGTTAGTCCCTCATTTCCGGCCCCCTCGTATGATTCTCCCAAACCATCATCATCACCATCTGAATTAGGAGCATCATAAGAAGAGGTAAGTTGGGCTTCTACGTTGTCTGGAATTCCATCATTGTCTGCATCGATATCGAAAGCATCTGGGATACCATCCTCGTCAGAATCTATTCCGTCATTTACTGTGAATACAGGAAAAGAACCTGGGCCTGAGGCAGTACTAAGAGGTAAGCCCGCAGTATTGTTTGAGGAGGTTGTATTTGATGGATCAAACAACCCATTGATATCACATGTCTGAAATAAAACAGAACCTAAATAATCATTTGACAAAAAGTCAGATTGCAGCTCACCAGAAAAAGTAATCGTGAAATCTGCCGTATCGTAATAATTAAAATATACCGCTAATTTTGGTCCTAGATTAACCCCAGGCCAAGTTTGTGCAGGTCCATCAAAAGTGGTGGTACCTACCGCTGAATTTTTTGTAACGGTTAGTAGACTGTTGTTATCTACAGCATATAATCCAGGACGAGCAAGTGTAACACTTTCCTTGGTGTTTGCGCCATCAATATCATAAATTACTCCGCCAAATCGAATAAGCGTAACATGGATATTAGTTCCAGCTGCCAATAAAATTACATTAAATGTTATACTTCCGGTCTCACCAGCTACGCTAGCTACAGTTCCTACGTCAAAACTAGGTTGCCAAGCATCATTGTTTCCTGTTGAAGTATCGTCAATGGAGTTCAAAGTAGCATTATTCATTGCTGAAATTACAACAAGAGCATCTAAATCTCCTAAACTAGATGTAACAACGTTTGAGAAGAGATATTCAGCATTAATAGTGCCTGGTCCAGAACCCGAACCATCTACATAAGTACCTCCAACAAAGGAACCAGGTGGAATGCCACAATCATCAGCCTGAGTATCTGTAGGTTTAAAACCTAAGGATTCTACATAATCTAGAATACCGTCATTATCATCATCAATGTCTTTATCATTATTAACGCCATCACCATCTGTATCGATTGAATCTGCAAACCCAATCGCTTCCCTAAAATCGACTTCACTTGTAGCCGGATTTTGATCATTTGGGAACATAGTTACATCTTGGTTATTGTTGGTAGCTCCATTTACGTCCGCAATTCCATTAGTGGGACTAATACTAAGATCAAAGGCATCATCTAAACCGTCATTATCCGTGTCGTTTCCGGAAGGAAAAATATCAGCAACATTGTCTCCATCAAGATCGTAAACTTCTATAGAATCACTATATAAATCATTATCTGAATTGTCATCCCTAAAATCAGGATTACTTAAGCCACCAATGTTTTCTGGCTCATATATGGATATTCCTGACCCGGGTGCTGTTTCGTAATTATCTGCTAATCCATTTCCATCGGTATCAGCACTCGGGCTAAGGTATCCAGAAGTAGATTGCCATTCTATATTGTCTACGATTCCATCGGCATCAGAATCCAAATCCAAATAATCAGGATGCGTATCCGTATCATAATTTTCGAGCACATTTGTAAAAGCTCCTCCGTTATCGATATCAAATGAATCATCAATACCATCGTTATCCGAATCATTACCGGTTGCTTGAACTAAAGCTGCATCAGATTGAGATTCAACCAAATCTTTAATACCATCATTATCAGAATCAATATCCAAATAATTAGCACCACCTATATTATCGCTATTTACAGGAACTGTCGTCCCACCGCCACCGTCAATACCTCCAACTTCTACTACATCTGGAATCCCATTGTTCCCTGCACTACTTTCTGCAGCATCAATAGAACCGTTACCATCAGTATCTAAATTACCGTTTCCGGTTTCTACTACATCTGGAATCCCATCATTATCACTGTCTAAATCTTCATTATTAGGAATGCCATCATTATCAAAATCTGTAGATCCTTCAACGATGTCGGTTATTCCATCATTATCATCATCTTCATCGTTACTATTACAAATGCCATCTCCATCGGTATCTGTACCGTCATTGTCTGGATCAAAATTATTACCAGCGCTAAAGTCTGTATTTGATGTAGCCGAACAATCGTCACACCCATCCCCATCTAAATCTTGACAAATAGAAGGGTC
>NZ_JALKBA010000043.1 GCF_023015805.1 Cellulophaga sp. F20128
CAACAACTAACAATGTCAGTCTAGATTTTTTGTTTCTTTTTCATCAATGGAAAAAGAAAGAGAAGACCTTTTAATTTCAATTGGTTCTCGATACACTATTTGTTCCATTTCATTACACAAAAAACACTCGAACTGAAATATTACTGCGATCTTGCTTATTATTAAACCCCCATCCAACTTTTAATGGCATCCTTATAACTTCTACCCGTGGTTATGCTTGTTTTTTGTTTGTTTTTTAAAGTAATGACATATCTGCTATTAAAATATTTCTGTACATTTTCTACATAGTCCATATTTATAATAATTCCCCTTTGCACTCTTAAAAAAAAATCTGGCAATTTAGTTTCTAACTGGGTTAAGGAGAGCTCTGTTAAATACTTTTCTGTATTCGTGTAAATGCAACTGTATTTGGCATCTGCTTCAAAATAGAGGACATCTTCTAGCTTTATAAAAAATAACTTCTCGCCTTTTCTAACCGTAATTGACGTCATTTTCTTAGCCTCTTTTTCCGCAGACATTTCTTTAATGGCTTCCAAAAGTTTTTGGGAATTGTGATTTCCATTTAACTTAATTAGTTTGTTAACGGTTTTCTCTAAACGCTCTAGGCGAACAGGTTTTACCAAATAATCAATACTATGGGTTTCAAAGGCCTGCAACGCATATTGATCAAAAGCAGTACAAAATATAACCATAGGCATACTGTCTAATTGCTCTAGCAGTTCGAAACCAGTAAGTCCTGGCATTTCAATATCTAAAAAAATGAGTTCTGGTTTTAAACTGTTAATTTTCTCTTTGGCATCTGTTCCGTTTTTTGCGGAAGCTATGACATTAAAACACTGCGGAAAATTCGCTGTCAATTTTAACAACCGCTCTCTTGCTAAGAGTTCATCATCTATGATTATAGTTCTATAGGGTTGGTTCATTGCTCTTAGTTTTCTATGGTGATTTTAATTTGTTTATTCGGTTTGTTTTTCCAGCTAATTGATGCCTTATCATTATACGTTAACCGCAACAAATCAAACACCGTTTGCAATCCATGACCACTCACTACACCTTCCGGAAAATCTGGGCCGTTATCTTCTACAAGAATAGTAAAACCAACATCAATTTTTTGAATACTGAGACTAATTTGTCCATCGTTTTCAACTTTAGAAATTCCATGTTTTACCGCATTTTCTATTAAAGGCTGAATGAGAAACATTGGTATTTTAGTGTTTTCCAGGGTTTTGTCTACCTCAATCGTAAAATTTAAACGATCGTCGAAACGAATTTGTTCTACCTCCAAATAATTGGCAACCATCTCTACTTCATCACCAATAGTGCTGTCTTTCTTCCCTTTTCGGTTGATTGTATATTTAAACAAATCTGATAATGACAAGGCCATTTTTTCTGTTTTATCCGCATTTTTATGAGCCAAACTCGCAATAGAATTTAAGGCATTGTATAGAAAATGGGGGTTGATTTGAGATTGCAGCAACTTTACTTCTGCTTGCGCATTTATCTCTTTAAGTTTGCTTAGTTCTATGTCTTTTTCTTTTATTAGGTTTTCTGAATAATGGTCGAGATATAATAAAAGCCCTCTGCCTAAAGTTAAGGTAATGGCGCCTAGTAATATTGGACTAACCCTGGTAACCCAACTATAGCTATTGCTTTCTATTACATACACAATTGCAATCGGTACTAAAAAAATGAAAAATGTAAAACCTATTTTTAAACCAAATTGAAAAATAAAGTTCATCTCTTTTTTAATAACATACGTATCAAAAATCCACAAAAATAAGGACATTATTAAGGCTACAGTTGTAAAAATAATATAAATACCAAAAACATCTTTGCTCCTTTGAAAGTGTATTGAGTTGGTGAAAAATTCATAGGTTAAAAAAACGGTTAAAGCACAGTATGTTAATGCTAGCAAAGGAACTGAATAATTAAAAAACCTAATTTTAAATCTTATTTTATAAAAAATTGCTAAACCTAACAACGTAAGAACAAGTCCTATTATCACGCATAACCAATTAGTCAATATCTCTGTTTTTTCCTTATTTAAAAAATTTATAGCATATCTCCATGGGTAAGTTTTAAACATATAAGCCTTAAATTCTTCTTCAAAATTAGGGCTGTAAAACCTTTGCAATACTTTTTCGTCTGATGAATGAATTTTAATAAAAAGGAAATCCTTGGGCAATGCGAAGCTATTTGCGGAAAGTATTTTGAAAATTACATTTTTCATCATTTTAGCCCTAAAATCGACTGTAACATCAGTTCCAAAATTAAAATCAGTTGATGAATCCAAATATCCAGAATTTTCCTTTGCTCTATTACTTTTATAGTAGTTAAAATGTCCAAGAGAATTGTCACTATTAATTGATGTTACCCGTTTCGTTACTTCATTCCGGTTGTCTTCATTAAAATTGAATTGAATTGTATACCTTTTTAAAAAATACAAAGAGTAACCATGGATAAAAGCATCATTTTTTGTAGTAGAGCTTCCCATTACGTCTTCCCTGCGAGGAGGTGTATTCAATGTTATATCTTCAAAACTCTTTCCTGTAAAATCACTAAAGAAGTGTATCTCTTGAGATGGAAATAGTGTTTTTAGCTCCTTTATAACATTTTCAAAAGCCAGACTGTCAATTTTTTTTGCTCTATTAAGTTTAAATAAAATGGGTCCTTTATATTTAAAGATAGGACGTTGCTTGTGCTTACCATGTTCGTAGACTTGAATCTTTATACGCTCCCATATATCATCTTTTAGTATCTTTTGGACCGGAGCATTAATGTCGTTTTCATTTAAATTTATAACTACAGTAAAAGGAACGATAAATAAAATAAGGCCGAAAATAATTTTCTTCATAATGGTAAATTTAATTATTTATATACCCCAAAGAAACTTTATACGTATTCTTGCTGAAACACTTTTCTGACGAACTGCATATATATAAAATTAATTGCATTTTAGTAATCGGCTGCGTCGTCGGGCTCAGCAGAAATATAGAGAAGTTTTTAGTTTCAAAAGGTTCTCGATACAATTTTTTCGTGCCTCAAAATCACTCGAACTGACATCTTTGTACTGTTCGCCTACTATACCAAGGATAAAAAGATCCAAGAGTGAAAAGGTAGTTTCTAGTTGGCTGTGGCAGTATTGTTACTAGTTTAAAAAGTTTATCCAGGATACCATTGAAGGAAGATGTCAAAGGTCTAAAAGTGAAAAACAAAAAGTGAAAAGAGATTCGAGAGTCAAGACTAAAAACCATCAACTGCCAACCAACAACTATCACCCGTCAACAATACCGACCTACAAAAACAAAGCGTAAAACTTGAATTGAAGTTTCGTTAAAATAATCCGTCTTGTGATGAATTCAAATGTAATTTGAAGAAGTTAGCGATTATTTAGAAACAGAAAGAAAAGTTTAGCTCTGGTTTTGTCAGTCTAGATTTTTTGTTTCTTTTTCAGCAATGGAAAAAGAAAAGAGTATAAATCCAGTTTCCAGTTTGCAGTAGCAGTATTGTTTCTAGTTCAAAAAATTAATCCTGAACACCTTTTACAGCTAAGGTTAAAGATCTAAAAGTCAAACATTTCATTAGGCTAATGGTGATCATACATCTTCTAAGATTACAAAACGACATACAAAAACAAAGCGTAATAACTTGAACTGCCATTTCGTTAAAAATAATCCGGTTTATCAAATGCAAAAAGAAGAGAGAGTCAAGAGTGAAAAGAGTTACAAGAGCCAGGAATCAGGAGTCCA
>NZ_JALKBA010000044.1 GCF_023015805.1 Cellulophaga sp. F20128
TTAAATCAATTTGTTTCCTAAAATTTTAAAGAAAAAGCTTGTTTTTTGACACAGTACCTATGATTTCGGTCTGGGAAATCCGTTAGGATTTTTCAAGGTCGGAATCGAGCCAGATTAAAAGTACTAAATTTTCTTTTTAGAAAAAGGCAAGACTGAATTATAGGCATTGTTGTAAGTAGTTTTATTTTTTCTTTCTTAATTTCCTAATTAGAAAAAATATTCCAATACCTAATATAGCGTAGAAGAACAATTTCCCGAAAACGTATCCTTGCCTGTAAGCTTTTGATTTTCCAGTATATTGTTCTAATGAATCTAAACCATCAAGGTTTACGGAACTAAAAAATGTTTCTTTAATATCATTCAATTCCTTTGCTGGATTATATATCGATAGCATTATTAAGTCATTACCTGCCAAAAATGTCCTCGATTCCATTATTGGTTTTTCAATATCGTTGTATATTATTGATTTGTAACCAATCAGTTCTCCGAGTTTAATTTCCTCTTTTTCTGCTTTGGAACTGTTTTTTACACCGTCAATAACTCCTTCGTAATATTCTATCAATGATTCGTAATTATATGGCAGTGAAGAAAGGTCTTTATCCTTTGTACTACTTTCAGCTGGTAGCTTTTGGATAATAAGTGTTGAAATACCAATTTGAGTATATAGTTGATTGATCCTTACGCCTTTTACAATTGTATCTAATTGGTATACTTCTTCTGTAGGAAAATCAATTTTAATATTTTCGAGTTGAAATACAAACCAATTTGCCTCCTGTCCGATTAGACTAAAAGGTATAAGAAGTAATCCAAGGATTATTTTTAATTTAATTTCTGATATTTTCATAAATTACTTACAACGGCTGGGCTAAGCGTAGTGCGGGGCGGAAATCCAGCGGATTTCCAGCTACGCACGAAGCAAAATTTTTGGGTTTCGCTTTTTCTTTTTTGTCCAAAGCTAAATCCCAAAGATTTAGCGACCTTATAAATATACACAGACTTTGGCTTTAAAACCTAAGCCCGCATTAAGTATAGGCATTGTTACCACACGTTTTTCCCGCCCGAGTTGAGTTGGCTTTGACACAAGATTGGTAAGTCCATTCCGCAAACTAGCTAGAAAGTCCATCTGCTTAACAGTTGCGTTTGAGTAAAATCCGTTTATGATATAATATTATTTCAACTTAAAATCTTTTAGCCAGTATTGAAAGCCCAAAGCTTGAGCATCATTTCCACTTGCTATTTTCTTTATAATTTTCAATGCGTTTTCCCCACTAGTTTTATCATATTCTAGTTTTTCCAGTAAATGAACTGCAGCCCAAATATTGGTTCTGTTTTCTTCTTCAGTTAACAATTCAGAAAATTTAGCGACCTCATTTAAATTGTTCTTTTTTGAAATCATCTGAACTAATTGGTACATTCTTCCAACTGCTTTATTACATTTCTTGACAGAAAATTTATCCGAGTAGTCATGCTGTGATTCGGAATAAATTTTTGTCTGTTTTTTATAATCGTTTATTAAATCTTCGATATTCATTTTTGGGTCAAAATGTGTGGTAACGTGTTCGTGTATGATTAGTTGCGTGTGTAAGGATCTAATTTAGTAAACAAAAACGAACCAGAGAAAATTCCGCAGGAATTTTCCAAGTAGACGTGAACCTAGCAATTAATGATACACGTTGTTAGCCTACGTTATTTTATTTCCAAACCTAATTTCTGCTATTATCATCATCGTTATAAAATAAATAATCGGAATTAGACCAACAATCATCCAAATCAGATGTTTTTTCCATTTTGGTTTATTATTCGACCATACAATTAATGGATGAAAAAATGACCAACCTAATGAACCAAAAACCATTATGAAATTAATCAATTTGCCATATTCATAAACCCATCGATAATTGGAAATTCGAAATCTCTCGACATAATTTCCAATTAACATTCCCAATAGACAAATTCCGATAATCAGAATCGAAGTCAGTTTAGGATTGTATGTGATTTGGGATATTTTCATTCACAATTTCTAATTTTCTGACGATTACTAAATTCATTCCAAAATTCTTTGAGGTTTTCAAAATGCGGGTTTTCATTAATTCGTTCCAAGTTGAATTTTACATCAGTTATCAAGTTATGTAATTCGGTTTTGTTCTTCCCGTTATATATTATTTCCGCTTTCCAATCGTCTCTCCACTCTCCAAAAGATTGAAAGTAAAGAGTATCATTCTTAATTTCAAATTTTCTCCATTCAGATAATTTCACCCATTTATTTTCGGATGCAACTCTCATCGAGTCTTTTTTGAAATAAACCTCTGTATATTCTCCATTATTGCACATAGAATAATTTCCATCAAGTTTTTGCTCATTTTGGCAACCAAAGAGCAAAGTAATAATCAAAATTATATTCCAAAGATTGAGTTTCATCTAATGTAGGCTAACGTTTATGTATATGGAAAGTTGCGGTTTTGTGTGCGAGGATTTTCCGAAGGAAAATCAGACGTAACAAAACAAGCAACGACCTTTATTTAAGCCAAACACCAGCAATTTTTTATATACTGTGTTGTGTGTAGGCTTTTATTTATTCAACTATATTTTTTCTTCTTTTCCACGCTTTTCGGTTCGTATGACGTTTGATATTTTCCATTTTTGTCAGGCGAATAGATTTTATATGGTTCTCTATTTTGGTTTTGTTCTTTTCTAATTTCGTGGAATAAATTCAAATCTCCGTTTAAAAAAGTCAGTCCGTATTTCAATAATTCATTATTAGCATTTTCCAAACTCGGTTCAACTCCTTTTTTAGTCGGAAATTCATATTCCGATGCTTTTGATTTCGGCTCTATTATTTTCTTAAATCTCCAGAGTGCAATTGAATTCCAATCATATTCTAAAACGTCTTCGCTGTCTCCTTCTCCGAAAATTATATTGTAACAATATGGGTAATCTGTTGGATAAGTTGTACTCGATATTTTTAAGTATTGGTTTTCCTTTCGGTAAATTATTATCGAAGAATGTTTTCCGATTTCAATTTTATGTTTTTTAAATCCGAACTGTTCAAAAGTCGGAATTACAATTTCCGTAGCTTTTTCCGAGAATAACTTTTGTTCAGGTGACGGCTTTTCGGTCTTTTCCGATTTAGCTTTTTTATTACCTTTTATAAAATCAAATATTCCCATTTTTCTTCTTTCACGGATTTTTCTTCAGCTTACACACAACGGTTCGGCTCGTATGTTTGTTTTATAGTTTGAAGATAGTATTTTTTTTGAGAATTAGAGGTTCGGTTAGATACAATTAAATTGATATCGTTTCATAGAATTAAGACTCTTTATAAGCTATATTTTTTAAAAGTCTTAGCTTAGGTACTTAACATTAAACTGAAATAGAAGGGATAGCGAGTTTTCGGCTAGATACGCTTGTAGTGATATCGTTTCATAGAAATTCCACCCTTCTATAATTTTCTTAGAATCTGAAC
>NZ_JALKBA010000045.1 GCF_023015805.1 Cellulophaga sp. F20128
AAAAAAAGGCAGCGGCCTACTCTCCCACAAAAATGCAGTACCATCGGCGCAGATGGGCTTAACTTCCCTGTTCGGAATGGAAAGGGGTGAGCCCCATCGCCATGGCCACCTTAAATTTTTGATTGTACTGCAAGCTGTTATCGCTACAGACAATCGTAGTTTTCACTACAAATATCGTTGACATAAATGGGACAGTGCGCGCCCTTGGTAGGGGCGCACGAAGAATATAAATACTATATTATGTACTTTGCTGCAAGAGGCAAATGTGCAAGTCTACGGACAATTAGTACCACTCGGCTACGACATTACTGTCCTTACACCTATGGCCTATCAACGTGGTAATCTCCCACGGTCCTTTAAAGAAATCCCATCTTGTGGCGGGTTTCGCGCTTATATGCTTTCAGCGCTTATCCCATCCCGACATAGCTACCCAGCAATGCTCCTGGCGGAACAACTGGTGCACCAGCGGTCAGTCCAACCCGGTCCTCTCGTACTAGGGTCAGGTCCACTCAAATTTCTAACGCCCGCAGTAGATAGAGACCGAACTGTCTCACGACGTTCTGAACCCAGCTCGCGTGCCACTTTAATGGGCGAACAGCCCAACCCTTGGGACCTTCTCCAGCCCCAGGATGTGACGAGCCGACATCGAGGTGCCAAACCCCCCCGTCGATATGAGCTCTTGGGGGAGATCAGCCTGTTATCCCCGGCGTACCTTTTATCCTTTGAGCGATGGCCCTTCCATGCGGAACCACCGGATCACTATGCTCTACTTTCGTACCTGATCGACCTGTATGTCTCTCAGTCAAGCGCCCTTGTGCCATTGCACTCTACACACGATTACCAACCGTATTGAGGGCACCTTTAGAAGCCTCCGTTACTCTTTTGGAGGCGACCACCCCAGTCAAACTACCCACCACGCACTGTTCCCTCTTTTGAGGGTTAGGCCCCAGACAAGCAAAGGCTGGTATTTCAACAATGACTCCACCACACCTAGCGATGCAGCTTCAAAGTCTCCCAGCTATCCTACACATTACTTATCCAGGGTCAATACGAAGCTATAGTAAAGGTGCACGGGGTCTTTTCGTCCCACTGCGGGTAATCGGCATCTTCACCGATACTACAATTTCACCGAGCTCATGGCCGAGACAGTGTCCAGATCGTTGCACCATTCGTGCAGGTCGGAACTTACCCGACAAGGAATTTCGCTACCTTAGGACCGTTATAGTTACGGCCGCCGTTTACTGGGGCTTCAATTCAATGCTTCTCCGAAGATGACATCTCCTCTTAACCTTCCAGCACCGGGCAGGTGTCAGGCCATATACTTCATCTTTCGATTTTGCATAGCCCTGTGTTTTTGATAAACAGTCGCCTGGACCTCTTCACTGCGGCCCCACCTGAGTGGGGCGACCCTTCTCCCGAAGTTACGGGTCTATTTTGCCTAGTTCCTTAGCCATGAATCTCTCGAGCGCCTTAGAATACTCATCCCAACCACCTGTGTCGGTTTGCGGTACAGGCTGCTTCACTTGTTTTTCTCGGAGGATGTTAAACTGGATTATCACCTTGACCGAAGTCTCAGTGTACTATCGGGGTGTCACCACTCCCTTCAACGCACAATTCCGTCTGTGCGCACCAATGCTACATCCCCGTCACTTTTAGCGTGAGCAGGTACAGGAATATTAACCTGTTGTCCATCCACTACCCCCTTCGGGTTCGCGTTAGGTCCTGACTGACCCCCAGCTGATTAGCATAGCTGGGGAAACCTTGGTCTTTCGGCGTGCGGGTTTCTCGCCCGCATTATCGTTACTTATGCCTACATTTTCGTTTGTAGAACCTCCAGCATACCTTACGGTACACCTTCTGTGGCGCTACAATGCTCCCCTACCCCTCTGTACCGAGTACAGAAGTCATAGCTTCGGTGATATACTTATGCCCGATTATTATCCATGCCCGACCGCTCGACCAGTGAGCTGTTACGCACTCTTTAAATGAATGGCTGCTTCCAAGCCAACATCCTGGCTGTCTGGGCAGTCGGACCTCGTTTTTTCAACTTAGTATATACTTTGGGACCTTAGCTGATGATCTGGGTTCTTTCCCTCTCGGACATGGACCTTAGCACCCATGCCCTCACTGCACACAAACATTTTATAGCATTCGGAGTTTGTCAGGAATTGGTAGGCGGTGAAGCCCCCGCATCCAATCAGTAGCTCTACCTCTATAAAACTATGTGTACGCTGCACCTAAATGCATTTCGGGGAGTACGAGCTATTTCCGAGTTTGATTGGCCTTTCACCCCTACCCACAGGTCATCCCAAGACTTTTCAACGTCAACGGGTTCGGTCCTCCACTATATGTTACTACAGCTTCAACCTGCCCATGGGTAGATCACACGGTTTCGCGTCTACTACTACCAACTATGGTCGCCCTATTCAGACTCGCTTTCGCTACGGCTCCGGTCCATAAGACCTTAACCTTGCTGGTAAAAGTAACTCGTAGGCTCATTATGCAAAAGGCACGCCGTCACCCCCTAAAGGGCTCCGACCGCTTGTAAGCGTATGGTTTCAGGATCTTTTTCACTCCCTTGTTCAGGGTTCTTTTCACCTTTCCCTCACGGTACTGGTTCACTATCGGTCTCTCAGGAGTATTTAGTCTTAACGGATGGTCCCGCCAAATTCACACAAGGTTTCACGTGCCCCGTGCTACTCAGGATACCACTATCGGTAATGGTCTTTACTTGTACAGGACTATCACCTGCTACGGTCACGCTTTCCAACGTATTCCAATTCATAACACACCAAATGTCGTGGTCCTACAACCCCAATATTGCCGAAACAATATTGGTTTGGACTAATCCGCGTTCGCTCGCCACTACTAACGGAATCACTTTTGTTTTCTCCTCCTCCGGGTACTTAGATGTTTCAGTTCCCCGGGTTTGCTTCTCTTACGAGATGACATGTCTTCAACATGCCGGGTTGCCCCATTCGGACATCTGCGGATCATATTGTATGTGCCAATCCCCGCAGCTTTTCGCAGCTTATCGCGTCCTTCTTCGCCTCTGAGAGCCTAGGCATTCCCCATACGCCCTTATTTAACTTGTCACTACCTAAAATCTTTACAAAATTTTAAGTAGCCTCTTGCTCTTCTTTAACTTTCGTATTCTTAAATTTTTCTTATCGCGATAATTACCCCTGTGGTAATTATACGCAATGTCCCAATATGTCAATGAACGTTTTCA
>NZ_JALKBA010000046.1 GCF_023015805.1 Cellulophaga sp. F20128
TTGTTTAGTTTTCCCTCCTAACAAGGAGGGACTAAGGGAGGTGTTCTTTAGAGTAACACTTATAAGTGATTAAGAGGTGTTATTTTTACCCGACTGGTTCTCGATACATTTTCTTTTAAAAAAAACAAGAAAACACTCGAACTGACATCGTTTTAATTGTTCAGCCAATACGTGGAAATCGAATAAAAGGATTTCCATTCCAATACGAAGGGACTAAGGGAGGTATTCTTTAGAGTAACACTTATAAGTTATTAAGAGGTGTTATTTTTACCCGACTGGTTCTCGATACATTTTCTTGTAAAAAAAACAAGAAAACACTCGAACTGACATCGTTTTAATTGTTCAGCCAATACGTGGAAATCGAATTAAAGGATTTCCATTCGAATGCGAAGGGACTAAGGGAGGTATTTTGAAATACTCCTAACTACAAAATCGTAATAGGTCTTACCATGAGGGACGTATTTTTTATATAAAGCTTCATCTTGCAACTCAGTTTCAAATTGAAGTAGAGGTAGCAACCTTAAATCGTGAACCTCACTGTCTTGTTTTTTTAACTTGTCAATAGGTACTTTTAGCTCACATATATAGGTGTGGTGGTATTCACAATCTAATAAATCATCGGCATGTCTGTGCACCGATTTAAAACAACCTATTTTATGCAAATCGGACGGTAAAACGGTAAGTCCAATTTCTTCTTCTATTTCCCGAATAGCAGCCACGAGTAGATCTTCTCCAGCGCCAATATGTCCGGCAACAGAAACATCCCAAAGCAGGGGATGTGTGGACTTTTTTTTCGCCCGTTGCTGCAATAGAATTTCGGTATTCGCAGTATACAACCAAATGTGAGTTGTGGCGTGGAACCAACCATTTCTATGCGCTTCAGATTTCATAGCTGTTCTACCAATAGGGTTTCCATGGGTATCTAAAATATCTATGCGTTCATCCATACTACCTATAATATTAAGGTAAAAAAAAGCCCCTTTACAAAGGGGCTTTTAAGTAATTAGTCAAAATAGCTAAAAGTTTCTCCTTCTTTAATTGTGAGTAAGGTCTCGTAAATCAGACGGATTACATTCTCAACATCATCGCTATGTACTGTTTCTACAGTAGTATGCATATAACGCAAGGGTAAAGAAATTAAAGCAGAGGCAACCCCACCATTACTATAAGCAAAGGCATCAGTATCTGTACCTGTGGCTCTAGAGGCCGCCATGCGCTGAAACGGAATTTTGTTTGCCTCGGCAGTTTCTATAATGCGTTCTCTAAGTTTGTTTTGTACAGCAGGCGCGTAACTAATTACGGGTCCAGCACCAATTTCTGTAAAGCCTTGTGTTTTTTGCTCAATCATTGGGGTGGTCGTATCATGACAAACATCAGTAATGATGGCAACATCTGGTTTAATGGTTTGTGTTATCATTTCAGCACCGCGCAAACCAACTTCTTCTTGTACGGCATTGGTAATATACAAGCCAAAAGGTAACTTTACCTTGTTCTCGTGCAGTAAGCGTGCAACTTCAGCAATCATAAATCCACCGGCACGGTTGTCTATAGCTCTACATACATACTTATTTTTATTTAGTATTTTAAATTGATCTGGATACGTAATAACACAACCTACATGCACCCCCATTTTTTCAACTTCTGCCTTATCTTTTGCGCCAATATCGATACAAATATTATCCAGTTTTGGGGCTTCTTCTTTGGCTTTGTTTCTAGTGTGTATGGCGGGCCAACCAAAAATACCTTCTACAATCCCATTTTTAGTGTGGATATTGACCCATTTCGATGGTGCAATTTGATGGTCACTACCGCCATTTCTAATAACATATAACAAACCGTTGTCTGAAATATAGTTTACATACCAGGAAATTTCATCGGAATGCCCTTCAATAACAACTTTGTATTTGGCATCTGGATTAATAACACCAACCGCAGTTCCGTAAGTATCAGTAATAAATGTATCTACATAAGGTTTTAAATAATCCATCCATATTTTTTGACCCTCCCATTCATACCCCGTTGGGGCAGCATTATTTAAATATTTTTCGAAAAAATCTAATGATTTTTTATTGATAATCTTCTTTGCGCTCATAAACGTATATATTTAGGTACAAACTTAACAATATTCACTTTTATTTAATAATATGATTAAATGTTTATCGTTAATTTTACAAACTACTTATAGTTAGATGAAGCTGATGAAGAAAATAACATTCCTATTTTTTGCTTTGATGGTTGTTTTTGTACAATCGCAGGTAGTGCAGACAAATGACACTATTTTGTATGATTATATAAAAATAGAAGGCGACTCTATTTTTCAATCTTCAATTCCTTTGAATGAAGTGTATGTTTTTGGTCCCTTAAAGTTTGAATCGAAAGAGGCTAGAATGCGCTACTATATATTAAGGAGAAAAACCTTAAAGGTGTATCCATACGCTAAAATGGCAGCCGAAAGATTGGTGGTGTTAAACGATAGTTTAAATAAGATTACAAAAAATTCGAAAAAGAGGAAGTATACTAGGGAAGTTCACAAGAAAATTGAAGAAGAATTTTCGGAGAAATTGAAAAAATTAACCCGTACGGAAGGTCAGATATTGATAAAATTGATTAATAGGCAAACGGGCGATACAGCTTTTGGATTGGTAAAGGAGTTGCGAAATGGTTGGCGGGCATTTTGGTACAACAACACGGCAAAGGTTTTTAAGATTAGTATTAAGGAGGAATATCACCCAGAAAGTACGCATGAAGACTATTTAATAGAAGATATTTTGCAAAGAGCATTTTCAGAAGGAAGGTTAAAAGAACAACCTTCGGTTTTGAATTATAACTATACTGCTCTGATTAACAAGTGGCTACCAAAAAAGAGTGAAAAATAATTCTTGCGCAATCCATTAATTTAGGTTATATTTAATCCCTTGTTTTTTTATTTTAAACTTTATTTTATTGGTTTTCAAGGATTTATAAATTAATTTCAAAAAAGATTTAAAAAGGGTTGTTAGAAACAAAAAGGGGTGTATATTTGCACCCGCTAACAGGAAAACGCAGGGTTTTAAAAGT
>NZ_JALKBA010000047.1 GCF_023015805.1 Cellulophaga sp. F20128
AAATTAAAATAAAACGGCCAATAACACGCGTTATAATTAATGGCCCTAAAGTATAAGCCTGAATAAGGGCCACTAATCATAGCGCTATCGTTAGGCAATATTAGAAACGACACTATGAAAAAACATTTATCCATTATATTCTTATTCATTTCAATTATAACTTTTGGACAAGAAAAATGGACTTATCAAAGTGACAGCATTTATAAAGTAAATAAAGTGAAAGCTCGAAAGTGGTTTAATGGGAACAAATTAACAGCCACAACGTTTTACGATTCTAATGGGAGAATGATTAAATTCCAACACGAAGCATTTCTTGGTGGTAAACAAAAAACCATATACTTTGAATATGATATAAGTGGGAAATTAATCAATCAGGTTGACACTACTAGAAATGGAAAACCTGATAAAAAAGCGTTGAAAAAATTCAAAAAAATGGGGCTTGATTTATCATCTATAATTAAGAATGACAAACCCGAAATAGAAGTTTCTCCTTTTGAAATTAATTATACAAATGATGAACTTGTAAAATTAACTCAATACAATTCTGATGGAACATTGAATATTATTGACCATTATGAAAATGATGGAAAAAAACAAATTCGTGAATGGTTCAAAAACGGAGAAAAATATCAAGAAAGCATAACAGAATATATAGATGATTTTCAAAAAGAAAAATACTATGGCTGGGAAATTAGAGCTAATTATGGAAAAGATGAATGGAATTACACTTTTGATTATGTTTATGAAAATGGACAAATAAAGGAGTTTACTCGATTCGACAATGGAGAAAAAAAGGAAACTACCAAAATGGAATATGATTACAATGGGCTTTTAATTAGAGCTAGTTCTTTCACTACGGAAATATTTAAATACAAATATTATAAATAACATTGCCTAACAATGCCTATAATTCAGTCTTTCCTTTTCGTATAAATAAATTTAGTACTTTTAATCTGGCTCGATTCCTACCTTGAAAAATCCTAACGGATTTCCCAGACCGAAATCATAGCCTAACCGTTGGCAACAAGCTAAAATCACTCATATGGAAACAAAATCAATCGAACAATTAGAGAAAGATATTTGGAAAAACCCTTCCGAATTTCCGACTGATTTGGTTGAAAAATGTTATCGCTATCGAAAGATAAGTATTGCGGAATTGACAAACGAACAAATAAGACTTCTGATTTCTCAAAATATCGGAATTGAATATCTAATCGGAATCGCACTCGAAAAACTCGAACGGAATATTTTGACCGAATGTGATTTTTACGAAGGCGATTTACTTATCGCTGTTTCAAGTTTACCGACTGAATTTTGGAATGAAAATCAAACTGAATTTCTGAAATTTAAAAATATTGTGGAACAGAATTCGGAAATAATAAAAACTGAACTCGGAGAAAATAAATTTGACCGAATAAATGAAAAACTAACTTAAATGAACAATATAAATTTTAAAAAATGGGCTTTCCATTTTATAATTTGGGTTTTAATAATTAATATTATTTCCTTCTATTTAACAATCAGCTATACAAGTATATTTAATGAAGGAGACAACACAGCACAAGTCTTATTTTATTTTGGAATTTTAGGAACAGTTTTACTTTTATTGAGTCTGATTTTTATAATTTTTAGTACAATAAAAAAAGAGAAGAAAAATTATCAATATTGGACTTCTATAGTTGGACTTGTCATTTTTGGAATTTTGCCAATTTTAGCAAGTCTATTTTTAAATTAATTTAGAGAAGAATTGAACTGAATAAATAAAAGCCAGTTGCCAACACCGTATATAATTTATTGCTAGTTCTAGCCTACTTACGAAAATCCTCGCGGATTTTCTATTCGGTTTTTATTTGCTAAATTACGTGCTAAACCACGCAACAAACCATATACAAACACGTTGTAGGTAATACCAAAAAAAAAAAATATGTCACAAAGAGATGAATTAATTAAGAAGTATGCTTCTGACCTGAAAGAAAAATTGGGTGAAGAGACTGACTTGAATTTATTAGCGAAAGTTACAATCGGATTAGGACCTTCAATTTATAATTCTGATTCATCAATAATATCGGGTAGTGATAAGTCGGAATTGCTTACTGTTAAACGTAATTTCTTAATTAAAAAATTAGGTTTAAATGAAAGCCCTGAATTAGATAACGCAATTGAATCTGTTTTAGAAAAGTACGGTAAATCCAACCGAACTAAACACAGAGCAGTTGTATACTATTTGCTTACTAAATATTTCAATAAGGAAGATGTCTATTTAAGAAAAGGTACTGGACCAAGATAATTATGGCAAAAAAAACACCAAAAGAGCGACTCGAAGCCAGAGAAAAAGACGGAAATAAAAAAACATAAACGTTCGGGTTCTAGCGGAAAAAACCGTAAAGGAACTGGACCAAGAGATAAAAAATAATGGCTAAATCAAAATTATCTGAATTTAAAGAGGACTACTACCATTTCACAGGAAAATTGAGCGATATCAATAGGCAAATCGCATTTGCTGGTATTGCTTTAATTTGGGTTTTTAAGAAAGGAAAAGAATTAGATTTTCAAATTGACGATGAATTGATTTTACCGGCAATCCTAATTGTATGCGCTTTAGCATTTGATATTTTTCAGTACATATATCAATCTATTACTTGGGCAATTTTTTACACAATTAAAAATAGAAAGTATAAAACTGAAGACAAAAAACTAAAATCACCAGAATATTTGAACTATCCTGCGTGGTTTTTCTTTACGGTTAAAGTTATACTCGTTTTAGTTGCTTACTGGAAAATATTTGATTTTTTATTAGATAAATTTTTAAAATAAGTACTACCTACAACAATGCCTATAATTCAGTCTTGCATTTTACTAAAGAGAAAATTTATTACTTTTAATCTGGCTCGATTCCGATCCTGAAAAATCCTAACGGATTTCCCAGACCGAAATCATAGGTACTGTGTCAAAAAACAAGCTTTTTCTTTAAAATTTTAGGAAACAAATTGATTTAA
>NZ_JALKBA010000048.1 GCF_023015805.1 Cellulophaga sp. F20128
CTTCTCCTTTCTTTTTCCATTGATGAAAAAGAAACAAAAAATCTAGACTGACAAAACCAACGCTAAACTTCTCTTTCGGTTTCTAAATAATCGCTGACTTCTTCAAATTGCATTTGAATTCATCACAAGACGGATTATTTTTAACGAAACCTCAATTCAAGTTTTACGCTCTGTTTTTGTAGGTCGTTTTTTTATCCTTTACTACGAAAATGAAGGCAAGGTTTTGAATAAATTTTACGTCACTCTGTCCTGAGTTTTCTTGAGTTTCAGGGTCCGATATATTTGCGATAATGAGGATGTGTTACAAGGAGAGAAGCATAGCAAGGGAAAAGGCTTAATTCCTTATTTTTAGATGGATATCTCTTTGCGACGGAGGTACGACTGAGGTAATCTGCTTCTTGAAAGTTGTTCGTTGTTGGTTGATTGTCGAAACGCTTTATGATTTTAGGATAATGTCAGTTCGAGTGTTATTTGTGGAATAGAATGGAACAAAAAATGTATCGAGAACCAATTGAACCTAAAAGGTCTTCTCCTTTCTTTTTCCATTGATGAAAAAGAAACAAAAAATCTAGACTGACATTGTTCGTTGTTCGTTGATCGTTGATTGTCGAAACGCTTTATGATTTTAGGATAATGTCAGTTCGAGTGAAATTCTATTTTCAGAATTTTGTATCGAGAACTTTTGAAATCTAAATGCTTCTCGGTAATTCTGCGGAGCCTGTCGAAGTACTAATTATTTCCTCGCTAGCGCTACAAAATAATTCACTCGAAGTGACATTGAAATTTTTTAAATTTACCTGTATCGTTCTGTCCCCCCCTACATTCGGGAATGTACTAATTTCTAATTTACACCTTAAACTTTCGACTTTTCGACTTTTCGACTTAAGACTTTTTGTAAACTTCCCTAAACCATCAAAGAGAGAACCCCTCCCTACATCACTTTAGAAATAATTTCAAAGGGAAGTGATTACCCAAATAGAAATGTATATTTTTGTAGGATATCATCTTTACACAAAAACAGCAGTATAAAACAGTAAACAATGAAAATATTAGTCACAGGAGCAGCTGGATTTATAGGTTTTTATGTGTCAAAAAAATTAGCCGAAATGGGACATACCCTAGTAGGGCTCGACAATATAAATGATTATTATGATGTCAATTTAAAGTATGATCGACTAAATGAATTGGGGGTTGCAAAATCAAAAGCCGAAAACTTCAATGTTATATGCGATAGTGACACTTATGAAAATTTTAAATTCACCCGACTAAACCTTGAAGATAAAACTGAGTTAGAAACCCTATTTGAAACTCAAAATTTTGATGTGGTTTGCCATTTGGCTGCTCAAGCCGGGGTACGGTACAGCTTAGAAAACCCTACCGCTTATGTTCAAAGTAATATTGTCGGCTTTTTAAATATGTTAGAATGTTGTAGAAACCATAAAGTAAAACATTTGGTTTATGCCAGTAGTTCCAGTGTTTACGGTGCTAACACTAAAATTCCATTTGAAACAACGGATCATGTAGACCACCCACTAAGTTTGTATGCTGCTACCAAAAAAAGCAACGAACTCATGGCACATACCTACAGTCATTTGTATGGTTTTCCAACAACAGGCTTACGGTTTTTTACCGTATATGGTCCCTGGGGAAGGCCAGATATGGCCATGTTCTTATTTACAGAAGCAATGCTACAAAATAAAGCCGTGAATATTTATAACCACGGAAACATGGAGCGCGACTTTACCTATATTGATGATATCGTAGAAGGTGTAGTACGTATCATTGAAAAAGACCAAACCTCAAGAATTAAAAACAATTCGCTCTATAAATTATACAATATAGGGAACAATAATTCTGTGAAATTATTAGATTTTATTGAGGAGATTGAAACACAACTACAGCTTACCGCTAAGAGAAATTATATGGAAATGCAAGCCGGTGATGTAGAAAAAACTTGGGCCAATGTAGATGCATTAGTAAAAGACTACAACTATAAACCCAATACAAGCATCAAAGAGGGAGTAACGGCTTTTATAAATTGGTATAAAAACTACTACAACTAAATTCAAACAGGAGTTTGGTTTACGTAATGAACCTCCCCTAAGCAAAAGACTTCCTCCTAGTGAAAAGACCACCCCCTAGTTAAAAGATCCTCCTCCAAGTTAAAAGATCCTCCTCCTAATCAAAAGACTTCCCCCCTAGTCAAAAGATCCTCCCCACTAGTCAAAAGTTCCTCCTCCTATCCAAAAGACCTCCCCCTAACCCCCTCCAAAGGAGGGGGGATTTATTTCGAGAAGCATTTGGATTTCAAAAGTTCTCGATACAATTTTTCGTTCCTCAAAATCACTCGAACTGACATTGCCTAAAAACCATCAACCGTCAACCAACAACGATCAACCATTATAAAGCTTTGGGGTTGGCCTAATTCTAAAGACAAATAGCAAAAGTGTAACTTTTGGTTTTAATGTCACTTCGAGTGAATTATTTAGAAACGTTAGTGAAAAAATAATTTGTATCGAGAAGCATTTAGATTTCAAAAGTTCTCGATACAATTTTTTCGTACCTCAAAATCACTCGAACTGACATTGCCTAAAAACCATCAACCGTCAACCAACAACGATCAACCATTATA
>NZ_JALKBA010000049.1 GCF_023015805.1 Cellulophaga sp. F20128
ATAAAAAATTAACTAGTTCGATTCTAGTATTTCTACAAGAATAAAGAAGTTCATTTGACATATTGGAGAGACAGCAAAATAATGCTTTAAGTAGTATTATTGAATTAAAAAAGAGAATGAGTTTGGTGAGAGACTATTTTTGAGGTTGTTTAAGAATATTTACAAAACAACGATGAAGAGTTTGATCCTGGCTCAGGATGAACGCTAGCGGCAGGCTTAACACATGCAAGTCGAGGGGTAACAGGGAAGCTTGCTTTCGCTGACGACCGGCGCACGGGTGCGTAACGCGTATACAATCTGCCTTGCACTAAGGGATAGCCCAGAGAAATTTGGATTAATATCTTATAGTTTATTGAGATGGCATCATTTCAATAATAAAGGTTACGGTGCAAGATGAGTATGCGTCCCATTAGTTAGTTGGTAAGGTAACGGCTTACCAAGACTTCGATGGGTAGGGGCCCTGAGAGGGGGATCCCCCACACTGGTACTGAGACACGGACCAGACTCCTACGGGAGGCAGCAGTGAGGAATATTGGACAATGGGCGAGAGCCTGATCCAGCCATGCCGCGTGCAGGAAGACGGTCCTATGGATTGTAAACTGCTTTTATACAGGAAGAATAAGGACTACGTGTAGTCTGGTGACGGTACTGTAAGAATAAGGACCGGCTAACTCCGTGCCAGCAGCCGCGGTAATACGGAGGGTCCGAGCGTTATCCGGAATTATTGGGTTTAAAGGGTCCGTAGGCGGGCTATTAAGTCAGGGGTGAAAGTTTGCAGCTCAACTGTAGAATTGCCTTTGATACTGATAGTCTTGAATTATTGTGAAGTGGTTAGAATATGTAGTGTAGCGGTGAAATGCATAGATATTACATAGAATACCGATTGCGAAGGCAGATCACTAACAATATATTGACGCTGATGGACGAAAGCGTGGGTAGCGAACAGGATTAGATACCCTGGTAGTCCACGCCGTAAACGATGGATACTAGCTGTTCGGACTTCGGTCTGAGCGGCCAAGCGAAAGTGATAAGTATCCCACCTGGGGAGTACGTTCGCAAGAATGAAACTCAAAGGAATTGACGGGGGCCCGCACAAGCGGTGGAGCATGTGGTTTAATTCGATGATACGCGAGGAACCTTACCAGGGCTTAAATGTAGATTGACAGGTTTAGAGATAGACTTTCCTTCGGGCAATTTACAAGGTGCTGCATGGTTGTCGTCAGCTCGTGCCGTGAGGTGTCAGGTTAAGTCCTATAACGAGCGCAACCCCTGTTGTTAGTTACCAGCACATTATGGTGGGGACTCTAACAAGACTGCCGGTGCAAACCGTGAGGAAGGTGGGGATGACGTCAAATCATCACGGCCCTTACGTCCTGGGCCACACACGTGCTACAATGGTAGGTACAGAGAGCAGCCACTTAGCGATAAGGAGCGAATCTATAAAACCTATCACAGTTCGGATCGGAGTCTGCAACTCGACTCCGTGAAGCTGGAATCGCTAGTAATCGGATATCAGCCATGATCCGGTGAATACGTTCCCGGGCCTTGTACACACCGCCCGTCAAGCCATGGAAGCTGGGGGTACCTGAAGTTCGTCACCGTAAGGAGCGACCTAGGGTAAAACTGGTAACTAGGGCTAAGTCGTAACAAGGTAGCCGTACCGGAAGGTGCGGCTGGAACACCTCCTTTCTAGAGAAAAACAACCGTTATGCATTTATGTTTAACACAGAATTAGTTGAACTGAATTTATTTTCTTTTTAGCTGTCACTTCAAAATATTAAGATACAACAACTAAGATTGAGTCCCATAGCTCAGCTGGTTAGAGCGCTACACTGATAATGTAGAGGTCGGCAGTTCGAGTCTGCCTGGGACTACTAATTTAGCAATCGCTAAATTATAATGTTTAAGGCAATTAGGCAGAGATCAAGGTTAGTATCTAAATAGTACTGTAACGAGTACAAAAAGGAAATTCTAGAAGTTGAGTGGTGGTTGGAAGTACTAACTACTAACTACTTGATTACTAACTACTAGTAATTGGGGGATTAGCTCAGCTGGCTAGAGCGCCTGCCTTGCACGCAGGAGGTCATCGGTTCGACTCCGATATTCTCCAC
>NZ_JALKBA010000004.1 GCF_023015805.1 Cellulophaga sp. F20128
TTTGTCTAAACGCTTTATGATTTTGGGATAATGTCAGTTCGAGTGATTTTGAGGTACGAAAAATTGTATCGAGAACTTTTGAAATCTAAATGCTTTATAATGGTTGACTGTTGTTGGTTGAAGGTTGATGGTTTTTAGGCAATGTCAGTTCGAGTGCTATTGAAGAATGAAATAGTGTATCGAGAACAATAATAACCTTAAAGCTTCTCGATACTAATTATTTCTCCGCTAGCGCTATAAAATAATTCACTCGAAGTGACATGATGCCTAAGAAATACGCTGTACCTAGTTGTCCTCCGAACATTCGGGGCGAGTGCTATCAAAGTATGAGATAGTGTATACAGAACAATGTAAGTGCTAATGCTTCTCGATGGCCCTATTTTAGGCCTTCGACTCCGCTTAGGCCTCGATTGTTCTGAATTAGTTTTTCACTTTCAACTTTAGACTATACAGTTTAAAAGAACAAATCAGAATCTTAAGATTAGTCTTTTCCTACTTCTAATTATCCTTGCAAGAAACGTTCCCAATACTTCAAGTTAGCAACAAACTATTGCCTTAAAAAGCGCCTTATATTTTCTTTACGTATTTTGTGATGATAACAATCTGCTGCCCATCTACCTTACCTTCTATATATTCCGCATTTTCATGGTCTAAGGATACCCTGCGAACCGCTGTTCCTCTTTTAGCAATCATACTAGACCCTTTTACCGGGAGATCTTTGATTAGAACTACACTATCTCCAGCGTTCAGTATTACGCCATTACTGTCTCTGTGGATGATTTTATCTTCAGGATCTTCTCCTTCGCCAGTAGCTTGTGCCCAAGCAAGGGTGTCTTCGTCCAAATACATCATATCTAGTAAATCTTGCGGCCAGCCTTCTTTTCGTAATCTACTTAGCATACGCCATGCAATTACCTGCACAGCAGCTTGCTCACTCCACATACTGTCATTTAAACAACGCCAATGATTGACTTCTGTTTGTTCCCCATCCTCAATTTGAGTTATACATGTATTACATGCTAGTACACTTTCTTTTAATTCATCATCTTTTGATGGTTGAACCACGTAAACTGATAAGTTTTCTTCGTTGGAGCAAAGTTCACATTTGTTTTCACTTCGTTTACGTAATTCTCTTTCAATGCTCATAGCGTTTTTATATTTTATTAGAATTCAAAAATACACATAATGTTTGTGGTAGACCAACTGTGTTTTAAAGTTATTTTTTAACTTAGCTGACAGCTATAATTTAAATAGGGATAACTATTTTTTATCCTTAAATTCGCAGTACAAACCAAACCGATAGATTACCCTTGAAAGATACCTTAAAACATCGCGGTAAACGAAATCTTTTAGCAGAAACCTTAGTAAACAAAGGCATTACAGATACATCTGTATTAGAGGCAATTAAAAAAGTACCGAGACATTTGTTTCTTGATAGTAGTTTTGAGGACCACGCCTATCAAGACAAAGCATTTCCTATTGGAGCAGAGCAAACTATTTCACAGCCGTACACTGTTGCTTTTCAATCACAATTGTTAGAGATTAAACCAAATGCTGTCATTCTAGAAATAGGAACAGGTAGTGGATATCAAACGGCAGTTTTATTACAATTAGGAGCCAGGGTTTTTACCATAGAACGCCAATCTGAACTTTTTAAAAAGAATAAATTGTTTTTTCCAAAAATGGGAATTCGACCTAAAAAGGCGATTCTGGGTGATGGTTACAAAGGATACCCGGAAGAGGCTCCTTATGATGGTATTATAGTTACTGCAGGTGCACCCATTGTGCCTAAGCCTTTATTAGCGCAGTTAAAAATAGGAGGTAGGTTGGTGATTCCAGTAGGGGTTGCTGATCAAATTATGACTCTTTTTATTCGCAAGTCTGAGAAAGAATTTGAAAAACAAGAATTTGGTTCCTTTAAATTTGTACCCTTGTTAGAGAATAAAAACTAATTAGTTATTAAAACTTTTTTTAATTCTATCTAAGTCTCTTTTGTTATCCCTATCCTTAATAGAGTCTCTTTTGTCAAATAATTTTTTACCTCTAGCTAAGGCAATATTTATTTTTGCCAGTCCCCTTTCATTTAAAAAAAGGTTTAATGGGACAATAGTTAAGCCAGAATTCTTGACTTCTTTTTCTAGCTTTTTAAGCTCACCTTTGTTGAGTAGTAATTTACGCTCTGCCTTTGGTAAATGATTGTAGTGAGACCCGTGAGAATATTCATCAATTTGCATATTAATTATAAAAAGTTCGCCTTTATAATTAAACTCACAAAAGCTTTCCGTAATTGAAGCCTTACTTTCCCGAATAGATTTTATTTCTGTGCCAGACAATACCAAACCGGCTGTATAGGTATCTATAAGTTCATATTCAAACCGTGCTCTTTTGTTTTTAATATTGATTTTCTTCTGCATCATAGGCTGCAAAAATAGAATATTTTATTGCAACTTTGTAATGTTTTGAATAGCAATACAACTAATACACAAACAACGTAAAACTATATGAAGAATTTAGTGTTAGTATTACTCATAACAATGGTTTCTTGTAAGAATTCAAAGAAGGAAACTATTACAGCCCAAGCTATCATAAATAGCTCTATAAAAGCAGCTGGGGGAACACTTTATGAGACGAAAAATGTAGCCTTTGGTTTTAGAGGTTTAATGTATCAATTAGAACCAAATGAAGGGAAAAAAGTGATGAGAAGAACCACTGTAAATGATTCGTTGGTTATAGAAGATGTTGTTTCTCAGGATTTTAAACGCTACATAAATAAAACGAATGTTGTTGTCCCAGATTCTATGGCGATAAAATATACCAATTCTATTAATTCGGTTTTCTATTTTGCACTCTTACCCTATGGTCTAAATGATGCTGCCGTTAAAAAAGAATATCTAGGAGAAGTTAGTATCAAAGGTAAGGAGTACTATAAGGTAAAGGTTACCTTTTACGAAGAAAATGGGGGAGAAGATTTTGAAGATGTCTATGTGTACTGGTTTAATAAAAACACGTATTTACCCGACTATTTAGCCTATAAATTCTATACAGATGGGGGGGGTATGCGTTTTAGAGCCGCCTATAATGAACGATATGTAAGTGGAGTGCGATTTGTAGATTATGAAAACTATACACCTAAAAGCAATGAGGTTTCTGTGATGCAATTAGATAGTTTGTACCATACAAATCAGTTGCAGTTACTTTCTAAAATTGAATTGAATACTATTAATCTGTACTAATATCTATATTTAATACTGTAGAGGTTGCTGTATTCCCAATAATAGTAACGGTATATAAGCTACCATTATCACTTTCATCCATTTGAGAATACTTCTTTTCTCCTAAAACTAGATTTACAAAATCTGGGGTCGTGTTGCTATGACCAACTATTAGCACTTTTTTACCAAGATTTTCTGTTAAGAAATCCAAGGCATTAATATTTCTTGGGTCGTAATATTGAACCTTAATAGCCTTTTGAACAGAGGTAGGGGCAGCTGTCATTTTGGTGCGCTCATAGTCTGTAGAATAAATAGCATCTAAGGCAATGGGTTCAAATACTTTTGCCCAAAAAATAGACCTTCCTAAACCTTCTTGGTTTAATTCTGGATCTGGATTTTTAGTGTCAGATTTGTCCTTTTCTGCATGTCTTATAAAATAGAATGTAGATACTGTTTCATTTCCCAGAGCTGGGTTAGAATCTTCAGTTTTGTCGTTTTTACATCCCATTAGGGCTGTAAATAGAACTACAAGAAAAATTGATTTTAAAAAATTCATTGTATGTTTATTTTAGGCTATTATTAATAACTCACTTTCTACAAAAATAGTACGGCTTACTTACGTTATTTTTTAACTTCTTTATCTATTAAGTGATTTATGTAAGCTACCGTATTTAATAAATATTTTCTATCCTGCGTTATTGTTGCCATAGCAACAGAACCTTGGAGCATAGTGTATAATTGTTTTGCAAATTGTAGCGGACTTATCGGAATTTTAAGTTCATTGTTGTTCACGCCTTTTTCTAATACATCTGCAATTTTACCCTCAATAGTACGTACCATTTCTTTAGAAGCGCTAGAGAGAATTTTGTTGTTGTATTCAGCATCTACACCAACATTAATAATGGGGCAACCGCCCATTTCTGCTGTAAAAAGTGCATAATTTTTATAGAAATTGGTTAAACTATAAATTTTATCCAATGAATTTCCTTCAATAGTGAGTTGTTCGTCAATTTTAGCTAGTAATTTATTCGTATTATATTCAAAGGAGGCTAATGCAATATCTTCTTTGTTTTTAAAATTACCGTATAATGCACCCTTGGTTAGTCCTGTAGCTTTGGTGATATCACTCATACTAGTCCCAACATAGCCTTGTTTGCTAAAAATAGGCGCAGAAGTTTTAATAATGTATTCTTTGGTTTTTTCTGCCTTTGTGGACATATGCTTGGTTATTGGTTTACGAAGATATTAAATATAGAAAAAAGTTTACTAAAAAAAGCCCCCATTACGGAGGCTTTTTATACAAAATTGTTAATTAGTATTAATTATCGTTTCTAAACACTAATTTATCATCAAAACTGTCTAGTAAAATAATACTATCTGTTTTAATTCTTCCAGATAATATTTCTTTAGACAAATTGTTTAGGACCTCTTTTTGAATTACCCTTTTTACTGGTCGCGCACCGTATTGCGGATCATATCCTTTTTTAGCTAAAAAGGCAATGGCTTCATCGGTGGCATCTAAGGTAATTTGCTGATTGGCGACTAATTTTTTTAATCCATCCAATTGCAATCCAACTATTTTAACAATGTCTGCCTTAGATAAAGGTGTAAACATTAGAATGTCATCAATTCTATTTAAGAATTCTGGTCTAATGCTTGCACGTAAAAGTTCTAGCACCTCTGTTTTAGCAGCTTCTGTTGCTGTATTGGCATCTTTCAGCGTTTCAAATTTTTCTTGAATTATGCTACTTCCCATATTACTCGTCATAATAATGATGGTGTTTTTAAAATCAGCAACACGACCTTTATTGTCGGTTAATCTTCCTTCATCCAATACTTGTAATAAAATATTGAAAGTGTCTGGGTGCGCTTTTTCAATTTCATCGAGTAAGATCACGGAATAGGGCCTTCTTCTAACCGCTTCAGTTAACTGTCCTCCTTCATCATAGCCTACATATCCTGGAGGTGCTCCTATTAGTCGGCTTACAGAATGACGCTCTTGGTACTCACTCATATCAATTCGTGTGAGGGCGTTTTCATCGTCAAATAAATAGGAGGCCAGAGTTTTTGCGAGTTCCGTTTTACCAACACCAGTGGTGCCTAAAAACAGGAACGAGCCAACAGGTCTCTTTGTGTCTTGCAAACCAGACCTACTTCTTCTAATAGCATCCGAAACCGCTTGTATGGCTTCATCTTGCCCTACAACACGTTTGTGTAAAACGGCTTCTAAGTCTAGTAGCTTTTCGCGTTCGCTTTGTAACATTTTTGTTACTGGAATCCCGGTCCATTTCGCAACAACATCTGCAATGTCTTCATAGGTCACTTCTTCTTGAATTAAAGTGCCATCATTTTGTTGGGCTGCAAGTGTGTTTTGTAGTTCTTCTAATTGCTCTTGGGCTTCCTTAATTTTTCCATAACGCAATTCGGCCACTGTTCCATAATCACCATTGCGCTCTGCACGTTCTGCTTCTACCTTATAATGTTCAATATCTTGTTTTAGTTGTTGTATATTATCTACAACCGATTTTTCACTTTCCCATTGGGCGAAAATTTCATTGCGCTCTTCCTTAATGTTTGCTAGGTCTATATTTAAAATTTTTAGCTTGTCTTTGTCGTTCTCTCTTTTGATCGCTTCAATTTCAATTTCTAACTGCATAACTTTGCGGTCTAAAACGTCTAATTCTTCTGGCTTAGAGTTTATTTCCATCCGTAGTTTGGCTGCAGCTTCATCCATTAAATCAATGGCTTTATCTGGTAAAAAACGGTTGGTAATATAACGCTGCGATAATTCAACTGCACCAATAACCGCTTCATCTTTAATACGTACTTTATGGTGAGCTTCGTATTTTTCTTTAATACCACGTAGTATAGAAATTGAATTTTCTGTACTTGGCTCTGCCACTATTATTTTTTGAAATCTACGCTCCAAAGCTTTGTCTTTCTCAAAGTATTTTTGATATTCATCTAGCGTGGTTGCTCCAATGGCTCGCAGTTCACCACGTGCCAATGCAGGTTTTAAAATATTGGCAGCATCCATTGCGCCTTCACCACCTCCAGCTCCTACTAGGGTGTGGATTTCATCAATAAACAGTATTATATCTCCATCAGAAGAAGTAACTTCTTTTATGACGGATTTTAATCGCTCTTCAAATTCTCCTTTGTATTTTGCACCGGCAATAAGAGCACCCATATCTAAAGAATAGATAATTTTTCCTTTCAGGTTCTCTGGAATATCACCCTGAATGATACGATGTGCAATTCCTTCGGCAATGGCTGTTTTACCAACGCCAGGCTCACCAACCAACATAGGGTTGTTTTTTGTTCTACGCGATAAAATTTGTAAAACCCTACGGATTTCTTCATCACGCCCAATAACAGGATCTAATTTTCCTTCATCGGCCAGTTTATTTAGATTTCTTGCATATTTTTCTAAGGAATTGTAATTGTCTTCCGCACTTTGTGAGGTTACATTAGCGCCATTTCTCAATTCAATAATAGCAGCTGTAAGGTCTTTTTCTGTTACCCCCTGATCTTTTAGAATTTGAGAGATTTTACTTTTAGACTTAAAAATGGCTAAGAATAAATGTTCAATAGAAACATATTCATCTTTCATTTTCTTAGCAACAAGAATAGCCTCATTCACGGTTTTACCTGCTTCACGAGACATCATGATATCTCCTCCAGATACTTTAGGGAGACTGCTTAATTCTTTGTCTACAATTTGGTTGAGTAGTGCTATGTTGACATTAAGTTTCTTTAATATAAAAGGAACTACATTCTCATCAATTTCAGTAATTGCCTTGTAAATGTGTTCATTTTCTATTTGTTGATGCCCAAGTTCTTGAGCTAGTAATTGTGCACGCTGCAGAATTTCCTGAGATTTTATGGTGAAATTATTTATGTTCATATGTCGTATATATTTTTAGGTATTGTTACTTTTACAAGCTTAAAGTCAACAACCTTACCAAATGGGTTTAACAGACATTTTGTCTGCTAAATAAGTTATAAGTAAGACAATTAGTCAGTTGTAAGGTAGGGTAATTAAATCGACTTAACTACAAAATTAAAGAGAATGGGGATATTTACGAGTTTATTTGGAGGAAATAAAGAGGGGAATGCTAAGGAAGAAAATGAATTGCCTTGGATTGCACTTACCGATGTAGCGCAACTGAACGAGATCGCGGAAAAATCGCAAACAAAAACTCAAATTATTTTTAAGCATTCAACATCTTGCGGTATCAGCAGAATGGTGTTAAAAATGTTTAAGGGTAGCTATAGCTTGACTAAGGAGCAGGTTGATCTATATTATTTGGATTTATTGCAATACCGAAATGTTTCCAATGAAACGGGATACAAATTTCAAGTTATGCACCAATCACCTCAATTGTTAGTCATTAAGAATGGAATTGCAGTAGGACACCAATCACATGGCGCTATTAATGAACTTAATTTAGAACAATACATCTAAAGAAAACGCCCCAATTGGGGCGTTTTTAGTTTGTTATCTTGTAATTATATTTTTTAGTTTTGCCTTTAAATCTTCTCCAGCGTCATAAACCATTTGTTCGTCACTAGGAAAGGGCACTGCCCTTAACTGTACCATTGATAAAAACTCAGTGGTTAATGCTCTTTTATCGCCTTGGTAATTAGCATAGTTATGCTCAAAAACAAACTGACTTGATAATGGATACGAATTCATTGGTTGCTGTGTGCTTAAATTAATAAGATTAACATTACCAGCAACTTGTACAGATTTGGTTTGTGTAAATTGATAAAAATTACATTTAACAGTTTTAAATTTATCTGTTTTAACCTTATTTCCTTCTGCGTCAAGAACAGTATTCCCATCATCATCCAAGACATAGGTAAAACCATCTTTAATTTGTTTTTCTTTTATGAGTTGTTTTTCACGTATTTGTTCTGGGGAAATGTTTATTTCCGTGAAATCTACCAATAACTCATAGTCATATATAATGGAGTTCGTTGGTTTTGTATGATAAACCGTCCATATATTATTAAGACCGTATGTGTTGAAATTTAATAATTCTTCTTCTAAGCGTACTGGAATAATTTTATCAGAATTATTAACCAAGCCCACTTTTACATAGGAAATACCTTTAGCGTGAGCTTCTTCAATTTTTATTCTACTATCCTTATAGTTTGGACTGATCTCGCTTAAATAAGCAAAATCATCGTAAGCTTTTACATAGTCAGACTTATCAATGGCATTTACCAATAAATTTGAAGCATTGTTATATAAATATTCGGCCAATACTGTTTTTGACGCTAAAATCTTATCATCGTAATTTTTAACGGAAAATTTTGCATTCCTATTTTCATCTTCAATTCTCAATGGTAACAAAGGTTTAATCTGTTCTTGAATATTTTTAATGCTGTTGTAGGCATTATAAATGTTTTCCAAGTTAGCAGGGTTCCCTTCTTTCTTTAAAAAGGCAATATCATTTAATGTTCTATCTGTGTATTTTGCAAAAGCATCTTCTAACAATACAATATATGGCTGATTGCTCTTTTTGGATTTATTGGCTGCAATGTTTTTTACAGACGTTTGAATTACAGAAATATAATTTCCTGAATTTATAGCTTCCTGTGTTTTTTTAACCCCTCCGCAGGAAATTAAAAAAATAGTTACTGTGGTTAATAGTAGAATTTTTTTCATAACGTTTAGTTTTAATTATTCTTGTATGTTTTCAATAGTCGTGCCAACATACAAGATAGCAAACGTCATAAGCGGCTCGGTAGTATATTTTAGTAAGGTTTTTGTTTGAATTATTTTTAACAAATAGTACTAGGTACCTTGAGAATAGTCCTATCTTTTTAAAGTAAAATGACCAATAATGGGTGATTTATTAGGGATACTAATTGTATACCAATAATCGGAAGAGGGAAGCGGTTGTCCGTTGAACCTACCATCCCAGGAAAAATTGTTTCCGTTGTCTGTAGCTATTAATTTTCCAAATCTATTATACACACTAATTGTTGAATAGGTGTAGGCTTCTATGCCGTTAAACACTAAATAATCATTTATTCCATCGCCATTGGGTGTAAAAAATAAAGGAATTTCTAAGTGAATGAATTCTTGTGTAATCGGAAAACACCCTTCAATATGTCGTACATAAACTGTATACGAGCCACCTTGAATGAAAGTGAAAACATTATCACTTTGATAAGTTATTCCATCCAATGAAAACTCAAATCCTTCTAACTCTTCAAGGGATATGATTACATTATTGTTTTTTGAAATGATTTTAGTTATCACAGGTTTTGGGTATGCCGTGGTGTTAAAATTTTTAGTGACGCTACACCCTTCAGGGGTAGTAATGGTAACAGCATAATCACCATCATTTTCAATATAAATGTTTTCTGTGGTTTCTCCTGTGCTCCACAAGTACTGCATATTTTCAACGCCAGCGCTTAAAAGATATGGAGTGTCATTGCAAAACAAGTGAGTTTCGTCTCCTATCACGGGCACAGGGGTAATCGTTAGGGTAACAGCGGTTCTAGTTAGACTGGTACAACCAGCCGCTATAGTTTTTGCCTCAGCATAATAGGTTCCTGGGGTCGTGGCTAAAAAAATGGGGTTGTTTTCTTGTATTGCGGTGCCCCCAGTGGCTGTAGTATACCAATCTACGGTTTGGAGGGGAAGTACTGAAACGCTTAGGGGTTGTAAGGGTTCATTGCTGCAAAGATCTACATTGCCACTACTAGAAGGTGCATTTGGTGTAGGTTCTATTATTACGGTGTATACGTTAGAAACGGTATAACAGAGTGGGTTTTGGAGGTTTACATTGTCTTCTGCAATTTTTGTACGAAAATAGGTTGTAGCAGTAATATTGGTCGCAGTGTATGTATCAGAGGTTTCTCCTACTATATTTTGCCAATTGCTATTGTCCGTACTTTCTTGCCATTGAAATGCATGCGTATTGTAAACGGAAAAGTCTGGAGCGGCTGTTAAGGTCATTGTTGCTGGTCCGTCTATTTCACAAAGCGCAATACTTTCTTCTTGGTTTAAATTAGATGCTATACGCGTTAAATCGCCACAACTACGAAACATTATGTCATCAATACCTAGGTCATTGCCACAACCACCAGCACCATTATTAATCATTTGAAGGATTACATTTGTCTGTCCAGGAGGTGTTGTAAAGGTCAATGATCTACGGAGCCATTCTGGGCTATTTGTACCTCTAAGTTCTCCAGTATCTGCAGAAACAATCACACTATTATCTATTGCGTTTAGAATCTGAAATTTGATGTTTATTGGAATTCCACCATTGGCACAACCTGTATTTGATGGTAATAAATTGATGAGCCAAGCCGAAAATTCATAGGTTGTGTTCTCGCATAAACCAGCTACTGTACGTTTGTAAAATTCACCGGCGGTATGACTAGCATTTACAATTAAATGTTTGCCGTTGGTATCATTAGGAGTGTGATCTTCATTGTTGTGCCAACCATACCATTCATTCTGATGGTAAATGGTATAGCTACCATCACTTGGTCTTCCCGGAACATAACTATAATTGGTGATGCCAGCAGGTAATTGAGGTCCATAGGTGGTGCCGCTGCCAAAATCTTCTAAAAATATAGGATCTCCCTTGCTACCTTCACACATGCTAAATTGGGAAAAGGAATAGTTAAAGAGTACTAAAAATAGAAGAGTTAATTTTTTCATTAATCAACAGCAATGAATCAAGTTTAAATTTGCAAGTTGATAAATATAAGAAAAATTCCTTGTCGGGAATTTTTCTTATCCTCCTTTGTTTCAGGGAGTGGTAAATATTGGGTATCATTTTGTGGTCATTCTCTAAATACCACGTGGTTAAGGAAAGGTGTTTTGGAGGAACTACTAGCCTTCGTTTCTTACCCCTATAGCCATCCGAACAATCCAAATTATAGGGTAGCTAATACTATTGCGCTTTAATTATGAGGTACTATATATGAATTGTTTAAAACAATATTTCCCCTTCTTTTAGGGTGAGTCTGGCGTAAAATACTAAGTCGTTATCCATACGCGATGCAGTTTCTTGAATTATGGATGCGCTGCGTTTTACTTTGTTATGAAAAATTTGTTTCCCTTGGTAAATAACTTTTACTTTCTTATTCAGATTAAGTAATTGATCGTTGAGATAGACATAAAGCTCGGGATTATCATTTTTTTCAACAGTGATCGTATTTCCTGAAATTGAAACGATAGCTTCTGTATGCGATCCCTTATTGCCATTAGGAACACCTAGCCAATAGAATCTGTTGTGCAAGCGGTCGTCTTGATGCCAAGATACCTTTTTAGGCAACGGGTTTCTGGTGAAATTCGCCATCCAAGGCATAGCTACGGTATCTTTCTTGCTCATCCAATGTGGCATTTCAGGGTAAATTTGAACATCATGGATATAATGTCCAGGTTCAATTTTTTGAACGCTATCTAATTTTGCACCCCAAGTGGCTGCATGTTCATTTCTTTGGTAAGCGCCATCTTTGCCCCCCATATAAATTGCGAAGGGAAGATTTCTTAGGCTCAATATACTTGCATCTCCGGGATGACCTGCCATCATTGCGGCTGCGGCCCAATAGTCTGCCATTCTTGGAGCAAGCTGAAAAACTCCGTCTCCCCCTGCAGAATACCCCATAATATACACCTTGTTTGGATTAACCCCTTCCATAATGATGGCATTCTTAATGAGTTGTTCTAAAAAATCATCAATATGGTTTTCATGCCAAAGATTCCATGTATTTGTAGGCGCTCTAGGGGCAACATAAACACCTTCCTTAGGGGTGTATAAGTGTAGCTGATTTTTCCATTGCCGATCATTCATCTCTGGTCGTGTGTTTCCACCACCATGCATAGAAATGTATAGGCTTCGACCCGCTATTGGTTTTTCACCTAATACACGATAGGTAAACCTGAGCGATTTATCCTTGATATTGATCTCTTTGTTTTTCCATTCGATAGCTGCACGTTCTTTATTGTTTTCGGTTACTTGTGCAATGGCTTTATTAGTAATAGCAACTGCATCAGTTTTTGTTATATTATTTTGGGCTTTTGTTGTTGCGAGCGACAACAAAAAAAATAGACTTAATAATCCTTTATAGCAAAGCGTATTGTGCATATCAAATATTTATTTTACAGTTATTGCGGGTAATAGTTTTGTAGACACTTCGCCAAAACCAATGCGTATGCCATCTTTACTACAATAACCTCTTAAGGTTACGGTATCGTTATCTTCAATAAACTTGCGTGTTTCTCCGTTTCCTAAGGGAACAGGTTTTGTGCCTTGCCATGATAATTCTAACATAGAGCCGTAGGAGTCTGGTGTTGGACCAGAAATGGTGCCACTACCCATCATATCGCCGCTATTTACCTTACAACCATTAATGGTGTGATGGGTTAATTGCTGCGCCATAGTCCAGTACATGTACTTAAAATTAGACTTGGTCACCGTAGTAGGTTCCCCTGCTTCTGGAGTAATGTCTACTTCTAAATTTATATCAAAGGCTTTTGCCCCTGTTTGTTGCAAATAGGGTAGGGGTTTTGGGTTTTGGACCGGGCTTTTAGTCCTATATGGTTCCAAGGCATCTAAGGTTACAATCCAAGGAGAGATGGAAGACGCAAAATTCTTTGCAAGAAATGGACCCAATGGAACATATTCCCATTTTTGAATGTCTCTAGCACTCCAGTCATTAAAAATGACCATTCCAAAAATATAATCTTCCGCTTCATCAATAGGAATAGGTTCTCCTAATACATTGGCATCTGTAGTTATAAAAGCAGTTTCCAATTCAAAATCTACCAGTTTGGAAGGTCCAAATACTGGTGTTTCTGCTCCTTTTGGAAAAGTTTGTCCGTTGGGCCTGTGTATTGGTGTGCCGCTTGGAATTATAGTTGAACTTCTCCCGTGGTAGCCAACAGGAATGTGCAACCAATTGGGTAAAAGTGCATTGCTAGGGTCTCTAAACATTGTACCTACATTGGTGGCGTGTTCTTTGCTTGAATAAAAATCGGTATAATCGCCAATAAGCACTGGCAATTGCATTTCAACCTCATCCATAGTAAAAAGAACTATTTTTTTATGGGCTTCATTTTGTTGAAGGCTTGTATTGCCGATTTCAAAAATTTCACCGATTCTATTGCGCACTAGGCGCCAAGTTTTTTTACCATCAGAAATAAAATCATTCAATGAATCTTGTAAAAATATATCATCAGTAAGCGGAATACCATCAAAATACCCCAATTGGTGCAGTGCTCCTAAATCGATAGCATAATTACCGATACGTGTACCGATGGTAATAATATCGTCCCTAGTTAAAAAAACTCCGAATGGAATATTCTGGATAGGGAAATCAGAATTTGCATCCACAGAAATCCAAGATTTTTTTGTTGGATCATTTGTTTTTATAGGCATAATGTATATTGTTAATGATTATTTGATAAATTTCTTTTCAAATATATTATTTTCTTCTGATTAAAGATTCTCAATTTGTATTTTTACGCTTTACTAACGCAATAAAATGAATATGCAACGCGATAACCAAATTTTTGATTTAATTAATGACGAGAAAGAGCGTCAATTAGAGGGGGTAGAATTAATAGCTTCTGAGAATTTCACCAGTCCGCAAGTTATGGAGGCATCAGGATCTGTGCTTACCAATAAATATGCAGAAGGGTATCCCGGAAAGCGTTACTACGGAGGTTGTGAAGTTGTTGATAAAGTAGAGCAATTAGCAATAGACCGAGCAAAAGAACTTTTTGGTGCTGCGTATGTAAATGTGCAACCACATTCTGGATCGCAAGCAAATGCTTCTGTGTACCATGCTTGTTTGCAAGTTGGGGATACTATTTTGGGATTCGATTTGTCGCACGGAGGGCATTTAACACATGGTTCTCCTGTAAATTTTTCAGGACGCTTGTACAATCCAGTTTTTTATGGTGTTGATGAAGAAACGGGAGTTTTAAATTATGATAAAATACAAGAGATAGCAACTAAAGAAAAACCAAAAATGATTATTGCTGGTGCTTCTGCTTACTCTAGAGATATAGATTTTGAACGTTTTAGAGTAATAGCAGATAGTGTTGGTGCTTTACTATTAGCCGATATTTCACATCCGGCTGGATTTATTGCTAAAGGTATTTTAAATGATCCAATGCCACATTGCCATATTGTAACAACAACTACGCATAAAACATTACGTGGACCAAGAGGAGGAATGATTATGATGGGCGAGGATTTTGACAACCCATTTGGTATTACGCTTAAAAATGGAAAACTACGTAAAATGTCGGCTTTATTAGATCTTGCAGTTTTTCCTGGCAATCAAGGAGGACCTTTAGAGCATATTATAGCTGCCAAAGCAGTTGCTTTTGGCGAGGCCTTAACTGATGATTATTTGCATTATATGATTCAGGTGAAAAAAAATGCAGCAGCTATGGCCGCGGCATTTGTAAAGAAAGACTATAAAATTATTTCTGGAGGTACAGATAATCACATGATGTTAATTGACCTTAGAAACAAAAATATAACAGGGAAAGACGCGGAAAACGCTTTGGTAAAAGCAGATATTACCGCCAATAAAAACATGGTACCTTTTGACGATAAATCTCCTTTTATAACTTCAGGCATACGTTTTGGGACTGCAGCGATTACCACTCGTGGTCTTAAAGAGGCAGACATGGAAACAATAGTAGATTTTGTAGATTCTGTACTAAAGAATCCAGAAGATGAAAATGTTTTGGTTTCCGTTAAAGAAAAAGTAAATGCGCTTATGAAAGGTAGAGCATTGTTTAATTAATAGAAAGACACCCGAATTATGGAAAACCTATTATAGGTTTTCCATAATATCAATATGATTTACCAAGAATAAGTCCCTCTTAAAGTTGGTATTAGTATTAACGTCATAAATTACGGGGTCTTCTTCAGACTCATAATAAAGTCCCCAGAGTCTGAAATAAGATTTTTCTAGCGCATGATGGTTTGTACTTGCATTATTTTCTTGAAATAGTGGTAAGTATATTTCTGTTGGGAGTTCTAAATTTTCAGCTACTAAATTATCCATATTTGTAAGTACGGTTGATAGTATTTCTTCCAACTGATTTACAATACTGTTCGGTGCAATTTTACTAATTATTAATGCCGTGTCTAATAGATAAAGTGAAAACTCAGAAAGATCAATGGAGACCGGTGAATTTCTTCTTAATTTAGAAAAGCTATTGTAAAATTGTTGAACCCTAAAAGCACTGTGATTGGTTTTTTCTTTGAGCCAATTGTGATCGTTGTAATAGCGGATACTTTCTGCCAACCAAAAATTGGATTGAATCTCAATACCTAATTCAATAGTTCCATTGGAATGTTCTATCACTCTTAGTAATACCTTAGAAAAATAGGCTTTTTCTAATTCATTTCTAAAGATATCAAGCTGTTCTAACACCTCATTTGGGATGGTGCTTGAATAGCGTATTGTGTTAAAATTTGATGAGCTAGACATCATAATAATTCTTAGTAGGTTACTCACTAACAAAATTATGATGAATTTCTTGATTTAGATTACATGAAAACCTCTCTTTTCCTGAGGTTTTGGTGTTTTGTTAAATAATTATTGTTAAATTTTTAATTAAAACAGTATTAATATAGCTAAAACTAAATAAATCCTCTTTTTTTAGCCTCGTTGATTAAGGCTAAATCATTTTCATTTTCAATATCAAAGATAAACTTTAGTTTGCGCTTTCTTGTTTCTATACTAGTAACAGAAAGATTAACAAAGTCTACCAAATCTTTTGTTTTAATACCTAGTGATAAGCGATATAGTATTTCCTTATCATCCTCGTTAATCATAATATTATTGGTCATTGTTTTTCTAAAAACATCTACCGCTGAACGAGAATAATAGGTGCTACCACTTAAAACATTATCCAGCGCCTTTTCTAAAACTTCATCAGATACTTCTGTCTTTACAATATAACCATCGGGATTTACGGTAGAAAATATGTTGCTAATTCGTAGACTATCGCTAAATGAAGACTGAAAAATGATCTTGGTTTTTGGTGAAATTTCACGTAATAATACCCCAATGTTTTCCCCTGTTTTATTCCCATCTAAATTTTCTGCATCTGGCTTTTCTATTTGAATGTCTAAAAAAGCAACATCATAAACGTTTGTTTCAATGAGTTGTTTTGCATCTAGGTATGTGCTAGCAGTAGTTAAATTAATATTGTACTTGGCAGGATTAATATCAGCAAATGTATATTTATATCCTTTTAGGATAAGTTGATGATCATCAACAGCTAGTATATTTAGAGTTTTCATAGGTGGGGCAACTTACGCTTTGTTAGTAGTTATTATTTCACTTGAATGTAATGGAATGCTTATACTTATTTCAGTGCCTTGTCCAATTTCACTGCTGATATCTATCGTTGCATTTATTTTAGCCACTCTGGAATAAATATTTTTAAGACCAATACCTTTTTTCTTTTTGGCGACATTAAAGCCTTCTCCATTATCAGATAAAATTACGGATAAATTGGACTCTTGTATACTAAAATTAAGAAAAATATTCTTTGCCTGTGCGTATTTGACACAATTTTGAACTCCTTCTTGAATGATCCTGTATAGATTAATTTTTATGTCGGCGTTAAGGAGATCCCATTCTATTTTAGAATCATACGTGAGTTTTGTCTCTATATTAGAAGACCTTTGAGTGGTGTTGAGTAATTCTTTAATTGTACTAATGAAATTTTGTAGTTTTTCTGAAGATGCCGCGCTTAAGGTGTGAGAAATAGTTCTAATTTCTTCAGACGTTTCTTGCAACTGTTTTATAAGTTCTAGACGCTCTACAATGGTTTCTTCATCCGCTTTTTTATTGGTTGCTTTTAATATAAGAGCAATACCGGTTAGGCTTCCAATAACACCATCATGTAGTTCCTGTGATATTTTTTCTTGAACTTCTTTTCTAGCTTGTATTAGTTTGCCTTTTTGGCTTAACATTAAATTAAAAGTTTCTAAATTTATTTGTTGTTGTTCTTGTTCAAATTTTAGTTTTTGGTTTTTCAAATACTGACTGCCAATTATAAAAACGGCAAAGGCTAGCAGTAATGCACCAATGACCAAGGAAATTAATAATTGATTCTGTTTTTCTAAGACTTGTTTTTCTCCAATTACTTCGTCTGTTTCAAATTTTATACGTGTAAATTTTTCTTGTAAACTACGTTCTTCATTAACAAGGCTATCATTTAATACAATGTATTTGTGGGCGTAATTACTGCCGTGAGTTGGATCTACTTTTGTTAGAAGATCATAGGTTTGTAGTAATCGTTTGTTGTTTTTGTCACGAAACGAATATTCTTCAGATAGCTTTGCATGATGTAAAGATTTAATAGAATCATTTTTGCTTAAATAAAACTCAGCCAAATTGAAATGGCTAATAGATAAACCAGAAATATCATTTAGATTATTGCGTAATTGTAAAGATTTTAAAAGGTGAAATTCTACACTCAGAGTGTCCCCTTTTTTAAATTGTGTATAGGCTAAGTTATCCAATACTTTGGCGTAAAAACTTGGTTTTTTTTCCTTTAAACTGTCTGTTTCTAGTACTTTTTCATAAAATTTTAGGGCTTCAATATAATCTTTCTTATCCCTGTTTGCATTACCAATATTATTTAATACACTTAGGTTGTAGGTGTTTGTTGTTTTTATTTTTTTTTGATATTCTAATGCCTTTTTGTAATATTCTAATGCCCTATCAAATTCATTAAGAGCATTGGTAACGGACCCCAAATTATTATAAGCGTAAAAAAGATCTAGTTCAGTATCATCAATCTGCTTAAATAATTCAATAGCTTTAATTGTAGAAACTTCACTACCCCGGTAATCCTTGGCTTTAGATTGTAATAAAGCAATATAATAGAGTAAGGTACCTTCTGTTTTTGTTTCCTTAAGGTTGTGGTAAATATTCTGTGCATTTAAATAATAATAATAACTACTGTCTATTTTGGAATGCCTTGAAAAATGGTACCCTAAATCCCAATAGGCAGAGGCAAGTAAGGAAGAATCTTTAGCGATTGTAGATAATTCAATAACTTTTTTATTAGTCTCCCTAAATTGAAGCGAATCCTTTCTCAGTAATCCATTAGCGACTTTATGCAGTTGTCTTCTTTCTAAATACCCACTGTCTTCTTGTGAATCACTGTTGGTATTAGATTTAGTTGTGTTTTTTTTGGTAGGGAGAGTGCTCTCTTTTTGCTGATTGCAAGAAAGTAAAAATAATATAACGAATAGGAATATAATATTTTTTTTCACGTAGTAGGACTTATCTGATTGCAAGGTATAAAAAAAGCCTTAAATCATAGATTTAAGGCAGATTTTTTATACTATTTTATATTTAATCTACTTCACCACTACTTGGTTGTGGCTCACCAACTTCGTCGTCATCAGTTGCTACTTCTCCGTTGCTCGGTTGTGGCTCACCAACTTCGTCGTCATCAGTTGCTACTTCTCCGTTGCTCGGTTGTGGCTCACCAACTTCATCGTCGTCCGTTGCTACTTCACCACTACTTGGTTGTGGCTCACCAACTTCATCGTCGTCCGTTGCTACTTCTCCGTTACTTGGTTGTGGCTCACCAACTTCATCATCATCGGTTGCTTGAATGTTTTCAAATAATGCATCATCTGCTTCGTTACCATCTACATTACATGAGAATAAGATTAAACTACAAATTACCATTCCCAAAATGTTACCTACTTTTTTCATACTTAATTTTTTTTACGGTTAAATTCATTTTTATTGCACTGCTAAAGTATATCAGCTAGCGGGAAATAGAAATACAATTATGCGTGTTTGAGTATTCTGTAGGTGTCTGATAGTAATTAAACACTTTTTGTGAGAATTTTACTAATTATGCGAGGAAATTGAATTTTTGCTCATTCTATTATTAAGTACGTCTATGTTTTCTTTATAGGATTTAGAAAAAGGGACTTGTGTATCAGTTTTTTTAAGATCACAGAGGTTTTTACCATAGTTTATTCGAGATACATAATTGCTATTTAAAATATAACTTTGATGAATCCTTGTAAAATTAGGAGGTAATTTATTTTCAAAAGTTTTCAAGGTTTTGTAGGCACTAACCTTAGTGCCATCACTTAAGAAAAAATCCGTTGTATTGTTGTCTGCCTTTAAGTATAGAATGTCTTTAGTGTCTATGTACCTGTAATCTTTGTATGACTGCAAACATAAAGTAGAGAGGGTTGTTTCTTTTTTTGGAACTTGTTTTCTTAATTTATAAATAGACTTTCTAATATCAAATTCATTGTAAGGTAATATCCAATAATCGAAAAAACCACATTTAATGGCTTCGTAGGCATTGTCTTTGGTCTTACTCATACCTATAACCAGAGGAATATGATTTATGTATTGGTGCAAATCAGAAACCATTTGAAAATATTCGGTGGGCTCATTCTGTAAATCGATAAATAGAATATCTGGACTATATTTAAGTGTGTGGTTAAGTCCATCATTTGGGTTTTCCGCGATATCTGCACATACAAAGTCATCATAAGCCTCCAAAAAATGCTGTAATTGCAAATTTGAAGTTGTGTTAGATCCTATTATGACGTATGAATAATTCACCCTATTTATTTGATTATAAAAATACAGATAGATTGTGAGATATAATTGCACGTAAACCGCAATATTTCTGAGGTTTACGTAGTCCAATTTACAACAAACTTACTATATAATAAGTAAAAACCTACAAATATAACGGTAAAAACTTACATTAATTGTTTAGCACATATTCGTGTGCACCAATATCTGGAGCATTTGTTCTATCATTTCCATGTATATCGAATGGAATTTCTTGGGCTGTTAATATTTCGGCATTGTTTAGTGCTGCAGAAGTATTTGTTAACCGAAATCCATTTTTAAATGGATTCTGAAAATTGGTAGCACCATTTAAAATGATGGAAGAATAATAAGTATCATTTTCAAAATCGTAGAATTCATTGGTCCCATCCATTGTAGCAAATTTCAGCAAACAATTGGTGAATTTAAACTGGAAAGTACTGCTAGGACTGGCTAATAATTGTAATTCATGTGTGTTATTCCCATCTATAATACAATTAATAAAATTTGCTTCTTTAAGGGTGTTATCTTCGGTGGTTGCTAGATTGTCAATTTTTAGTGCTACCCCTGTTCTAAATCCAGAAGCCCAATAATTTGCAATGGTATTGTGCTTAAAACTATAGGCACCACCTTTATTTAAATGAACCGAAGTATGCCCTGCATTAGCTATCACTGAATTTGAAACTTCCATTTTTGCGTGTATAGCCAATAGATTTAGTTGTTGACTGTTGTAAATCTGAGAATTTTGAAGCGTTAACGTTGGCGCTGTTAAATTGTTCATACCTTCTACGATTAATCCAATCGTAGCATTTTTTATGGTTGCATGGTTTATAGTATTGTTAATGCTTCCCTCTGCAATCCATATTGTTCCCCATTGTCCAGGAATATTGCTGTAGGTTGGTTCTAGCCTGTCACCTTCAAAAATTACTTCCTTTTCTAATAGGGTACTACTGGCACTAACAGCACCATTAATTAGTAATGTTCCTTCTTTTTGTACTAAAATCCCTGAATTTTCATGAAAATGCACCCGTGTTCCTGGATCCATTTGTAATGTTTTGTTTTTTGGAACAAGAGCGTAACCATAAATTACATAGGGTTTGTTATTCGTAAAATGCAGCTGCTCCTCGGTTAACTCAAATCCTTCCGAACGTATTGCTACTCCATTCGTATCACTTTCTAAAACTATTGTTTGGCTGTTGCCATTAGGGAGTAGGGCAGGGTATAGGAAAACTGCATCCTTAATTAAAGTAACCAGGGCTACACTTTGTTCGTACATCCCTGTATCAAATAAAATGGCGTCTGTATCTAAAAATTCATTATCATCAGAATCTTCGGTAATAGGTGTAATCTCAATAAAGATATAAAGGCTGTCTTTCGCAAAAAGTGGAATATTGCTAAAACTTTTTCCTGACAACCCATCAACGTTAAGTCTGTAATTACTTTTTAATCCTTTGGCTAACTTTATGGTAGGTATTTCTACATCACTATTACTTTTGTTGTAAACTTTAAAGCCATAGGTACTACTGCTCAGAGAAGCAAAAACAGTATCTAAATAGATGGTATCCTTAGAAAAGGATAGATTGCCCGTGCTGGCTTGGTAATTAAAATCTTTGCGACAAGAACTGCCTAGGATAATGAAAATAAGTAGTGCTATATATAATAAGGAGTATTTCATAGTTTAGGGGACTCATCTAGAAACACTTTTTTTATTTCATCAGAAATTCTAATGGGACGTAAACTTTTGGCGTTTAATAAACACCATTCTGTTTTTGCGCTAACAACAAGTTTTTTATTCTTGGCATTGTGCATTTCTACGATACGTATAGATCTTGCTCCTTCAGATTTTTTAATAAAGGTCTTAATATCTAAAACATCATGTAAAAGGGCGGCAGATTTATATTCTAAAAAGTGAGTGGTAACGACCCACATGATATTTTCTCGCATTTCTTTGGGTGCAGAAGAAACCCAGTGCTCTTTAGAAATATCTTGTACCCATTGCAAATAACGCACATTGTTAACGTGGTTTAAGTCATCCAGGTCATCTTGGCTTACAGTAATTGTCTTTTTGTAAAACTTCACACTTATTTTTTAATGATTTTCACCTCAAATATTTTGTCCCAGAATTTTCCAGTTACAAAAAATGTTTCTCGGGTTGGGTTATATGCAATACCATTAAGGACATCGATATTTTCATTAGTCACATTATCTTTTAAACCATTAAAATTTATAATACCTTCTACAATACCGCTATTTGGATCAATTATAACGGCAACATCTTGCCCGGATTGCCAGGTGTTTGCGTAAATTTTTCCATCGACATATTCCAGTTCATTAATCTTAATTAATTTTTTACTATTCGTATAGACTTCAATAAAACTTTCCTCTACTAAGGTTTCGGCATTTAAGGTCCATATTTTTTCAGAGCCATCACTTTTCAATAAATTGAAACCATCATTACATAGTCCCCAGCCTTCTTTGCTTTTTCCATAGGTAAATTGATCTATTTCTTCTAAAGTATCAACGTTGTAAACAAAGCCAATATTGCTTTGCCACGTAAGTTGATATATTTTGTTGTTTAAAATTGTAATGCCTTCACCAAATTGGGTGTTTTTTAAGGAGTGTTCCTTTATAACTGTTCCCGTTTTATAATCTAGTTTTAATAATTTGGATTTTTCTAGTTTTCCGGTTCCCTCGTATAGGGTGTCTCTATAGAATTCTAAACCTTGGGTGAAATATGCTTTGTTGTGTGGGTATTCATTTATTATTTCATAGGTGTATACTTGCGGTGCTTTGGGAGCAAAAACAATGACCTTTTTAGTGATCGTTACAGTTTCTTCTTCATACTCAATTTCAGCTGCTATAGTTTTGCTACCAACTTTAGGGATCTGTAAGGCCATTTTATTGTTAGTTACTTCTATCTCTTGTCCATCAATTGCATAGGTTACTTTACTAATAGGCTTGTTTTTTTTATTTATTAAATTGATAGTTACAATTTCATTGAGGTGTATTTTCTCACCGGCACCCTTTATTTGTAATTCAAATAGGCTAGAAGGCGATGTATTTGCTCCTCCGCACGATACTATTAAAAGGGTTAGTAGGCTGTATGTTAAAAACTTAAGTGACTTCATGATTTTTATGTTGATATAAGGCAAGGTATTTAATTAAAATTAGAATGAAAAATGATTGCGTCAAATTTAAAAGATTGTATATTTGCAGCTGGCAAGTCCTACACGACCAGCTCCTGTTTAATCCCCCAGGGTGGGAACGCAGCAAGGGTACACGGTTGAGCGGTGCGATGTAGGTAGCTTGCCTTTTTTTATACCCTAAAGTCAACACGACTTATATTTCTTTTCTCTTTTATTTATTTGTTTATTTGCATCAGTTAATTTTTAACATATGATGCGGAAAGTTGTATTAATTACCGGAGGATCTTCTGGTATTGGAAAATCTATTGGTAGTTATTTAGCAGCAAGAGGGTTTACCGTTTACGGTACTACACGTAGCAAGGCTAAATATCCAAACTTTGATGCCTTTAACCTGGTAGAGTTAGATGTACGGAACACAGAAACTATTGCGCAAGCAATAGCTACGGTATTAAGTATTGAAGGACGTATTGATGTGTTAATTAATAATGCTGGGGTTGGAATTACAGGACCAATAGAGGAAACACCTAATGAAGAAATAGTAAATGCTTTTATGGTGAATTTTAATGGGCCTATCAGCGTTATGAAGGCAGTATTGCCTCAGATGAGAAAACAAAAGGCAGGTTTAATTATTAACATAACTTCAATTGCAGGATATATGGGATTGCCCTATAGAGGCATTTATTCTGCTAGTAAAGGAGCATTAGAATTGGTTACAGAGGCCATGCGTATGGAAGTTAAAGATTTTGGGGTGCAAATAACAACAGTGGCTCCTGGAGATTTTGCTACCAATATAGCTTCAGGGAGGTATCATGCGCCTGTCTTAGAAGATTCTGCTTATAAAAAAGCATATGGTAATTCATTAAGTATGATGGATGAACACGTTGATTCTGGTGAAGATCCCATCCAAGTAGCTGAAAAAGTATTGGCAATTATACACACTAAAAAACCTAAGGTACATTATAGGGTAGGAGCTTTTATGCAAAAATTTTCGTTGTTTTTAAAGAAAATTTTACCAGATAAAGTTTACGAAAAATTATTATTGAACCATTACAAGTTGTAATTTTGTATACTCGTGTTAATTGTTGTGTAACAATTAGCATTAGGAATGAGATGTAGAACATAATTTTTAAAATAACAAAAGGATGAAATTTTTTATTGACACAGCAAATTTGGCACAAATCAAAGAAGCACAAGAACTAGGTGTTTTGGACGGTGTAACCACTAACCCTTCTTTAATGGCCAAAGAAGGTATTACTGGTAGAAATAATATTTTAAAACATTATGTTGACATTTGTAATATTGTTGAAGGTGATGTATCTGCTGAAGTAATTGCAACGGACTACGAGGCAATGATAAAAGAAGGTGAGGAATTAGCAGAATTACACGAACAGATCGTTGTTAAAGTACCGATGATTAAAGACGGTATCAAAGCTATAAAATATTTCTCAGATAAAGGAATACGTACCAATTGTACTTTAGTTTTCTCTTGCGGACAAGCATTATTAGCAGCTAAGGCTGGAGCTACCTATGTATCTCCTTTTATTGGTAGATTAGACGATATTTCTACAGATGGTTTAAACTTAATTGCGGAAATTAGACATATTTATGATAACTATGCTTTTGAAACTCAAATTTTAGCTGCATCTGTTAGACATACAATGCATGTGATTGATTGCGCTAAACTAGGAGCAGATGTTATGACAGGTCCTTTGTCTTCAATAGAAGGATTATTAAAGCACCCGTTAACAGATAGTGGCTTGGCTAAATTCTTAGAGGATTATAACAAAGGAAATTAATTTTTCCACCTAATATAAAAAAACCCTTAGCTATTCATATAGCTAAGGGTTTTTTTATATCCTTTTAATGGGTATACAGCATTTAAAAGGAACTATAAATGTCTGCAAACGCATTGGTAATTGTTCCGTTTTTGGTAACAATAGCTCTATTTATTCTTCCATTAATTATTAAAGCGTTATTTATTTCTTTTAATTCTGCTGCTCTAAATTGATTTTCTGCCTGTAGCTTGTTAGAGGTAACAACGTCTTTCCATTTTTGTTCATCGGTTCGCAGGCTAATACCAATATAAGTGTATTTATTTTTTTTAGTATTGTTTAGCGTATTCACCCGATTGATAATGTTTTTAAAATGCCTATTGTGTTCTCCCATCCAAAAGTAAAAAACAACATCTTTTTTAGTAGCGCTAATTTCTGCTAGAGATACTTGTTTGCCATTAAAGTCAACCACCCACACAGCGGGTATTGGCATATTGGGCTGTAAGTTATTAATGCTCGTATATAAGGAGTTTATTTCTGCTAAATGTTTATTATCATTTGCAACTTCATGAAATTTTTCAATAAACGCAGTATTGTTTTTGTAGCTAACATTAGAGCGAAGTAAATATTTAAGTGCCACAAAACGAATTAGGTTATCCTTTAAATTCTTTTCACTAACAGCACTGTCTATAAGTTTTAATTGATGCTCATTAAAGTGAAGTTGATTAACGTAATTGACACCATTTTTCTTGCAATCTTTTTTACAATTCATATAAGAAACACCGTAAAAATGTTCTTTCATAAAGTTATAGTAGGGTGCAATATAGGTAAAGTTAGGATTGTTAAAGGTTAACTCCTTTCTATAATCGTAAAAGCTTTTCGGTAATTCTTCAAAAGAATTCTTCTTATAAATTTCTCTGTGTTTAAAGGGGTAGCGTTCCTTATACAAATAGGTAGTGTAGTCAATATTTGTTTTTGCAATGGCAACTGCATTATCGGAGAGTACAGCTTCATGCTGTAAATTATCCAGTAATTGTAATTTTATAGCATTTATAGAGTCAACTTTTGTGCTAAATTCCTCTGGATTTAACCGATATATTTTTTGAATAAAATCTCTTTCTTCATTCTCTTGAACTAAGAACATTTCCAGTAAAAAATTATTTATTTCTTGTCCAATGCCTTCAAAAACAAGAGACTCATCAAAGTCGGCTGTATTTACCCTAATTAAGAGGCTATCTCCTTTTTCTAAATATACATATTGTACTTCAGGACTGTGTCCAAAATGATATAAGCCCTCTTCAGCAGAAGCGTCTAATTCAATTACAAACCTATTGCGACTGTCTAATTTTGAAGAACAAATCTTAACGTCATCTTTATACAAGATAACACTATCATTTTTTGGGTTCACAATTTCACCTGCAAAATAGATAGAGTGGGATTTTTTTTGCTTCCCACTACAACCAATTAAAACGGTAATTGAGAGAAAGAGTAAAAATTTGTTCATATAATTCTAGCTATCATTCCATTCAAATTTAGGAAACCTTCTAGTGTGTCCATGTTAATGTGTAGTTAAAATAACTTTACAATTAGTTAAAACACTTTTTTAATGATTGAAATGTATTGGTATAAGGTGTTAAAATTCACTATTTTTGCACAAAATTTAAAATAAGACTATGCTATCTGTATCTAATTTATCTGTTCAATTCGGTAAAAGAATTCTTTTTGATGATGTAAACGTAACTTTTACTCAAGGAAATTGTTATGGTATTATTGGTGCCAATGGTGCTGGGAAATCTACCTTTTTAAAAATTCTTTCAGGGCAAATAGATGCAACCTCTGGACATGTGCACTTAGAGCCGGGTAAAAGAATGTCTATTTTAGAGCAAAACCACAATGCTTACGATGACATTTCTGTATTGGAAACTGTGGTAATGGGGAATAAACCACTGTATACGATTAAAAAGGAAATAGATGCCTTGTATGCAGATTACGACGATAGTAATGCAGATAGAATAGGGGAGTTGCAAGTTCTTTTTGAAGAAATGGATGGGTGGAATACCGATAGTGCTGCTGCTACCATGTTGTCTAACCTAGGAATTTCTGATGAATTTCATCATACCAATATGGGCGATTTAGATTCTAAGCTTAAGGTGCGAGTACTGTTGGCTCAAGCACTTTTTGGCAGTCCAGATGTATTAATTATGGATGAGCCAACAAACGACTTGGATTACGAGACTATCAATTGGTTGGAACGCTTTTTGGCAGGTTATGATAATACCGTTATCGTTGTATCGCATGATAGACACTTTTTAGATGCTGTATGTACTTCGATCGGTGATATTGATTTTGGAAAATTAAACGTTTATTCTGGGAATTATACATTTTGGTATGAGAGCAGTCAACTTGCCGCAAGACAAAGAGCGCAACAGAATAAGAAAGCAGAGGATAAAGCAAAAGAATTACAAGAATTTATTATGCGTTTTAGCGCAAACGTGGCAAAGAGTAAGCAAGCAACATCTAGAAAAAAGATGCTTTCCAAATTAAAGATAGATGACATTAAGCCATCGAGTAGAAGGTATCCAGCTATAATCTTTGAAAGAGATAGAGAAGCGGGTGATCAAATATTAAATATTGAAAATCTATCTGCAACTTCTGAAGATGGTGATTTACTATTTAAGGACGTCAACATTAATTTAGCCAAAGGCGATAAGGTTGCTATTATCTCAAAAGACTCTAGGGCAACCACTGCTTTTTATGAGATTGTAAACAATAAAAAGAAGGCTACATCTGGTGAATTTCAATGGGGAATTACAACAACACAGTCTTATTTACCAGCAGATAATTCTGAATATTTTGAGAAAGGGATCAATTTGGTAGATTGGTTACGCCAATGGGCAAAAACAGAAGAGGAAAGAGAAGAAGTTCATATTAGAGGGTTTTTGGGAAAAATGTTGTTTAGTGGTGAAGAAGGCTTAAAAAAAGCTACCGTTCTTTCTGGTGGTGAAAAGGTGAGATGTATGTTGAGTAGAATGATGATGCTAAGAGCTAATGTGGTGATGTTAGATGAGCCCACAAACCACTTGGATCTAGAAAGTATTACTGCTTTTAATAATTCACTTAAAAACTTTAAGGGTACTGTATTGTTTACGACACATGATCACGAGTTTGCGAATACAGTGGCCAATAGAATTATTGAGTTAACACCAAACGGAAGCATAGATAGGTATATCACTTTTGATGAATATATGTCTGATAAAAGTATCAAGGAACAACGCCAAAAATTATATGGTTCAGAAGTTTAATTGTTAAATTTCAAACAAAAGGTTTATTTTCTCTTGTTTAATTTCGTGATTATTGTATATTGTCGATAAATCAATGCATTTCATCGAAAAAATAACAATAATTTACGAAGGATATCTATGAAATCCCCCTCATTATACCTACTTATTGTGCTGTTTAGTTGTGGAACCTTAAGCGCACAAGAACAAAAGAAAACGACCAAGAATCAGGGAATGAACCCTAATTTTTCAATAGTTGAAAACACACAAGAATCTACAACTCACACAACGCTCTTAGCGGCTATGAAGGGTGCAGGTCTGGAAGATTTGTTGCGTAATGATGGACCCTTTACGGTATTTGCGCCTTCTGATAAGGCCTTTGGTAAAATTTCTTCTGCAAAGATAACAGAGCTTCTCAAGAGTGAAAATAAAAAGCAATTAAGCACTTTATTAACGTATCATATTATTGCAGGTAAAATTTCTGCTTCTAAGATTTTAAAGGCCATGTGCAACGGTAGCGGAAAAGCTTCTTATACCACTGTTCAAGGGAATAAATTAATAGCCACAATGAATGGTACTGATATTATACTAACCGATTCTTTGGGGAATTCAGCTAAAATTATTGGTGCAGATGCAGAACAATGCAATGGGGTTATGCATATTATTGACTCCGTAATTTTACCCAAACAAATTTAACGTAATTCTGCTCCCAATTTAGTTTCGTAATTGCTTCTTAATTTAGCCATTATCTTGTCTATCTGCTTGTCCTTAAGTGTGTTGTTTTCATCAGCTAAGGTGAAACTTACTGCGTAAGATTTTTTGCCTTCCGCTAAATTTTTCCCTGTAAAAACATCAAATAGACTCACTTCTTTTAGTAATTTTTTCTCCGTTTCAAATGCAATATCATACAGCTCCTTAAATGTAGTTTTGTTGTTTAGTAACAATGCAAAATCTCTTTTAACCGTTGGATACTTAGAAATCTCTTTAAAGACTATGGCGTTTTCTGCAGCTAATTGAATTACAGTTTCCCAATTAAAATCTGCATATAAAACTTCTTGTTTTATATCAAAGTCATTCGTTATGGATGATTGTACTATCCCAAAATCAACAATAGTTTGTTTGCCAACTTTTAAAGATAAGCCTTCTTGAAAAATAGTATTATTTAAAGGGGCAGAAGTAGTCTTATCGATACCAAGTCGACTTAAAATATTCTCAATAGAAGATTTTAAGTAAAAGAATTCTGATTTATTTGGTTTTAGCAACCAATTGGCATCCTCTTGCTGTCCTGTTACAAAGAGAGACAAGTGTTTGTCTTCCTTTTTTTCTTCTGAATACTGGTGATATGTTTTTCCAAACTCGAAAAACTTCAGATTTAATTTTTTCCTGTTAATGTTGTGCGATATGGCTTCTAGACCACCAAATAACATAGATTGTCTCAAGACAGATAAATCTGAACTAAGCGGATTTATGATCTTAACAGAGTGTTCGTCTTTAATGTTTTCTGAATAGTTGTTATACGCTATAGTCGTTAGGCTATTGGCCATTATTTCGAAAAAGCCTTGGCTTGCTAAATGGTTACCAATGACATTTTGTAACTTATAATCCTCAAATTTGGACGTTGTGGCTATGGACGCGTTTAACTTTGTAGAGAAGTTAATGTTATTGTAGCCATATACCCGTAATATCTCCTCTATGACATCTACCTGCCGTTTTACATCTATACGGTAAAACGGAATAGCTAATCCCATTCCCGATTCAGATACATTTTTAACTTTGATGTCTAAGGATGTTAATATAGATTTAATAGTTTCTCCAGATATGTTCTGCCCTATAAGTTTGTTTATTTTTTCATAGGTTAAGAATACCTCATGATCTTCCACCTTTTTAGGATAAATATCAACGATGTCAGATGTGATATCACCACCCGTAATTTCTCGGATAAGAGAAGCGGCTCGGCGCAATGCAAATTCTACATTTTGGATATCAATACCTCTTTCAAACCTAAAGGAGGCATCGGTGTTTATTCCGTGTCTTTTCGCTGTTTTACGAATTGATACGGGATTAAAGTAGGCGCTTTCTAAGAAAATAGCTGTGGTATTTTCAGTAACACCAGAGCTTATTCCGCCATATACACCTGCAATGCATAATGGTTTGTCTTCATCACAGATCATTAGGTCTTCTGCATGAATTTCTCTTTCTACACCGTCTAAGGTTGTAAATTTTGTTCCTTCAGCAATCGTTTTTACTTCAATTTTATTGCCTTTAATTTTATTGGCATCAAAAGCATGTAGAGGTTGCCCTAATTCATGCAATACATAATTGGTAACATCTACAACATTGTTAAGTGGTGTAAGTCCTATAGAGCGCAATCTGTTCTTTAGCCAGTCCGGAGATTCCTGTACAATAATGTTGCTTATTGTTAGGCCGCAATATCTCGGTGCTGATTCATTATTTTTAACATCTACCGTAATTTTTAGCGATCTATTTTCAACATTGAAATTGGTAACCGGTGGTGTAATTAATTCCTTTTTAATTTCCTGCTGTATTAAACCTGCTCTCAAATCTCTGGCTACACCAAAATGGCTCATAGCATCTGCGCGATTGGGTGTAAGTCCAATTTCAAAAATAAAATCATTTTCAATTTCAAATACGTCGGCACAAGGAGTTCCCGGAGTTAAATCTTGGTCTAGAATCATAATACCATCGTGGTTAGTTCCTAGTCCTAGTTCGTCTTCAGCACAAATCATCCCATAGCTTTCTTCGCCACGAATTTTCCCTTTCTTAATTTTCCAGGCCTCACCATCCTCTGTATAAAGTGTTGTGCCAATAGTTGCAACAGGTACTTTTTGTCCTTCAGCAACATTTGGTGCGCCACATACTATTTGTAAAGGTGTAGTTGTTCCAATATCAACGGTGGTTATTTTAAGTTTATCTGCATTAGGATGTTTTTCACAATTTAATACGTGACCAACAACGATACCTTTTAATCCACCTGTAATGGTTTCGAAGGCAGTAATTCCCTCTACTTCCAAACCTAAATCTGTTAGTAGTTCCCCTGTCTTGTTTGGGTCCCAATCAATATTTAAAAACTGTTTTAACCAGTTGTATGATATTTTCATTCTTGAAATTTAAGACGCCAAAGATAGAACAATGAACATAGAGTTTCAACAGATATTTTAATCAATTTATAAATGATTTGTGAAGCCCAAGACCGAGTTTGGTGTTGGAGTTAGGAAATAGCTGGTAATTCATTCAAATATTTAAGGAATAGTGGTAGGGGGTAACACCTTTTCTGTGCAACGGCTGTTGGGTGAAGTAATTTTTGTTGCAACTGTTTTAAAACACTTTCTTTTACTTTGCAGCCCGTAAAATTAAAACAATTAAAATGGGCAATATCTATTTATGTTTAAAGTACATAACTCTTAAATAATAGTAGATTTTCCTAAGCCAATATTTTCATCATTTAGATTTAAAAATTCATCGGTATCTACAATACTATTTGCAATATAGTCGCCAACATAATTGGTTCCAAAATTACTTTTAGGATTTAAATCTGGAGTTACCACCTTATTATTTATTGCGTTTTCTACAGCTAAATGAATGGCTTGTGCCTCTTCATCTAAACCAAAATGTTCTAAAAGCATAGCGGCTGACAATATGGATGCGATTGGGTTGGCTATATTTTTACCAGCTGCCTGTGGATAAGATCCGTGAATAGGTTCAAACATCGCTTTGTCTGCCCCAATAGATGCAGAGGCTAGCAGCCCTATAGATCCACCAATAACGCTGGCTTCATCAGAAATAATATCCCCAAACATGTTGCTTGTTAGGATAACATCAAATTGAGAAGGATTTAAAATCATTTGCATAGCGGCATTATCTATAAATAGAAAATTTAAAGCAACTTCAGGGTAACTTGCACTAATTCGGGTTACTACTTTTCGCCATAATCTAGAGGACTCTAAGACATTGGCTTTATCAATTAACGTTAGCTTCCCGCTTCTACTTTTTGCGGCCTTAAAAGCTAAGTGGGTAATTCTACTAATTTCTTTTTCAGAATATTCGCAGAGATCGGAAGCCACTGTGCCGTCTTCACTTAATTTCTTTTCTCCAAAATAAATTCCGCCTGTTAACTCTCTGTAAATGATAAAATCAACCCCAGAGATAATTTCTTTTTTTAATGGAGATCTGTCTATTAAACTTTGATAGACGCGAACGGGTCTTATGTTGCTAAAAAGCCCTAATTCTTTTCTAAGCTTAAGCAGGCCCTGTTCAGGTCTTACTTTAGCACTAGGGTCGTTATCATATTTTGGAGAACCGATGGCACCGAAAAGGATGGCATCTGAATTTTTACAGATGGCTAAAGTGCTATCTGGTAATGAATCTCCGGTTTTTTCAATAGCATGTGCCCCAACAATGGCAGCTGTGTATGTAAAATGATGATTAAAAGTTACCTCTACAGATTGAAGGCACTTTACAGCTTGAGCTAGAACTTCTGGTCCAACACCATCACCACCAAGAAGGGCTATTTTTAAGTTCATTTATGCTGTTATTTCAATTTTAATACCGCAAACATTGATAATTTCATGGATGTCTTCATCTACAATTTCTTTTTTCCTGTCAGCAAAATTTAAAAACTCTTTGTAAACAATATCCAGCTGTACTTTGGTAAGTTCATAGCCTATATTTTTTGATCTATAAGCCAATGCAGCTCTACCGCTTCTGGCTGTAAGGACAATAGAAGACTCATTTACACCTACATCAGCAGGATCAATTATTTCGTAAGTCTCACGATTTTTAATAACACCATCTTGGTGTATGCCAGAGCTATGCGCAAAAGCATTAGAGCCAACAATAGCTTTGTTTGGTTGTACCGGCATTCCCATTTTACTAGAAACCATTAAGCTGGTATCGTATAATAATTTGCTATTGATATCGGTATCTAAATTAAGGTTAGGGTGCTGTCTTAATATCATCACCACCTCTTCTAGAGAAGTGTTGCCAGCGCGTTCTCCAATACCATTTATGGTACATTCAATTTGTCTTGCACCATTAATTACACCTGCAATAGAGTTTGCTGTGGCTAACCCTAAATCATTGTGGCAATGACAAGATAAAACGGCTTTTTCTATGCCGCTTACATTTTCATATAAATATTTTATTTTTGCGCCGTATTCATCGGGCAAGCAATACCCCGTAGTATCTGGGATGTTCAATACTGTTGCACCTGCTTTTACTACTGCCGAGCATATTTTGGCTAAAAATTCGTTATCTGTTCTTCCTGCATCCTCCGCATAAAATTCCACATCCTCTACAAATGTCTTTGCATAAGTAACAGCAGCAACCGCTCTTTCTATAATGAGTTCTCTATTAGAGTTGAATTTATGCTTTATATGTGAGTCCGAAGTACCAATACCCGTGTGTATTCGAGGTCTTTTTGCATATTTTAATGCTTCTGCGGCAACTTCTATATCTTTTTTTACTGCCCTTGTTAGTCCGCAAACCGTGGCGTTCTTTATTAATTTTGAAATTTGCATAACAGAATTAAAATCACCAGGACTAGAGATTGGGAAGCCTGCTTCAATAACATCAACGCCCAAAAGATCTAAGCGTTCGGCTATGATTAGTTTTTGTTCTACATCTAATTTACAGCCTGGAACCTGTTCACCATCTCTTAATGTGGTATCGAAAATTTGAACTTTATCTTTACTCATTTTATTTGTCTAATTTTGGGATGCTATACGAATATATAGTCTACTATTGTTAAACTTAGGATTAAGAAAAAGCATTTACAACGTTTAAGCAGTTTTTGACTATGTTAAAATGCTTAAAATCAAATATTTAAATTCATTTTTTTACGATGACAACTCAGCATAAAGATGCCTTATTTGTATTGGTTAAGTCACTTTCAAAATCAGAAAAACGTCAATTTAAATTGTACGTTGGTCGATTGGGGGTGAATACTGATGCCAAATTTTTAGCACTTTTCAATCTTTTAGATAAAACAAAAACCTATAGTGAAAGAATTATTTTAGATAGTGGCATTGTTAAAAAAGCCCAACTGTCTAATTTAAAAGCGCATTTGTACAAACAGATTTTGGTTAGTTTGCGATTAAACCCCGTAAATCAGAATATTCGTGTGCAAATACGAGAACAGCTAGATTTTGCAACCATTTTATACCACAAAGGCTTGTACAAGCAAAGTTTAAAAATTCTAGACAAGGTTAAAACATTAGCTATAGAAAATGAAGAGAAGAATATAGCGTATGAAATTGTTGAGCTCGAAAAAATAATTGAAACCCAATACATTACACGGAGTATCCCCGATAGGGCCGATGAATTGGCGATTCAGGCCAAAGAACTTTCTGCACATAATGTAATGACAAGTAAACTGAGTAATTTGTCTTTGCAATTGTACGGAATGATGCTGAAAGTAGGTTATGTGCGCAGTGATGAAGATTTAAAGAAAGTGCGTACTTACTTTAATGATCATTTGCCTATTTACAATATTGAAGATTTAGGTTTTCGAGAAAAATTGTGGTTGTATAAAGCCTATTTGTGGTACAGTTTTTTAACGCAAGATTTCTTGTCATGCTATAAATATGCTAACAAATGGGTAGATCTTTTTTATGAAAATAAGGAAATGATCTACCTGAATCCAGTTTTCTTTTTAAAGGGAAATAATTATTTGTTAGAATCTTTATTTTACGTAAAATACAACTCTCAGTTTAAATCTAACTTACTGAAGTTAGAAAACATGATAGAGAGTAAAAACTTTCCTAAGAATGACAATATAGCTTCTCTAGCCTTTATCTATTTAAATTCAAACAAACTAAACCTACATTTTTTAGAAGGTACTTTTAAAAAGGGATTGTATTTGGTTCGGATTGTAGAATATGGTATAAATAAACACAAAGATAGGATAGACGAACATCATATCATGTTGTTATATTATAAGTGTGCTTGTTTATATTTTGGTGTGGGAGATAATAAAACTTGTATTCAATACCTAAAGAAAATTATAAATAATAAGAATTTAAAAATGCGAGAAGACCTAATGTGTTTTGCACGTGTTCTAAGTCTTGTTGCTCATTATGAAGCTGGAATGGATTACCATCTAGAGGTACAGCTTAAAAGCACTTATAAGTTCTTAATAAAGATGAACGACCTCCACGAAGTGCAGAAAGAAATGATTAAGTTTTTAAGAAACCTAAGAGATATTTATCCTACGGACCTGCATAATGAATTTAAAAAATTACATACAGAACTGAAGAAATATGAAAATCACCCTTATGAGAAAAGAGCATTTTTATATTTGGATATTATTTCCTGGTTAGAAAGTCATTTACAAGGTAAACCGGTAGGGGAGATCGTCCGCGAAAAAGCAATGAAACTCAGTCGCTAGACTTGGGAGATCTATTCGGATTTAATTGAGAATTGAAAAATAGGGTTGTATGGGGGCATTAGGGCAACTCATATACCTCAAGTCCTTGATAGTGATTGCAAAAGAATGTACTTCTGGAATAACATTACGTAATAGGTTACCATAAACTGACTTACGCGTACAGCAATTACTTCAATGTCCTTTTTTATCGGTTTCGTAATAGGTATCCATAGAATTATAGGATCTACTGGAAGAAAACAAATACGAATAAAGTATTAGTAGATTTTTTATTTGGATTTGTTTTATCTAAACGTTGTGAAAATTACAAACAGGCATCCCATACAGGATCTTTAGGTAGGGGAGCTATTAGTTCTAAGGGCTCCTTTTTCACTGGATGAATAAAGGAGAGTTTCCGAGCATGTAAGTGTATGCCTCCATCTTTATTACTTCGGTCAAATCCATATTTTAAATCGCCTTTTATAGGGCACCCTATAGCCGTTAATTGGGATCTAATTTGATGATGTCTTCCGGTTTTTAAATCAATTTCTAGCAAAAAGTAAGAATCTAATTTCTTTAAGAGGGTATACTCTAGAATGGCTTGCTTGCTATCTGGGACTTCATTGATATGTGCGTAAGATTTATTTTGTTTGGGATTTCGCTTCAGCCAATGGGTTAGTGTCTCTTTGGTATTTTTTGGTTTTTGTTTTACAATGGCCCAATAGGTCTTTTTAGCGTCTTTCTCCGCAAATAATTTATTTAAACGAGGTAGGGCTTTCGAGGTTTTGGCAAAAACAACAATACCGGTTGTAGGCCGATCTAATCTATGGGCAACACCTAAGTATACATTGCCGGGTTTATTGTATTTTTCTTTGATATAAGCTTTAACAATATCGCTGAGTGGGGCATCTCCTGTTTTATCTCCTTGAACAATATCACCCACTCGTTTATTTATAGCAATTAGGTGGTTGTCTTCAAACAAAACTTGAAGATTTTTTGGGGTTGAAATTTCTTTAATAGACAAATTAAATATTTTGATTGTTAGATAGTTGGATTTTTTCTAATCTAAATTAATTTAAATGTAGATTTAAACTTTGAGTTTCAATTTCATACAAGGAACCAATGGCTATTTCTAAGAATCTTCCAAAATCTTTATTGGATTTTCTGGAACAGCTTTCAGAAATATTGGAAGGAACAGAAACGGATGCCCTTCTTAGCTGATTTGTTAAACCATACTTTTCCGAATCAGGAAAGCTATTGGTGATTCTCTAAATGTCTGCACAAAATTCCCTACTTAATTACCATATTTGAAGGACTTTGTATCTATGCATATATCTATAAATCTAATTCATCGAACAATCCATATGGCTAAATTGACTAATACTGTTCTTCTTCATTAGGGAAATCCCTAGTTTTCACATCGGTTACATATTGTGATATGGCTTTTCCCATTTCTTCATAAAGATTCATATACCTTCTTAAAAATCGAGGATTAAATTCTTTTGTCATTCCCAACAGGTCGTGTATTACTAAAACTTGTCCGTCTACGTCACCGCCAGCTCCAATTCCAATTACAGGGATCGTTAAGCTTTCGGCTACTTCCTTTGCTAATTTTGCAGGAATTTTCTCCAAGACTATGGCAAAACAGCCTAATTTTTGTAACAATAAAGCATCTTGTTTTAATTTTTCTGCTTCTTCATCTTCTTTGGCTCTAACTGTATATGTGCCAAATTTGTAAATAGATTGTGGTGTTAATCCTAAGTGTCCCATAACAGGAATACCCGCATTCAAAATTCTTTTAACAGAATCTTTTATTTCTAAGCCTCCCTCAACTTTAATGGCGTGAGCTCCACTTTCTTTCATTATACGTATAGCAGAACGTAAGGCCTCCTTTGGATCGCTTTGATAGCTCCCAAAAGGAATATCAACAACTACTAAGGACCTTGAGATTGCTCTAATTACTGAAGATGCATGGTATATCATTTGATCTAAGGTAATAGGAAGTGTTGTTTCATGACCAGCCATTACATTACTAGCAGAATCACCAACCAAAATTACATCGATATTGGCATCGTCTATCACCTTTGCCATAGAATAATCATATGCGGTTAGCATAGAGATACGCTCTCCGTTTCTTTTCATTTCTACGAGCGACTTAACAGTTACTCTTTTGTATTCTTTTTTGGCAGCTGACATTTTAGTTTGTTTTGGTGCGATAAAATTAGGGAAAAAGATTAAGAGTATAAATCTTTATCTCGCTAAAAGAAATTCCATTAATTATGAAAAATAACTATAATGAAAATATATCCGTTTTTATTGATAGTTGTGACTTGTATGGGTGTTTTTGCACAAAATGAAGCTGCTGACGTACAAAAAACTATAGAAACTTTTTTTGAAGGGTTTCATAAACAAGACTCAATTCTGATTAAAAGTACCATCGCTAACACAATGGTATTGCAAACAATCGGCACAGATAAAGAGAACAAAACGGTTGTTAGAACCAAGGAATTCCGTGCTTTTTTAGAAAGCATTGCCAGTATTCCACAAACATCTTCTTTTGAAGAAAAAATTAAGAGTTACACCATTAAAATTGATGGGCCTACGACAAATGTATGGTCAACCTATGAGTTTTGGTACAATGGCGAGTTTAGTCACTGTGGTGTTAATTCTTTCCAGTTATTTAAGGAGGGTGGTGTGTGGAAAATTATATACCTTACTAATACGCGAAGAAAAATTGGATGCATTTAAATAAACGCTAGTTTATATTACCCTTATCCATTTGCTCTTTTAACTCACCTTTGAGTGCTAGTTGTTGTTCTATTTTAGCTTGTGTTGGTTTTAAGCTAATAAAGTATACAATACAAAGTAGGGCAAGGCCCAAATAGAACAAATTTCCTTTTAACAAAGCAATCATAATACAGACAAAGGCTGCACCTTCCGTAAAAGCAAATTTAATTAGGATGGCAGATTGGTATGTTGTTAAACGTTGTCGCAATGATTTTTTTCCGAGAATAGCGCTTATTTTCTTCCGAAAAAGGAAATTACCAAGGTAGATACTTGCCAATGCAAGGGTTGGGGTAATAATAAAAAACAAATCATTTGTAGGAAGGATAAAAACCCAATCTGTAAATTGAAAATAAGCAATGGCAGAGAATACCAATAAACCGCCAATAAATGCAATATGTATAATGGTTATGGTTTGTAAAAAACTTTTAAAAGTTAATTCATTGCGATCTGCCATTGCTTGTTTTTTTTATTTTGTTATTGCCTCAAGGAGTGCTTCTTCTCCATTAACAATAGGAAGTGTTAACTTTGTTTTGTTGGTATCTATAGTTAGTTCCGTACCTGGTTTAGGCAATAGTGTGAACTCACTATCACTAGAAAAAATCAACAGACCTATTTGTTGTCCGGCTGGAATTATTTGATCATCTGGTTGTAATTCAAAAGTTACTTCATAAAACTTACCAGGTTTCAATGGTTTACTTTTTGTTATCGACTTATGGTTTTGAGGATCGGCCCATCCGCGTGTGATAATGTTTTCTGTGATTTTGGCATCACCCTCCGTATTCCATGGTAAAGAAACCAACCAAACAGATAGGTTGGCGGCTGGTTTACTACTTGCTAGTTTAATTGTAATTTCGGCAGTTCCAGAAATATGAACATCTTTCGTTAGGGTTGGGGTTACATACAACAGCCTATGTTCAGAACTATGTGCTTGTGCCAATTCTGAACCAGAAAAATTATAATCGTCTTGGAGTGTTTCTGTGGATTTGTTCTTGATTTCTTTAGCTGTCAATTGCCCAATATTTGGCGCTCCATTTTGCAGATGTAGTACCACCGGTTGGGCTTTTGGATTGGGATATTCATCATAAGCAGTAGGATTGTCTCTTTCGTCATCTTCTCGTACAATCCATGCTTTTTTGTCCTTTTCCACCCCATTTTCAATTCCGTGTAGGTAATGGGTAAACCATCTGTTCATTAGGGTCATTGGTGGTGGACCTCCATGGCCATTTTGATGGTAATAAATTTGTGTCGGTAGGCCTTTTTCACTTGCAGCCTTATATATTCTATAACTGTGTTCTGGCATTACATTCCAATCATTAAAACCGTGCGACATTAACAAGGCGGCTTTCATAGGTTTCATTTGGTTTAGGTAATCACGACCGGCCCAAAATTCATTGAAATCACCGGTTAATCTGTCCATCCCATTCACCATTTCTGTATCTCTAACAACTGCATTGTTATGAGCGCGTTTACTTTGGTCACCGCTATGAATAAAATCATACAATACATCTATATCTTCTCCCAAATAGCCGCCAGGACTTCTTACCAACCCATTGGAACGGTAATAATGGTAATACGATGTATTGGGTGCAATAGGAATTATAGCTTCCAGGCCTTCTACGCCTGTTGTCGCTGCGGCCAATGGGATGGTTCCGTTGTATGAAGTCCCTGTCATCCCTACTTTTCCAGTAGACCAAAAGGCTTCAACTTTATCCGAGCCTGTTGGAGATGTAAATCCTTTACCACGACCACAAAGCCAATCGATAACCGCTTTTGGAGCTAAGGATTCATTGGCGCCGCCAACTGTTGGTGCTCCTTGAGAAAACCCAGTTCCAGGAGAGGAGGAGTGCACTACGATATACCCTCTTGGGACCCATTTTTTAATATGTGAGTTCGAGATAATTGGTCGCTCTCCTCTGCGAACAACTTCTACATGCGTACGTGGCCTAGGGGCTGCTGCCCCTAATTCATGTTTAACATCCCAAAAAAGCCCATCAGCATTCCCAGCTGTACCAGCAAAATAAGGGCTAGAAACGTAAATAACAGGAAGTTTTAAGCCTTCTGTATTTGTTTGTTCTGGTCTTGTTACGGCAACATGAACGCGGTCTAATTTGCCATCACCATCAGTATCAAAGCTGGTTTCTACAAAAAGATCGTGACGTATCCATTTTTCTGAATCATTAAATCCTGCTACTATTTGTGCTTCTCCATCTTTAAAAATGGGAATGGACTTTTCATTTTGTGCATAACTTCCAATAGCAAGTAAAAAAATACATAGGGAGCTTACTATTTTTAAGGAGGGTACTACTTTTAATTTTGCACTAATTCTGTTTTTCATAATGGTAATTTTAATATAGATCTACTTTTAACAATCACTGAGGAATACACCAATGGCAAGTCCGCCAGTTGATGTTTCTTTGTACTTAGAATTCATATCCTTTGCAGTTTCCCACATCGTATTAATTACTTTGTCTAGAGGCACTTTTACATTTTTTGGATCGGTATCTAGCGCTAGTTCAGCCGCGCTAATAGCTTTAATGGCACCAAATGAATTTCGTTCAATACATGGTATTTGTACCAAACCACCTATTGGGTCACAGGTTAATCCAAGATGGTGTTCCATAGCTATTTCAGCTGCAATCAACACCTGTTCTGCTGTGCCTCCAAGTAATTCTGTTAGAGCCCCTGCTGCCATAGCTGATGACACCCCTATTTCTGCCTGACAACCACCCATTGCCGCAGAGATTGTTGCCCCTTTTTTAAAGAGACTGCCAATTTCGCCGGCTACTAATAAGAATTTTTTTATGTCTTTAAAATCAGCCGAATGATTTTCTATGACCATATAATACATTAGTACCGCAGGAATAACACCTGCACTTCCATTGGTAGGAGCGGTGACAACACGGCCTAATGATGCGTTTACTTCGTTTACGCTTAGGGCAAAACAACTTACCCATTTTAAAATTTGTCTAAATTTAACCTCTGTTTTCCGAATGGTTTCCAACCATTCTTGAGGAGAATTATAGGAAAAATCTCCAATTAATTTTTCATGAATATCAAAGGCACGCCTATGCACATTTAAACCGCCTGGTAATGTGCCTTGGGTATGACAGCCAATATGCATACATTCTAGCATTGTTTCCCATATGGCCTTTAGTTGGGTGTCTATTTCCTCATGACTTCGTAAAGACAATTCATTTTCCAAGACAATTTCAGAAATGGATTTATTTTCTGTTGTGCAGTGTTCCAATAGAATACGGCCTGAATCTGTCGGAAATGGAAAGGTTTTAAATACTTGAATATTTTCTTTTGCATTTACACGTTCTTCTGTAACCACAAAGCCACCTCCAATGGAATAAAAAGTTTCTTCATAACAAGTATTGTCTTGTAAGGTGGCAGAAAATTTAATTCCGTTTGCATGGAAGGGTAAGGATGTTTTTAAAAAAATAATATTTTCAGTAGGAATATAAGGTATTGCATGATTTCCTAGGAGGAAAAGTGTTTTATTTTGTTTGATACCATCTATAATAGTACCGATGTTTTCTACCTGCATAGTAACGGGGTCTTCCCCAGAAAGACCTAGCATTACTGCAACATCGGTTGCGTGGCCTTTCCCTGTTAACGAAAGAGAACCATATAACTCGGTTTGTATTGTTTTTATACTGCTAATTGGGTGTGTTTGTTGTAATTCTAGCAAAAAACGCTGGGCAGCTCGCCATGGGCCAAGGGTGTGTGAGCTCGATGGTCCAACACCAATTTTAAGCATATCAAAAATACTAATACATTCCATGTACGAAAACGTTATATTAAAAGAGACAAAGATACATTTTGGAATGGTATTTTATAATTTTTTGCGGGATTAGTTTTAGATGTCAGTTTCTAGTTTTATTGGATATCTACAGAAAAATATAGAAATATCAACTGCCACCTTGTCATATTTTGTACCCTTGGCATATTGTTTGTCATTTCACAGTAAAACAAAAAACAAAAAGTTAATTTATTTAAGTAATATAATATGAGTAAAATTATTGGTATAGATTTAGGAACAACCAACTCTTGTGTTTCTGTAATGGAGGGTAACGAAGCGGTTGTAATTCCAAACGCAGAAGGTAAGAGAACAACGCCATCTGTAATTGCATTTGTAGAAGGTGGTGAAATTAAAGTTGGTGACCCTGCAAAAAGACAGGCCGTTACTAATCCTACTAAAACCATATATTCTATAAAACGTTTTATGGGTAATAAGTATTCGGAGTCTAGTAAAGAGGCTAAAAGAGTACCTTATAAGGTTGTAAAAGGAGATAACGATACACCTAGAGTTGATATAGATGGTCGTTTATACTCGCCACAAGAACTATCTGCAATGATTCTTCAAAAAATGAAGAAAACCGCAGAAGATTATCTTGGGCAAGATGTAACTAGAGCTGTAATTACAGTTCCAGCATACTTTAATGATGCACAAAGACAAGCTACAAAAGAAGCTGGTGAAATTGCAGGACTTACAGTAGAACGTATTATAAATGAGCCTACCGCTGCATCTTTAGCTTACGGTATGGATAAAAAAGATACGGATCAAAAAATAGTAGTATTTGATTTTGGTGGTGGTACGCATGATGTATCTATCTTAGAATTAGGTGATGGTGTTTTTGAAGTATTAGCTACAGATGGGGATACTCATTTAGGTGGTGATGATGTTGATCAAAAAATCATTGATTGGTTGGCTGATGAATTTAAAAGTGAAGAAAGTATAGATTTGCGTGATGATGCTATGGCATTACAACGTTTACGTGAAGCTGCTGAAAAAGCGAAGATAGAATTATCTTCTTCAGCAACAACTGAAATTAACTTGCCATATGTAACAGCTACGGCTTCTGGTCCTAAGCACTTGGTTCGTTCACTTACATTGGCGAAGTTTAACCAATTGATTGACGATTTAGTTAAAAGAACAATAGAGCCATGTCAGACTGCTTTAAAAGCAGCAGGATTGTCTAAGAGCGATATTGATGAGATTATTTTGGTAGGTGGTTCTACAAGAATACCAGCAGTACAGGAAGCTGTAGAGAAATTCTTCGGTAAAAAACCATCCAAAGGTGTAAACCCTGATGAAGTTGTAGCTGTAGGTGCTGCAATTCAAGGTGGTGTATTAACCGGTGATGTAAAAGATGTATTGTTATTAGATGTTACGCCATTATCTTTAGGTATTGAAACTATGGGTGGGGTAATGACAAAGTTGATCGAATCAAATACAACGATTCCAACTAAGAAATCGCAAGTATTCTCAACGGCAGCAGACAATCAGCCATCAGTGGAAATTCATGTTTTACAAGGTGAAAGACCAATGGCAGCGGATAACAAAAATATTGGACGTTTTCATTTAGATGGTATTCCACCAGCACAAAGAGGAACACCACAAATTGAAGTAACTTTTGATATTGATGCTAATGGTATTATTAAAGTATCTGCAACGGATAAGGCTACAAACAAATCGCAGGATATTAGAATTGAAGCTTCATCTGGATTAACAGAAGAAGAAATCAAGAAAATGAAGGCAGAAGCAGAAGCGAATGCTGAATCTGATAAAAAAGCGAAAGAAACTGCTGATAAGTTGAATGAGGCTGACGGAATGATTTTCCAAACCGAAAAACAACTTAAAGAATTTGGTGATAAGATTTCTGATGATAAGAAAAAGCCAGTTGAAGAGGCTTTAGAGGAATTGAAGAAAGCTTATGAAACTAAAGATTTAGCAGTAATCACTCCAGCTTTAGACAAGATTAATGAAGCTTGGAAAGTAGCTTCAGAAGAAATGTACAAGGCACAAGCCGATGCAGCCCAGGCAGATCCATCTGCAAATGGTGAAGCAGCAGCTGGTGATACCGCTAAAGAAGGTGATGATGTAGAAGATGTAGATTTTGAAGAAGTAAAATAAGACTTCCTTATAAGAATGATAAAATCCCATTGAAAATTAATTTTCAATGGGATTTTTCTTTGGTATAGATACCCTTATTTAATTTTTAGCCTTCTGGATTTTTCCCGACCATAGCCGGTAATAAAAATGGAATCCTTGGTAATGGTCGCTGTGGAAAATGCCGTACTCTTTTCTGTGTCTACCATTCCTTTAAAGGTTAAGTGATGAACTCCGTTTTTTTCTTCATAAGCTCCATGATGGTTGTGACCATTGAAGTAGAATTTTACTTGCTCGTAGTTATCAATTAACTGTAATAGCTGTTTGTAATTCCAAAGATTATGAACTTCCCCTTCTTTTACAGCAGGAAAGTGGCAATAAAAGCCAACCTTTTCATTTTGAACAACGGCTATTTCTAATTCTTCTTTTACCCAATTTAACTGGGCTAAACTAATACCGCCATTCCAAGTTTGTAAATTAGGAATTTTTTTATCCTTGAGTTCATTAAAAAGGGAGTCGGTTTGTTGTCTTTTTTTATCCGAAATAGCACCGTAAAAACTAAGGTCATTTCCATCTAGGACAATAAAACGCCAGTTATTTTTTAAAAAACTATAATACCTACTTTTTAACCCCATTTTTCCTGGTACCAATTTCTTTAAAGAATCGGCAACACTAAAGTCGTGATTTCCTAAAACCTGTTGTTTTTTAGAGGTAAGCCTATTCCAAATGGGAAGTACACTATCAAAACTTTCATAATCACGGTCAATAAAATCTCCTAAGTGAATGGTGTACGCCAATTCTTTGGTGTTTAATGTATCAACGGCAGTTTTAAGTTTTGCTAGGGATCCCGTATAAAACCGGGTATTTGAAGCATCACAATTGCAGTATTGACAATCGGCTATTATGCCTATTTCAAAGGCTGTTTCAATGTTCTTTTTGGTGTTTGTTTTACATCCAATACAGAGCAAAATAAGAAGTATTATGTTTTTCATTTTTAATTTTGTTTAACGATACAATATTGTTGTACCAATGTATTTTTATGTAATTTTGGGATGTATTTTGTTCCCTATAAATATAATACCCTAATTTTGTAGTATGATAAAAAACAGACATTTTTTCTATACCTTTTGCTATATCTTAATTTTTGCTTTGCCTGTTTCTTTGGTAGGCCAGGAACCACATATTCTCACTGTTTCAGATTTTGATTTAATAGGAAATGTAAAAAAGTGTACCGTAATTACAAATTATGGGAAAGAAGAATTTAATTTTAATGCTGAAGGTCAACTTACTAAGTCTGTTACCCGTTATACTGATGAAGATTATAGTATAACCTACTATAAGTATAGCGGCAATGAGATTTTAGAAAAGCGTTTAGAAAATTACAGAGAAGGTGTGTTCGATAAAAGTACATCCATAGCGCACTTTTATGCAATTGACACCACGGGGAACAAACGGATTACTGAAAAGATCATTACCTACGGGAAAAGGTTTTTAGATCAATATGAATATAGGTACGACTCTATCAATAGACTGGTTAATATAAAACGTATTAATGATGAGGAAATAGATGAAACCGCAATTGTTTATGAAGAAAAGACAGATGAAACATTGCAATCCTATGTCTTTAATGGGTTGCTTGTAAAGTCTATTCGGACGTATTTAAAGAAAAACCAAGCGAAGGAAAAATTAAAATACATCCTTACAAAAGAATTTTCTAAAGGCAGTCCTATAAAGGCAGAAGAGCTTGTCTATAGGGAAGATGGCACTTTGTTTTCTAAAGAATATTTTGGAACAGACGAATATGACACCAAGTTTATTTCCGATAAGAAGGAATTTTACACCTATAGGGAAGACAAAGCTGTTGTTGATAAGATACAGGTGAAAACTAAAAAAAATAGTTATGAGGTTTCCTATTTGCATCAGTTTGATGGAGACCATGGCAACTGGATAAAACAAGTGATTTCTCCAGATAACACCTATACAACTAGAAAAATAGAATATTATCCATCCCAAGAAAAACCATTAGAAGAGTAAGTACTTAGGTGTTAAAATGACTTTCTTTAAGACTACTCCATTCTTCTTTTAGAATACCATAACAACAAGAACTCCTTCTAAAATTATTTTTGGTTGTGACATTTTTTCTTAGAACCCCTTCTAAAGTGGCGCCTAATTTTTCAATTGCCTTTCTAGATTTTATATTTCTTTCGTCGATTCTAAATTCTACCTTTTCAAAATTGAGTTCTTCAAAAACATAACGCAACATTAGAAACTTCATACTGTGGTTTAAGCCCGTGCCTTGGGTTTCTGTTGAGATCCATGTCCATCCTATATGCAAAACCTTGTTTTTTAAATCAATGTTTCCAAATCGGGTAGATCCAACATAGGTATTGATGCGTTTGTCATAGATAATAAAAGCAACTGCATTTTTGTCTAGTAGTGCACTCGTTAGATAGGCTTTTAGATTTTCTAAAGTAGATACATCGCTTGAGCTGTATTGGTATAAATCTATTTGTTGCGCTATTGGCCAAAGCTCTTTATAATGCGCTATTTGTAGCCGTTCAAGTTTTAAAAAATCGTTCTCTAATAGTTTTATATTTTCAATCATTCCACAAGAGCGTTTATGATTTTTTTTTGTACTTCATGTCCGCCTTCAAAGGTGATAAAACGAGTTGCTTCTCCTATTATGCTTGTAACTCGTTCTTTTTCAATAGCCCTTCTTTTTTCATCTAAATATTCATCGTTTTCCCCAACGATTACAGTGGTTTTGGTATTGTTATCCTTTAAGAATAAAAAATCTTCTGTGGTTAGCTCGTTAGGAATAGTGCCTGCATATAACACAAACTGCTGGCATTTTATTTTTTGTTTAGCCAACCATCGCGAAACTATAGATACACCCTGTGAATACCCCATAATAATTAGGTTGTGTTTTGAAGGGATGTTTTCCTGAACGCAAACTGAATTTAAATAGGTGATGATATTATCTATTTCATTCCGTGTATTTTCTCGAGTTAGCCAACTAGCGCCAATATGCGTGTATTTGTCATTTAGATAATATTTTGAAGGCGCCTGTGGTGCAATAATATAATTTTCATTTGCTGGTAAATCCTTAAAGTACCGCAAGAAAAACCGACTTAAATAACCTATTCCGTGACAAACAATCCAAACATTTTTAGTTTCTGAAGTTAAGGTGTTTAAGGTAGAATAGGAGTTGGTGGTTGTATAAGTAACTTGTTTTTCAGTGGGTTGCATACCGTACGTTTGTAGAATAAAAATCAAAAGTGAAAGTTATACTATTAGTTGTAAATGGATTGATTAATTTTACAAAAAATTGAATGATGAACGAAATTCAGGAAAAAATACTTCGTATTTGTAATGAAAACTCCAAGAACACCTTAATGGAAACTTTGGATATAGAGTATATAGAAGTAGGTGAAAATTTTTTAGTTGGGAAAATGCCTGTAACTTCAAAAGTGCACCAGCCAGATGGTGTTTTACACGGTGGAGCCACAGCTGCATTAGCGGAAAGTATTGGTAGTGCAGCTTCTTATGTTTTTTTAGATGGACAAAAATTTTTTGTACGTGGTTTAGAAATTACCGCCAATCATGTAAAGAGTGTAAGAGACGGTAATGTGTTTGCAAAAGCTACAATTATACACAAAGGAAGAACAACGCAACTTTGGGAAATTAAAATTACAAATGATGAAGGGGCGTTAGTTTCCTTATGTAAATTAACAACCATTTCCCTGCCAAGAGATAAATAAGGAATGAAGCATTTTTTTGAGCAGTTAAAATCTCAGTTGGTTGATAAAAAACCATTTGTAGCCTATAGAAAGCCGAACGACTTTGTTGTTAAAGCTGTTTTGCAAAATAGCGATGATTTACATTATACATGGGATTACAAAGAAACAGGTTTTGTTTTTGCACCTTTTAACGCTAAAAATGATACCGTCTTAATTCCTTTGGATACGCTTTTAACCGCTCCCTATACACCCGAGGGAAATTCCAATGAGAATACGGCTCTTCCACTGAATACTTTCGCCACACCAATAGCGAAAGAATTTCATACCAAGTTAGTTACCAGTGCCATTACGAATCTTGCAAAAGGAAAACTACAGAAAGTCGTTGTTTCCCGTAAAATTGAAGTTGGATGTTCTAAAAAATCCCTGCCCATGTTTAAAGCTATGTTGGATAAATACCCAACAGCTTTTTGTTATTTATGGTACCATCCCAAGGTAGGGATGTGGTTGGGTGCAACGCCAGAGGTTTTGTTAAAAACGGAAAACCAAAGAATAGAAACCTCCTCCTTGGCAGGCACACAAGTTTGGACAAAGGATGAAGTGCCGGAGTGGAAGAGTAAAGAGAAGTATGAACAAAAAGTAGTTACGGATTTTATAGTAAATGCCTTAGAAAATAAAGTATCTAATTTAAAGTTATCTACGGTTACCTCCATAAAGGCTGGTAATTTATGGCATTTAAGAACTAGAATAACAGGTCTAATGTCCAATAACTTAAAAGAAATTTTACTGGCATTACATCCTACTCCAGCAACTTGCGGGTTGCCAAAAAAGGAAGCTCAAGCGTTTATTTTAAAAAATGAAAATTACGATAGAACTTTTTATACAGGCTTTTTAGGTGAACTCAATTATTCAGAAGAAAACCATAGGGCTAACGCAAGGCGCAACATAGAGAATAGAGCATATACGGTTAACAAGAAGACTACAAACATTTATGCCAACTTGCGTTGTGCAGAATTAAAAGAGAACAAGGCCTTTGTGTATGTGGGAGGGGGAATAACAATTGACTCAAATCCAGAAAAAGAATGGGAAGAAACAGTGGCAAAAAGTGAAACCATACTACGGATTATATTAAAATAATTGGGTAAAGAAATCTTTCCGATGTATTTTTGATACTACAATAAATATAAACCTCATTTAAATTTGAAATATTCCAATATACCAACTGCTCAATCTGTTGTTTTACATTGCAAAGAAAAGGGTATTAAAGATATAGTTATTTCGCCGGGTTCAAGAAATGCTCCACTTACAATTGGCTTTACAGAGGATCCATATTTTAAATGTTATAGCATTGTTGACGAACGTTGCGCTGCTTTTTTTGCCCTGGGAATTGCTCAGAATACAGGGAAGGGTGTTGCTGTGCTTTGCACTTCGGGGAGTGCATTGCTCAATTATTACCCTGCAGTTGCCGAAGCGTTTTACAGTGATATTCCACTTCTTGTAATTTCGGCAGATAGACCAAAGTACAGCATAGATATCGGTGACGGACAAACCATTCGTCAACAGGGAGTTTTTAAAAATCATATTGGTTATGAAGCAAATCTGAAGCAAGACGTTTCACATGCAACCCAGACTATTCAAAAGTTTGCCAATTCATTATTGTCTACTCAAATGCATATAGAGGCGCAACAAGCCAGCATTGACGCACACAATAGCCTTGTCCTTCAGAAAGGTATTGATTATGCCTTAGAAGAGCGTACTCCCGTTCATATTAACGTTCCCTTAGAAGAACCTTTGTACACTACCCAGGAACAAGCCTATGTGTTTCCGGAGTTAAAGAAGAAAAGTAAAGATTCTGGAACAGTACCATGCCTGGGGTTAGAGGAATTTAGTTCAATTTGGAACAAGTCCAATAAGAAAATGATTTTGGTAGGGGTAAACAAGCCAGATGCTTTGGAGCAACAATTTTTGGAGAAAATAGCAGAAGACGATTCTGTCCTTGTTTTTACAGAGACTACTTCCAATATACATCATGTTAAATTTTTCAATAGTATAGATAGCATTTTAGCACCTATTGAAAAATCAGTGAACAAAGAGGCTCTGTTTAGTGACTTGCAACCTGATATTTTAGTAACTTTCGGTGGCTTGGTTGTTTCAAAAAAAATTAAAAGTTTTTTACGTAATTACCAACCAAAGCATCATTGGCACATAGACGCTACAAAGGCTAATGATACATTTTTCTGTCTAACGCATCATTTTAAATGTAATGTTAACGCTTTTTTTAATACATTTTTAAAAGAAACAAAGTCAATTAAAAGTTCGTACCGCAACTATTGGTCAGCTGTAAAATTAGGGTATGAGAAAAAGCGAGCCGCGTATGTAAAGGAGATTCCCTTTTCAGACATGTACGCTTTTTCTAAGCTATTGCCAAGTATCCCAGAAGGGTATCAATTGCATTTATCGAACAGTTCTACGGTTCGTTATGCACAATTATTTCCGCTTAAAAGTGGTGTAAAGGTGTTTTGTAATCGAGGTACCAGTGGTATAGACGGAAGTACATCTACAGCCATAGGGGCATCTATATACAATACAGAACCAACCCTATTAATTACAGGAGATTTAAGCTTTTTATATGACAGTAACGCCTTGTGGAACAATTATGTAAATTCTAATTTTAGGATTGTAGTGCTAAATAATAGTGGAGGTGGCATTTTTAGAATACTTCCTGGGCAAGAGGAGACAGAAAACTATCAGACTTATTTTGAAACAACGCACAATTTAGAGATTTCCAATTTATGTGCTATGTATGGTATGGAATATAGGTTAGCCGAAGATGAAAATACCCTAAATACACAATTAGAAAGTTTTTACGAAAATTCTCAGATGCCTAGGTTATTGGAAATAAAAACACCGCGAATTATAAACAATAAAATTTTGCTTAGTTATTTTGATTTTATATCTTAGAAGCATTATTAACATTAACTATCAATTACAAAACTAAAATTATGAGCCAAAGAGACGATTTAATTGCAAAATATGCAGCTGACATAAAAGATAAATTTGGAGAGTCTGCAAATATGGATTTATTAACGAAAGTTACTATTGGTTTAGGCCCTTCAATTTATAACAAAGATTCTTCATTGGTATCTGGTTCTGATGAAAAAGAATTAGAAACAGTAAAGAAGAATTTTTTACTTAAAAAATTAGGAATGAGCGATAGCCCAAAACTAATGGAAGGCGTTAAAAAGGTTATGGATGCTTATGGTTCATCAAATAAAAATAAACATAGAGCTGTTGTTTATTATAAATTAACGCAACACTTTGGAAAAGAGTCTGTATACAAATAGAATCTTTCATAAGAAAAATAAAAAAGAGGCTGCCTTAACTAGGGTAGCCTCTTTTTTTTACTGTATTTTTGTGCTTTATAATTAAAAAAATGGAATTAGGTAAGTATAATACATTAGAAATATTAAGAGATACTAGCGTCGGCTTATTTTTGGGCGATGTAGAAGGTAATGATGTCTTGTTGCCAAATAAGTATGTGCCTGAGAATTTTGAAATAGGAGATATGTTAACTGTTTTCTGCTATTTAGATTATGATGAAAGACCAGTTGCAACAACCTTAAAACCATATATTGTACGAGATGATTTTCATTTGTTAAGGGTAGCTGAGGTTAATAACTTTGGTGCTTTTATGGAGTGGGGTTTAGAAAAGCATTTGTTGGTTCCATTTAGAGAGCAACGTACCAAAATGGTAGATGGGCAATGGTATATTGTATTTTGTTATTTGGACGAAAAAACAGATCGTTTGGTGGCCTCTAATAAGTTAGATAGGTTCTTGGATAATGAAGAATTAACAGTGGATAATAATGATGAGGTAAACCTTATTTTTACACGGAAAACAGATCTAGGTTGGGAGGTAATCATAAATAATTTGCACAAGGGACTTGTATATGCTAATGAAGTATTTAAGGAAGTTTCTATTGGAGATAAGCAAATTGGATATATTAAGAATATTAGACCAGACAATAAAATAGATGTTTCTTTACAACCTTTAGGCTTCTTAAGCTTGGAGCCCAATGCTAATCTTATCTACGATGAGTTAAAATTAGCTGGTGGATATTTAGATCTTCATGATAAGTCGAATCCGGAGGACATTAAAGCCAAGCTAAAAATAAGTAAAAAAGCCTTTAAAAAAGGAGTAGGAACATTGTATAGGGAACGTAAAATTGAAATCAAGGATGATGGCATTTATTTAATTTAAAGCGTTGATTATTCTTTTTTTAAAAGGGAAGTAATTTATTAGAGAATATTCCCTTTGTATCGTTTTTTTTTAGTATAAAAAAGTTTACATTGCACTCTATTCCTTAACTGAGTATTATAATGCCTCCTAAAATATAAGATTATGCCATTTATAGAAGAATCAGATCTCTTAGAACTTCATAAAGATATTGATAAAGCTCAGCAAATGAATGAGCGTTTATTGGATCAGGTGAAAATAAAGAACAAGGAATTAAAAAATAAAAAAACACAACGTAATATTTTAGGTTTAATAACGGGGGTTTTCTTATTGGGGACCATTGCATTGACTTCGTTCACTTTAGGGTTAAGTAAATCCAAAGCATTTGACTCAAGTACGAACACTAATTTACTGGTTTCTATAGATAGCTTAGATGTAATTAAGTCGCGTATCAATAATTTAAAGGAACAAAATCAGGAATTAAGTTTAGTTAGTGAGTTTTATTTGGCAAAGAGTATTTTAAATAAAGAGAAAATATATTCTGTTCAGATTAAAACTTTTGTAGATAACAATATTACCTTGTCATCTGAATCTCTCGCAAATACGCTATTTGTTAAAAACAATCCATTTTATTCCTATTCTATAGGTAATTTTGAAACCATAGAAGAAGCTAGATCATTTAGGTATCAATTGGTTAAAATGGGCTTTGATGATGCCTTTGTTGCCTCTTATCAAGATGGTAAACGTATACAAATAGAAGATCCTTATTAAGAATGAAGTTAAAAGCTTGGATTAACGCTGCCAGGTTAAGAACACTGCCTTTATCTATTTCTGGAATTATAGTTGGCTTTGCGCTGGCGTCTAGGTTAGGGTTTGCGAATAGTTGTGTTTTTATTCTTGCCTTATGCACCACAATAGCATTACAAGTTACCTCTAATTTTGCGAATGATTATGGAGACGGTGTTAAGGGAACAGACAATGATGCTAGAATAGGACCTAAAAGGGCATACCAAAGCGGAATTCTAACGAGAAAAGAGCTGAAGAAGGGGATTGTACTTTCAATACTAGTTTGTTTGTTGCTTGTACTATTGTTAATTTTCTATGCCTTTGGCACCAACAATCTACTCCATATTTTATTATTTTTAAGCCTAGGTGTTTTTTCTATTTGGGCAGCAATTAAATATACTGTAGGTAAATCTGCCTATGGCTACAAGGGTTTGGGAGATATTTTTGTCTTTGTGTTTTTTGGATTAATCAGCGTTGTAGGATCTCTGTTTTTGTTTACAAAACAACTTACTATTTTAGCTGTTTTGCCAGCGGTTACTGTAGGTTTACTTAGTGTAGCCGTGCTAAACCTAAATAACTTAAGGGATATAGAGTCTGATAGATCCTCTGGAAAGAACACCATTATCGTAAAAATGGGTTTTGCAAATGGTAAAAAATATCATTATTTATTATTGTTTTTCAGCTTGGTTAGTACTCTTGTTTATACAAGTTTTAACTACCAAAATGGCTATAGTTTTATTTGGTTATTGGCTTATATACCCGTAGTATTACATGTAAAACGAATTTTAAAAATTAAAAATTCAACTTCGGTAGATCCAGAGTTAAAAGTAGTAGCCTTAAGCACATTTTTATTTGCTATTTTCTTTTATTTTAGTTTTAATAATTTTTCGTAATTTAGCGTATATTAAGTCCATCCTAAAACCAACAAATTGGAAAAACCCATCAAAATACTAATAGTAGAAGACAACGTAATCATAGCGGATGATATGCAATCTATGCTAGAAGAAATAGGCTATGAAATAGTCGGTAATGTAATTGTTTACGAGCAAGCGGAGGAAGTTTTAAGAACTACCGATGTAGATTTGGTTCTTATAGACATTATTTTAGCTTCAGATAAGACAGGTATAGATTTAGGAAAGCATATTAGAAAGAACTATAACATTCCATTTATATTTGTAACCTCTAACTCTGATAGAGCAACGGTTGAAAAAGCTAAAGTTGTAAAACCAAATGGTTATTTGGTAAAACCTTTTGAACAACAGGATTTATACACTTCGATAGAAATTGCCTTATCTAATTTTAATTATTTAGATAAGCAAGGTCTTTCTGAAGATGATGTAGAAGCACCTATGGCTAGTTCGGTGTTAAAGGATTCCATATTTGTGAAGAAGCAGCATTTGTACTACAGAATTAACTTTACAGACATTCAATTTATTAAGGCAGACAATGTTTATTTAGAGGTAAATACGGTGGATAAAAAGTACCTTGTAAGATCTCCTTTAAAAGATTATTTGGAGAAGCTCCCTAGAGATAAGTTTTACAGAGCTCATAAATCATATATTGTTAATGTGGACCATATTGGCGCTGTTAATTCTAAGGACGTGATGATCAACAATAAATTAATTCCAATTTCTAAAGAATTTAAAGAATTTATTATTTCATCCATGAATTCATAAACACCGGTCTAATTACACAACTTTTAATGCCTTGCCCTGCTTTATTTGGGGGCAAGGCATTTTTACATATACAGATAGAAGGGCTTTACATCGTTTTTGTTGAGTTTGGCAACATTTATTTTATGGATTTGGGACTATGATCTATTTTAGAGGTATAATAAGAATTAAATTTTTTCATTTTCATATAGTGTTCTCGTAACAAAACCCTCTGCAAGTATAACTTTCAAAGGGTTTTGTTTATTTGGTTCAATTTTAATTCTTATATTTTAATTCTAAAAAACAAGAATTAAAATATATAATTATCAATAAAATCATAACTTGCCCCTAGATTTAAGTGATACGATAAAAGGAATGCTTCTTTAGTTTAAATTTTAAGTCAATAGACTATAGCGTAGACTACTTTTACAAGATTAATAGCACAATTGCGAAAAGAATAGGGAATAAAATTATATGAAAAATAAACTTCATTTCATTTTGGGTAATTTAAGAAACAAGATGTTCTATAAAATTTTTGTTGTGGTTTTTCTCATAACAGCCAACAATGTTAATGCACAAGATATAGTTCTTCAAGAAAGTGCGTTGGATAGTTTTGTTAAAATACCCACTGCAGAAGAGAAGTTTGAATACTTTTTTAAAACCTCCAATAGGTACAAAGAAAATTCAAACTTTGAATGGTTAAAAAACATTGACTCTATGATTGTTAAAGCAAAGTCGTCACAAGACAATGTTTCTATACAATACTATAAACTGCTTAAGGCCAATATTTATCAAGATTTTGTAGAATACGACAAAAGTATCGCAATTACAAACGAGCTTTATATCGAAAAGAAGGAATTGGATGATACGCTTAAAAGTACATTGTTGGATATAATGGATGAAAATTATTCACAATTAAAATTATATGAAAAACAAATAGATATTCGGAAAGAGAAAAAGGAACTTGGCTTAACAAGTAATGTTTCTTTTTATGATATTTATGCAGATCAAGGCCTTTACCAAAAAGCTAGAAGTGAATATATTCATGAAAAGAATAATTCTATAAATGAACAAGATTATTACGGTCAAGCATTATACAATAATAATATTGGTAATTTCTTGCGACTAGATAAATCTATTCAGGTGGCCATAGAGCAATATACCGTTGCAAGGAAATACATTAACACCTATTTGGATACAATTACAAGACCCAAAACTCAAGATGAATTAATTAAAGGCATACTCTTATTGGGGATTATTGAAGGAAATATTGGTAAAAGTTATATGATCCTAAAAAGATATGAAGATGCTATATCACTTCTTGATTCTAGCCTGGTCAAAATAAAAAAGTACAATGTTGGTAAATATTCTCAGGATGCCGTAGAAAATTCTTTGGACCTCGCCAATTGTCATCTACAGATAGGTAACTTTGATGAAGTGATAAAGCTCATCGGTAATGATTTTAGAACTGTAAAGGCATCAAACACCTTACGTAAAAATCAACTTTTAGCCGTTTATTATGAAAAAAAAGGTGATTTCGAAACTGCCAATTTTTATCTTAAAAAGAATGAAAGATTCAATGATTCTATAAAGGTTAATGAGACATTAATTAAGCAACAGCAAATAGCTACAGTATTTGAAAAAGAGTTAGAAAATTCTGAAGGTATGCTTGATGAAAAACTTATTGAACTAGAAAATGCTAGGGTAGAGGGTCAGGCAAAAGATGAGCGAATGAGCTTAATTTTAATATCCTTAATTTTTACTTTGTTAGGTTTAGGTGGACTTGTATTTGCTTATATTAAAAGTATTAATAACCAGAGAGTTATTACAAAACAGAACCTTATAATAGAGAGCCAATTAACAGAAAAAGATTCCTTATTAAAAGAGATTCACCACCGGGTAAAAAACAATCTTCAAATGGTTTCTAGTTTATTAAGTTTACAAACTAAGAATACCAAAAGTAAAGCAGCTATTATGGCCTTAGAAGAGGGTAAGAGTAGGGTTAAGGCTATGGCGTTAATTCATCAAAAACTGTATCAGAATGATGACCTTTCTGTTATTGAAATGCAAGGGTATATTGAAAGTTTGGTCAATAGTGTGCAATCCGTGTTTAAAAAGGGAGGTCATAATATAACAATTACCATAGATGCTGAGGCGGTTGAATTGGATATTGATAGAGCCATTCCTTTTGGATTAATTCTAAATGAATTAGTATCCAATTCTTTTAAGTATGCTTTTCCAGATAATGATGACGATGGGAAAATTTACATTCATTTGAGAAATACAGAAACTGGCGGTTTTTTTGAATATACGGACAATGGTGTTGGTTTACCCGATGACACCGACGAAAGAACCAATTCTTCAATGGGCATACGTTTAATGAATCGTTTGGTTAATCAATTACAATCCACATTAAATATAGATAAAACTACGGAAGGAGTTCGTTTTTGGTTCAATTTTAAATAAATTTGAATTAAAACAACTTATTATGAAAATTACATTTCTTGGTCACGCTTCATTACTGTTAGAAATCAATGATAAAGTTATCTTAGTGGATCCATTTATTTCTGGTAATCCAAAAAATAATGGTAAAATTGACAAAGACACTTTGCATCCTGACTACATTTTAATTACCCACGCCCATCAAGACCATGTTTTAGATGTAGAAGACATTGCGAAAAGGACAAAGGCAACCATTGTTAGTAATTATGAAATCGCAACTCATTATGAAAATAAAGGACTTACAGTGCACCCAATGAATCACGGGGGCAGCTGGGCATTCGATTTTGGAGTGGTGAAATACGTAAATGCAATTCATACCTCTACTTTTGCCGATGGTTCAAATGGTGGTGTCCCTGGTGGTTTTGTACTTTCCACAAAAGAGAAAAGTATCTATATAGCAGGGGATACGGCGCTGACAATGGATATGAAATTGATTCCTATGTTTGCAAAATTAGATTTGGCAATTTTACCTATTGGCGATAATTTTACAATGGGTGTTGACGATGCTATTATAGCCTCTAATTTTGTAGCCTGTGATACGGTATTGGGGTATCATTTTGATACTTTTGGATTTATAGAGATTGATCATAAACTTGCCATACAAAAATTTAAAGCTGCTGGAAAACAATTACACCTCTTAGATTTTGGTGCAACTATTACCGTATAATTGAGTGGCTAAATGAAAGCATTCTACAAAAAACATATTTTAACCTTTAAAAAGCCTAGTGGTACCTCTAGAGGGATACTTACTAAAAAAGAAACCTGGTTTATTATTTTACAAAAAAATAACAAATGGGGCATAGGAGAGTGCGGTATTTTAAGAAGTTTAAGCGTAGACGATGTTCCTGATTATGAAGAAAAAATAAAATGGACTTGTAACAATATTCATTTAGGTCTTGATTTATTATTAGAAAAATTAACAGCCTATCCAAGCATTCAATTTGGATTGGAACAAGCCTTTTTATCCGTTGATGCTGAAAATCCGTTTTTATTATTCGAGAATGATTTTTCATTAAGAGAGGCAGGCATTCCAATAAACGGACTAATTTGGATGGGAGAAGAATCTTTCATGCATCAACAAATACAGCAAAAATTAAAAGAAGGGTTTCGCTGTATTAAACTTAAAATTGGCGCTATCGATTTTAAAAAGGAAATAGCGCTATTAAAGTCGATTAGAAAAATATATACCCAAGATGAAATAGAGCTCCGGGTAGATGCAAATGGAGCATTTACTGCAGTTGCCTTGGGAAAATTAAAAATACTATCTCGTTTAGATTTACATTCTATAGAACAACCTATTCAACCAGGACGTTGGGAACAAATGCAAGGTTTGTGTAATGCAACACCTTTACCCATAGCCTTAGACGAAGAATTAATTGGTGTTTTTACTATAACAAAAAAAGAAGAACTACTACAAACTATACAACCTCAATATATTATTTTAAAACCGAGTTTAGTCGGTGGGTTTAAAGGCTGCGAAGAATGGATAGCTTTGGCAGAAAAATACAATATAGGTTGGTGGGTTACAAGTGCATTAGAAAGCAATATAGGGCTTAATGCAATAGCACAATGGACGTATGGTTTGCAAAGTAAAATGCCACAAGGATTGGGAACAGGAGGGTTATACACCAATAATTTTGAGAGTCCGTTAGTGGTTGAAAAAGGAAAAATTTATTATCATAAAAATAAAAATTGGAGACCCAATTTAATAGAAGAATTATGTACATAGAACAAGGGTATAAAAGAAAAACAAAAGGATTATGGCTGTATTTTGTCCTTCCCATAGGATTTATTGCCTTAATGGTATTCAACTATATAGCGGTAAAAAACTCCCCTATAAATGTAGATGATATGATGAATCGGTTAATTGACCAATGGGGAAGAAACACCGTTTTTGCCATGAACTTAATTCCATTGGCTGTGGGGTGTTTTGTTGTGCTGGGGTGGACTAAATTAATTCAGCGGCAATCCATAACCTCCATAACTACTTCTAGGAAAAAGATTGATTTTAAAAGAATAGGATTTTCATTTGCACTTTGGGGTATCTTAACAATAACTTTATTTGCAATTGGCTATGCGCTTTCTCCGGCTGATTTTGTATTCAATTTTAGGCCTTTGCCCTTTGTTATATTGGCTATAATAAGCATCCTATTTATTCCCTTGCAAACTAGTTTTGAAGAGTACTTATTTCGTGGTCAAATGATGCAAGGATTAGGACTTCTTGCGGGCAACAGGCTTGTTCCCCTTACAATTACTTCTGTTTTATTTGGAGTTATGCATATGGCAAACCCCGAAGTAGGAACATTGGGTTATGGTATTATGGTGTACTATATTGGTACCGGTTTATTTCTAGGAATTATTACCTTAATGGACGAAGGCTTAGAGTTGGCTTTGGGTTTTCATGCGGCTAATAATTTAATTGGAGCCTTATTGGTAACAGCAGATTGGACCGTTTTTCAGACCGATTCTATATTTCTGGATGTAAGTAAGCCAGAGTTAGGTTGGGATATTTTTGTACCGATTTTAATCGTTTATCCCGCTTTATTATTTCTATTTGCGAAAAAATACAACTGGACCAATTGGAAAGAACGATTAACAGGCAAAGTATTGCCCAAAGAACAGATACAGGAAGAACAACGTACCGATGCTGCATTTTAGTCAATTACATCCTGGTTTTAAATTAAACGGAAGAGCTTATACGTATCAAAGTTTAATTGAATTTGCCGTTGTCTTAGCTGAAAGAGAAAATTATGAAAAGGCGATAGGGTTATTTTTACTAGAATGGCTTTCTAAAGATTCTACGGTTTTAGTGCATACTTCGGGCTCTACAGGAGCTCCAAAACCTATTGTTTTAAAAAAGGAACATATGGTGAATTCTGCTATGGCCACAGCTTCTTTTTTTGAGTTAAAGCAAGGTGATACTGCCCTTTTGTGCTTGCCAGCAAACTATATTGCGGGTAAAATGATGTTGGTAAGAGCTCTAGTTTTAGGGCTTAATTTAGATTATGTCGATCCCAGTTCCACTCCTTTAGAAAAAACAACCTGCAATTACAATTTCTGCGCTATGATACCGCTGCAGGTACATGCATCCCTATCGAAATTAAATCAAGTAAAAAAGCTTATCATTGGTGGCGCTGCCGTTTCTTCAGATTTAAAAAGTAAGTTATTAAATATAGGTACTAGGGTGTATGAAACTTACGGGATGACAGAAACCATAACGCATATTGCAGTACAAGAAATTAATGCACCTATGTCAAGTTTTAAAGCACTACCCAATATTACTTTATCTGTAGATACGCGTAATTGTTTAGTAATATATGCGCCAAAAATTTCTACTCAGTTCATTACAACCAATGATGTGGTAACCTTAGTTTCTGAGACAGAATTTAAGTGGTTGGGGAGGTACGATACAATTATAAATTCTGGAGGAATTAAGTTAAATCCCGAGCAAATAGAAGCTAAATTATCAGATTTTATTCAGGATCCTTTTTTTGTATCCAGTCTACCAGATCCTATATTAGAAAACAAATTAATTCTAGTGATTGAAGGTTCTAAACCCAAAGAGGAACTTCACAGCAAATTGAAAAACGCTTCTGTATTTTCTACCTATGAAGTCCCTAAAGAAATCTATTTTCTTCCTGAGTTTGTTCGCACAGACACGGGTAAAATTAACCGTTACAAAACGGTAGCATTGCTAAAATTATAAACTTTTGTTTCTTATTTGTATCCTATAAAAAACTACAGAAGCGAGTAATCCGATAAGTGAAAAGAAAGTCAACATTATAAATACATGTTGGTGTCCTAATTCCCCTGGAGAATTATCTAATAAATACCCCATTAAAGGACCCGCAAAAATATCAGGTGTATAACCTACTAATGAAATAAGGCCTACGGCTGTACCAGTTACCAAAAGTGGGATATGCCCTTCTTGCATTGTAGCAAAGTAAAGAGACCGTACCGCATAAACACCAGAAACAGTGATTAAGACAGACAGAAGAAATAAAACCGTAGTATTTGGTGTAATAACTCCAGAAACAAAAAATAAAGCACCTAGGATGCTTAGAGCAAAACTAATAATCAGCCAAAGTGTTGTTTTACTTTTATCTGCTATAAAACCTATTGCAATACCTATAGCAGGTCTAATAAAAAGCAGCAAGGTTCCTATTTGTGCCGAACTTACTTCGTTGTAAAGCATAACTTCTTTAGCATAGAGTGAAAAAACATCGGTAATTTTATAACCAACATAGGCACACAAAATAATAACCATTAATAACCAAACAGCTGGAATTTTTAAAACTGCTTTAATTTGGTTTAGGGATATTTTTTGCAACTGTATTTCTTCCTCTTTTATGCTATCTGATTTTAGAAAAAACCAGACAAAAATTCCAATACAGACCATAATAGTAGAAGTCGCCCAAACAATATAATTAAATGCTTCAGTTCTGTTGCCTAGACTCGCAGTTTCAATTTCCCCAACAATAAAGAACGAAAAAATAAGTACTCCCAATGCTCCAAATGATGCTCCTACCAAACCACGACCACCATCTAAAAAGCCAAAAGCCTTGCCTTGGGATTTTTTTCCTCCCCAAACTCTGGTCGCTTTTATCATGGGTGCCCAAAACAAAAATATGGTTGTAAATCCCCAATATCCATATAATATTTTAAGAACAAAATAACTAGGATGAGCAGCAAAAACAATTCCGCCAAGCGCTGTAGAAAATAGAGCAGTGGCTATCAGTTTTCTGGGAGGGAACCTATCTGCAATGGGTCCGCCAAAAAGGTAAGACACCATGGCAACAAAACCATACACTGCAAAACAGGTCCCTAGTTCTAAATTTGTCAGGTTAAATACCTCTAAAACTGTTGGTCTAAAAACCCTAGCCAATACAAAAGGGAGTATAAATACAGCCTCTCCTGATAAGATTAGGAGGAATAAGTAACGCCAATTGTGTTTTGCTTTAGAGTCGATAAATAATTTTATTTTGGAGGTCCTTAGATTTTAAACTTGGATCACCCCCAAATTAAAAGGTTTTTCAATAGGAGCATGATTGGCAGCTTCTATACCCATAGCAATCCATTTCCGGGTATCTAGAGGATCTATTACGCCATCGGTCCAAATACGTGAAGCAGCATAATACGGAGATATTTGTGCATCGTATCTCGCTTTTACCTTATCAAATAACTCTTTTTCTTTCTTTTCGTCTATTTCTTCTCCTTTTTTTAATAAAGATGCTTTTTCAATTTGCATTAAAACTTTGGCTGCAGAATTGCCGCTCATAACTGCAAGTTCGGCACTGGGCCAGGCGGCAATTAACCTTGGATCATAAGCCTTACCGCACATGGCGTAGTTTCCGGCTCCATAACTATTGCCAATGACAATAGTAAACTTTGGAACAACAGAATTACTAACAGCGTTAACCATTTTAGCGCCATCTTTAATGATACCTCCGTGTTCACTTTTACTACCCACCATAAACCCAGTTACATCTTGTAAAAAGACAAGCGGAATTTTCTTTTGATTGCAATTGGCTATAAAACGTGTAGCCTTATCTGCGCTATCATTGTATATAACGCCACCAAACTGCATTTCTCCCTTTTGAGTTTTTACTAATTTGCGTTGGTTTGCTACAATACCCACGGCCCAACCATTAATACGGGCATAACCCGTCAGTATTGTTTTTCCGTAACCTTCTTTGTATTGTTCATATTCAGAGTCGTCTACCAAACGCTTAATAATTTCAAGCATATCATACTGGTCACTTCTCGATTTGGGTAAAATACCATAGATGTCTTGTGGATTTTCTTTGGGCTTTTTGGCTTCAACTCTATTAAATCCAGCTTTATCAAAATCTCCAATCTTACTGACAATATTTTTTATTTTATCCAAAGCATCGGCATCGTCTTTCGCTTTATAATCGGTAACCCCAGAAATTTCACAATGTGTTGTTGCACCGCCTAAAGTTTCGTTGTCTATAATTTCACCAATCGCTGCTTTCACCAAATAACTTCCAGCTAGAAAAATACTTCCTGTTTTATCAACAATTAAGGCTTCATCACTCATAATGGGCAAATAGGCTCCACCAGCAACGCAGCTTCCCATGACCGCAGCAATTTGTGTAATTCCCATACTACTCATCACCGCATTATTTCTAAAAATACGACCAAAATGTTCCTTGTCAGGAAAAATTTCATCCTGCAGTGGCAGGTAAACACCAGCACTATCTACGAGGTAAATTATAGGTAATCTATTTTCAATGGCAATTTCTTGGGCCCTCAAATTCTTTTTTCCGGTGATTGGAAACCAGGCACCGGCTTTAACGGTAGCATCGTTGGCGACAACAATACATTGTCTGCCTTGAACATATCCCATTTTTATCACAACACCTCCGGAGGGGCAACCCCCGTGTTCAGCGTACATACCATCGCCCGCAAAGGCTCCAATTTCAATAGAATCCGTATTGGCATCTAACAAATAGGCAATGCGTTCTCTAGCCGTCATTTTGCCTTTGGCGTGTTGTTTTTCAATTTTACTTTTACCACCTCCTAACTTTACCTGTGCCAGTCTTCGTTTTAAATCTGATAAAAGGAGTTTGTTGTGATCTTCGTTTTTATTGAATTTTATGTCCATTCGTGTGATATTTCATTTGAGTATAAAGATAAGCTGAATAATATATATGAGATTCATTAACTTTGATAAAATTAGAACTAAGAGAAATAAAATGACACAAAAAATACGTTGGGGAATAGTGGGCTTGGGAAATATAGCAGAAAAATTTGCTCAGGACCTAAGTGTAGTCAAGGATACAGAATTGGTATCTGTAGCCTCCCGAAGTAGGGAGAAGGCTGAAAAATTTGCATCGAAATACAATGTAAAAAATGCGTATGATAGTTATACCAGTTTGTTTCATTGTACCGAAGTGGATGTTATTTATATTGCCACTCCACATACCTTACACGCTGAGTTAAGTATTGAAGCTATGAGTTGTGGTAAACATATTTTGTGTGAAAAACCCATGGCTGTAAATGCATCGCAATTAAAAAGAATGATTGCGGCAGCAGTAAAGAACAAGGTGTTTTTAATGGAGGCTTTGTGGAGTAGGTTTTTGCCATCCATAATCCAAACCAAGGTTTTAATTGGGAATAACACCATTGGTGCTGTGACTCATATGAATGTTGATTTTGCTTTTTACGGAATGGATAGACCAGCAACGGGAAGGGTGTTAAATCCTAATTTAGCAGGTGGCTCCTTGTTAGATATAGGAATTTATCCTGTGTTTTTAGCCTATTTAATCTTGGGAAAACCAAAAAACATCCTGGCATCGGCAAATTTTCATTCCACCGGAATCGAAAAACAAATTTCAGTTATTTTTAATTATGATAATGCACAGGCATTACTGTACAGTGGGTTAACCTCCAATTCAGAGGTTAAGGCCGAAATTACAGGAGACAAGGGCAGTATAATTTTAGAGCCTAGGTGGCATCATACGGAAAACCTTGTTTTAAATACCCAGGGGCAAACGGAAAGAATGGTAGTTCCTAAATTAGGCTTGGGCTATGCCCATGAGATTTTGGAAGTGAATGCCTGTATTAGAAGTGGAAAGTTAGAAAGTAGTCTGTGGTCTCATCAAAACAGTTTAGATCTAATTAATTTATTAGACGATATAAGGAAGATTTCAGGAATTGTTTTCCCTTTTGAAGCCTAATTTATTAGGTATTTTAGCTATAAAATTACGATATTTGACAACTAATAAACGAACTAAAGATGAAGATGAATAAAAATACAGTTTTAGCATGGGCCACATTTATTATGATCGTTGTAGGTCTAGCCTTAATTGCACTAGGTGCGTTTCGATATGATGATGTAGCTGGATGGGGATTTGCATCCGTAGGGATTGGTTTTTTTGCCATTGCATGGGTCTTTAATGCGCTAAAAGGAAGGGTGTAAAGTACAAAGTTTGTTTAGTTACAAAAGCTAAGAGTAAAAATTAAAAATAAATTAAGATATGTCTGACGATAAAAAAGTCATTTTTTCAATGTCTGGGGTTACTAAGACCTTTAAAACGGCAAATACTCCGGTACTTAAAAATATATATTTAAGTTTCTTCTATGGGGCTAAAATTGGAATCTTAGGTCTTAATGGCTCTGGTAAATCTACCCTATTAAAGATTATTGCGGGACAGGATAAAAATTACCAGGGCGATGTAGTTTTTTCTCCAGGATACAATGTTGGGTATTTAGAACAAGAACCACAATTAGACGAAGAAAAAACAGTACTAGAAATAGTGAAAGAAGGGGTTGCAGAAACTGTAGCTATCTTAGATGAATACAATAAGATAAACGATATGTTTGGCTTAGAAGAAGTGTATTCTGATGCGGATAAAATGGACAAGTTAATGGCTAGGCAAGCCGTATTGCAAGATCAGATAGATGCCAGCAATGCTTGGGAATTAGATACCAAACTAGAAATTGCCATGGACGCCTTACGTACGCCGGAAGGGGATAAAAAAATAAGTGTACTTTCTGGTGGTGAACGCAGAAGAGTTGCCCTGTGTAGGTTGTTATTGCAAGAACCAGAAATTCTATTATTAGATGAACCTACCAACCACTTGGATGCAGAATCTGTACATTGGTTGGAACATCATTTGGCGCAATATAAAGGTACGGTTATTGCCGTAACCCACGATAGGTACTTTTTAGATAATGTAGCGGGATGGATTTTAGAATTAGACAGGGGAGAAGGGATACCTTGGAAAGGGAACTATTCTTCTTGGTTGGAACAAAAATCCAAGCGAATGGCAGATGAAAGCAAAGTAGCTTCCAAACGCCAAAAAACATTAGAACGAGAGCTAGAATGGGTACGACAAGGTGCCAAAGGAAGGCAGACGAAACAAAAGGCTCGTCTAAAGAACTACGATAAATTAATGAGTCAAGATCAAAAACAACTTGATGAAAAATTAGAAATTTATATTCCCAATGGTCCCCGTTTAGGTACCAATGTAATCGAGGCAAAGGGAGTTAGTAAAGCCTATGATGATAAATTGTTGTATGAAGATCTAAGTTTTAACTTACCACAAGCTGGTATTGTTGGTATTATTGGACCCAATGGTGCTGGAAAGACTACCATTTTTAGAATGATTATGGGAGAAGAAACTCCTGATAAAGGCTCCTTTGAAGTGGGTGATACCGCAAAAATTGCCTATGTAGATCAGAGTCACTCTAATATAGATACTGAAAAGACCATTTGGCAAAACTTTAGTGATGAACAAGAGTTGGTTATGATGGGCGGCAAACAAGTAAATTCTAGAGCCTATTTAAGTAGGTTTAATTTTTCGGGTAGCGAGCAAAACAAAAAAGTAAGTATGCTTTCTGGAGGTGAGCGTAACCGCTTGCATTTGGCCATGACCTTAAAAGAAGAAGGTAACGTGCTACTTTTAGATGAGCCTACCAATGATCTGGATGTGAATACCCTAAGAGCTTTGGAAGAAGGTTTAGACAATTTTGCAGGTTGTGCAGTAGTTATTTCGCATGATAGATGGTTTTTAGATCGTGTTTGTACTCATATTTTAGCTTTTGAAGGAGATTCGCAGGTGTATTTCTTTGAAGGTTCATTTTCAGAATATGAAGAAAATAAAAAGAAACGTTTGGGTGGCGATTTAATACCGAAGCGTATCAAATACAAAAAATTAATTCGATAATTATTCTGTTTACTGTATTAAAAAGCTCCTGAGAAATTATCCTTAGGAGCTTTTATATTTTAAAGAAGGCTTAATAGTCGTTTTTTGGATACCAATCTAATTGAATAACTTCTATAGATGAATCACCTTCATTTACTAATTTTTTAAACTGTGACACATCACTAACATCCGGTTTTCCTCGGTAATGATAAGGGTAAACCTGTTTTGGTTTAAATTCTAAAACAGCAGATGCGGCACTTTCTTCGGTCATTGTATAAGGCAGGTTCATGCAAATAAAAGCCTTATCTATATTTTGCAAGGCACGCATTTCTGGAATATCTTCCGTATCGCCTGAAAAGTAAATGCGTTCATCACCTTTTGTTACTAGGTAACCATTTCCTCTTCCTTTTTCGTGAAATTTAAGAGCTTCTTCCCGTAAATTATACATGGGAATGGCAGTTACTGTGATTCCATACCGTTCTTTAGATTCTCCATTAGATAAAATATCCAATTGGGGTGTAAATTCAGAAGGAATTTTATCTGCCACGGCCTGTGGTACTATGATTTTGGCTTTGCTAGTATTCAAGGCTTGTAGTGTTTCCACGCTAAAGTGGTCACCGTGAATATCAGTTATCAAAATTAAATCGGGCTGTTTCTGCCCAGCAAATGCTTCTGCGCCACCAATAGGGTCAACATATACTGTAGTTTCTCCCCATTCTAAAACAAGGGTAGCATGTTCAATTGGGATAATTTTTAAGTCGGCTTGCGCTTTAATTTCCTCGGTAACTATAGGTTCAATTGCAATATCCTCTGTGGTTTCCTTCTTGTCTTTACAACTCATTAAGGTAAAAACACATACGGATAGAATGTAAATAGTTGTTTTCATATGATTTATTTTTAGGATTCGATCTATGATTAGTTTTTTATTTATCGGGTTCTATATGAATAAGTACTTCTGCTAAATTAGGAATTTTTTGCCGCAAATAATCTTTTAAATTATGCGCAATGTCGTGTCCTATTTTTACGGAAACTGATCCATTGACAATGACGTGTAGATCTGCATGGTATTTCATTCCTATTTTTCGAACAAAACATTTTTCTGTACCTAGGACTCCTTCTACATGCATGGATTTCTCTCTAATTATTACAATAAGGTCATCATAACGTTGCTCATCCATAATTTCACCTAAGGCGGGTCTAAAAATTAAGTAGCTGTTGTATAAGATAAAGAATGACGCCAAAAGTGCTGCCCAATCGTCTGCAGTTTCATACCCTTTGCCAAAGATTATAGCAATTGAAATTCCAATAAACGCTGTAATTGAGGTTATAGCATCACTTCTATGGTGCCATGCATCTGCTCTCAACGAAGAACTGTTTGTTTCCTTACTTTTTTTTAGAACAATACGGTATGCTATTTCCTTCCATAAAATAATACAGCCCAATACAATTAAGGTCCATGCTTTTGGTATTTTATGGGGAGTTAAAATATTCTGAATACTTTCATAGGCAATAATTGTAGCCGAAGTCACAAGAAAGGCAACTACAGTAAAGGTGATTAGCGGTTCAATTTTACCATGACCATAGGGATGATTTTTATCGGCTGGTCTTTTGGCGTACTTAAGTCCAAACAATACCAATAAGGAAGAAAAAATATCGGTGGTAGATTCAATGGCATCAGCGATTAAGGCATATGAATTTCCAAAAAAACCAGCAAATCCTTTTATTATAGCCAAACAGACATTACCTATAATACTAAAATAGACAGTTTGGATCGCTTTTTCTTCGTTCTTCATTGGCTTAGTTGGAGACTAGATCATAAGGCTTAGACAGTACTCTATGGAATTTATATTATTTCATACAGACCAATAGGTTTAAATGAAATTTACCGTTAAACGATTAATTATGACTTTAATCAGATTTTAAAATGCAAAAAATCTAAATGTTAAATTAAATCGTATATAAACTTGAACCAATAGATTAGCTTTGTAAAGTTAATAAATAATAGAGAATTAATAGTATTGTTATGAATGAGAAAAAAAGTAATACAGGATTAAAGGTCATTGCGGTTTTATTAGGTGTGGGATTGTTAGGCTCTTTAGCCTATACAGTATCATTATATAAAGACAGAGAAAAGACCAAAACAGTTTTGACTCAAGAAAAAGAGTATGTTGTAAATGACTTAACTAGTTTGCAGTCTGAATACGACAAAGCAATTATGGAGAGTAATGCTACCAATGAAGAATTGGTAGAGGCTAGAGACAGAATTACAAAATATATTGATTCTGTGAAGACTATGAAGGCCGATATTACCTCACTTTCTAGATACAGAAGACAAGTAGATTTGTTAAAGAAGGAAAGAGCTTTTTTACTTAAGAAAGTGGACTCCTTAACGCAGTCTAATTCTTTATTAGCTATGGAAAGAGATAGTACGTATCAAGAATTATCGAGACAAACGGTATTTAATGATTCTCTGGTTGTACAAAACACCCAATTAGCGGATGCTGTTGAAAAAGGTTCTGCCTTAAATTTATCGAAATTCTCTGTAGATGCGGTAAGAGAACGTAACAGCGGAAAATTAGTTTCTACAACAAGAGCTCGATCTACGGATAAAATTAAAGTATGTTTTACTATTGCAGACAATGCTATTGCACAAGCGGGCGATAAGCAATTCTTTATTGAAGTTTTAGATCCTCAAGGCAACGTTTTAGGTGAAGGAAATACAACAACCAATGAGAACGGTGCTTCTTTAGCATATAGCAAAGGAACTGCTTTTTACTATGAGAATAAGAATTTAGATGTCTGTGATTACGTAAACAAACCAGCAGGTGATTTCCAAAAAGGAAAATATATGGCTATCGTTTATGATTCAAAATTAAAGATTTTAGCTAAAAACGAGTTTGAATTAAAATAAGAAACACTATTCATTTTTTTGCATAAATAAAGGGTATAATCATTATGATTATACCCTTTATTTAGTGCAAAATGGGATTATTTTAAGGTTCCCACCATTTCTTCTGGTTTTACCCAATCATCATATTGTTCGGCTGTAACGTAACCTAAGTTAATAGCTTCTTCTTTAAGCGTAGTCCCGTTTTTATGTGCTGTATTGGCTATTTCTGCCGCTTTGTAATACCCTATTTTAGTATTTAGAGCTGTAACAAGCATTAAAGAGTTGTTCAATAATTCTTTAATAATGGCGTAGTTGGGCTCAATACCTACCGCACAATTAATTGTAAAACTAACACAAGCATCTCCTAGTAATTCGGCCGATTGTAAAATGTTGGCTGCCATCATTGGCTTAAAAACATTAAGTTCGTAATGCCCTTGTGTGCCACCCACGGAAATGGCTACATCATTACCCATAACCTGAGCGCAAACCATAGTTAAGGCTTCACATTGCGTAGGATTCACTTTTCCTGGCATAATTGAACTACCCGGTTCATTTGCAGGGATAATTATTTCACCAATACCCGAACGTGGACCAGAGGCCATCATTCTAATATCATTAGCAATTTTATTTAAAGATACGGCTAGTAACTTCAAAGCACCATGGCTTTCAACGATGGCATCATGTGCAGCAAGTGCTTCAAATTTATTTTCTGCTGTTATAAAAGGTAAGCCTGTAAATTCTGCAATATATTTTGCTACAAGTACATCATATCCTGCAGGTGTATTTAAACCGGTACCAACAGCAGTACCACCTAAAGCTAGTTCGCTTAAATGTGGCAATGTGTTTTCTAAAGCCTTTAGACCGTGATTTAATTGAGATACATAGCCCGAAAATTCTTGACCTAAGGTTAGGGGGGTGGCATCCATAAGATGCGTCCTTCCAATTTTTACTACTTTGGCGAATTCCTTCGATTTTTTATCCAAAGTATCTCGCAGTTGTTTTACACCTGGAATCGTGTTTTCCACAATTTTTTTATACGCAGCAATATGCATTCCTGTTGGAAAAGTATCGTTAGAAGATTGCGATTTATTGACATCATCATTGGGTTGAATGGTTTTTTCACCTTCACCAATTACATGACCAGCAATTTCATGAGCCCTGTTGGCTATTACCTCATTCAGATTCATATTACTCTGTGTGCCAGAACCTGTTTGCCAAATTACAAGCGGAAATTGGTCATTGTGTTTTCCTGCTAAAATTTCATCACAAACGGTAGCAATTAAATCTCTCTTTTCCTCTGCTAAAACACCTAATTCACAATTTGTATAGGCAGCCGCTTTTTTTAAATAAGCAAAACCATATACTATATCTAAAGGCATAGAAGCAGCAGGGCCAATTTTAAAATTGTTTCTAGAGCGTTCTGTTTGTGCTCCCCAATATTTATCTGAAGGTACTTCTACCTTACCCATTGTGTCTTTTTCGATTCTAAAGCTCATTATACTAAATTTTTATAGCTGCAAAGGTACAATATTGTGAAAATAATTTTGACTATTTTAAGGCTAGATTTGGATGAAACTATAAACAATCACCTTTTTATGTTCGGAATATTTACTTCAGTCTCCGGGTTAAAAAATAGTAGGTATTATGATTTTAGTAGGGGACCCAGGCTGCTTTGAAGTAGGTCTTTATGAAATAGATCAATTCAATTTATAGGTAAAGGTAGCTCTAATATTTCTTTGGTCAGATTGTAGTTCGTTATACGATTGGGAATTGGAAAGCTGGGTTTCTGAATACCGGATATATTGATTGAAAATATCAGTAACTCCAATAGAAATTGATGCCTTGTTTTTTAATATAGACTTGCTCAAGGCAATGTCTAACCGAGTTAAACTTTTGGTTTTGGTTTGAGAATTTGTATTGGGGCCAATATGGTAAAAATTTGACTGAAAATCTACCTTGTAAATTAGCGGAAATTTTGCACTAAATTTAGAAAACCAACTAACTTGGTTGGCCTCAAAATTGGTATTAATTATTTCATTAGTAACGGAATGATATACATAAGTTCCTGTTAGATTTTGTTTGTAAAGCAGGGTGTTTAAGGAAAATCTATAATCTTTAAGAGGAACAAAGGTTGTGGTTACATCGATACCGTACCTATCTTCCTTCCCGATGTTTCTTTTGGTTTTTGCTATTATTGGAGCATTTAGATCAGTTCCGTTGCTTGTTATTGTTTCTGTGTCTCCTGTTTCTATGGTAACATTTTGCAATACGTCATTGGTTCTTTTGTAGTAAAGTGCAGATGTAAAAGTAATTTTATTCCATTTGTTCAGGTAATTAAACTCAAATGAATTGGTGAACATAGAGGTGAGGTCCGGGTTGCCATAATAGAGGTTGGTTTTACTAACTCTATTGGGAAAGGGGTTTAAGTTTCCAGCTGTGGGTCTACCTATTCGGCTGCTAAAATTTAAACTTAACTTTTCCTTAGTGCTAAGTTCGTACCCTAAAAATAATGAGGGAAACCAGTTTGTATACGATTTGTTATCTACCGTATGGGAATTCGTTAAAAGAACAGATACATCGGTGTTTTCTACACGCATTCCGGCAGAAATTGTTAGCTTATTAAAACCTTGACCAAATTGAAGGTAGGCTGCATTTACTTTTTGGTTGTAAACAAGATCGTTGCTGAAATTATAATTTTTAACAAAACTATTATTTATAATAGCGCCTTCAAGATAATTTATATGGTAATTATCAAAAACACCGCTATACCCCAATTCTATTTTTGAATTGTATGCTTGTCCAAAGGGTAGGATATAATCTACTTGTAAAAGCTGACTTATTTCGTGGTTATCGGTGATCGCTTTATCAAATAACCAATTATTACTTCCTATTTCGAAGGCTTCAGAAATAGCTCTGTCTTCTAATTCTAAACTTCTTGTGTATTGATAATCTACAGTTAATAAATGGCCTTTAGCATTAAATTTTTTATTGTAATTTGCAGCGTAACTTACGGTCTCTAGTTGACTATCTTCCACAGTATTTCTGGTTCTGTTTACTAAAAAATCGCTGGGTTCATCAAAATTAATGATGGATATACCCGTATGATCAAGACCCGTAGTTTTTGTATAGCTAATAGAATTGGTAAGACTACTAGAAGTATTAAGAAGGATTTCTAAGCCAAGTGTTGCAGTTAGATTTTTACTGTGTCGATCTAGAGAACGGTATTCATTTTCATAACCCGTAGTAATGCCACTTGAGTCATAAAAATCATTATTGAATAAGGAATAACCAGGTCTTTCCCTATCGGTGTAGGCTGTATTGCTGAACAAGTTAAAATTCTTCCGTTTTAAATTGAGAACAGTTCCAATTTTTTGGGATTTGGGATCCGAAAATGTGGTTGAAACCGATCCGCTAATACCCGATTTTTTGTTTTTCCGTAAAATGATGTTTAAAATACCAGCAGAACCAGAAGAACTGTATTTTGAAGATGGATTTGTAATTACTTCAACCTTTTCTATAGAGCTAACAGGCATTTGTTTGAGGGCTTCTGGGCTAATTCCAGAAAGGGTAGAGGGTTTTCCGTTAATTAATATTTTAACGTTGGTATTACCTCTTAGGCTTATAGTTCCTTGAGCATCTACTGAAACGGAAGGAATGTTGTTTAAAACATCTGAGGCCGAACCACCAATTACAGTGAGATCTTTTCCTACATTGTATATTTTTTTATCCAAGCGAAGTTCTACCGTAGTTTTATCGGCTATAAGTTCTACACCTGCCAATTGTTCTGCTTTTTGTGCTAATTTTATTTCACCAAAATCCTTAGAATTTAAAAACTTGTATTTTTTCTTTTCATAGGTCTTATAGGAAATAAACTCTACTAAAATATCGTAATAACCAGCGTCTACGGTAATGTTGAATTTCCCTTTTTGATTGGTAATTCCACCAGTTACCAAAGCAGGGTTATTCGTGTTTTGCAAGATCACCGTTGCATATTCCAGTGGCTGACTAGTCTCTTGACTAACCACAGTTCCTGTTATTTTAATTTTTTTTAAAGTGCTTTGTGAATGAGATAGGAAAGCAAAAAGCAAAAGAATTGGAAGGCTGATTTTTTTCATTAATTAAATATCTAAATCTCAAATTTCATAAACTTATCTAGTAGGAAATGTTATGCTTATTGAATTGCGGACTGTTTATTGTTCCAAAAATAAATCCAATTAAATATTGTAATGTAATGATATGAAAATTTATTATAATAGAGAATTTTATTACAAATTAAATTGACTGTTATGATTTCTTACAAGTAATTTTCGTCAATTATCTAATGCGTTGAAAAAATATTTTATTTTTTTTAAAAATTGATTTGTACTATTCATCTTAACAAGTATCTTTGTAAACGTAAAAAGAAATTACTTATGTTTGAATTTGACCAGTATTTAGGTTTTTTAGCTTTTTTAACTATCCTTACAATAGGGTTTTGGTTAATGATATTTTTACTAACTTTTGTGATCCCATATTGGTTGGGTGGATCAATCATAGAACTGATTAAAGAAAAACGTGCCGCTAGGAAAGCGAAACGTACAGAATAAAAAAAAGAGGCTTATTAGCCTCTTTTTTTATGTTCTTTTTTCAAGGAATGATTAAAATTCTCCTTCACTATCATTATAATTTTGTTGCTGTCTTTGATTGGCCTTTCCTTTAGGTTGATTAAAGCGATAGACTAAACCTAAAGTAAAAGATCTTTGTCTCCATTGAAATTCACTGTCTGAAGTAAAGAATGCCGTTTCTGTAAATGATTTTCTGATGGCAGAATTAAATACATCATTTACATTAAAGGTTATTGTACTATTATCTCCAAATACATCTTTACTAAAAGCCATACTTAAGAAAAACATAGAACTCGATTTTGTTTGAGAGTTTTCAGAAGGACCGCGAAAGTATCCGTTTGTTTGCCATTCTATTTTGGTTGGTAAAGTAACTTTAGCACTTAGGCGTGAAGACCAACTCGTATTTTTTGCACCGTAATCTACCGTGTTAAAAACACCTTCTGTCTGAAATTGATAGAAGTTAAAGCTTCCATTAAGTCGCAACCATTGGGAAGGATTGTACATTACCCCAGCTTCAGCCCCAACACGTTCATTGGTAGATAAATTAATAGGTATAGATCTTATGATTCTAATACCATCAGAAGTAACCTCGCCTGTCTCTTCTTGAATTCGTTCAAAAGCATTAGTTTCTTTTTGGTAATAAATGGAAGAGGTTAAGGTTAACTTATCCCATCGTTTTAAGTAGCCTAAATCAAATGCATTTGCATAGGCAGGATCTAGGTCAGGATTCCCTTGAAAGACATTGGTTCTACTGGATCTAGACGGAAATGGGTTGATGTAATATCCTCTAGGTCTGTTAATTCTTCTATTGTAGCCTAAAGAAATATTTTCCATCTCGTTTAATTCAAAAATAAAATTAAGAGTAGGAAAAAGACCTAAATAATTTTTATCAAAATTTAAATCAACATCTTGTCCTATAATATCTTGCAAGGCTTCAGCGTCATATTCAGAAACCACACTTCCCTTTAGTTGCGTATTCTCTAAACGTAAACCTAATAAAAAAGAAAATTTACCAAATTTGTTTCCGTATTGTGAATACACGGCATTTACGTTTTCATCGTAAGTAAACTTGTTTGTTAAATCTAAATTTGTTTCATATTGCCCAGAATTTTGATTTAAGGTATCTAACTGGTAATCGTTTATACTTTGTTCAAAATTTCCTCTATAGCCTGCTTCAAATTGTGCATCTCCCATAGGAAGTACATAATCCATTTGGAACAAGTATTCATTCTGTATTTCATCTTTATAAACGTTTTCTCGAGCTAACAATTCATTTAGAGGAACTGTACTGTTTTCCTCAATGGTTGTTAAAACATCTTCAACATCCTTAGAGTATTGAAAATCACCGGTTAACTTATGGCCGTCTTCATTAAAGCTATTGGTGTAGTTTAAGGATACTTGGTAACTTTTATCGTCTTCAGAATCTCCTTCAGAACGGAAGGTTCTACTTGCAATATCCGAATCTAGGTACCGTATGTTATCATTTTCCGTAATATCAGATTCATCAGAAATACGACCAAAAACACTGGCCGTCACAGAAGACTTTTCAGAAATAAAATACTCTGCTCCTATATTTGCATTAAACCCTTTGTCTTTTCTTTCAATAGCTCTATCTTCTATGATTCTATCAAAATCTCCACTTGCATAGGTATTGTCAAAATACCCACTTCCTGGAGACTCTCTGTACGAATACCCAAGGGTGTTAAAAAGGTTAAATTTGGTAGTCCTTAAATTGAGGTTTGTATTAATTTGTGATGATAATGGGTAACCAAAAGTAGTGTTCAAGGATCCGTTAAAGCCAAGTGTTTTTTCCTTTTTTAGGACGATGTTTAAAATACCTGCAGTCCCTTCAGCATCGTATCTAGCAGACGGACTGGTAATAACTTCAACCTTTTCAATGGCATCTGCCGGCAACTGGCGCAATGCATCTGTTGATCCAAAACCAGCCATAGCAGATGGCTTGCCGTTAATAAGAATTCTAACATTCTCATTTCCTCGCAAACTAATGGCTCCGTCTATATCAACGGTAACCGACGGCACATTGTTTAGTGCATCGCTTATGTTTGCGCCACTATTAGCAATATCTTTACCAATATTGTATATTTTTTTATCCAATCTAATTTCTACTGTTGTCCTTTCGGCAACAACTTCTACACCTTCTAATTCTTCGGCATTTAAGCCTAGCTTAATGACACCTAAATCTATAGATTTTGATAAAGATTGATTGGTTAAGCTGTACGTTTTATAAGATAAGAATTCAATCCTAATATCGTAATTGCCAGCATCTGCGGTAACATTAAATTTTCCTTGTTCATCTGTTATACCTCCAGTTAGGATGGTGGGGTCTACAACGCTTTGAAGTATTAAAGTTGCATATTCTAAAGGTCTGCCAGTTTCTTGATCAACTACAGTACCTGTGATTTTTATTTTTTTTGGGTTGTTTGTTGCACTGTTTGGATTAGGGCCCTGTGCTTGAATAATTAAAGTTGTACATAATAACAATAAGGAAAATGCTTTTTTCATTCTTACTTTTTAGGTTTTTTCTTTTTTCTTTTTTTGGCTTTTTTAAAACCACTCTCTTCTAATGCCACATATGCCTCATACTTTTCTTCTGGCAAGGCTGCTTTTAATTCCTCAGATTGTTCTTTGCGAAGTCTTTCTATACTTTCCTTCATTATATCGCCTTCTAATTTCAAAATTTGAAGCTGCATGTATTTTTTAATATACTTTGTAAGTGTGGTGCTTACAATTGCTTTTTCAAAATCATTGAGATCAATAGATTCAATAATTATTGGCATCTGTAACTCTACAATCTCTTCTGCAGTTAAAGGTTCTGGTTTTTCATTGGACTGTGTTTGTGGCATTTGACTTCTTTGTCTGCCATAGCCTTCATTTCCATATCCATTTCCATATTGTGCTTCTACCGTTGTAGCCGCTACTATAATTAGTACTGCTGTGAATAAAAATCCTTTCTTGGTTTTCATAACTTTCTGAGTTATTTAGATTTCAAAATTAAAGCAAGGTTTAACTCTGTTTGGTTAAATGTTTGTTAAATTGATTCCCTTGAGTATCCGGAAAAATTCTGGACAACTTAAAGTATAGTGTCTATTAGTTCTGTAGGCCTTCCTATGACAGCTTTATCTCCATTTATAACTATGGGCCTTTCTATTAGTTTAGGATGTGTTAGCATAGCCTCAATAATTTGGTCGTTAGTTAGTGCTTTGCCTTTGTAATTTTCTTTCCAAATGGCTTCATTCTTACGAACAAGTGTCAGAGGCGTACAATTAAGTAATTCTATAATATGAACTAATTCCTTTTTCGTAGGAGTATCTTTTAGATACTGAACTACTTCAAATTCTTTACCCGAATCTTGCAGTAGTTGCAGTCCTTGGCGCGATTTAGAACAGCGGGGGTTGTGGTATATTTTAATCATTCTTTAATATGGGAAAATTTGGAATAATTTGAAAGAAGGACGTTTTCTATAATACATCGTTTCTCTTAAATTAACATAAGCTTCAAATTTTGATTTTGTTAATATTGCTTTTAATTCGTTCAATTGTTTTTCTTCAAGCGTTTTTACATATAGCTTTAGGGAATCGTTATGAATTTGAGCTTTGTCCAGTGTCAAGGATTTTTTGAGGTATTTAACTAGTGTGGTATTAACCAATGATGCTTCGTTTGAATCTAATTTGATAGTTTCAGCAATTATTGGCATATAAACTTCTATGATATCTTCAGGAGTTTGCTTCTTGGGATTTGAAGATGATGTAGTTTTGTAATATTTCTCTGTTGGCAATTTTTCAACCGGAAAAGGTTCATCTAAATTAATATAACGCTGCGCGTTTACAGCAGGGATAGTTAGAAGTAGAATGATAAATGCATTTATATAGATTTTTATTACACCCATAATTTCCTAATTTTAAAGTTTGTATTTTAAACCTAACGGCCACAAATTTTATGCCATAGTGGAAAACTAAATTGTTGTTCAATAGATACTTATATAATTTAATAGTCTCTTTGTCCCATCATCATAAGATAGGCTTTTAAAAACGGATCAATATTGCCATCCATAACAGCATCTACATTACCGGTTTCTTCGGCCGTGCGTACATCTTTTACCAATTTGTAAGGATGCATCACATAGTTTCTAATTTGAGAGCCCCATTCAATTTTCATTTTTCCAGCTTCAATTTCACTACGGGCTTCTTGTTTTTTTCGCAATTCAATTTCATACAATTGCGATTTAAGCATTTTCATAGCCGTTGCCCTATTGTCGTGCTGGGAACGAGAATCGGAACACGAAATTTGAATTCCAGAGGGTTTGTGGCTTAATTGTACCTTGGTTTCTACCTTGTTCACATTTTGGCCTCCAGCACCACTAGACCTCGCTGTTGTAATTTCAATATCTGCAGGGTTAATGTCTATCTCAATACTCTCATCCGCTAGCGGATACACGTATACAGATGCAAATGAGGTATGCCTTTTTGCATTGCTATCAAACGGAGAAATACGGACCAGTCGATGAACACCATTTTCTCCCTTTAACCATCCAAAAGCAAAGTCACCTTCAATTTCTAAGGTTACGGTTTTAATGCCAGCAACATCGCCCCCTTGGTAATTGAGCTCTTTGATTTTATATCCATTTTTCTCACTCCACATAAGGTACATGCGCATTAGCATTGCTGCCCAATCGCAACTTTCTGTTCCCCCAGCACCCGCGGTTATTTGTAAAATAGCAGGGAGTTCATCACCTTCTTCAGAAAGCATGTTCTTAAACTCTAACTTTTCAATATGTGTTTGAGCCTTGATGAAATGGGTTTCAACCTCTTCAGCGGTAACCTCTCCTTCTTTTAAAAACTCTAACAATACTTCCAAATCGGCCACCAAAACTTTGGCATCCTCATAATCTTTTACCCACTTCTTTTTGGATTGTAATGTTTTCATCTGTGCCTGGGCACTTTGAGCATTATCCCAAAAATTAGGCGCTAAGGTTTTTTCTTCTTCATTTTCGATCTCTATAAGCTTGGCATCAACGTCAAAGATACCTCCTTAACGCACCAAGGCGATCTAATAGATCTTTGTACTGATCTGTTGTTATCATTTCTAATAATTTTAAGCAAAAATAGAACATAACTATGGTTGTGCAATCTATTTTATATAAATTTAGAAAATCTTAAAAAAATAGAACAATAGAACCCATAAAAGGGTATTAGCCAAAGGTATAAACGCGTTATTTTTATACGGGCCAAATACAACAGAATACTGCACAAACAAAACCTAAAACGAGCGTATGAAAATTAACCTTATCAGTGATACCGTTACCAAGCCTACCGCAGGTATGTTAGCTGCTATATTAGCTGCTGAAGTTGGAGATGATGTTTTTAAAGAAGACCCAACAGTAAATAAATTAGAAAGTAAGATTGCGGCAATGTTTGGTATGGAGGCCGCCTTGTTTTTCCCCAGTGGTACTATGGCAAATCAAACTGCAATCAAATTACATACACAACCGGGCGATCAGTTGATTTGCGACAAGTATGCTCATGTGTATAATTATGAAGGAGGAGGAGTTAGTTTTAATAGCGGTGTCTCTTGCAAATTGGTCGATGGTCATCGGGGAATGATGAAGGCTGAACAAATTGTAGCCGCGATTAATCCGCCAGATTTTTACCACAGTCCATTAACTTCATTGGTGTGTATAGAAAATACGGCCAATAGGGGTGGAGGTGCTTGTTGGGATTTTGAAGCGCTAAAAGCAATTAGAACGGTTTGCGACACCCATAAGTTGGGGTATCATTTAGATGGAGCTCGACTGTGGAACGCCTTAGTAGCCAAGGGGGAATCGTGTGAGCAATACGGCTCTTTGTTTGATACCATCAGTGTTTGCTTAAGTAAAGGCTTGGGCTGCCCCGTTGGGTCTGTTCTTCTAGGAACTGCCAAAGATATTCAAAGAGCAATACGGGTTCGGAAAGTGTTGGGTGGGGGAATGCGTCAGGCTGGATTTTTAGCAGCAGCTGGTATTTACGCTTTGGACAACCATTTGGGTCGCTTGGTAGAAGATCATAAAAAAGCTAAAGAAATAGGTGAAACCCTTGCAACTTTAAGCTTTGTTAAAAGTGTAGAACCCATAGAAACCAATATTGTTATATTTGAATTGGACGAAACCTTTATGACACTCCCTGCTTTTTTAGAACTACTAAAAAAGAACAATGTAACAATTATTGGAATGGGTCAAGGAAAGCTACGTATGGTAACACATTTAGATTATACAGCTGCTATGCATGACAAGTTTATGACTATTTTAAAAGGGCTATAATTTGGTGTTTAAAATCATACTAGTTTTAAAATTTTTAATACCATTTTCCATGCCAGCTTCAGAACTGTATAACTGACTGGTGCCGATAACTTTTCCCTCTAAACTTTTAAGGTTAAAAAGAAATTTACCTGTAGTCGCTGTTTTTCGTTCAAAAATGCCTTGATCATGAAGTGATGTAGTAATTGTTTTGATGATTGCTTCTATTTCTTCCTTGCTACTAAAAATAGCACCTTGTAATAAAATAATATTATTTTCAGTTTTTAGATGAAATGTAAAGGTGCCATTATCGTTCTCTACTATTTGAATCATGCATTTATCTTTTGCTTAAAGATATAAAATTATTTAGTACAGATTGCCAAATTAAAAGGGCTTTCAATTATTTTGAAAGCCCTTTTAAATGTAGTGTCATTCTATTTTATTCGATGTGTTTTTTAAGGAACTTTATATGTTTTTGTATATTACCATCGTTATTATACCCTGAAAGCGCTCCCATCTCTTTTCCTTCCTTGTTTAATACTTTTAAATTGGGGAAAACACCGCGTTTGTTTAATTGAGCCATAAGGTCCATATTATGTTTCAATTGTTCCGTAGAAATGACCCCTTTTTTTCTGGGTATATCGATATATAGTAGCTCGTAATTTTTAGCAATCTCTTGAAACTCATTGGTGTCGAACAAATCTTTTTTTAATAGTTTGCATGGTCCACACCAATCGCTTCCAGTAAAATAAATTAGAATTTTTTTATCCTGCTTCTTGGCCTTTTTTAGTGCCGTGTTAAAATCTGTCTGCCATTCTACACCGTCATTGCTGCTATAGTCTTGTTGAATTCCAAATGCAAAGGGTATTAAAAAGAGTAGGATTATATATTTCATGTTCCTTTTTTTAAAGTAATAGCAATAATTTTGCCAATCTATTTAAATAACGAATCCATTCCTGGAATATTGGGTAATCCGTCTTTTACAGCGGCAGCTAGTTCTATTTCATTAATTTGTGTAGCTCTTTCTATTGCTCTGTTTAGGGTGCTAATTAGATGATCTTCAAGTTGTTCTTTGTTTGCTAATAGGGCATCACTTATTTCTATATTTTTGATTGTTCTGTTGGCAGTTATAGTTACTTTTAATCCATCATCACTGGATTTTTCATCGATTAAAACCGTATGCAGTCTCTGCTTTTGAGCTTCCACTTTTTTTTGGGTTTCTTTAAGTTTACCCATCATTCCCATCATATCTCCAAACATATTTTGTAATTTAGTTAGATATCCAAAATTACTAAAATGTTTTTTAATTCAATTTTAAAAATGAAAATCATAAAACAATGCTTAGTTCTTTTAGTTAGCCTTATTTTTGCGACTTCATGTAATACTAAGAATAAGCCTATGGCAACCATTAAAATTCCTGTTGCAAAAAAGAACCCTAAAGAGCTAACAAAACATAATGATGTTCGAATTGATGATTACTATTGGCTTAATGATCGGGAAGACAAAGAGGTCATTGCTTATTTGGAAGAAGAAAATGCATACTACAATACCTTAACGGCTCATACCAAAGACTTTCAAACTACTTTGTTTGAAGAGATGAAAGGTCGCATTAAAGAAGATGATGCCTCTGTACCATATAAGCAAAATGGGTATTGGTATACAACACGTTATGAAATAGGCAAGGAATATCCAATATTTGCGAGACATAAAGGAGAAGAGAAGGCTGCGGAAGAAATTATGTTTAATTGTAATGAATTGGCCAAAGGGCATGATTATTTTAATTTGGGCGGAATTTCTATTAGTTCAGATAATAATTTGGCTGCTTTTGGCGTAGATACAATATCAAGAAGAGAGTATACTATAAAAATTAAAAATTTAACGACGGAAGAGGTTTATGAAGACGTCATTGAAAATACAACAGGAAGTAGTGTTTGGGCTGCAGATAACAAAACCTTGTTTTATACAAAAAAGGATCCGGTAACCTTACGGTCCGATAAAATATACAAGCATAAATTAGGGACAGCTGCTACAGAAGATGTATTGGTTTATGAGGAAAAAGACGAAACCTTTAGCTCCTTTATATATAAGACAAAATCTAAAAAATATATAGTCATAGGATCCTCTAGTACCCTAACAACGGAGTATCGTTTTTTGGAAACATCAAATCCAGATGGGGAATTTAAGATATTCTCGAAACGAAAAAGAGGTTTAGAGTATTCCATTGCACATTATGGTAATGAATTCTTTGTACTTACCAATAAGGATAAGGCCTTTAATTTTAAATTGATGAAATGTGATGAGAATGCAACGGAAGCCGACCATTGGAAAGAATTTATCCCGCACCGGGAAGGTGTTTTATTGGAAGATATCGATATTTTTAAAGCCTATTATGTACTTTCTGAACGGGAAAATGGATTAAATAATTTAAAGATAGTTCGCTGGGATACTTATGCCGCTTATTATCTGCCTTTTGAAAACGAAACCTATACTGCTTATGTAGGCGCAAACCCAGATTTTGATACTAATATTTTAAGGTATGGCTATAACTCCTTAACCAATCCTAGTGCTGTTATCGATTTTAATATGGATGACAAATCCAAAGAAATTAAAAAAGAACAAGAGGTTTTAGGCGGTACTTTTGATAAAAACAACTATAAGTCTGAACGCATTTGGGCCACGGCTAGAGATGGTGTAAAAATACCAATGTCCGTAGTTTACCATAAGGACACAAAATTAGATGGTAGCAGTCCGTTACTGCAATATGCTTATGGTTCTTACGGGTATACCATTGATCCTTATTTCTCAACGGTTCGTTTAAGTTTGCTAGACAGAGGATTTATCTATGTAATTGCACATATTAGGGGTGGTGAATATTTGGGAAGAAAATGGTATGAAAACGGAAAGCTCTTGCAAAAGAAAAATACGTTTACAGATTTTATTGACTGTTCTACTCATTTAATTGAACAGAAATATACAAGTAAAGACCACCTATATGCTTCTGGAGGGTCAGCAGGAGGTTTGTTAATGGGTACAATTTTAAACCTGGCGCCAGAACTTTATAATGGTGTTGTTGCAAGTGTTCCTTTTGTAGATGTGGTTACAACTATGCTCGATGAGTCTATTCCGCTAACAACGGGAGAATATGACGAGTGGGGAAATCCTAACGTTAAAGATTATTATGATTATATGAAATCATATTCACCATATGATAATGTTGTTGCGCAAGCTTATCCAACGATTTTGGTGACCACAGGTTTACATGATTCCCAAGTACAATATTGGGAGCCAGCAAAGTGGGTTGCTAAACTAAGAGACCTAAAAACAGATTCTAATTTATTGTTTTTAGATACCAATATGGAAGCTGGTCATGGCGGTGCATCCGGTAGGTTTGAAGCCCTAAAAGAGGTGGCCAAAGAATATGCATTTTTGCTAGATTTAGAAGGTAAAATTAAGATTTAAAAAAAAATAACTAAATTTGCCACGTAATTGATAAGTAAATCAACAAATCTTATCAATCTATAACCAAACACGCATGGAAAATAAAATCAATGCCTACAGTAATATTTTAGAATTAATTGGAAATACACCACTAATTAAAATTAATAAAATTACTGAGTCTTTTGAAGGAGAGTATTATGCCAAGGTTGAAGCTTTTAATCCTGGTCATTCTGCAAAAGATAGAATTGCTATTCATATTATTGAAGAAGCAGAGAAAAAAGGAATCTTAAAAGAAGGGAGTACAATTATAGAGACTACTTCTGGCAATACGGGTTTTAGTATCGCTATGGCAAGTATTGTAAAAGGATACAATTGTATTCTTGCCGTTAGCTCTAAATCTTCACCAGATAAAATTGATATGCTTCGTACTATGGGAGCACAGGTCTATGTTTGCCCAGCACATGTTAGTGCAGATGACCCGCGGTCATATTATGAAGTAGCCAAAAGATTACACCAAGAAACGGAAGGATCTATCTATATAAATCAATATTTTAATGCGTTAAATAGAATGGCGCATTACCGTTCTACTGGGCCGGAAATTTGGGAACAAACCAATGGTAATATTACTCATTTAATTGCTTGTAGTGGCACTGGAGGTACTATTTCAGGAACCGCTATGTACTTGAAAGAGCAAAACCCAAAAGTAAAAGTTATTGGTGTAGATGCATACGGTTCTGTATTAAAAAAATACCATGAAACTCGTGAATTTGATGCAAATGAAATTTATCCCTACCGTATTGAAGGTTTGGGAAAGAATTTGATTCCTGGCGCTACAGATTTTGATGTTATAGATAAGTTTGTTAAGGTATCTGACGAAGAAAGTGCACATACTGCAAGAGAAATCTCTAGTAAAGAAGGTATTTTTGCAGGCTATACATGTGGTGCTGCTATGCAAGCGGTAAAACAATTGTACGCAGAAGGAGAGTTTAATCAAAATAGTAGGGTCGTAATTATATTTCCAGACCACGGTTCACGATATATGAGTAAAATATATAGCGATGAATGGATGGAAGCGCAAGGCTTCTTAAATGCAGTAAAAGCAGAGGAAAAACCAGAAATTCAATTTGTTAAATAACAAACAAATTGTCCAATAAATATTAAAAACAATGAAATAAATTTCATTGTTTTTTTTTGTTCGTGAAATTGTTATGAAAACTTGCCAAAATTCTATATTTTTGCAAACAGCCAAAACAGCTTAGATGAGAGATTTATTTGATAGAATACTAGCAAACAAGGGTCCATTAGGAAAATGGGCTTCGCAAGCCGAGGGATATTTTGTTTTCCCTAAATTAGAAGGAGTTATTTCCAATAAAATGAAATTCCAAGGGAAGGAAGTTATTACTTGGAGTGTTAATGATTACTTGGGTTTGGCAAATCATCCTGAAGTTCGTAAGGTTGATGCGCAAGCAGCCGCAGATTACGGTTCTGCTTATCCAATGGGTGCTCGAATGATGTCTGGTCATACAGATTTACACGAAAAACTTCAAAATGAATTAGCGCAATTTGTAAATAAGGAATCTGCTTATTTATTAAACTTTGGATATCAGGGTATGGTTTCGACCATTGATGCCTTGGTTTCTAAGGATGATATCATTGTATATGATGTAGATTCGCACGCCTGTATTATTGATGGTGTTCGTTTGCATATGGGGAAACGATTTACCTATAAGCATAACGATGTAGAAAGTTTAGAGAAAAATTTAGAGCGTGCTACCAAAATGGCAGATCAAACTGGAGGAGGTATCTTAGTAATCTCTGAAGGTGTTTTTGGAATGCGTGGGGAGCAAGGAAAATTGAAAGAGATTGTAGCACTTAAGAAAAAATACAATTTTAGGTTTTTAGTTGATGATGCACACGGTTTTGGTACCTTAGGTAAAACGGGGGCAGGAGCAGGTGAAGAGCAAGGCGTTCAAGATGATATTGATGTGTACTTTGCCACCTTTGCAAAATCTTTAGCCAGTACAGGAGCGTTTATTGCTGCTGATAAAGAAATTATTGATTATTTAAAATACAATTTGCGTTCTCAAATGTTTGCAAAATCATTGCAAATGCAGCTTGTTGTTGGGGCATTAAAGCGTTTAGATATGCTTAAAACAATGCCAGAACTAAAAAATAAGCTTTGGGAAAATGTAAATGCATTGCAAAGCGGATTAAAAGAACGTGGTTTTGATATAGGAACAACAACCAGTTGTGTAACACCTGTATTCTTAAATGGAAGTATACCAGAAGCTATGGCTTTGGTTAGGGATTTAAGAGAAAACTATGGTATTTTCTGTTCTATTGTGGTGTATCCGGTAATTCCTAAGGGGTTAATTCTATTGCGAATGATTCCTACTACTACCCATACACTAGAAGATATAGCAGTGACATTAAACGCTTTTGATGCCATACGTGAACGTTTGAATAACGGTACCTACAAAAGACTTTCTGCTGCTGTAGCAGCTGCTATGGGCGAATAGTCTATTTTATTTCATATAAAAAATCCCAAGTAATAAGTATTACTTGGGATTTTTTTTTTGGTGATCTATACATCAACTAGATGTTTTTTCTGTAGGTTCTACGTCTTCTAAAAATCTCTGGATCAAAATTTTTCCAAAGTTGTCTAATTGCTGTGTTTTCTTCTAATTCTGGAGTTCTTATACAATTTAGTATGTTTTTTTCCTTAAATGTTTTGTGGTATTCATTAAAAAGAATGGCAGTAACCCCCTTGTTTTGGTATTCTGGATGTACGCCTATGAGGTAAAATATAACTTCTTTGCTATGTTTTTTTGCTTTTAGTAAATGGTAAGCGCCAAAGGGGAAAAGTTTTCCTTTTGCTTTTTGTAAGGCTTTAGAAAAGGATGGCATTACAATAGAAAAAGCGACAAGATTATCGTCTTTATCCACAACAAATTTGATGTATTCTGGGTTAATAAAGCTAATGTATTTCTTTTTAAAATGCTCTTTTTGAATATCGTTAATGGGAACAAAAGAAGACAAGGAAGCATAAGAATCGTTAAATAGATCAAACATCTTGTCTGCCATAGGCATTACATCCTTGGTCTTTGTAAAATTAAGCGCTCGTAATTGATATCTTTTTTTTACTAATTCTTGTATCCTTGCAAAGAACTCTGGTTTTGCATTGGCAAAAGGAAACTTGTTTTCTAGGTATTCCTTTTCTTTTACAAGGCTATATTGTTCATAATGTTTTACATAATAGGGGTGGTTATACCATGTAATCATATTGCCAATATGTTCATAGCCCTCAGTGACAACACCAACTTTATCCAAATTAGAAAAACCTACAGGTCCTTCCATATATTCTAAGTTATTTTGTTTGCCAATTTCTTCAACCTTTTGTAAAAGGGCATCAGATATGGCGGTATCATCATAAAAATCGAACCAGCCAAACCGCATTTTTTTTACTTTCTGTTCCTTTACTTCTATCCAATTTACAATAGCAGCAATTCGGCCAACAATTTTATGGTCTTTATAGGCTAGGAAGAACCAAGCATCCGCATCTTTAAAAATGGGGTTTTTTTCCTTGTCAAAAGTATTTAATTCATCACTAATTATAGGGGGTACCCAATAGGGAGAATCTTTGTAAATAGCGAATGGAACCTTTACAAATTTCTTTAAATCGGCCTTTGATGTGGCTTCTACTACAGTAATCATATTCTAAAATATTTTGTAAGTCCAATATTAGGAATATTAATCTATAAGAGAAAGCTTGTTGTTTAAAAGTTTACGAGATCGTAACTAAAATTCAATTTCATCAATTTCTTGAGGCGTCCTTTTAGAGTTTTTGTTTTTCTTACTTTTGGATTTGGCCTTTTTTCGAGCCCTTTTTAAATCCTTCTTTCTAATTTTCCCGTCTTTGCCTGTGGCATTTTGATCTTCAATAGCAATTTCCTTATCCTTGTGCATATCCAATCGATATGAAAATCCGGCCGCCGCAAATAATCGGGTAGGAGTGTCCTTAATGTTGGCTCCTATATGTACGTCTACTTGCATATTCTTTCCTAATAAGTGGGCTGCACCTCCACGAAAAATAACGTCGGCATACCGATCACTTTTTATTCCTTGATTTTCTGCAAATACACTCCACTTCGGATTTCTAAGCGCGTGAGATAAGGATATAATATAATTCCATTCAGGAAAGTCTGTTCCAATTCTATCATAGGCAACATTAGTGATAAGCACAAATTTAGGCGATAACCTACTTTGTGTGGCAATCATAGCTCTTGGTGAAATTATAGCTTCATTGGGGTAGTACGGATTGTCTCCCAATACAAAATTGGCACCTCCATATACAGAAATTGCAGGGATTAAATTTTTAAGTTGAAACCTATTGTTCGCCTTCCAGCTGTACAAATTGGGTTTATTTCGCTCCTCATTCTTATAGGGATCATAAATTAAATATTTAAGTCCTAATCTATTTCGTTTAAATGCCGTGTATTTCTCATCAGGAAAACCAACGTTAGAAAAACTTCGATTTTCATTTACAAAGGTCCCTTCGTAATACAGTTCTAATTCTTCAAATAGCAGCCCATACCTAAGAGCTATATCGGCCCCTAAAAAGACAGAAGAGGTGTTTAGTGTATTGTGGTCTTGTTTTTCATAGGATATTCCAAATTCTGACTGTAATACATTAGTTCCAATAGCATATGCACTTACAGATTTACCCGGTCTGTTAGAGTTAATCACATCTGTATATTGTGAAATTCCCAAAAAAGGTAGCACGATAAGAATATAAAGGAATCCAATTTTTAATTTTTTCATACTATTGTGGTTATCTAAAGTCACTTTTATAATTATTTTAAGAGTTTTACTCTCTATATACAACGACAGAATTGTATTTTTGATATAAATTTTTAAAACAATTATGGATTTTTTAATAACCATTCTGGTAATTATTGGGGTTTACTACCTAATAAAATATTTAGTGCGATTATTTGCTCCAAAAATGCTTAATTATGCAGCGAAGAAAACAGAACAACATTTAAAGAAAAAGTTTGATGAATTTGCTCAACAAAATTCTGGGAATCCGGAGAATAAGGAGAAAGCATACCCAAATAAAAAGACAGATTTAAAAGCGAATCCATCCAAGAAGGTTGGTGAATATATCGACTTTGAAGAAGTAGACTAACTGTAGTTTAAAACCAACCAATGAAACTTAATTTAAAATTTTTTATTCTTAACTTTTTTGTTTTAGCAATCTTTATCGTTACATCATTGGCCTATTTTAGTCCAGTTTTACAAGGGAAAAAAATATTCCAATCCGATATAGCTCAATATACAGGAATGGCCAAAGAGCAAAATGATTTTAGAGCCAAAACGGATCAAGAACCCTACTGGACCAATAGTGCTTTTGGAGGCATGCCAACGTATCAACTGGGAGCTAATTATCCGCACAATTACGTAAAGAAGTTAGATAAAGTTATACGATTTTTACCAAGGCCTGCAGATTATTTATTTCTTTATTTTCTAGGCTTTTATATTTTATTATGTTGTTTAAAAGTAGATTATAGGTTGGCTGTGCTTGGCGCCTTAGCCTTTGGGTTTTCTACCTATTTAATTATCATTATTGGCGTTGGCCACAATGCAAAGGCCCATGCCTTAGGATACTTACCGATGCTTCTAGGAGGAATAGTGTTGACCTTTAGAAAAAAGTACATGGCTGGCTTTCTATTGGCTGCGATAGCAATGGCATTAGAAATTAATGCAAACCACTACCAAATGACCTATTACTTTATGCTTTTGGTGCTGATTCTGGGTGTGGTATATTTAATTGATGCTTTAAAAAAGAAACAGTTAAAACATTATTTTGCTTCCGTAGGGATTTTAATCGTTGCTGTGGTGCTTGGTATTGCTACCAATGCTACAAACTTAATGGCTACCAAAGAATATTCGGATTGGAGTACTCGTGGAAAATCTAACCTTAGTATTAATCCAGATGGTACCGAGCGGATCAGTACAGGGGGGTTAGACAAGGAATATATTACCCAATACAGTTATGGAATTGCAGAGTCTATGAATATATTTATACCGAGGTTGTTTGGCGGCTCTAATGCTGAAGACCTAGGAAAGGATTCTAAAACATACGACTATTTAATTGATAAAGGTCTTTCTAGCTCAACCGTCTTAGAATTTACCCAGGGGCTAAATCTATATTGGGGCGATCAGCCCGGAGTAGCAGGTTCGGCTTATGTTGGTGCAATTTTATTTTTCTTATTTGTTTTTGGTTTGTTTATTGTCAAGGGAAAAGCAAAATGGTGGTTGTTGGGGGGAGTAATCATGTCATTGGTACTTTCCTGGGGTAAAAATTTTAGCGCATTAACTGATTTTATGATCGATTATTTTCCGCTGTATGACAAGTTTAGGGCAGTATCCTCTATACAGGTTATTTTGGAATTATGTATACCAATTTTAGCAATTTTAGCCTTGATGAAATTGTTTAAAAATGAGGGTGATCAGAAGGATTATATCAAAAAATTAAAATTAAGTTTTGGAATTGTTGGAGGCGTTTGTGTGGCTTTATTTTTGACAAAAGGGATGTTTTCTTTTGAAGGACAAAGTGATTCTGTTTTACAAAAGTATTACGGGGCCGAAGTTTTAACGATGATGAAGTTAGACCGAGAAGCAGTGTATACAAGCGATATTATTCGTTCATTTAGTTTTATACTACTGGCGGCACTTACCCTTTGGTTTTTTATCAAACAAAAAATAAATAAAAATATAGTAGTTGTACTTCTTGGCTTGTTAATCTTATTAGATTTAGTTGGAGTAGCCAAGCGTTATGTAAATGATGGTGATTTTGTTAGAGCAAGACAGATGGAAAATCCTTTTCCTGAATCAAATGCAACAAAGCAAATAAAAAAAGACAAGTCTGTATATAGAGTATACAATCCTTCTGAGGGTCTAAATGGGGCAAGTACTTCGTTTTATCATAACTCCATTGGGGGTTATCACGGGGCTAAACCTGGAGCAATGCAAGATTTGTTCGATTTTCATATTTATAAGAACAATGTAAGGGTATTAAATATGCTTAATGTTAAGTATGTATTTCAACAAGATGAAGAAGGGAATAGTTACCCAGCTATAAATCCCAATGCCTTAGGAAATGCGTGGTTTGTAACTCGATTATTAAAAGTGAATTCAGCCAATGAAGAAATAATGGCACTTGATAGTTTACATGTGGCAACAGAAGCAGTTGTCAATACATCTGATTTTCCATCAATTTCTAAATTTAATTTTGAAAAAGATACTACGGCGAGCATTCACTTAAAGGAATATAAACCAAATCACTTAACCTATACGTCTTCTAGTGCTTTTAACTCCTTGGCCGTTTTTTCTGAAATGTATTATAAGCATGGTTGGAATGCCTATATTGATGGTAATATTATTCCGTATTTTAAAGTGAATTATATTTTACGTGGGTTAGAAGTTCCAGCAGGGGATCATATTATTGAGTTTAAATTTGAACCACAAGTTGTAGTGACAGGAAGTAAGATTGCCTTAGGTAGTTCTATTGCCTTAGCTGTTATTGCATTGGTAGGAATGGGTATTTCATTTTGGAGGTCTAGAAAAAAGAAGGTATCCTAATGCAGAAGGTACTCATCATTACCTATTATTGGCCACCGGCAGGTGGTCCTGGAGTGCAGCGATGGTTAAAATTTGTAAAATATCTTCAGGATTACGAAGTTGAACCTATTGTTTATATTCCAGATAATCCTAATTATCCTATTATTGACGAATCATTCGTTGATGAGATTCCCAAGAATATAAAAATATATAAGCATCCTATTAAGGAGCCATATGGGTGGGCTAATTTTTTATCAAAAAATAAAACAAAACAGATTAGTTCAGGAATAATTCAGCAAAAGAATCAGTCTTTGGTTGAAAAAGTATTGCTTTGGGTCCGCGGTAATTTCTTTATTCCTGATGCACGGAAAAATTGGGTAAAACCCTCCGTTTCCTATTTGACAGAAATATTAAAAAAAGAAAATATAAAGACGGTAATCACTACTGGTCCGCCGCATAGTGTGCATCTAATAGGGTATAGACTACAACAAAAAATAGGTGTAAAATGGGTGGCAGATTTTAGGGATCCATGGACCACTATAGGGTATCATAAAAAATTAAAACTCAGTGCTGCATCAGAAAAAAAGCACAAAGACTTAGAGCATTTGGTATTGAATAGTGCAGATAGTGTTATAGTGACGAGCACTACCACAAAAGAAGAATTTTCTAGCATAACCAACAAGCCTATTGAGGTAATTACCAATGGATTTGATGGTCCTATTTCTGATGCTTTGGATTTAGATGTACAGTTTACCATTTCTCATATCGGATCTTTGTTAACAGGTAGAAATCCTTTGAACCTATGGAAGGCCCTATCGGAATTAATTGATACCAATGAAGCTTTTAAAGAACATTTAAAACTTCAATTTGTGGGTGTAGTTAGTGAAGATGTATTGGCTAGCATTTATGAATATGGCTTAGAACCCTATGTTAAGCTAATTGGGTATGTTTCTCATACTGACGCTATTCACTATCAAGAGAAATCTCAAGTTTTGTTGCTATCAGAGATAGATTCGCCAGACACAGAGGGTATTATTGCAGGGAAACTGTTTGAATATATGAGGGCCAAAAGACCTATTTTAGGAATAGGTCCAAAGAACTGGGAGGTAAGCTGTATTATCAAAGATACAAATACAGGAGTTGCTTTTGATTATTCAGATAATTCTAATTTAAAAAGTTTACTTTTAGAATGGTTTAAGTTGTATCAAGAAAAGAACCTAAAGGTTCAGTCTACCAATATATCGAAATACAGCAGAAAAGAACTTACAGCTAAATTAGCAGCACATATCTATGGGTATCGTATTTAAACAAACACTAAACAATACCATCATTACCTTTTTGGGCTTTGGGATAGGTGCAGTAAACACACTTTTTTTATACACCAATTTTTTAACGGAAGAATACTACGGTTTGGTAATGGTTATTTTAGCCACGGCTGCTATTTTAATGCCCGTATTAACATTTGGCGTACAAAATACATTGGTTAAGTTTTATAGCAGTTATAAGAATTCTAAAGATACCGACGGATTTTTAAGTTTAATGCTACTCTTGCCGTTAGTACTTATAGTACCACTAGCCTTATTTAGTTATTTTGCAAATGACCTTATTGGGCGTTTTGTAGCAGGAGAGGAAAATATTTTAGTTAAAGATTATATCTGGTATATCTTTTTGATAGGGCTGGCTATGGCTTATTTTGAGGTGTTCTACGCTTGGGTAAAAGTCCACATGAAATCTGTTTTTGGTAACTTTATGAAAGAAGTTTTCGGTAGATTGTGTATTGCTATTTTATTAGGATTAGTCTATTTTAATGCAATTACGGTCCCGTTCTTTCTCAAGGCATTAGTGGGGGTTTATATCCTACGAATGTTGATTATGAAAATTTATGCATTTATTTTACATAGACCAAAATTAACATTTCATTTTCCTAATAATGTAATATCCATTATAAAATACAGTGCCCTAATAATACTGGGAGGTTCTGCCGCCGTAGTGCTATTAGAGGTTGATAAGTTTATGTTAAACCGGTATGTAGCTATAGAAAATATCGCTTTTTATGGGGTATCTGTTTTTATTGCCACGGTTATTACGGTGCCTTATAGGGCGATGCATCAAATTACATATCCGCTAACGGCTAAGTTGTTAAATGATAAAGACAAAGCAGGCTTAAAAAAACTGTACAAAAAGTCATCATTAACCCTGTTTATTGTATCCGGAATTTTATTCTTATTGATTATTTTAAACATTGAAGAATTGTACAAATTAATGCCTGAAGCCTATAGGGGAGGGGTAACGGTCGTTTTCTTAATAGGGCTTACAAAAGTATTTGATTCAATTCTGGGTAATAATAATTCCATTCTTTTTAATTCGGATTATTACAGGGCTGTTTTGGTAATGGGCGTGCTTTTGGCTGTTGTTGTGGTTTTATTAAATTATTTATTTATTCCGATCTACGGTTTAGAAGGTGCTGCTTGGGCTACATTTATTGCAATCGTAAGCAATAATATTATTAAGGTTGTGTATGTTGAATTTAAATTTAAAATGCATCCATTTACTTTAGATTCGCTAAAAGTATTTGCACTTTTAGTAGCTCTAGGAATAGGATTCTTTTTTATTCATTTTAATTTTCACCCCATCTTAAACATAATTATCAAAAGTGTTCTCATGATTTTGGTCTATGTTGGGGCACTGTATATATTTAAAATTTCTGAGGATGTGTACGCAATTTTTTCATCCTACAAACCTAAAAATAAAGGGTAAAAAATAAAAGCCTCAGAGGAATAAATCTCTCTGAGGCTTCAACAACCAACCTAAAAACTATCTTTAATTACCTTACAGAACTTCTACTTCTTGTATTTGTGCTACTTCTTTTAGAGCTAGAAGGTGCCTTGGCAGAACTTCTTTTAGAGCTACTACTTCTCGTAGAGGATACCCTACTTTTACTAGAGCTACTTCTAGATGGTGCCTTTGTGGCGCTACTTTTAGAACCTCTGCTTGCCGTAGACCTATTAGCCGTTGATCTAGTTGTACTTTGGGGTTTTTTATAAACCGTTGTTTTACTTTTTATAGAACTCCTATTTGCAGGAGTGCTATAAGAACTAGACCGTGTTGTAGATCTTGTATTGCTATTAGCAACTGGCTTCCTTGTACTACTAGATTTACTTACGCTAGTTCTCGGTGCGCTAGTATTTCTATGTATGGTACTGGCTCTCTTAGAATTGCTAGAAACAGAATTTCTACTACTTCTTTGTGCTACAGCCTTTCTTGAAGTCCCCTTGTCATAAGCAACAGACCTATTTGATCTCACTTGTTTTTGTGCAACGGCTTTCGAGTTGGTTCTATAGCCATTTGTTCTAACTGTTCTGTTACTTCTTTGTGTTACACGCCTATCATTCTTATACACTTTAGCTCTACTATTGTGATTGTAGTGTTTGTTGTACTTGTAATGTTTTCCAATTTTCACATAGGAGTGCCTTACATTATTATGATATGGGTTATAGTACGTATATCTTACTGGACTATAATATCTTCTATAAGGGATTGTTTGTACTAAGCGTAAATTTAGAGCGGGTCTAATAAAAAACCGGTCAAAAGGCCTGAATACATAATTTCTATTGTATACATTGATGTATCCTCTGTGATAATCATAATATCCTCTGTTGTTGTAGTAAATATTCATACTACCTAACCTAGAAATTCTATTGTTACTATAGTTGATATTGATATTACCTATTTGCTCAACCCTACCGTAATAATCGTAATAAATTGGAACATTTTCTATTTGTAAAATTGCTCCGTAATCATCATATTGCACATATGGATTGTAGTCATATCCTGTATTAAAGGTAATATTACTATTTCTACCTAAACTAATATTGGCATTTACATTAACTCTATTGTTAATGTAAAAATCGAATTCACCATCGGGAAAAATTGAAAATGTAATTCCATCTTCTACAAAGACAAAAGAATCGTTATAGCTATAAGCATTGCTATTTGCAACCTTATCATCTGTGTTTTCTATTGTTACAGCCAATGTACTGAATGTACCAACTATAAGTGCTGTTAAAAAGAGTACTGATTTTTTCATAATATAAGGTTTTATAATTTCAGAACGCAACTGTTTACATTCTGATAGCTATATTACAAACAACGTGCCAAAATATATAAAACTACTTTAGAATACTGGTAATCAGTTATTTAAAATTTAATGTTTTAAAATGAATTGTGATTTATATAATCTCTAATTACTACTTTTAGTATAATTTATTTGAAACCCAAGGGTATTTTGGAATAATTTATTTGGTAATTAGGAACCATCTTAGCCCTTGTTATAGTCCTTAATTTGTGTAGTATTTAAATTTATTATGGTAATAACAAACGGTTAAGGAACGGTATTAATTGTTTAATTTCTCTTTTAAATACTTTGTTGTATGCGATCTTTTGTTTTTTATAATTTCTTCAGGGGTGCCTTCTGCAATTAATTCACCGCCCTCAGAGCCTCCGTTAAGACCTAAATCTATAATATAATCGGCACATTTTATTAAATCGATATTATGTTCTATTACAACCACAGAGTGTCCTTTAGCCAGTAAAGCATTAAAGGATTTTAGTAATTTTTTTATGTCGTGAAAATGAAGTCCGGTTGTTGGTTCATCAAAAATAAACAACGATTTGTTCGTTGTTTTCCCTTTAATTAAGAACGATGCGAGTTTTATACGTTGGGCTTCCCCTCCAGATAGCGTAGAAGAAGACTGTCCTAAAGTTACATAACCTAAGCCTACATCTTGTAGGGGTTTTAGCTTGGTCATTATTTTAGTTTGCTGCTGTTCCCCAAAAAAGTCGATGGCATCATCAATAGTCATGGTGAGAATATCATCTATATTAGCCCCAAAGAATTTTACTTCTAGGACTTCTTTTTTAAATCGTTTCCCGTTGCAGGCATCACATTCCAAATGAACATCGGCCATAAACTGCATCTCCACTGTAATTTCACCTTCGCCCTTGCATTTTTCACAGCGTCCGCCATCTACGTTAAACGAAAAGTGTTTGGCTTGGTATGCTCTTAATTTGCTTAGTTTCTGTGAAGCAAAAAGTGCTCTTATGTCATCGTATGCCTTAATATAGGTTACTGGGTTAGATCTAGATGACCTGCCAATTGGATTTTGATCTACAAACTCAACATTTTTAATTTCCTTGTATTTCCCTTCTACCTTCGTATACTGTCCGGCTTTAACACCATAACCTCCCACTTCTTTTAATACAATGGGATATAAAAGGTTTTTAACCAAAGTACTTTTACCACTACCTGAAACTCCGGTGATCACAGTAAGCACGTTTAAGGGAAAGGTAACATCTATGTTCTTTAGATTGTTTTCCCGTGCGCCTATAATTTTGATATAATCTGTAAATGTTCTTCGTTTCTTTGGAACCTCAATTTTTTTGGTTCCATTTAAATAGCTCGCGGTTAAAGATGACGAAGCTAATATATCTGCCATAGTTCCATTAGCAACAACCTCACCACCATGCGTTCCTGCCTCTGGGCCTATATCTATCACTTGGTCTGCAGCTTTCATAATATCTTCATCGTGTTCTACCACAATAACGGTGTTGCCTAAGTCTCTTAGCGATTTTAATACGTCTATTAAGTTTTCTGTATCCTTTGGGTGCAACCCAATACTAGGCTCATCTAAAATATACATAGAGCCCACTAGACTGCTTCCTAATGAAGTTGCCAAGTTTATTCGTTGACTTTCACCACCAGACAAGGTGTTGGATTTTCGGTTTAATGTTAAGTAACGCAATCCAACTTTATATAAAAAATTTAACCTGGTTGTTATTTCTTGTAAAAGCCTTTTGGCGATTTGGGTATCATAGGCATCCAATTGAATAGTATCAAAAAAATGGGTAAGGGTATCTATTGGCATCTCTACCAATTGCGAAATACACTTCTTATTTACCTGAACATAATCGGTTTCCGTGCGTAAGCGTTTTCCTTTACATTGGTTGCATTTTGTTTTGCCTCTATAGCGCGACAACATAACCCGATTCTGAATTTTATAGCTCTTCTCTTCTAACATTGCAAAAAACTGCGTTAGTCCGGTGAAATATTCATTACCATCCCAAACAAGTTGCTTTTGAGCTTCGGTTAATTCATACCAGGGTTTGTGAATGGGAAAATCAAATTTATATGCTGCAGCAATAAATTCATCCTTGTAGGCACCCATACTTTCACCTTTCCAAGGGAACAGCGCACCTTCAAAAATTGATAATGCTGTATTTGGTACTACTAAGTCCTGATCAATACCGATTACATCTCCATATCCTTCACATTTAGGACAGGCGCCAAAAGGATTGTTAAAACTGAATAAATGTACGTTAGGTTCAATAAAGCTAATACCATCTAATTCAAACTTATTACTAAAAGTAGTTTGTTTTCCAGTGGCTAACTCTTCAATAATACAATTACCTTGGCCTTCAAAAAAAGCGGTATCAACTGCATTTGCCAATCTATTGTAAAAATCTTCATCATCCTTAGTAATGATTCTATCAATGACCAAATCAAACTTCCTACCTATTTTTGTAATAGAATCATCAATACGTAAAATTTCACCTTTATATTTTATTCTAGCATAACCTTGTTGCGAAAACATTTCTAAGGCTTTTAAGGGCTCTCTATCTTTTATGACATCAATAGGTGCCAATAATAAAAGTTTTGTGTCGTCATCATACGTTTTAATATGATTCATAACATCGGTTACGGTATGCTTCTTAACTTCTTTACCAGATACCGGAGATATGGTTTTTCCTATTCTAGCGTATAACAGCTTTAAATAGTCATAAATTTCCGTTGTTGTTCCTACTGTAGAACGAGGATTCGTAGAATTAACCTTTTGTTCTATTGCAATGGCCGGAGATATACCTTTAATATAATCTACTTTAGGCTTATCTAACTTTCCCAAAAATTGCCGAGCATAGGAGGAAAGACTCTCTACATACCTACGTTGGCCCTCTGCATAAAGAGTGTCAAAAGCAAGGCTAGACTTACCGGAACCTGATAAACCTGTAATAACAACTAATTTATTTCTAGGAATAATTACATCTATATTTTTGAGGTTGTGCAGTTTGGCACCTTTTATAATGATATTATGTTTGGGGTCGACGTCTAAAACTGTATTCATGTTCGTATTTAATAGTGTAAAGATACAATTTGTACCTTTTAATATCCACAAAAGACCCTTTTACATCAAAAATTGCTGTAATCACAACAATCATTTTTACTAAAGGTCTTATTTTGTATATATTTGAAGTGTAATTAAACTTATAGGCCTATACAGCGAACATTACTTTTTTAAAACTATAACATATTGACTGCGCTAATTTCTCATACTGGGAGAGGTGCATATTTATAACCAAAAAAAAGTAATTTGTATGGAACTACAGATTGAAGACTCAGCATTAGTAAAAAGTTATATTAGAGGAGATGAAAAATCTCTTGAAATTTTGATAAAAAGGCACAATCAGCGAATTAGTAGCTTTATTTATTCTAAAGTTTTGGATCGAGATATAACTGAGGATATTTTTCAAGATACCTTTATTAAAGTAATTAAAACTTTAAAAAAAGGATCCTATAGTGAAGAGGGTAAATTTTTACCTTGGGTAATGAGAATTGCACACAACTTGATTATAGATCACTTTAGGAAAAATAAACGAATGCCTAAGTTTGAAGGTAGTGATGATTTTAATATCTTTTCAGTGATTAGTGACGATAAGTTAAATGCTGAAAAACAATTAATAAAAAATCAAATTGATACAGACCTTAAAGTTCTTATAGAAGAATTGCCAGACGATCAAAAAGAAGTTTTACTAATGCGTATCTATAAGGATATGAGTTTTAAAGAAATTTCTGAGAATACTGGAGTAAGCATTAATACTGCACTTGGTAGAATGAGATATGCTTTAATCAATATGCGAAAGATCATAGAAAAGCACAATATCGTTTTAACGAATTAATTGGTTTTCTACCGAAAGGCATAATATTTCTAAAATAGTGGCGTTATCTTATTATAACAATACTATTTTATATGGAAAAAATTTACTCTAAACAACAAAACAACTCTTGTGGATTAGCAAAAGCATCGACGGAAACAGTTCAGTTTTTATTGAGTTTCTCTAAATCAATGCATGTTATAAACTACAAGGAAATGCAATTTGAAAACATTTTAAACTAAACAAAAGAGCCGCTACTAGCGGCTCTTTTTTGTTTTATAGTACTCGTTTATTACGGTTTTCCTACCAATTGTCTTTGTAATTATATCCTTTTCTAAATCCCACCCTCTAGCAGGTGAATATTGACGCCCATACCAAATAATTTGAAGGTGTAAATCATTCCATATTTCTTTGGGAAATAAGCGTTTTGCATCCTTTTCTGTTTGCACTACATTTTTTCCGTTGGTAAATCCCCATCGATACATAAGTCGATGTATATGAGTGTCTACAGGAAAAGCAGGTATGCCAAATGCTTGTGAAATTACAACGCTTGCCGTTTTATGGCCAACAGCTGGTAATTCTTCTAAGGACTCCAAATCTCGAGGTACCTTTCCGTTGTGTTTGTCAATTAATATTTTTGAAAGCCCGTATATTCCCTTAGATTTCATTGGGGACAGCCCAACCGGTTTAATTATTTCTCTAATTTCTTCAGCAGTTAGTTTTATCATATCATAAGGGTTATCTGCTTTTTCAAATAATAGTGGGGTAATTTTATTGACACGTACATCTGTACTTTGGGCAGACATAAGAACTGCAATTAGCAGGGTATAAGGGTCTTTATGGTCTAATGGAACCGGAATAGTTGGATAAAGTTCTTGTAAGGTTTGTATTGTAAATGTAACTTTTTCTGCCTTCGTCATTTTTACTTAATTTTACTAGAAATTAATAAAAACGAATTTAATTAAAATACTTATGAATACTTTAAAAGTAGGAGACAAAGTACCAGAATTCACAGCCATAGATCAAGATGGCAATTCAATAAATTTATCAGATTATAAAGGAAAAAAATTAATTGTATTTTTTTATCCTAAAGCAAGTACTCCTGGTTGCACGGTTGAGGCTTGTAATTTACGGGACAATTATAAAGAACTACAAGCAGAAGGATTTGAATTATTAGGGGTTAGTGCAGATTCTCCTAAAAGACAATCTAATTTTAAAAATAAGTATGAATTCCCATTTCCATTGCTAGCAGATGAAGATCATACGGTTTTAAATATTTTTGGAGTTTGGGGAACTAAAAAATTCATGGGAAAAGTATATGATGGGATCCATAGAAAAACATTTTTATTGGATGAAAATGCAATTGTTACCAAGGTCATAGACAAAGTGAAAACAAAAGAGCATACCGCTCAGATTCTAGAATAAAAGTTAATAAAAAAAACCGCAGTAAACTGCGGTTTTTTTTATTTAGGTTCTTCTTCTTTTCGAACAAATAGATTGTTTTTCTTTATGGTTTCTGCAATACCTTCAGGCAACATTTTTTCCCATCCCTCTTCACCATTCCTCATTTTCTTTAAAACATCCCTAGAGAAAATATGCAGTATTTCTGGATCATAATCAAAGATATCCATCACCTTACCATTGTATTTAAAGAACTTGTATAGTTCTTTCATTCTAGGGTGAACCTTTACATTATTACTTGTCATGATTTGACCTGTTTCCTCATTTTTCATAGGATACAGATATACTTTTAAATCTTTAAAGAATAATTTGCCAAAAGCTTCAAGAATACCCCCACTTAGATGTCGGTAGTACTTTTCATCAAAAACTTCAACCAGATTATTAACTCCCATAGTTAACCCAATTTTGGCCTTAGTATAGTTGCTAAAATATTCTACTAGCTTATAATATTCCTGAAATTTAGAAATCATAACGGTATGGCCTAAAGAGCATAATAGTTTTGCTCGGTCCATAAAGTCTTGTTCATCTATTTCTCCACTTGCTTTAAGATTTGAAAGGGTTATTTCAAAAATAACTATGGTTTTGTCTGGATTTACGGTTTGTTCTCCTAGAAAAATATCATGTGATTTCTCGAACATATCCATATTTACTTTGGTTACGGGTCTATAACTACCCCGTAATGCTAAGATGTTCTTTTTGTATAATACCGTTGCTGGTAATAAATTGTTGCCATCTGGTCCAAACATAACAGCATCTGTCATATCATTTTTAATTAACTGTAAGCTAATTAATCTATTGTCTACATTTTTAAAATTAGGTCCAGAGAAATTAATCATATCAATTTCTACGGTATCATGGTCTATGTGGTCGTATAAATATTTAAGTAATTTTATGGGCTTATGATATTTATAAAAAGCTCCATATATAAGATTAACCCCTATTGTTCCTAAAGTTTCTTGTTGTAACCTGGCTTCGTTTTGTTTAAAACGAATATGCATTATTATTTCATCTAACTCTTTTTGTTCTGGGTCTAATTGAAACCGAATTCCAACCCATCCATGGCCTTTATATTTTTTAGCAAAGTCTATTGTAGCAACTGTATTGGCATACGAGAAAAATAATCTATCAGGATGTGTTTCTCTACTAATGCGCTCTTCCATAAGTCTCATTTCATGGGAAAGCATCTTTTTTAACCTTGATTGAGTTACGTATCGCCCATCAGGCTCATCTCCATAAATAGCATCACTAAAATCTTTGTCGTAAGCACTCATAGCTTTTGCTATAGTACCTGACGCCCCGCCAGATCTAAAAAAATGCCTAGCCGTTTCTTGTCCGGCACCAATTTCAGCAAAAGTGCCATAGATATCGGGATTTAAATTTATTCTAAGAGTTTTTGCTTTTATAGACGGTATATTCTCAAAAGCAAAATCCTTTTTCATAACTGATGACATTCTTCTGTGTTTTTACAATGCCCAAAGTTAACAAGATAGATTCATCTATTAAATAAATATGTTATAAATTTGATAAAAATGAAAGGATTGTTGAAAATTACATTTTTAGGTACAGGTACATCACAGGGAATGCCTGTCATTGGTAGTAATCACCCAGTTTGCCTAAGTACTAATAAAAAAGATAAACGCCTTAGGGTATCTGTATTAATTTCATGGGGATCATACAATTATGTGATCGATTGTGGCCCGGATTTTAGACAACAAATGCTTACAAACCCTATAAGTCACTTAAATGGTATTCTCTTTACACATGAGCATGCAGATCATACGGCAGGTTTAGATGATATAAGGCCTTTTTGTTTTAGACAAGGAGCTATTCCTATTTATGCGGATAGACGAGTACTCAATGCTTTTAAACAACGCTTTGCCTATATTTTTAATGAGGAAGAACGCTACCCAGGAGCACCGGAGTTGCTCAGTAATGAATTCAAAGAAAACACCTCGTTTGTTATTGGTGACAAGGAAGTAATGCCAATAAAATCATTGCACATGAATTTGGAGGTATTTGGTTTTAAAATTGATGATTTTGTGTACTTAACCGATGTAAAGGTTATGGAAGATAGTGAGATTGAAAAAATAAAAGGAGTTAAGGTATTGGTCGTTAATGCCTTGCGTGTAGACCCTAGTCCTTCACATTTTAATCTTCAGGAAGCCCTTGAGTTTGTTGAAAAGGTACAACCACAAAAAGCCTATTTTACACATATTAGTCATTTGTTAGGTTTTCATGATGAAGTGGAAAAAATATTGCCAAAAAATGTACATTTGGCATATGATAATTTAACATTAACGATATAGCTTTAATCTAATGAAGAAGAATTTATTATTATACCTATTTATATTTGCAGCATTAATAGCGTTGTACCAATTTGTAAGTGCAAGTAATATGCTAAAAGATAAAAATGGCAAGATAGATTTCTTACGATCTAAAGTAGTTAGCCTAGAAGATTCTGTGCAAACGGCAGCGATAAAAACAATGGATCTTCAATATTTTCTATTGGAAAATAATGATGATGCTTTGTCTTATTACGATCATTTGAAAATTAAAAATCTTGCACGGTACATTGCTGATAAGCTTATTGAAACCAATGAAGCAAAAGGCGATAACCCTTTAGTTCCTTATGAAGGAATGGAAGGAGATTTTAAAATAAATAAAATTAAAGTACTAAACCATAAATGGATTATTTCTGATTTCTCTGATGGCAAATTCTGGGGAGAATTATTGATTAAGTATGAGCTTAAGGATGATTTAAGCATAGACTTTACTTTAATAGATCATCTATTATACCGTAGGAATAATTAAATTTTATCTTTCAACCATTCTTTTAGTGAATAGAAATTCTGAGGAGAAACCCCATGTCCAATAGGGAATTCTTCATACTTGTGTTTAATCTGTAAATTCGATAATATAAGTGGTGTCTTTTGTGCCCAACTAACAGGAATTACCTGATCTACAGTTCCGTGAGAAGCGTATATATTTAAATGACTTAGCCCTTTTATATCCGTTTCTGTGTCTATTAAGTTTTCATTGATATATCCACTTAATGCGATAACATTTTTTATTTTTTCTGGATAAGAGATTGCGGTAGCATAGCTTAATATTGCGCCTTGACTAAACCCTAAAAGCGTTACATTGTTTTTGTCTAAGAAGTAGGTATTGCATGCCTCTTCTATAAAATTTAGTATTTTTTTTATTGAAAGCAAGGCCTCTTGATCATCACTCCATTTTCCTTTTTCGGCATCAAAATTAATAGCATACCAAGCATTACCATATGGTTGCATAGGGTAGGGAGCCCGGATAGAAATTACACAAAGCTCCTCTGGTAATTCTGCTGCAAAAGAAAAAAGGTCTTCTTCATTACTTCCATAACCATGAAGCATAAATAATACAGGAGTTTTATCTTTAAGTATTGTTGCTGGTTTTATAAGGTGATGTAGGGATAGGGGTGCTGTTGTCATGCTATTGAATAAAAGTAAACCATTTTTGAGAAATATCACCGAGTATTGGAATCGGTTGTTTTTTGTTGTTTAATACGCCTAAGAAACCATAGGTCCAAAGTACCATATAAGAAATATACAAACCTATAGAAGCATAAAAATCTAACCATTGACTAATGAACAATGCAAATGCGATAAAAAATAAATTCAATCCAAATGCTTGTCGAATATGGAAGCGCGCAAATTCATCTTTTGGTTCCATATTCATTGTTAAGGCAATTAAGGTACCAACAGGTGATAGGTAGGTTAGAATTGCAGTAGTTTTACCCTTGGGTGAATCACTCATAAATGTAATGTTCTAAATTAGTTTTTAATAGTAACCGTGTTATTTGCTATAACACCAAAAATTTCGCCCCTTAATGCCAGGTTGTAAAACATGCTATTTTTGGAAGTACTGATCGTGTTTTTTTCTGTATGGGTATAGGCTGTGTTCTCATCAAACAAAGTGAGATTCGCTTTTTCACCTTCAGCAAATAACGGGGTATGAATTCCGTACCTATCTCTCCCTTTTGTTAAGGTATTAACAGTTGTTTCTACATCAAAGATTGTATTGAGGATTCCAAAGGCTGTTTCTAATCCTATGGTACCATAGGCTGCATTATCAAATTCAATTTTCTTCTGTTCAATATCTAGTGGTGTGTGATCGGTTGTAATAAAATCGATGACTCCAGATTTTACTCCTTTTATAAGTGCAGTTACATCTTTCTTGGTTCTCAATGGCGGAAGTACCTTAAAATTGGTATCAAACTCCTCTAAAGTTTCATCGGTAAAGACCAAGTTTGGTAACGCCACATTGCAACTAACGTCTAATCCTTTTTTCTTCGCATCTGCAATAAGTTTAACAGAACCTGCAGTTGAAATGGTTGGAATGTGTAATTTACCTCCGGTATATTCCAAAATGAATAAATCTCTAGCTACTTGTAATTCCTCGGCCAAAGCAGGGATTCCTTTAAGTCCTAAACTTGTAGAAACACTTCCTTCATTTACGATACCTTTTCCGGCAATTTTAGTGTCTAATGGAAATGAATAGACCAATCCGTTAAAATTTTGTGCGTACTGTAAGGCTATTTTTAAAAGGTTAGCGTTGTCCGTTGGTTTTTTATGATCAGCATAACCAACTGCTCCTGCATTGCTCATGTCAAACAACTCGGCCAAGTCTACACCTTCACTATTCACCGTTAAAGCTCCAAGCGGGTGAAGGGTTGTACTCGTGTTTTTAGCCCTGTCTTTTATAAATGAAATTGTAGAACTTGTATAAGGTACAGGGTTTGTGTTTGGATTAAGTATGATGTCGGTAAACCCACCGTTAGCCGCTGTTTTAAGTCCGTTTACAATGGTTTCCCTTTCTTCATATCCTGGCTCACCAAAAGAAACACTGCTATCAAACCAGCCTATAGAAACACATAAATTATCACGGCTAATTACCTTTACGTCGCCATCCTCTTTTATCGTAGGAGCTATTGTATCAATAATACCATTCTTTAGCAAGATATCTCGCTTTTGTAAATGGAGTTTCTTGTTGGTGCTATCAAAAATTTTGGCCGATTTTATTAGTATGTTCATGAAAGATATTTTTGGATAAGAACTTCTAGTACTAGAAAAAACATTGCAAAAATAACAAACCATTTCCAAAGCTCAGATACCTTTTGCTTATTTTCTAAATTTTGAAATAATTTCGTTATCGATTCATTCGTTGTGCTTGCATCCAAAGCGTGTACATCAAGATAGGTCAATACACTTTCTTTTCTAGGGTAATTTAAACTAATTGTATTTAATATAGAATCTCCTTTATTAACAGTATAAATTCCATCTGTATCCGGAACATCGTTTAATGTAAGGGTTATTTTGGTTGCAAACGATTGTTGTAAGGGAATGTATTCTGTACTGCCCTTGGTTAGTTTTAAAATATTGTCATTTTCTAATGGTGTTTCTATATCTACTTTTGTTGTTACACCTACGACGTTATATAATTGGGGCAGTTTAAGACTACTGGAACCCATTGTATAAAATGTAGGTACAATTAATGGAGCGTTTTTAAAGTTGGAATGCTCTTTAGATAGGGCAGCTGTAAAAAAATAGAATCCGTTTGCTCCCACTAAAAATGGAGCTTGATTATCGAAATTTAAAAGGGTGGGTGCTGTGGTTTTAACTGGAAAATAACTTTGAACCGTTGGGTATTGAAAATTGGTAATGTTTTTCTCAAATACATTTTTATACAAGGGATGAGAAAACGCAATGTCTGTAATTTTACGCGCCATAGGAATAGAGCTACTCATTGCAGTTGAATAATAGGATCCAAGTAATTTATTATAGATAGCCACAGTGCTTTGTATTGCGGGTACTACAACCAGGCTACCACCATTTGTTGTAAAGGAATGCAATGAATTTATTAATGATTCAGGGAGGGTTACAAGCTCGTTTAAAACAATAAGATTTTGGTTTTCTAGCGTACTGTAATTTAGTTGTTTTAGTGCAACTGTTTGCAGTGCAAATTCATCCTCAGTAAATATTCGATCCAAATAATCTGAATCACTCTCAGAGATCACTAACACCTTTATTTTCTCTTTTTTGTTGATCGTAAAAAAGAGTTGATTGTCATAAGACAAGGCCTTATCTAACACTTCAATTTTACCGTCAAATGCTGTGTTTTTTGGTAGAGTGAAAATCACAGTTGCTGTTTTATTTTGATTAAATAGGGCCGATGTTTTAGCAAATAACTGATCCTTATTATATAGCGAAACAGCAATATTTTCTGTTGCAGTGCTGCTTAATAAAGTTGCGGTCAATTCCATATTTTCAGCATCAATTTTAGAAATATAGGCACTGTCTATACTAATATTATTGCTGTGGTTAGGATTTAATTTTATAAAATGGGTATGGACAGTAGTGGCACTATCTATTTTGGTAGTACCCATAGCCTGTTGAAAATCTGAAATAATTATTAAATCCTTTTCAGTATTATTTTTTGAACTAAAAATAGTATTCGCTTTTATACTAATTTCATGCAAACTCAATTGGTTATTGGTATATTTTAAAGACAGTAAATCGTTTTGAATATCCTTTAGACTTGTGTTTTTATAGGTGTTAGAATTGGTAAACAGGCTAAATTGATTTTCCTTTCTTAGGTTTTTTATTAGTTCTTGCGTAGCATCCTTTAGCAGATCGATGTCATTATTCTTGGCCTGCATGCTAAAAGAATTATCTAAGTATATTACAGTTTCCTTTTGCTTTAAGGCGCCTTTTTGTGCAAAAAAAGGTTGTGCAAAAGCTAGTATTATGCCCGCAAAAATTAAAAGTCTTGTAAAAAGGAGCAACCATTTCTTTAGGTTGCGGGTTTTTCTGGATTCCACTTGTACTTTTTGTAATACTTTTACATTAGTAAAGGGAGTTTTTTTAAATTTCCGAAGTTGAAAAAGATGAATGAATAGCGGAACTAATAGTAAAAATAAAGCCCAAAGAAGTTCCGGATATTTAAACTGCATTCCTTAATTTAATTTCCCAAATATAAGCAATTAGATGAAAAGGATCTGCTTCTTTAGCAAAAGAAAAAATAATCTTTCATAGCTGCTAATTCGAACTGTTTTAACTTATTTCTAATACTTTTTTGAGCCTCCTCATTAGCCACAGTTATAATGATTTGACTTTTTTTTACGGAAGATATGGCTGAAAAATGTAGTAAACGTTGGTTGTATATATCCTTTCCAATTTTCTTAGGATTGTTGCAAACCCAAAGAAAAGGGGTTTTATTGTGTATTAATTTTTTAGCAATTTCTTTTCCTTTGGATCCAGCGCCCCAAACAATAAGGGTATGGGTTAATTTGTATTCCAATGCTAAGAAGTAGTCTAATTTAATATCTAAAAAGTAGTTTTGAGCATAATGCGCGCTAGTTCTCGAGGATCTAGTGTCGTAATCTCGCCATAGATGTAAAACTTGGTTGCAAGGAATGCATTGTAGCTCTGTTTTATAAAAGCGAAATGCAAGGTCATAATCTTCAGGATATCTATTGGGGTTAAAGGCATTAGCTTTTTCAAAATCGTTTTTATGTAGCATCCAACAAGGAGATGGGATGACGCACTCCTTATAAATTTCAGAAAAATTACTTCCAGTAATCGTTAGTTTATTGAGCCATTCTTCATAGCGTTTGTAACCGTTGTTTACACCAGTCGCACAAAAATATTCAACCTTTCCAATTGCAATATGTCCTTTTCCTTTTTTTAAAAGTGAACTTAGCATAACCTCCAATTTATTGGGAGTCATAATATCATCAGCATCCATTCTTGTAATATATATTCCGCTAGATAAGGTGTAGGCAAGTTGTAGTGCCTGGATTATACCTTTTCCTGTATTTGTTGTACATGTAATTCGCGAATCTTGGGTAACATAAGAATGCAATAGTTGTTCACTATTGTCTGTAGAGTGGTCGTTTATAGCAATTAGCTCCCAGTTTTTATAGGTTTGTGAAAGGATAGATAGGATACATTCATCAAAATAAGCAGCTACATTTTTAAAAGGTATTAAGATGCTTATTAGTGGTGTTTGCATCATGAGGTACCTATTTTTTTCTCTTTAAAGCTTTGGCAATTGCCTTATCGGCCAGAGGAGCCATTAACTGATAACCAAGAAGATTGGGGTGTACCCCATCTTTAGAATGAATTTTTTTCAATCCGTTTTCTGGCGTAGCCATTGCCGAAAAATAATCCAAATAGACAATTTTCATTTCTTTGGCATATGCTTTAAGTATTGCGTTTAGCGCTGGAATTTTAGTATTTGGGCTTTTATTGGGGCTCCATTTATAATCAAATGCGGGTAGGGTAGAAGAAATAACAACTTTAATATTGTTTGCACGTGCTATTTCCGCCATACTCTTAATGTTGTCTGCAATTTCTTCTAATGTAGCTGGTCCCGTATTCCCTGCGATATCGTTGGTGCCTGCCAAAATAACAACAACTTTTGGTTTTAGATTAATTACATCTTGCCTAAATCGCAATACCATTTGCGGTGTAGTTTGTCCGCTAATTCCCCTATTGATATAGGCTTTGTCTGAAAAATATTCGGGCATAAGATTGCCCCAACCCTGTGTAATTGAATTCCCCATAAAAACAACTCTGTCTTCATTTTTATCAGGTTCCTCTAATTTTTCATTGGCTTTTTTAAACCGGTTTAAATTAGCCCAATCTTGGGCACTAGCGTTAAATGCCATAAATAAACATATAAGTAAAGAAGCGGTAAATACTGTGTTTTTCATCTTTCGGTAAACTTGAAGAGCCTAATATAAAGATAAAAATGGAATAGTGTAGAATAATTGAAGTTGATGATTTTTAAAAACATCAACTTCAATTATTTGCAAGGTAGGCTGTACTAATTTTTTTAAATTTTTTTAATATTGGTGTTAAGGCCTTCTACGATACCCATTATATTGTTCACGGTCTCCTTAAAATGATGCCGTACTAAATCGTTTGGGATTTTAATAGTTGTAAACCCATTTTTAAAAGAATGCATTGCTTCTTCTAAGTCATTTAGAGCCTGTTCATGCGTAAGCATGTTGTATTCAGTGTCAATCTCAATATTGAGCTTTACGCGAGATATGGCTATGTCAACAGACTTTTTACCATCCCACCACTCTAACATTGGGTTTACGTTTTTCTCTTTCAGACCATAGTACAATTGTATGGCCTCTTTGGGGGTTTTATTCTTTAAGATTAATTTGTTTAATCTTAGTTGATGCTTGGTACATAATGCAACACCAAATGCGTCTATCGCATTTTTAAGTTCAATATGGCTAAGCTCATTCTTACATTCTAAACATGTCATTCAAAGTAGGTTTAATCTCATTTGGGATTATTATAACAGATTTTTTTTAGGTTTATTACTTACTTTCGTTGAACTACAGCCATCTTTTTATGTTTTAGATGAAATGCATTAAAAATGAATTCATTAGCTGAATTGTTTTTTTTAGAGGATGTGAATAAAGTGTACCCTGCAAGGAGGTAATGATATGATTCGATTTCAAATTAATTAAGCATAGTCAGTAAAGTAATTCGATAGGAATTAAAAGTGGTAACTATTCATTTTTTTGTTAGTAGGGCCAAGCTTTTTTTGTGAATTTACCTTTGTATAAAATTGATAAAACGAATACAACCTTTCATTATTTTTCAAGGGATAATAATTTGGTTAATCCTCCTGTATGTTTTATTTCTCTGTTTTTATTTTTTGAAATAAAATTTTGGTTAAATTCACCTTTTTAATTAATTGATTTTTGTGTATGTATTTGATACACATTTAAATTTTTACCGAATATGATATCAAAAAACATAAGAACTTTTATTCTTATATTTTTCGCCTTAATTTCACGGTTGGTTTGGTCTCAGGAAGTTTCGACTACAGCTGAGATATACAATTGGTTTGATGCTAAGGTTGGGCCTGAAAATACAGCCATCTTTAATGGTTACCTTGATACTGGTGATGGTTTCTTTGAGAAAAATAAATCATTTAAGAATACACATCGGTATTTTGAATCCTATGATTTTTTTATTGGATCTTTAGTGTATAGTGGACAACCGTATTTTGATTTACAACTCAAATATGATTTATTTGAAGAAGAACTTTTAATTCATCTTAAAAATAGGGAAGGAATGCTGATACCCATACAACCTATTAAAAATAAGGTTGAACGCTTTTTTATAGGTGAGAATCAATTTGTAAACTTGAACAACTATAAAATCCAAGGTGCAGGTATAAATGGGTTTGCAGAGGTACTCTATGAATCACCTTCCATAACCCTCTTTAAAAAACATAAAAAAACACGGCGGTCTATAGTGGATGATGAAAGATTACTTTATAAATATAAGAAAGCAAATTTTAATTTCATCCTTTATGAAAATAGATTTTATAGGGTAAAAAATAGAAGTGATTTTATGAGTGTTTTTCCAAAATATAAAAAAGAAATTAAAAAATATGGTATTAAAAAGTCATCACTAGATTTGGATATGATTCATCTTTTAGAAGGTTTGCAAATTTTAATACAAACTAAAACAAGTGAATTTGAGAACTAAAATTATAACCGTCTTATTTGTTCATTTTTTGGTTTTCGGATTTGCTCAAGAAAACAAAGATTTAATTTCTTTAAGTTTTGAAAATGCCAAAAGAATTGATGTAATTCATACTTTAGAAGAAAAAACTAATTATACCTTTTATTTCGTTGAGGAATGGTTGGACCAAAATGTTATTTCGGGAAGCTTTAGGAACGCAGCTTTGTCAGATGTTCTAGGTTTTATATTTGAGAAAACAAATCTTAATTATTTTATTCTAAATTCCAAAAGTATAATTCTTACTCAAAACCGGGTTGTTTATAGCGAATTACCTCCTAATTTTTTTGGAAAAAAAGAAATATCCGTTGATGAAGAAAAGCATTCTCCTGTAGTAAATAAGCCAATTTTTTATTCCAAAAATAGTTCTTCAAGAGAAATTGAGACCGAAACTTCTATTATCGGCAAGGAAAACGTTCTAGACAAACGTAAAATGTTTACGGTCAGTGGATATGTCACAGACAGTAAAAGCGAGAATACAATTTCAGATGTTTTAATTTTTGTTCAAAACGCGGGTTCAGGAACTGTGTCAAATGGTCTTGGCTATTATGAAATATCGATCCCTAAAGGTGAAAATGAGCTTGTAATTAGTTCTATGGGGTTTAAAGAAATTCAGAAGAAGATTATCGCCTATAATGATGGTGTCCTTAATATAGCTATGACTGAAAATATAGAAGAATTAGATGAAGTTATTCTCGATGGTAACCAAAACAGCAATGTTGAAGAAGCTGAAATGGGTGCCAATGAAATCAGTTCAGAAGAAACTAAGAACATTCCAATGGTTATGGGAGAGCGCAATATTTTAAAAGTTGCTACAACCTTACCAGGAATAACTACTGCCGGTGAAGGCTCGGGAGGGTTTAATGTAAGAGGAGGCAAAACAGACCAAAACTTAATACTTTTGGATGATGCAGTATTATATAATCCGGCACATTTTTTCGGTATTTTTCAAGCCTTAAATCCATTCACAACAAAATCCATTAAAATTTATAAAGGAAGTGTTCCTGCACAGTTTGGTGGTCGACTCTCATCCGTTTTTGATATTACAACAAAAGATGCTAATTTAAAGGAGTTTCAAGGAGAGGCATCTATAGGACCTGTAACAAATAATGTGGCTCTAGAAATTCCTTTGAAGGAGAATAAAACGGCTGTAATGCTTGGAGGTCGAAGTTCATATTCTGACTGGATCTTAAAATCCTTAAATGAGAAATCACTAGAAAATAGTAAAGCCTCTTTTTTTGATCTTGTTGCCAAGTTTAATACCAAAATAGATAACACAAGTGAAATACGAGGTACGGCCTATTATAGTAAGGACGACTTTAGTATTACATCAGATTCTATGTATACCTATAGTAACCGATTGTTTTCTGTAAATTGGTTAAAAAAAATCAACGAAAAAAATATAGGAAGTTTTTCCATTTTCAATAGTCATTATAAATACAACATAGATTATGAAGGTGTGGGCAATAGTAATTTTGCTTTTTATTACGACATTAATGAAATTGGGTTAAAATTGAATATTGATTACCTATCTAGTAAACAACATAAAATAAATTATGGGGTATCTTCCAAAAAATACATTGTTAGCCCTGGAAATATAGATCCTTTGGGAGAGAGCTCGGATATAGCATCATTACATATAGCCAAAGAGCAGGGTATGGAATCTGCTATATATCTTACAGATAACTATGAAATAAACGACAAATGGCTGGTAAGCATGGGGCTTCGGTATTCCATGTTTCAAGCGTTAGGTAGTGCTTCACCCAGAGTATATCAAAATAATATGCCAAAAAATGAAGAAACTATTATTGATACCTTGAGTTTTGGTAAAAATAAAATTGTAAAAAACTATGGCGGATTAGAAACCCGATTATCTGGGAGATACCTGCTCAATAAAAAGGTATCTCTTAAAATGGGTTACAACAGCATGTATCAATATGTTCATACCTTAACGAACAATACAACAATGTCTCCAATTGATATTTGGAAACTATCAGATTATAACGTAAAACCACAACAATCGGAACAAATAGCATTGGGTATTTTTAAAAATATAGAAGGGAATACCTATGAAGTTAGTATTGAGGGCTATTATAAAAAATCAAAAAATATTCCAGATTTTAAAACGGGCGCGCAACTTTTGTTGAATGAAAATGTAGAGACTGAAATATTACAGGGAGAAGGTAAATCTTATGGGGTAGAACTTTTAGTACGGAAGAACCAAGGTAAACTTAATGGGTGGATAGGGTATACCTACTCAAGGTCCTTCTTAAAATTAGATAGTGATTTTGAAGAGGAGGAAGTGAATAAAGGTGATTATTTTCCCTCAAATTACGACAAACCTCATAATTTAAGTATAGTTTCAAACTTAAAATTAACGAGGAGATTTAGTCTTTCAGCAAATTTTGAATACCAAACAGGAAGGCCAATTACATACCCCATAGGTAATTTTGAATATCAAGGTTCTACGTATACCGTTTATAGTGATAGAAATAAATACAGAATCCCTGATTATTACAGGTTAGATTTAAGTTTTAATGTAGAAGGAAATCATAAGTTAAAAAAACCGGGGCATGGTTATTGGAATTTTTCCATATATAATGTTTTGGGGAGAAACAATCCATATGCTGTATTTTTTGTGACTAAGGATGGGGACGTAAAAGCATATAAAAGTTCAATTTTTTCTATTCCAATTCCTACGATTTCATATAATATTAAATTCTGATTTCAAAATGAAAAACGGATTTTTAAAATTGGATAGGTATAAAAAAAATGTTGTAGTGATGTTTGCTTTGCTTATGGCTACAGGGTGTATAGAAGAATTCAAGGCCAAAACCGAATCCTTTGAAAGTTTACTTGTAGTAGAGGCCGTTTTAACAAATGAAAATAAAAAGCATACAATTAAATTAAGTAGAACATTTAGGTTTGAAGAATATAACTCAGCCCCTGAACAATTTGCAGTTGTTAGTATTAAAGATACCCAGAACAGTGAATATCTGTTTATAGAGTCTAATCCGGGAATATATACTTCTGTGACAGAATTTAGTGCCCAAGCAGAAGTAGGGTATACTTTATATATAGAAACAGGTCTAGGTGAAAAATATATTTCCAAATCAGAAATTTTTAAAAATGGAGCAGAAATAGAAAATATATATGCAGAGGAACAAATGGATGAAGAAGGAAAAACAGGTATAGGAGTGTTTTTAGATTCAAATGACCCTATAGGTGAAACCGATTATTACAGGTTTGAATATGAAGAAACCTATAAAATAATTGTTCCGAAATGGGACCCTAATGATTTAATAATTTCTTCTGAAGCCCTATTAACATTTACGGAAGTCCCAAAAACTAAAGAAATACAAGTGTGTTATAGCACAAATTATTCTGATAAAAATATTTTAAAATCATCAGTCGGATTAAATTCTACTAAACTCTTGAAAACTCCCATTCGTTTTATTAATAAGGAAGATTATATGATTTCTAATAGGTATTCTATTTTTATAAAACAGTATTCAGTATCTAGAGAGGCTTATACTTTTTATAAAGATTTGAATGATTTTTCCGGGAATCAAAGTTTGTTTTCTCAAAGGCAACCTGGATTCTTACAGGGTAACATATCTTCAGTAAATAATGAAAATAATGTAATTGGTTTTTTTGATGTGTCTTCAGTAACAAGCAAACGATTATTTTTTAATTATAGAGATTTCTTTGATTTTTATATATTTTCTTATCCGTATGAGTGTAACACAATACAACCCGTAAACCCTGCAATAATAAAAAATTTAATAGATTGGGGTTATGTTTATGTTGGTATTAATTACTGTACTATAGCCCCAACAATCGAGTGTGATTTTACCATTCCACAAGGACCGTATTTATTTGTATCTAAAGAATGTGGAGACTGTACTGTAATCGGAACTAATATTAAACCTAATTTTTGGATAGACTAATTATAAAAAGTAGAAATGAAATTCAATTTAAAACAATTTTTTAACCATAAGAAACATATTATTTTAAGTATGTTTATACTTCTTTTGGCTATTGGTTGCATTGAAGAATTTAATGCTAAAACTGAATCTTTTGAAAGTTTACTAGTGGTAGAGGCTGTTTTAACGGATGAACACAAAAACCATGAAATTAGATTAAGTAGAACCTTCCGGTTTGAAGAGTATGATGCAGCCGCAGAACAAAGGGCTGTTGTTCGTATACAGGACAATCAGAATAATGAATTTGTGTTTTCGGAAACTGCCCCAGGAATATATAATTCTATGGTTGAATTTAGTGCGCAACCTACTATAGAATATACGCTTTTTATAGAAACAGATAGCGGTGAAAAGTATACAACCAAATCTGAAATTATACCACAAGACACACAGATAGAAAATGTTTATGCAGAAGCAAAAACAGATGAAGATGGTGCCCTAGGGGTCGGAGTTTTTTTAGATAGTTATAATCCTTCTGGTGAAAAGGGTTATTACAGGTATGAATATGAAGAGACACATAAGGTAATTGTTCCAAAGTACAATGATTCCACTTTAATTTTGGTGTCTCAAAATCCAATAACTTTTGAGTTGGTTCAAAAAACAGAACAAAAAAAAGAATGTTATGTAACCAACTATTCTATATCCAATATTCTAGAGTCGGGAGTAGATTTAAATACAGATAGAATACGTAAAACTCAAATTCGTTTTATTCCAATTACAGATTATGTACTTGCTAACAGATATTCTATCGTAGTTAAACAATATTCCGTTTCGCGGGAGGCTTATGCATTTTATAAAAATTTAAATGATTTTTCGGGCTCTCAAAATCTATTTTCACAGGTACAACCGGGATTCATAAAAGGCAATATCTACGCTGAAAATAATGAGAATAATGTCATTGGTTTTTTTGATGTTTCTGCTGTCACGAGATCGGAGCGAATATTTTTTAACTATCAAGATTTTTATCCAAATAGTGACGGTCCAGAATACCCCTATAGTTGTGATAGAATTACGCCATGGCCTTACCAATTGGTGCCAATGATAGAAGAAAATAGAGTAGTTTACTCACAAGAAAATCCATGCTTAACAGCTGACCCGCCAATTGATTGTGATTTTGGTCCTGACAATCCACAAGGACCATATGAGGTAACTTATTTAGAGTGTGGTGATTGTACAACGTTTGGAACCAATGTTATTCCCGAATTTTGGGAAGAATAATAAAAATGCGAATGAAAAAATTAATCTATAGAATTGTAATCATCATCAGTGCCATAAGCAGTGTTAAGGGGCAAAGTATACCGAATAGTCCTACTGATCAATTATTTCGGTCCAAGATTCCAACAGAAAAAGTCTATCTTCATATGAACTCCTCATTGCTATTTGTAGGGGAATCACTTTACTATTCCTTTTATTGCTTAAATGGAGACACGGATAACTTAAGTTCATTGAGTGATATTGGATATGTTGAATTGGTGTCTGAAGATAAGATCGTGGTTCTTAAGCAAAAATTGAAGTTAGAAAAAGGAATGGCATCTAGTGATCTATTTATTCCAGTATCCATACCGTCTGGGAATTATAAAATTATTGGATACACCAAGTGGATGGTAAACCAGAATTCATTTTTTCAGGAAGATATCAGTATAATTAATCCCTATCAAGAAAATCAAAAAGCTATTTTACAGCAAAACGATGTGCAATTAAGGCTAGAAAAACCACAATTAAGAAATAAGCTAGACGATAATTTTGAACTGCTTATGGACAAAACTTCCTTTAAAAAGCGCAGTAAGGTTACCCTTAAAATGATTAACAGATCTAATTCTGCAGCGAATCTGTCAATGACTGTAGGAAATATTAGCCCAATTAAACCCAACGCAACCCAACAAAGTGCAACAGGTGTTTTAAAGGATAAACCTAGCGCTAATACATTTAAACTGAAGAGAGATTCTATTTGGCTTCCTGAAGTAAGAGGAGAAATTATTAGTGGAAAAATTATACCCATTAATGATACCTTAAAAGTATCAAACATTAATATATCCTTATCAATCCCGGATAAAATTAATGGCTTTATAAAAATAGCGAATACTAATAATAAGGGTGATTTTTACTTTAATATATCTGAAGAATTTTATTCTGAAGTGGAAGCTGTTTTTCAAGTAATTCACAAGCATAAGCAATTGTATAAAATTGAGTTAGATGCTAATGTTACATTGGATTATTCAGATTTAAACTTTGAGAAATTCAGTATTAGTCCGGCAATGGAAAAATTAATTAAGCAACGGAGTGTTTATAACCAAATAGAAAATAGTTATTTCAGTGTAAAGCCAGATTCTATAGTTGAAAAGCAAACAGAATTTTTGTTTAATGGAAGGGATGTACTCGTTTTTGATTTGGATGATTATACTCGGTTTAATACAGTAAAAGAGACATTAGTAGAAATTATAGAGCATGTATGGGCAACCAAAGAAAACGAAAAAAATGTACTTCGTGTTAGGCAGAGAAGTACCTATTACGGTAACGCATTAAGTACAGAGAGTGAAGATCCCTTGGTTCTTGTTGATGGAGTTTTTGTACAGGATTATAATACGGTTATTAATTATGATGCACGAAAGGTTAAAACCATTAGTGTTATTAGAGATAAGTATGTTTATGGGGATCGTATCTATCAAGGGGTTATTTTAATACAAACTAAAACTGGGGACTTTATGTTGCAAGATCAAGGAGCTTATATTCTGAGAAGAAAACTAATCTATCCCGAAAAAAATAAAAGTTATTTTAAACAAGAATACTCCACTCAAAATCAAAACAGAACGAAACGTTTTCCTGATTTTAGGAGCCAACTTTTATGGGAACCTCATTTGTATACTAAAGCTCATGAAACACAAGAAATTAGCTTTTATACTTCCGATGTAGAAGGTGATTTTAAAGTGGTTTTAGAAGGGTTTATGCAAAATGGAAAGGCTATCTCCATTGAGAAATTTTTTAAGGTTAGGTAGCTCTATTTATCCTATTGTAAACCGCTTAACTAAGTTATTCCGGTAACTTAGTTAAACACCATCCTTCAAAATGAATTTGTAATTTATTGCTATTGATAAATTGGAAACCTTAGAGGTAAAAAAATTTAAATGCGGAAAAGAGATGAAGAAGAATATATTTCAAATCGATATTAATTGTGATGTTGGTGAGGGTATTGGGAATGAAACCCGTATTTTCCCTTATATCTCATCCTGTAATATTGCTTGCGGCGGCCATACCGGTACGCTTCAGCAAATGGTTGAAATGGTACAATTAGCTAAGAAAAATGGAGTAAAAATAGGGGCACACCCATCTTATCCAGATCCTATTAATTTTGGTAGAAAATCCATGCTTATATCTGAAGATGAATTGATTCAAAGTATTCAACTTCAAATTAAAAATTTAGAACTTGTTATTAAGGAGCATAACAGTACTTTGCACCATATAAAACCTCATGGTGCCTTGTACAATGATATTGCAAATAATAAAAAATTGGCTACCACTTTTTTAAAGGCTATTGAAGGCTATAAGGTAACAACTGTGCTTTATGTGCCCTATGGTTCTGTAATAGCTGGTCTTGCAGTTACAAAAGGATTTAAAATAAGTTATGAAGCTTTTATGGATAGAAATTATAACGATGACCTAAGTTTAGTTGAGCGTTTTAAGCCTAATGCTATGATTAAAAATTCTAGGGCAGTCCTCCATCATATTTTACCAATGATAAAGAATAATATAGTAATTACTAATTCAAAAAAAAGTATTAGATTTAATGCAAATACGTATTGTATTCACAGTGATACCGAAAACAGTAGTAGTATATTATTGTATCTTTATAATGAATTACCCAAACATTCCATTTCCATAAAAAAATGTACAAATACCCCGTAAGTATAAAACAATTTGGAGAAAAAGCTATTATCATAGAATGGCCTCATTACGTAGAAGAAGCTATCTTAAATGACATACTTCAATTTAGTACAAGTCTTAAAGCAAACTATTTAAAAAACAACAATTTTGAATTGGTAACTGCATATAATTCATTAACACTGATCTTTTATGATACCAATTTTAATTTTAATAAAACCAAAGATTTTCTTTTAGGCTGTTATAAAAATGAAGAGCAGCAAATTCTTTTTAAAAATTCTGTTTGGAAAATCCCTGTTTGTTATGATGAGGAGTTTGGAGTGGACCTTTTAGAGGTGGCCCAAAAATTGAGGATGACCCCAAAACAAGTAATTAAAAACCATACAAGTACTACATATACAGTGTATGGTATAGGATTTTTACCTGGGTTTATGTACTTGGGAGGATTATCTAAAGAAATGGAGGTACCTAGAAGGGAAGTTCCTCGTTTAAAAGTGTTGAAAGGTGCTGTTGGCCTAGCGTCAAAACAGACAGGAATTTATCCACAAGAGTCGCCCGGAGGATGGAATATTATAGGCAATTGTCCATTTCCCTTGTTTGATGCCAAAGTTGAAATTCCAATCTTTGTAAGCGTTGGGGATAAAATTCAGTTTTATGCCATATCAAAATCGGAATATGATCTATTAAAAATAGAAATTGAAATCGGAATTTTTACTACTAAAAATATGTTAGCGAATGGTTAAAATGCTTAAAGCTGGTTTTTATACTAGTATACAAGATTTAGGACGGTTTCACCATAGGAGTCAAGGAATTCCTGTTTCTGGAGCAATGGATTCTTATGCGGTTACCCATTTAAACAAGCTTTTAGAAAATGAAGAAAATGCGGCGGTCTTAGAAATTACAATTACAGGTCCAACCTTAGAGTTTACGGAAGATACTTATATCGCTTTTGGCGGCGCAGAATTTGATGTTCAATTAAACGGAATCCCTGTAAAAGATCATAAAATTCATAAAATTGGGAAAGGCGATGTACTTAGTTATGGAACGCTCATTAAGGGCTACAGAGGTTATTTGGCTATAAAAGGCGGATTTAAAACAGATGAAATATTGGGTAGTAGATCATGGTTTAAGCCGGTAACAACCAAGGGCTCATTTCTTAAAAATGATAAAATTCCATACACCCCAGAAACACTTTTCTCACCTTTACTCAGTGAGGTAACTTTAAAATCGCACTTATTAGATAAAGAATTAACGGTTTATAAGGGCCCCGAATTTGATCAATTATCAGCGGAACAACAAGGACGCTTATTTTCTAAAGGTTTTACAATAGCAAAAGAAAATAACCGAATGGCATATCAACTCAATGAATTATTAGAGGCACATCAATTGTCAATGTTAACGTCTGCAACATTACCTGGTACTGTACAACTAACTCCTGCTGGAAAGTTAATCATATTAATGAAAGATGGTCAAACTACAGGAGGCTATACTAGAGCTTTGCAATTATCGGAAGAATCCATACATATATTGGCACAAAAGAAAACAGGAGATACCATTACTTTTAAACTAATTTAAGAAATGGTAATGTTTTGCATATTTAAATTTTTTAAGTAATATTGCCATAGCAATGAAGAACAAATTTAATATAATACAAGTCATTCTTACCACTTTCGGGGGGTGATACGGTCTTATATTGATTTTAAGAAGCCTGTGTCATATCAAAATGACACAGGCTTTTTTATTCACTTAAAAAACGATCTAAATATCGCTAAAAAAAATAGATGGATGTGATATCTTTTATGGGTTTATTTGTTTGATAATCAAATGTTTAATCCATTTTAAAGGAAGTTGAATTTATACAAAAAAACAATGTTAAAAAAATGAAGAATCTTAAAGAATTATATTTGAATGATATAGTATTTTCAACAGGAATCAAGAATTGCAAGAAATAATATAAATGGAATTAAACAAGTATAGTAAGAACGTTACACAAGACCCTACACAACCCGCTGCACAAGCCATGTTGTACGGAATAGGTTTTAAAGATGAAGATTTTAAAAAACCAATTGTTGGAATTGCAAGTACTGGTTACGAGGGAAACCCTTGTAATATGCATTTAAATGATTTGGCTTTAGATGTGAAAGCTGGGGTAAACTCCAATGAATCTGTAGGTTTAATATTTAATACCATTGGTGTTAGTGATGGTATTTCTATGGGAACACCGGGCATGCGTTTTTCTTTACCTTCAAGAGATATTATTGCAGATTCTATGGAAACCGTGGTTCAAGGGATGTCTTATGACGGTTTGGTAACTGTTGTGGGTTGTGATAAAAATATGCCTGGTGCGTTAATGGCGATGATTCGTTTAAACAGACCTTCAATTTTAGTATATGGAGGAACCATAGCTTCGGGTTGCCATAACGATAGAAAATTAGATATTGTTTCTGCTTTTGAAGCCTGGGGTGAAAAAGTGGCGGGCACCATGAAAGAGGAGGAATTTGGATGTATTATAAAGAAAGCAATTCCTGGTGCTGGTGCTTGTGGCGGTATGTATACGGCAAACACTATGGCCTCTGCTATAGAAGCATTAGGTATGTCCTTGCCTTATAATTCTTCTAATCCAGCTGTGGGTAAAGAGAAAAAGGAAGAATCTATAGCTGCTGGAAAGCAAATGTATTATTTGCTAGAACACGATATTAAACCTTTAGATATTATTACTAGGAAATCCTTAGAAAATGCCATTCGTTTGGTTACAATAATGGGAGGCTCCACAAATGCAGTGCTTCACTTTTTAGCTATCGCTAGGGCTGCTGATATCGATTTTACTTTACAAGATTTTCAACATATTAGTGATACAACACCGTTTATAGCAGATTTAAAACCAAGTGGAAAGTATCTAATGGAAGATATTCACCGTATTGGAGGTGTTCCAGCAGTTTTAAAATATTTATTGAAAAATGGAATATTGCATGGAGATTGCTTAACAGTAACAGGTAAAACTTTAGCAGAAAATTTAGTGGATGTTCCAGATTTAATTGAAGGTCAGGATGTTATTCGACCCTTAGATAATCCTATTAAAGCAACCGGACATTTACGTATGCTCTACGGAAATTTAGCTGAGAATGGTTCTGTGGCTAAAATTACTGGAAAAGAAGGCTTATTATTTAAAGGTACAGCGAAAGTATTTAATAGTGAATATGATGCCAATGATGGTATTCGCGACGGTAAGGTTAAAAAAGGTGATGTGGTTGTTATTCGCTATGAAGGCCCCAAAGGGGGACCAGGAATGCCGGAAATGCTAAAACCAACAGCTGCTATTATGGGTGCTGGACTAGGGAAAGAAGTTGCTTTAATTACAGATGGTCGTTTTTCTGGTGGTACCCACGGATTTGTAGTAGGACATATTTCTCCTGAAGCACAAGATGGTGGAACTATTGCCTTGGTTCAAGATGGGGATATTATCACCATTGATGCAGAAACAAATGCGATCAATGTAGATGTTACCGATGCCGAACTCGCAAAACGCAAACAAGCTTGGGTTGCCCCAGCATTAAAATTTAAAAAAGGTGTATTGTATAAATATGCACGTTCTGTATCATCTGCTTCACAAGGTTGTGTTACAGATGAATTTTAACTAAAAATAAAATCAAAAAATACAAAAGTAGCTGTAGCATTTTAAAGGCTTTTAAATAGATACAGATTCTTTTAACTTGAATTTTTTAAAATGGAGACATTAAAAGAAAGAAAGACTTCAGTAAAAAGCAAGACAACACTAAAAATTAGTGGGGCTGAAGCAATTATACATTGTTTAGTAGCCGAAGGTGTAGACTTATTATACGGTTACCCAGGTGGGGCTATTATGCCCGTTTACGATGAGCTTTATAAGTTTCAAGACAAATTAACCCATATTTTAACCCGCCATGAACAAGGGGCTACCCATGCTGCCCAAGGGTATGCAAGGGTAACGGGTAAAGTAGGAGTGGCCATGGCAACCTCTGGACCTGGTGCCACTAATCTAGTGACAGGTTTGGCAGATGCGCAGATAGATTCTACACCTATGGTGTGTATCACTGGGCAAGTAACACGTCATTTATTAGGTTCAGATGCCTTTCAAGAAACAGATATTATTGGTATTTCTACACCTGTTACCAAGTGGAATTATCAAGTAACAAGGGCAGAAGAAATTCCAGAAATATTAGCGAAGGCATTTTATATTGCACGATCTGGACGTCCAGGTCCTGTATTAATAGATATTACTAAAAATGCCCAAATAGATGAATTCGATTTTAGTTATACGCCATGTACAGGAGTACGCAGTTATAACCCTTTTCCGAAGCCTGATGTAACCCAAATTGAAGCTGCTGCAGCATTAATAAACAATGCTAAAAAGCCTTTAATCGTTTTTGGTCAAGGTGTTATTTTAGGAGAAGCCGAGGAACAATTAAAAACATTGGTTGAAAAAGCAGGAATACCAGCAGCTTGGACAATTTTAGGACTATCCGCATTAGATACAAACCATCCATTAAATGTTGGTATGGTAGGTATGCATGGTAACTATGCTCCCAACATGTTAACCAATGAATGTGATGTTTTAATTGCGATTGGGATGCGCTTTGATGATCGTGTTACTGGTAGTTTAGACACCTATGCAAAGCAAGCCAAAATTATTCATTTTGATATAGATCCTGCTGAAATAAATAAGAACGTAAAGGTAGATGTTGCCGTTCTTGGAAATTCTAAGGAGACGCTGGGGTTAATACTCCCTTTAATTAATAAAACTGAGCATACTACTTGGCACAACCAATTTAAGGATAAATATAAAATTGAGTTTGATGCTGTTATTAATAAGGATATTCACCCCACCAAGGAAAAGTTAACAATGGGTGAAGTTATAGAGCAAATCAATATTGCTTCTAATAACAGTGCCGTTATTGTTACAGATGTTGGTCAGCACCAAATGATAGCATGCCGATATGCTAAATTCAATCAAAGTAAAAGTAATATTACTTCTGGTGGTTTAGGTACAATGGGTTTTGCCTTACCCGCTGCTATTGGCGCAAAAATGGGAAGAATGGATCGAGAAGTAGTTGCTATAATAGGAGATGGAGGCTATCAAATGACTATACAAGAACTGGGTGTCATTTTTCAGCACAAAGTACCCGTTAAAATTGTGGTTCTCAACAATGATCATCTTGGGATGGTTCGGCAATGGCAAGAATTATTTTTTGAAAAAAGATATGCTTCAACGGTTATGGTAAATCCAGATTTTGTAAAAATTGCTGAAGGCTATCATATCAAATCTAAACGAATTAGTGAACGTAGTGAATTGCAATCAACCATTGCAGAAATGATGGCATCTAAGGAGGCATACTTCTTAGAAGTAAAGGTGGAAAAAGAGGATAATGTATTCCCTATGATTCCATCAGGGGCTTCGGTTTCAGAAGTGCGATTAAAATAAATATTAATTAAATAAATCCGATTTTTCACCTTGAGATTCGAGGTTCGGAGCAATATGAAAATGGAAAATAATTGGTATACCATATCGGTTTATTCTGAAAACAACGTTGGCTTGTTAAACAGAATATCAGGCATATTTTTAAAGCGACATATAAATATAGAAGGACTTAATGTTTCTAAATCAGAAATTGATGGGGTTTCTAAATTTACTATTGTCATTCATACAACAGAACAATGGGTGCAAAATATTGTGGGTCAAATAGAAAAGCAAATAGAGGTTATTAAAGCTTTTTATCATCCAGACGATGAAATAATTTACCAAGAATCTGCTTTGTTTAAAATCTCTTCAGATTTGTTGTTTGATGAACGCCAAATACAAAACATTATAAAAGACAACAATTCACAGATTGTAACCGTGGCACGCGATTTCTTTGTTTTATCCAAATCAGGAAAACGAGATGAGATTGATAAAATGCACAGCGAGCTAGAACCTTATGGTATTATGCAATTTGTTAGGTCTGGTAGAATAGCAGTAAGTAAAGCAGAAATGCGCATCAGTAGTTTATTAGAAGAGTTTCAACATAATTAATTAATCAATCCTAAAATTATTGGGATAAAAAAGAGTACAAGAAAATGTCAAATTATTTTAATACGTTATCACTTAGAGATCAATTAACCCAATTGGGAAAATGTAGATTTATGGATTCTTCGGAATTCTCAGAAGGTGTAACGGCCTTAAAAGGTAAAAAAATAGTAATTATAGGTTGTGGAGCACAAGGTTTAAACCAAGGTTTAAATATGAGAGATTCTGGTTTGGATATTTCATTTACTTTAAGAGCTGCTGCAATTCAAGAAAAAAGAGATTCTTATAAAAATGCAACAGAAAACGGATTTACGGTTGGCACCTATGAAGAATTAGTGCCAAGTGCAGATGTTGTAATCAACTTAACGCCAGATAAGCAGCATACTAATGTGGTAACAACAGTAATGCCATTAATGAAAAAAGGGGCAACCCTTTCGTATTCTCATGGTTTTAATATTGTGGAAGAAGGGATGCAGATTCGTGAGGATATAACCGTTATTATGGTTGCACCTAAGTGTCCTGGTTCTGAAGTTAGAGAAGAGTATAAAAGAGGTTTTGGAGTACCAACCTTAATTGCTGTACATCCAAATAATGATCCAGAAGGTAAGGGATTTGAGCAAGCAAAAGCATATGCAGCAGCAACTGGAGGACATAAGGCAGGTGTCTTAGAATCTTCGTTTGTAGCTGAAGTAAAATCAGATTTAATGGGAGAACAAACTATACTTTGTGGTTTGTTACAAACAGGATCTATTCTTTGTTATGATAAAATGATTGCTGAAGGAATTGATGCTGGTTATGCTTCTAAACTAATTCAGTACGGTTGGGAAACTGTTACAGAAGGTTTAAAATATGGTGGTATTACCAACATGATGGATCGTTTGTCTAATCCAGCAAAAATTAAGGCTTTTGAATTATCAGAAGAATTAAAAGATATTATGCGTCCGTTGTTTCAAAAGCATATGGATGATATCATGGAAGGTCATTTTTCAAAAACCATGATGGAAGACTGGGCTAATGATGATAAAAACTTATTAGATTGGCGTGCCGCAACGGGAGAAACAGCTTTTGAAAAAACACCTGCTGGTAGTCAAGAAATTTCGGAACAAGAATATTACGATAATGGTGTGTTAATGGTGGCAATGGTGAGAGCCGGAGTAGAGCTTGCTTTTGAAGCTATGACAGAATCTGGTATTATTGCTGAATCTGCTTATTATGAGTCCTTACATGAAACGCCATTAATAGCAAATACTATTGCAAGAAAAAAATTATTTGAAATGAATAGAGTAATTTCTGATACTGCTGAGTACGGTTGTTATTTGTTTGATCATGCATGCAAGCCTTTGCTTAAAGATTTTATGGAAACAGTTGATACCTCTGTTATTGGTAAGAAATATAGTGTAGGCGATGATAATGGTGTAGATAATGCCAAATTAATTGCAGTTAATAAAGCATTAAGAGAGCATCCCGTAGAAAAAGTAGGAGCAAGATTACGTGCATCTATGACAGCTATGAAGCCAATTGTTTAAATTTTTTAATTATATTCTTAGGCCTGTCAGGTTTCTTTGAAACTAGACAGGCTTTTTATTTATCAAACAATGTCATATTTCCCAAACATTAAAGATATTCGTGCAGCTGCTAAAACTATTAGTGCCGTTGCTGCGGTAACTCCATTAATGGAGAGCATTCGATGTTCCAAACAATTTAACGCTACCATTCTTTTAAAGAGAGAGGATTTACAAAGGGTACGTTCCTATAAAATTAGGGGCGCCTACAATAAGATAAGCTCTTTATCAGCAGAAGAACGCAGTAAAGGTGTTGTTTGTGCTAGTGCAGGTAACCATGCGCAAGGGGTGGCCTTTGCATGTAATCACTTAGGTATAAAGGGAACTATTTATATGCCTACTGTAACTCCAAAACAGAAGATAGAACAAACAGAAATGTTTGGGGGAGATTGGGTTACTCTTGTTTCTGAAGGTGATACTTTTGATGATTCTTATAAAGCTGCGTTGAAAACTTGTCAAGAACAGGGTAAAGTATTTGTACATCCTTTTGATGATCCAAAAATAATTGAAGGACAGGCTACCGTAGGTTTGGAAATAATAGAGCAAAGCACTTCACCTATAGATTATATTTTTGTTGCAATTGGTGGTGGGGGCTTAGCCGCTGGATTATGTGGTGTATTTAGAGCCTTGTCACCACACACAAAAATTATTGGGATTGAACCAGAAGGAGCACCGTCTATGAAAATATCCATAGCAAACGGGAAAAATACAGAATTAAAAAAGATTGATAAGTTTGTTGACGGGGCAGCCGTACAAAGAGTAGGGGATCTCACTTTTGATATCTGTAAGGATCACTTAGATGCAGTTATTACCGTACCAGAAGGTAAGGTTTGTCAAACCATCTTAGATCTGTACAATAGAGATGCCATAGTAGTAGAACCTGCCGGAGCATTGACTATTGCGGCATTAGATCAATATGCCCAAAAACTGCAAAACAAAAATGTAGTTTGTATTGTAAGCGGCAGTAATAATGATATTACTAGAACTGCAGAAATTAAGGAACGCGCCTTGTTGTACGGAAATTTGAAACATTATTTTATTGTTCGTTTTCCACAGCGTCCTGGAGCATTAAAGGAGTTTGTTGCAGAAATTTTAGGTCCAACAGATGATATTACGCATTTTGAATATTCCAAAAAGTCTAGCAAAGAAAATGCTCCTGCTGTGGTGGGTATCGAATTGAAAAGTCCGGATGACCTTAAACCGCTGATTAATAGAATGAAGGAAAATAACTTTTTTGGGGATTATTTAAATGATAAACCAGATTTGTTTCAATATTTGGTTTAAGAAATCACAATTTATTTTCTTTTTATGAAATAAGTGGATAAAAAACGTTTTTGCTATCAAAACGTCCCATTTTCCTATTTTAACACATTTGGGTAGAAGTAGTTTTTTGTAACTTTACTAACCTGGGTAAGTTTTAACTTTTAAACGAAAGCAAATGAGTATACCGCAAGAATTTCAGATTACAGATCGTATTGATCAAAAAAAATATTTGGTAGGTGGAGATTTAAAAAATTGGAGTGGCAACACTACAGAAATATATTCTACGATTTCCTCTACGGAAGCATACAAGCCTACACTCTTGGGTACGATTCCAGATATGGGAGAACCAGAAGCTTTAGACGCTCTTAATGCCGCACTTAAGGCCTATGACCAAGGACAAGGTGCCTGGCCAACCATGCGCGTAAAAGAGCGTATCGATTGTATGGATAAGTTTGTAGCCGCGATGATTACCAAAAGAGATATAATTGTTAAGCTCTTAATGTGGGAAATTGGAAAATCGCTCCCAGATTCAGAAAAAGAGTTTGATCGTACGGTAGATTATATCAATGATACCATTGAAGATTATAAAAAGTTAGATAGGGATGCCGCAAAATTTCAAAAAAGTGGTGGTGTATATGCACATATTCGCAGAGGACCCATAGGCGTGGTTTTGTGTTTAGGGCCGTATAATTACCCCTTGAATGAAACCTTTGCATTACTTATTCCGGCCATAATTATGGGGAATACAACCATTTTTAAGCCTGCAAAGCATGGGGTACTTTTAATTACACCCTTGTTGGAAGCTTTTCAATCTTCATTCCCAAATGGAGTTGTAAATATTATTTTTGGTAGGGGTAGAGCTGTTGCTAGTCCAATAATGAAAACAGGGAAAGTAGATGTCCTTGCATTAATTGGAAATAGTAAATCGGCTAATGCCTTGCAAGACCAACACCCAAAAAGCAATAGATTGCGTTTGGTGTTGGGATTAGAAGCTAAAAATCCAGCTATTATATTACCAGATGCAGATTTAGACTTAACCATAGATGAATGTATATCTGGTACATTATCTTTTAATGGGCAGCGTTGTACCGCATTAAAAGTGGTGTATGTTCATGAAAGCATCGCAGCTGAATTTAACAAACGTTTTTCGAAACGGGTTGATGAACTTAAATTTGGAAACCCTTGGGAATCAGGTGTTCAGCTTACGCCATTACCGGAACCGGATAAGCCAGCATATATTCAAGGCCTTATTGAAGACGCCAAGGCAAAAGGAGCAAAAATACTAAACAAAAAAGGAGGTGAAATAGCTGATAATTATATTTGGCCTGCCGTTTTATATCCAGTAACTAAAGAGATGCGTGTCTATCAAGAAGAACAATTTGGACCAATTATACCTATAGTTTCCTTTAGTAATATTGAAGAACCTTTAGATGATATGGCTGCCTCTAATTACGGACAACAAGTTAGTTTGTTTGGCAAGGATGTTTATACTTTAGCGCCTTTAATAGATACCTTGGTTAATTTGGTCTGTCGTGTTAATTTAAACAGTGCTTGTCAACGTGGACCAGATGTATATCCATTTACAGGTAGGAAAGATTCAGCTCAAGCAACCTTAAGTGTACACGATGCGCTGCGTTCCTTTTCGGTACGTACTTTTGTTGCATCTAAAGACAATGAATTAAACAATGAAATTATAGAACAGTTGTTAGAAACCAGACTGTCCAACTTTATTAGTACAGATTATATATTATAGGTGTCAAATTTCATCTAAAAAAAAGCCTCTTAATTTTAAGGGGCTTTTTTAATTGTATCCCATTGCTATTTTTTTCAACCATAACTTTGGTTAGATATGCGCATAAATAGGGTAAAAATACATAGCTTTTAAAATAGATATCTATCTAATTTTGTCCTGTAAATTAGAAAATAATAGCAGTGCCTTACAACCCTGCAAATATGAAATTTTTATGGGCAAGAAAACATCAAATAAAAAAGCACTTATTTCCCTAGCCATTGGTGGTTTTGGAATAGGAATGACAGAGTTTGTGATTATGGGAATTTTACCAGATGTTGCAAGCGCATTAAATATAACAATTCCGCAAGCCGGACATTTTATTGCAGCTTATGCCTTGGGTGTAGTAGTAGGTGCTCCAATACTTACGAGTTTGAGTAGTAAATGGCCAGCCCATAAATTACTATTGGGACTTATGGTATGGTTTACAATTTTTAATACATTATCGGCCTTCGCGGAAAGTTATAACAGTCTCTTGTTTTTTAGATTTTTATCTGGTTTACCGCATGGCGCATTTTTTGGGATAGGAGCTGTTGTGGCTGGTAAATTAGCGGCCCCTGGTAAATCTGCACAAGCCATTGCAATTATGTTTGCGGGACTCACAATTGCCAATGTAATTGGTGTACCTCTAGGTACCTATTTAGGGCATCACTTTAGCTGGAGTATTTCGTTTATATTGGTAGGAATAGTTGGAATAATGGCTATGTTTAGCGTGTATAGATGGATGCCTAGTATCCCGAAAACTTCTACTGGAGGGTTAAAAAAGGATTTGTTAGTCTTTAAAAGAAGAGAACTTTGGGTTTTAATTTTATTGACAACCGTTGGTACTGGCGGATTTTTTGCATGGTATAGTTATATAGCTCCTCTACTTACAAATGTTTCTGGTTATCCGGAAAGTATGGTAAGTTATGCTATGATATTAGCTGGATTGGGAATGGTTGTCGGTAATTTTCTCGGTGCTAAAATGACTGAAATGTTTACTCCAATGCGAGCTGTGGTAATTAGCTTATCGATGATGGTTGTTGTTTTACTTATAAATACCGTAGTTGCCCATAATCCTATAGGCATTTTAGTGTTAACTTTTATTATTGGAATGATTTCATTTAGTGTTTCTACACCTTTGCAAATGGCAATCATTAATGCTTCAAAAGGTTCTGAAATGTTAGGTTCATCTATGAATCAAAGTGCATTTAATATGGGGAATGCATCTGGGGCTTATTTGGCAGGTTTACCAATTGCAATGGGGTTTGGAGTTACTTCCGCTAGTTATATAGGTGCAGTTCTTGCAGGAACAGGGGTATTAATTGCGGTGACGATTGTAATTGTTAAAAATAAGAAAGGCATCTTAAAAACCAGGTTTAGGCGTTTGGCTTTTAAATAGAAGCAAAAAAGCCTCTTATTTTATTAAGAGGCTTTCTTTTAGTTTTAAATCTTGATATAATTAGATGTTTTTTACCAACCAATCCCCAACTTCACTCGTTTTATAGGCTTTTCCGTTTTCAGATAAATCCTCCGTAACTATTCCTTCTTCCAAGGATTTGTTTACGACAGCTCTAATGGTTGCGGCTTCTTCCGTCAGATTAAAATCTTCAAATAACATTGCTGCGGATAATACCATTGCCAACGGATTAGCAATATCCTTACCTGCTGCTTGCGGATAAGATCCGTGAATTGGTTCGTATAATTTATTTTTTTCACCCACTGAAGCTGATGGCATTAATCCCATTGAACCAGAAATTACGGATGCCTCATCTGTTAGTATGTCTCCAAATAAATTTTCAGTAATCATCACATCGTAAGCCTTTGGCCATTGCACCAAACGCATGGCTACGGCATCTACAAACTCATACGATACTTCTACTTCAGGATAATCTTTTTCCATTGCTTGTACCGTTTCTCTCCATAACCTAGATGATTCCAGTACATTGGCTTTGTCTACACAACACAATTTCTTTGATCGCGTCATGGCAAGTTCAAATCCTTTTTTTGCCAAACGTGTAATTTCTGCTCTGGTATAAGTCATGGTGTCAAAAGCAGTATTGCCGTTGTCTAACCGACCTCTTTTTCCAAAGTAAACACCACCTGTAAGTTCTCTAAGTATAATCAGGTCTGTCCCTTCAATACGTTCTCTTTTTAAGGGCGATTTATCAATTAAAGAAGGAAAAGTAAAGGTTGGTCTAACATTGGCAAACAAGCCTAATTTTTGACGCATTTTTAACAACCCCTGTTCTGGCCTTACTTTAGCTGATGGATCATTATCAAACCTTGGGTGACCAATAGCACCAAATAAAACGGCATCGGCTGCTTCACAAATAGCATGTGTGTCATCAGGATACGGTTCTCCTACTGCGTCAATTGCAGCTGCACCGGTTAATGCCGGTGTCCAGGTAATTTCATGATTGTACTTTTTTGCTATGGCGTCAGAAACTTTTAGTGCTTGTTCCATTACTTCTGGTCCAATGCCATCTCCTGCTAAAACTGCAATATTTAATTTCATGTGGTATTCTCTTTTTGTTATTTATTTTTCTTTCGATTGTTGGGCTAAATAATATTCAACATTTTTTCTGTTGCTTTAATAGCAGATACTGTTTGATCTGAATCTAGACCCCGCGTTATAAATTCTTTAGTTTCACTCTTCCATGTAATTATAGTTTCACATAATGCGTCGGAACTACTCCCAGGTGGAATTCGTACAGCATAATCTATAAGCGTTGGTAGTTGTACCTTTTTAGATTTAAAAATTTTGGTAATGGCATTCATAAAAGCATCGTATTGCCCGTCGCCCTGCGCATTTTCTTCATACATTTCATTCTCAATTTCTATAGCCACAGTTGTAGATGGTTTTAGTCCTTTTGAATGTGTAAGCACATATGATTTTATGCTTACTTTTTCCTGATAACTGCCACTATCTAAAATATCAGAAATTATATAGGGTAAATCTTCTTGGGTAACTTTCTCTTTTTTATCCCCTAATTCAATAATTCGTTGGGTTACCTTACCAAGGTCTTCATCATTAAGTGTGAGTCCTAGCTCCTGTAAATTTTTAAGAATATTTGCTTTACCAGATGTTTTTCCTAAGGCATATTGCCTTTTTCTACCAAAACGTTCCGGTAATAAGTCGTTAAAATACAAGTTCTTTTTACTGTCGCCATCTGCGTGAATTCCGGCTGTTTGGGTAAAAACATTATCACCCACAATAGGTTTGTTTGCAGGAATTCCAACCCCTGTAAAGGCAGAAACTAGTTTACTTACCTTATAGAGTGAAGTTTCCTTTAGTGAAATATCTATATCTGGTAAAAAATCATTGATGACTGCAACTACACTGGCCATGGGTGCATTACCAGCGCGTTCTCCCATTCCGTTTACCGTTAAATGTAGTCCGTGACAACCCGCTTTCAGGGCTTCCATTACATTAGCTACGCTTAGATCATAATCGTTATGACCGTGAAAATCAAAATGAAGATCGGGGTATTTATCAACTAAACTAGAAATGTATTCAAAAGTTTCAGTATGTGTTAAAATACCTAGTGTATCGGGCAGTAAAACACGTTTGATGGGTTGTGTCGCTAAAAAATCTAAAAACTGAAAAACATAGGCTTTTGAATTTCGCATTCCGTTGCTCCAATCTTCTAAATAGACATTGGTTTCTATTTTGTGCTGTTGCGCGAGCTTAATTGTTGCTTCAATTTCGCTAAAATGTTGCTCTGGTGTCTTTTTAAGTTGGTGGGTAAGGTGATTTAATGAACCTTTTGTTAAAAGATTCTGAACCTTAGCACCAGCCTCTATCATCCACTTTATGGAAACTCCTTTATCAACAAAGGTAAGTACTTCAACTTTATTTAAATAGTTAGTGGTTGCCGCCCAACTTGTGATTTGTTGAACTGATAATAATTCTCCGTTAGAAACCCGAGCTGAGGCTACCTCAATCCTGTCTACCTTTAACTCTTCTAATAATAATTTAGCGAGCGTTAATTTTTCTGAAACAGAAAAGGACACACCGGAGGTTTGTTCACCATCACGGAGTGTGGTATCCATTATTTCAATCTTTCTTTTCATGTTAATTTAGCCGGGTTAATATGATATATTTCTATTTATAAAGGAGTGTTTTCGGCAAAGGCCGTAATTTCCTCTTTCATATTTAGCAAGTAATCAATATCATCAAAACCATTGAGCATATTTTCTTTTTTGTAAACATTTATGTCAAACGATTCTTTTTCCCCTGTGCCTACAATTGTGATGGACTGTTCTTGTAGATTTACTTCTACTTCTGCTTTAGGATCTTTTTCAGTTTCTGCATAAATTTTCTCTAAAAAATCAGCTGATACTTGCACTGGAAGTACTCCAACATTTAAACAGTTATTTCTAAAAATATCAGCAAAAAAACTAGAAACCACACATCTAAATCCGTAATCATAAACAGCCCAAGCTGCATGCTCACGAGAAGAGCCAGAACCAAAGTTTTTCCCACCAACTAATATTTTTCCTGTGTATTTATCTTGATTCAATACAAAATCTTCTTTAGGAGAATTGTCTGTATTGTAACGCCAATCACGAAATAAATTATCTCCAAAACCTTTACGCTCTGTAGCTTTAAGGAATCTTGCAGGGATTATTTGATCGGTATCTACGTTTTCTATTGGTAGCGGTACAATGCTACTTTTTATTATATTGAATTTATCGTATGCCATTGTAAAATAGTTGTTCGTTTATAGTTGTTTGTTGATAGTTAAAATATTGTCGTCGTTTCCTAAGTTGGACAACTAACAACTATCAACTAATTCATTAATTCTCTTGGGTCTGTAACTTTTCCTGTCACTGCTGCTGCTGCTGCAACTAGGGGAGAAGCTAATAGCGTTCTTGAACCAGGACCTTGCCTTCCTTCAAAATTTCTGTTGGATGTACTTACAGCATATTTACCGGCAGGTACTTTATCATCGTTCATAGCCAAACAAGCAGAACAACCAGGTTCTCTTAGTTCAAAACCAGCTTCGGTTAAAATATCCAATAGACCTTCTTCTTTGATTGCTGTTTCTACTTGATGCGAACCAGGTACTAACCAAGCAGTAACATTAGACGCTTTTTTTCTTCCCTTTACAATCTCAGTAAATGCTCTAAAATCTTCAATTCTACCGTTGGTACAACTCCCAAGAAATACAAAATCGATGGGCTTACCAATCATAGTATCCCCTTCATTAAAGGCCATATATTGCAACGACTTCTTATAGGTTGCCACACCACCTTCTAAATTTTCAGCATTGGGTATATCCTTACCAATTCCCATTCCCATTCCAGGATTGGTACCATAGGTAATCATTGGTTCTATATCTGCCCCATTAAAAGTAAGTTCTTTGTCGAACGTTGCACCTTCATCCGTATATAAAGTGTCCCAATATGCTTTTGCCTTATCCCAAGCGGCACCGGTTGGTGTAAATTCTCTTCCTTTTACGAAAGCTATTGTTTTCTCATCGGGGGCAATCATTCCACCACGGGCTCCCATTTCAATACTTAAGTTACAAACCGTCATACGGCCCTCCATACTCATATCTGTAAAAACGTTTCCAGCATATTCTATAAAATATCCAGTTGCGCCAGATGTTGTAAGTTGGGATATGACATATAAGGCCACATCTTTTGGGGTAACCCCTTTGCTTAAATTACCATTCACATTAATGCGCATACTTTTAGCCTTGGGCTGCATGATACATTGGGTTGCGAGAACCATTTCTACTTCAGAAGTACCTATACCAAAAGCGATGGCACCAAAGGCACCATGGGTAGAGGTATGTGAATCTCCACAAACAATTGTTGCTCCTGGTTGGGTAATCCCATATTCTGGACCAACAACATGAACAATACCATTTTTTTCATGTCCCAATCCCCAATAACTAATACCGTAATTGTTAGAATTTTCTTCCAATGCTTTTAATTGCTTTGCAGACAAAGGATCTTCTACTGGTAAATGCTGGTTAATGGTTGGCGTATTATGATCTGCAGTTGCAAATGTTTTTTCAGGATGTTTTACCCCTATGTTACGACTTTTAATTCCTAAAAATGCAACAGGACTTGTTACTTCATGCACCATGTGGCGATCTATGAAAAGAACATCTGGTCCGTTTTCTATTTTTCTTACTACGTGGGAATCCCACACTTTGTCAAATAGTGTTTTCATGTATTATATCGTTTTCTTCTTCTTGTTTGAATAAAAATATCGGTAAAAATTTAATAGAAATCCTTTAGATCATACTAATTTTTGAGCTATTAAGACCTCAACTCTCAAAAGTATAGAATTTAATAAAGTTGTAGTTCTAGTTTACTTAAAAATTACGATGTTCAACTTATATAATTCCAAATATTCTTATACTTAACCAACTGTTGGTAGGCGTATAAAAGCACGGTATTACTGGATTTACTTAGACTTGGATCATTGGTGAGAATTTGTATTGCATAATGCCTAGCCGTTTTTAAAATATCATTGTCTTTTATAATATCTGCAATTTTTAAATTGAGCACACCACTTTGTTGCGTGCCCATAATATCCCCTGGACCACGCAGTTTTAAATCTACATCTGCAATTTGAAAACCATCATTGGTTCGCACCATAGTTTCTAATCGTGTTTTTGCATCTGAAGACAATTTATGACTGGTCATTAAAATACAATAACTCTGGTCTGCACCACGACCAACACGGCCTCTTAACTGGTGTAATTGCGACAAACCAAAACGTTCTGCACTTTCAATTATCATCACAGAAGCATTGGGAACATTAACGCCTACTTCAATAACGGTAGTGGCCACCATAATTTGTGTTTCTCCTTTGATAAAACGCTGCATTTCAAATTCCTTGTCTTCGGCTTTCATTTGACCATGTACAATAGATATTTGGTAATTAGGCATTGGAAAATCACGTACAATACTCTCATAACCATCCATTAAATCTTTATAATCTAAAGCTTCAGATTCTTGAATTAAAGGATATACAACATAGATTTGACGTCCTAGTTTGATTTCATCTTTGATAAACCGAAATACTTTTAAACGGTTGGCATCATAACGATGTACGGTTTTTATGGGCTTCCTTCCTGGAGGCAATTCATCAATAACAGAAATGTCTAAATCCCCATACAAACTCATCGCCAGAGTTCTAGGAATAGGTGTTGCTGTCATCACCAATATATGTGGTGGCACCTCGTTCTTATGCCATAATTTAGCACGTTGCGCCACACCAAACCGGTGTTGTTCATCAATGATTGCCAGCCCTAAATTTTTATATTGTACTTTGTCCTCTAGAAGGGCATGGGTACCTATTAAAATATGGAGTTCACCATTTTCTAGTTGTTCGTGAATTATTTTGCGCGCAGATTTCTTTACGGAACCTGTTAATAAGGCAAGGTTGATGTCTGTTTTTTCTAGTAATTCTTTAATTCCGTTAAAATGCTGGGTGGCTAAAATTTCAGTAGGAGCCATTAAACAGGCTTGAAAACCATTGTCTAAAGCAAGTAACATACTCATTAGGGCAACTATAGTTTTTCCTGAACCCACATCACCTTGCAACAATCGGTTCATTTGTGCATTACTACCCAAATCTGACCTAATTTCTTTAATTACCCTTTTTTGTGCATTTGTCAATTCAAAAGGGAGATGATTTTTGTAAAATTCACTAAAATACTCCCCAACCGCGGTAAATGGATAGCCTTTAATTTTATTTTTTCTAATGATTTTTTTCGTAATCAGCTGTAGTTGAATATAAAAAAGCTCTTCAAATTTTAAACGGTACTGTGCCTTGGCTAATTCTTCTTGATTTTTTGGAAAATGAATATTAAAAAGAGCATTGCTTTTGTTCATCAGATTAAGCTCTGATAGTAAATAATCAGGTAATGTCTCTACAAACCGTCCCTTGGTATCCAGAAACAATTGCTGCATTAATTTATTGGTAACCCTATTAGTAATTCCTTTATTGCTTAATTTTTCCGTTGAAGGATAAACGGGTTGCATACTAATTTTTAATCCTTTTTTATGTGCTTCAAGCAATTCCATTTCAGGATGGGGCATAGAAAAGGTACCATTAAACCAATTTGTTTTGCCGTAAAGTACATAGGGTACATTTAGTTTTGTGTTTTCTCGAATCCATTTTTGTCCTTTAAACCAAACCAATTCCATAGTACCAGTCTCATCGGTAAAAGAAGCAACGAGTCGGTTTCCTTTTTTTTGGGCGACAGATTTAAGATGTGTTATTTTTCCAATGAGCTGAACTTCTGAATTATTCCGCTGTAACTCACTTATTTTGTAATATTTCGTTTTGTCTAAATAGCGGTTTGGAAAAAGATTAATAAGATCTTGATAGGTGTAAATACCCAACTCTCCCTGTAAGGTTTCGGCCCGGTTTGGACCAACACCTTTTAAATAAGCAATGGGAGTTTGTAAATAGTTAGGATTCATTCGACTAAAATAAACCGAATCTAAACAACTGCAAAAGATGAAATTGCTTATTTTGGTTCAAAATTATAATAATGATTTTTTATCGATTTTTTACAGTACTATTTATTTGCTTGCATTCTAGTTTTTTAATTGCACAAGAACAAGATAAGGTTGATTTTTTAACAGCTAAGGTTCGTTTGTTTCCAAATGAACAGACTTCAGAGTTGCGCGGAGAAGTTACCTACAGATTTACGGTACTCCAACAAACAGATTCAGTGTTTTTAGATGCTAAAAATATGCAGTTTTCTAAAGTTGTTTTAAACAATAAAAAGGTGAAATTCACTGGGGATTCAAAAATGTTGCGTATTTATAAAAAATTAAAGAAAGGTAAAGAATACGAACTAAGCTTACACTACGTTACCAAGCCAACACAAACGCTTTATTTTTTTGGATGGAATAAGGAGGATAGTACAAACAATCAGATTTGGACACAAGGACAAGGGAAATATACCAGTCATTGGTTGCCTAGTTTTGACGATATGAATGAAAAGGTAGAATTTGATTTATCCATTACATTTTCTAAAGAGTATGAGGTAATTGCAAACGGAAATTTAGAAAAGACTTCTATTTCTAATGATTTGAAAACATGGGAATTTAATATGAACCATCCAATGTCTAGCTATTTATTGGCTTTTGCCATTGGTAACTATAGAAAGATAGAGCAATTTTCTAGCTCTGGTGTGCCCTTAGAGCTGTATTACTACCCAAGTGATTCAACAAAAACAGAACCAACTTATAGGTACAACAAACAAATTTTTAATTTTTTAGAAGAGGAAATTGGAGTGCCGTACCCTTGGGGTGTGTACAAGCAAATTCCTGTTCGCGACTTTTTGTATGCTGGGATGGAAAATACCACTGCTACTATTTTCTCTGATGCTTATATAGTAGATTCTATTGGGTTTAATGATAAAAACTATATAACGATTAATGCCCATGAATTAGCGCATCAATGGTTTGGTAATTTAGTAACGGAGGTAGACAGCAACCATCATTGGTTACATGAAGGTTTTGCAACCTACTATGCTTATTTAACAGAGAAAGAATTGTTTGGAGCAGATCATTTCTATTGGAAATTTCATAGTACAGCAATTGAGTTAGATAAGAGTTCGAAAAATAATACTGGGGAGGCATTATCAAACCCAAAAGCTAGTAGTCTTACATTTTATGAAAAAGGAGCATGGGCATTGATGGCATTACAACAGCAAATAGGGGCGGAAGCTTTTAAAAAAGGAATTAAAGCCTATCTCAACAAAAATCAATTTTCTAATGTTACGATTCCAAAATTTTTATCAGAAATGGAACAGGCAAGTCAGCAGGATTTATCGAACTTTAAAAAGGTTTGGTTATTAAATACAGTATTTCCCATAGCTGAAGCAAAACGAATTTTAAAAGAAACGTCACCATCCATAGCAACCTTTTATAAATTACAACGAGAATTAAGTGTAAGTAAAGAAAATAATTCGGTTATAATAGACAGGTATTGGAAAGATAATTCCTCCATTGAATTAAAAAAACGGATTGTTCAGTTTTATACAAAATTCCTTTCCAATACAATTAAAGAATCTATTCTACGATCAGACAATGTGTCTCTACGCCAGGCTTTGGTTTTGGCAACAGAAAAAATTACAACGGAAGAGTCGGATTATTTTATGCCTTTTTTAGAAGACAAAAGTTATGTAACCATAGAAAATATTTTGTATAAACTATGGATTTATAATCCAGAAGAACGATTTAAGTATTTAGATAAAACCAAAGGTGTAATAGGATTATCAAATAAAAATGTACGTTTATTATGGTTAGCTTTGGCAATTATGACCAAAGAATATGAGCTTCAAAACAAACAAAAGTACCTAAGAGAATTACAGTCCTATACAAGCAAAACCGAATATTTTGAAACCCGTCAGTTGGCCTTTTCCTATATAAATGACTTGTTTTATTTGACCGAAGAAAACTTAAAAGACCTCGCTAATGCGACTAGCCACCCAGTTTGGCAGTTTAAGAAATTTGCACGGAATTTGGTAGATGAATTAGTCAAGCATGAACAATATAAGCAAGCATTTGAAACTTTGGAATTTCAAATAAAGGAAGCGGAATTTCGTTATATTAAAAGTAAACTCTAAGTATGAGGGCAATGGTAATTTCAGGTGGTGGTAGTAAAGGTGCTTTTGCGGGTGGCGTTGCTCAATTTTTGTTGCAAGAGGCAAAGCATAAGTACGATATGTTTATAGGCACTTCAACAGGAAGTTTGCTTATTTCACATTTGGCATTACAGAAAATAGATAAGATTAAAAAAATATATACTTCGGTAAATCAGGAGAGTATTTTTAGTTCTTGCCCTTATATTACCCATAAAAAAAATGGTATTGAAACTATAGGTATTCATCATTTTAATGTATTGAAGAATATTTTAAGAGGGAGTAAAACCTTTGGAGAAAGTTATAATCTTTTAAAATTGATTAAAGATTCTTTAACAATTGAAGAATTTAACCTTTTAAAGGAGCAAAACACGGAAATTGTTATCACGGTTTCTAATTTGTCTTTAAACAAGGTCGAGTATAAATCTATAAGTGATTGTACCTACGATGAATTTTGCGAATGGATTTGGATTTCTTGTAATTACACGCCGTTTATGAGCCTTGCAAAAAAGAATGGTTGTGAATATGCTGATGGAGGATTGGGGAGTATGGTGCCTATTGAAGAAGCCATACGAAGAGGAGCTACGGTTGTGGATGCTATTATTTTACAAACAGAAACAACACTGTTTAACAGAATGCCATCTAAAAATGCATTTTCATTATTAACCAATATGTTTGCCTTTATGTTGGATAGAATTGAACAACAAAACATACGTATAGGTAAATATGTAGCGAGTAATAATAATGCCATTATTAATTTTTATTTTACACCAACCGTTTTAACTACAAATTCACTTATTTTTGAAGAGAAAAAAATGACCACCTGGTGGAAAAGTGGTTATGATTTTGCAGAAAATATGAATATTGACACAAACCATATAGAGATAGAATGAAAGCATTAGTAATTAGTGGAGGTGGTAGTAAAGGTGCTTTTGCCGGTGGGGTAGCTCAATATTTAATGGAAACCGAAAAAAGAGATTATGACATACTTGTGGGCACTTCCACAGGTAGTTTGTTAATAACTCAGTTGGCTTTGAACAATGTAGGCTTACTATATGATTTATATACCAATGTAACACAACGCAAGATATTTAGTCTAAATCCATTTATTGTAAAAAGAAAAGATGGTCGCGAATTTGTAACTATTAACTATTTTAATGTTTTATTGCAATTTATAAAACGTAAAAGAACTTTTGGGGAGAGTAAATCTTTGCGTAACACAATTAAGAAAAATTTCACAAAATCAGACTACAATCAAATTATAGAAAACACCACCAAGGATGTTGTTGTGACCGTATCTAACTTATCTAAAAATAGGGTAGAGTATAAGTCTATAAGAGATTTGAGCTATGAAGAGTTTTGCGATTGGATATGGATTTCTTGTAATTACATACCCTTTATGTCTTTGGTAACAAAAGATGGTTATGAATATGGTGATGGTGGTCTGGGCTGTGTTTTGCCAATTAGGGAAGCTATAGAGCGTGGTGCAACTGAGGTTGATGCCATTATATTGGAATCAGAAAACATGGATCACAATAAGGTTCTTGGAAAAAACCCTTTTTCTCTAATGCTTAGTATTTATGGCTTTGTATTGGATCAAATAGAATATCATGATATCTCGGAAGGGGTCATTTATGCACAACACAAAGGGGTAAAATTAAATTTATACTATACACCTACTAAGCTTACAGAAAATTCCTTGGTTTTTAATAAAAAGCTTATGACAAAATGGTGGGCGCAAGGATTTAATTATGCTGAAAAAAAGGCGAATCAACGTAAGGTAGCTTCATTTTAGATAGTCACCTAAAATTGTATCTTGGAGTCACTTTTTTTACGATCTAAAGTTATAATGAAAAAAACCACATTTATTACGCTTAGCATTCTAACGGTACCATTTCTGCTGGGGTTTACTTATTTTATTAGATTGACTGATTCTTATCCTCCAAACAGAAGCATACCCAATGCTACGCAATCTGGCAAACAATTGGCAATGCAGTACTGTAAAATGTGCCATTTAGCACCAGAGCCCCACGAATTGGATAAAATTACATGGCAGAATAGTGTATTACCCAATATGGGAATGCGGTTGGGTATTAAAGTAAAAGATGTAGATCCCTATGAAGATTTAGACCCCATTGATAAAAGTATCGTTGAAAAACTGAATATTTACCCGAACGAACCTTTGATTGCTAAAAAGGATTGGGATAAAATTGTAGGGTATTATGTTTCAAATGCTCCAGAAAATTTACCGATTATAAAGACTACAGAACATAGTGTTAAAGCGCCTTTTTCTGCACAATACATACGTATTGGAGATGAAAAATTACCACAAGTTAGCTTGTTAAAATACAATAGAGGTTCTGGTGAACTCTATATTGGAGATAATGACAATTTATATGCACTTAAAAGCAATGGAGAGTTTAGTGGTGTCTGGAAATTAAACAGCCCTGCCGTTCATATGGAATTTAAAGAAAATACATCTCCCTTACTCTTAACTATTGGAAAATTTTCTCCTTCAGACCAAAAACTGGGCAGATTGGCACAATTAGTTCCAACCGAAAGTAATCTAAAAAATAGAAACCTAGCAAGTTTACAAAGACCTGTTTACTTTGCCAGTGGTGATTTAAATTTGGATGGAAAAGATGATGTTATTGTTTCTAATTTTGGTAATTATACAGGAACCTTGGCTTGGTATGATGATTATGATACCTCTAAAGAACATGTTTTGAGTAATTTGCCAGGCGCAAGAAAAGTAATACTTAAAGATTTAAATAATGATGGTAAATTAGATATCATTGCTTTGATGGCACAGGCCTATGAAAAGTTTGTGATCTATTTTAATAAGGGCAATGCTGTATTTGAAGAAAAAAATATACTCGAATTTTCTCCTGTTTATGGCGCTAGTAATTTTGAGCTTGCAGATTTTAATAATGATGGTTATGATGATCTTTTAATTACCAATGGAGATAATTGGGATTATTCATCAATTGATAAACCCTATCATGGATTGCGTATCTATATTAATGATAAAAGAAATAATTTTGAAGAAAAATATTTTTTCCCAATGTATGGTTGTAGTAATGCTGTGGCGGTAGATTTTGACAATGATGGAGATTTAGATATAGCGGCCACTTCCTTTTATTCAGATTTAGAGAACCCCAGCGAGAGTTTTGTCTATCTTTCCAATAATGGTGAACTAGAGTTTACACCATCCTATCTACCAGAAGCAAAATATGGAAAATGGTTAACTATGGAGGTTGGAGATTTTAATAATGATAACCTTCCTGATATAATGCTTGGTTCATTTTTATATAATATTAAAGAAATGAGCAAAATGATTGTTACCACAGGGGAAACATCTTTTCCACAAGTCCTGCTATTACTCAATAAAAATTAAAACAAATGTTTATAAAAACTAGCGGTTTAAGTAAAGTAGAATAAATTTATCCTAATGTTTGATTACCACAATTCTCCTATTTCTTTCTTTACATACGATAGGGCTGTAGTAGATGGAGATTGTTTGTCCATTGTTTCATTCAGAATAACTTCTCTTAATTTATCAGAAGAATCTGCATGGCTCATACTAGCCTTGCGAATCATTTGAATGGTAGCACTTTTGGCAGTTTTAATAATGTTCCAACAATCATCAGTTATGTATATTTGCTGTGATAAATTATGATCAAATTCTTTTTCTATATTTTTAATCAAAAGATTTTCATAGGCGTCTTTATCCGTTCCAATTGGAGCAACACGTACAACCAAGCTTGGTATGGAAATACGCTCTAAAAACAATGCCATGCGCTCATAGGCCTGCAATCGAATTGGTAGGGTGTTTTTCTGTATGTCTTTATGTAATAAAAAACGTCGTCTACCTTCTTCATTTTTAGTGTGCATTTTAAAAAAATAAAAGGCCACAAGGCCTGTTACTACACTCGGTAATAAATAAGCAAACATTTGTAGGATTAAATCTTCATTCATATTGGTTTGTTATTAAGTTTGAATACGGATTTAAAACGTACATTTTTCACAAAAATTATACAGAATAAAAAATTTCAATAGCTAAAAAACTATTTTAACTTTTTTACATGCTCTCTAACTCTAGTGTAAAAACTAGGGTAATTAGGATTAATTTTAAATAATACCGGTGCTACTTCGGTACTGACAAAATTTAAAGAAATTCTTTCAGGTACAATGCTATAGGTGGTTATTAAGGCATTTGTTATTTGCATTAATCCATCTGTTTTGCCGGTAATTGTTAATTGTGAATTCTGATTGGCCAATAGGATTTTAGCTAATTTTTCTAAGAAAGATTCCCCATTTACACTTACTTTAGATTTTGAAGCATCCAGTAAATTTTGTGTATTTTCTGTTATTACTACTTCGCCATTTGTTACGGTAACACTAGCATTTTCACCTAAAGTTTGCTTGGCATTGGTAAGGATGACAATAGCCGTAGAATCATTTTTACTAAAAGTACTTTCCAAAATAGACAATTGAGCTTCTTTGGTTTGTAATGCCACTAAAGTTCTTTCCATATTTTTTGAATTCTGGCTAGATACTTGTGTGAAACTTTTAAGATTATTTAAAAGAGATTTGTTGGCTTCTTGTAATTCTGTAGCCTGACTCTCGAATAACTCTGATTTTGCAAGACTTACTTTTTCGCTTTTTTTAGCCTCTGCAAGAGACGTATTGGTTTTAGCAATACTATCCTTTAAATTTTCAATTTGAAACAAAAGATCACTTTTCTTTTGGGCAAAAGAAATAGAAGTAATCATAAGAATAACAAAAGTTAATAATGTAATTTTTTTCATAAGCTATTTATAAATTAAAAAAGCAAATCTACTGATTTAATTTTGGTCCTTGTTGTTAAATTTACCAAAGATTTATAACCAAATTACTATAAAATGAAACAGAAATAGATAAGTTATCTCGCATAACAATTAAGACGTGCTTTTTTAATATCTTGCAAGCCAAAATAAACCAAGGTGACCAAATTATCCAATAAAATATGTATTGTAATTCCCTGTTATAACGAAGTAAAGGAGTTAAAAAACAAGGTTTATGACAATTTTATAGTTAAAAAGACAGATACGTTTATCTGTTTTGTAGACGATGGTTCTTCGGATGGCACCTATGAAGAATTACAAATGTTGGAAAAACGATATCCAACAAAAGTAATTGCTTATAAAAACAGTAAGAATTTAGGGAAAGCAGAAACCGTACGTAATGGTATCAACTATGTTTGCAAGAATTACAATTTTGAACAGGTAGGGTATTTAGATGCAGATTTGGCTACTTCCTTGGAAGAGTTTTATACTTTAACGGATTTTGTAAAGGGAGAAATCACTTTTGTTTTTGGCTCACGAATTATGAAAATTGGTTCTACTATAGAGCGTAAATTGTCTCGTTTTTTTATAGGTAGGTTTATTGCAACCCTGATTTCTAAGATCCTTGGGTTAAAAGTCTATGATACGCAATGTGGGTGTAAAATATTCACTAAAGAACTAGCAGAACAAATTTTTATAAAACCATTTGTTTCTCGTTGGTTGTTTGATGTTGAGATTTTTAATAGAATTTTAGTCTTGTACGGAAAAGAAAAAGCATTGACAAAAATGTTAGAAATACCTCTTATACGCTGGGTAGATCAAGGGGATTCTAAGGTTAAAACCTCCTATTTTTTTCAACTTTGGTTGGATTTATATAAAATAAATAAGATTTGTAAATTAAGTGCGAAAACGCAATAAATTTATTAAAGTAGATAATGACAGATAAAAAAAACACTTTTAATTATATAATGATAGGAGTAATTTCTCTTATTATTTTTAGATTTATATTAACTGGAGCATTACCATTATTGGACAAGACGGAAGCGAGATATGCAGAAATAGCCAGAATAATGCAAGAAACAGGGGAGTGGGTAGTTTTACAAATAGACTATGCAGTACCATTCTGGGCTAAGCCTCCCTTATCAACATGGCTTTCTGCAGCAAGTTTTGAATTGTTTGGCGTAAATGAACTTACGGCACGCTTGCCCTCGTTTTTATTAGGGCTAGCAATGTTGATTATTTTAGGCTATTTTGTTAAAAAAACAAAGGTGTCACCTTTTATACCAGCATTGGTATTAGTTACAACACCAGAATTTTTAATCCATATGGGGGTAGTTTCAACAGACTCCGCCTTATGTTTTAGTGTTCTATTAATTATGCTGTCTTTTTGGAAAGCTATTTCAACAGAAAAAAAGTCGATTTGGAATTACCTTTTTTTTGTTGGTCTTGGCTTAGGTTTTCTTGCCAAAGGACCCTTGGTTTTGGTATTAACAGGACCTCCTGTTTTTTTATGGCTATTACTAGATCGTAGAAGCTTTTTTTCCAATTTAAATAAACTCCCATGGGTAGTGGGTATTCTAATTACCATTCTCATAGCTTTACCTTGGTATTTACTTACAGAGCAGCGTTCGCCTGGGTTTATCGATTATTTCATAGTAGGAGAACATTTTAATAGATTTTTAAAACCAGGTTGGAGTGGCGATTTATACGGGAAACCTAAATCGCAGCCCCTAGGTCTTATTTGGGCATTTATGCTCGTTTTTGCACTGCCTTGGTTTTATATTGTTATTGCCAAATTGGTACACCTTAAAAAGAGGATAATAGAAGACAAATATGTTGTTTTCTTATTGTTATGGCTATTTTGGACGCCTATCTTTTTTACAATTTCTAAAAATATATTACATACTTATATTCTACCCTCAACCATACCAATGGCTTTGTTAATTGCACATTGGTGGCCAGAATACAAACATAAAAGAAAAGCCTTGATAGCATGTGCTGTTTTTCCCGTACTCGTATTCTTAATTGCAGTAGGGGCTATTTTTACAGACCAGTGGAAAACCTATATGAATTCTGATAAATTATTAATTGAGAAGACCGAAGTTCTGAATTTAAAACAAAACCCTCCTATATTGTATTATCGAACAAAATCATACTCCAGTCAATTTTACAATAAAGGAAATGTTATTGAGGCTGAAGAACCTGCTAAAATTGATTCCATACTAAAGCTATATGATAAGCTCTATATCTTATCATCTAAAAAAAGAATGAAAGATTTTCCAGAGGAACATATTGGAAATTTACAGCAAATAGATACCACGTATAAGACTGGTTTATTTTTATATACAAATAAATAGTATTATTAATACATTCAAATTATTTGCATACTACTAACTCTATGTAAAACACTTGATTTTTAGTGGTTTATACATTTTAAAGTGTTAGATATACAAATAATGGTCCTGTCGGAATGAAATATTAGGATATTTATTACCATAAATTATAAAAATGAATACTTATGGTAACTTCAACAAAATCAATTCGAAAAATTTTAAAAGGATCTGTTTACTTCCTATTAGTATTGTTAATTTCTGTTCAATTTTCTTGTTCTTCAGAAGATGGGGAAGATGGAATGGACGGACTACAAGGTGCTCAAGGTGAGCAAGGAATAGCTGGAGCAGATGGTGCTGACGGAACAAACGGTACTGACGGTGCAGATGGTCAAAACGGAACAAATGGCACTGACGGCGCAGATGGGGAAGATGGAACTGACGGTGCAGATGGTAATGCAAATGTGAGAAACTTTACCTTTGACGCCTCTACTTGGTCTGGTTCAATTGGAGAACTTACTATCACTCAATTAACTTCGGATGTTTTAGCTAATGACGCTATTCTAACATACTTAACAAATGATGACAATTTTTGGTTCCAGGTACCTTGTCCAGTTGATAGTTATGAGTTTGACCATGCTGTATTTGTAACTTTGTCTATTGGATTGATTGAATTTGATTTTGCAGATGCCGCTGGTCAAAACGTATTTATTTCTGCAGGAGATTTAACCTCAGGTAAAGTCATTATTATAGAGGCTACAAGTACAACGGCTTTAAAAGGCACTTCAACTAACAAAAAAGAGCAGGTTCTTAATGAGCTTATTCAAGCTGGTGTAGATGTAAAAGATTACAAAGCTGTTTGTGACTATTATGGTATAGAATACTAGATAAATTTTTTATAAAAATTTTATAAGCCGGAGTTTAAAACCTTCGGCTTTATTAATTCCTTTTTCTTCTAAAGTAAAAAAGCAGTAAAGTACTTATGAATGCTATACCTGTAAGAATTAAATAGGTAAAAGAAACCGTTTTAACTGGTTTATCAAAACCTCCGTAATACACAAATCCATTCCAGTAGTAAGGAGATTTTTTAGCATTACTTATTTCAGAATCATATAAGTAATGTAGTTTAGCGGCTGTATTTGCTATAGCCATAGCATTTGTTTTTTGATACTCATTGTAAAAAAAGTGCATCACTTCAGAGCTACTTTTATCATTAACCTTCCACAGGGTAAACAAAAGTTCTGCGGCACCTGCATATTGAAATCCCCTTGCTAAACTCAAGGGGCCTTCTCCTTTTTGCAACTTTCCAATACCTGTTTCACAAGCACTTAAAACAATACTTTTAGAGGAAAAATTTGTGGCATATATTTCATTCATAAATAGGGAATCATCATAAAAATCTATGCTTGCGGGAATAACAAAATTGCCACTATTTGCATGGGTAGAAAGGTGTAATACATTATAATTTTGCATTGTAATTAAGAAGTTAGCTTTACTTGCTTTTTTCTCAAATAAAAGTGTGGCAGTAACAGATTTTTTTATGTAATCTGCTTCCTTAATGGAATATGATAAATTTTGATTGCTATCTGGAAAAACAGGAAAAACACCCAAGACTGATGGTTTTTCTCTAGTCTTTTTCCAATTAAAATAGTGGGTGGCGTTTGTAGCGTAAACAAGATTATGTTCTTTAACTACAAATGGCATTTCGGCATAGTTTATTGTGGATACGGGTTTGCTCACTAAAGATTCAAAAGAAACAAAACTTAATAATCCGTCAGGAATTACCAAAACATTAGTATAACTTTCTACTTTATGAAATAAGATGTTACTATAGACGTTAAATGCTGCTTGGGTATAGCTGTTTATATTGTTATTTATAGCAGAAGGAGTATCAAAGAAATGAAGAAACTCTTGCAGTGTAGTTTTAAAATCTGCGGTTATTTCTACCTGATCTAAGCTAATGGCAGCTTCATTTAATTTGAATACATAGAGATGCTCATTTCCATAAAAATAGGAAAGCATTACCGCATTGTCTTTTTTTAATTTTTGCTGTAATTTTGTAACCGATATTTCTGAATTTAAGGCGGGGTATTTGTTTTTAATATCCTTTCTTAGGCTTGTTAATTGTAAGGCAATTTTGTTTAAATCTTCGTTTAATTCTTTTGTATCCTTAATTTTAAGGAGCTGTGATCTAACTAACCCATCAATGATAATTTCCTGACGTTGTTCTAATTTCTGCTCTTGAACTAAAAGTGGGTCTAGGGTTTCATTAATACGATTATTTTTTAGCAAGCGCTCAGCTAAAACACTAGATTTTACTTCTTCTGTAAATTGAAAAGCATCAATAAGGTATTGCTTGTCTTTGGTTTTTTTATACAAAGCATACAACAATGCTAAGCATTGTTCTGTCCTATTTTTTTGTTCTGCTTGGTGTAGTATTTTATTTTCTTGGGATGTCCAACTTCTAAATCTTTTCTTATGTATAAAAAAGCTTAGTTCATACCAAGTCAAGGCATCTACAGGATTTTCAGTTACTTTGGCTTTTAAATCAAAAATACTTGTAAAGATTGCCTCTGCATACAATTCATTTTCATTAGGGAAGGTCTTTTCCTTGTAAAATGGGAGTAAGGCTTGTAGTGCTTTTGCCAAGCTTTTTTTAGTAGATTCTATTTCATCCAATTGATAAAATAATTGCGCTTCTTCAAGGTATAACAATGCAAGTGCTCTACTTGAAAATTCTTTCTGTTTAAGAAGTTCTTCCTTTGCTAAATTGAAATACTGTTGTGCTTCGTCCCTATTTTTTTCTTGCAATGCTATAAAAGCCAAACTTTTATAGGTTGTTAAATGATTTTCTTTAAATTGAATAAGACTTTGCTGTAGTGTTTTTTTTGCGGTATCATAATCTAGTAAACCTACATAACTAGTCGCTAAGTTATTCTGTAATTTTTGTAACTCACTTGATTCAATAATTTCTAGATTCTCGCTTTTTAAAATTGTTTTAATTGCCGCATTATACTTTCCTGTACTATTATATAAACTGGATAAATTAATGATTCCATCAATTATCTGAAGGCTATTATTATTCTCTTCAGCCTTTACCATATATGTTTTTATGGTATTTTCTGCTTTAATAAAGTCCCCAGTCTTTGTATATAAATTTGCAAGAGGAATTAAACAGTTACTCGTAATGTCGTAATTGGTAAATTGATAGGTTTCATAGATTTTCCAAGCAGTTTCATAGGCGGTTATACTTTCATTCTGATTGCTATAGAGGTTGTTGTAATACCCCAAATTACAATAGGTAATGACGACAGCTATATGTTCATTTTCAGTATTTGCTTTCTTAGATAATACAGCTACTTTGTTAGATAATAGGGATAGGGTAGTGGTTGAAGGGTTTTTTGTAAACGCATCTAGATGTTCATAAATTTCACCTTCCAAATGCTGAGATACTGCAGAGAATGAAATTGAAAAAATAAAAAATACCCCAATAAGTTTTTTCATAAAATGATTTAGAATTTCCAAATGGCATAGAATTGCCAATAATTAAAGTCTTCCTCAAAATTTAATACATATCTGGCGCCTAAACTTGGTCCAATACGGGCAATTCCAAAGGTAGCATCAAACAAAATACCTTTTCTAATATTTGAAAATGAATCCGTAAACTCATCAGTATTGGAAGTACTACTCATCAAAAAATCATCTTTGTCGTTTTCATATAAATTAACAGTAAAAGTCGTAGTTTGTTTTTCGCTAAAATTAAAATTTCCTTGTATACCAGCACCTAAACCTATGTAGTTATTAATATTGTAACGCAGTAAAACAGGTACTTCCCAATTCACATTTTGTTGTTCATTTACTGTTGTAGTTCGCTGCAATTGTCGTGTTCCTTGACTATTATCTACTATTTCATCAAATGAATTGGTATCTGAATAGGAATTAAAATTACTAGTCCATTCAGCTTGTAAATACCAACGATAGGCTTTGTATGGAGAAATAGTAGCTCCTATAAAATAACTTTTAGAATCCTCTAAATCAGGATAATAATTATAGCCAGATTTCACCCCAATGGATATACCGGGTAAAAAACGAGTTGTTGCATAATTGGTAATGATTGGTTCGTTCTTATCAAAAATAATAGCTGTTCTACTTTTCGTTTTTTTCTTGTGAAAATCTTTGGCAAATTTAATACTGTATTTTACAAAACCTTTGGTAGAATCTTTTTCTTGTACATTTTTTTGCTCGCTGCCAGGAATATAAATGTTTTTATAAGTAAAAATAGCTTGATTTTTAGTGAAGGTTGTATCTAAGCAACTATAGGTCACTGGTTCTTTAGGACAAATGGGGCATTCAGGATATTGATCTTCAATTTCTAAGGTTGCCATATCTAACATTTCAGGAATATCTGTTTCCAATCGAATTGTACGTGCAGGCCCTTCCCCATTGTTTTGAAATTTAATTTTATAGTTCAACCTTTTAAACCGAACAAACCTGTAATTCATTATACTTCCATTAGATGACATTTTGTTAGGATCATGAGAGGTAACAATCTCCATTTCCATATCCTTAATCTTATGGTTGCCATAATTGCTATCTGGGACATACACACCTCGTACAGAAATTATAGCACTTGTATCTTTTATCATTTCTGGAGTAGTACGCATACTTAAAAAAATATTTCGCTCTTCGCCCGGGCTTATACCATTAAATTCAATAACACTTTGGTCTCTGTACTTAAGTTTAGCCTCTTCCAAGGATAATGGTAAATTAGTTTTTATCGTTGAGTCTTGGGCTGTTTCATAGGCTAATGGATTTGTATACAAGGACCTATCTGCCAAAAAAGTAGCCTCATCATTACCCTGTGTATGGAGTACAAAAGTGTTGTTGGCATCTAGAATATTCTCACCATAGTGTGTTCTTATCTCAGGGGTTTCAAAATTATCTGCTTTGAATTGCGATTCATTAAAAAATAGATGGATTTTTCCAGAAGCCACATAATTTAAGGTGTTTTTGTAACTAAGAATAATTACCATTTCTTCGTTGACCATTGGTTCCCTGTTTCTTTTTATCGTAAAATCTTCTTGCATGGAAGAAGTATCCTCAACATCCTCTGCCGTTTGCCTAATGCTTAGGGTTGTAGGTCTAGTAGCAGGAGGTCTTTCTGTTCCATAATTGTTTGTTGCCCATAACGAAACTTTATAATCACCTTTTTTCTTATAATGATGTTTTGGCTCTTTATCGGTACTATAAAATCCGTCTCCAAATTCCCAGTAATACGAATAGAAGGCAGTTGGGGCTCCTGCTATTTGTTGTAGTGGAGGTGTATTGGGGATAAAAGAAATTAAGTTACCATTTGCATCATATCCAATTTTGGCTTCGCGTACAATCGTGTCAATTGACTGCTCTATTTGAGCAAAGACACTTATTTGAATAAGAAGTAATACTAGAAATGGTAAGGTTTTTTTCATCTTTTTAAATTGTTTGGTTATAAATATAGCAATTATGAAGTTTAAATGCAGTCATTGATTGGTATCAGCAATAAATATAAACAGTAAAAAGTGATGGCTATTATGGCCACCACTTTTTTGAACACTATAAAAACAGAATTATGGTAACATACTCATTATATCTTTTAGTTGTGCTTCTGTTACAACCGCAGTTTCTCCTTGCGAAAAGGTAATTACTGAATTTGCAGAAATAGTTACTGCTTTAATGGCATATCTCCAGGCACCATTTTCTTCAGATACAAAGATTACATGACATTCTAATCCAATTGGAATTTGTCCATAATGCTCACTAAACATTTTAGTAATTTCATCATAAGTATCTAATTTTGCCAATGCTGGTAACTCACCATCATAGGATAGATAAATGGCAGAGTTTTCGTTGGTATAACCATCAGGAACCGCAGCTAAAATTGTTGTTTTAGGTCTTGGGTCATTATAAAATCTATCAACGTTTGTCCATCCAAATTCACCAAATTGCGCATAATAAATTGTACCTCCATTATTTTCTCCTACCTCTAAATTCTCACCATTACCATCAGCATTAACTTCTTCATCCCAAGCTAAATCACCCGTTTCTGGGTCAATTATGCCTTTCCATAATGTCATATCATAATCTTCACCACCAGTTAGACTGGTAGGAATTTGTACATTAATTCCACAACTAGTTGCTAATTGTTCACCGTTTTGAGTGGCATTTACATAGAATTCACCACCAGAAATAAGTAATGCTTTTTTTCCATCAGGCAAGAGCCCCATAGTTGTCTTATTGGTTGTAAGCATATTTCCTTTGTCAAAAATTTCAACATACTCAATATCTACAACTCCTGTTACTGCCGTTCCATTGTTAGTTAAACAAGCACCATTAATTGATAATAAAACGCCATTATCTGTAGTAAACACTCCGGTACCTACACTCACATCAAAGCTAAAATCCTGAGTTATCCCTTCTAAGGCAATTTCTTTAATAGCAGAAAATTCTTGTGCTGTTGGTGGCATAAGGATGTTTTCAAAATCATCATCGTCATTCATCACACAGGATGTAAATAATGTTGATCCTAATAACAACATTCCTAAAATTGATTTCATGTTTTTCATAATTTCTAAATTTTATTATCTAACTTATTTTTAAGTTCTTCTCCCTTATATCAACACTATCTAAATTTTGTTACCCCGATCAATAAAGTTTTTTTAAATTCGTTTAAAATATCAAGGTTTATGAGTACTAAAAATCCGCACCGTGATCAAATCTATATCAATGGGTTGGTAGCCAATGATTCTATTATTATCAAGGAGATTTATAATAAATATGTACCCAAAGTGGTAAACTATATAAAGAATAATAGCGGTGATGAATTTTTGGCCAAAGATTTAATCCAGGAAGTATTGGTAACCATATATCACCAAGGAAAGGACAAAAAATTACAACTTACCTGTCCCTTTGATGCCTATTTTTTTCTATTGTGCAAACGGAAGTGGTTGAATGAGCTCAAAAAACCTAAGTTGAAAAAGGTAACAATTAATGAAGAAATTGTATCTAAGGGAGACGATGCTGAAGAACTGGCAGATGAAACTTTTATTTTTAGTCAGAAGCAAGAGCTGTTTAATGAAATGTTTCAACAATTAGGGAAAGCGTGTCAGGATTTACTAAAGGCAACTTTTAAGATAAAATCAATGGAAGAAGTTGCTGCCTCCTTGGGTTTTACCTATGCTTATGTGCGTAAAAAGAAATCCTTGTGTATTGGTGAATTAACGAATAAGGTGCGTAATGCACCAAATTACAACAACCTTTTTTAACTTGTAATGATGAACGAAAACGATTATTTATTATTTGAAGATTATTTAGAAGAAACGATGTCTGAAGCTGCAAAATTAACATTTGAAAGTAGGTTAAAAACAGATGCTACTTTTTTAGAATCTTTCAACTTGTATAAGGAAGCCACAAACCATTTTAAAAATAAATTTGCAAGGGAAGAAGAGACCTTAGCTTTTAAAAATAATTTGGAAACCACCGCTACCGATCACTTTAAAAAAGCGACACCAAAGCTTGTAAAGTTTCAACCTTGGAAATATGCAACAGCGGCATGTTTACTCTTGTTTTCTGGATTATTCTTTTACTTCAATTCCATATCAGGAATTCCTAGTTATGAGGATTTAAATACTATTTCAGAAATAAATATCGTTGAAAGAAGTTCTAATTCAGAACTGCTTAAAAAGGCTGAAAATGCCTTTAACAAACAATCTTTTACTGAAGCAAAAAATTATTTAGATCAAATTTTAGTTAAGGATACAACCAACTCAGAATTATTATTTTACAAGGCAATTGCCCAACTAGAATTGTCTGAATATATGGAAGCTGAAAATAGTTTAACTCGCTTAAGCAAAGGTACCTCCGTTTATGCCAATGAAGCCGTGTGGTATCTTGCGCTAAGTAAACTAAAGCAAAAAGAATACGACAGCTGTAAAAAGATCTTAAACACCATACCTGAATCAGCCGATACGTATTCTAAGGCTCAAAAATTAGTAAAAGCATTGGAGTAGGGCTTAGGCTACTAATTCACTCCAATGCTAAGCATTTAGTTATTCAAGAAGTCTAAACTCATTTCTGTTAGTGTTTTTACACCCAATAGCATTCCTGCGTCATCAATTTTAAAATCTGGTGTATGGTGTGGAAATGACTGGGTGTTTCCGGGAGTCATTCCCCCTAAAAAGAAATAAAACCCTGGAACTACTTCTTGAAAATAAGAAAAATCTTCGCCTCCCGTTGTTGCTTTCATAATTTGTACATTGGTGGTACCTGCAACCCGTTGCATTGTAGGTAGCATTTTATGAACCAAATCGATGTCATTATAGGTTATAGTAGTCTGACTTTCTATTTGAAAAGTAGCTTCGCCACCATAGGCCTTCGCAATGGTTTCTGTCATTTCTTTCATTCTACGAATAATTAATTCCCGCATTTCAGGATTTAATGTTCTCACTGTACCAATTAGTTCTGCACTTTCTGGAATAATATTAAAACGGACACCACTTGTAATTTTACCAACGGTAATTACAGCAGCCTCTTGTGTTAAGTTAGATTCCCTACTAATTATGGTTTGTAAACCGTCAATAATTTTTGCTGAAATAAGAATTGGATCTACACCAGACCAAGGTTGAGAGCCGTGGGTTTGTTTGCCTTTAACATTAATTACAAAGCGCTCTACAGCGGCCATAATACCTTCTGTTTTATATTTTATTACCCCAACAGCTGTACCAGAATTAATATGCAAACCAAAGATAGCATCTACGTTAGGGTTTTGGAGCACCCCTTGTTTAATCATTAAAGGTGCACCGCCTTCTTCACCTGGTGGAGGCCCTTCTTCTGCAGGCTGAAAAATAAATTTAACAGTCCCGTTTATCTTGTCTTTATTTTTTGCTAAAATTTCGGCTACACCCATTAAAATTGCTGTATGGGTATCGTGACCGCAAGCGTGCATAACTCCTGTTTCTACACCCATAAATTCTGAGGATACTGTTGATTTAAAAGGCAAATCATTGCGCTCTGTAACGGGCAAAGCATCTATATCTGCGCGCAAAGCAATTACTTTTCCTGGCTTGTTCCCTTTTAGAAGTCCAACTACTCCTGTTTTGGCAACTCCCGTTTGTACTTCAATCCCTAAAGCTTGTAAATGAGCTGCAATTTTTTCGGCAGTTTTAAATTCCCGATTAGAAAGTTCAGGGTTTTGATGAAAATGGTGCCGCCATTCAATCACTTTTTCTTCAATGTTTCTGTATTCGCTGTCCAAATTGTAATTCTGTGCTTGCATTGTAAAGCAGCAGATCACGAACCCTAAAATTAAATTACACTTTGTTTTCATGGATTGTTTTGTTGATTAGTTATTGATTTATTTTTATCTTAAAATTATACTTTCATTCTCATAGTTACCACATGTTTTTTAAATCCCGCTTTTTCATAAGCCTTTATTGCCACTGTATTTTCATTATAAACATCCAATCGCACTTCAGTGATGCCTTGCTTTTTTATCCATTCAAACAAAAAGTCTATAATACTTTTATTTATGCCAATACCACGTTGTTTTGGATCTACATACATAAAACCTAAATAGGCGTACATATTATGCTTTAAATGTGGTTTGCCGGGGGTAATCGTTGCATAAGCCGAGCCAATAAGCTTATCTTCTAAGACAGCAACTGCCACCGCTGTTTTATCGTCTTTGAGTAAATCCTCTATGCTGTAATATGAAATAGGATCTGGTTTTAGTGTTTCATCAAACGGACGTTCCGCTTGGATAATCCCTTGTTCAAAAGACTTTAATATGAGAATATCTTCTAAGGTAGCCAATCTGATTTTAATTTCTTCCAATCTAAAGTTTGTATTTATTCATTGTAGTATACCCTTAAAGATATTTAAAATAGGAATGAATATCGGTGTATTGTTTATAATTATTAAATGGAGATGCCCCATTTGGTGGTATTTATGGTTAAATTTACATTTCCTTTTAACAAAACACAACTAGAGATTTGGAAGAATTTATTTCAGAATTAAACGAGGCCCAAAAAGCACCTGTATTGCACAAAAAGGGAGCATTAATGGTTATTGCTGGGGCTGGTTCTGGTAAAACAAGGGTGCTTACCTACCGTATTGCCTATTTAATGCAACAAGGTATAGATCCTTTTAATATTTTGGCGCTGACCTTTACCAATAAGGCAGCCCGAGAAATGAAAAAGAGGATAGGAGATATCGCTGGGTATGCAGAAACTAAAAATTTATGGATGGGAACTTTCCATTCTATTTTCGCAAAATTGTTACGTTTTGAGGCAGACAAATTAGGGTACCCCAATAATTTTACAATTTATGACACCCAAGATTCCCAACGACTTATTTCTTCGATAATAAAAGAAATGCAATTGGACAAGGATATCTATAAATACAAGCAAATACAAAATAGAATATCGTCGTATAAGAATAATTTAGTTACTGTTAAGGCCTACCTTAATAATCCTGAATTGGTAGAGGCAGATGCTATGGCAAAGCGCCCTAGAACCGGGGAAATCTATAAAAATTATGTAGATCGTTGTTTTAAGGCTGGAGCAATGGATTTTGATGATTTGTTATTAAAAACCAATGAACTTTTAAATGTTTTTCCAGAAGTATTACAAAAATACCAAAACAGGTTTCAGTATATATTGGTAGATGAGTATCAAGATACCAACCATTCGCAGTATTTAATTGTAAAGGCACTGTCTGATAAATTTCAAAACATTTGTGTGGTAGGTGATGATGCACAGAGTATTTATTCTTTTCGAGGTGCAAATATTAATAACATATTAAATTTTCAAAAAGATTACGACAATGTTGCTATGTACAGGCTAGAACAAAACTACCGTTCTACCAAAAATATAGTAAACGCTGCCAATTCCATTATAGAAAAGAATAAAAACCAATTAGAGAAAGTAGTTTGGACTTCTAATGATGACGGTCCAATGGTTAAAGTGCATCGCAGTATCACGGATGCAGAAGAGGGCAGGTTTGTGTCGGGTACCATTTTTGAAACCCGTATGAATGAACAGATGCATAACGGAGAATTCGCAGTTTTATATCGTACCAACTCACAGTCAAGAGCCATTGAAGATGCGTTGCGAAAAAGAGACATTCCTTATAGAATCTATGGCGGATTATCTTTTTACCAACGCAAAGAAATTAAGGATGTATTGGCGTATTTACGACTGGTTATTAACCCCAAGGATGAAGAAGCTTTAAAGCGCATCATTAATTTCCCAGGGCGAGGAATAGGACAAACAACCTTAGATAAATTACTCGTTACAGCAAATCATTATGGGCGTTCTATTTTTGAAGTAATGGAAAATATAGACAAAATAGATTTAAAAATTAATGCCGGTACCAAGCGTAGATTGTCTGAGTTTGTCAATATGATTAAGAGCTTTCAGATTATGAATAAAGGTGCTGACGCCTTTACACTATCAGAACATGTTGCAAAAAAAACAGGGATACTCTTAGAGTTTAAAAAAGATGGCACTCCAGAAGGAATTGCCAAAATGGAGAATATAGAAGAGCTTTTAAATGGTATCAAGGATTTTGTGGAAGGGCAAATGGAATTAGCAGATGCAACGGGTAATATTGCAGAGTTTCTAGAAGATGTTGCCTTGGCAACTGATTTAGATAATGATAAGGGAGATGATGATAGAGTGGCCCTGATGACCATTCATATGGCTAAGGGACTAGAGTTTCCTCACGTTTTTATAGTGGGTATGGAAGAAGATCTTTTTCCGTCTGCAATGAGTATGAATACGCGAAGTGAATTGGAAGAAGAACGGAGACTATTCTATGTTGCATTGACCAGGGCAGAAAAACAAGCCTACTTAACTTATACAGAGAGTAGGTATCGATGGGGAAAACTTGTAGATGCTGAACCCAGTAGGTTTATTGATGAAATAGATGAAAAATACATCGAAAATCTAACGCCTGTAAACACCTACAAATACAAGTCATTAATTGATACGGATATATTTGGCGACGTTGATAAAAGTAAATTACGGCAAATAAAACCTGTTTCCGGAATTGCTCCAGCGAAGTCAAAACCCAATGAAAACCAATTGCGAAAGTTGCGAAAACTAAAGCCAGAATTAGGAAACCCAATTGGTAATTCTGTTCAATTAGATTCAAATTTAGTAGAAGGTACCGTGGTAAACCACACACGGTTTGGCAAGGGGGTTATTATAAAGATTGATGGAGTTGGGAACGATAAAAAGGCAGAAATTCAATTTGATAAAGGTGATATTAAAAAATTGCTATTGCGTTTTGCCAAACTTGAAATATTAGCATAAATCCAGAGATAAAGTTTTACATGTGTTTTTGTATAAATGCTTTTAATTTAATAGAAGTATCAAATAAACTTAACCCAATCCAGCCATGTGCTTCATTGGGATAAAAGGTATATTCAACGGGTACATTTAACTCTTTTAGTTTCAAATTCAAATCCCTTCCTTGTGAATTTGGGATTAAAGGGTCTTGTCCGCCATAAAATAACTGGGTTGGGGGGGAAGAGGTTTTGGCTTGGTATAACGGACTCACTTCTTTAAGAAAGTCAATATCATCACCAAATTGATCTAACATCGCTCTTAAATCAGCATCGGTGGCATTTATATAGGCCTCATCTGCCAGATTTGTAGGTCCAACAATACTGCAAACCAGTTCTATATTGTTTGCGTTCTCCTGTTCGTAACTGTATAATAGTGCTAAATGTCCACCTGCACTAGCACCAATAAATCCAATTTTATCAGAAATGACATAATCGCTCTTATTACTTTTTAAGTGATTAACTACGGCTTTAATGTCATTAATCTGCATGGGATAAGGCGTATTATTGGCATCCGCTAATCTATAATTCATATTAACAACGGCATAGTCTGGCAGTTGTTCGCGTAAAAAATCTTTAAAGGCATTCATTTCATTTTTACTCCCAGAATTCCACCCGCCACCGTGTATTAAAATTAGAGTTTTGGTATCTAACGTTCTATTTTTTGGTAGGTATATATCGTATTCTTGCAGCGCATCAAGTCCATATTTTACGTTTGTTTCTGCTCTGTATTCTAAATTGGTTTGAGCTTGGGTAGATTCATCTGTGGTACAAGCGCTAAACCAAAAAATGCTGAATAGTATAATTATAGAGGAAGTGTATTTTTTCATAATTATTATTTAGTAAATTTACAGTATTCAATATGATAACGTATTATGGCTCAATTTATTAAAATATATCCTGAAAATCCCAACCCCAACGAAATAAAAAAGGTGGTAGATATCCTTAGAAAGGGTGGGTTAGTGATTTATCCTACGGATACAGTTTATGGATTGGGGTGTGATATTACCAATACTAAAGCTTTAGAAAAAATAGCTCGAATTAAAGGTGTGAAATTGGCGAAATCAAATTTTTCGTTTATCTGTGCCGATCTAAGTAACCTTTCTGAATATGTAAAACAAATAGATACTGCGACTTTTAAAATATTAAAAAGGGCGTTACCGGGTCCCTATACCTTTATACTTCCTGGAAATAACAACCTACCGAAAGATTTTAAAAAGAAAAAAACCGTTGGAATTCGTGTGCCGGATAATTCTATAGCCAAAGCACTTGTATTGGCTTTGGGTAATCCCATTATTTCTACGTCTATTAGGGATGAAGATGAGATGTTAGAATATACTACAGATCCAGAATTGATCTATGAAAAATGGGATAATTTGGTTGATATTGTTATTGATGGAGGATATGGCGATAATATAGCTTCTACCATCATAGATTTATCTGAGGGTGAACCAGAGGTGCTCCGAGAAGGAAAAGGGAGTTTAGATATCTTATAAGTACGTATAAAATAAAACCAGTGAGTAAACACCCACTGGTTTTATTTGTTTAATCGGAGCAGATAATTTTAAATTCTGTTCTCCTGTTTGCGGCATGTTCCGTTTCGGTACAAGAAACAAAATCCATACAATAATTGAGTAATTCTGTTTCCCCAGCACCCCGAGCTATCAATCTGTCTTTATCTATTCCCTGTGAAACTATATAATCTACAGTAGATTGTGCTCTTTTCTGAGATAGTACCTGATTAAATTCTTTGCTTCCTCGAGAATCTGTATGCGATGACATTTCTACCTTAATTTTTGAGTTTTCTTTCATTAAAGTAATAATGTATTGCAAGGAATTTTGAGCATTATTGTCTATGTTCCATTTCGCTAATTCAAAATTTATGTTGGTTAATTTTATAGCTTTTCCACAGGGATCTACACACATTTCCAAATCAATAAACAAAGATTCCTTGCGGTTAAAGTTTTTTGCATTGACTTCTATATCATTTGAAAAATAACCATCTTTAACACCTTTTAATATATAGATTGAGGTTTTATTTAAGTAGAATGTAAATTCTCCTTCTAATGTAGAGATGGTATTTTTTTGTAAGGAAGAGACTTTGTCTCTCAATAAAATATTGACCCCTTCTATCTTGGTAATATCATTACACTCTATAACTACTCCCTTCATTATAAAATTTTGATCGCTATAAACTAAGTCTTTTTGAATAGAATTACCATGAACTGAACAATTCTTGAAATCCTCCACAGAAACCTCCATTTTGTCTAACTCTTTACTGTAAAACTTTCCTTTAATAAAATACTTAGCTACAGAAATATCTTCAAAAATTACAGTGCCATATAGATTGGTTATACCGGTTTTAATAATGTTTCCTTGAGCGTCTTCTAAAAGCACATTGGCATTGGCTAAAATTTCACCTGAGTATTTATCTTTTACAGTAATAGTGATATTGCATGTAGATTTTTCTATACAATGGGGCTTATGATCCAAACCACAAATTTTGCATAATTTAGTTTTTTTTGTGAATTTGTAAGTCAACCCTACAAATGCTCCTACGGACCAAACCGAATGATCAATAGGGTTTATTTGTGACACAGGGTTGCCGTCTTCTAATATGTATGAACTAGTTTCATCTTGTTCTACTTTCTCTGTAAATGGAGCATACATGGATGTAATTCCACTTTCATTTAATTCAGGAGTTTTGAAATGGTTTAAATAATAGCCACCTAAATTAAAACCTAAATGGTCATTGAAAAAATAAGTAAATCTTAGTTGTCCTTTTGCAGAAAGTATTTGTTTCGCATTGTACCCAGCGTGAAAATTTAGAGGAAACCCACCACTATGTGTTAGTGATGTTCTACCTCCTTTAATTGCAGCAAACCCTATACGCGTATTTATTTCAGCAGTAAACCTTTTGGATTTCGTTGTGTATTTAAAATTGGGACCTAATCCATAAAAAAATCTAGTTATGTCTTCATAATCTAGGTTTATGTCTTCTAAGGGAATTCCTCTAGAGTTAAATAAGTTTGTAGTTGGATAGGTATTTCTTGGGCTATTAGCTATATAATCTACATCTGCTCCAATGCCAATCCAATGGTAATAATAATCTAAGGATAACCCTAAATCCATTCCCCCATCGTAATTTATAAATGGTGTATTGTTCGCATATGTTGGAAAATCATATCCAATATGGGAAGAAATGTTAAATTGAGTATTATTCTCCTTTGCTTCTTGTCCAATCCCTTTATAAATTAAAAGTAGACTGATAACAAAGAATGCTAATATTACCTTTTCTATTCTATTATCTGTTTCCATTTTTTTGAGTTTTATCGTTAATAGTATATCAACCAAATCAAAAAAATGTTACCCTAAATAAAAATATAATGCAAAAAAAAAAGCCACAACATCAAGTTGTGGCTTTCCAAATATTTATTTTCTACTTAGTTGTTGATAGCAGGATCTTTCATTCCTTCTTCAATCATACTATAGAATTGATCAATTTTAGGAAGAACAACGATTCTAGTTCTTCTGTTTCTAGCTTTATCTGTTGAAGATACTGGTACATACTCAGCTCTACCAGCTGCAGTCATACGCTTAGGATCTACACCATAATCATTTTGTAAAATACGTACTACCGCAGTTGCACGTTTAACACTTAAATCCCAGTTGTCTAACAAAACACCTTTTCTGTAAGATACATTATCAGTATGTCCTTCAACCATAAATTCAAAATCTGGCTTGTTGTTTACAACTTGAGCAACTTTACCTAAAATTTCTTTTGCTCTTGTTGCTACATTGTAGCTACCACTGCTGAATAATAATTTATCAGATATAGATACAAATACTACACCTTTTTCTACACTGATCTCAATATCTTCATCATCCAAGTTACCAAGAACACCTTTTAAACTTTGTACTAATGAAAGATTCACAGAATCTCTACGTGTAATGGCATCATTTAATTTGCGAATAGTTAAATCTTTCTCTTGTAAACTTTCTAATGATTTTTCAAGGTTCTGCGCACCTTTAGCAGATAAATCTGTTAAATTACCCATGTTGTCAACCAATATTTGGTTGTTTGCCTTTAGGAAATCATTTTGGTCTTCTAAAGTTCTTAATCTAGCTGTAGCTGTCGCTTTTTCTTCAATACAACTATTTAATTTAACTGTAGCAGAATTTAATAAATCTTGAGATTCTTTATGTTTTGCTTCTAAATCCGAAAATTTCTTTTGCGAAACGCAAGATGATAATAAAATGGTTGCTCCAATACAGCCTAAAAAAATCTTTTTCATAATTGTGTTACTATTAATAGTTATTTGATTCAAAAATAATTAAAATGTTCTATGTAATGCTCATAAAAGATAGTTAATCTTTTACTAAATTGTTAAATTTCTTCTTATGATCTAAAAAATAGGCCCAGACTATAGATTTTATCACGTAATACTTGGCATATTTTAAATTATTTCCTTTTTTTCTCAACATTTTGGGAGCATTCCAGTAAAAACTAAAATGCGCTTGTAGTATTGCAAAAAAATGGGAAAACTTGAATGTAGCCAAAAAGCGTACACCAGCTATACCATCCAACAATAAGCGTGCCATAATGATAAAAAAAGCCTTTCTAAGGGGTATGTTTTTTAGGATACTAAAAAGGGAATTTCTAAAGTTTAAAAAAGTTTTTTTTGGATTCATTTCACTTAGTGTAGATCCTCCCTTATGATATACAATAGAAGACCCTATGTACATAATGTGTAATTTTTTATTTTGGGCTCTCCAACATAAGTCAATCTCTTCTTGGTGGGCAAAATAATCTTCATCAAAACCCTCCAAAAGATTAAATGTTTCCTTTCTAATGAATAAACAGGCCCCACTGGCCCAAAAGATCGGCGTATCATCATTGTATTGCCCTTCATCCTTCTCTAAGGTGTCAAAAATTCTTCCTCTACAATAGGGATAACCCAAGGCGTCTATAAAGCCGCCGGCGGCTCCAGCATACTCAAAATGTGTTTTCTTTTTAAAATCTAATATTTTAGGTTGAATGATTACAGTTTCAGGGCTGGAATTAAAATGAGCAGCAATAGGTGTAAGCCAATCTTTGGTCACTTCCACATCAGAGTTCAATAAACAAAAAATATCAGCATCAACATAATAAAGTGCATCGTTATATCCTTTGGCATATCCTCCATTTTCTTTATTCTCTATAATGGTAATTGAAGGGTAATTAGCGCTAACAAATGCCACAGAATCATCGGTAGAGGCATTATCCGCTACATATATAGGATGGTCTTGAGAGTGCTCTATCACGGAAGGTAAAAATTGCTCCAATAATTTCACACCATTCCAATTTAAGATAACCACGGCAATTTTAGACATACATATTTACTATAAGGATATTGAAAGCAAATTTAACGGTTAAAATCAGGAATGTCATGCAAAAAAACATAATTATTGTCGGCCGAATTAATTTTACAATAGAAATGATGCAATCCATTAGTCACCATTAAAAAACTTGCATCCAATTGCATATTATAGGTGGCAATTTGATCAAAAGTAGTTTGGGATATTTCAATTTCCGGTGCTTTACATTCTATTAAAATAGCTATTGACCCATCAGACTTGAAGACCACAACATCATACCTTTTTTTTAAATTATTTACGAGCAGCTGTTTTTCAACGTTTATAAGACTTTTAGGGTATTTTTTTTGATGAATTAAATGATGTACTACATGTTGTCTCACCCATTCTTCTGGTTGGAGTACCACAAATTTTTTTCGGATGATATCAAAAATATAGATTTTATTTTCGCTATTTTTGAAACGGAAGTTATAAGGAATAAAATTAAGCTTCTGCATACTACAAATTTGATGATTTTTTTTCAATGGATGAAGTAAAAAAGCTAATCTCAGACATAAAAAACGGAAATATAAAACCTGTATATTTTCTAATGGGAGAAGAGGCTTATTATATAGATAAGATTTCTGAATATATTGAAAAATCGGTTCTAACAGAAGAAGAGCGTGGTTTCAATCAAATGGTCCTATACGGTAAGGATGTAACTATAGATGATATTGTTAGTAATGCTAAGCGATACCCTATGATGGCCGAAAGACAAGTGGTAATTGTTAAAGAAGCTCAACATTTATCACGGACCATAGACAACTTAAGTAGTTATGTAGATCATCCACAACCCACTACAGTATTGGTGATTTGTTACAAATATGCCAAACTTGATAAGCGCAAGAAACTGTACAAATCGTTACAAAAAACAAGTGTTCTATTTGAAAGTAAAAAATTATTTGAAAATCAGGTAGCAGATTGGATTAGGAAGGTATTGCAGGGAAAAGGGTATACAATTACCCCTATTGCTTCACAATTGTTGGTCGAATTTTTAGGCACGGATCTCAGTAAAATAAATAATGAATTAGAGAAACTGAAATTGGTGATCCCTAAAGAAACTCAAATTACGCCAGCAGCAATTGAAGAGCATATAGGGATTAGTAAGGATTTTAATAATTTTGAACTTAAAAAAGCAATAGGTGAGCGCAACGTTATTAAAACAAATAGGATCATAAATTATTTTGCACAGAACCCAAAAGACAATCCGTTTGTAGTAACTATTACCATCTTACACACTTACTTTACACAAATTTTACAATATCATGGTTTAAAGGACCATTCTAAAGGTAATGTTGCTAAGGTTTTAGGAGTTCATCCATTTTTTGTTGGGGAATACCAAATTGCAGCGAAAAATTTCCCAATGAAAAAAGTAAGCGGAATAATCTCTGTACTGCGCGATTTAGACCTAAAAGGAAAAGGAGTAGGAGGAGCCAATATGAGTCAATCCGATTTGTTGAAAGAATTATTGGTTAAAATATTCTAAACTATTATTTCCGATCTACACTGTATCTCCCAGGACCAAGAAGAAAGATAACAACAAAAACCAAAAGATAGAGGAATGCCATTTCTTTTGTCGCAAATGGATCCGCACCGTGTTGTATAAAAGCGGCAACAAACATTGTTATGGCAGAAGGGATTGCAAACCATCGGGTTTTATATCCCAGAATTAAAAAAAGAGGGCATACTACTTCGCCTATGACAGCAAGAAATAAAGATGGACTGGTCCCGATACCAATGGGATCTGCGAATTTTATTTCACCACCCCCAAAAAGCATTTCTAATTTAGGTATTCCGTGCGTAAGTAACATAAGGGAAGGAGCAATGCGTAATAAGGCCAACCCAATATTTGTTTTAATAGAATTTTTCATGTTCGATTTTGGGATATTTACAATTCAAATGTAGAAATTATTTTTTAATAAACCCTATTAAATAAAACCACAGAGCTAATTTGATGAATACCACTTAGCGTAGGGTAGGAAAACTAACTGGATCTGCTTCATTCATGATACTGTATATTTTTTCAAATATATCTTCCGCATTTGGTTTGGAGAAATAATCACCATCTGTTGAGTAAGCGGGTCTATGTTGTTTTGCTGTCAATGCTTGTGGCATACTATCTAAATGTACATAAGCTCCCTGCTTTTCTAATATTTCTTGTATAAGGTAAGCAGAACAGCCACCGGGAACATCTTCATCAATTACCAGCAATCGATTGGTTTTTTTTATACTTTTTACAACGTCTTTATTGAGATCAAAGGGCAATAAACTTTGTGCATCAATGACTTCAATATCTATACCTACTTCTTGTAATTCTTTAGCAACTTGCATAACGATACGCAAGGTGGCTCCATACGAGAGTACAGTGATATCATGACCTTCTTTTACAGTTTCTACCACCCCAATAGGTGTACAATGTTGTCCAAGATTTGTTGGTTTTTTTTCTTTTAATCGATAGCCGTTTAAACATTCAATTACCAAAGCAGGCTCATCTGTTTTTAATAAGGTGTTGTAAAAACCAGCAGCCTTAACCATATTCCGAGGAACAAGAACATATAGTCCTCTTAGCAAATGAATAAAACCACCCATTTGGGATCCTGAATGCCATATGCCTTCCAATCGGTGACCTCGCGTACGAATTATTAAAGGCGCTTTTTGTTTGCCTACGGTACGGTATAGTAAAGTGGCTAAATCATCACTTAGGGTTTGCAGAGTATATAATAAATAATCCAAATACTGTATTTCAGCAATAGGGCGTAATCCTCTTAAGGCCATACCAATACCTTGCCCTATAATGGTTGATTCTCTTATACCTGTATCGGCAACCCTTAATTCGCCATATTTGGCTTGCAAGCCTTCCAATCCTTGATTTACATCGCCAATTGCTCCGGCATCTTCGCCAAAAATTAACAATTCAGGATTGTTTGCAAAAAGTATGTCAAAATTGTCTCGTAAAATTACCCTGCCATCAACCATTTCTGATGTGTCATCAAATGTTGGCTGAACGCTATCAATACTGGTTGCATTGTTCGCTAATTCACTATACAAATGCGAACTATACTTAGGCTGTATTTCTGCCAAATAGTTTGTAATCCATTTGGCTAATGCTAATTTTTCTGGGGTATCTTCTCCGATTAAGTACCGCAGTGCTCTCCGAGAAAATGAGGCTAAATCTCGTTTAATTGGCTCTTCTATGGCAATTAAATCGTTCTTTAACTTGATTATAAAATTTTTATTAGGACTCTTATTGGCTACATTGTCCAATAAAACAACTAATGTTTTTTTTCTTTCTTTGTTGGGTTGTATAAATTCTAGCCAAGCTTCTTTTTTAGCTGTTCGCACCTGTCTCTTAACATTTTTTTCAATTTCTGTAAGCTCATCAATTGTTGCAATGTTCTTTTCTAGGATCCATTCCTTAAACCGTTTGTTGCAATCGTTTTCTTTTTCCCAGGCTAATCGTTCTGCGGTTTTGTATCTTTCATGTGAACCAGAAGTAGAATGTCCTTGTGGTTGCGTAAGTTCTTTAACGTGTATGAGAACAGGAATATGTGCTTCCCTAGCTATATCCGAAGCATTTTCATAAGCGTGAATTAATGCTGTATAATCCCAACCATTTACTTTTAGAATTTCATATCCTTCGTTTTTTTCATCACGTTGAAAACCTTTAAGAACTTCAGAGATATCTTCTTTTGTTGTTTGGTGTTTCGCAGGAACTGAGATCCCAAAGGCATCGTCCCAAACACTAATAACCATAGGTACTTGTAATACTCCAGCTGCATTAATGGTTTCAAAAAAATGTCCTTCGCTTGTACTCGCATTCCCAATGGTTCCCCAAGCAACTTCATTTCCCTTTTTAGAAAAATTAGTGGCATCAATACCCGAAACATTTCTATATATTTTAGATGCCTGTGCCAAACCTAATAATCTTGGCATTTGTCCTGCTGTAGGAGAAATATCTGGACTACTATTTTTTTGAGCAGTGAGGTCTTTCCAGCTACCATCTTTATTTAAACTATGAGTTCCAAAATGCCCTCCCATTTGTCTGCCAGCACTCATAGGATCTTTGCTAATGTCTGTAGTGGCGTATAAACCGTGAAAAAACTGTTTGGAATTTAATGCTCCAATAGCCATCATAAACGTTTGATCCCTGTAATAACCGCTTCTAAAATCGCCATCCTTAAAGGAACGTGCCATTGCTAATTGGGGCAATTCTTTGCCATCTCCAAAAATTCCGAATTTAGCTTTTCCCGTTAATACTTCTCTTCTTCCTAATAAACTACATTCCCTACTGGTAACTGCTATTTCATAATCCTTAACGATCTGTATTTTAAAATCATCAAATGAAATATTATCCTCGGTTTGTGGTTTTACGCTCATTACTAGAAGTTATATCATACAAAAGTATCAAAATTGATTCATCTATGCAATTTATAGGAGTTATATATTATTGGTTATTTCATAATTAATTCCTAATTATAGAAGTAAAATTTACGATATGTTCAAATTTTGTAGACAAAATTGTGTTATCCTTCATTAAATCAAAACCATTTCCTAGTAAAAAGTCCCGTTAATGACTTGGGGTTTAAGGTAACAATAAATCGTATTTTTTCGGCGTAATTGGGTTGAGATACCTCCCAGCCATTATTGGAATACATCGGTAAAAAGAGTTCAAAGTAATCTGTGACTAGGTTTAAGCGTATGCCTGCATCGTAAACAAACCTAGAATTGAAACCTTTGTTTTTTATATAACCTAAATCGCCATAGGCCTCAATCCACCTCCAAATATTGGTACTGGTATTTACGGTAGTAATCCAATCATTGGCATAGGGGTTTTCTAATTTGGATTTAAAGCCACCTTCTGCAATAATAATTTGTTGGCTGTAGATTCCCGATGCATCAGATCTGCCGAGATAACTATAGTCAAATAAGTAATCAGTGGGTCTGTCCAAGGCAAAACTAAAGAAATTAGAATCCGTTGTATTTCTTAAAAATTTACCAGCAAAAAAACGCAGGTTGAATTGCCTGTTGTTTTGAAACAGTTTCCGGTACTCTAGGTCAAAGGATACTTTAGAAAAGTTACCCGCGTATTGCGCATCTACAAACCAAGAAAAGTAATTTATCATTCCGTTATTAGAATCAATAAATCGTGCGTTCAATACGCTGTAATCAGGGTCTGTGTCTATCATCAAGTTTTCGTCAAAATTCCGAAACACATTAATGTAACGCATAAAGAAATATTGATTTCTGTTTGCACGAAGATTTTTTTGGCGCCACCCTAATCCAAAGGAAGGAGTAATGGTTGAGTATCTTGAATCCTTTTCAAAGTGAAAAGAAGAAGCACTCAAGGAATAGGTAGAAAGGTATAGGTTTTTGTTTTTATGGTAGGTTTTTACACTAAACTTACCGCTACCTACAAAAGACTTTTGTTTGATAGCATAGGCCGGGGCTATTGCAAAGAGAAAAGGACGGTCTAAGAGTACTTTATTATGCAATTTTAAGGTTGGTGTTAAACCATCATAGGCATTGAAGCTAATTTCTGGGTTGTAAAAAACCTGATTGTAATACGGATTTTCGGCATCTTTAAAAAACTGTAATCTTAATTTTTTATTACTTGAAAAAAATCCTTTCAGTGACTTCCAGTTATCTCTTTGATTGAATTCAGGTATTTTCTTATCATAATTTAATACCAATCTATCTTCGCCATTCTTTGGGATGGTAAACGTTGAAATTTCTTTGACATTGGTAATCCAATATTTGGAAACCACAGAATCATTTTTTAGACCAAACAATGAAATAGGGATGTTTGCAGAAGTTTTATTTTTTATAATAACTTCTAAAGAATCTGGTTTTTTTATGACTTTCTTTATTTTAAAATCAATCTTATCATTGGTAGCGATAAATTCAGTAAAAAACCAACTGATGTCCTCCTCTGTTTCATTTTTTAGAATGGTTTCAAAATCCTCTGCTGTAACTGGCTGAGCCCGGTATAATTCATAGAATTCTCTAATGCCTTTGGCTACTTTATTATACCCTATATATTCAGACAAATAGGCTAGGCCCAATCCTGCTTTATAGCTGTTGGCTATTTGCTGATTAAATTTAATTAAAGAATCGTTGGAGGTGGTAAGTGGCTGCCCTAAATTTTTTCTAGTAGTAAGCATAGAAAGCAACTCATACTGATCATTAAAATCCATTTTAGCTAGCTCAAAACTGCGTATTCCCCATATTTTTGATAATTTACCCAATAATTTTTGGTCGGGATAATTTTCATTAACATAGGTGATCATTAAATAGTTAACAATGGCATCTGTGACCCATTTCTCTTTTCTAGGGTTCACATATATACTTTCATTTAAAATAGTATACAGTGTTGTTTTTAAAAATTTTAACTCATAATTGAAATTTTCAGAATAGGGTACAATAAAAGAAGGAAGTTGATTGATGCCGTACAAAGGGTTTTTCTGATAATCCAGTTCACTTACCAGCACTTTCTTATGTGGAAATTCTCCTAAATTTTTCACTATAAAATTAGCTACTTTATTGATGGAGATACCTTGTAGAATTTCTTCGTATTTTGGGGAAGAAAAATCAGTTTCAACAGTTAAATCTGGCGTGATATGGGTAATGAATTTTTTTTCAGGACTCAGGAATATTTCGCCACTTTTTCTGCTGGTTCCTTGAAAAAGGACCGTCTTTTTATAGTCTATAATAACCTCTTTTGTCTGATCTAGGTTTGATGAAATATACAGGTTAGGAGGAAAGGTGAAACTTATTTTTGTATTTGTAATATCCGTTTGTAGATCTTCTAAATTTTTATTGGAATATAATTGCCAGTTTCCGGTATAAGCAGCAGGAGTCATATACCAGTCCTTTAAATAATAGCCCCCTTCATCATCGTAACCGTAGGTAGTATATTTATTGGGGGGTAATTGTACCTTGTATGTAATAAATAGGGTTATTTTTTCATTTGGCCCCAATGGGGTGTTTAAAATAAATTTAACAATGTCTGTGCCTTTGGTACGGGTCCATTCTAGACCATTGTGGTTGTTATCTACAACGCTTATTAAGTTTGTATGACCTCTTTCTTTAGGTTTAGCTAGGTGTAAGCTCTTTTTGTACTCTTCTGCAAACCGCTTTGCCAATGCGGAATTTTTACTAGCATAGGCATTTGCCCAATCATTAAAATAGAGTTCGTCTAAGGTGTCTTTGGAGTTATTTGTATAACTAAACTCTTGTTGAATAGCTATTTCATTGCATGTTTCATCTAATGTAGCATGAACACTATTTTGGTGTTGTGCCTGTAACTGTGTACTAAAAATGATCAGGAACGCACAGGCCAAATGAAATAGGTAAGTATGTAATTTTAATGATGCCATAAATTGCTTAAAAGTTAGGACTTAAATCACGCCCTTTGTAAAATACATCTATAATTTCAACTACTTCTTCGGCAGTATCTACTATTTTAACAAGATCTAAATCTTTAGCACTGATGGTACCTTCTGTTAACATTGTATTTTTTACCCATTCAATGAGGCCCGACCAAAATGCAGTCCCTACTAAAATAATAGGGAATTTTGCAATTTTATTGGTTTGGATCAGGGTTATGGCTTCAAAAAGCTCGTCTAAGGTTCCAAAGCCACCCGGCATCACAACAAAACCTTGAGAATATTTAACAAACATTACTTTTCGGACAAAAAAGTAATCAAAATCTAAACTTTTATCAGGATCAATATACGGATTGTCATGCTGCTCAAAAGGCAAATCGATGTTTAATCCAACCGAGGTGCCACCTGCCAAATTTGCTCCCTTGTTCCCAGCTTCCATTATTCCTGGACCACCACCAGTAATTACGCCATAACCAGCCTCTGCAATATTTTTTGCTACCTCTATAGCCAGTTGGTAATATTTATCATCCTCTTTAGTTCTAGCAGATCCAAAAATTGATACACATGGACCTATGGCGCTCATTTTTTCGAAACCATTTACAAATTCGCCCATTATTTTAAAAAGTGCCCAGGAATCATTTGTTTTTATCTCATTCCAGCCTTTGGGGTGTTTTTCTGCTCTCATTCTTTTATTGTTTATTCGTTTAATGTCTAAAAGTAGCAAGTTGTACTATTGCAATCTTAGATTCTACTCTTAAAAGGTATTATTTTTTACTTCATGAATACCCTAGATATTAGCCATTAAAGGAGTTTAATTTAAATTTATTTTTTAATTTAGAAATAGCCATTACCTCTAATTAAAGTTCTTTTTTTAAAAATTTTGCGGTATAGCTTTTAGTGTCTTTTGCAACCTCTTCAGGTGTTCCTTCTGCTACAACCATTCCACCGCCACGACCGCCTTCATACCCAATATCTATGATATAATCTACCATTTTTATAACATCCATATTATGCTCAATGACTAGCACTGTATTGCCTTTGTTTACCAATTTATTTAAAACCTCCATTAACACTCTTATATCTTCAAAATGTAACCCTGTTGTAGGTTCATCTAAAATATAAAATGTATTTCCTGTATCTCTTTTAGACAGTTCGGTTGCCAGTTTAATACGTTGTGCTTCACCACCCGATAAGGTCGTAGATTGCTGCCCTAAAGAAATATACCCTAAACCTACATCTTGTATGGTTTTTAGCTTGCGATTAATTTTAGGAATTTTTTCAAAAAACGATACGGCTTCGTTGATCGTCATTTCCAAAACATCCGCAATAGATTTACCCTTGTATCTAATTTCTAGGGTCTCTCTATTAAAACGCTTGCCATTACATGTTTCACAATCTACGTAAACATCGGGCAGAAAGTTCATTTCTATGGCACGTAATCCGCCACCTTGACAAGTTTCACATCGTCCACCTACAACATTAAAACTAAACCTACCTGGTTTATAACCTCTAATAGCGGCTTCTGGAGTTTTAGTAAATAAGGTTCTAATTTCACTGAATACACCGGTATAGGTAGCTGGGTTAGATCGTGGTGTTCTACCAATTGGCGATTGATTAATATCTATGACCTTATCAATATCATCTAGTCCAGTTATTTTTTTATACGGCATTGGTTTTTTAACACCGTTAAAGTAATACGCATTTAAAATAGGGTAGAGGGTTTCGTTAATTAAAGTAGATTTTCCACTTCCGGAAACACCAGTAACACCTATCATTTTACCCAGAGGTAGTGTAACAGAAACATTTTTTAGATTATTGCCGGTACAGCCCGTAAGTGTTATTTTTTTACCGTTGCCAGCTCTCCGTGTTTCTGGCACAGGAATTTTTCTCTTGCCAGTCATATAATCGGCTGTCAGCGTTTGGTAGTTTTTTAAATCTTCTGGTTTTCCCTCAGAGATGATTTCGCCGCCGTGTTTCCCTGCTTTAGGGCCAATATCTATAACGTGGTCTGCACGCGCTATCATATCTTTGTCATGCTCTACAACAATAACAGAATTACCAATATCGCGTAAAGCCTCTAATGACGTTATTAGACGTTCGTTATCTCTTTGGTGCAAACCTATACTTGGTTCATCTAAAATATACAGCACCCCAACCAATTGAGAACCTATTTGTGTTGCCAAACGAATACGCTGTGCCTCCCCACCAGACAAGGACTTTGAGCCTCGATTTAAAGATAAGTAATCCAAACCTACATTTAATAAGAATTGAAGTCTGGCCTTAATTTCTTTTATAACTTCTTCTGCTATTTTAAGCTGATTTTTAGTAAGTTTTTTATCAATCTTGTCAAAAAAGGAAAACAAGTCTACAATATCCATATTGGCTAAATCGGCAATATTTTTATCGTTTAATTTAAAATTTAAAGATGCTTTTTGTAATCTAGAACCATTACATTCAGGACACAAAACCTTGTCCATAAATTCTTTTGCCCAACGCTTTATAGGTGCAGAACCTGAATTGTTAAACTGACTTTCTATAAAATTAGCAATGCCTTCGTATTCAATTTTATAATTCCGTTTTATACCCAATGTTTTTGAATCCACTTCAAAACTTTCATTGCCTCCATGTAAAATAATGGCCATAGCTTCTTCTGGAATTTTTGAAATAGCATCCGTTAGCTTAAAATTGTACCGTTGCGCAATAGTTTCTAACTGCTTAAAAGCCCAAGAGTTTTTATGTGGTCCTAAGGGTGCAATACCGCCATCTTTTATGGAGAGTTTTGTGTTTGGGAAAATCTTTTTATCATTGACCTCGTATTTATGTCCCAATCCATTACAACTGTTACACATTCCTTTAGGTGAATTAAAAGAAAAGGTGTTAGGTTCTGGTTTTGGGTAGGATATTCCTGTGCTAGGGCACATGAGATCTCGACTAAAATAACGAGGTTCAGTTTTCCCTTCTTCAAGAATCATTAAAACATTGTCCCCACTATACATCGCTGTGTTTATAGTCTCTGTAATCCGCTTGTCTAAATCTGCAGTATCCGTAATTTTTAAACGATCAATTACAATCTCAATATCATGGTTTTTGTAGCGATCTAATTTTAACCCCTTTACAATATCTTTTATTTCCCCATCAACTCTAACTTTTACAAAACCTTGTTTGGCAATTTGCTCAAACAATTCTCGGTAATGTCCTTTTCTAGATTTAACTACCGGAGCCAAGACATTAATTTTTTTATCCTTAAAGTCCGTTGTGATCAGTTCTTTTATTTGCGCATCACTGTAGCTAACCATCTTTTCTCCGGTATTGTAACTATGTGCATCCGCTGCACGTGCAAACAACAGTCTTAAGAAATCATAGATTTCTGTGATGGTGCCTACCGTGGATCTGGGCGATTTTGAAGTTGTTTTTTGTTCTATAGCTATAACAGGAGAAAGCCCATCAATTTTATCAACATCCGGACGTTCTAAGCCACCTAAAAATTGGCGGGCATAAGCAGAAAAGGTTTCAATATACCTTCGCTGACCTTCAGCATATATGGTATCAAAAGCTAAGGACGATTTTCCACTACCAGAGAGTCCTGTTATCACAACTAGTTTTTCTCTAGGTATAGTAACATCAATGTTTTTAAGGTTGTGTACACGTGCACCTTTAACCTCTATATTTTCTTCGTATGTAATCATTTACGTATTTGGCAAAGTTGCGAAGTTACAATTTTGGAATTAAATTCTAAGGGTGTCACTATTTAGTTTTTGTTAATTCCCAATAGAAGTATACATTAGCTCTAAAATAAAATAAACAAGAATGCAACTATTAGGAATAGGCTCTAGAATAGCCCATAAAGAATTCGGAAAAGGTGTTGTAACCAATGTAACGTCTAAACATTACTGGGTTACTTTTATAGAAAATGGATTGGAAACTATTGCAATTGATTCTGATTTTGAAACCATTGAAGCGGTTGAAGATGAAGTAGACACTGTTAGTTTTTCTGAGGTAGAACAATCTTTAATTTCTATTTTAAAACGTTGGAGTGATGCTAGCAGTATTACCCCTATAGCAGACAAATGGAAAGGGGGAAACCTAGTTTTAGAATCTGGAGATGGCAAATTGTCTAACAAAGAAATGCCGATAGATATTTTTTTTCATAAAATAGTTATGGTGCGTGACCGTATTCGAGTGATGGAACAAAAAATTAAAGCAACTAAAAACTTGGATGATCATGAAAAAGTAGACCTTCAACAATACATAACCCGTATCTATGGTAGTCTTACTTCATTTAATGTATTGTTTAAAAGTAAGAGCGATCAGTTTATTGGAGAACGCAGTAAGTCTTAATTAGGATTATTTCCAATTTTATGTTGGATATAATCCATATGTTGTATATTAGCGCATGGGAAATGAAAATACAGTAGAGGTAAAGCGCTTTATTGCGGTTCGTAGAGACTTAGGGTTTACACAAACAGAATTTGCAAAACTTCTTGGAATACCGAGTACAACTGCAGACATAGAACGGGGTAGAACAAAGCTTTCGGGCAAGGTAGTTGCAGAATTATTAAAGCAGTTTAAAATAAACCCCTTATGGATTTTTGGAGATAGTAATCAACAATACCTATCCGTAGGGGCTATCAATAGTGTTATCCCCAAATTTGTTACAGTAGATGCTTCTGAAAACGAAAATATGGTATTGGTGAATGCCAAAGCTGCTGCTGGCTACCCACAAAATATTCAAGATGCAAGTTGGTACAAACAATTACCCGCTTTTGACTTACCAATTCCAGAATTCAGAAATGCAACCTATAGAGGTTTTCAAGTGGAAGGAGATAGTATGCTTCCCAATTTATATCCCAATGAATGGGTTTTGGCGAAAGCCATTGAAAGTATAGAGGATATTAACCCCAATAAAATGTATGTGGTTGTGCTTTACGATGCGGTTTTGGTTAAAAAACTAGAAAAAGTGCCCAGCAGTAATACGATGTCCTTAATTTCTTTAAATGAGACTTATCCTCCGTACCAAGTAGATATTGAGCAAATACAAGAATTATGGCAGGTAAATAGTAAAATTACATTTGGCTTAGATGCAACCACAGAAAAAGGATTGTTAAAAGAGTTGCAAGAATCAATGGAAGAACTAAAAAAACGAATAAAATAAAGTTATGCCATCCCTTGCATCGCAAAATAAGTAGCTAGCCATATAATAACAGAAGAAAAGAAAATACCGATGGCATTTGCTAAAAATGCTTTTCGTTTTTCTATTTTAAATAAATACGTTGCAATTGTTCCTGCATATACTCCAGTTCCAGGTATAGGTAACATTACAAAAAAGATAAGCCCCCAAAATCCGTATTTTTTTATTTTATCTCCAGATCCAGTTTTTGCCTTCCGAGCTACATAGATGGCTCCTTTTTTATAAAACCTCCAATTTAATAGGTATTGATTAATCTTGGTTAAGAAAAACAACATCATTGGAAAAACCAATAAATTGGATAAAAAACAAACTACAAAAACAAGGTATATGTTTAGCCCATTTAGCATTCCATACGGAATCCCAACCTTGGCCTCCCCAAAGGGAGATATACTCCATAACATTGCAATAATATAATTTATAAGCACTATTGATTTGTTTTAATTTGCAAATTTAACATTTCATGCTAAAGTAATTTCATTCTAAATCACAAAAATTAATTAAATTTTCAAGTATAGGAATTTTACAATTTAGAATCAAAATTCTAATTCAATTGGCTTTTTTAAGAAAGTGATTTTTGCAATACCATTGCACTAAATTAATGATATCTTTGTCGGAATGAAATTTGTAACTTTCATATTGTCGTTTTATATTTTAACATTGAACTTTATTCCTTGTGAAGATGGTGAAGTGTTCTCTCATGAAATGCAAATTGAAATTGTACATAGCGCAAATGATAATCACGGGCATATAGATATGTGTTCCCCATTTTGCCAGTGTCAATGTTGTCATATACAAACTACATTTTTTAAAGTAGCAGAGCTATCATTAGATACTCATGAAATTGACACTACTATTTTTCTTCATTTTGAAGGTTTAGGAAAAGACATTTCTAAATCGATCTTGCAACCTCCAAGGGTATAATACTTTTTTATAGGATAACTATATAATTTAATCACCTATCTGTTAGGTTTTTAGATTGATTAATTTTTTGAAAAAACAAAAATTGGTCAATTCGTTTCACTGTATTATACATTTTTATGATTAATAAAATAATTGATTTTTCAATCAACAATAAATTTATAATTGGCTTGTTTACACTGGCTATTATAGGAGTTGGAATTTGGAGTATTAGGCAAGTACCCATTGATGCGGTTCCAGATATTACAAACAACCAAGTACAAATCATTACACAAGCACCCAATTTGGGAACAGAGGAGATAGAGCAATTTGTGACCTACCCTGTGGAATTGGCAATGAGCAATTTACCAGACGTCAAAGAAATTCGTTCTATTTCTAGGTTTGGATTATCTGTAGTGACTATTGTTTTTGATGATGAAGTAGGTACTTATTTGCCCAGGCAATTAGTATCAGAAAAACTACCGGAGATTTTAGAACAAATTCCAGAAGGTTTTGGAAAACCAACTATGGGACCTATATCTACGGGTTTGGGTGAAATTTACCAATATACTCTGGAAGTAGAAGAAGCCTATAAAGACAAATATAATGCTATAGAATTACGAACTATCCAAGACTGGATCGTAAAACGTCAAATGGCAATGGTTCCTGGTGTCGTTGAAGTTAATGCCTTTGGAGGAAAAATTAAACAATATGAGGTTGCAATTGACCCCGGGGAGTTGGCTGCAATTGGATATACAATTACCGATATATTTACGGCCTTAGCAAATAACAATCAAAATACAGGAGGGGCATATATAGAAAAAAATCATCAGGCTAATTTTATACGGGGAGAAGGACTTCTAAAGTCGATCTCAGAGATAGAGCAAATCTTAGTAAAAAACGAGAATAATATTCCAGTTAAAATTAAAGATATTGCAACTGTCTCCATAGGAAATGCTGTACGGTACGGGGCTTTAACAAAGGATGGAAAGGGAGAAACTGTCGGCGGAATGATTTTGATGCTAAAAGGCGCAAGCTCCAATGATGTAATTGCCAATGTAAAAGAACGTATTTCTCAAATTCAAAAATCCTTGCCAGATGGGGTTATTATAAAACCCTTTTTAGATAGAAGTGAATTAATAGCGAAAACTACAGGTACAGTGACCACCAATTTATTGGAAGGTGGTCTTATCGTCATTTTTGTATTGGTCTTGCTTTTAGGGAATTGGCGTGGCGGACTTATCGTGGCTTCTACTATTCCTCTTTCCTTGTTATTTGCGTTTATTTTAATGAATGTTTTTGGCGTTTGGGCCAATTTAATGAGTTTAGGGGCAATTGATTTCGGTATTATTGTAGATGGCGCTGTTATAATTGTAGAAAGTATGGTTTTTTTAATGGCATCACAGCTCTATAAAAAGAAAAATTTAAACCCAGCAGAAAGAAACAAAATAGCTAGTAATTCTTCAAAAAAAATGATGAATGCCGCTTTTTTTGGACAATTAATTATTTTAATTGTATTTATTCCTATTCTTGCTTTGGAGGGAGTAGAAGGTAAAATGTTTCGGCCTATGGCCCTCACATTTATTTTTGCCATGATAGGAGCCATGATCTTGTGTTTAACCTATGTTCCTATGATTTCTGCTTTGTTTTTAAGAGCATCAACTACGAATAAAGTATCGTATGGCGACAAGTTTGTTTATTGGATAGAGGCCAAATACCAGCCTTTACTCACCAAATCACTACAAAAAGGGAGACTTATTCTTGGCATTTCAGTGGCTTTCTTCTTAGTTGCCATTTTTATGTTCACGAGGATGGGTGGCGAATTTATTCCGCAGTTAGATGAAGGTGATATTGCCTTTCATGCTATTTTAAAACCAGGGAGTTCACTCACCGAATCCATTGCAACAACTACAAAAATTGAACAAATTGTAAAGGCTAAATTCCCAGAAGTACTATCTGTAATTAGTAGAATTGGTGTAGCAGATGTTCCTACAGATCCTATGCCTATGGATATTGCCGATGTTTTTGTCATTTTAAAAGAGCCATCAGATTGGACATCAGCATCATCCAAGGCGGACTTAGTGTCTAAAATTAAAGATGAAGTTAGTCTTGTTCCAGGTGTTAATTTTGAATTTACCCAACCTATAGAAATGCGATTTAATGAGTTGCTAACGGGAGTGAGAGAAGATGTTGCCATTAAGTTATTTGGTGATGATTTAGATGTATTAGCCTCAAAGGCTGAAGAAATTGGGAAGCTAATAGCTAATATAGAAGGCGTTGCAGATATGAAGGTGGAAGCAACCACAGGGCAACCACAAATATCAATAAACTACAATAGAAATAAATTAGCACAATATGGACTACATATTTCTGACTTAAATAATACCGTTGAAACTGCTTTTGCAGGGAAAAAAGCAGGAGTTATTTTTGAAGGTGAAAAACGATTTGATTTGGTTGTACGGTTAAATAAATTAAACCGAAATGAAATTTCAGATATTAAGGATTTGTTTGTGATGCTACCTTCTGGTTCTCAAATACCATTGCGAGAAGTTGCAGAAATAAGTTATAAACCCGGTCCAATGCAAATAAGTAGGGACAATACCAACCGTAGAACTTATGTTGGTATTAATATTAGGGATCGAGATGTTAAGTCGGTTGTAGAGGAAATACAAGGGCGTTTGGATGCGGAATTGCAATTACCGCCGGGGTATTACATCCGTTATGGTGGGGCTTTTGAAAATTTGGAACGGGCAAGCAATAGGTTAAAGACGGTTGTGCCAATTGCATTGTTGTTGATTTTTGTACTTATTTATTTTGCCTTAAAATCGATCCCACAAACATTGATGATTTACGTAGCGATACCTATGGCTACCATAGGAGGTGTATTTGCCTTATGGCTTAGAGATATGCCTTTTAGTATTTCGGCAGGGGTAGGTTTTATTGTGCTTTTTGGAGTGGCTGTTTTAAATGGTTTGGTTATGGTTAGTGGTTTAAATGAACTTAAAGAAGAAGGTGTTACTAATTTAAACGATCGTATTATTGAAGGCACAAAAAGAAGGATTAGACCTATTATGCTTACTGCTTTTACGGATGTATTAGGGTTCCTGCCAATGGCAATTTCCTCTGGTGCAGGGGCAGAGGTACAGAGACCTTTAGCAACGGTTGTTATTGGAGGTTTGCTCACAGCAACATTTTTGACCTTATTTGTCTTACCAATTTTATACCATTGGGTAGAAAAAGGAGTCTTTAAAATTAATTTCAAAACTAAGTCAATTAGGGTAAGTGCAGTTATTGTGTTTTTCTTTACATGCTTATTTGGGGTACAAGCACAGGACTCTAAGGTGCCACAGCAAGAGCTTAAATTGGAGGAAGCTGTACAATTATCTAAAGAATATTATCCATTGTTAAAACAGGGCTTGCTAGAGATTTTTAAGGAAAACGCATTAAAAAGTACAGCTGTAGATTTAGGAACTACAGCCATTTTTACTGGAGGTGAAGAGATTTATGATGGTGTTGGCGTTTACACCCTTGTTGGTGTTGGACAATCTAATATTGATGTATTTGGTATTGCACCAAAAAGGAAACTGCAAGCCCAACATCTGCAACGTGCTAAAAATTCATATGATTTGTCATTATTGCAGGTAGAACAGCAGCTAAAGTTGGCTTGGGTACAAGCTTTTCAAGCAAAGAAAAACCTGGAACTCTATACGGAATTAGATTCCATATATGCTAATTTCTCAACAGCTGTAACTTTAAATTATGAGCTCGAAATAATTTCGAAGTTAGAATTTATGGCAGCTAAAAGTCAGGTTTTACAGATTAATAACGCAAAGCAAACGGCGAAAAGCGAATACCATATAGCACTTTCAAAATTAAATTTATGGTTGCCGTCAGAAGTGTATTACGGAGTTGCTAATACATTTAATGCTAGCCTAGAACCTGAGAAAACAACCTTAAAAAATCACCCTTTATTTGCTGCATTAGAAACGGATGAAAAGGTAGCTGAAGCTCATTTAAAAGTAGCCCAAGCCTCTAGTCTACCTAAGTTTAGCCTTCAGGGAGGTGTACAGCGCGTACAGGGGCAGTCTGGGTTTTATAGTTATCAAGCGGGTGTTTCTGTTCCTTTTTTATCAGGTAGTACCAAGGCACAAATAAAAATAGCAAGAGTAGATAAGGAAATAGCTGTATCTAAAGCCAACTACGAAAAAAAGAAACTTCAATCCAAATACGATCAGGCTTTAGAAAACTTCAAAAGATGGAAATCGTCTTGGTTGTTTTACAATACAGAAGTTTTACCCTTGGTTAAAGAACAACGTGCGGGAGCTTTGTTTGCTTATAGGGAAAGGGCTATTGATTATACCGAGTTTTCGCAACTTATGAAAGAGACAATTGAACTTGAGTTAGCTGCGCAAACCGCCTTTAAAAATTACACAAAGAGTTTATTTCAAATCCAATATTACAATCAATAAATAGAGCGATGAAAAAATATTATTATATAGCAATACTACTAGTAAGTAGTTTTACGGCCTGTAAAAATAACAACAACACTACAAAAGCAACTGCAGATACCACAGAAGGGGAAGCCAAAGGACAACAAAGTCATGGTAAAGAGGTGATGTTAAGTGCGCAACAATTCAATACATTACAAATGGAAACTAATGTGTTGTCTAAGCGTGCCATGAGCGGTTTTGTAGAAGCCAACGGCCAATTGGAAGTACCACCCCAAAATGAAGCGGCTATCACTGCAATCATAGGTGCTACAATTGTTTCTATTGATGTTATTGAAGGGGATAAAGTTAACAAGGGGCAAGTGGTTGCCTATTTATCACATCCAACAATTGTTCAAATGCAAACCAATTACCTCAATGCATATAGTCGCAGCATCTTCTTAAAAAAAGAGTTTGATCGCCAAAAGAAATTGTATGAGGCTGGGGTTGGTTCTGGATCCAATTATCAAAAATCTGAGTCGGAATATAAGGTGTCCAAGGCAATGGAGAACGGATTAGGAGCTCAACTTAAATTGTTAAATATAAATGTTGCTAGTGTTGGGAGTGGAACTATTTTTCAACGCATACCTTTGCTGAGTCCCATAGATGGGTTTGTGCAAAAAGTAAATATCAAAACCGGACAATATGTTGACCCCCAAACTGAGCTTTTTGAAGTAGTAGACACCCATCATATCCATGCAGATTTAATGGTTTTTGAAAAAGATGTACATCTAGTAAAAGAAGGGCAAAATGTTACTTTTAAGGTTCAATCTATGCCGGATGAAGAGTTGGTTGCCAGCATAGTATCCGTTGGTAAAACTTTTGAAGAGAACCCAAAAGCTGTTCACATTCACGCAGAAATTCAAAATAAAAAAGACAACCTAATACCAGGAATGTATATACAAGGAAAAATAGAAATTAATTCAAAAAGAAGTAAGGTTTTACCGGAGGGTGCACTGGTTAAAGATGGTGGTAAATTCTTTGTATTTATGGTAGCGAAAGAAAATGATGCTTGGAGTTTTAAACCGATGGAAGTAAGAAAAGGAAATACGGTAGACCACTGGGTAGCTGTAAATTTCTTGAATCCTATTGATACTACAGCAAAATTTGCGTATAATAATGCGTATTACCTTATGGCAGAAATGAAGAAAGGGGAGGCAGAACACTCACATTAATTATGGAAACAATAGAACAACTATTAGAATCAAAAAACATAAGAGTCACTGCTATGCGCCTGTTAATTTATAGGTTTCTTGCAGAAAAGCAAGTAGCTGTAACCTTAAGTGATATTGAAAATGCCTTTGACAAGGCAGATAGAACTACCTTGTACAGAACCATTAAAACCTTTGAAGAGAAAGCTATTGTGCATCAAATAGACGATGGTACAGGAATCACTAAGTATGCCTTATGTGAAAAAGGGTGTAATTGTGAAATAGAGACCGATTTGCATTTGCACTTCCACTGTAACAACTGCAACGAGACTGTTTGTTTAACAGCACATAAAATTCCACAAATAAAAGTACCCAAAGGTTTTGTTTCAGAAAATGTAAATTTAGTAGTAAAGGGCATTTGCGATAAATGTAGCGGGCACTAATGCACTTCCATTGCATGCGTTAAAATTGCATTTTAGCAGGTATAATTTTTAGTATGAAAAAAAAGAAACTGAACTTAAAGGATATAAAACCAAATACGGAGGCTGTACACCATCAAAATGATGGGCATACCCATACTAGTCAAACAGGTGAACGAAAACCGTATGTCCCTGCCATTCTGAGTTTTACGTTGCTTATGATAGGCATTGGTTTAGACTATTTTGAGGTCTATTTTTTTAAGGATAGGATTCCATTAATTTGGTTTTTTATAGCTTATCTACCCGTAGGACTACCCGTAGTAAAAGAAGGCGTAAAGAATATATTAAAAGGTGCCATTTTTACGGAATTCTTTCTAATGACAATAGCAACCCTTGGGGCTTTTGCAATTGGAGAATATCCTGAAGGTGTAGCGGTAATGCTATTTTATGCCGTAGGCGAACTATTTCAGAGTGCAGCAGTAACTAAGGCGAAAGGAAACATTAAAGCTCTACTAGATGTACGCCCCAAAGAGGCAACTGTATTTAGAGAGGGAAACCTTGTAAGTGTTCGCCCGGAAATGGTAGCAATTGGCGAGAATATTCAAATTAAAGTGGGTGAAAAAATCCCCCTTGATGGTGTTTTAATTTCTGATATGGCTACAATAAACACGGCGGCCTTAACTGGTGAGAGTAAGCCTGATACAATTGTCAAAGGAGCCAATGTTTATGCCGGGAGTATTAATTTAGAGCAAGTAATTACTGTTGAAGTTACTAAAGAATTTAAAGACAGTTCTATCGCTAGAATATTAGATTTGGTTCAAAATGCCACGGCTCGTAAATCTAAAACCGAATTATTCATCAGGAAGTTTGCTCGGATATACACCCCTATAGTTGTTTTTTTAGCGATTGGCCTAACTTTGATTCCTTATTTTTTTGTAACAGAATATGTGTTCCGAGATTGGTTGTATAGAGCTTTAATTTTCTTGGTGATATCATGTCCTTGTGCCTTGGTTATTTCCATTCCCTTGGGTTATTTTGGTGGTTTGGGGGCAGCCTCTAAAAACGGAATTTTATTCAAAGGTGCTTCATTTTTGGAGGCGATGAACAAAATAAACACCTTAGTACTAGATAAGACGGGTACGGTGACTAAAGGTGTGTTCAAAATCACAAAAATTAAAGCAATTTATGGGAATGAGAAAGAATTTATGAAGTATCTTATAGCTATAGAAGAACAGTCTACACACCCTATTGCTAAAGCTATTTTGGAATATACAAGTGAAGGAATAGACTTTAAAGCTACCGAAGTATCGGAACTAGCCGGAAAAGGATTAAAAGGCACTGTAAATGGAAAACTAGTTTTAGCAGGCAATAAAGTCTTCATGACCTCCAATAATATAAAGATTTTAGAAGAAGTTGATAGTATTGTTGAATCTATGGTATTAGTAGCTATAGACAATGTTTTTGCTGGTTATGTTGTTCTGGCAGATGAATTAAAGGACGATGCAATAGCCACGATTAACGCTTTGCATAAAATTGGGGTTAAAAATATAGTGATGCTTTCTGGTGATAAGGATTCCATTACTCAAAAAGTGGCATCCCAATTACATATTAAAAATGCCAAAGGTGGATTGTTACCTGAAGATAAACTAAGAGAGGTTGAAATATTAAAACAAAACCCTGAAAACAAGGTTGCTTTTATGGGTGATGGTATCAATGATGCCCCAGTTTTGGCAGCGAGTAATGTAGGCATTGCTATGGGGGGATTAGGCAGTGATGTTGCTATAGAAACCGCAGATGTTATCATTCAAACAGATCAACCTTTAAAAGTGGCTACGGCAATAAAAATAAGTAGATCTACTCGAAAAATTGTATGGCAAAATATTGCCTTAGCTTTTGGAGTGAAAGCAATTGTTTTAATTTTAGGAGCTGTCGGATTGGCTACTATGTGGGAGGCTGTATTTGCCGATGTAGGGGTGGCTCTCCTAGCTATATTAAATGCGGTTAGATTACAACGAATGCAATGGAGCTAACTACAATGGCTGTTTCGCTTTTAAGTGGGTTTGAAATAACTTTTATAGTATCTTTGAGTTATGCTGCAAAATTTCAAAACATATCTAATTGACAATATGGGGGTTGATGAGGCTGCTTATCAGCAAATACACCCATCTATTAAATCAATTTCTGTAAACAAAAATCAACAATTGTTGCAAGCAGGGGATATTTGTAAATATACATTTTTTGTTGAAAAAGGGATATTGCGATTGTTTGGTTTGGATGAAGCCGGAAAAGAAAACATACTACAATTTGGAACGGAAAACTGGCTCGTAAGTGATCGTGATAGTGTTTATTTTAAAGAACCATCAAACTATTATATTGACGCTTTAGAAGATGCTGTGGTGGTTCTGTTGGATGAAGAATTTATTGAATCACTAGCTAGGGTAACACCGTCCTTTCGGAAAAAGAATGAAAAATTATTACACAATCATATTCGACATTTAAACAAAAGGATCCATTTGCTTTTAGGGGCTTCTGCAAAAAAACGGTATTTAGAGTTTATAAAAATGTATCCTGATGTGATGTTGCGTGTACCACAATGGATGATTGCTTCCTATCTTGGAATTACCCCAGAGAGCTTAAGCCGTATCCGAAAGGATCTGGCCAAGGAAAATTTTGCGCCCTATTAATTAGTTATTGCAGATTCTATTTTTTTACTGGGAATCAACCATAAGATGGCAACAAGAGCAAAACAGCCAATTGCAATCCAAGTATTAACGTACGCAAGAGGCAAGGAGGCTAAATATATCAATATAGAGGCATATTCCTTCAGGCCATTTTTTGTTATTTTTCGCAATGGAAAGTTTTCATCGTGGTTTTTGATAAGACAAACTTCTAAAATAGCATAGGCAATGGCGCTTCCTAAAAGGACAGTCCCATATAGCGCTACAGGTAAGGCTGACTCATAGTTTTCACCTACCCAGCTGGTTGCAAATGGCACCAATGACAACCAAAACAACAAATGTAAATTTGCCCATAAAATAGTCCCATTTACCTTTTGCGTAACCTGTAGTAAGTGGTGGTGATTGTTCCAGTAAATTCCAATATAAATAAAACTCAACAAATAACTTACAAACACAGGAGCAACAGATAATAACCCTTCTAGGGTCGTTTCTTCGGGAGCTCCCATTTCTAAGACCATAATGGTAATTACAATGGCTAATACACCGTCACTAAAAGCTTCTAATCTTCCTGTTTTCATACTATTAGTTTTTTTTTGTTGGTTTTACTTCTGGTAAAGGAACAAAATCTGTTTCTCCAGGTACTTTTGGAAATTTTTGATTTTTCCAATCTGTTTTTGCTTGTTCTATTTTTTCTTTGCTTGAGGAAACAAAGTTCCAATGGATAAAACGTTCTTCAGGAAAAGGATCGCCTCCAAAAATATATACGGTAGTGTTTTTATTCATTTCAAAGGCGCATAAATTGCTTTCCTTGGCAACCAAAATTTGTTTAGGTCCATAACTGTGTCCATCATTGGTAATACTTCCTTCTAAGATATACAAAGCACTTTCTCCAAACAAATGTTGGCTTATATCCATAGATTGTTTGTGTGTACTTTTTAATTCTATAAAAAATAAATTACTGTGCACAGGTACGGGTGATTGTTTTCCAAAGGCTTCACCAGCAATTAGTTTAATAGATACGCCATGTTCCTTCCAATGTGGAAGGTTTTCCTTGTTGATATGAAAAAAACTGGGCGTTATAGCCTCTAGTTCTTTGGGTAATGCAATCCATATTTGAAGTCCGTGTATGGTTTTATTTTTATTCCTCAAATAAACAGGTGTGCGTTCAGAATGTACCACCCCTTTGCCTGCGGTCATCCAATTTACAGCGCCAGGTTTTATTTCCATTTCAGTGCCCAAACTATCTCTATGCATTATGCTACCCTCAAATAAAAAGGTTAGGGTAGATAAGCCGATATGTGGATGGGGAGGAACATCTAAATTTTCAGTTTCGTTTAAAGTGGCTGGGCCCATATGATCAATAAAAACAAAAGGACCTACAGCCCTTTTTTGCCGAAATGGCAATAGACGACCCACCATAAAGTTGCCAATACTAGCAGCCCGTTCTTCAATTATTAATAGGGTATTGGACATTTGTTTAAAGTTTAAGTTATACCATCTAATTTACTAAAATTCCATTGGAACTTCCATAAGTAAAATTTCACTGTCTGCACTTGCTTTTAAAGAAATGCTATCTGTTTCCCAAATACCAAAACCATCGCGCTTATTTAATTTTTGACCTTCAATTTCAATAGAGCCCTCCAGAATGAAGGCATATATTCCATTCCCTTTTTTATGTAGCGAATAGTTGGTTACAGTTTTACTTGTAAATTCTCCCAAATGAAACCAAGCATCTTGATAAATCCAAACGCCGACATCATTCTTGTTGGGTGATAAAATTTGGTACAATTGGTTTTCTTTATACAATTCTACCATTGAAATTTGACCGTAGCGCGGTGTTACATTTTCTGTATTAGGAACTACCCAAATCTGTAAAAACTGTACTTCCTGATCCCTGTTTTTATTATATTCACTATGGGTTACTCCCGTACCAGCACTCATAACTTGTATATCACCTTCTTTAATAATAGTAGCGTTTCCCATATCATCTTGGTGCTGTAAATCGCCTTTTAGTGGAATAGAAATTATTTCCATATTGCGATGTGGGTGTGCGCCAAATCCTCTGCCTTCACTTACGGTATCATCATTTAATACGCGTAATGCACCAAAATGCATACGCTCTGGATCATAATAATTAGCGAAGCTAAAAGAATGGAAAGAGTTTAACCAACCGTGATTTGCTTGTCCTCTTGTGTTTGCTTTATGTAGTATTGTTTTCATAGTTCTATTTTTTAATCTTCTAAATAGCCAAATTTCCCCATATTAAAATCGTTTATGGCTTGTACTAATTCCTCTCTTGTATTCATCACAAAAGGCCCTTGTGCCGCAATAGGTTCGTTTATTGGTTCTCCACTTAGCACTAAAACTGTGGAATTTTCAATGGCTTTAATTGTAAATTCTTCGCCTTTATTTTCTAGTAAAACCAAATGATCTGTAGGTACTTTTTCATGGTCATTTACAAGGATGCTCCCTTCTATTACGAGAAGAGCCGTATTGTATTCAGCAGGAAACGAAAAATGGGCAGTTTTGTCCTTTCCAAGTTTTACATTGTACATGTGTAAGGGTGTAAATGTACTCGCAGATCCAGCGGTACCTTTATAGTTTCCGGCTATAACTTCAACAACCCCTGCTTCATCATCTAGGGTGTGTTTGTTAATTTGTTCCTTAGAGAAACCTTGGTATTTGGGGCTACTCATTTTGTCTTTGGCGGGTAGATTAACCCACAATTGTACCATTTGAAAATCTCCTCCTGCTTTACTAAATTCTTCTTCATGATATTCTTTATGCAATACCCCAGATGCAGCTGTCATCCATTGAACACCGCCTTCACCAATTACCCCGCCACCGCCACTACTGTCGTGGTGAGCTACTTTGCCTTTGTAGGCAACTGTTACGGTTTCAAAACCTCTATGAGGGTGGACACCTACACCTTTGGGTTCTTCTGACGGAGGGAAATAAAATTTGGAATTATAGTCCAACATTATAAAAGGACTCATACGTTCCATATCTAACCGAAACCCACTGGGTATAAAATTGTGTACTCGAAATCCGTCTCCAACAAAATGTGGCGCTCTTGGTGCCGCTACCAATTCAACTTTTTTTGTACTCATTACTTTAAATTTTTATTGTGAAAAATTGAGTTTTCCTGATATTGAGGATGTTTATCTATATAGGCCTTTATAAAAGGACAATAGGGTTTAACATTTAAGTGGTTGTCTAAGGCATAGTCCAATACAGCTTTGGCCATAAAAGAACCAATCCCTTTTCCGGAAAGTTCTTTGGGAACCTCTGTGTGCGTATAAGAAATAATGCTACCTGCAAGTTTATACTCAGCAAAAGCAATGAATCCATTGCTATGCACTTCAAACCTTTTTTTATCAGTGTTATTATAAATTTTATAATCCATAAGGCTTCTGTTTTTAACAAAGATAAATTACAAAAATGCAGTGCGCATTGATGTATGATAAGAAAGCTAAAAATAGAAGCTCCTATAATTTATAGTTTCTATAACAGAAAGTTATCCGTATTTTTGCCCCAGTATAAAATTGGAAATAGTTTCATGGGTAAATCTTCAAATACAACACTGGTTGTACTCGCTTTTTTTTCTATTTATGTAATATGGGGATCTACCTATTTATTAAATAAAATTGCGGTAGCAGAACTACCACCATTTATGTTAGCTTCAATACGTTTTATTACCGCAGGGGTTTTAATATTTTGTATATGTAAGGTGATGAAACTAAGTATAGCAATTACTAAAAAACAGTTGATTAATACTATAATAGCGGGTTTTCTATTCCTTGCTTTTGGCAATGGCGTAGTGGTATGGGCGTTAAAGTATGTGGATAGTGGTTTTGCAGCATTAGAGATATCAGCTCAACCTTTGGTTGTATTATTGTTAATGCTTATTCTCCAAGGAAAAAAAATACAACCCATGTCTATCGTAGGAGTTATCTTAGGAGTCATTGGAATTTATTTGTTGGTGAGTCAAAAGGAAATTGTAAGTCAGGAAAATTCTATTCTAGGAATGGTTATGATATTTGTGTGTATGATTAGTTGGGGTTATGGCAGTTTATTTGTCTCAAAGGCCGATTTACCATCCAACTATTTTGTGAATACGGGGTATCAAATGATTAGTGGGGGCCTTTTGCTTCTAATAGCTAGTATGCTCTTTGGAGAGTCGTGGTCTTCACCTGCTGTATGGAGTAGTGGGGTACAAATTTCAATGGTTTTATTAATTGTTTTTGGGAGTATTATTGCTTTTACTTCTTTTAATTATTTATTAAAAATTGTGTCACCAGAAAAAGTTGCCACCTCTACCTATGTCAATCCTATTATAGCCTTGGTTTTAGGTTGGTACTTCTTAGAAGAGCAGATCACCTTACAGTCTGTAATTGCTGCCGGTATTCTTTTAACGGGTGTTTATTTTATAAATACCAAGAAAAAAATGGTGATTTTTTCTAGATTTTCAAGTAAAATTGGACAAAAGTCATCATAAATAAGATGAATGTTGAAATTTTAAAAATAATTACAGTTTTTTATTATTTATACGTTTAAAATCTAGTAAAGGCCTTATTTTTGCAGCCTACAAGAAATGGATATTATGATGAAGGTTGCTTTCGAATTACAAGAAAAAAAGACGGATAAAGAGCTTTATAGTTATCAAAAAGGGGCTTTAAATGAAATTTTCGAACGATTTGAAACTGCTCCAGACGACCATCACTTATTGTATCAATTACCAACCGGAGGTGGAAAAACTGTTATTTTTTCTGAGATAGTAAGACAGTATCTTAAACACCATCAAAAAAAGGTGCTTATTATGACGCACCGAGTAGAACTTTGTAATCAGACGTCTAAAATGCTTACCAGCTTTGGAGTCATTAGCAAAGTTATCAATAGTACCGCTAATTTAGATGACCAGGAACGCTACAGTTGTTTTGTGGCTATGGTAGAAACCTTAAACAATCGTTTGAATGACGATATGTTGGATATTTCGGATATTGGATTGGTTATTATTGATGAAGCACACTACAACTCCTTTACAAAACTTTTTAAATTCTTTGATAAATCCTTCGTATTAGGGGTTACAGCTACTCCCTTGAGTTCTAACAAGAACTTACCAATGAAAGATAATTACGACGAATTAATTGCTGGTGAAAGTATTGGTTCCCTTATTGAAAACGAATTTTTAGCTCGTGCAGAAGTGTACCAATACAATATGGGATTAACATCCTTAGAAATTGGGTCTAATGGGGATTATACGGTAAAATCTTCCGAAGATTTATATTCTAGTTCTGCTATGCTAGATAAATTATTGGAAGCTTATAAAATGAATTCTTTACACAAAAAGACTTTAATTTTCAATAATGGTATTAATACCTCTATTCAGGTATATCATACGTTTAAGGATGCTGGTTTTTCAGTAATGCACTTGGATAATACAGCGACCAAGAAGCAACGAAAACAAATATTAAAATGGTTTAAAGAAACGCCAGACGCTATATTGACATCTGTTAGTATTTTAACTACTGGTTTTGATGAGCCAACCATAGACACTATTATATTAAACAGAGCAACAAAGTCCTTAACCTTGTATTATCAAATGATAGGGCGTGGGTCTCGTATTTTAAATAACAAATCTAAATTTACAGTAATAGATTTAGGGAATAACTATCATAGGTTTGGACCTTGGGGAGCAGATTTAGATTGGCAAACCATCTTTAGTAACCCTAATTTCTATATGGATCGTTTACAGAACGACGAAGATATAGAAAGTACCTTTAGGCATGAGATGCCAGAAGAACTCCGTAAAGAGTTTGAAAAATCTGAAGAAGTTTATTTTGACATTAAAGCAACCTATACCGATGCAGTTTCTGGTGGAGAATCATCAAAGGTTGTTTTGGAACGCTCCATTGAGCAACATGCTAAAATATGTATCGAAAATAGTGAAGATGTTTATGATGCCTTAGCATTGGCTAAACTGTTAGATGATGATATTGATCACCGTATTCAAATGTATGCCAAGTGTATTAGCAGAAGTACCTTTAATTTTCTAAGTTGGTTAAAGGACGATTATAAAAAGAGGCTGATGACGTATTTGCGTGAAAATTTTGACGAAGATTTTGAAAAAATCCACGGGTACCCACCAGAAGAGTAAAATAAATAGATTTACGTTATATAAAAGTACTTAGAAGCACATAACTGTTTTTAGGTACTTTTTTCTTTTCAGGGAATAGGTTGTTTAAAATTTCCAAACAAGAATTCTACTTTTTTTATGGCCTTGTGCCATTGGGACTGTAAAATAGGTCGCTTTTAATTTTGTGAGTTGTTTTTCTAGTTTCGGAAGATGTTCACTCTTAGATACCAAACTCGTAAAATAGTGAACCCTATTTTTAAAGGATACGCTTTCCTTGATCATCCGTTTTAAAAACAAGGCTTCCCCTCCATTGCACCAAAGTTCATTAGCCATTCCTCCAAAATTAAGTTCCCTATTTATAGGAATACCTAAGTTTTTCAATTTACGTATTGTTCCTTTGTTCGCTTCTGCTTCGGATGCGTGAAAAGGAGGGTTGCACATTGTAAAACTAAAATATTCATCAGTTCTGATAATCCCTTCAAAAATGTTTGCCTTATCTCCCTGCTGTCTAATATCAATTTCAGTTTTTAACTTAACATTGTTGCTTACATTTTGTTTTGCTGAAGCTACAGCTTGGGTATCAATATCGCAACCTACCATTTTCCAATTGTAGATCTGACTGCCTAAAATTGGGTAAATACAATTTGCACCTACGCCAATATCTAAGCCTTTTATGGGTTTCTCTAATTGGCCTTCCTTTAAAATATCAGCGATATGATGAATATAATCTGCGCGTCCAGGAATAGGCGGACAAAGATATCCCTTGGGGATACTCCATAAATCTACCTTGTAATACCACTTTAATAGCGCTCTATTTAGTTCTAATACCGCTTGTTGATTGGAAAAATCTAGGGTAGAGGTATTGTGATTGTTTACAAATACAAAGTTCTTCAGTAGTGGGTTGGCACTACAGAGTTCCTTAAAAGGATATGGATTGTTATGTATGTTTCTAATATGCAATACACTAATTTATTGCAAATGTAAGTGGATAAATAATTACTGGCATCATATTTGAATAGTATCTAATAATTAATAAATTAAATAGATTACAATGAGTAAAGGAACAGTTAAATTTTTCAATGATGCCAAAGGTTTTGGTTTTATCAAAGAAGAAGGTTCAAACAAGGACATTTTTGTACACATTTCTGGATTAGTAGATGAAATTCGTGAAGACGATGAAGTTGAATTTAATCTTGAAGAAGGCAAAAAAGGTTTAAATGCAGTAAACGTAAAAGTTTTATAACATATACGAGTACCAATTTGTAAAAAGGGGGATCTAAAAGATCCCCCTTTTTTTATGCTTTGTAGCAAAAAATAGTAACTATCTTTGCGCAAAATTAAATTATGTCAAAACATTTTTCTAAGCTAGGTGTTAGTTCTCAGCTACAAAAAAGCTTAGCCGATTTAGAAATTACGACGCCAACAGAAATTCAGGTAAAATCTATACCTGTTTTATTAGAATCTAATAAGGATTTTGTTGGGCTTGCCAAAACGGGAACAGGAAAAACTGCTGCTTTTGGTTTGCCGTTAATTCAACTTATAGATACTGATAATGATTCTATACAAGCGGTTATAGTGGTGCCTACAAGAGAATTAGGGCAACAGATTTATGCCAACTTAGTTTCCTTTTGTAAGTATGTGCCGCAAGTTTCTATAGCGTCTGTCTGCGGAGGAACTCCTATAAAACCACAAATAGAACGCTTAACCGAAAAGACTCATATAGTAATTGCAACCCCTGGTCGTTTAATCGATTTGTTAAAACGAAACGCAATAAGCATCAAAAATGCAAAGTATTTGGTTTTAGATGAAGCCGATGAAATGGTGACTTCACTGAAAGAGGGATTGGATGTTATTGTGGCCGCCTTGCCTAAAGAAAAAAGAACCATTTTATTTACGGCAACCATGCCCGGTACCATAAAACAATTGGTGCAAAATTACTTGTCTAAGCACGTAGTTCATGTTAGTGTAAATATGGAGGTGGTTGGTAATACCGCCATAGATCACCAATATGTGGTGGTAGAACCTATTGAAAAGTTAGAAGTGTTAATGCATTTCTTGAATTCAAAAGAAGGGCAGAGTGGTATTATTTTTTGCAAAACAAAGGCTGCCGTTAATAAATTAGCCAAAAATTTAGCGATTCATAAATTCCCTTCAGGAGCTTTGCACGGTAGTTTAACGCAACCTATAAGAGACCGAATTATGGGTCAGTTTAGAGAAGGCCATATAAAAATATTGGTAGCTACAGATTTAGCAGCTCGTGGTTTAGATGTTAAAGAAATATCGTATGTTGTAAATTACCATTTGCCAGATGTTTATGAGACCTATGTTCATAGAAGTGGGCGTACTGCTAGAGCAGGGGCAAGCGGATTTTCGTTAACCGTATTGCAAAAAGAAGAAGAAAAAGATATTCCTGAATTTGAAAAGGAACTTGGTCTAACTTTTACCAAGTTTAAAAAAGCAGATGCAGCGAGTATAGAAGAAAATAATAGTTTGCTTTGGGCTAAGAAAATTTTTAAAACAAAACCCAATCATACCATTCCCTCAGCATTCAGAGAAAAAATACACACTGTATTTCATCATTTAACCAAGGAAGAATTAATTGATAAATTACTAGCACATCATTTGGGACAAACTAAAAATATAGGTTCTAATTCAACAGAAGATAATAAAATCACGCTTTAATAGCACAAAACGAGTATGGCAAATACAATTAAGAATAGGGCAGATATTTTACAAAAGTTGAATATTCAGCAGTTAAATCCTATGCAAGAAGAAGCCTTGTCTGTTATAGAAAACACAACCAATACGGTATTGTTATCACCAACAGGAACTGGGAAAACACTTGCATTTTTGTTGCCCTTAATAGATAGGTTAGATCCCGAACTTGAAGAAATCCAAGCTTTAATTTTGGTACCATCAAGAGAACTAGCTATACAAATAGAACAAGTAATACGCTCTATGGGTTCTGGGTACAAAGTAAATGCGGTTTATGGTGGTAGAGCAATGTCTAAAGACAAAATTGAGTTAAAACATACGCCAGCTATACTTATAGGAACACCTGGCAGAATTGCAGATCATTTTGACAATGAACGATTTTCTACTGACTTTATTAAAACCCTTGTTTTAGATGAATTTGATAAATCCTTAGAAACCGGTTTTGAGGAAGAGATGAAATATATTATTAGTTTATTACCTAGTTTAAATAAACGTATCTTAACCTCTGCAACTCAAGGGGTTTCTATTCCAAGTTTTGTGCGTTTAGATAAGGCGAAAACCATAAATTACCTCAAAGAAATATCGTACAAGTTAACCACTAAAATTGTGGTATCACCCTCTAAAGATAAGCTGGGAACACTTTTGCAGTTGTTAAATCAGATTGGAAATAACCCAGGCATTATTTTTTGTAATTTAAGAGATAGTATAAAAGGGGTTAGTACTTTTTTGGATAAAAATAATATTACACATGGTTGTTTTCATGGCGATATGGAGCAGAAAGATCGGGAACGGGCGTTGCTTAAGTTTAGAAACGGAACCTATGATGTAATTGTAGCTACAGATTTAGCGGCTCGTGGTATAGATATTCCAGAAATGAAGTATATAATTCACTATGAACTTCCGTTTAAAAATGAAGAATTTATACATCGAAACGGAAGAACGGCCCGGGTAAACTCTAAAGGTACAGCGTACATACTAAAATGGGACAAAGAAAATTTACCTGATTTTATTAAAAATGTAGGGGTTCAAAAATTAACAAAAACCAATACAAGAAAGGCGCCGTATTGGACGACTTTGTTTATTTCGGGAGGTAGAAAAGATAAAATTTCAAAGGGAGATATTGCAGGTTTATTTTTTAAACAAGGAAAAATCAGCAAAGATCAATTGGGGGTTATAGAGTTAAAACAAGACTGTACTTTTGTATCTGTACCAATGGCAATAGCACCAAAACTAGTTGAAGAATTAAATAATACAAGGTTAAAGAAAAAGAAGGTTAGAATTAGCATTATATAGGATGAGTGAAGAACAAAATAATGCGGTGCAAGCATTAAGTACAGAAGAGATTGAAAGGTGTATTTCTGTACTCGAATATTTGGTTGAAAATACGGATGAAATTTTTGAGATTCCTAAAGGCAAAAGAACGGCCTTAATAAAGGCAGCAGGTTTATTTTCTAGACCCAGTAGGGAGGAATTTTCACGTAGAAAAAAGGATGCTAAAAAAGCACAAAAACGGAAACAAGATGCACGAGATAGAAACGCCCGCAAAGTGACAGGTATTCGTAGTGCACGTGAAGCGGTAGTTTTTGTCGCCCCCAAATTATTACCACAAGCCGATCTGTCTAATAGAGAAGAACAAGAGTTGCAATCCCCTAGAAACTGTTATGTTTGTAAGGAGATGTTTAGCAAACTACATCATTTTTATGATACCATGTGTAGCAGTTGTGGTGATTTTAATTACGCAAAACGATTTCAAACTACCGATTTAAAGGGGCAAACAGCAGTTATTACAGGATCCCGTTTAAAAATAGGCTATCATATTACTTTAATGTTGTTGCGAGCAGGGGCAACCGTAGTGGCCACCACAAGGTTCCCTATAGATTCTGCTTTGCGTTTTTCAAAGGAAGATGATTTTACGCAATGGGGTCACCGACTAAAAATTCACGGTCTAGATCTAAGGCACATACCCAGTGTGGAAATTTTCTGTAATTTTATAGAACAGAAGTACGAGAATTTAGATATTTTAATAAATAATGCAGCACAAACTGTACGTAGGCCAGCAGGTTTTTATACGCATTTAATGGCTAATGAAGATCGGCCTATTGCTGATCTACCCAAGTATGCGGCAGATCTTTTGCAAGATCACGTGGGTTGTATGCAAGAGCTTAAAACATTGACAACTGGAGCATCGCCCAATAAAAATATGCCGGTAACCTGGCATGGACCAGAACCTGGAATAGGGATAAGAGCTTCTGCAAAATTGTCTCAAATTCCGTATAGCTTTGATAACTCATTAAAAGCAGCGGAAGTTTTCCCAGAAGGTGAATTAGATGCAGATTTACAGCAAGTAGATTTACGTAAAACCAATAGCTGGCGCTTAAGGCTGGGTGAAATTGAAACTACCGAAATGATCGAAGTTCAATTGGTGAACTCTGTTGCCCCCTTTGTATTGTGCAATCGGCTTTCGGAAGTAATGAAGAAAGAAAATACAGGTAAAAAGCACATTATCAATGTATCTGCTATGGAAGGTAAATTCCATAGATTCTTTAAAGAAGATCGCCATCCACATACCAATATGGCGAAGGCCGCCTTAAATATGCTTACGCATACAGCTGCGGGTAGTTTAGCAAAAGATGGTATTTATATCAATGCCGTTGATACAGGATGGGTAACAGATGAAGACCCCGCAGAATTATCTAAAAAGAAAGTAGAGTTGCATGATTTTCAACCGCCTTTAGATATTGTAGACGGAGCGGCAAGGGTGATGGATCCTTTAATTGACGGGATAAATACAGGGAAACATTGGAGTGGTAAATTCTTAAAGGATTACAGACCCATTGACTGGTAAATAGGTAAAAAAGGAGTATTCCTAAAGTGTGTTAAAGTTCTGTTAGGTTTAGTTAAACAGGGTGATACAGTGCTTGGTTTTCATTAAGTTTAAGTACAATTTGAAAATCAAATTGTTAATTCTATTAGTAATAAAACGATAGTTAATTATGATAAAACCAAGAGAAAAAGCACCCGATTTAAATATTCAATTAGTAAATGATACAAGTTGGAAATTAAGTGAGCAATCACCCAAAAATTTCACAATGATCCTTTTTTTTAGAGGTAAGCATTGCCCAGTTTGTAAAAAGCAATTAGAAGATCTACAGGCTACTATTACTAAATTTACAGAGCGTGGTGTTAATGTTATAGCAGTTAGTTCTGATACAGAAGAAGTCGCTAAAGAAACGTTTAAGGAATGGGCTATAAAAGATATTCCATTAGGTTATGGTTAACCAATAGACGAGGCTAGAAAATGGGGTTTATTTATTTCCAAAGGAATAAAACAAGAACCAGAATATTTTACAGAGCCCGGATTATTCCTTTTAGCTGCAGATGCAACCGTATATTGGGAGTCAATTCAATCTATGCCTTTTGGCCGACCAGAATTTCCCGCTGTTTTAGGAGGAATAGATTATATTTTAAAAGCAGATTATCCTGCAAGGGGAGAGGCTTAGTTTATTTTGAAGCTACAATTAAATTAGCCTTATACTTAATTGGTTCATTTGTAAAAGATTTAAGGCTAATAAATTTACAATGTAGAACATGAATATTGTTTCTATATTAACTTTAAGTTAACTGATTTTAAGTTATTTAAATTAATTTTGGTACACTGGTGGTTTCGTTGTATATTTGCAACTTATTAAATTATTTAAATTACATTACAATGAGTAAAGGAACAGTAAAATTCTTCAACGATTCTAAAGGATTTGGATTTATCACTGAAGAAGGTTCGGAAAAAGACCATTTTGTACACATTTCTGGATTAATTGACGAAGTTCGCGAAGGTGACGAAGTTGAATTTGATCTTACAGAAGGCAAAAAAGGTTTAAACGCAGTAAACGTAAAAGTTATATAACATATACGCTAAAGCTTTGTACCAAGAGCCTATCCAATTTGGATAGGCTCTTTTTTTATGGCAAATTCGGAAGAATTCCATAACCAATATCTTAAAAATAGATTCCACTTTAAATGTACAAAAGTACATAGTTTCGTATCTTTACTTTACATTTTAAAGGTATGGCAGATAGAAAAAAAATTGTGATTATTGGCGCTGGTTTTGGTGGAATATCCATTGCAAAATCTTTTAAAAACAAGGAGGTCGACGTTCTTCTTATCGATCAGAATAACTACCATAATTTTCAACCCTTAATGTATCAAATTGCCACTGGGGGTTTAGAGCCAGATAGTATAGCCTACCCAGTACGTCGTATTTTTAGAGGTTATAAAAATATAACTTTTAGAATGGCCAAGGTCACTTCTGTAGCCATGGAAGCAAAGGAAGTAATCACTTCTATTGGAAATATTCAATATGATTATTTGGTTATTGCCACAGGAAGTCAGACAAACTTCTTCAACTTTGAACCTGTAAAGGATAGCCTATTAACCTTAAAATCTATTCCTGATGCTTTAAACCTGCGTAGTTTTGTTTTTCAAAATTTAGAAAAGGCATTGGCAAGTAAAGAATCCAAACAATTGGATGAAATTTTAAATATTGCCATTGTTGGCGGTGGGCCTGCTGGGATAGAATTGGCTGGGGCCATTGGAGAAATGAAAAAACATGTGATTCCCAAGGATTTTCCAGACCTAGATATTTCAATAATGAGTATTAATTTGTACGAAGCTTCCCCCAATTTATTAAATGCTATGTCAGCAGAAGCTTCTGCTAAAAGTTTAGAGTATTTAAAAAATCTTGGGGTAAATGTAAATTTAAATGCTAGGGTTAGTTCGTATACAGACCGTAAGTTAGAACTCGCAGATGGTTCTACCTTTGATACGGATACTGTTATTTGGACGGCAGGGGTAAAGGGAGCACCAATTAATGGTTTACCTAAGGATGCTATCATAGGAGGAAATAGGATTGCTGTAGATGCATACAACCAAGTGATGCAAACAGAATCAATTTTTGCTATTGGAGATGTTGCTGCTTGTATATCCGAAGATAATCCGCATGGATTGCCCATGCTAGCTCCTGTAGCCCAACAGCAAGGAAAACAGTTGGCAAAGAATATTTTAAATAGAGTTTCTGGTAAAGCCTTGGTTCCTTTTATTTTTAAAAATAAGGGGGTAATGGCTACCATTGGAAGAAAAAAGGCAGTAGTAGATTTGCCCAAATGGAAATTTCAGGGAACCTTTGCATGGTTGGTATGGATGTTTATACACATAATGTCGCTCGTGGGTTTTAGGAATAAACTATCGGCATTTATTGGGTGGATGACAAGTTACTTTACCTATGATAAACCCTTGGGGTTAATAATAAGACCGTTTGCTAAAAAAGAAAACGAATTTAAAGCATAATCTATAATTAGTGTTTGTCAATTAAAAAAGGTGTACTTTCGCGGCTGGTTTAAAAAAAGCACCTTTATGAAGCGTATTAATGAATATAAAAAAATGTTCTCTGTTGAAAATGACATAGAATTAAAATCATTAAAATCTAGTTATAGAAATTTAGTAAAAGAATGGCACCCAGATAAATTTCAAGAAGGAGATGCCAAACGTGAAGAGGCAGAGATAAAGAGTAGGCAAATTATAGATGGCTATCATTTTCTAGTGAGTATTGCTCCTGAAACTAAAGCAACGAATGCGGAGGAGTATAAAACACTTACTTCTGTTTCCGGTATTTTAGATTTTCAGCACAATGGTCTGCTTTTAGAAATAACTTTTTTGGATGGAACTACCTACGAATATTTTGGAGTACCAAAAAAGGTGTATATAAAAATGATCAATTCAGACAAGATTTACCGTTTTGCAAAACGAAATATTTTTGGTACCTATATGTATCGTAAATCGAAGAAAACAACTCAAGAAGTATCTTAATGTATTAGTTTATATTTATTTCATAAAAAGCTATTATATAGAATATTAATATCTATATAATAGCTTTTTTTATTGTTTTGTAAGAAATAAAAAAAGCCTATAGACAAATGGTCTACAGGCTTTTTTTTATAAATTATAATGGTTTAATTGCTTAACGCAGCAATTAATTTTTCAGCAACCAATTCAGATGATGCTGGGTTTTGCCCAGTAATTAAATTTCCATCTTGTATGGCATATGCAGACCAATCTGCTGCCTTAGAGTAGAGTCCGCCATTTGCTGTAAGCATATCTTCAACTAAAAATGGAACTATCGCTGTAAGTTGTACAGCATCTTCTTCAGTATTTGTAAATCCAGTTACTTTCTTCCCTTTTACTAATGGATTTCCATCAATTCCTTTAACCCCTTTTAAGGCAGCAGGAGCGTGACATACAAATGCTATTGGCTTCTTTTCTACATTAAATTTTTCGATTAATGCAATAGAATTCGCATCGTTTGCCAAATCCCACAATGGCCCATGTCCACCGGGATAAAATACGGCATCAAAATCTTCTGACTTCATATCCGCTAAAACCTCGGTGTTTGCAATTTTTTCTTTGGCAACTTCATCCTTGTTAAATCGCGCTGTTGCCTCCGTAGCTGCATCAGGGGCAGCACTACTTGGATCTATTGGTGCTGCTCCTCCTTTTGGTGTTGCTATGGTAATTGTAACTCCTTTATCTAATAAACTGTAGTAAGGGCTTGCAAATTCTTCAACCCAGAACCCCGTTTTTTTAACCGTATTTCCTAATTTATCATGAGATGTTAATTCAAATAATACTTTCATTTTTTTATCTTTTTTAAGTGTTGTTTTTTCTACTGAAACTTTTTCAGAAGATTGTTTCTCTTTTTTATTATTGCAAGCTGTAACCGTTAGTATTAGGAGTGCAAGAACAGTTGTTTTAATAAAATTCATTTCACTTATTTAGTATGCCATTTTTACAATCTTCTCAGCATCTTCAGGCATTAAAGCTTGACGCTCTCCTAATTTCCAACCACGTTCTTTAAAACGTTTAGCAATTTCTTCGGCAGTACCTTTGTAATCTTTTGTATAGTCAGATAGTTTAGTATCTATACCTAATGCATGGAAAAAGTTTTCTGTTTTCTCTATTGCGGCATATGCTTTGTCTTCTTGGCTACCTTCGGTTACGTTCCAAACACGTTCTGCATACTGTGCTAACTTTTCTTTTTTAGCTTCAAAATTGTACTTGTAATGACTAGGAGTTACTATAGCTAATGTTCTTGCATGGTCTATTCCAAACAAGGCCGTTAATTCATGCCCCATCATATGTATCGCCCAATCTCCAGGAACACCTTGTTGAATTAAACCATTTAGTGCCATGGTACAACTCCACATAAAGTTAGATGCTGCCTCGTAGTTTGTAGGATCTTCTACTACTGTAGGTGCAACTTCTACCAAAGTTTGTAATATACTTTCTGCAAAACGGTCTTGTAGTAAGCCGCCAGCAGGGTAGGTCATGTATTGCTCTAAAACGTGTGTAAAGGCATCTGTGATCCCATTGGCCAATTGACGTTGAGGAATAGATTGGATGACTTGTGGATCCAATATGGAGAAGGCAGGGAATAATGCCGGCCCTCCTATTGAAAGTTTTTCTTTGGTTTCTTTTCGAGATACCACCAAACCTGAATTCATTTCAGAACCTGTAGCAGGTAATGTTAATACCGTTCCAAAAGGCAATCCTTCACTTGGACGGATTTTGTTTTTGAACATATCCCATGGTTCTGCGCCTTCATACAAGGCAGCAGCTGCTAAAAATTTAGTGCCATCAATTACAGAACCACCACCAACGGCTAATAAATAAGTGATCTTTTCTTCTTTTATGACCTTTAAGGCATCCATTAAAATGGAATACTCAGGGTTTGCCGGAATCCCTCCAAACTCTTTAAAATCTACGGTAGCTAATGCCTTTTTTACTTGATCGTAAATTCCGTTTTTCTTAATGCTACCACCACCATAAAGCATTAAAACTTTAGCATCTGCGGGTATTTCTGTAGTTAATTTTTCTATTGTATTTTTCCCAAATATTATTTTAGTTGGGTTTTTATATTCAAAATTGTTCATTTCTTTTGTTTTTTAAGTTGATAAAAAATTATTCTTCTTAAATTTTAACAATCATTTTTCCTTTGTTTTTCCCATCGAATAAATCGATAAAAGCATTCGGAATGTTCTCAAAACCTTCTACTATTGTTTCCGTATAGGTTAGTTTTCCTTCTGTTAACCAGCTTGATAGTTGCTTTATTGCTTCTGGAAACTTATCTGCATAGTTAGATACAATAAACCCTTGCATTAAAGCACTGTTTTTAACTAAAAAAGGCTGTACACTAACACTTTGTGGTAGTGTTGTATTGTTATACAGAGAAATTGCGCCACAAATAATCATCCGAGCAAACTTATTGATGTTAAAAAGTACGGCATCAGAGATGGGTCCGCCTACATTATCAAAATAAATATCAACACCATTTGGTGCAGCCTTTGCAATGTCTGCTCTTATATCTGTACTGCTATTGTAGTTTATACCAGCGTCAAAGCCAAATTTAGAAGTTAACATGGCTATTTTTTCATCGGAACCTGCAATACCAATAACCCTAAGTCCAAGAAGCTTTCCTATTTGTCCAACTACACTACCAACGGCACCTGCCGCACCAGAAACAACAAGGGTTTCACCAGCTTTAGGCTTCCCTATTTGGGTTAAACCCAAGTAAGCTGTTAAACCTGTCATTCCTAAAACCCCTAAATATGCACTTAAAGGGGCTTTTGAAGCAGCCACTTTTAAAAGGCCTTCGCCTGTAGCAACTTGTTTTGTTTTCCAATCTAACATGCCAGAAACAAAATCTCCTGTTTCGAAATTTTCATTTTTAGAAGCAAGTACTTTAGCGATTATGCCTGAATGCACCGGTTTGTTTAATTCAAAAGGAGGGACATATGATTTGGCGTCACTCATTCTTCCTCTTAGGTAGGGATCTACAGATACGTAGGTGGTTTCTAGAAGTAATTCGCCATCGCTAATCGCTATTTCTGACTCATCAGTTACAAATTCAAAATCTGTTACTGAAGGCTTACCAATAGGTCTGTTTTTTAATAATATTGTCTGTGTCATATTTTTAATTTATGCAATTACGGTTACCAAATCTTCAGTGCTCTTACGTACCTTAGTAAGGTTTACCAACCAATCTTCTTCTGTTTTTCTATAGCCTAAGGGCAATAAAACGGCACTGCGCAATCCTTTTTCACGTAAACCTAATATCTCGTCAACGGCCGAAGGATCAAAGCCTTCCAAGGGAGTTGCGTCTACACCCTCAAAAGCGGCTGCACTTATGGCTTGTGAAAAAGCAATATAGGCTTGTTTTGCAGCGTGATTAAAGTTTTCTTCTGCGTCTTTTTGAGGATAGGTATCCAACAACATTTGTCTGTAATTTTCCCAACCTTCGTTTTTAAAACCACGGATTTCGTTAGTTAAATCGAACATATAATTGATGCGTTCTGGAGTATAAGTATCCCAGGCAGCAAAAACCAATAAATGGGAACAGTCTGAAATAACAGATTGGTTCCAAGCAATGGGTTTAATTTTTTCCTTTACCTCTTGATTTTTTATTACAAAAATTTCAAAGGGTTGTAATCCACTGGAAGTAGGAGCCAAGCGGGCAGCTTCAATAATTCTGTCAATTTTTTCTTCAGCTACTTTTTCGCCATTCATAGCTTTGGCAGCATATCTCCAATTTAATTTATCTAATAATTCCATATATTTTGCTTTGTGTTCTTTTTAATTTTAGTTATAATTTAATACTATTCCATGCGGCGTTATAGGCTTCTTCTACATGGTCCTTGGTGAGTTGTATGGCACCTCTTCTTTGAGAAATAATTAAAAACGATAAGGGTATAATTGTATAAGCATACAGTAAATAATTGGACATAGGCTTAATGATACCTTCTTCTTTACCGCGTTCCCATAATTCTAAAAGGGTTTGAAAATGTTGTATTCCTTTTTGTCTACTCGGTTCATCAACCATGGGTGTATTATCGCATTGCGCTAAAAAAATTGCTTCTTCACAATTATTGAATTTAAAATCGGCTATGCTATTCCAAATCAATTTAAAACCTGCTGCTACAGGCATATCTGCTTTATAGTGATTAAAAGCATGGGCTGTAAATTTTTCCTTTACCTCGATATAAGTTTTGTTTACTAAATCTTGCTTGTTTTCAAAATACAAGTAAATAGTTGCAGGCGACACATTTGCCATTTTCGCTATTTTAGACATTGGTGTTGCATGAAACCCATTGTTATTTACAAGGGCTATTGTTGCTTTAATAAGTGCGTTACGCTTGTCTATACTTTTCTGTAATTTGGCCATAATTGTCTTAATTCTTGACAAAGTTACATAAAAATGAATGTTCATTCTTTTTTTTAACACTATTTAATACGGAATTAACAATATTGCCCTAAAAGTATAATTATAGCTGCATAGGCTTTACTTCCCCAACCCTTAGGTTGTCTAAAGTAATATCGGCAATACGTACGCGAACCAAACGTAATGTAGGGAATCCTACCGCAGCCGTCATTTTTCGAATTTGCCTAAATTTCCCTTCGGTGATGGTAATACTTATCCAAGAACTGGGTCTGTGTCGTGCAATTCTTATTGCAGGATCCGGAAATGGGAGGGTAGAAGGAGATTGACTGTTTTTTACTTCGCAAGGTTTGGTGGTGTACTTCTTTCCATGAATGCCAATTTGTACACCAAGGGATAAAGCGTGTATAGCCTCATCGGTAATTAATCCATCCAACTGTACAAAATATTCTTTTTCTATACCCTTTCTATTGATGGTATCGCTTAGCTTACCATCTGTAGTTAGTAATAGTAATCCTTCTGATTTTTCATCCAAACGTCCAATAGGCATTGTACCCTCTGGAAAATTATAGCATTCTGATAGAAATTTCTTTTTGAGTTGGTTGTGGTCATTCGTAGCTAACTGACTAAGAACCCCATAAGGCTTGTACATTTTGTAATGAAGGTGGTTCTTTTTTTGCATACTTAAAATAAAATGTAAAAATAATAAGAATATTAGACCTTCGTTGCAATTAGCGCTATCCTTTAGGTCAAACCAAATATTAAGTAAATTTTAAGAGGGTAATTTTGGGAACAACGCTATCTTTATAACCCACTTTAAAATGGCACTGTAATGAAAAAAATATACACAGTAGCACTCGTTACTATTATGTTTGCCTCTTGTAAAGATGCTAAAACAGAAACGACAACTCCAAACACTATGAATAACTCAGAAAATCCTTTATTGGTAGAAAGCAAATTGCCGTATGGTGCACCAGACTTTCGATTAATTAAGAACAAACACTTTATGCCTGCCTTAGAACATGGTATCGCTACACAAAAGGAGATTGTCTCCAAAATAGCGAGCAATACAGAACCTGCAACCTTTGACAATACCATATTAGCCTTAGAAAAAAGTGGTACTCAATTAGAGAATGTACAGCAAGTGTTTTCTGGACTAACGGCTGCACATACCAATGATAGCTTACAAAATGTGCAAGAGGAGATGGCCCCGAAATTTTCTGAATTACAAGATGGTATTTATTTAAATGATGACTTATTTAAGCGTGTAAAAGAATTGTATGAAAAAAGAGATAATTTAGTTTTAGATCCTGAATCTTATAAACTATTGTTGACTTATTTTGAAAACTTTGAAAAATCGGGTGCAAATTTAAGTGCTGCCGATAAGGAAACATTAAAATCTTACAATACCAGAATAGCGACACTTATAAATTCGTTCAACAAAACCTTATTAGAAGCTAATAATAATGGCGCTTTGGTATTTGAAAATAAAGTTGATTTAGCTGGTTTATCTGATGTCCAATTAAAATCTTTAGAAAATAAAGAGGGTAAAGGGTGGAAAGTTCCATTACTGAATACAACACAACAGCCGTTATTACAAAGTTTAGAAAACAGAGCTACACGAGAAAAAATATTTATGGCTGCTTGGATGAGAGCAGATGGATCAAATCAAGATACCAAAGCAATAATTACCGAAATAGCTACCTTAAGAGCTAAAAAAGGAGCTTTATTGGGGTTTGATAGTTATGCAGCATGGAGCTTGCAAGGAACAATGGCAGAAAAACCAGCAAATGTTTTTAATATGTTTAACGGTTTAATACCTGCTGCTACGGCTAAGGCAAAGAATGAAGCTGAGGACATACAAAATATGATTGCCAAAAATGGTCAAGATTTTACGTTAGAAGCTTGGGACTGGAATCGATATGCTGATATGGTAAAAAAAGAAAAATACGATTTAGATGAGAATGAAATTAAACCTTATTTTGAGTTAAAAACGGTATTAGAGAAAGGTGTTTTTTACGCTGCAGAGAAACTATACGGTATTACTTTTAAAGAACGTAAAGACATACCAACTTACCATAAAGATGTAGTGGTATATGAGTTGTTTGAAGAAAATGGGGAGCAGCTAGGCTTATTTTATGGCGATTATTTTGCTAGACCAAGTAAACGTGGTGGCGCATGGATGAGTAATTTTGTAACCCAGTCTCATTTGTATGATAAAAAACCCGTGATCTATAATGTATGTAACTATCCTAAACCTGCCGAGGGAGATGCAGCTTTATTGACCTATGATGAAGTTAGTACCCTATTTCATGAATTTGGACACGCCTTACATGGTTTTTTTGCTAATCAGGAATATCCTTCTTTATCCGGAACTGCGGTAGCTCGGGATTTTGTAGAATTTCCTTCTCAGTTTAACGAAAACTGGGCTTTATACCCAGAGATCTTAAAGAATTATGCCTTACACCATAAAACAGGAGAACAAATACCACAGGCTTTATTAGATAAAATTAAAAAAGCAGCTACGTTTAACCAAGGGTATAGCTTAACGGAAAACCTAGCAGCTTCTAATTTGGATATGCAGTGGCATACTATAGCTTCCAATGCAACTATTATAGATGCTAATAAGTTTGAAAAAGAGGCATTACACAAAACAAAATTAGATGTTGTAAGTGCCGTACCACCACGTTATAGATCTACCTATTTTGCACATATTTTTGGTAGTGGATACGCTGCTGGGTATTACTCTTATTTATGGACAGAAATGCTACATCATGATGCCTACAATTGGTTTGAAAACAATGGGGGTTTAACACGTGAAAATGGGCAACGATTTAGAGATATGATATTGTCTAGAGGTAATACGGTAGATTTAGAACAAATGTATAAGGATTGGAGCGGGAGCGATCCTAAAATAGAACCTATGTTAAAGGCAAGGGGCCTACAATAAACCTTTTTACCTATACCTATAAAGGAGCCCGTTAAAGGCTCCTTTTTTTATGTGTTGGAAGTTTGTAATTCTATTTTTTTTTAAAGCAATATAGGGTCTCTTTTACGGTAAACCAACAGAAGTAAAAAATACCGACAGAGAATATGGTATCACCCACCATACGAAGCCATTTTAAAGTTTGTATTGTTGGGGAATACAACAAATCAGAATCTCTAGCAAACGAATATCCTTGTGTGATGGACGTGTATGCCTGTATAATTCCTATAGGCAACATGCTTAGTAAAACCATAGCAACCAATCCAATGTTTAAAAACCAAAAGGCTCTTTTTAGTTTGGTGCTGTTCCACTTTCTGTCCGAGTAAAAACGCAAACAAATAATAATGAACCCCATGCCTAACATACCATAAACACCAAATAAGGCTGTATGGGCATGCACGGCAGTAGTATTTAGACCTTGTATGTAATACAATGCAATAGGAGGGTTAATTAAGAAACCAAAAACTCCTGCGCCAACAAAGTTCCAAAATGCTACAGCAATAAAGAAAAATATAGGCCATTTGTATTTCTGTATCCAATCTTTACTTTTTAATAAATTCCAATGTTCTCTAATTTCAAATCCCATTAATGTTAGTGGTACCACCTCTAGTGCACTAAAAGTAGCTCCTAAAGCGATTGCTTGTACTGGTGTCCCAGAATAATATAAGTGGTGTAAGGTGCCTATAATACCTCCTGCTAAGAATATCGTGGCAGAGGCAATAGATACTCTTCCCGCTGTTTTTGTAGAAATAATTTTCATTCTAGCGAATATAAATGCAATAACTACAGTAGCAAAAACCTCAAAAAAACCTTCAACCCATAGGTGAACTAGCCACCATCTCCAATAATTAATAACAGGCAAACTACTATTTTCACCATACATTAATCCAGAAAAGAAGAACATACCAATTGCAATTACAGACAAAAGTAATATGATCAATAAGTGCTTAGATTCATCATTCTTCTTAATGGCAAACAGAATATGTCTACTGACCATAACTACCCAGAGCACAAGTCCAATTCCTAAGAAAATCTGCCAAAACCGACCTAAATCCATATACTCGTATCCTTGGTGGCCAAAGAAAAAATTGGTTGTTAGATCTAAAAACTGATGAACACCAAGCCATTCTCCTAACATAGAACCTAGAACAATAACCAATAAGGCAACAAACAAGAAGTTTGTACCAAATACTTGGTATTTCATCTCTTTTCCTGAAATCATAGGAGCCAAAAATAATCCCGTGGCTAGCCAGGTTGCAGCAATCCAAAATACAGCCAATTGTGTATGCCAGGTTCTGGTAATTGAATAGGGTAAAAAGCTAGATAAATCATATCCAAAAAAAGCTTGACCTTCCACCGTATAATGTACCGTTATGATTCCTAAAATAACTTGCAATGCAATTAAGAAACAAATTATTAAATAGTATTTTAAAACGGCTTTTTGTGATTTAGACATTATTAATCCCGTCAACGGATCACTATCGGGTTTGGTAACCGATTCTCCTTTTTCGTGATTTCTTAAGTAATAATAGGTAAGAATCCCAATAAATAGGAGCAACAATACAATAGATAAACCCGACCAAATAAGCGAGTCGTCCGTAATTTCATTATCTATTAATGGCTCATGAGGCCAGTTAGAGGTATAGGTATAGTCTTTACCAGGCCTGTTGGTACTAGCGGCCCATGAGGTCCAAAAGAAAAAAGCATTCAACTGCTTTAGCTTAGCTTCGTCGGTTAAGGCGCCTACAGGAATGGCATACCGCTCATTACCATTGGCAAAAATGCCACTGTAGTGTATTATATTTTGTTGAATTGCCGCAACACGAGCCTTAGAAATGGTAATGGTCCTTGTTTCTGGGTTGTAGGAGTCGGTTTTTATATCTTTAATTAAACGTGCTTTTAAGGCTGCCTTTTTTTCTACATCCAAACTGGCATAATTGGTATTAAAGTCTTCTTGAGCCCAATGTTCTAGCAAGTACACAGCTTCTTTGTGTATCCAATCGGCTGTCCAGTCTGGCGCTACGTAACTTCCATGTCCCCAAATGGAGCCAACTTCCATACCGCCAATAGATTCCCAAACATTTTGTCCTATTTGTATATCTGCTTTGCTGTAAAACACTTCTCCTGTTTCTTTTACAACTACCTGATCGGGTAGTGGGGGTTGCGTCTGATAAATCTCTGTTCCAATCCATATGAGGACTATAAAAGACAGTGTAACCACACTTGTAAAGGCGATCCAAATTTTTCTCATTGTATAACTGTTTAGTTGACTTTAATTAACTTTAATTGTTTACTACTTTTTGTACTCTATCTATAGAATCGGTCTTAGAAATAGACAGTCTAATTATGGCATCTGCTTTGCATACTAGATCATGGGGTACATTACTGCCTAGACTTATTAAATCGCCTTTTGTTAAATGTAGAATGGCACCGTTAACCCCAAACTCTATTTCGCCTTCAAACAATTCAACCACAATAGGGTGGGGTGCTTTGTGCTCTTTCATAACTTGATCTTTGCGCATCAATATTCGAATCTCTTTGCTTACTTCTGTTTCCATAAGGAGTTGTAAGGAAGGTTTGTCTTCTTTGTAAATTTTGTCATTTGTTAAGGAAGCTGTTTTCATAATTTTAATTTTTATAGGGTTTAATTGTATTTAAGGGATAAGAATACCTTTTTATCCGGTATTAGTATAAAAGTATTATAATTTAAGATGAAATAAATCAGAATCCATATCCTTAACAACAATAGCAAGGGTGTTGGTTTCTAACATCTGTTTTAGATCGTCTCTGATTTTAATGAATTTAAAATGAAGAGGGCAGGGTTCTTTTTCGTTACATTGTTGCAAGCCCAAGCCACAGCCAGTATAGATGGCATCACCATCTAGGACAGCGACAATATCACTTAATTTTATAGTAGACAAGGCCTCTATTTCTATAAAAAACCCACCATATGGTCCTTTAGAAGACTGCACCAGACCACTTTTTGTCAATTGTTGTAAAATCTTAGCCGTAAATGCTTGGGGTGAATCAATTGAATCAGCAATTGTCGTTAAACTAACCTTAGTATTAACTGTAGATTGTTGCGCAATAAAGAGTACTGCCCTAAGTCCGTATTCGCAAGATTTTGAAAACATACACTATATTTATACAGGCAAAATTAAAACATATTTTAATAACGGACAAGTTTATCCTTTATTAATTGTAACAAAAAAATAGCCCCGTAATATAAGGGGCTATTGTGTGGTTGTATGAGAACCTATTTAACTTTGTTTTTTAGAAACTAACCCTCCTTTTGCACTGTCTACGGTAATTGTAACTTTACCACCGCCTTTTACAATCCACCTCACTTTAATAACATCATTCCCGGGAATGTTCGACACTTTAAGTATACTGGGATTATTTTTTTGCTCTGTAGTTATATTAAAGTCATCACTGTCTACAATCATTCCTGCCAAAACATCTGCGCCAGAGAGAGAGATATTATCTGGGCGTTCTATTTTATACTTTAGATCTTGACTAGCGTGAGTAGGCATAAGTCGTTCATTTTTTATAATGGCTGTAATTTCTTTTAACCCGTTTCCTAATGATTTCTCCGTAATACTGTTTACAGACAATAAGGGCATATGGTGTGCGTGATAAAACGTAAAGACCATATTCCGATGTGCTTCTTCTTCCAACATAAAACCAGGAGTAGCCCTGCCCACATTCTTTTTAAAACCGCCAATTTCTATTTCGCCAAATGTTGGGTGGTTGTAAGTACTCCAGTTGGTAAAACCATCTCCTAATAGCAGGTCTTTCTCCGCTTTATAGGCTTGATCTCGGTCGCCATCTTTATTCTTGTAATACGCAAATCCGGTAAAGATTTCATTGGTAAATGTATAAACCCCTCTTGCTCCATAAAACCAATCTAACTCGCCACCAAAAACTGAATATAAATCCTTGTAAACGGTCATGTATCGATATCCTGGCAGTAATTCAGCACCTTTATTTCCTATGGCATCATAGATTCTTACATCTGCCCGGTTGTAGGTAGCCACATCTTCTTCCGCACCGGGCCCTCTTAAAATCATTCCACCAGAATTGTGAAAGCTCTGTGCCCCTGCAATATTTGGCCTGCTGAGTACAAAATCTGCAACAGCTCTATTCTCTGGAACAGAAAAGGGGTATTTATAAGCACCGCGCTGCACATAATCTGGCTGCCATTTCCAAGCCCAATCCCTATTTGGATCATAATATCCAGGCACATCTTCATTAATACGACCATCACCATCATTATCTAAACCCTCACCTCCTAAGTATTCATAGCGCTGGGTAGTAACGATATCATCAGGTCCTATTTGAATCATTTTTCTGGGATCTAAAGGGTCTACGATCATATTTCCATTTGGATTTTTTCTACGCATCATGGTGATAGAACCATCGCCATCGAGATCATCATACCCATCTTCATCAAACAACCCATCACTATCATCATCCAAGGCAATCATACCCGCTCTTGGACTGTGCGCTGTATTTCCTTCTTTCATATAATTGTTTCGAGCATCAGGATTTATCGTTGGTACAATGTAAAAGATCCGATCTTTGAGCATTTCTTTAATATAGGAAACATCCGCAAAACTTTCAGTTAAATACCATGCTGTATAGGTGCATATTTCACCCCCTTGTATTTCATTGGAATGAATGTTTCCATCTACATAAAACCCTGGTTTTCGGTTGGCATCACCAACAGAATAATCAGTAATTGCAAGCATCCAAATATCTCTACCTTGGGTAGATTTCCCGATTGATTTCCTTTTCACTAAATTGGGATGTGCATCTGCTATTTGTTTGCTAATGGCAGCCAAACCCTCTGACGTATAATATTTGTTAAAGGCAATTTTTACTTTTGGGTTATGAGGCGAGCCAGCAGCCCTGAAAAAATCGTTGACGTTTTGAGCCTCTACAGTAGCGGACGTTAACCCAGAAACTACGAGTGCCATTAAATAGATATATGATTTCATTATAAGTATTTTATAGGTTTATGGTTATTTCATTGGTTCCTGTTTGCGGCGCTCCTGCTTTTACACTCAGTTTTCCTCTGCCTTTAATTAACCAGCTGAGATGGATACTACTATCTTCATTAATTTTTGAAATCACTTGGCGTTTTTTACCAGATATAATTTCTTGACCCTTGGCTAATTCTAAAGAGACATTTATTTTACGCACCCATCTAGATTTAGCTCCCATTTCTGTATGTGAAGGTAGCATCCCATGGTTATGTAAGTCTACTGAAATACGGGTAAGTCCAGATCCTAACTGTTCTTCCTTTAGGTTAGTAAATAATAAACTGGGCTGCATTTTAACCACCTCTAAAATAAACGCAGTGTGCTTCGTGGCAATGCTGTCTACCATAGCGTAAGGTGGGTTTTTTTGAATAAATGGTGAAATACCACCAACTTCAACCTTCTTATTTGGGAAATCAGGATGAGAAATCGATTTCCAAGCAACAAAGGCATTGGAAATATTTTCTTGTTCTGCCCATTTTAAAAAGTTTGCATCCTTATTTTTTGGGGCTTTATTAATAGAGTCTCCTTCAAATTTAGGAGCCCACCAGCCAGGGGTTCCCATTGCTAATCTTCCAAAATGGAAGTAAGACCATTCAAAAAATCCACCTCCTTGTGTGCCTGAAGCTGGTGCATTTTTAGCTTTTATGATTTTGGTATATTTCTCTGAAAGCTGTTTGTTTAGTTTGGCATCATTTTCCAAAATACTAGAAACCACTCTTTTTTTGGCGCTAGCAGCGTTGTATTTTAAGGGTTCTGATAAGTTATTGGTAGGGCCAAAAGTAAAAATACTGTACAAATTCCACCGTTCATACAAAAAGTCTAAGAGGGCTCTATTTTCCAATTCGGAAACAGGGTGTTCTCCAGCACCGCTCTTAAAATACGGAGGATCATAGGTAAAGTTTTTGTTGAAATAAACGCCCCCTACACCATCTTCGTTAAATGCACCGTCCTTGTCATTATCTATCCCTTCTGAAAATACTTTATAACTTCCTTTTTCTCCTTTATTAGCATCTGCTTTTACCATAATTCGAGGATCTTCTTCCAAGGGTATATATGCTCCAGTGGGGTCTTCAATTCGGATCATTGTAATTAACCCATCCTTGTTTAGATCTTCAAATCCATCTTCATTTATAGCACCATCTCTATCATCATCCGTTTTTTTTGCATTGGCTTGTCGCTCATACTTTAGAGCGCTAAAATATTGTTCAGAGGCGTCTGGACTCATGTTTGGAAAAATGTAAAATGTAGTTGTTTCAAGGACCTCTTTATGGTGAAGAAGTACGTTTTCAGCAAATTTAGCAGCTAACTCAACGCCTAAAAGATGGGAGCCATCTACACCTCCAACAACCGCCATTGCCGGGTTACTATCTGGTTTTCCATTAGATAATGTAAGTAACCAAATATCTTTGCCTCCAATGGTTTTTGTTAAAGACACCATAGTTGCATTCGCTGCATTTTGGGCCACTAACGTTTTTAAATTGGCAGTAACTGTTTGGTGGGTTCGATAGTTGTCTTGAGAAAATAGGGTTATGGAACTTGCCATAGATAAATACCCGAATACGAGGCATAATAACTTATATTTCATGGGTTCAATTATTGGTTTTATGCAATGAAAATACTACTTCTTATAGGAATTTTTACTTTTTTTTATGAAGAATATAATGTCTACCATTGATTTATAAGCAATTGGGGGATAAAAAAATATCACAACTTAAATCATAAATGATAATCAGCGCTATTTCATCTCATAATTGTCTAGATTTACTTACCATACTTTAATGCAATAAAAATTGATTAATACAATAAGTACATATAATAAAATTACTTCACAGATTGATGTTAAAATAGAAGTCTTCGATATTAGAAAGCGGTATACTAAACCGCATAGACACAATAAATATTTAGAAATAGTTTATTTTGTACAAGGAACCGGTTTTCATCATATAGACTTTAAAAGTTTTGAAATAAAACCCCCTGTCGTATTTTTAATTAAAAAAGATGAAGTACATAACTGGGAAATAGATATAGTGCCCAAAGGTTTTGTTATTATAATAAAGGAATCCTTTCTTGAAAAAACATTAGATAAGTTTATAAATTCCCAATTGATGAAATTGCAAAATGTACAAAAGATTAATATTGCACCAAAGGATAAGTCCTTAGGTAATTTATTTAAAGCATTGTGTTGGGAAATAAAGCAGGAATCTATTAATAAAGAAGTTGTAGAAGGTGGTATAAAAGCTATTTTAGCGAAACTTGTTAACTATGCTTCAGTTTCTTCAATTGAAACTACGGATAATGCAACCCTATTTCTAGAATTGTTATCAAAAAAGTTAAAAAATAATGTAGCTTTTTATGCTAATGAGTTACATACAACATCACAAAATTTAAATGCTTTATGTAATCGTGTTTTTAATAAAACGGCATCCGATGTTATTGCCGAGCATATTATTAAAGAAGTAAAAAGGCAACTATTGTACACTAGTAGACCTATTAGTGACATTGCTTACGACCTAGATTTTAAAGATACTTCTCATTTTTCTAAATATTTCAAACGTTTTGTAAAACAAACACCCTTGCAGTATAAAAAATCTCAAGGTTAGGGATTAAACCAATTTATTTTCAAATAAACCATTTCATTATATATAGGCGTATTATATTAGCCAAAAATTATAAATATACTTTTTGATGCAATTAAAAAATTTTCTATTCTTTATCGTATTCTGTTTTATCGTACAACTAACTTCAGCCCAGATTAGTGGGAAAATTACAGACGCCAATAACGGTGAACCGCTAGAATATGCAACTGCTGCCTTGTATAAAACACAGGACGGAACATTGGTAACAGGTGTTATAACAGAATTAGATGGAACATTTTCTATTCCTAATATAAAAGCTGGAACCTATTTTTTGGAAGCTTCATTTATGGGGTATGATACCAAAAAAATAGAAGCAATTCGTATTGCTAATAAAGGAGCGGCTAAAGATTTAGGAACTATACAATTAAACTTAGGGAATCAGTTAGATGAAGTGGTAGTACAAGGAGATCGTTTAACTGTGGTGCATAAAATTGACAGGCAAGTTTTTGATACCAAAAAATATCAAAATAGTGAAGGTGGTACTGCCGTAGATGTGATTAAAAATTTACCATCTGTTACCGTAGACGGCCAAGGGGAAATAAGTGTTCGAGGCAGTCAAGGTTTTGCGGTTTTAGTCAACGGAAAACCTACCCAAGGAGATGCTACAGCAATTTTAGCGCAATTACCGGCAAATGCATTAGAATCAGTAGAGTTAATTACCGCACCATCTGCAAAATACGATCCTGAAGGTAAAGGGGGAATCTTAAATATTATCACAAAAAAAGGAGCAACCAATGGTGTATTTACACAAATAAATGTTCGGGGAGGTTTACCCTCCATTGAACCGTATGATACTAAGGTTGCTGCCCAAAGATACGGAATAGATGCTACCTTAAATAAGCGAACCGATATCTGGAATATATCATTAGGTGCTAGTTATCAACGGAATGATAAAACCGGTAGAAGGGAAGGAGATATGTTCATAATCAATGAAGCCGAAAACAAAACAACTTTTTTACCGTCAGATGGGGAGCGTAGTTTTGATGAAATAAGTTATAATGGAAGGTTTAATGTTGATTATACTCCTAATAAGGCCGACACCTATTCCATAGGCTTTTTTGCAGGCAAACACACTAAGGATAGACTTGCCGATATTGTGTATTATGACAATCACGCTGTTTCTCCTATAAATAGTGATACTAGGTTATATACCTTTGATTACTACAATCACAATTTGAGAATTAGAAAGGGTGATTTTGCCTTGGGTAGTTTTGATTACGCTCATCAATTTTCTAATGCGTCTAAATTATCGACCTCCTTTTTATACGAATATACATTTTTAGGCGGACCAACGGTAAATGATAATTTAGGCCATCCAGACCATAGTATCGTATACCAACAAGAGTACAATACCAACGATAATCCACTATATGGTACCCGTATTAACTTGGACTACCAATGGAAACCATTTTCAATTGGTTTACTAGAAACAGGGTATCAATACCGTGATTTAGACCATACTGGGGAGTTTGTATACGAGCGTGATGCTGTTTTGGTTCCTGAGTTTTCAAGTGATGTATCTTTAAAAAGAATTTTACATTCTGGATATGCACAATTAACGGGTGCAAAAAATAAGTGGAATTATGCTGCTGGTGCACGATTGGAAGCTATGGATCGTGAATATACAGAGTCCTTACGAAGTGAATCAACACCCAATGTTTATAACTACGATTTTGTGAAATTGTTTCCTTCTGCATCTGTACAGTATTCGGTTAGTGAAAAAACCAATTGGAAGGCTGCGTATAGTAAAAGGGTAGAGCGAACCACAACATTTAAAATGAATAGTTTTGCAGAACGGGAACATTCTGAAGTTTTTGAGCAGGGTGATAATACTTTAGAACCAGAATTTATAGATTTAGTTGAAGTAGGAGTAACCAAGAAGCTAGAAAAAGGAAATTCTATTTTTGCAACTGCGTATTACCGACATGTAGAAAATGTAATTAATCGTGTAAATACCTTGGCCTATGAATCAGACGGAGCAGTTCTAGATAGTATTATTAATAGAGTATACTCAAACGTAGGTAAGAGTAATTCTCTTGGCTTAGAGATCGGTGCAACCTTAAAACCAACAGAAAACTGGACCAATTTTATTGGGGCTAATATATACACTTATGATATTTCGGGTTCCTTAGATTTTAGACACAGAGATGGAGTAGAAAGATCGTATGCAATTGACACTAAGGCAACTATTTATTCTATAAACTTAAATTCTACCTATTCGTTTTGGCAAAATGCCGCTGTACAATTTTCTTTTAATTATTTATCTGATAGAAATACAGCAATGGGCGAAGACTCTAGGTTTTATTCGCCAAACCTAACATTTAGAAAATCGTTTTTAAATGATAAATTGTCAGCTACTTTGCAGTGGCAGAATATAGATATGGGGCTTTTAAATACCAATGAACAACGTATTACTACATCGAGACCCGGACAATTTTACACCACTACCAATTATCGATATGAGGTAGATATGGTTTCTTTAAACCTCTCCTACACCTTTAACGCAGCTAAGAACAAATCGAAGTTTATTGATAGTGAATTTGGTAAGCGAGAGTTTTAATACCTCATTGAGGGTTTAATTGGCCGAGGCTTGCCTCGGAAATATAAAATGTTTTTTTAGAATCATACATCATTCCCTTGCGTAGTGGTTGTTGATTACGCTTAACAATCCCACCAGACTACAAACATTTTTTTGGAACTACCGTTAGGGAATTTTATCCAACAGAGTGGAGACCTTTGATGAAGCACACTATCCTCCATTTTAATGTAAAATTCAGGATAGTGCATCCAATTTACTTGGGTTTGTACGTCTAACAGCCAATTTATTTTTTCCGGAATGTAAAATTTACAGCTATTCAATTGAAAAAGCTCGGAAAAGTGAATATAAAAACCGGTTAAACAGTCTTTGTTAACTAAACTAAATTCAATGTCTTCTTTTGTTTTATAGGGAATAAATAATTGCGCTTTAAAAATAACACTTTGTTGTATTTCGGAAGCAGCAATTCCTATGCCTTTTAAAACGGAAGCTGTATGGGTATTATACAATAAAGGCAATTGCTTTTCTTTTAATTTATTTAATTTTTTAAGCAGCGTATCATTTCTATTTGGTCCAATCCAATGTCCAATTTCGGTAGTTCCCACATTTTTATCATACAAGTAAAATTTGAATATAACTTCAATATGAAAAACAATAGGACCCTTTTTTAAAAGGCAGTCAATTTCTCCAATAGTAAGCTTATTGTCCTGTATTTGTACATTCTCTGCGAGGATTGTAATTTCTTTATCATTCGTTAATTCTGCACTTACAAAGCGTTCTACGCGTTTTCCAAGACGTAAACTATCAGCTAAGGCCTCATTAAAAAGCATCGTTTTTTTACGATTCCATTCAAACTGTGAGAGCCCACAAACAACATCCTCCACCCATAGCGCGGGTGTATTTGTATACCCTTGAAATTGTAGTTGTATATATTTTGAGACGAGATCCATAAACCTCTAAAGTACATTAATTCTAAATCACAATTGCTGGTAAAAAACAAAAAATAAAGTACTTTTTAACTAATTCATTAGCATAGAAACAAAAAGTGGTTTGCCATTATTTTATGAAAATTAAAAAAAGGAAGAGAATACTGCCGTTTTTTTCCTGCAAATCGAGAAAGAAATTAGTAATTCTGGCAAACGATTAAATAATTAGGAATAAGGCTTATAGGGAAGCGGAAGCCCTATTTTCAAGTATTTATTTTCCTTTATTTCGCTACCTTTGCAATCTATTTTTCATTTAAAAAATATTTGTATGAGAAGAGAATTTATTATTTATTCGACTGTAATAATTTTGGTGATATTTGGCATTACCATCTTTTGGCCCCCTATTTTATGGAGTTTCTTGCTAATAGGCCCTTTACTTATTATAGGGATAAAAGATCTTTATCAAAAAAAACATACAATCCGTAGAAACTTCCCACTAATTGGAAATTTTAGATACATCTTGGAGAGCATTAGACCTGAGATTAGCCAATATTTTATTGAAACAAATTTCAGTGGGGTACCCTTTACAAGACAATCGCGCTCCATAGTATATCAACGGGCAAAGAAAGAGCTTTCTACCTTGCCTTTTGGAACTCAGTTAAACGTTTATGAGGTTGGATATGAATGGGTCAACCATTCCCTGAGTTCTGTTAGCGTAGCCCCTAAAAGTTTGCGTGTAACCATAGGAGGTCCAGACTGTAAGCAACCTTATGATTCTAGTATTTTAAATATTGCAGCCATGAGTTATGGATCTTTGAGTAAAAATGCAGTAATGGCCTTAAACAAAGGCGCAAAAATGGGAGGCTTTGCTCATAATACAGGGGAAGGCGGATTAACAAAATACCATTTGGAATACGAAGGAGACATTATTTGGCAGATAGGTACAGGATATTTTGGTGCCCGTACCCTTGAAGGTAATTTTGACGAGGTTTTGTTTTCGCAAAAGGCGAAGCATACGAATGTAAAAATGATTGAAATTAAACTTTCTCAAGGAGCCAAACCTGGTCATGGAGGAATATTACCAGGACAGAAAGTAACGGCAGAAATTGCTGAAATTAGGAACGTTCCAATAGGTAAGACAGTAGCTTCCCCTCCTGGACACTCTGCTTTTCAAACTCCCTTGGAAATGATGCATTACATAAAAAAATTGCGCGATTTATCAGGAGGTAAACCCATTGGAATAAAGTTGTGTATAGGAAAACGTAGAGAATTTATTTCAATTTGTAAGGCAATGGTTGAAACCAATATTATGCCAGATTATATCGCTATTGATGGTACAGAAGGTGGTACTGGTGCGGCTCCTATAGAGTATTCAGACAGTGTTGGTACTCCCTTGGTAGAAGCTCTTATTTTTGCTCATAATGCTTTGGTTGGATACGATTTACGCGATAAGATAAAAATAATTTGTAGCGGTAAAATTATTACAGCTTTTGATGTTATTAAGAATATATCTATAGGTGCAGACCTGTGTTATTCTGCAAGAGGAATGATGTTGGCCATTGGGTGTATACAAGCCCTACGTTGTAATTCAAACGACTGTCCAACAGGTGTTGCTACTCAAGATCCTAAATTAGTAAAAGGCCTAGATGTTGATCATAAGGCAAAAAGAACAGCCTCTTACCATGAGGAAACGATGTATAGTGTAGCGGAAATGATTGGGTCTATGGGCTTACATTCTACACGACAATTAAGACCTTGGCATAGAATGCGTAGAACAGATTTTACTGTCATAAAGCATTACGGAGAAATTTATCCAGCACTTAAACCAGGGGACCTTCTTAGAGAAAAATTACCAAAGAACTGGGAACGAGCTGTAGTTGCCGCTTCTTCCAAAACATTTGAGCATGTATTAACCAAATAGTTGAGTCCTTAAACAAGGGAATTTTTTTAAGATAGTTTTAGCTTTCAAACAATTCTCGTTTAACCAAATCATAATAACTATCGCTTACAGGTATGGTAATAGTTGTAAGTATCAAGTCTCTTCCTTTTAGACCAGTGACTTTAGCCTTATTTACAATAAAAGACCTATGAACACGCATAAATTGTGAAGAATCTAAAGATTTTTCGAGAGACTTTAATGTTTGATGACTCATTATTTTTTTATCGGTAGTATGGAATAGTACATATTCACTATCACTTTCAATATGTGTAATATCTTCCAAGAGTAATTTGTGTAAATCATAACCCGATTTAACCGTTATAGTCCCTTCCTTGGAAGGGGAAACTACCGTACCGCTATGTGCCTTTACTTTAGCTACTGCTTGCAAAAAACGTTCAAAAGTTATTGGTTTTACCAAATAATCTAATGCGTTAAGCTCGTAGCCTTGCAAGGCATATTCAGAATAAGCTGTTGTAAATATTATTTTAGTTGCAGCTGGAATTATTTTTGCAAATTCAGTACCCTTTAAATCGGGCATTTGAATGTCTAAAAAAACCACGTCAATAGGCTCAGATTCCAGTGTAGAAATAGCATCCAACGGATTGTCAAATGACGCGACCAATTCTAAATAATCTAATTTATCCACATAGGTTTTAAGCAATACCCTTGCCAACTCTTCGTCGTCTATAATAATACATTTAGCCATTTATATTCAGTTTTAAATCGATTTTAAAAACAGTAGCTTCCGCTTCAACTGCCAATGAATGCGAATGAGGATAAATAATCTGCAATCTCTTTTTTACGTTTTCTAAACCAATACCGCCAACGCTATCTTTTGACACTGCAGTTGCTGCAATACTGTTTGTTAGACTAAAGGTAATTAAACCTTCAGTTTCTGTCAATTCCAAGTTGATAAAAGTATCCTTTATTCGTTCAATATTGCTATGTTTCAAGGCATTTTCTACAAATGGGATAAGGATCATGGGAGCTATTTTAGCTTGTGGATTTGTAACCTTATATATGGTATTTATGGGATATGCAGTACTGCTTTTTAATGAAAATAATTTGATGTAGTTCTCAATATAATCTATTTCTTTTTGTAATGGGACAAAAGGCAATTCGCACTCATACAAGACATAGCGTAACATGTTAGATAAATTACTAATACTTTCCTGTGTCTTGTTAGAATCTATCACAGATAAGGCATAAATATTATTTAAAGAGTTAAAAAGGAAATGTGGATTAATCTGTGATTTTAGGAGCTTAAGTTCTGTTTGTAAATTTTCATTTTTACTAAGGATAACCTCTTCTTCTTTTTTTCGGGCAAACAATAATATTTCAATTACAATGGCCAAGCTATAGGAAGTAACCAATAATAAAACCATTGTGAATTCATGAGAAGGTGGCTTTCTGGTTTGTTTTTGTTCAAGGCTATTACGATTAGCATCCATTCTTGGGGGTGTCATAGAAGAGGGAGGCATCCTGTTCTGTGGGAAATCATTTAATGGAATTGGATGCTGGGGTGACTTAATCGCTAAAAAAGAAAATGCTATTACTATAAGTATGGAAAAGGATACAAAGATTGTGTACTTCTTTGAAAACAAAAATTTAGGAACAGCATAAAAAATTAAGGAGCCTACCAGTAGAATTTGCGCAATAAATACAAATACATTGTTGCTTATAAAATTACTATCCCATTGCTGTTGAGACCAAAGAATTAACCATATAACCAGCCAAAATAGAATCTGTAAAATAAAACGTTTTGTTGCTTTCATACTACAAATAAAGCGAAATAAAAATCAATTAAATTGTAAAACCAATGGTATTTAATTAGGCTAAAGAACTGTCCAACCGCTTACAAACTGCATTCACTGAAAAGTTGCTGGCACTCACAGAAAACGCAATTACTGTATTCATCTAAACTGCATCTTTGACCTGTATAATCTTTAAAAAATATAAAAATGAAAAATGCAATAGTTAGAAAAGGAGTATTGGTAGCCGTTATGGTAACATTTGAAGTTATGGGAGTTAATGCCCAAGAAAAACCTAAGCAACGACCTACAATTGATGAATTATTTAAACAGATGGATACCAATGAAGATGGAAAGCTCTCCAAAAAAGAAATTAAAGGTCCAATAAAAGATGATTTTTCCAAAATAGACACGGATAAAGACGGGTTTATTACAAAAAAAGAAATGGAAAAAGCACCCAAGCCCGATGGAAAAAGACCTCCAAAAAAATAATGAATAACATACAATTACTGAATTCACAACATGATGAAAACAAATAAATATAGAATAGGAATAGTGAGCACGATAGTTTTTAGCATCGTTGCTTTTGCTGCCTGTAGTAGTGATGCCAATGATGATGTAGACGAATTGACAACCGGAGAACTGCATGCAGCATTTGCAGCATTTGATACCGATGAAACTTCAATTTACCTAAGTGGCAGTAATGTTGTCATTGAAGCTACTGGTAATCCAAACCATACCTCTGTATATTGGGGTGAAGGGCATAGTTTGTATATAGAAGAACCCGAAGTGGCCTTAACACCGAGTATTATTCCTAATTATCAGGGAATAGCGACTTTAACAGTTTCTCAAAATCCTCAATTGGCAAGTTCCTCAACAGCAACGCAATTGGGAGCTATTGGAATTGCAGTAAGTGGAGCGGCAATTTTTAACGATCAAGAAGGTAATGGGGCATTAGATCAGGCAGCGGCTAGTTTAGATTATACTGGGGGGCACATTGGTCCACATGAATACCACTACCATTTGGAGCCAAAGGCTTGGACAAATGATGATGAAAAGCTGGTTGGAATTTTAGCCGATGGATTTTTCATTTATGGCAGAAAATGCAATGCAACAGCAACGTATCCAACAGATTTGGATGCCTCTGGAGGTCATACAAGTACAACACAACATACAACGGAAGCAGAATATCATTACCATATAGAAAATGAATTATATCTCAATCAATACTATATTATTTTTCCAGGGAATTACCAGGGTACGCCAAGTTCTATTAACTAAATTTATTTTAGGTGTTGGCGTAATGGTATTAACTGGCTGTACTACTAAAGTTGCTAATTCTAAAGAGATTAGCAACTTAAAAGTAGCAGCTACGGAATTACGCTTACAACCTCTTGAAGGGAAGTGGTACTATAAGCAAACTCCATTTAATGGATATGCAGTCAGTTATCATCCAAATGGAACCCTAGCAAAACAAATTGGGTATTACAACGGAAAAAAGCAAGGCACTACCAAATATTGGTATGAAGATGGTACGCTTTTAAGGACTTCTAAATATGTAGAAAATCAGTTAGACGGCACCCTTACGAGCTGGTGGCCCAACGGCACTAAAAGTGAAACATCGTTCTATAAAAAAGGTGTGCGTCAAGGGGAGCAACAAAAATGGTATGCCAGTGGACAACTTGCTCGTAAAACACAATTTGCGAATGGGAAAGAAAATGGGCTACAACAAGCATGGTTAGAAAACGGAAGCTTGTATGTGAATTACGAAGCTAAAAATGGTCGTTTTTTTGGATTGAAAAGATCAAATTTATGTTATAAATTAAAAGATGAAAAAGTACAGTACAATTAAAATAGTAGCAATTTTTTTTCTAGTTATCCTCGCAATGGGATGCAAAAAAAATGCAGAAAAAACAAGTAGAGTAGACGCCCTTCCGTATTATAAGGACGCCAGTTTTACTCCAGAATGGTTCACAGCTGATGATCAAGCATTAGCTAATTTTCATAAAATACCTGGTTTTAAACTTTTGAGTCAGAATGGCGCAATCATATCAGATAAAACTTTTGAAGATAAAATTTATGTGACCGATTTCTTCTTTACAACCTGTCCAGGAATCTGTCCTAAAATGACCTCAAATATGGCTGTGTTACAAGAAGCCTTTAAAGCAGATGATACCGTGCTACTATTGTCGCATTCCGTAACACCTGAAATAGATTCAGTAGCTGTATTAAAAAAGTATGCTGAAGAAAAAGGGGTTGATGCCAGCAAATGGTATTTAGCGACCGGAGATAGAAGTGAAATTTACAGTTTAGGTCGCGAATCTTATTTTGTGGAAGAGGATTTAGGGGAAATAAAAACAGAAGATGATTTTCTCCATACCGAAAATTTTGTGCTCATCGATAAAAACAAACATATCCGAGGTATTTACAACGGGCTAAATAAAGCGGCTATACAACAACTTATAACGGATATTAAAACTTTACAAAAAGAAGGATAATTTTTTAGCATTGGGATTAAACTATTTTAAACTTTTGAAGTCTTATAAATGTAGAATATTTTAACAGGATCTTTAAGTTATTCTCAAACGGTAATTATTAAACAAATAAAATAAAATTATGAAAGCACAAAAAATTAAAGGATTAGCATTGGCTGTAGTTTGTTTGTTAGCAGTAGGAAGCGTTACTGCGCAAGAGGAACAAAAAAAAGAACGTCCAACCTTAGAAGAAATGGTTGCAAAGCTTGATAAAAATGAAGATAAAAAATTAAGCAAAGAAGAACTAAAAGGATCTCGAATGGAAAAAAGATTCACAGAAAATTGGGCTGCAATAGATACGGATAAAGATGCAAATTTAAGTCTTGAAGAAATTAAGGCCTACCAAAAGAAAAATAGAGGCAAAGGTAAAGGCGGTAAGAAAGAAAAGAAATAAGGCAACTTATTTTAGGAATACAAAAGAGGCTAGCAATAGCCTCTTTTTTTGTTTTAGAAATTAGCCCTTATTTTTTAGTTTAAGAGGGTAAAACTACTTTTATTACTATACAAAATAGTAAACCATAGGCTTAAATTTATGTTATTCCTCCATTTTTAAGCATTGTTACATCTTGGCCAAAGTCTTTAGGTTAAAAATATATTAATAGCTCCTTTTTTTATGTTGAATAGATCTATGACTTCGCTGAAAGCAGCACCCAATTCACTGATTTTTTAAATTTGGCAATGTTCTTATGTGCATCTTTGGATTATAATTTTAACCCTAAATAATAGATTAAAAATGAAAAATATCAGAATACTAGTTGCACTTGCAATACCCGTATTATTTTTATTTTCTTGTTCAAAAGATGAAGCGAATGCAACCGATGAAATCGTAGCAACAGAAGAGCAAGAGGTGTATGAAGAAACTTATGCCGATGCAGATTTTGAGGCAACAGATTGGACGGTATCTAGCCATAGCAAAGATGGAGATCCCAATTTTGATGAAGTATTTGAAGATGCTGCCGTAAAGCGTTTAGATATTGTAATTACAGCCGCACGTTGGCAAAGTATGCTAGACGATATGACCGAAACATATGGTCAATTTGGTGGAAATACTGGAGGAAATGCTGGTGGAGGCCCACCTCCTGGAGGTAATGGTGGTGGAGCCGGTTTAATTGAGTTCGAGGAAAACCCAATATTTGTTCCTGCACAAGTCTTTTATGAAGGAAATGAATGGTATAAGGTAGGTGTGCGCTTTAAAGGAAACTCAAGCTTGCAATCTAGTTGGTCTGGTGGTATTTTAAAACTCTCAATGAAACTGGATTTTGATGAATTTGAAGACTATTATCCTCAAATAAAAAACCAACGTTTTTACGGCTTTAAAAAGTTGAGTCTTAAAAATAACTATTTAGACAAGTCTATGTTGCGAGAGAAAGTAGCAGCGGATGTTTTTAGAAATGCCGGTTTAGCAAGTTCACATACTGCTTTTTATACCGTATACGTAGATCATGGAGAAGGTCCTATATATTTTGGTGTATATACTTTGGTAGAAGAAGTTGATGATACGGTTATAGATACGCAATTCTCTAGTGACAATGGTAATTTATATAAACCAGATGGTACTGGTGCTAGTTTTGCAGTAGGCACATTTTCTGAGGATGTTTTTGTAAAGAAAACAAATGAAGATGAAGCCGATTTTACAGATATTCAAAGCTTGTTTGAGGTATTACATGCAGAAAATAGAACTTCAGACCCTGAAGCTTGGAGATCTAATCTAGAAGCAATTTTTGATACGGATACCTTTTTAAATTATTTGGCTGTAAACACAGTCATACAGAATTGGGATACCTATGGCAGAATGACCCATAATTATTTCTTGTATAACAGCCCTGATACGGAACAACTGACTTGGATTCCATGGGACAATAATGAAGCTTTGCAAGATGGTAATATGGAGGGTTCCCTTGCTTTAGATTTCACTGATTTAAACACAACAGAATGGCCATTAATTGGATATTTATATCAGGACGCGACATATAAGGCGACCTATGATGCCTATGTGCAAAATACCATTGAAACTTCTTTTGAATCGAATAGCACACAAACTACCTATGCAACATACGCTAGCTTGTTAGAGCCTTATGCTACCACTGAAGTTTCTGGCTATACATTCTTGAATTCTAGTTCAGATTTTCAAGCAGCAGTAAGCGAATTAAACAATCACGCAACGGCACGAGCTGCGGCAGCAACAAATTATTTGCAAGATTAAATGAATGGGATTTAGGTCCACTTTATAAAGCGAACTACGGTAGTTTTACACACAAGTACCCGGTTATTTTATCAAATAGCCGGGTTTTTTGTTCTCCATTTTTAAAAATAGGGTAGGAATATTTCTTACATAAAATGGTCTGTGCTGCAATGGAGTAAATTAAAATTTGAAGCTTTAGCCTTAGTTACCTTTAATATCAATTTTATAAGAAGCTTAGTATTACATTTTAAAAAATGTCTCATACCTTTATAGGCTTCTAATTCTAAAATTTATTACAACATGAAAAACACACCTTTAACTATTGTCGCTAAGATATTCGCAAAGGAAGAAAAAAGAGAACTTGTAAAATCGGAATTGCTAAAACTAATAGCAGCTACTAAGGTAGAAAAGGGCTGCATTGACTATGATTTGCATCAGGACAATGAAGATCCAAATGTATTCTTGTTTTTTGAGAATTGGGAAAGCAGGGCCCTGTGGCAAGAACATATGAAAAACAGTCATATCGCTGCATTTCAAAAAGCAACCGAAGGAGCAGTAGCATCGGTAACCTTAAATGAAATGACTAAAATAGTGGATTAATAAAGGGTTTAATGTGCTTTGTTCTTAAGAAAGGATTCTTAAAACAATGTACTAAAATCCGAATTTCAATCCATTTCTATCTCTAATTGGAGTATAAAATTAAACCTACCCCCAATAAAATACCTATTAGGGGAACTAACTTTTTGCGTTTATTTTGTTCCTTAAAAATGAGACCACCAACCACAACGGCAATTAATATTTGACTCCTTTTAATTGCCGATAATAACATTATTAAAGCATCGGGATCTTGTAGCGCCTTAAAATAGAAATAATCAGCAGCTTGTAATAAAATACCAACGGCCGGAATAGACCATCGCCATATAAAAGCCCTTCTTTTTTCAGCATAAGGAAACCATACTATGGATAAAATTACCAGTAAAATAATAATAACATAAAAGCAAAACCAAAAAATTAATGTTTGTGGATTTAAATGTAAAGTCTGAATGAGAAATTTATCATACAAACCACTAGATGCTCCTAAAAATGTAGCCGCAATGATGGCGTAGATCCATTTGTTACTTTTAAAATGAATACCTTCTTTTTTTCCTATTTTTGAATACAATAGGACCGAAAAAATAATTAGAAAAAAACCAATCCATTGTAAAAAGTTAGGCTTTTCTTGGTAAATCAGAATGGCTCCTATAAAGGTGAAAAAAGGGCCAGCAGAACGGATGGGAGTTACTATTGTTATTGGTAAATGTTTTAAGGCTTGATACGCTAAAACCCAAGAACCCGCCATTAGCAAGGATTTAATAAAAATAAAACCGTGCAATTGCCATGAAATAGTAGTGATGTAAAAACCAAAATCCTTGGCGTATTCTGGAAAATAAACAGAGCCTATAAAAAAGGGTAAGAGAAAAAGAAATCCAGAACCTATGGTACCCAAAAGTACCGGAAACACCTCATTGCCTTGTACAGCATGTTTTTTACATAGGTTGTGTAAACCCAAAAATAAAGCAGCCATTAATCCCAAATACATCCACATGGCGCGAAGATAAGTTTTATGGTTATTTTTCTACCTGTACTCACTGCCTTTCTTCTAAAATACAAGGAAATCACAAAACTATTATTTGCAATTTTATAGGCTTAACCTTCACTCTTGCCACCCCCTAATTATTTTATTTTTAATGTTTTTTGGTACACAAAAATTTTAATATCTTTAAAAGAACTTAAAACTCCCTGTCATGCAGCAACTTAAGAAAGAAGATATAAAACAAGAGGTGTTCGATCTATATGATGATTATGTACACAATAAATTACAACGACGCGATTTTATAGAACGCTTATCGCTCTTTGCCATTGGCAGTGTTACCGTTCCGGCACTTATGAGTTTTTTAATGCCCAACTATAAGGATACTTTATTGGTCGCTGCCAACGACCCTAGATTGGATTCCTCCTATATTACCTATGATTCCCCCAAAGGTGGAGGTCCTATAAAAGGATTATTGTCTAAACCCAAAGGAACAAAGAAAAATTTAGGCGGAATTATTGTAGTCCATGAAAATAGAGGCCTTAACCCCTATATTGAAGATACTGGACGAATGGCAGCTTTAGAAGGGTTTATTTCTTTGGCCCCAGATGCCTTATCGCCTCTTGGTGGGTACCCAGGTAATGATGATGAAGGAAGAACACTACAACAAAAGCGCGATAGAATGGAAATGCTAGAAGATTTTATTGCAGCCTATAACTACTTAAAAGCACATCCTAATTGCAATGGAAAAATTGGAGTTGTCGGCTTTTGTTTTGGCGGATGGATCTCTAATATGATGGCCGTACGCCTACCAGAATTAGCCGCGGCAGTACCTTTTTATGGCGGTCAGCCTACCGAAGATATTGATAAAATTAAGGCGCCTTTATTGCTTCAATATGCCGGTTTAGATACACGTGTTAACGCAGGATGGCCAGCCTATGAAAAAGCCCTTAAGGCAGAAAAAATAGACTACCAAGCCTTTGTCTACCCAGATGTAAACCATGGCTTTCACAATACGTCTACAACGAGGTATGACAAAGAAGCAGCAACCCTTGCATGGAAAAGAACAATGGACTTTTTTAAGAAGCATTTGTAAAATTCGGAATGTAATAAACAAAAAGGCTGTTTTAATATTCGAAAGTAAGGGAGTAACAAAAAGGTGATCAGTTGAACCCTAAATAATCAAGTGAACTTCACCCAACTCTTCAATACCGTATATTAATCTCATGGAGAACTCATAAACATAAAATTAATAGGTACGTTCCATCGTTTTGATAATTCTTTAATTTTTTCTGGACTAAATTCACCTTTCGCTGCAATAAATTCGATGGTTATTTTAGGATAAGCCTTATCTATAGTATTCTATAAAAATGATAAAATCGTCAGGATTAAGTATCAAATTTCCTGTTAGAGCTATAACAACTCCTACAATAGCAACGATAAGAGTCCGCCAACCTGCTACTTCAGGACGTGGTAATTTTTCCCTTTTAATTTTTAGGAGGATATTTCCAAATCCAAACAATATCATAACTCCTAAAAACGCAATGGTATCTCCTCCTGCAAGTGACTCTAAATTACCCTTGGCCAAAGTGTAAAAACAGTGTTTTGATATTGATTTGTACAAGGGTGTCTTCTGAGAATGTCTTTGTATAGCAAATACAAAAAATAGTAGCGGAGACTAGGAGGGAGGCTAGATGAATAATACCCCCTAAAAATATAATCGGATAATTTTGTCCGAATAAATATTATAACCTACTTTTGTCTCAAATAGAAGGATCATTATGTTTTCAAAAAGTTGTGAATACGGAATAAAAGCCACACTCTTCATTGCTCAAAAATCGCAACAAGGCGAAAGGGTACCCTTGAAGGAAATTGCGGCTGCCATTGATTCTCCTATAGCATTTACAGCAAAAATTTTACAAATCCTGGCCAAGGCTAATATTGTAGATTCTACCAAGGGACCTAATGGAGGTTTTGAAATTGAAGAAGTACGGCTACCTAATATAACTTTAAAGCAGATTGTACAGGCTATTGACGGGGATGGAGTATTTGAAGGTTGCGCCTTAGGGTTAAGTATATGTAATGCCAATGAACCTTGTCCAATGCACAATCAATTTGTAATCATACGGAACCAATTGAACGAGACCTTATCCTCTTCAAATCTGTTAAATGTTGCTATGGACTTGAATTTAGGACTCACTGTTCTTAAACGATAGAAAAAAAAATTAATTAATTAAAGGATAAAAAGATCTTAATATCTACAGTATGAATGTTTATCACTTACTTAGTTTTCAAATCAAAGTCTTAAATTCAGAAAATTGGCTTTCTAGCCCTGGTGTAATTGGGACCTTTATTCTTGCTTTTATAGTATTGTTTTTAGGGATATTTATTCTTATAAAACGACTCAATGGCTATGTAGACCTATTGAAAAAAAATACTAAAAATTTAGCGGAAGAAGAGTTTCAAAGGCGACTTATAAATCTTGATGAAAAACAAGTTGATGCCATTCTAAACCAACGAAAACAAGGTTTTAAAGGAGAAGAAAAGCAGACAGCTCTTTTAACTAAAACGGTTAAGAACAGTGGCTTTATAAAAAAAATTATAGATCCTAAGAATCCCCTTTTTGATGAAAAGACAAAGTCCACCATTACAATAAAAATCTCGAATGAATTAAAGGAAATAATTGTCTGGTATCTGGGAGCAGCAGTATTTTGGTTGGTTTTTGGCACCCTCGTAGGACAATATATCGGCATGAAGTTTATATGGCCCGAAATGGACAGTATTAGTTGGTTATCCTTTGGAAGGTTACGTCCTGTCCATACCAATACCGTATTTTGGGGGTGGGCTTCGCTAGCTATGATAGGCTTGGGACATTATGTGGTAGCAAGAACATCAAATCGGGAAATTTTCAGTTACAAACGATCAAAGATTGCCTTTTGGCTACTTAACCTAAGTGTTGTTTTGGGCAACCTTTTTTTAATGGCTGGAGTCAATAATGGGGGCGGGGAGTATCGAGAATATATTTGGCCAATTATGTTCTTATTTGCTATTGGCCTGCTAATAACATTTTTCAATTTCTACAAAACGGTTGCAACCCGAAAAATTTCAGAAATTTATATCTCTAATTGGTTTATCCTAGCATCTCTTATTTGGACCATTGTACTCACCGTAATTGGTTACTTCCCAGATTATCAGAATGGCTTGGGAGAAACCGTAATCCAAGGGTATTACATGCACCAAGGCGTAGGCATGTGGTTTATGACCTTTACCTTAGGGCTTGTTTATTATTTTCTACCTTCAACCCTTAACAAACCTATTTATTCCTATTCCTTGGGCGTACTTGCATTCTGGACGCAAATGCTATTTTATACACTTATAGGAACGCACCATTTTGTGTTTAGTCCGTTGCCTTGGTGGTTACAAACTGTTGCCATTGTTTTTAGTGCAGGAATGTTTATTCCAGTATTTGCCGGTAGCACCAATTTTTTGATGACCATGCGTGGCAGCTGGAACCACATTTCAAAAAGCTATGTGCTTCCTTTCTTTTTAGTGGGGGTTGTTTTTTACTTTGTTGGTTCTGTACAAGGAAGTTTTCAGGCGTTTAGGTACACCAATTACCTATGGCATTTTACGGATTTTAATGTGGCACATTCACACATGACCATGTATGGCATTATCACCTTTTTAATGTGGGGATGTATGTATGCCATCCTTCCAAAAATAACAGGCAATGAGCCATCGCAAAATCTAGTAGGGAGCCATTTTTGGCTTGCCTTCATTGGACTAATAGCATATATGGTTTCGTTGATGGCTGGCGGTACTTTAAAAGGATTAAGTTGGATAGAAGGAAACCCCTTTATAGAATCTGTTATTCTGATGAAAAACTATTGGGTATGGCGTGCCGTTGGAGGGTCGCTTATGTTTATATCACATCTCATTTTTGGATATAATTTCTACCTGATGGTACGTAAGAAAAATGAAATGCTACTCCCGCTTTCTGATGATTCCGTTTTAGAAAAGCAAAACTTACATACACAATCAAATTAATTGTTCGCAAATGTTAAACTTACATAAAGACCATAAAAACCTCGTGCTTCTTGCTTTTAGTGTTTTCGTTGTACTAAGCATTGGAGTGGCAATTTTACCTGCATATCAAATGCAAGAATACCAACCCATACCTGGACAAAAAGATTTAACAGTTTCCGAAAGAAAAGGATTGGAAATCTATATTTCGGAAGGTTGCGTTGCCTGTCATACCCAACAAGTCCGAAATATAGAAATGGATAAAACTTGGGGCGAGAGACCATCGTTAGCGTCGGATTATTACTATAGCAAACAGCGTATGGATGTGTGGAGGCAATCGCCCTCCCTATTAGGAAGTGAACGGACAGGACCCGACTTAACTAATATTGGGAATAGACAACCCAGTGACCAGTGGCATTTGTTACACCTCTACAATCCACGGTTGGTTGTAGAAGCTTCCATAATGCCACAATACTCTTGGTTATTCGAAAAAATAGATACTTTATACCTTGCTGATGATGCGGTAACCTTAGCCCGAGGTATAACAAAAATGGAGGGTAGAGAAGTCCTAGTAGCAACTCAAGATGCCTTGCACCTGGTAGCCTATTTAAAAAGTTTACAGCAATTTTCTTTTGAAAATGCAACTCCATCAGATTTTATCCCTGCCTTGCCCAAAGAACAAGGAGACAATGCAAGTGTAATACCAGCAAATAAAACGAAGGGAGCTAGTCTGTATCAAAATAACTGTGCAGCTTGTCACCAAAGTAATGGTCGTGGTGTAAAAGGTGCATTTCCACCACTTGCAGGAAGCCTTATTGTAAACGCTAAAAACCCAGAAACACTTATAAAAATTGTATTGATGGGCTATGATGCACGGGCAGAATATGGAGTTATGCCAGAATTTGCCGACAAACTAACCGACGAGGAAATTAAAGCCATTCTAGACCACGAACGAACGAACTGGGGCAACCGCGCACCAGAAGTACCCGTAGCAACTATTACACACTTAAGAGATTCAATATCAAAATTAAGCCAATGATAACAATAGACTATTTAGACAGCTTATTCTGTAAAACACCTGCAGAAGGTAGAATGCTCGCATTTACAATGGCTAGAAAAACAATTGCAGCAATTCAATCCGATCCTGAAGTTCGTAAAGAATTACGGCCTCACTATGCCAAAGACACAGCACAATTAATTGCTTCGTCTCAAGTCGTGGCAATAGAGTTTCAAACCATTGCTATGGCAAATAATTATTGGAGAGATGAAAAATAAAATTGCAACACTCCTCATCTTTTTAATAAGCGCGCTTGGTATGGCTTGTCCGTTGTGCGAAGCAAAACAGCCCAAAGGATTTGCGAATATTACTCATGGCGAAGGGCCTAATGGAGATATCGATTATATCATTATGTATTCAGCAATTGTCATTGTAGGATATACCCTTATTATGAGTATAAAATATTTGGCCAGGCCAAAAGAAAAGGAAAAAAATCATATTAAAAATTTAGTTCTAGAAGAACATAATTGCATTGACTAATGGAAAATAAAAGAAAGGTAACTGTGTTTTTGGACGATGAAAAAGTCCCTTTTGGTGTTTTTGAGCCCCCTGCAAAATTAATCTTAGATACCACCAAAATTTCTGATGGAAAGCATACGCTTAAAATAAAAGCAGTTTCATCCAAAGGTATAGAAGGAGTGCGAGTAATTCCTTTTGAAGTACGAAACGGTCCAGAAATAGCAGTAATAGGCTTAAAAGACAATGAAATTATAGAATCTAATACAGCCATTACAATTAATGCTTATGGTAGTGAGAGTTCTGAGTCATTTATAATTCGCGGTTCAGAAACACCAAAAGCCATTCCGTCATGGGTTTGGGCGTGTATTATAGCCTTTGTTGGTTTTGCTATATTCTACCTTATAACGCACTGGACAATGAACACTTATAAATCTTTTTTTTAATATGAATGATATAACAAATAGAAAAGACATTGAATTAATGGTAGACACCTTTTATGGGGCAATACGCCAAGACGAACTTTTAGGGCCTATATTTAACAACGTCATTCAGGACAATTGGCCAAAGCACCTTGACACCATGTACCGCTTTTGGCAAACCGTTCTTTTCCATGAATTTGCATATAAAGGTTCTCCTTTTATTCCGCACATGAATTTACCCATACAAGCTCATCATTTTGACCGGTGGGTATATCATTTTAATACCGCAATAGACAAAAACTTTAGCGGTAAAATAACGGAAGAAGCCAAATGGAGGGCTCAAAAAATAGCAGAAATGTTCATGCACAAATTAAATATTTCATAGTGTATATCCATAAAAGTAGCAATCCTGATTATACCCATAAAAGTGAAAACAATTAAAACCTAAAGCCTATGTCATTTACACAACGTATCAATATCACCATTCCCGTTTTATGGCTGGGTTTTGTGCTTTCCATTTCATTTATGGAAGCATGGCTAAAATTTCAAGCAGAAGGTGTTACCCAAATTATTGGCTTAAATATAGGCCAACTTGTCTTTGGTTCTTTAAACAAGGTAGAATTGTTTTTTATGACAATCTTACTCGTTTCAAACCTTAAAACAAAGTGGTTTAAAAGACACAGGTCCCTTAGAATTCTAGGAATCGCATTGCTTGTTATCTTACTAGCACAGACCTTCTATTTTCTTCCAGTACTTGACCAACGAGCAACACTAATTATTAACGGAAAGGTTCCTTCTGCATCCTATTTTCATTACTACTATGTTTTTTTAGAATTTTTAAAAGTTATCCTCCTCCTTGTTTTTTCACACCAAAGCATCACAACCTATATAAGACAACCTTAATCCAAAGTACGCCATGGAAAACTCAGAAAAAGAAAACCAAATTATTGAACAGATAAAAATGGTATATGATCCTGAAATCCCAGTCAATGTTTACGATTTGGGACTCATTTATGAATGTAAAATTCTTCCCGAGAATTGTGTTGAAATTTTAATGACCTTAACCTCACCGTCTTGTGCTATGGCAGGAATGATAGTAGATGAAGTACGTGAACGTATATCAGAACTCCATTTTGTAAAAGAAACAAAAGTAGAATTAACTTGGGACCCACCATGGGACAAACTATTAATGAGTGACGAAGCATTGCTAGAACTTGGATTTATGTAACCTAAAAAATAAAATTATGAATATCACATCTAAAAGTATCATTGGTAATATTGTTGGTCTCAATTATAAAACAGCTGAAATATTTAAAAAATATGCCTTAGACTTTTGTTGCGGCGGTCAACAGTCTATTGAAGAGGCCTGTACTTCAAATGGACTTTCTATGGCTACCATTGAAGCTATAGTACAAGAACTAATTAATTGCCTTGAAGAAAACAAAGAAAAGCAGAATAGAACTTATGGCAGCTGGCCCTTAGACAAACTTACAGATCATATAGAGGTAATACATCACTCTTATGTAGAAGCAAAGATTCCCATTATAAAGGCACATTTAAACAAAATAGAAGAGGTTCACGGTAATGATCATCCAGAACTTGTAGAAATTAATTCTATTTTTACAGATGCAGCAGGGCAATTAGCTATGCATATGAAAAAGGAAGAGCTTATTTTGTTTCCCTATATTCGGAAGCTTGCTAAAGCTAAAAGGGAATTTAGCAAATTAGTAAAACCTCATTTTGGTACCATAAAAAATCCCATACAACAAATGGAAGAAGAACATAACTTTGAAGGGGAAGCTTTTAAAAAAATAGGATTGCTATCTCATAATTATGTAGTTCCAAAAGATGGTTGTACTACTTATAGCGTTACTTTTGGTCTCCTAAAAGAATTTGAAGAGGACCTTAACTTACATATCCACAAAGAGAATAATATATTATTTCCAAGAGCCATTGCCTTGGAAGAAGAAATACAAACTACAAACCACACCTCTTAAACATTAGTAATTCCATAGGTAGTTTACTATACCTAAAGCTAAGCCGATACCCTAAATTAAACCCGCTGGTTTTCCGAGCCAAACACCAAAGTTGAGTATATAGAACCTTTTGTGTAATGTAGTAATTGGCAGAAATAGGTTTCCTACAGCTCCATACAAATAAATTAGCTTTGCTGTATGTATTGGTACTTATTAATACCTCTGGTTAAATTATTTTTAACTATTTTTAAAAAGTAAAATAGTGCTTCACATCATATTTAACCACAACCCGTTAATAGTGTTGCTTTTACATTCCCCCCAATTTAACAAAATACAATGTATGGATGTATTGGAGAAAGAACTTAAAGATCTGGTCAAGAAAGATAATAAAATATTCAATTTTATTGAAAATCATGTATTGGACGGTATTTGGTATTGGAATATAGAAAATTGCAATCATTTAAGTGGTTGGTTAAACGATACTTTTTGGAAAACCTTAGGATATTCCCTTAAAGAAATAAAGGAGCAAAACATAACCTTGGTAGATGTGTGTAATGCAGAAGATATGGTTCGAGGAGAACAAAATCTGCACCTCCATATCAGTAACCCAAAAAAATATCCTTTTGATGAAAATATAAGGTATACGCATAAAGAAGGCCATACCATTTGGTTAAATGTGAAAGGCACCATTGTTTATACAAAGGAGAATAAGCCCTTTCGGATGTTAGGAACACATACGTCAATTACAAAACTAAAGGAAGCTAAATCCAAGCTTCAAGACAAAGTGCAGTATTACGAAAATGTAATTAGTGGTGTAGGCATTGGATCTTGGGAATACAATATAAAAACAGGTCATATTAAATTTAACGATTGCTGGGCGGAATTATTTGGATACACACCAGAAGAACAGGGATTTATTACAGCTACGAAATGGAAAAAGTACTTGCATCCAGATGATATTCAAATAATAAATGATGCGTATGAAAAACATTTAGTAGGTGGCCCCTATTCTGAAAGTGAGTTTAGGCTAAAGCACAAAGACGGACATTGGGTTTGGATCGTATCTCGGGCTAGAATTATACTATATGATACGGATGGAAATCCAGAAATAATTGCTGGCTTGAATTCTGATATTACCGAGCGTAAAGTCAATGAACAATTACAAATTAAAAATTCCGATTTAATGCAGCGGATTAATGATGCTGCACGAATTGGTATTTGGGAAGTAAATTTAGAAACCAACATTATTTATTGGAACGATACCATTAAAGAAATGCTGGGTGTTCCTAAAGATTACCAACCAACCCTAGATGACGCATACCTCTTTTTTCAAGAAGGAGAACACCGTAAACATATTATTTCGGCGATTGTTAAGGGGATTAGTACTGGAGAAAATTTCGACTTTGAGGCATTAATTGCACCTTTAGATAATGCTGTTTTTTGGGGACGTGTAATTGGAATTTCCGAGTTTAAAAATGGTCAATGCAAACGTCTTTATGGTTTTTTTCAAGACATAAACGAACAAACAAAAACAACCAAGGAGCTATTAAATTATAAAACACTTTTAGAACGCTCTAACGAAGTTGCAAAAATTGGTTCTTGGGAGGTAGATCCAGAAACTCAAGAAGTATATTATGGAGACAGCCTTACAACACTTTTAGTTGCAGAACGTAACCAATATAACTTAGAAGACTCAATTCTAAAAAATATTAAAGGAAACGATCAAGAATGGGTGAAGGCAATTATGAACAAAGCTTTAACTCAGGGTGATGACTTTGATATAGAGCTGCAATTACAAGGGCATAACAGACATTTTTGGGCGCGCATTATTGGTATTTCCGATTTTGAGGACGGGAAATGTAAAAAACTCTACGGTTTAATACAAGATATTGATGCTTCCAAAAAATTAGAATTAGAATTATCATTAAGGGAGGAGCAGTTTAGACAAACCTTTTGGTATGCCAATGTGGGAATGACCTTGTTTAATTTAGAAGGCAAAATAACTAGTGCTAACCCAAGTGTTTGTAGAACTTTTGGATTCAGTGAAGAAGAATTACTTAAAATTCCAATTGCAGAATTATCACACCCAGATGATTTAGCGACTTCCCAAGAATTAATGCGCGAACTTATAGCCGGCGAACGCGATAATTTTCAAATTGAGAAACGCTACTTTCATAAAAATGGCAAGGCAATTTGGGTTTTTCTTTCAACTTCTAGTGTAAAAAATGATCAAGGAAAGGTATCTCACTTTGTCTCCCAAATACAGGATATTACCGAAAACAAAAAATTAACTGAAAGCCTTCAAGAACACAACAACCGTCTTTTGAATTTTGCACATATTGTTTCCCATAATCTTCGCTCCCATACGGGTAACATGGCTATGCTTCTCGATATTAATAAGGTTAAAAATGGGAATACAATGGATCATGAAATTTTTCAGCATATAAAATCGGCTTCAGATAATATGAGTGATACTGTAAATCACTTAACCGAAATTGTTGAAATAAACTCTCAGGTAAAGGAAAGTTTAGTGCCTAAAAATTTAAGCAACTATGTAGCTAGAGCCTTACAAAACATAAAACATTCTATAGAGGAACATCAAATTGAAATACAGCTTGATGTTGACCCACAACTCACTGTTCGTGTGGTGCCAGCCTATTTAGAAAGCATCCTACTAAACCTCCTTACAAATGCCATAAAATACCGAGCCTTAGATAGGCCTTGTACTATTAAAATTACGACTGAAGTTTCTGAAAAATTTATATCTTTGGCGATTATCGATAACGGACTGGGCATAGATTTAGAAAAGAACGGAGACAGGCTTTTTGGAATGTATAAAACATTCCATGAACACAAAGAAGCGCGTGGCATAGGGCTTTTTATTAGTAAAAACCAAATTGAAGCTATGGGTGGAAAAATAGAAGTTAGCAGTAGAGTCGATAAAGGCTCAACATTTAAAATACAATTTAAATATGAATACAATGATTAATACGGCATGCATCATTGACGATGACCCAATTTATATTTTTGGCACCAAAAAAATAATGGAAGCCACTAATTTTTGCAATGATTTCTTAATTTATAAAAATGGTAAAGATGCCGTAGATGATTTAATCCCTAAAATTTCAGCAGGAGAATCACTACCAGATGTTATTCTATTGGATTTAAATATGCCCATTATGGATGGATGGCAAGTACTTGATGAGCTTGTAAAAATTCCAACCGACCATAAAATTAAAATCTATATCGTAAGTTCCTCCGTAAATTCTGCTGATGTGGAACGTGCCAAATCGTATAGTTTGGTAAGTAATTACCTCATTAAACCTTTTTCGGTAGATAAAATCCATGATTTAATGAAGGATTTAGAGAATTAGATTTGACAAACTTCCTTGATAAAGGCCAAGCACTTAAATACAACTTATATTAGATTCAACAAAAGCCTGTGCCAAATAATAAATGGTACAGGCTTATTTATGTGGTGAGGTTCACCAACCATAGTGATCCTAAAAAAACTAATCAATCGGCCCATATGGACATCCCAATATAGGATAAAATTATTGCCAATTTTAAAAACTTAAAGGCATTTTGCCAAGACAATTCCTGCGATTTCTTATTCCAAATTAAGGCTATGTATGGTCTTCATTAAAATCCTCACAAAATAATTGAAAGTAGTGAAATACAGCCCTTTGCTATTCCGTGTTTTTTGAGTAGTTTCATCACATAATTAATTAATCATGAAATTACCAAGCCTAAACCAGCTTTCAATTGCCATCCTTTTTGTTCTTATTTTTAATGCCTGTAGTACGCCTATAACCTATGATAGACCCATAGATTCATGGGTTTTTAGATCGGTTTTAGACAAACAACCAAGAATGCTTACTGTTGCCTTGCATAAAGATTTATACGTTTCCTACAACCTACAATTGGGAAACTTGTACAAAGTATGGAAAGGGGGCGTAAATTATGAAGGTGCTGTGTATACAACAGCCCATGGAATACAACCCACAAGTTTTGGATATACCTACGCACAAGACAGTACGACGGCAACCCAATGGAGTTTGAAAACCACAGCAGGGTTAGAAGTGCCTCAAATTAATTATTTGGGATACTCCCTTATTGATAATCAAGTTGGAATTGATTTTGAATTGATAGCAAAATCAGGTGCGTCGGTTCAAATTCGTGAAATTCCTGAATTTGAAGTCCTTGATAATTATAGCGGATTACAACGTTCATTTAAAGTAATGAAAAGGACATCACAGGATCTTGTTCCGGTTCTAAAATACACCATTAAGGACCAATTTGTTCATAAGGAAATTATCAATGGATTAGAGCAAGAAATCCATACCAATGAAGTTTCACTTTCCAAAAAAACACAAATTAAAACCTACTTCAATCCCATTCCGGACGATTGGCGTGGGCCGGTATTGGACCTGTCTGGTAAAATTGCCAAGGGGCTTAATTTAACGACACAGAACGATTGTTCTGCCTGCCATTTAAAACATGAAAATTTAGTGGGACCAGCCTATGATTCCATAGCCTCGCGGTATCCTTTTAATTGGCCAACGATTGAATTATTAAAAAGTAAAGTAATCTTGGGAGGTACCGGCAATTGGGGTACCGTTCCTATGACCTCACATCCGGATATTTCAGAGGAAGAAGCATCCAATATGGCGTATTACATCCTATCATTAGATGGTGAACCAGAACCCGAAGCCATTGCAGTAGATTTGTTTGTAGACACCCCAGCAATTCCCATAGAATTAGATGCAATCAATAGAACCACTGAGAATGTCTCTACAAAAGAACAAGGTGTAGCGGTAAACTTTTACCTGACCAATGATAGTGGTGATTTATACGATAAATTGACTGGCAGTACAGCTCCAATTTTCAATGGTGTTGCCCCCGCAATTCATCAGCCAAACGCTGCTAATGTAAGTGAGGTACGAGAGAATTTTTACATGGAATTTATAGGTTATATCAAATCTGATGAGGCTGTGGAAAAACACTTTAGATTGGTCAGCGATGATGGATCCATTTTACTGCTAAATAGCAAAAAGATAATTGATAATACGGGTAGCCACGCACCAATGCCCGTTGTTGGGGTAGGGCAGTTACAGAAAGGCTGGAATTCCTTTAAGGTTCAATTTCATCAAGGAGGAGGTGGCGCATCCATTTCCTTACAATGGTCTGGAGACGGCAAGGAATTTACAGTAGTACCAGAAACGGTGTTTTATCACGATAACAAACCTTTTACCGACTTATTGCCCTACGAATCTAAGGTGGCCAATGGTACACCAGGGGATAAAATGCCATTAGATGCTGTACACCCTTCTTTTGATATGTACCAAGCGAAACCAGCAGATTTTAATCCGCGAATTGGAGGTATAGATTTTATAGATTCTGAGAAAATGATTATCTGTACGTGGGATGCTACCGGCGCAGTTTATATTATTAAGAATTACAACACCACAGACCCATCTACCATAGAAGTGAAACAAATTGCCCAAGGTCTTGCAGAACCTTTGGGTATTAAAATTGTAGATGGCGATATTTATGTGTTGCAAAAGCAAGAGTTAACACGCTTGGTAGATACCGATGGTGATGAGATCATTGATGAATATCAGAAAGTGTGTGATGCTTGGCATGTAACGTCTCACTATCATGAATTTGCGTTCGGACTAGTTTATAAAGACAATAGTTTTTATGCAACTTTAGCAACAGATCTAGGGTCTGAATTTAAAAATGTACCTGATCGTGGCAAGGTTGTTCGTATTAGTAAAGATGGTAGCGAGGTTGAAGTTATAGCTGAGGGCTTTAGAACTCCTAACGGTATTGGAGAAGGACCAGATGGAGCACTTTATGTTTCTGACAACCAAGGTAATTGGATTCCAACAAGCAAAGTAGTACGTGTAGAAAAAGGAAAGTGGTACGGCTTTCGCCATGCCGATTGGGACCGTGTAAAGGACTATGAAGAACAACCGCCATTGGTGTGGTTACCACATGTAGAAATCAGCAATTCTCCCAGTCAGCCTACCACCTTAAATTTAGGACCGTATAAGGATCAATTAATTTTTGGAGATGTAACCCATGGTGGTATAAAACGAGTATTTATAGACGAAGTCGACGGTGTAAAACAAGGCGCTGCATTTCGTTTTATTCAAGGCTTAGATGCAGGTATAAATAGAACGGTATGGGGACCAGACGGCAATTTGTATGCAGGAGGTATAGGTTCCGGAGGAAATTGGAGACACGAAGGCAAAGAGTGGTACGCCTTACATCGTTTTGATTATAATGAGAAATCTACCTTTGAAATGCTTGCCGTTAGAGCCAAAAGCAACGGGATGGAAATAGAATTTACAGAACCCATTGATACTTCTACTACAATTAATAGTGACAATTTTACTATAGAACAGTACTACTATGAAGCAACCGAAAATTATGGCGGACCTAAAAAAGGCGTAGAAACGTTGACTATAGATGCCGTGGAGCTGTCCGACGACCGCAAAAAGATAATACTTACCTCCAATGGGCTAAAAGAAGGTAAAGTGGTGTATATACATATTAGAAAACCCTTTGTAAGTGCTAGTAAACAGAAATTATGGTCAACAGAAGTTTGGTATACCATGACCAAAAAACCGAAAAGGTAACTAGCTTTTTAAACTTTTAGGCAAAAGAATGCTAAGTTCTCAATACTAATTGTAGAAATAAGGAATCCAAAATCTGCTTTTTGGGTGTTTATTTTTACAGGAAGGTATGTTGGCTTGGACCTATTATTTTAAAAAAAACCTACAATCCTAAATTAAAAGCCGGGGAGTTATTCAAAAAATACTTCAATATAAACCACCTAAAACTGGTGAAAGAAATATTTTTTTCTGAAATTGCACAGTTAACTTAGAAAATAGTAAAAGGACCGATGTAGTACCGCTCTTTAACCAATTCAGTGGTTAAAATCTAAATAGAGACTCTAGGAATTGCAAAGGTATCTGCCCTAAACTTAAAATTTATTAAATGCTAAAAAGAATACTATTAACACCATTTCAAAAGTTTGTAAAAATAGAAAGTTTAGCGGGGATGTTGCTTTTTGGAGCAACAATTATAGCATTGCTATGGGCCAATTCCCCGTTTGGAGCTATCTATGAAAGTTTATGGCAATATGAAATTGGAATTTCCTTTCATACGTTCGAATTAAAAAAACCATTAATACTATGGATCAATGATGGTTTAATGGCTATTTTCTTTTTTTTAATTGGTCTCGAGTTAAAAAGGGAATTGTTAATTGGAGAAATTAATACCTTAAAAAAGGCTGCCTTTCCCTTTATAGCAGCTCTTGGGGGTGTTTTAATTCCTATTGCACTCTATTTGTTCTTAAATCAAAACCCAGATACTGTAAAAGGCTGGGGAATACCAATGGCAACAGATATTGCCTTTGCCTTGGCAATTCTAAGTACCTTAGGAAAAAGAGTACCTTTAAGTTTAAAAATATTTCTAACCGCATTTGCAATTATAGATGATATTGCGGCAGTACTCGTCATTGCAGCTTTTTATAGTGTGGATATCAATTGGCTATTTCTTTTGTACGGCACCTTGCTCATAGGTCTGTTGAGTTTCTTATACTATAAACGCAAGTATTCCTTGGAAATAGGGTTGATTTTTGCCGTTGTTATTTGGTTTTTGTTTCTTAAATCAGGAATACACCCAACCATTGCTGGGGTACTTCTAGCCTTTACCATACCCATAAAAAGAAAAATTGGCATCCAATCATTTTCAGAAAAAGTGGGTTCAATTTCAACCAATATCAATAAGGTGTCTGACGATGATGATAAACATTTACTGACCAAAGACGAAGTGAAATATGTTGAGAATTTGGACGACTTAACTTTTGATGTGCGCTCACCATTACAAAATCTTGAGCATAAATTACACAGTTGGATTGCCTATTTTATACTACCCGTATTTGCTTTTGCCAACGCAGGTGTTGTTATAAGCACCAGTTATGAATTTGATTTTTCTTTAATGTCTACCATAATTTTTAGTCTATTTATTGGTAAATTTTTAGGGGTTGCCTTGTTTTCCTATTTGGGGATTAAATTGAAATTAACAGAATTGCCGTCCGGTGTAAAATTTAAGCAAATATTGGGAATCGCGGCCATTTCAGGAGTTGGATTTACCATGTCTATTTTTATTGGAACCCTAGCGTTTGCGGGCGATTTAACGAGTATTAATTCCGCCAAGGTTGGAATTATTATTGGATCCATTATTTCAGGACTTTTAGGATATCTTATCTTGCGATTGACCAGCAAAAAAGTCAAGTAAGAGTGAATCCCTAGATCTTGAGGGAATTTCTAAAAAACAGCGATCATATTTTTGTCGTATTGATTCTGTTCCTTACCCTAATGTCGTTTATGGAATTGTAGCTTTTCATTACGCGAAACAGAATAAAAAGCCCAAACAGATACTATTGTTTGGGCTTTTTTTAGAATAAATATGCTACAATATAATAGTAAATTAAACCTTATTACATAGATTTTAAAACAGCTTAAATGCTAATTAAATAATTCTTTTGAAACATCTTTTTATAAATATCCTTGCTAAACATATACAACTGTGATGGTTTTTTTGAAACACCTACTTGTTTTTCATCAATGGCAATAATATATTTTTTGTTGATTACTTTTCTCCTAAAATTACGGTTGTCAAACTCAATACCTAAAATGGATTGGTATAAATCTTGGACTTCATTAATAGTGAATTTATCAGGTAGTAATTCAAAAATAACGGGTTCGGCCAGACACTTTATTTTTAAATCCTCATAAGCTTCCAAGATAATTTGTTTGTGATCAAAACCTAATTCTGGCAAATCCTTTACTGGAAACCATTTTTTTTGAATGGAATTATTTTTTAAGTCTACATCTTCCGTTTTTAACAAAAAGTAATACGCAATGGTAATTGTCCTGGCATCAAATCCTTCCTTTTTAATCCAAGGCAAATCTTTAGCACCGGTTAATCTATCAGGATCTCCAAAGGCTTTAAATTGTTTTTTATATTGATTGGTAAGACCGGTCAATTCTTTCAATACTCTTGTAGCCGAAGCATCTAAGGTTTCCTTTTCATATACATGATACCCTGTTAATACATAGTCATCTACGAGTACTTCACCTCCAGTATCAGATTCTAAATACCGTTTCATTACTAAAACATTGAGGGATTTTGTGGTGGTGTCATATCCAAAAACAACACAGTCGACCGATAAATTTGGGATTTTTTCAACTTTCATAAAACAATTTTAGGTGTAAAAATTAGTATTAATACTGTAAAAGTAAGGAATAAATGTATAAAATACGTTAATAAATTAATATTTTAATTTGCAGTTGATACTAGTAAAATGGCATTTATAAGGATGTTATTGTGTTAAATTCATAATATTTTCACTTTTTTTTAACAATGTATTAGTATTTTTTATACATTTGAAAAACAAACGTAAATATGACGTTTAAAAATATGCTAACATTAAAATAATATAATATGAAACGCACAACTCTAGAATCTCAGGAAAACAGCCAATCTGTTTATCACTTATTAAGTAAGACAAAGGCCCAAAAAACTGCAGGGCAATCCATAGCCACTACTTTTATTTGTATGTTATTGTTTTTTGGATTAAATTTAGTATCCGCTCAATCTGAGTCTATGAAAGATGACTATAAGGCATTTAACGCCAGTGGTCATTTAAAGAATATGCATACCTGGCATGGCTTTGTTGTGCACCCAGGAGCAGTATTTGCTACCAGCCTAGAGTACAACACACGAGATTCAAAATTTACCTTTGGGGTTTGGGGTGGTGCCAGTTTTACAAGTACTGATGTTGTAAACCAAGACACTGGCGCAAATGTTAGTGCCAACTATAAAGAATTTTCAATTTATACGGTATACCGGTTTTCTGATTCCTTTTTTTTAGAAGCTGTCTCGCATAACAATTATACAGGAGTAGAAGAAAGAGGTGATCAACTTCACTACTGGAGTTATGATAAAACACAAGGTTATAATTTTGTTGACGTAAACTTAGGATATAACATAAGCCCCAATACCTTATTGTATTTGGCTACCATTGTAGGTGGTGGCTCTGGAGATTATGAAGTACAAACAGATGGATCCTTAAAAAATTCTTGGACCCATTATTTTGAAGTTAAAAGTAAAGTTTGGGAAAAAGAAGATGCTAAACTTTCACTTTTTGCCGGTGGTGCCTGGTCTTTTACTACAGATAAAACCTTTTACACCGAAGGGGCAGGAAACCTTATAAATGTTGGCGCTGTTTTTGGCAAGAATATTAATCTTGGTAACTATAAAATGCCAATAGAAGTAACCGCAATGTGGAATCCTGAAAAGGAAATAACAGTATTACAATTAGACATCACCTTATTTTAATAACACAAATTTAGCTAATACATTCAATTATGGAAACAAGAAAAACAAAAATCGCGTTAAAAAATGTACTTAAGCCTTTGCTGCTATGTACATTAGTACTTAATTTATTCAGTTGTGTAGAACAAAACAATGCAGCAAAAAACAACGCAAATAGTGCAACAGATACCAGTGAAAAGGTAGAAAGCGCTATTGATCTTACCGGAAAGAAAATAGGATATTGTACCCCATCACTAAACGCCCCATATTATCAGGCCTTATTACAAAGTATAAAAACCAATACCGAAAAAAATGGAATGGTCTTTTTATCTGCAGACGGACAAGATGATATTAACAAGCAAGTGGCTGCAGTAGAAGATTTAATTACCAAAGGTGTTGATGCCTTATTGTTAAACCCTAAAGATCCCGATGCTCTTGTAGGGGTTACCAAAGCTGCCAAAGCTGCCGGGATTCCCGTGTTTATTATTGATAGCTCTATAGATCCTTCTGCTGAATATGTTACTACAATTCAGTCTAATAATTTGGCCAACGGAGAATTGGCAGGAGAATGGGTTGCTAAAAAATTTGGAAACAACAAAATGAATATAGCCTTATTGAGTGGTAATGCCGGAAATCCAGTAGGAAAAACACGCAAGCAAGGTTTACTGCAAGGTATAGCCGAAGAGCAGTTACGCAGTTTGGGACATATCGATTTAAATATTAAAACACAAGCCTATACAGATTGGTCGTATGCAGGAGGCTTAAAAGCTATGGAAGATATTTTAGTAGCACACCCAGATATTAATGTGGTAATTACAGAATCGGATGTGTGTGTGTTAGGAGCAATTAAGGCCATTGCCCAAGCAGGAAAAACAGATGATATTTTAATTGTTGCCGGAGCAGACGGACAAAAGGAAGCTATTAAATACATTATGGATACAGACTTTTACGGATGTACAGCTATGAATAGCCCAGTGCAAATCGGTAAAAATGCAGTACAATACGCCATTCAATACATGAACGGTAAAAGAGACTTTCCTAAAACGTCATTTACACCGCCATTACTTATTACAAAGGAAAATGCCGCAAAACACTACGATCCTAAAGCATTATTTTAATAAATAAAACTCATTTGATATGCAAAATTCAGAAAGTGAATACCGCGTTGAAATGACCGGAATATCAAAAAGTTTTGGGGTTGTCTCAGTACTTGAAGGTGTAGATTTTAAAGTAAAGCATGGGGAAATTCATGCTTTACTTGGCGAAAACGGAGCCGGAAAATCTACCTTGGTAAAAATCCTTAGCGGGGTACACCAGAAAGATAGCGGTCAAATAAAACTCAATGGACAGGAAATAAGTCCTAAAAACACACATGAAGGTCAAGTTTTAGGAATTAGTGTGGTCTATCAGGAATTGTCTTTAGTCAATGACTTATCTGTTGCTGAAAATATTTATTTGCACAAATTAGGCGCAAGTAAATTCTGGATGAATTGGAAAGAAATAACTAAAGATGCGCAAGAATTAATAGATTCTTTAGGGTTTAAAATAGATGCCTCGGCAAGGGTTAGAAATCTAAGTATTGTTCAAAAACAAGTTGTAGAAATTGCGAAGGCCTTGTCAGAAGATACAAAAGTGTTGGTTTTGGATGAGCCAACCACTGTTTTTGATCCGACCGACACCCAAAAATTATTCGACAATCTGTTCAAACTAAAAGCGAAGGGGATATCTATTATTTATATCTCCCACCATTTGGAAGAAATTATTAAAATAGCAGATTCTGTCACCGTTCTAAGGGATGGGGTAGATACGGGTAGTATGGCAGTATCTGATACCGATACAGACGGCATTATTCGGTTAATGATCGGTAGGGAATTGAAAGATTTATACCCTGCACGTACTGTTGAAATTGGAAAAGACCCCATTTTTGAAGTTAAAAATTTAACGGCTAAAAATACACTAGTACACGACGTATCATTTTCAGTACGACCAGGTGAAGTGCTCGGAATAGCAGGATTGGGGGGTAGTGGAAGAACCGAAACGGCCAAACTTATTTTTGGAGCTGATAAAAAGAAATCAGGAACCATCCTTTTAAATGGAAAAGAAATAAATACAAATACACCCGTAAGTGCTGTAGGCCATCAAATTGGTTTTGTATCCGAAGATCGGAAGGAAGAAGGTGTGTTTTTGCCCTTGTCTATCCGACGTAATATTAGCGTTACCAGCTTTACATCTATCTCTAATAAATTTGGATTTATCAACGTTGATAACGAGTATAAAAATGTAGTGGGCTTAATTGAAAAATTAAATGTTAAAACCCCTAGCTCAGAAGTCAATGTAAGTAACCTAAGTGGGGGCAATCAACAAAAAGTAGCCTTGGCAAAATGGTTAAGTGTAGATAGTAAAGTAATTTTTATTGACGAACCTACACGAGGGGTAGATGTTGGTGCCAAAATAGAAATATACAACCTCATTAACGAAGTAGCTAAAAAAGGAGTAGGGGTTGTTGTTATTTCATCAGATATGCCAGAAATAATGGGAATTTCAGATCGTATTCTAGTCATGTACAAAGGCACTTTCTATGGCGAATTACCAAAGGAAAAATTTTCAGAAGAAAACATTCTACGTTATTCCATTGGAAAACCATTAAAATAAAACAATCTAATGCTTAAAATATTTGAATTATGAATTTAACAATTAAAGAACAACTAAGCAGTCCCGGAGGTGTGCTTAAATTTGTAGTAAAACACAATACGATATTCATTTTTATACTGCTGCTTATTTTTTCAGCCTTAATTTCAGATGTCTTTTTTACATCTACAAACCTTTCCAATTTATTAAAACAGGTATCGGGTATTGGTATTATTAGTATTGGTATGCTTATCGTTATATTAACAGGAGGTATCGATTTGTCTGTTGGGTCTATGGTTGCATTATTGGCCGTAACTTTTGCGATCTTAGTCAATATTGTGGTATTGCCTTTGGCTATTTTAATAACCCTTACCATTGGCTTTGGACTAGGGAGTGTATCGGGATATCTGGTCGCTTATCAAAAAATGGCACCATTTGTTGCTACGCTGGCCTTAATGACCATTGCTAGAGGACTAGGTTTTATTTATTCAAAAGGTTCCCCAATAACGTTTAAAACACCGGGTGGAGAGTTTATGTCTAATTTCGCCAATAATTCTACGCTAGGGGTACCTAATATTGCGCTTGTATTTTTCCTTATCGTTATTTTGACAATGGTAATGCTTCGTTACAATGTTTTTGGTAGACTTATTATAGCTATCGGTAGTAATGAAGAAGCTTCACGATTATCAGGTATTAAAGTAAATAAATACAAGTTTTTAGTTTATGCCATTTCAGGGGCCTTGGCGGCTACTGCGGCCATAATTGTAGCCTCTAGAACAAATCTAGGATCTCCTAATATGGGTATGGCTTGGGAATTAGATGCTATTGCCGCAGTGGTGATTGGTGGTGCAAGTTTAAATGGGGGTAAAGGTACTGCCATAAACACCCTAATGGGTGTACTTATCCTAGGATTAATTGGAAACATCTTAAATCTTTTAAATGTACCCTCTTATCCACAACAAGTGGTAAAAGGAGCAATCATTATTTTTGCCGTTTTACTTCAACGTTTTGAAAGCAAATAAATAAAGAGACAACAATGACTACTTATAAATTAAATAGCCTGAACTTATCTAAATTGAAAGATCAGGTTGCTATTCCGCAATACAATAGGGAAAAAATAAAAACGGGCATCGTACATGTTGGTATTGGTGGTTTTCATAGAGCTCATCAAGCTTTTTATACGGATCAATTATTAAATCAATCGGTTACAGATTGGGGAATTTGCGGGGTTGCATTATTGGATTTTGATACCGCAATATACAATACCCTAAAGGATCAAAATGGATTGTACACGCTGGTGGTTAAAGAACTGGATGGTTCCTTGACAAAAAGAGTTATTGGGTCTATTGTTGAGTATTTATTTGCGCCTGAAAACCCCATACGAGTTATGGAAAAAATGGCTAGTCCAGAAGTGCGAATTATCACATTAACCATTACAGAGGGGGGGTATAATTATGATGAAGCTACGGGGCAATTTGATTTTGACAATCCTTTAATTCAATATGATCTAGAACACCCACAAGCACCTAAAACAATTTTTGGATATTTAACTCAAGCCCTAAAACTGCGAAAAGATCGTGGATTAGTAGGGATTACTATTCAATCTTGTGATAATATTCAAGGGAATGGGCACATGACCAAAAAAATGCTCATGAGTTATGTGGGTGTTGCAGAACCGGAATTAGCACCTTGGATTACGAAAAATGTTTCCTTTCCCAACGCTATGGTCGACAGAATTACCCCAGCTACAGCGCCCATTGATATTGCCAATTTAAAAGAGACCTCGGGCATTGATGATGCATGGCCCGTAGTCTGTGAACCTTTTATACAATGGGTTATTGAAGACGATTTTATTGCGGGCAGACCCCCTTGGGAAACCGTAGGCGTTCAGTTTGTTGAAAACGTAATGCCCTATGAAGAAATGAAATTGAGTTTGCTAAATGCAGGCCATTCCGTGCTGGGCATTCTAGGTGCTTTAATGGGGTATACTACCATAGATGAACCTGCTAATAACCCCAACATACGTGAGTTTTTACGTAGCTATATGAAACAGGAAGTTACGCCAATTTTGAAAAGTTTAGAGGGTGTTAATTTACATAAGTATGAAGAATCCTTGCTGCAACGGTTTGGTAATATCTATATAAAAGATCAAATAGAAAGAATTTGTTCAGAGAGTTCGGCAAAACTTCCAATTTTTATTTTGCCTACCATAAATGCGCAACTCAAGCAAAAGGGGTCGCTAAAATATGCCGCCTTAGTTATCGCGGCTTGGGCTGTTTACAGTTTGGGGAAGGATGAAAATGGAAATGCTATAAACCGCAAAGATGTTATGCAAAATAATTTATTTGAAAAAGCGGTGGAAGCAAAGCAGGATCCCTCAGCCTTTTTAGAAATTCCATCAGTATTTGGTAAACTATACCAATCAGAAGCCTTTGTAAAAGCCTATACTAGCGCTTATCAAAATATTGTGGCTCTTGGTGTTGAAAAATGTGTGATGAATATGAACAATACTGTTTTAAAAAAAATGAAATGAAGAATATAGTATGCTTTGGAGAAATTTTATGGGATGTTTTCCCCAATCACAAAAAAATTGGTGGAGCACCTTTAAATGTGGCCATTAGATTGCAATCCTTAGATAATAATGTGGCTGTAATTAGCAGCAGAGGTAAGGATACTAAAGGTGAAAAAATAATCGAATTTATAAAAGAACAAGGTGTGGTAGTAGACCACATCCAAATTGATGAAAAACTAAAAACAGGCAAGGTAAAGGTTATGTTGAACCAAAAAGGTTCCGCATCCTATGACATTAAATTTCCGCGTGCTTGGGATAATATACAGTTAACCAAAGGTGCCCAAGAAATTACAAAACATGCAGATGCCTTTATTTATGGAAGTTTAATTGCAAGAGACGATACCTCAAGAGAAACATTGTATGCGCTCTTAAAATTGGCACCGTATAAAATATTTGATGTAAATCTTAGAGAACCCTATTATACTAAAGAAGTACTAAATTATTTGATGAATGCCGCAGATTTTATAAAATTTAATGATGATGAAATTTTTGAAATAGCCAAATTTTTTGGCAATTCGCCCAGATCCTTGGAGCAAACTATAAAATTTATAGCCCAAGAAACCAATACCCAATCCATTTGTGTTACCAAAGGCCGTCACGGTGCTATTTTATATTATAAAGGACAATTGTTTTACAATAGTGGTTATCAAGTAGAGGTGGTAGACACTGTGGGTGCAGGCGATTCGTTTTTAGCTTCATTAATCAACCAATTACTTAAGGGTGCTTCGCCTCAATATGCCATAGATTTTGCCTGTGCTGTTGGTGCTATAGTTGCTAGTCGTGAAGGGGCTAATCCTGAAATTAAAAAACAAGATATTGATCGGTTTGTCAATTCGTAACCTAAAAAATCACTTTGGTATAGTGGTAAACAGAACCAGAGTAGTATAAGTTCCCTAAATTTTACTATACTTTTTTTATGATAGTACTTTGTTATGTAAGAAGGAAAAGAAGGTCTTTTAGGCCTTCTTTTTTGTTGCAGTACGGGTTGCATTATAACACCCTATCTTTTTATTTAAACATTTACAGCTGTTTTTTATAGTTCTCCATAGGTATCCCTTTCGTTTTTATTTTAAAAAGATGTTTTGGAAGATTCCCCAAGCCACCATTTTGGTTTGACTTGCTTTTTAACCAGACCAAATTTTTTAACGGAATGGGTTTCAATATGCTTTATGACATCCGCTACGGAATCGGTCACAAAAAGCAGTTTCATATCTTCTGCACTGATACTTTCATTTTCAGCCATAACACGAATGTGATGGCACAGTTCCTTGTGGTATTCTGAATCGAAAATAACAATAGGAAAATCTTTAATGACCTTGGTTTGAATTAAGGTTAGCGCTTCAAACAATTCATCCAAAGTACCAATACCGCCTGGCATAACCACAAAGGCGTAGGAATATTTTACAAGTATTACCTTTCTTAAAAAAAAGTAGGGTATGTTAATCCAAGTATGTAAATAAGGATTGGGATGTTGTTCAAAGGGTAAAATAATATTGCATCCAACGGATTTACCACCGGCTTCAAAAGCACCTTTGTTAGCAGCCTCCATTATTCCAGGACCGCCGCCCGTCATGACTGTGAAACCCATTTCTGCTAAAGCAGCCCCAATTTTTTCGGCATTTTTATAATGTTCAGAATCTTTTGTAAACCGTGCCGAACCAAAGACCGTAACGCATGGCCCAATAAAGTGCATTTTTCGAAAAGCTTTAATGAAATTAATAAAGACTTTTGAAGCAAAGGTAAACTCTCTAAATCGAGATAATGGCCCTCTTACAAACAAAGACTCATCTGTTGAAAGCATTATTTTTTTATTAGTTTTCATACTGTAATTTTATAATTTTAATCTGTAATTCTGTTTCTATCAGTCACCTAAAACCTCATTTATAATTCCTTAGAAAGGATATCCAATATTCACTACCCAAATGGTATACCCCCCTTTACCAAAGTTTACCTTATGGTAAAAAGTAAACCTAGCAAAAAAATACGGAACAATAAGCGTACTATTTTTTGCTTTAAACAAATGGGCCAAACCGTTTCCTCTCTTTGTATTTTTTAAGTGGTCTTTTTATAACTCCAAACAGCCAAACCATTCATTACAATTGCGTACAACAAGGTTTTTATAAGTAGAGGCAAAATATCCAGAAATCCAGAACCTTTAAGCATCACCATCCGCATCACTTCTACATAATACTTTATCGGGTTAAATTCTGTTACTAGTTGTGCCCATGGAGGCATACTTTCAATAGGTGTAAATAAACCACTCATTAAAATAAAAATAACCACAAAAAACCAAGCAATAAACATGGCTTGTTGTTGCGTATCCGTAAAATTTGAAATGAATAACCCAATGCCCAATATCACCAAAATATAAATGGAAGTATAGGCGTACATCAACACTAAACTACCTAGCATAGGAACATCAAAAATAACCTTTGCCAGGAGCAATCCAACAGTTAACAACCCCATTCCTATAACCCAAAACGGAAAGAGCTTTCCAATAATAAACTGACTTTTCTTAATAGGGGTTACGTTAATTTGCTCTAAAGTGCCTATTTCCTTTTCACGAACTATATTCATTCCTGATAGAAATAAGGTAATCATTGAAACTAAGAGTACAAGAATACCTGGTACCATAAAGGTTTTGTAATTCAAGGTTTCGTTATACCAAAATAGAGGAATGGTTTCTATGCGAATGGCCTGTGTTTTCTGATCAGAAATTTGTTGTAAATCTACTTTTAGGTGTTGATTGTAATTTTGAATAATTTGAGTGATATACACATTTTCTACACCCGCTGCCGCACCATCAATGGCATTAATAGTAACTCCTACATGATTCTGTTTTTCTTTTTGTAAATCGCGTTCAAAAAATTGTGGAATATCCAAAACAACATCAATTTCCCCTTTGAGCATGGCCTTACTTGCTTGGCTGTTGGACGGAAAATTAGTGAATACATCAAAATAAGTAGAAGCCTGGAATTTTTCTATCAATGCTCGTGAGCTTACCGAATGATCATTATCTATAAAACCAAATTTGATATGTTGTACTTCAAAAGTGGCGGCATTTGAAAGAATTACCAATTGTAATAAAGGCAATACAAATATAATAGGAAGCATTCCTTTATTTCTAAAGATTTGCTTAAACTCTTTTTGGATGATATATAGTATTGTTTTCATATTTGTATTGAAGACAGACGCATTAACTGCTGTTTGCCATAGTGATATACCTATTTTTTATTCCAAGCGTATTTTGTACTTTTTTATACTCAATCCTATAAAAAATACCGTCATTCCAAATAAAATCAATGTTTCTTTCCATATAAATTGAATTCCTACTCCCTTAAGCATAATACCTTTTAGAATAATAATAAACCATTTGGCGGGTATAATATTACTGATGATTTGCAAGGGTAGGGGCATGCTTGAAATAGGAAATATAAAACCAGATAATAATATTACAGGAAGCATCAGTCCCATAAGGGAAATCATCATTGCTGTTTGCTGGGATGCAGAAATGGTTGAAATTAAAATACCTAAGGCCAGAGAACTAACTATAAATAAAACACTTTCTAAGCCCAATAAAAACAAGCTTCCCTGAACCTGCATATCAAAAATAAATAGGCTTAAAAGCACAATAACAATAGCATTGATAATGGATAGAAAAATATAGGGAAATACTTTTCCAAGAATCACTTGGAATGGCTTTATGGGCGAAACTAGCAGTATTTCCATTGTACCTAATTCCTTTTCTCTAGTAATGGAAATGGAAGTCATCATTGCGGAAACCAACATCAAAATAATAGTCATAACCCCAGGCACAAACATATATACGCTCTTTAATTCTGGATTGTACACCATCCGTGTTTCTGGTACAATTTGATACGCTATGGTCACCTCCTTATTTAATTCGTTTTGATACTTCTGAAGAATGGCATTTACAAAATTACTTATCGTATTTGCCGTGTTAGGGTCTGTAGCATCGGCAATAATTTGTACCGTTGCCTTGTGTTCTTTAATTAGATTTTTGCTAAAGTCTTTTTCAAAAGTTAAAACTGCTTTTACTTTTCCTTTTTTAAAAATAGTTTCAATATCCGCTTCTTTTTCAATAATTTGTTGAATACTGAAGTATTTGGAAGCCCCTATTTTATTGATAATTTCTTCTGTAGTGGCATCTTTAGAATGGTCAAGGATAGCTATATCTACATTATTAATTTCATTGGTAATCGCAAAACCAAACAACAAAATTTGGGCAATAGGCATTCCAAAAAGAATAAACAAGGAGCGTTTATCCCTAAAAATATGGTAGAATTCCTTTTGAATAAAGCCTCTAAATCTTTTCATACTAAAACCTAAATATTATACGGCATACAACAATTATAAATCGCTACTGAAAACTTATTTTCACCCCCGAGCCAATTTTAAAAACACATCGTTCATATTGGCAGCCTTAAACTGCTCTTTTAATTTCTTGGGGGTGTCTAAGGCTTCTATTCTACCATTAACCATTATAGAAACCCGATCGCAATATTCCGCTTCATCCATATAGTGTGTCGTTACAAAAACAGTAGTTCCACGGTTGGCTGCTTTGTAAATCATTTCCCAAAATTGTCGCCTTGCAATAGGATCTACACCTCCCGTGGGTTCATCTAAAAACACAATTTTTGGATCGTGAATTAAAGAAACCGAAAAGGATAATTTTTGTTTCCAACCTAAAGGCAAAGCACCCACCAAGGAATGCGCCACTTTTTCAAGTCCCAATTCATCTATTAAAAGGGCCGATTTTTCTCGAATTTGTTTGCGCGATAAACCGTAAATGCCACCGAAAAAGGTAATATTCTCCTTAACCGTTAAATCGTCATACAAAGCAAATTTCTGACTCATATACCCAATATTCCTTTTGATGTCTTCTGCATGTGTAAACACATCAAACCCCGCAACTCTGGCTTTACCAGAGGTAGGTGTAGAAATACCAATCAACATTTTCATAGCCGTAGTTTTCCCAGCACCATTGGCCCCTAAAAAACCGAAAATTTCTCCTTTTTCAACCTCAAAACTAATGGCATTTACCGCTGTAAAATCACCAAAAGTCTTGGTTAAGTGAGTTACTTGTATGACTTTGTTATGCTCCATTATTTCGCTAATTCCATAAAGGTGTCTTCAATAGTGGCAGCGGTAGCTTCAATTGCTAGCTGTCTTAGATCTTGTGATTCCAAATACCTCCTTAAATCTTCGGGATTAAAATTGGATCTACGGTCGGTATAATGAACAAACTCCCCAAAAGGATACACGCTGTGTTTGTGCTCGTAGGCTTTTAAGCTGTTTATTAGCGCATACATGTTAGATGCACCTACATTGTATATTTGCTTAGGATAATGCCGTACAATGGCTTCTGGGGTATCTATCTGTAAAATTTTTCCCGCTTGTATTAGTGCTATCCGGTCGCACAATGCAGCCTCATCCATATAGGGTGTTGAAACCAATATGGTAATTTCCTTTTCTTGCAATCGCTTAAGCATTTCCCAGAATTCTTTCCGTGATACTGGATCCACTCCTGTTGTGGGCTCATCTAAAAACAAGACTTTGGGCTTGTGAATTAATGCGCAACACAAAGCGAGTTTCTGCTTCATTCCTCCCGATAATTTTCCTGCTCTACGGTTTTTAAAAGGAGCTATTTGTACGTAGATGTCTTCAATTAACTCGTAGTTTTCTTCAATGGTTGTTCCAAAAATAGTTGCAAAGAAATTTAAATTTTCTTCCACAGTTAGGTCGTGATAAAGGGAAAATTTCCCGGGCATATAACCCACACTTTTTCGAATATCCTTATAGGCAGTAACCACATCATAACCCGCTACTGTTGCCTTACCTTCATCTGCAAAGAGGAGGGTGGTTAAAATCCGAAATAAGGTTGTTTTACCTGCCCCATCAGGGCCTATCAGTCCAAAAATCTCTGCTGGCTTTACCGCAAAGGAAATATCCTGTAAGGCTTTTACATTTTTATAGGTTTTTGATATGTTTCTTACAGTAATTCCCATTTATTTGAAATAGGTATGATACACTTTTATAATTTCTTTCATACTTTCCTTTAGTTTAGAGGCAACGGTAGGCCTAAGGTGAAAACTACATATTTCATTGGTGTACATATTAGTAATTTTTCGTTTCAGTCTTGTTTAGCCATAGTTCTGCTGGCATTCCTATTTTAAGGTTACCATCATTTTTTACATTAATTTTTAGGGCGTAGACTAAGGCAACCCGCTCTTCTTTAGTCTGAATTATTTTTGGTGTAAACTCGGCTTCCGAAGCTATCCACCCAATAGTACCTGAATAGGATTTCATACCGTTGGCATCATCAATTTTCACCCATACTTCTTGGCCAATACGGATAGCAGCCAATTGGGTTTGACTAACATAGACACGCAATTGCATGGTATTTAAATCGGCAATTTTATACAGGGGCTTGCCAAAAACTACAATTTCATTGGGTTCTGCGTACTTGGTTAAAACGGTACCCTCTATTGGATTTACGATTTTGCTTTTCTGAATTTGGTCGTCCATTTGTTGGAGTTGTACATCTATCGCTTTCAATTCATTCACCACTGGCGCATTCTGTATTTCTACACTTCTTATTTGATTTTTTATAACGCTAATCTCTCCTAAAATATCATCCAACTGCTTTTGAGTTCCGGCATTCTCCTCGAGAAGGTGTAGGCTGCGTTCTTTGTTGGTATTTGCTGTTTTCAATTTGGCGTTCAGTACATTGATTTGCGACAAAACCCCCTTTGATTTTGAACTAATAACCGCCTTAGAAACCACCAATTGTTCACGTTGTAAGGCCAGGGGAATGGTATCTATATACCCTATGAATTGTTTTGATGCTAGTTGGTCCCCCTCGTTTATAGCAAACGCCATTAATTTTCCGTTATTTTCAGCGGATATGGTAATTTCCGTCGCTTCAAAATTACCATATCCATCTGCTTTACCCGTATCGTTACCACAGGAAAACAGCGTGCTCACTATAAGGCTTATGCCTAAAATATAGTTGTAGTTTTTCATTTCAAAATAATTAGAGTCCATGCAGGACATTGTAATTTGCTTTTGCAAGTTGTAATTGAATTTTATGGGTAATCAAGGTATTTTCATCCGCATATAAATTGGTGAGTTCTGTGATATAGGCCGAGGCGGTAATCACCCCATTTTTTAGTTGTGAATCAGCGGAACTAAGCACCTCTTTTCTTAGGTTGATGATGGCTAGATCCGTAGTAATAAAGCTTTCAATTTTAGCAATTTCCTGTTCTTGTTGATCCAGCGCTATGTTGGTATTTAATGTAAAAGCCTCGGTCTCAGTGTCTACAATATCTTTGGTAATCGTTAGAGACTGCCGTTGTTTTTTATTCGCATTCCAATCAAATACCTTCCAGTTTAATTTAAGGCCTACGGTATAAAAGGATTGAAAAGAATTATCGAGCATATTGAGTCCTGGGTTTCCATATCCGCCAGTTGCAAAACCGAGTAGCTTTGGCGAATTTTGCTTGGCGAGTAAAACTTCATTGCTTTCAATCTCCTCCTTTTTAAATTGAAACAATTTCAATTCGGGACGGTTTATTTGGCGATCTAAGGGTGAGATTATTTCAGGTTGATGAAAGCGTGTATTAGCGTCTAAAGGGTGTCCAATACTGCTTGCCAAAGTTGCTATTAAGGAAGCTGTAGTGCTTTGTACAGCTATGGTTTGTTGTTTTAGTTTTAGTAGTTCTGCTTCAAGAACCTTGTCTGATGCAGGTAAAATAACTCCATACTTTATGCCCGATTGAACTTCTCCTAATTTGGCTTGCAATTGCTTTTGTTTGGCAGCTAATAAGGCATTGGTTGCTTGTGACAATAGGATTGAAAAGTACAATTGATTCACCTTTTGTTTTAATTGGTATAGGTTTACAGCAAGTTGTTTTTGTTTGCTTCTATTTTGAGCCGATTTTAGTTGTAGGGCTGCCGCTGTGGCACCCCCGTTAAAAATAAGCTGATTTACAGAAAGGGTTGCTCTATATTGATCTTTATTCAAGGGTTCTACCGTAGTATTTGGAATCGGAATTTCTATTACATCCGATTGATAAGTAGCCTGAGCATCCAAATTTAATTGGGGTAATTTGGCATTAGATATAACCTCTGTATCTAACGCATATTGGGCATCTAATAGTTGGGCTTGCTTTGCCAAGGGATAATTTTTTGCGATAAAACTGTAGCATTCCTCCAAAGTAATGCGCTGTTGTGCTATACTGGGAAGCGTTGTTAGAAATAAGAGAATTAGTAGAACAGCTTTCATTTTAAGCAGGCTTTATAGCGTTAATAATAAAGTTAGAAACTTCTGTTTTTCGGTCTTCCATTAGTTGTTTAAAGGTCGTCGAATCTGTATCTGTAAAGGCCATAATTAAAGGCTTCGCTACAAACGGAAAAATATTAAGCGCCATGATATTGATAAATAATTGTTCGGCACTTATAGGCTTAATACTCCCATGCTCCACTTCATAAGCAACTTGCAGCTTAAATTTTTCAAGGTTTGGAAAGCCAGTATTCTCTTTGAGTTTTGCAATAAAATCGGGATTCCTATTCAATTCCTGAATAATAAAATTGGGCAAATACGGATGCTTTATAATAAAGGTGAGGTAATCTGATGTAAAATTTCTGATTTTATCTTCAATGGACGAATCATCGTTTAAAATAGCATTTAACTGAGGTGCTAAAAGGGAAAATGCATTTTTAAAAACGGCTTCAAAAAGCAATTGTTTGCTACGGTAATAATAGTGAAGCATGGCCTTATTAATTCCCGCCTTATCCGCAATCTCTTGCATACGGGCACCATCCATTCCTTTGGATTGAAATACTTTTTTTGCAGCATCCAATATTTGTCCTTCTGTATTTTCGTCTTTTGTTCTCGCCATTTTAACTATTTAGTTTAACCAACTGGTTAACAAAGATAGTAAATATTTAATTAGGGAAAGAAATCCATTACATTAATAAAAGAAAGCGGGGAGTGGTGGCTATAAATTAAGTAGCGGCACTACCTATCTAGTCAAAGCTATGCCGCTGTTCTTGGGTAGAAGAGGAGTTTAAGAGCTTGTTAAAATCTCGTATCCCGTCAAAATTATTGGAAATTTCTGAAGAAAGGGCAAGCCCTGAAATTCCCGCTGTTACTAGGGCGGGTACATCTACTATGGTGATGCCTCCAAAACCTAAAATGGGTGTTTCGGTCTGTAGGGCTTCGGTAATGGCAGTATAGCCATTTACGCCCAAAACCAAAATTTCCTTGGTACTTTCTCCTTTAAAAGGACCTAGGCTGATATAATCAACTTCCTTGGCTACCAATGCCTCGCACTCTTGCAAGTTATTTGCTGTTGCCCCAATCATTTGCCAGGGATATAGCTGTTTACGCACTAGCGTAGGGCAGGGGGCTGTGGTTTCCAAATGGACTCCATCTGCCTTTATGGCCTTGGCTATTTTATAGTGTTCGTTAATGATTAATCTTGTTTGAAAATGTGATGTAATTTTTAAAGCCGCCGTAGCTAGTTTTAAAAATTTCTTTTCTGATACATTTTTATAACCCAATTGTACCAATTCTACTCCAGATGTACAGGCTTTTTGAATGTTGTCTAGCAGTTCTTTGGGAGAATTTCCCTCGGCGATATAATGTAGTTTTGGTATCAGCATGTCTTGGTTCTTGGAAACGAATTATAATGAGCTGCAAAAATACAATTATTAATAGGACCCAAGAACCCCAAGTACAACCAATGTTTACCGCCCTTGAATTATTGCTATCTTTAGTACATCTAGCGCGGAGGGGCAATCCTTTTTCTAAGCAATACAACAACTCTAAAGAACGAGACCTATGTTACAAAATGTTTTAATAGCACGTGAAATATACGCATCAGAAGAACATCAAATGATGCAAGAAATGATTCAGGACTTCATTCGCAATGAAATTATGGATCAGATCGATGGATGGGAAGAAAACGGAATGGTAAGTCGCGAAATATGGCTACGCGCCGGAGCATTAGGTTTACTCTGTATAGACATGCCCGAGCAGTATGGCGGTAGTGGTCTAGATTTTAGTTATAGTGCGTTATTTATTGAAGAATTAGCAAAAAAAGGAATCAGCGGTCCCGGTTTTTCTTTGCATTCTGATATTGTGGCTCCTTACCTCTTAAAGTATGGAACTGAAACCCAAAAGCAGAAATACCTGCCCCCAATGGCTAGAGGCGAGCTCATTACATCCTTAGGCATGACCGAACCAAATTGTGGCAGTGATCTTAAAGCCATTACAACAACTGCTGTAGATAAGGGCGACCATTATGTAGTTAACGGACAAAAAACCTTTATCACCAATGGGTATATGAGTAATATGAGCATTGTAGCCGTTAAAACCCAGCTAGGAACAGCCAAAGAAGGCCTGTCGTTATTGCTAATGGAAAGCGATACCGCAGGTTTTGAGAAAGGTATCCCATTTAAAAAAATTGGAATGAAAGCCCAGGATACTTGCGAATTGTTTTTTGACAATGTAAAAGTGCCAAAAGATAATCTCTTGGGAAAAGAGGGTGATGGATTTAAAATGATGATGTCAGAGTTACCTAGAGAACGCTTAACTGTTGCTCTAAATGCCATTGGTGGGGCAGAGGGAGCTATTAAAAATACTATTGCCTATACTTCTACAAGAACCGCTTTTAAACAACCTATTGCCCAATTTCAAAATACCCAATTTAAACTTGCCGAATGCGCAACACAGTTACAACTGCATCAGGCTTTTTTAGACCGTTGTACCCTGTTGTTATCAGAACAACGCCTAACGGCAGAAAGCGCTTCTATGGCCAAATACTCCGCTACAGAAATGCACGGTACTGTTGTAGATGAATGTTTGCAGTTATTTGGAGGCTATGGCTATATGTGGGAATACCCTATTGCCCGTATGTATGCAGACAATAGGGTGGCAAGAATTTATGCCGGCACCAATGAGATTATGAAAATACTTATAGCCCGGGGTTTGTTTAAAGAACTGTATCAAGAGCTAAAAGCGTTGAAAAATAAGAAGTGAGCTACCAGACAATAACCATCGTTTCAATAAATACTCCATAAAGTTCCATTTTGGCAGGCGGTAGCCACAGTCTAATTTCTGCTCTTATTTTTTTAAACCTCAGATAATTTATTTAATTTCAGCAATTGCTACCTTAAAATACGGTTTCAAATAAGGTGCATTTATAAGTATTAAAATATCTGAAAAAATCAAAATTAATTTCAATTTAAAGAAGTAGGTTTGCACTTTTTTTAAAGTAAAATTTTCCAACCAATGGATAACTTAATTACGTTTTCAATTACTGTATTTACAGGATTTTTCGCCATCACCAATCCGATATCAAACATGACAGTGTTTGTATCCTTAACACAGGGTGCCGATAAAAAAACGAAAAACGATATCAATAAAAGAGCAAACTTTATAGCCTTTATCATTGTAACCGTTTTTGTGCTCTTGGGTAAGTTTATTTTTGAATTGTTTAATATCAGTATTCCCGCCTTTAAAATTACAGGTGGAATCCTTATCTTTTTTATTGGTTTTGAAATGCTACAATCCAAACAATCCAATGTAAAAAGCATTAAAAACGTTAACATTGATGAAAACATTGCGGTATCTCCACTGGCTATTCCAATTTTAGCGGGACCAGGAACTATTGTAACCGCTATGAATTTTGTGTCTAAAGTACAACCCATTCACATCGTTTTAGTCATCGCTATATTCGCATTCATGAGTATCATTACCTATCTAACCTTTAGAGCTAGTGACCTGATTGTGCGTTTGGTTGGCAACAATGTGATCTCCGTAATTGGGAAAATCATGGGATTAATTATTGCCATTATTGGTACAGGAATGATTATACAAGGAATTAAAATATCCTTTAATCTAATGTCCTAAGAATACTTTCTAAAGCGAATAATAATTACAATAAAGGTTGTAGCACTTCCCAAACATTCTGCGCCACTATTTTATGCCCAGCAACATTGGGGTGAATACCATCATTTTGATTTAGATCTGCAATACCGCCTACATCCTTTAATATAAAGGGTACCAATGCAAGGGTATTGTCTTCCGCTAGATCTATAAATAGGTTTTTAAAGCCAGTGGTATAGTCCAATCCCATATTTGGTGGCAATTGCATGCCTGCAAGTACAATGGTAGTTTCCGGACTCTTTTCTTTGACCACATTAATAATGGCTTGTAAATTAGCTTTGGTTTCCGTTAGGGCTACGCCACGCAAACCATCATTGGCACCAAGTTCTAAGAGAAAGATACTAGGCTTCTGTTGTATTACCCAATCAATTCTGCTTTTCCCGCCAGCAGTTGTTTCGCCGCTTACACCAGAATTAATCACCGTATAATCCAAGTCTAAACTGTCTATCTGTTGTTGCAATACCCCTGTATAGGCATCATCCGTATCATCTAAACCATACCCTGCTGTAATACTATCCCCAAAACACAAAATAGTTTTACTTACCGTAATTGGTGCTACCGACTCTTTTGCCTCTACTTCAGTGGTTTGGGTATCTGTTGTATTTTTTGGATTCGCTTCTCCACAAGAAATGGAGAGCAGCGCTATAATAAAATAACAAAACTTTAGGAGTTTCGGAGCCATTCTAGTAGGTACAATTGAATGCAATTGATTATTTTGGGCCTTGGACATAAGTTGGTCTTTTAAATTAAAATTTACATGTCAAAGATATTAAAGATTGCTGGGTTGGAAAAAACTTATAGCAGTGGTAACAAACAATTAACGGTTTTGCAAGACATCTCTTTTGATGTTGCCCAAGGACAGACCTTCTCTATTGTAGGTCCATCTGGAAGTGGAAAGACCACCTTGCTTGGGCTTTGCGCAGGCTTAGATGCCCCCAATTCCGGTACGGTAGAGTTGTGTGGACAAGATTTAAACGATTTAAATGAAGACCAACGAGCACAGTTGCGTAACAAAGAAGTGGGATTTATTTTTCAGAACTTCCAATTGTTACCAACCCTGACCGCCCTTGAAAATGTGAGTGTGCCTTTAGAATTACAAGGGTCTAAAGTAGCCACAAAGAAGAGTAAGGCTTTGTTAGAAAAAGTAGGCCTAGGAGACCGCATACACCATTATCCGTCCCAACTTTCGGGTGGGGAGCAACAGCGGGTAGCCTTAGCACGGGCTTTTTCCAATGCCCCTTCCATTTTATTTGCAGATGAGCCTACCGGAAATTTAGATGAAGAAACCGGGGAAAAAGTCATTCAGCTATTGCTCGATTTAAATACAGAGCGTGGCACCACCTTGGTGATAATTACACACGATTTGGAATTAGCCAATCGCACGCAACAAATCTTAAAGCTAAAAGGTGGAAAAATAGTAACCAATGAACCTACCGCTGTACTGTGAAAAACTCCAATTTTAAGCAAAATATACAACTAACATGGCTTTTTAAAATGGCTTGGCGCGATGCCAAAGCCAGTAAAGTGCGACTGTTATTATTTATGGCATCCATTATATTGGGTATCGCTGCCGTGGTTTCCATTCAATTGTTTAGTACCAATTTAAAGGAGAACATCCAAAGTCAGTCTAAAACCTTGATGGGAGCCGATTATATTATCGACTCTAAACAAGAACCTACGGAGCGCGCACAAGCAATCATTGATTCTTTAGCACCTGATGCTTCCGAGGTCAATTTTGTATCTATGGTAGCCTTTTCTAAAAACGGAGGCACCAAATTAGTAAAAGTACGTGCCTTGCAGGGCGACTTTCCCTTTTATGGTACCCTAGAAACCCTTCCTGCCGTTTCGGCCGCGAGTTATCAGGAATCTGGTGGCGCTTTGGTAGATGCTACCTTAATGCTCCAATTTAATGTACAAGCCGGGGATTCTATAAAAATAGGAGAACTAACACTTCCTATTGCTGGGGCCTTAAAATCCATTCCAGGAAGTTCTGCCATCACCAGTTCGGTGGCACCGCCTGTGATTATACCCTTTCGCTATGTTGCAGCAACAGAATTGCTACAGTTTGGGAGTCGCAAAGAATATCAGTATTTCTTCAAGGTATCAGATACTTTAAATTTAAGAGTGCTCGAAAACAAACTAGAGCCCATTTTGGATCTAGAGAATGCAGACATACAAACCCATACTGGAGCCACGAGGCGCTTGGGGAAACGCTATGATAATGTGGGTAAATTCCTGAATTTAACGGCCTTTATCGCCTTACTTTTGGGCTGTATTGGTATTGCCAGCTCTGTACATATTTACATGAAAGAGAAGTTGAGCGCCATTGCCGTTTTAAAATGTATGGGCGCCTCACGCTTGCAAAGTTTTCTGATTTTCCTGATCCAAATTGCAGGGATTGGTATTCTAGGCGGACTCTTGGGCTCGCTCATAGGCATGGGACTGCAACTGCTATTTCCGTACCTTTTAAAAGACTTTTTACCCTTTACCTTAGATGTTTCCATCTCTGCTGAACCACTATTTATTGGGGTTTTCCTAGGACTCTTCATGTCCGTTTTGTTTGCCTTATTGCCTCTATTGCGCAGCTGGTATGTATCGCCCTTAGACGTATTGCGAGTAGATGAAAATGCACCGCAAGAACCCTTAAAAATACGTTTTCTCGTATTTGGCGCTATTTTAATCTTCCTATTTCTATTTGCCCTTTGGCTTATTCAAAGCACCCAATATGCCTTGGTATTTGTTGGAGCAACGGTGATTACCTTTGTACTGTTAGCAGGAGTTGCAATAGGCTGTATCCGACTCATTAAACGTTTTTTTCCAAAACAATGGCGTTTTACGTTCCGCCAAAGTTTACTCAATTTGTTTAGACCCAACAACCAAACGGTGGTATTGGTCGTTGCCATCGGTTTGGGCATGTTTCTAATAAGCACCTTGTATTTTTCCAAAGATATCCTCCTAGCAAAAACAACAGTAGGAGAGACCACTCAAAATGCAAATATTATTATCCTGGATGTACAACCACAACAACGCAATGAATTAGCAGCAAGTATTACCAGCAAAGGCTTGCCGGTACTTAACAATATTCCACTGGTAACTATGCGCATGCATAGTATTAAAGGGCGACTCGTAAATGACATCCGCCAAGATAGCACAAGGAGCATTCGAGGATGGATTTTAAATCATGAATTTAGAACCACTTATCGAGATACGCTGGTGGCTTCGGAAGAATTGCAAAAAGGGGAGTGGACGCCTAGTTTAAAGCCTAATGATCCAGTGGTCATTTCTATTTCAGATAATATCGCAGCAGATGCTCGTATTACCGTTGGGGATACTATTGTTTTTAATATTCAAGGCGTACTTATGGAAACTACTGTGGGTAGTATCCGAACGGTAGATTGGTCACAGATACAACTCAATTTTAGCATTGTATTTCCTACCGGTGTTTTGGAAGAAGCGCCACAGTTTAATGTAGTAACAACTGCGGTTCCTGATGAAGCTAGTTCTGCCAGCTTGCAGCGCGATTTGGTACGTAGCTTCCCCAATGTGTCTATAATCGATTTACGACAGGTGTTTACCCTGGTAGAAGGGATTCTAGACAAGGTATCTTGGGTCATTAATTTTATGGCCTTCTTTAGCATCCTTACCGGTATTATTGTGTTGATAGGTTCTGTCCGAACCAGCAAATACCAACGCATAAAAGAAAGTGTGTTGTTGCGAACCCTAGGTGCCAAAAACAAACAGATTTTGCAAATTACGGCCTTTGAATATGTGTTTTTAGGCCTCTTAGGCAGCTTGGTTGGGATTCTATTAGCCTTGGTGAGCAGTTTGTTCTTGGCGGTATTTGTTTTTCAAGAACCCTTTGTACCGTCTATTATTCCGGTACTGGTGTTTTTACCGGGCATTACCCTCTTGGTTTTAGGAATTGGCTTAAGCAACATCCAAACCGTATTAAAGAGTTCTCCCTTAGAGGTGTTACGAAGAGAAGGCTAGTGTTTGGCAGCCGGCAATTCAAAAAATTCATTTGTCATTCTATCCAGCATTTCTGATACCTTGGTTCGGTTTTCTTGGGTAGGTTTGAGGTCAATAAATTTTCCAATGATATTTTTATTTCGGTAAATAATCATGGTGTTTTCTGCGGCAGGATTTATTTTATTGAGATGGACGTCCGAATGGGTGTCTACAAAGGAAGGCACAAAGGTTAATGCAATTTTTTCGAGCTGCAATGTCTTTCCCAGTTCCTCCAATTCTAGCTGTCTTTTGGCTTTGCTGTATTCGTTTTCATTGCCATACACAAAATACGCCTTTAGGTATTTTTCACGCATAATACTTTCTTGCTCTAAAAATAGCAGCCATTTTTTGATATCACTCCAATTGGGATTGTTGCCTACAAAATAGACAATACCGTGATAGCGGCCGTATTTACATACGGGGCAGGCAATGGATCCCTTGTCTGGGCCCCAAGCATGGAAGGGTGTAAAGGAAGGATTGTCTTCCCCTATTTCAAGGCCCGATTGTAGTTTTAGCGGCCGTTTATCAGGATGATTAGGAATATGGAGCCCTAATATAATAGTGTGTTCCGCCACCTGCAGCTCCCCATCTTGCAATACGCGTAAAATACCACTGCCTCCTCTATTTTCGAGTTTCTTCCGTTCAGCTCCTGTCAGTTTTGGATCATCATCAAATACCAAACCATCTGAATAGTAGGGATCACCAATCTCAGGTTCTTTGATAGACAGATGAATATGCGCTGGCATTTCAGAATTTGGATAATTCCCGGGTCTTATGGTATATATGGCGTAGTTTCCTTGGGCATCAGATTGTACCCATCCCCGAATACCACCATGCCGTTTTGATTCTCCTTGGCCACCGGAATAATAACCTTTGCTATCGGTTTGCCAATAATAAACAATAACATTGGGTGCTGGAGTTTGTCCATCTAATTTTAATATTTTCCCTGTAACCAACAGTCGTTGCCCGGTGTCATTCCAAGCCGAACTGCTATCTATAGCCGTTATGTTTTTGGGCATACCTACAAACATCAATTCGCAGCCGTCGCAACCACCGCCTACAATTTTATCGGGACTGCTTGGGGCTGCTGTTTCATTCTTTGTTTGCCCATTACAACTTGTTGCCAATAGCACAAGAAAAAATAATCCAATACCTATTGCTCTTTTCATAGTTTTCGATTTTTGTGAACCGTAAAAGACCACTAAATCTTGTGTTTATAAAAGCGAAACAGCTGCAAATTGGGTAGTAGGAGTGTTTTTTAGCCTAAGTGGTTTAGGACTTCCTTCCAATTCTCCCGATAATGTCTACTTAAGCGTACGGACTGGCCATTGGACATCAACCCATCATAATCGCCATTTTTACGCGATTTTAGTTCCCTAATGTGATTTTTATTGACAATTAGAGAACGATGCACCCGTAGAAAATATTCTGCATCTAAAAGGCTTTCAAGTTTTTTTAAACGGTCATCGCTTAGGATTTTTTGAGTTGTTGTATACAGCATGGCATAAGGTCTATCTGCTTTAATGCATACGATGGTTGCCATATCAACCTTTAGACGCCTGGTTCCATTTTTAATGGTCAAGCTTTGGGCCGACTTTGCAATTGGGAACTGCTTGTCTTGGGTTTTACTTTGAAGATAGTCCACCACAAAAGGACTACAGACATAGGCAATTAGGGTGTGATACAAGTGGTTGGACAGCACATTTTTAAGGATGGTTATAAAACGGTGGGGCACTGGATAAATGATATGGCTCGCCAAAATAAAAAGGCTCGTAAAAAGGAATATATGGACCACGCAAAAAACGAGGGCAGTGCCTAGAACGTATAGGATTTTAGTGGCTAATGTTTTGGGGTGAAACTTTTGGTATAAGCGATTGGCAAGGAAGAGCAACGGAATAAATAGGAGCCAATAGGTATTGTAAAGCATGGTATCTGGCCAATAGAAACCTGTAAATTGAATTTTAGAAAAAACAAAGTCTTGAAAAATAGCCAGACCATAAACGATAAGGCAGAACAAAACCAATAGCCCATAACTGGGATATAGGAGTTTGCGATTGAGTTTCTGTATGCCCATACTGTTTTAAATTAAGACCAAGCCTTGGGGAATTGGACTTTTAGCGAACTCAATTTAAATAAAAATATTGGGTTTATGCAGGATGAGACCAAAAGATGAAAGTATTTATATTTTATGAGCTGTCAATCTAAACTAGTTGGGGAGCAAGCCAATTTTCTTATAGGGAGAATTTTCAAGGCGCATAGGCGAATCCAAACGCAAACCGACCCACTATGGCTCCAATATTCCCCTTAAATTTTTGAAGCCACTACGCTTGCCTGATTGATGGCACGTTTGGCATCCAATTCGGCCGCAACATCTGCACCTCCAATAACATGAACCGTAATTCCCTTCGCTTCCAAGGGTTCTAATAAATTTTTAAAAGGCATTTGTCCCGCACAAATGACAACGTTATCTACCGCCAATACTTTTGGGGTTTCGTCTTCTATATAATGCAAACCTTCATCATCAATTTTGATGTATTGCACATTGTTGATAAACTGTACGTTCTTCTTTTTTAAGGTCGTTCTGTGAATCCACCCTGTAGTTTTTCCTAGATTGCTTCCAAATTTGCCTTTGCTCCGCTTAAACATAAATATTTCTCGGGCTGATGGTGCTACTATCGCTTTTACACCTTCGGTACCACTACGGGCTTCTAAGGTTTTATCAATACCCCATTCTTGCAACCAAGCGTCAATATTCAAGGCCGTACTTTCCCCTTCGTGGGCTAAATATTCCGAAACATCAAAACCAATGCCTCCAGCGCCAATAACAGCAACACGTTTCCCTACCGGCTTTTTTAGTTTTAAGACATCAATATAGTTCAGTACTTTGGGGTGTTCAATACCGGGAATCGTTGGTGTTCGCGGTTTTATGCCCGTCGCTAAAATCACTTCATCAAAGCCTCCTTTTTGCAAATCTTCAGCGGCAACACGAGTATTTAAGTGTACGCTTACCTTATGCAATTCTAGTTGTTTCTTAAAATAACGAATGGTTTCGTAAAACTCTTCCTTCCCCGGAATTTGCTTGGCCATATTAAATTGTCCGCCTAGTTCTGCATCGGCATCAAAGAGAGTTACTGCATGTCCGCGTTGGGCGGCAACGGTAGCGGCTGCTAATCCTGCAGGGCCAGCACCTACAACAGCAATGTTTTTCTTTTGCTCGGTAGGCAGATAATTTAGTTCCGTTTCATGACAAGCTCTGGGGTTGACTAAACAACTCGCTACTTTTTGCTGAAAAACATGGTCTAGACACGCCTGATTGCACCCAATACAGGTATTTATTTCGTCTGCTTTGTCGGCCTCCGCTTTTTGTACCCATTCTGGATCTGCTAAGAAAGGTCGCGCCATGGAAATTAAATCGGCATGCCCTTCTGCCAATACTTTTTCTGCCGTTTCTGGCATGTTTATTCTGTTAGAGGTCACTAAGGGAATGCTTAGTTCTGCCTTCATCTTTTTGGTCACCCAAGTAAATGCAGCTCTTGGTACTGAGGTTGCAATGGTAGGGATTCTAGCTTCATGCCAACCAATGCCCGTATTTATAATGGTGGCCCCTGCTTTTTCAATTTCCTTGCCTAGGGTGACCACCTCTTGCCAGCTACTTCCTTTTTCTACCAAATCTAACATGGAGAGTCGGTAGATGATGATAAACTCGGCACCAACGGCTTCCCGGGTTTGTTTAACCAGTTCTATGGGTAAGCGCATTCTGTTTTCATAGCTCCCGCCATAACCATCGGTACGTTTGTTGGTACGTTCACTAATAAATTGGTTGATTAAGTAGCCTTCCGAGCCCATGATTTCTACCCCATCATAACCTGCTAGTTTGGAGAGTTGGGCCGAATTGACAAAGTCACGAATGGTTCGTTTAATCCCGGAGGCGTTTAGTTTAAAAGGCTTAAAAGGGGTAATGGGCGATTTCTGTGCCGATGGTGCTACTAGAAAAGGATGATAACCGTAACGGCCTGCATGTAGAATTTGCATGCATATTTTACCCCCTTCTTTATGCACTGCATCTGTAATTACTTTATGGTGTTTTGCATGTTTTTTGGTACTCATACGTGCCGAAAAAGGCGCTGTCCATCCCTGAACATTGGGCGAAATACCTCCGGAAACAATAAGACCCACGCCACCTTTGGCCCGTTCTGCATAATAGGCGGCTATTTTTTCCAACCCATTTTTTTTCTCTTCCAAACCGGTATGCATAGACCCCATGATTATTCTGTTTTTTAGGGTGGTAAATCCTAGATCTAAGGGCTCAAAAATATGTGGGTATTTGCTCATTTGGATGACTGTTTTGGATTGCGTTACTATGCATGCATAATAAATAGCAAGGTACACTTTTTTTAGGATTCATTAAGAGTTTGGCAAACTGAAAAGAAAAAATTAAGTGGAAGTTTAGGTAATTTGATTTTAACTCAAAATAAAAATAGGTTTAATGATAAAATATGCTTCGAAGACTGTGTACTAAAAATCCTATCCCTAAGAATCACTTAAAAATATAAAACTTCACTCTTGTTCGGAATATTAAAAGTGAATTAGCTTCTAGTAACCATCTAGACAAGAATCTGGGGTGAATATTACTATAATACAGCCTTGGTATATACCATTCGTAGAACGCTTACTGCAGCCGCTACAAGGCTGTTTTGGCATTTTTGAGCTGTTTTTCCCGTAGTATACGGGTATTCAGAGAATTACGAATATGAAAATACCTATCAGCATTGTTGTTAAACAACTTTACATCATTTCCTAAAAACTAAAAGGGGACTTCCTATAACAAAAAATTAGTGTATTATTATACTGCAAACAAACAACGGCTATGAGCAACCAACAAAAAAAGAAACGCGCAATAATAGCATTCTTTACAGCCCTAATCTTTGGGGTTACCGCGTGTAATGATACTCCTAAAACAAAAGATAAACTAGCGGAGAGTACTGTTGCTAAAGACAAACCCAATATTTTATGGTTGTACCTAGAAGATACAGCACCCTTGTTAAGTTGTTACGGAACTTCCCTAATTGCCACACCCCATATTGACAGTTTGGCCCAACAAGGCGTATTGTTTAAAAATGTCTTTATGCCAGCCCCGGTATGCTCTGCAGTGCGAAGCAGTATTATTACAGGAGTCATGGCAACCACTACAGGCACTCAAAATCATCACAGCTCCCGAACCCTAGATTCTGGCATAGAATTACCAGAAGGCTTGGCAACAATTCCAGCACTGTTTAAAAAAGAAGGCTACTTTACCTTTAATAATGGTAAAGATGATTACAACTTTTTGTACGAACGCAAAGATTTGTACGATCAAGAATATACCATCCACCCATTGTATGGTAAAAGTGGGGTACGCTTGCCTATAGCTTCCTTAAAAGACCAGCAACCTTTCTTTGGACAAATTCAATTGTACGGCGGCAAAGAAATTTTCTCTAGTAGCTTTAAAGAAAATGTAAAATCACCCGTAGACCGCTCTAAATTTACACTGCCGCCTTATTTGCCTAACCATCCGGTGCTTGTAGAAGAATATGCCGCTCATTTAGAGGCCATTCAAATTACCGATGAAAAAGTCGGGCAGATCATGCGCCAATTAAAAGCAAATAATTTGCTCGAAAATACCATTGTTTTCTTTTTCTCGGACCACGGCATGCGCATTACCCGAAACAAGCAGTTTTTATATGATGGCGGATTACAGGTACCCTTAATTATTGCCGATTTTACAAAGCAGAAGGCTTCGCTTCCTGCAGGAACCATAAATGAAGATTTAATTGCAGGCCTTGATCTGGGAACAACGGCTTTGGCATTGGCCGGTATTGAAATCCCTGCGAACATGGAAGGCAAAAATATGTTGGCTGCAGCAGACCAACGGAAGTATGTTATTTCTACTAGAGACCGTTGCGATTTCACCATTGATCGCATTCGATCTGTACGTTCAAAAGAATATAAATACATCCGGAATTTTATGACCGACAGACCCTATTCACAACCCACCTATATGGATGTAGATGGCATCGAATTTATTCAGGTGATGCACCAATTACACAAAGATAACAAGCTGAATGCCGTACAAGATCGGTTTATGGCAAATGAAAGACCGGCAGAAGAATTATACGACCTAAAAGCAGATCCTTTTGAACTGAATAATTTAGCAGGAAACTCAGCCTACACAACTGTTCTACAAGAATATGCTACTGTTTTAGAAAATTGGATCACAACAACAGGCGATAAAGGCCAATACCCAGAAGATGAAAACAATTTAAAATTGATGTTAGGCATTTGGGGCAAACATTGCGTAAACCCGGAGTATGATGCCTTACGCGAAAAATTTCCAGACTTGGCAGGCTCTTGGTTCTATCTAAAAAGGGAAAAATCTGTCTTGGTAGATTCCACCTTTACAGAAGCCCCCTTGTTTAATATGAACCTCCCCAAAGAAGAACAGTCCATTCGAAAAAAATAAGTTGTTCATTCAAGTGGGAAGGAAGCCTTAGCGTTGTGGCGCATGCAGTAAAAGGGTCTACAGCCATTGTGCACTATTTCAAAGCAGCCATACGAAATAGTCCTATTAAAGGTTTTTGATAATGCCCTCTAGCTTGGCTGTAATTTCTTCAGCTACCGTTTGTAACTTTTCGTTTACCACAGCTTGCATTGAGGCCATTGGGTTTACAGCGGCTACCTCATACACTCCTTCTTCAATTTCCTGTACAATGACATTGCAAGGCAACATGGTTCCAATTTTGTCTTCTGCTAATAAGGCCTTATGTGCATAGGGCGCATTACAAGCACCAAGGATCCTGTACTTTTTAAAGTCTATATCCAGTTTTTCTTTAAAGGTTGCTGTTACGTCAATTTCAGTGAGTATACCAAACCCCTCATCTTTTAATGCTTGCGTAACCTTAGCTATAACTTCCTCAAAAGTGCCTTTGATTGTTTTATTAAAATAATACTTCATAGTTTTCAATTTATAATATTCAACATTTGTTTTTCGTATGCTTCTTTAGATAATTTGCCCTTTGCAAATTAACGGTCCATACTATTTATAGAATTTTCTTCCTTTGCGCTACTTTGTCCATTATGTGCGAAATACAGAAATACTGACAATACAAGTAGCCTTAATTAGTCAGGTAGCCACAGCATACCCAAAAGCACGGATATCCTATTTTCCTTTTTATTGTAGCAATCGGATTTCTTAATAGAAAGGTGATAAATTCCTTGTTGGACAATTTAGAATGTAGTGCCTAATTTTTAGAATGTATATGAATATTTTCCAACGGGAAATTCATTGCATCAGCGACAGGTACTAGACTAGTAATGTCTCTATGTCAGATTCTGTAAGATAGTCAATTTTAATGCAATAGGCGTGCTATAATCCCCCTTTGTTTGCCTTTATACCAGAAAGACGCCCTGAATTATTATTGTATTTTAATCCTGCAATGCCCAAGCCCAGAACATCGCTTAAAAAATGAAATCTGAAGTGAAATACGGCAGTATAAAAATCCTTTTTCCATAATTTTATGCTTACACCGACTAATAATTGGTGGAATGCAGTACCTTTTTTATTCCAGAATAGTTCGTCGATAAAAAAAGAGGGTTTGTATAGACAATTGCCTCAAACGTCTATTGGTTTCTAGTACAATGTGATCTAATTATATTTTTGTGCGGTTACATCAATGCATTCAAAAAATAAAATTAGATCTCAACCTTTCAGGTTTATTCATTGTCAGTTTTCTTTTTCTCAAGACGATTTAGACAGTATAATTTCCAGATAAAGCGGTTAGGTCTTATGGATAAAGGAGTGTTTGTAGCTAAAGAAAATATAGGACTAAGGAAAAGAACTATTAACTTGACTGAAATAAAACGAGAACTATGAAACTAAAATTAGCCATCCTACATTTATTGATTTGTACTGTTATTAGTGCACAGGATAAATCAACTTTTAAAGGGAGTGAAGATAATATTGAATACAAAGCAATTTTTGATGGTAAAAATGTGTATTTAACACTTCGTACAGAGTTCAAAATGACAATGCAAGCCATGCTTCACCGTGGTTATACCATATATTTTGATGTAAAAGGGAAGAAAAAGAAAAATGTAAGCATACAATACCCCGTAAAAAAAGAGCGTCTGGAAAAAGGAACTAGACCTGAAAGAGGCGAACGTAGCGCAAATGGGGAGCAAAATGGCCCAGATATCAATAAAATATTGGAAAACCTTTCAAAAATGGCAAACTATACAAGCTACGATTCATCTCAAGATTTTAATTTGGATTTAAACAATTTGGGTATCGCAATGAATTATAGTTATGAAGAAAGTACAGAGGAGGGCCCAATTTTAGAATATCATTTAAAAATTCCTGCTTCCAAAATTGTAAAGGAAAATGAAGATCTTTCAAAACTTTCTATTGGCATTGTTGCTACCGAGCAAGCAGAAAAGGAAAACAATCAACAATCCAATATGGGTAGGAGTGGAAGACAAGGTGGTGGTCAAGGTGGCCGTTCTAGGGGAAGTGGCGGTGGCCGTGGAGGTGCTGGAAACGGAGGTGGATCACAGCAAGGTAGAGAAACGACACAGCAAGCATCCATAGATTTTTGGTTTCATTTAAATGATAAAAAGAAATAGTAAAAAATGAAACCCTGCCAAACATGATTTTTCTAATGAACTGAGATTAAAAAGTAGTCTTGTACGCTACTTTGATCACTATGAAAAAGAAAGTTTTAAAGCCATGCAACAAAGGGCCAAAGAAAAGAAGTTTCCCTTTGTTTACTTAGCTGATGAAGGTCAAAAAGTAACCCCAAAGTACGGTGCTGTAAGAACTCCACATGTGTTTCTTTTAGACAAGGAAAAAAGGGTTCAATACATTGGTACTTTTGATGATAATGCCAAGTCTCCTGAAAATGTTAAGGTACACTATATTGAAAATGCTATAGAAGCATTGGAAAACAAGGAGAAACCCAATCCTAACTTCACAAAGGCTATTGGGTGTCCAGTAAAGCGCATTCAATAATTCTATTTTAATTGTATAACGGGCTAGGTAATGCTAGGACGTCAAGGCGGTTTCGATACTCTTCGAAACCGCTTTTTTTTTGGGGATATAGCTATTGCCCAGACCATATACTTTTAGGAATAGACCCCAACGGCATACGCTAAAAACAAGTACTACGTCTTTAAAGTGAATCCATTTTACTAACCCTTAATTCCTCCCCTAAAGAATCCTTGAATTTTCATCGATAAATAAGTGGCTTTGGTATAGCCAATCCCTACAAACGTCTATCGCCTTTGAGTAAGATGAGTTAGAATACCACCTTTGAAGTGTTAATTTAAAAACATTCAAAAAATGAAATTATATCTCATCCTTGCCAGTTTCTTCTTTGTGCAGATTGCTTTGGCACAAGATACAGTAACCACCACATCGGCCAAAGTATGGTCGTTAGAAGATTGTATCGTTTATGCCTTAGAAAACAATATCACCGTCAAAGAGGCTATCCTAAGTACAAACAATGCAGAAATAGACTATAGCAGGGCCAAATCGGCTCGATTGCCAAACCTATTTGGTAGTGCTACTCAAAGTTTTTCTAATGGTAACTCTATAGATCCGATTACAAGTAGTTATGTCACCAACCAGATTAACAGTACTAATGTGGGTATAAATAGTGTGGTGACCCTGTCTCAAGGAAATCAATTGAACAATCAAATTAAACAAAACAAACTGCGCTTAGAGCAAAGTGTCTTTTTGGAAGAGGTAGAGAAAAACAACATTGTTTTAACTATTTTAGAAACCTATTTACAAACCCTTTTTAGTAAAGAAAACATTGCTATTGCAGAAAGTAACTTAGCTGCTTCTGAAAAAGAGGTAAGTAGGGCTAAAGCGCGTTTGGATGCTGGTTCTATCGCCTTGAGCGACTATACCGAAGCCCAAAGTCAGGCTGCCACAAACAACTACAATCTAATTGCTGCAAAAAACAATTACCAACAATACATCATAACCCTAAAACAACTCTTGGAACTTTCTCCTTTAGACGATTTAGAAATTGAAACCATTGATGAAAATATGGATTTGATAAACCTGGAACTCAATAAGGTAGCCGTGTATAGTAAAGCTTTGGATTATCTCCCAGAAATCCAGGTAAGTCAATTAAATATTGCCGTAAATGAAAAGGAATTAGAGATTGCTAAAGGGGGCTTTTTACCTACGCTTTCCCTAACAGGAAGTATGGGTTCTGGCTATACAAGTATCAATGACAATACGTTTACAGATCAGTTTGATGTGAATTTTAATCAGCGTCTTGGGTTGACCTTAAACATTCCAATTTTCAATAGAAATCAGACCAAAGCAGCCGTACAAACGGCCACCATAAATATTGAAAAAGCGGAGTTGCAAAAGCAGCAAACAGAAAAAGATATCTATAAAAAAGTAGAAACGGCCTTTCAAAATGCAGTTTCGGCACAAGAACAAGTCATTGCAGCCGATGCCTCAAAAGATGCCGCTGAACAATCGTACAAACTGGCACAAAAAAAATATGAGTTAGGTGATTTAAGCACTACCGATTTAGTGATTAACCAAAACACATTTACCAACGCCCAACAAAACTATTTACAGGCCAAATACCTCAATATTTTATACCATCAATTATTACAATTTTATCAAGGAAATACTATCAAACTTTAATACATACTACCATGAAAAAAAATAAAAAACAGATCATTATAGGCAGCATCATAATCGTTGTACTTGCCATTGTAGGCTACTCATTTATAAAAGGAGATGATGCCCTCGTTGTTGAAGCAAAAACAGTAGCTGCTAAAAAAGCAAACGTAATCACTATGGTTACAGCCACAGGAAACATAGAGCCCATAACACAGGTAGAAGTTGGTACACAGGTATCTGGGGTCGTAGAAAAAATACACGTAGACTTCAACAGTATTGTAAAGGCAGGACAGCTGATTGCTGAATTGGACAAAACCAATCTTAATGCGGCTAAAACACAGTCACAAGCAGCTTATGATAATGCAATAAGTCAGAGAAACTACACCCAAACCATTTACGAGCGACAAAAAACCTTATACGATAATCAAGTGATAAGTAAATCTGATTTTGATGAGGCAGCATTCAATTACCAAACAGCAAAAGGTACGGCAACACAACGGTATTCAGACTTACAACAAGCACGAACTAATTTAGGGTATGCCAATATTTATTCGCCTATAGACGGAGTTGTTTTGTCTAGAGCTATAGATGAAGGGCAGACCGTAGCCGCTAGTTTAAGCACACCAACACTGTTTACCATTGCACAAGATTTAAAAGAAATGCAAGTAGAAGCAGACGTAGATGAGGCTGATATAGGACAGGTAAAAGAAGGACAACGGGTCACTTTTACGGTGGATGCCTATATAGGGGAAACCTTTGAAGGCGAGGTTACCCAGGTAAGATTAGATCCAACTGTTACTTCAAATGTTGTTACGTATACAGTTGTAATTAAAGCAGATAATCCAGATTTAAAGTTAAAACCAGGCTTAACAGCAACCATTTCTATTTATACCCTAGAGTTGAATAAGGTGCTAACTGCGGAAGCCAAAGCCATTAACTTTAAACCGGAAACAGAAACCTTAGTAACCTATAATGCACAACATCAATTAGAGGCTAATAATAGCGAAAGATCTCGAGAAGGAACCACACTTTGGGTGTTGGGAACTAATGGAGCTATAACTCCTAAAACCGTAACACTTGGTGCAAGTGATGGTGTAAATGTGCAACTATTAAGTGGTGTTTCAGAAGGAGAAAAACTTGTATATAGTTTAAAAGCTGTTGCGAAATCAGAAGTTAGTGCTGTAGCTAAAAGCGAAAGTCCTTTTATGCCACAACGACCAGGAGGTAACAAGAAAAAATAAAGAACCATGAGTAAAGCAATCATTAAAATAGAAGATTTAAAACGAGAGTTTGTCATGGGAACCGAAACGGTGCATGCGCTAAAAGGTATTTCGTTTGATATTAAAGAAGGTGAATTTGTAACCATTATGGGGTCTAGTGGTTCTGGTAAAAGTACCATGCTAAATATTTTAGGATGCTTAGACCAACCCACCTCAGGAACTTATGACATTGATGGCGTAGGAGTAAAAGACCTCAGTAGAAATGAATTAGCGACCATTAGAAACGAGAAGATTGGTTTTATATTTCAATCCTATAATTTGTTAGCGAGAACATCTGCTCTTGAAAACGTAGAATTACCGTTGTTATACAACAGCAATGTATCTACAGAAGAGCGCAGAAAACGGGCTATTGAAGCATTAGAAAAAGTAGGATTAGGGGATCGTTTGCAACATACACCTTCCCAACTTTCTGGCGGACAACAACAACGGGTGGCTATTGCCAGATCGTTGGTAAACAATCCGGTAATGATCCTAGCAGATGAAGCCACAGGAAACTTAGACACACGCACCTCTTACGAGATCATGTCCTTATTTCAAGAGTTAAACAAGCAAGGAATTACCATCACCTTTGTAACGCACGAGCCAGATATTGCAACCTTTAGCAGTAGAACCATTGTATTAAAAGATGGTGAAATTATGCAAGATTATAAAAATCATACGATACAGTCTGCAGCAAACGAATTAGCGAAATTACCTAAACAAGACCATTAATTATGAGACTATTAAATTTATTAAAAATCGCGTTTAAAGCTATTGTTCTTAACAAAATGAGAACCTTGCTAACTATGTTGGGCATCATCATTGGTGTGGCTTCTGTAATTGCCATGTTGGCTATAGGAGAAGGATCTAAAGAAAGTATTCGCACCAACATTTCCGCAATGGGTTCTAATATGATAACTATAAAAGCAGGAGCTGATGTTCGAGGCGGTGTAAGACAAGAAGCAAGTGTTATGGAATCGCTTACGTTAAGTGATTATGAAGCTATTAAAGCACAGTCTACACTGTTAAGTTATAGTTCTCCAGTGGTAGAGGGTAGAGGTCAGGTTATAAACGGTTCTAATAACTGGCCATCCTCTATTTATGGTGTTAATCCTGAATATTTAAGCATTAAAGTGGTGGACTTACAAAGCGGGAGTATGTTTACAGATGCAGAGGTGCAAACAGCTTCTAAAGTTGCTGTAATTGGTCAAACCGTTGTAGATAATGTGTTTTCTGATGGGCAAGATCCAGTTGGGCAAATGATTCGTTTTAATAATATTCCGTTTAAAGTCATTGGTGTTTTAGAAGAAAAAGGAGAAAACACCTTTGGCCAAGACCAGGATGATGTGGTTATTGCACCTTATACAACAGTACAAAAACGTATTTTAGCGATCAATCATTTAAATCAAATTATTTCATCTGCAATTAGTGAGGAAGAAGCGCCAAATGCTGTTATAGAAGTCTCTAAAATTTTACGTGAACAACACAAATTAACCGATAATGATACAGATGATTTTTCCGTGCGTTCTATGGAAGAGTTAATTTCAACCTTTAGTTCTACCAGCGAAATGCTGACCATTCTATTAGTTGCAGTAGCTAGTATTTCTTTATTAATTGGAGGTATTGGCATTATGAATATCATGTATGTATCTGTAAAAGAACGAACTAAAGAGATTGGATTGCGCATGGCAGTAGGAGGAAAGGGGTCCGACATCTTAATGCAGTTTTTAATAGAAGCCATTTTAATTAGTATAACTGGTGGTGTTTTGGGTGTATTATTAGGGCTTGGAGCAACGGTGTTTATCGAAAAATTCTTAAATTGGCCTACAAGCGTAGCGATGTATTCTATTGTCATCTCTTTTGCAGTATGTGCTGTAACAGGAATCTTTTTTGGATGGTATCCAGCGCGGAAAGCTTCAGCTTTAGACCCTATAACCGCTTTGCGTTACGAGTAAATAAATTATGTACAAAAACAAAACAATAACAATCTTATCACATGTGTTAGTTTGGCTAACATTAGTGTGTTTGCCTTACTTACTATCGTATGGACAAGATCAAGAAATTAATAGAGTTATTGCTCATTTTTGGATTCCTTTATTCTTTTCAGTAATTATCTTTTACTTTAACTATTTTGTATTAGTAGATCGCTTTTTGTTTCCTAAAAAAACAATAGTATTTATTCTCATAAATTCAGTCATTATCGTCTTGTTCTTATTTTTAAAAGAATATATTGAAGATAATTTTTTTCAAAATATTATAAAAAAACGCAGTGAAAATACAGAGAGAATTAGACCACCATTTAATATGGCTATCTACATCCAACTGTTGTCCTATTTAGCGCCTTTATTCTTTTCCATTGCTTTAAAATCTACAAAACGATGGGTTAAAACAGAAGCAGAACGCAAAGAAGCTACTAATTTTAAGTTGAAATCAGAATTACAGCATTTGCACTATCAATTGCAACCGCATTTCTTTTTTAACTCCTTAAATAATATTTATTCCTTAGTCGACATTTCACCAGATCAGGCTAAAACGTCTATTCACAGTTTAAGTAAACTGATGCGATACATGTTGTACGAAACCAATTTAGCGGTTGTACCACTGACGAAGGAAATTGATTTTCTTGAAAAGTATATCGATTTAATGAAATTAAGGGTTTCTGATAAAACGGTTGTTACATCCAATTTTCCAAGAACAGAAACAGCTATTGAAATTGCACCTTTGTTATTTATTTCGCTTATTGAAAATGCGTTTAAACATGGGGTATCTGCCACCAAAGAAAGCGAAATTAACATCGTGATGAGCACTGAGAATAAAACAGTTTTATTTTCGGTTGAAAACAACAATTTTCCCAAGAAGACAAACGATAAAAGTGGTTCTGGCATTGGACTTAAAAATTTAGAAAAACGATTGGAGTTGTTGTATCCAGGTAAATTTAGCTTTGAAACTAGTTTAAAAGAGGATCGCTTTCTAGTAAGCTTAAAAATAGAAACGGATGACGTATAAGGCTCCTGCTTTTTTTAAGTGGTATTGCAAAGGATAAACCCAATTCATCTAAAATTACTAAAGTGTTGTAATTCCCAAATCAGGATTTGTTTAAATTTTAATATATGAAGGACGCCTCTAAGCAAACTCTTTTAGAGCTTTTTAAAAAACTTTGGAACTATGTAAAACCGTATAAAAATTTGGTAATTGCATCCTTAGTCCTAACTATTATTGGTTCATTTTTGGCACAAGTTAATGCCTTGGTATTGCGTTACACCGTTGATGAACTAACGACCTTAAGTGATTCCAATAAAACCGTAGAAGCTGGTTTTACGCTCTTAACTACAATTAGTATTATTCTTTTGTTAAAGGAAGGTATTTATGCATTGGTACAATTTGGTCAAAAGTTCTATGGAGAAAAAATGAAAATTTACATTTCAAAGGACTTTGCACAAAATATTGTAGAGCGAATATTGACCTATAAAATGGCTTTTTATAGCTCTCCAACGAATGAAAGTGGCAAATTACAAACTAGAATAGATTTGGGGGTATCAAGCCTTACTCAGTTAGTAAAAAACTTCTTTATTGATATATTACCTTTATTCTTTAATGCGGTTGTCGCTTTAATTATCATGTTTAACGCCAATATATATGTTGGGTTTGTAAGTCTTGCAATTATTCCGCTTTTTTTCTACATCAGCAGCCTGCAGGCTAAAAAGCTAAAAGGCTTTAGACGAACCATGAGAAAATATAGAGAGACAAAAAATAATGGTATCATTAGTTTAATAAATTCCATAACCGTTATAAAATCTTTTACAAGAGAAGATTTTGAAAGTAACAAGCATGAAGCAATTCAGTTAGACATGACTGAAAATCAATTGCAAACAAGAAAATTAAGCTTCTTATTTGACGGACTAAAGAAATTTACAGAACAATTTGGAGTCGTTATTATTATCATATTAACCGCTTATTTTGTTTTAAATGGAAGTATGACTATTGGCGCTATAATGTTTCATATTTTATTGTTTAACAATGTATCGGCCCCCATACAACAATTACATCGCATCTATGATGAAGTACAAGATGCGATAATATATTCTGATGCCTTTTTTGAGATTATGGAAGCAGATGACGAAACAGAATTAAGCGGAACCTATATTCCTAAAAAAGTTACAGGTACTTTTGAGGTTAAAAATGTAGATTTTGCGTATCCTAACGGAACAAAAGCCCTTTATGATGTTTCCATGGTTATTAAACCCAATACCATAAATGCCCTGGTTGGTTTAAGTGGAGCTGGTAAAAGCACAGTAATTAATTTGTTAGATAAATTCTATGCCCCAACTTCTGGTAAAATACTTTTAGATGGAATTGATTTACAAGAGTACGATACGCATTGGTTACGCGCCAATATAGGATTGGTACTACAAAAAAATCATATCTTTAATGGAAGTATTAGAGAAAACATCCTTTATGGAAAGGAAGATGCTACAGAGAAAGAGATTGTAGCCGCAGCAAAACAAGCCTATATCCATGCACAAATTATTCAATTGCCAGATGGCTATAATTCAAAAGCAACGTTACTCTCGGGAGGTCAACAACAGCGTGTTTCTATAGCTCGATTGTTTTTAAAAAATCCTCCTATTATTTTCCTTGATGAACCTACTGCAAGTTTGGATGCAGTAGCTACAGAAAAAATTAAAAAAAGTTTAGATGGCATAAAAAAAGGGCGAACAGTAATCGTTATTTCCCATAGTATTTCTCAAATAATAGATGCCGAAAATGTTATTGTTTTAGAAAAAGGAAAGGTAATGGAACAAGGTACACATGAAGCATTGTATGACAATGAGAGTGCCTATTATAAAATTTTTAATGCGATGGCCAATAGCTTAAATATCGATAAAATTAAAAATACCTTAAAGGAATAAAATTTTAATTTTAAATGAATACCAACCCTAAATAACAAAACGAAAGACTATGAAACATTCAATTTTAATTATTCTTATCGTCTTTTCCTTGGGTCCCATTTCTGCGCATGAAGGGGGGCATGGTACCCTATTAAAACAATGGACAATACAACCAACCAATGAAATCATAGCAGGCGATTTTATTAAAGTTGAAAATGATCAGGTATGGTTAATGCAAGGCAATCATACGGCGAAAGCCTATCTTATTTCAGATTTTTCTGTTGCAGACCAAAAGTATATTACAACAAGAAACGAACTCATTCATGCATTGAATAGTAGTTCAACAAATACTTTGTTTTTAAATTATAATACAGCCCTGATCCTTATGGGTTTTCTGTTCCTAATCTTCTCCATTTTTCAATTGACAAAACAAAGAAAACTAGTACATCTAAGTTACGGATTTCTCGGTATTGGGTTGCTCGTATTTGTTTCCTGTAAAAACACAACAACCTCCAAAAAACCCACGCTGAACCTTCCGCAAAATGATGTTAGCTTTATGCAATCACTTTTTGAAAAATTTAAAGGTGTTAAAACACATTCAGACGAAAACTATCTGTATATATCATCAAATGGTTTACCAGATCACAATATGATGGTGGGTATAACAAACTGGCAACAGCAAGTTCCTATCAATCAGAATTACTCAGGTACCAATAGTTGGGCCATACCTACGCATCCAAAAATGGCAGTACATCCCTTATCTACGAAAACCAATTTGTTAAAAGGGGCCATTGCTGTTGCTGTAAATGGAATTCCTATTTTTAACCCATTGAATAATAGGGGAGAAGATGCTAATGCTATTGGAGAATTAGATCATTGGGGCGGACATTGTGGACGGGCAGATGATTATCATTACCATTTACCACCCTTGCATTTGCAAGAACAAGTAGGTGCCGGAAACCCTATTGCTTATGCGGTTGATGGCTTTCCTGTTTATGGTGAAACAACAGCTACCTTGGACAAATATTTAGGGACAATGAATGCCGATGGATCTTACCAATACCACACCATTAAAAATTACCCTTATTTTATTGCAGCAATGCGGGGAGAAGTACAATTAGACCCAAAAACAAAAGCACCAGAAAATCAAGTTTATCCGCAACCTAGAACACAAGAATTACGCCCGGCATTAAGACCGTTAAGAGGCGCTGAAATTGTAGGTTTTAAAAAGACAAACACTAATTCCTATGCCTTAACCTATCAATTAGATGCAAAAGAATATATCATAAATTATAGTTGGGATAGCGAAGATACTTATACCTATCAATTTGTAAACTCAGAGGGCACATCAACAATTGAAACCTATAAACCGAGACACAAATGAAGCATTCAAAATTTTTAATACCCCTACTTTTCATTTGTAGACACAAATTAGATGACAATCATGAAAATTAAAAACAGACTTCCTATCATTGCTTTTTCCCTTCTTACGCTTTTAGGGTGCAACAATGGCAAGAAAACAGCACAAACCAATTCTGAAGTAACACATAAATCAGCTTATGAAACCTATAAGGGTACTGCTTCTGTATCCCAGGGTCTAGCAAAAGTAGAAACTGATAATCTATTTGAGTGTGAAAGAGGTAGAAAAGCACCTATGGGTACCTCTACAGCACTAGATGGTACGGTTTGGACGGTTCCTGCTGAAGTAAATTTTACAGATGCTAGTTTTCCTTTTGCATCGGATTTGTACAATCAGTGTACTAAGGTTGAGTACAGTTCCGCAACAGCCGCCTTAGCTGCTTTAGACGGATCAGACATCATAGAAATTGATGCAGACGGAGAGGTAATTACCGCTTTTGTATTTGCAGATAACTATTTTGAAATGTACATCAACGGGAATCCAGTAGCAAAAGACAATGTTCCTTTTACACAATTCAATTCTAATATTGCTCGTTTTAAAGTGCAACGTCCCTTTACAATCGCTATGAAACTTGTAGATTGGGAAGAAAATAGTGGTGTAGGAACGGAGAGTAATAGAGGTAATGCACACCATGCAGGTGATGGTGGCTTGGTTGCTGTTTTTAAAGATGCGAAAAATGAAATTGTAGCAACTACCAATGCCAAATGGAAAGCGCAAACATTTTATACAGCACCACTAATAGATTTGTCGTGTGTATCTGAAAAAGGAAGCCTACGCTTATCAGATAATTGTAAAACCGAAGCTTCAGACGATGGAAAGGCGTATTATGCCCTGCATTGGAAGCTGCCTTCCAATTGGCAGACTAACGAATTTGATGATAGTGAATGGCCCAATGCCACGGAGTATACCAACGCTACTATTGGAGTAGATAACAAACCATCGTACACCAATTTTACAACTATTTTTGACGACAGTTCAAAGGATGCTAAATTTATTTGGTCTACCAATGTGGTTTTAGACAATGAGGTTATTGTTCGCTATACCGTAGAATAAGGAATACCAATACCGAAGTTAAAAAGAGGAATATCCAAAAACTGGAAACCTTAAATAATTAGAAATTATCCAAAGTATGAGTACTATTAAAATTAGTTGTGTTATTGTAGACGATGAGCCTATGGCGCTTAATTTGGTTGAAAGTTATGTGGAGAAAACTCCCTTTTTAGAGCTAAAACAAAAGTGTAGTAGCGCTATTGAAGCCATGGAGTTTGTTAAAAACGAAGCGGTAGATTTGTTGTTTTTAGATATTCAGATGCCCGATTTAACAGGGCTTGAGTTGTCTAAAATGTTACCCAAAGAAACGCGGGTGATTTTCACCACAGCCTTTGATCAGTACGCTTTAGAAGGTTTTAAAGTAGATGCTTTAGATTATTTACTAAAACCGTTTGATTATGCTGAGTTTTTGGCGGCGGCTAACAAAGCGAGTACTTGGTTTTCGCTAAGCAAAGGAAAGCAGCAAAACCTAGTTTCCGAAGCAAAAGAATTCCTTTTTGTAAAATCGGAATACAAGCAGTTGCGTATTAAATTAGCGGATGTTTTGTATTTTGAGGGCTTAAAAGACTATATCAAAATATGGTTAAAGGACAACCCGAAACCTATTTTAACCTTAATGAGCTTAAAATCACTGCAAGAAGAATTACCTGAAACGCAATTCTTACGCGTACACAGGTCCTTTATTGTGTCTTTGAAAAATATTGAGGTGATAGAGCGGAGTCAAATCATTATTAATAATCAGCGCATTACCATTTCGGAGCAATACAAGCCTAGCTTCTTTGCATATATTAACAATAACTCTCTCTAAAAGGTACGCTTAGCTATAGTGGCTCTAAGATTAGGGCCTACAATTTTAATGTGTTCTATGCAGATGGCAATGCAAGCGTAAAGCTAAGCGTAATCACCGGTTTTTTGGGATTAAGAACCTAAAAAACTCAATTCGTTTCAAGGCAAGGTATACCTATGGGTGTGCCTTTTTTTGTTTCCAACAAAGAAGAGTTTGTATAGATAGCCGTAACCTGGTAGTTATACTAATCTAGTTTGTAGATACAAATTAGGAGACTGTCTATTTTCTTTTCTTTCTAGTCCTTTTAAAAATACATTTATAGTATTAATACAAAGTAGAGTCATTGTAGTAAACCGAAGTATAACTTTAAAATTAGAAATTATGAAAACATTATTAAAATCATACCTGATACCTGCAGTACTTTTAGTTGCTTTTACAACACAAGCTACCGCACAAACAAGACGTACTACCAAAGAGAATACAGTAGTAACAAAGACAACAAAAAGAAGTGCTGTAAACAGCAGAGTACCTAGCACTAGAGTTACCTATAAAACGCCAACAAAGAAAGTGGTTTCAGTTAGAACTGTACCAAACAGAACCGTTATTCAACATAGAGGACAAAACTATTACTACGCTAATAATAAATATTATACCCAATCTAGAGGAAGTTATATTGTGATAGCTCCAAAGGTTGGTTTTAGAATAAACGTGTTACCGGCAAATTATAAACGAGTACGTTCTAACAACCACAATTATTATAACGTGGATGGTATATTTTACACACAAGTTAATCACGAATACGAAGTGGTAGATCCAGAAGTAGGTACCGTTGTTTATGAGCTTCCAGGGGATTATGAAAAAGTAATTATCAATGGACAAACCTATTATGAGTATGCAAATATACTCTATGAAAAAGTACAAATAAATAACACAAGAGCGTATGAAGTAGTTGGTATTATTGAAATGAATTAAAAATTGAGTTCGTCATGAAAAAGGAGGATAGTAATATACTAATCCTCCTTTTTTTGTTGCCTAAAATTCGCCTATTTATTGTAATTTCTCAGAATAATATGGAAAGTGACTATCGAATTAATACTATTTTTATGCCGCAGTTTCTCCTTTTTCGCCAACAAGAAAAACGCCCCAATCTGCAATAGCTTTAATTACCGGAATTAATGTTTTTCCCAAATCGGTTAACGAATACTCTACTTTTAATGGAGGTTTAGACGTATATACTTTCCGTTTTACAATGCCATCTTCTTCCAAAGTCTTTAACTGTAAGCTTAAAGTGCGCTCTGTAACAGTTGGCATTTCCTTCCTTAGTTCATTGTATCGCAATGTGCCATCTATTAAATGAAATAAAATGACGGTCTTCCATTTCCCTCCAATGATCCCCATGGTTAAACTAGCACAACACGGGTATTCTTTTCCTTTAAATTGATACATATTGTAATTTAAAAAGTGATACTATTCCTGTTTACTGATGGTACAAAGATATACTACTATATTAAATTACACAACTATACTTTTTATAGTATTTTATTTTATATTCAATTAACTGATTATTAGGAATTTATAAGATTTTATTTATACTATCCTTTTTGACCGTTATTGCCAGTTCTAATTCCTATACTTACTTTTGTCACTATAAAAATTATAGTACAAACCATACAACAAAAAAAAACAAACAAATGAATACACCAAACATTGCAAAAGAAGACATCTTAAATGCCTTTAATTTTAGACATGCAACTAAAGAATTTGATGCGACTAAAAAGGTTTCAGATGAAGACATAAATTTCATCTTAAAAACAGCCAATCTATCACCAAGTTCGTTTGGTTTTGAGCCTTGGCATTTTATTGTAGTTCAAGACAAGGAGTTGCGTGAGTTATTAAAACCTGTTGCGTGGGGAGCACCCTTAAAATTAGATACTGCAAGTCATTTTGTATTGGGTTTAAGTATGAAAGCACCAATGGTAAAACACGATGCAGATTACATTATGCACATGATGAAAGATGTAAAACAATTACCAGAAGAGGTTATTGAAATGTATTCTACATTTTACAGAGAGTTTCAAGAGCGTGATTTCGATTTAGATACCGATAAAAAATTATTCGATTGGTCTGCCAAACAAACCTACATCGCTTTAGGTAATATGATGACGGCTGCTGCTTTAACAGGAATTGATAGTTGCCCCATTGAAGGGTTTCATCAAGAAAAAGCAGAAGCCTTATTAAAAGAAAAATTTGGAGTGGATACTGATAAATACGGCCTGTCATTTATGGCTGCCTTTGGGTATCGAAAAACAGATCCTGAATTTGGGAAATCGAGACGAAACTTTGAAGATATCGTTACCTTTAAGTAAGCATTTCTAATCTAAAAAACACACAAAATGAAAGCAATAGGATATAAAGAGAATCTTCCAATTGAAGATGTTAAGTCGCTCCAAGACATAGAATTAAACACGCCAAAAGCCACTGGAAAAGATATTTTAGTAGAAATAAAAGCCATTTCTGTAAATCCAGCAGATTACAAAGTACGTGCGGGAATGCCAGTAGAAGGAAACGATTGGAAAGTGATTGGATGGGATGCTACCGGAATTGTAAAAGAAATTGGAGAGGATGTCTCTTTGTTTAAAGTTGGTGACGAAGTTTGGTATGCAGGAGATTTTACTCGTCAAGGAAGTTATGCGCAATACCAAGTTGTAGACGAACGGATTGTTGGTAAAAAACCTTCTCGTTTGTCGTATGCGGAAGCTGCAGCTTTACCGTTAACTTCACTTACGGCTTACGAAATGTTATTTGATCGATTACAGGTTTCAAAAGACAATGCTAGCAAATCAATTTTAGTAATTGGTGCTGCTGGAGGCGTTGGATCTATTTTGGTACAATTGGCTAAAAAGCTAACAAAACTGAATATTATTGGAACTGCTTCTCGGGAAGAAACTACTGCCTGGTTAACAGAATTGGGGGCAGATTCTGTAATAAACCACAGAAATAAATTAAGTGAAGAATTAGAGAAATTCAAGCTTCCTGAACCAGATTACGTAGTGAGTTTAAACGGAACAGAGCAACATGCAGATGAGATCGTTAAACTCATTAAACCACAAGGTAAATTTGGGTTTATTGACGATCCAAAATTGTTTAACGTCATGCCTTTTAAAGCAAAATCGGTTTCCACGCATATCGAATTTATGTTTACGCGTTCTATGTTTCAGACAGAAGACATGCTAGCGCAACACAACATTTTAAACGAAGTATCTACGCTAATTGACAACGGAACCATTAAAACCACGTTAGGGGAGAATTTCGGAATTATAAATGCAGAAAACCTTCGTAAAGCTCATGCTTTCTTAGAAACAGGAAAAGCCAAAGGTAAAATTGTTTTAGAAGGATTTTAACCCAGTTGTCACTTCGAGTGAATTTCGAGGAACGAGAAATTTGTATCGAGAAGTCTAGATGAAGTTGAATTTTTAATAATATATCACTTCGAGTGTTTTTATTGAAATGCAATCCAATCAAAATAAAAACAATTGTCACTTCGAGTGAATTTTGAGGCACGAGAAATTAGTATCGAGAA
>NZ_JALKBA010000050.1 GCF_023015805.1 Cellulophaga sp. F20128
GTTTAATCGAATACTACAAACGATAAGTTCCATTATCGAACCGCCGTATACGAGACCCGTATGTGCGGTGGTGTGAGGGGTGCACTCCGTCATTTAATGGCGGAGCCATCCACTCGATTGGCAACTGGCTTTTATTTTTCCAATTCTACATATTTTTTAAAATTTCCTAAAATAGCTTGCCATCCTGCTCGTTGTTGTTCGTCCGAATTAGTTCCTTCTGCATCGAAAGTTTCACTTACGGTCACTTCATTTCCATTTTCTGAAAAGTCAATTTTCACAATTCTCCCATCGGACATTTTGTATGTGATTAATTCCTTTTCGATTATTTTTTCATAATCTCCAGTAAAATCAAACCCCATACTTCCATCTTTGGCTTCCATTCTCCAAGAGAATTTACCATTTGGTTTTAAATCATTTTCAGCTTTTGGACAGCACCATTCATCTGTGGCGAAATTCCAATTCTTGATGTGTTCAGGTTTGGTCCAGAAATCCCAGACTTTATTAATGTCTGCTTTTACAGTAGTTTTGACAGTTATTGTAGGATTTTTTGATTTCATTTTATTTGTTTGATTTTTATAGTTGGTTTTAAACTAATGCTAAATTCCGATTACGTATGATGTTATTGATTTTACTTTCGTTCCTTTTGCTCCACTAAATTCATAAAAGTCCGAAAACGCATATTTTTTACCGTTCTGCATTTTTAAAATTCCGCTTACAGCACCTTCTTTTCCGTGAGTTAAAATTCGGTCGAGTATCAATTCCGATGCTTTTTCCTTTTCCATCTTTTCCAATTCCTCCGTGAACTTTTCCTTTCCCTCAATTTTTTTGTCGCCAATTATATTCCAAACAATTTTATCCGTTACGCTTTCTACCAAAAATTCAGAATTTCCTTTCGCAAATGCGATATTTATTTCTTTTAAGAATTCCTTTTTCGGTGCATTTCCGCAATCAGTACTTACAGTTATTTTTGTCATTTTTCCGAATCTTTAATTTCAGTTCCGAGTTTTTTAGCTTGTTGCCAACTTGTTTATATAGCTGTAAAATACATCTTTATACTGCCATATGGGTATAAAAGTAGTCAAAAAATATGTTTTTATATGAAAGGTCAAAAGCATTAAAAGGGTTTTTCAATTTATCCAAACTTGTACTTCTTATATGGGTGTAAATCATAGTTTTTTTAGGACCATTATGTCTCATTAACTCTTGAGTATACCTAATGTCAGTGCTGTTTTCTATCTAATGTGTTGCAAAACTAGGTCTTAAAGGATTTGTGAAAATTGGTGGAGAATACCGTCCCCAAGCGTCGGGGGAAACGGTGACCGCTATAAATACAAAAAACCATCACTTTCGTGATGGTTTGTGGAGAATACCGGAGTAACGATGTTGCTCCGCAAAATATCCAGTACTGCAAATGCAATTGGCCATGTCTGCCGACATGGGCATTTTAAAACAGA
>NZ_JALKBA010000051.1 GCF_023015805.1 Cellulophaga sp. F20128
TGATTAAGCGAGACAGCAAGTCAATTTAGTAGTAATGATTAAAGAATTAACAAGTAAAAGGAATCTAAACGACGCCTATGAGCGTGTGTATCGTAACAAGGGCTCAGCAGGAATGGACAACGTTCATATAACTGAACTAAAATCTATATTGCAAAGCCAAGGTAAGCGATATATCGAGCAAATAGAAAGAGAGACCTTTCAGGTGTCTCCAATATTGGGTGTTGAAATACCAAAAAGCAACGGGAAGAAGCGATTACTCGGTATTCCCACAGTTGTTGATAGGGTGTTCCAGCAAGCATTACATCAAGTTCTGCAACCCATATTCGAGCCAGACTTTCAACAGCACAGCTATGGATTCAGACCAGAGCGCAACGCCCATCAGGCAATTGCACAAAGCCTCGAAAATATCAATTCTGGCTTTAAGGATATAGTGGACATAGATTTAAAGAGTTTCTTTGATGAAGTGGAACATCATATTCTTTTAGAATTGATTTACAAAAAGGTAAAGTGCAGACCAACGATGAAGCTACTGCGCTCATTCCTTAAAGCCCCGATACTGACGGGCGGTAAACTGCACAAACGGAAAAAGGGCGTTCCGCAAGGGTCGCCCCTAAGTCCGTTGCTTTCCAATATCCTGCTTAATGAGTTGGATAAAGAATTGGAGAAACGAGGACACCGTTATGTAAGATACGCCGACGATTTCAGTATCTATGTCAAGAGTAAAAAGTCAGCGAAACGAGTAGGTAACGGTATCTTCAAGTTTCTGCGCGACAAACTCCGACTGCCTATAAACAGGGAGAAAAGTGGCATACGTAAACCTTTAAGTTTCCAAGTATTAGGGTTTGGTTTTGTACCGACCTACAAGAAAGGCGAAAAAGGCAGATATCAACTCGTGGTAAAACCGTCCAAATGGAAAGAGTTTAAGGAAAAGCTTAAATACCTGACCAAAAAGACGATACCGGCAAGTTTTGAAGAACGTATAGACCGTATCAATCTGTTGATACGTGGTTGGGTAAATTACTTTAGACCGGCATCCATTCAAGCAAAACTTAAAAAGCTGGAAGAGTGGTTAAGAAACCGATTACGGTATTGCATATGGCATCATTGGAAGAAACCAGAGCGGAAACGGAAAAACCTGATTCGCTTAGGAATTGACCAAGACCATGCCTATGCGTGGAGTCGTACAAGAATGGGAGGCTGGGCAGTAGCTCAAAGTCCTATTTTACGGACTACCATTACCATAAAACGGTTAAAGAAGAAAGGTTATGTTAGTTTAATCGAATACTACAAACGATAAGTTCCATTATCGAACCGCCGTATACGAGACCCGTATGTGCGGTGGTGTGAGGGGTGCACTCCGTCATTT
>NZ_JALKBA010000052.1 GCF_023015805.1 Cellulophaga sp. F20128
AAATAGAAGGGATAGCGAGTTTTCGGCTAGATACGCTTGTAGTGATATCGTTTCATAGAAATTCCACCCTTCTATAATTTTCTTAGAATCTGAACAGTACCTAGATCCTACTTTTAGAGATCGAATCAAACGCGAGCAAAGGTGATAAAGAGAATTATAGTTTATAAAAATGATGGTATGGAAAAGATATTAAAACAATGCTTAGGCATCGATGTTTCAAAACTAAATCTATCCTTGTCTTTAGGTTATCTAACGGATAAGTTAGTAAAGGAATTTATGATTCATAGTGATGTTTCTAATGATTTGTCTGGATATAAAGAGTTGTTAAAATGGCTAAATAAATCTGTTGATGATAGTGTAAATTTATTAGTTGTAGTAGAAGCTACAGGAGTTTATCATCAAGGGATTGCACATTATTTATATGTGCAAGGTTATTCTGTGTGTGTTATGCAATCAGGTCGTGTTAAGCGTTATGCACAGAGTTTAGATCAGCGTTCAAAGACAGATGCATTAGATAGTAAAATGTTAAGTATGTTGGGCTTGGAGCGAGAGCTACGCCTTTGGCATCCACCTAGCGAAGAACTCCAAGAGTTGAAGATGTTAAGTCGAGAGCGTAGTTCTTTGTTAAAAGATAAGACAGTTGAAACCAATAGGCAGAGTGCTATTGTTTCAGGCGTTTATATTGATAAAAGAGCGGTAAAGAGACATCAGCAACGATTGAAATTATTAAATACTCAAATAGTTTCGATAGAAGAAGAGATGCGAGAATTGATATCAGATAATGAAGTTTTAAAAATGAAGTTCAGTTTTCTAGAGAGCATTCCAGGTATTTCATTTATATCGGTAGCCACAATTATTGGAGAGACTTTAGGATTTGAATCGATAGTAAATGGGAAACAATTGACAAGTTATGCGGGTTATGATGTGGTATTGCGAGAGTCTGGTAATTTTAAAGGGAAGACTCGAATTAGTAAAAAGGGAAATAGCCATATTCGAGCGGCATTACACATGCCCTCGATGACCTGTGTCCGTTGTAATCCCACATTGAAACAATTCTACGTTAGATTAAAGCCAAAGAAAGCAAAGCCCTTGGTTGCTTTAATAGCAGTTCAGCGGAAGTTGTTAATCCTTATGTTTACATTATGGAAGAATGAAGAGATTTATGATGCCGATTTTGAGAAAAAAAAGCAGCAAGAGCATAAAACCCTTGCTGCGCAGGATAACAAATTGTTAAATCAATTTGTTTCCTAAAATTTTAAAGAAAAAGCTTGTTTTTTGACACAGTACCTATGATTTCGGTCTGGGAAATCCGTTAGGATTTTTCA
>NZ_JALKBA010000053.1 GCF_023015805.1 Cellulophaga sp. F20128
TTGGAATCTAAAAAGAGTAACATCAAGTACTCTTTTTTTAGCAAGCTAACACCTATCATCTTAGGATTTTTAGGTTTATTGGTAGGTTTAAAATCTGAGGATGGTTCAACAGAATTTTCCGAATTTTTTTTCTTTTCAACCATACTCTTACTTGGACTTTGTGTCCTTTGCTCTGTAGCAGTTCAGTACTCCGAATTGCATTACGCAAAGAAATCAGTTGATAGTTATAAGGATGAATCCATAAAATATATTCAGGGAAAAACCGAATCCGAAACAATATATGTAACCACAAAAATTTCAACATTCTACGTAATCGTAGAGAAATTGACACTTCTTTTCTTAACGCTATCCATCGTAAGTCTGATATTATATTCTTATGCCTTGACATTATAATTTTAAATAATTAACTAAAAACTATTAAAAATGCAAAAAGTAATTACGATTACAACTCACACAAATATTATCGATAAAGAAGATAAGTTTACAGAAAAAGAATACCCAAAACTTAGTGAATATTTAGAAAACGGATATTCTATTAAAGAAGCTATTCCTATAATAAAACCTGCTGACCCAAGTCTTAGGTATGCAATAACATTTATTCTTGAAAAATAGTAACTGATTTATAAACTGGAATAAAACCAAGAAGTAAATAAGAAGTGACTCTCTTTGTTGGTTGATTCGATCCTAATTCCATCGTTATTACGGATTTTCTTAACATAAAAAACGTTTTACAACACGGTGTATAAATAATAAGGGTTTCGTGCTAGTTAACAATGGTTTACTTCTCCTAATGTATTACGTATGAACTAGCTTATACTTATCCCCTTACTAATTCATACACAATACGTTAGCTGCAACATACTTTAAAGTGTTCTCCTGAATAAGGCAGCTTCGGGGCTTATTCCTTTTTTGCTGCTTTCGCTTTATTAAATCAATCTGTACGCAAGTAGAAACGTTTATCAGCGCAGCAAAAAAACAACGGTATCTGATCCTTTCTCTTCGGCTTTCTTAAAGGCTTGGGTTTTATAGTTAATAATGGTTTGGTTCAATTCCTTTTGCCGCCAGTGCGCAAGCAGTACGCTGGCCGATTATAGACCTGTTTGCGTCCGCAACAGATATCTTAACTCCAAGACTCAACTCCTATCTATTTAGACTTGTAGAACGACTTAAATGCGGCAAAAACTCCTGGAAAACTTTGTTATAGTCTGCGCCTTAGAGTAAGGCTTGCCTC
>NZ_JALKBA010000054.1 GCF_023015805.1 Cellulophaga sp. F20128
AATTCAATACCGTCGTCTCCACCATTGTAAGACTGTACGTATTCAAAAGTAGTACCAGAACCAACACCGAACAAAGAAACACCGTTAAACTCTTTGTCATTAGAGTAGGTAGCGCCTGTGTATTCTACACGTAAGTAGGTAATAGAACCTGAATTATCGGTAGGTTCATTTCCTCCGTAAATTAAATCTGCAACTTCAGAAGTTACAGAAGCACCCTTGTTAGTAGGAGCTTTACCAGCAATTACTAAACCTCCCCAGTTCCCAGCAGTAGGATTTTCTTCACCAGAAGTCATAACTACTGGGTTGTTGGCTTCGCCATTAATAAATATTTGTGCACCTTGGGCAACCGCAATATATGCAGCAGTACCACCAGTAGCTTTTATTGTAGTTCCGGCAGGAATTGTTAGAGAACCACCGTCTTTAACAACAAGACTACTTGTTAAAATATACTCAGTAGTTGCGTTTAAGCTAATATCACCTGTAATTTCACCTTCTAAGTTTTCACTTGTAGCTGCTGAATTACTTAAACCAATAGTCCAACCTGCAGCCCAATCAGGAGCAGCAGCACCGTTACCAGCACCAGCTGTTACGCCTTCTGTGTAGAAAGCTTGGTTTGCACCAGTATAATTAGTTTTTGCTAATGCTGCATCTGCATCCGCAAATTGTAAATTTGTTATTGTTAATTCATTTGCTTCAATCCTAGCTGCAGCTTCTGCATCACCATCAGTTACCATAACACCTATAGAAACATTAGATGTATAGAGGTTGTCAATAGTAAAGTTTCCACCACCTTCTTTAAAGAAAAGCGCGCCTTCAGATACAGGACCAACAACAGTTATGTTAGAAAGAGTCGTAGTTGTTACAGGAGTGGCATTGCCATTATCTCCGTTGTTAGAACCTTCTATCCCAGCTTTGGCACCACCAGCAATGTACCAGTTAGAACCGCTACCAACCCATCCATCAGCAAAATCGATAGAATCGTCACCACTATTAATTGAAACTAAGTAATTACCTGTTACAGTTCCTCCAAAGAATTCAAT
>NZ_JALKBA010000055.1 GCF_023015805.1 Cellulophaga sp. F20128
AAATTAAAATAAAACGGCCAATAACACGCGTTATAATTAATGGCCCTAAAGTATAAGCCTGAATAAGGGCCACTAATCATAGCGCTATCGTTAGGGTACATTTAAAATGAAACAAATTTTAGTCTTAATAATCACATTAACCATCCTTACAAGTTGTAATCGTACGGAATGTGAAAACGCAAATTATATTGCGGAAATGGACTTTGAAAACGCAAATTTCAAACTCCATTCTATGGAGACATTGCCAGTTAAAAACACTTATTTTTATGTGTTACGAGAAAATTTTAATGTAAAAAGGAGATTTATAAACCAAGATTCAATAGGATTTTACAAATGCTACGATTCCACAATGACCTCTTTACTTAATAGAAAAATAGGGTTTGATTTTATCAAAAAAGCACAATCATTAAGTGATAGTCTAGAAACTCTTCCCAATTGGACAAAAGACGCAGAATTTGATGGTGGAATAATTAAATTACAAAGATTCATCCGTAGCCGATTAAAAATAACGAAAAAGGAACTTAATGAAGATCTTGGCAAAAAGGTTATGTTGGAATTTGATATTGACGAAAACGGTAAGGTTACGAATCCGAAAGTTAGAAGAGGAATAAATGCAGAGATTGATAATAAAATTATTGGAATTCTAAATCAAATTCCGAATTGGACTCCCGCGTATCAATACGGAAAAGCTATTAAAAAGAAATATACAATGCCATTATATATTGAAACCGAATAAAAAACGTACCCTAACACAACCTATAAACAATACGGGATTCGGGTTTAATCGCAGGGTTTGTGTATTTATATGAAGTCCGCAAAATCTTTAGGATTTTGCATTAAACAAGGAAAAGAAAAAACAAAACAAAAAGATTTTGCTATGTGCGTGGCAGAATGTAAACGCTAGTTTGCTCCCGTACTGTTCATAGCTAAACCGTTAGAGGCCATTATAAGTGCCGTGGGGGCATTTTTTCTAAGGTTTGTGTGAATTATGAAAGCGGGCGTTATTTCTTTGTTAATGGATAG
>NZ_JALKBA010000056.1 GCF_023015805.1 Cellulophaga sp. F20128
TGTTCTTGAAAAGATTTATCCTTTACCCATTCCCTAAATATTTTCCCATCAGTAAATTCTTGTATGGATAGTTAATATGTTGATACTCTATTATGAAGAGTGCCTTTCCCAGTAGGTATTTCAATTATGTTTTTAGTGTTATGAATATTCTTTTTGCCAAACTTCAAAGGGTTTAATTTTTGATGTCCATTTTGCTCTACAATATGGTGAAGCTCATTACCTGCTGAAGCTTTCCAGTGTGCTTTTTCAAATAGTCTTTGAGAAGAATACCCTTTACCTCCTTAAGGTTGTTGTTACTATTGAAGTATAAGTATAAAGAAATTTAGTAATGGAACTAGCCCTATTTGGGAACTGTGCCTTTATTTTGTGCTCGCAAAAAAGGGATTGCTATAAAGAAAAATAGGTGAAAGAGCTGTTTCATAAATTACAATTTAAAAGCCAGGTTAGAGCGCAATCTGCGCTTTTAAAGTTTGTGTAGATTGTTGGAATTTATTTTTTCCAATAATCAATAATCATTCCAGCATTATATGAACAATGTGGTATTTTTTTATTTCTAATATCCTTTAATAATTTTAGAGCAATATCTTCATATATGGGTAGTAGCATATTTGCTACCCAAACCTGCACTGACGCAACATCATAATTCAATAAACCTTTAAGCTCTCTTAAATCAAAATTATTTTTAATGTATTTATCTATTTTAAAGGCCGTTTTTATACTTTTTTCTTGTAGTTTATCATTGTTTGTAAGCGTGCCAATATATTCACATAAAATAGCCTCTACTAGACTGTCTTTTGCTTCTTCTATATTTTTAAATTTCATATATCAAATTTAATCAATAATTCCATAGATTGCATCCTAACCTTCTTGTTTTAAGATTTAAACACCCCAATCATATTGTTCTTGAAAAGATTTATCCTTTACCCATTCCCTAAATATTTTCCCATCAGTAAATTCTTGTATGGATAGTTAATATG
>NZ_JALKBA010000057.1 GCF_023015805.1 Cellulophaga sp. F20128
TATCCGATTGATGTAGTACATCTATAGGAATCTTTACATACTGCTTCTTTTCATCTGTTGATTTAAAATCAAATTTCTTTTCTTTTTTCATAACATAAAAAGTCGTTTAAGTCTTCGTGATATTTATAGGTATCACTGCGGTCAATGATATGCTTGTGATTTTTTTTCAAATACAGAGTAGCTTTTTGACCTGCTAAATCATTATCCAAATAGAGGTGTATACATTCGTATTTGGCAAAATGAATTTCAACATCTTTTATAAAAGCTATGGAGTTTAAAACAATGATGTCTGAAACTTTTAATTCCCTTGGCTTTAAAGTGGCCAGTGATAATAAATCAAACAAACCTTCTAAAATGATCAATTGCTTATTATGGTTGTGGATATAGGTAAAGGATTTGGGGCTACTACTATTTTTAAAAATCTTATTCCGGAATTCCCAACCGCTTTTTTCGTTCTGTAATCCAATAGCAAAATATTGACTGTACTTGTTGGTGTACCATACTTCTTTGCAATAGCTATTGGCAACGGATATAGTAATACCTCTAGCACTTAAATATTGAATCAAAGCAGGGTGCGTTATATTTTGAACTTTACTGATATTAATTTCAGTTTCTGTACTGCAAAAAATCTGCGGCTGTTGAAAAGGAAAATAAGACACATCCCCATTTATAAATTCTAGCGTTTCTGATATGGTACATTTTAAAACCATACTTACTAAATCAATCACATTACCGCCGATACCTTCGCCATGATCGTACCATCGATTCTTGGTTTTAGAAACTTTAAAAGAGGCTTGTGTTTCTGACCTAAAAGGACTTAGAAACCAAGCTTCTTTTTCCGATGTCTTTTGGGGAAAGTGCCCTAGTTTTTCCAGTGCTTTCTCCACTGAAAAATTACGGGCTGTTTCACAATTTATTTTTCTTTTCATAAGCCAATGTGTTTTTA
>NZ_JALKBA010000058.1 GCF_023015805.1 Cellulophaga sp. F20128
TAAAAACACATTGGCTTATGAAAAGAAAAATAAATTGTGAAACAGCCCGTAATTTTTCAGTGGAGAAAGCACTGGAAAAACTAGGGCACTTTCCCAAAAAGACATCGGAAAAAGAAGCTTGGTTTCTAAGTCCTTTCAGGTCAGAAACACAAGCCTCTTTTAAAGTTTCTAAAACCAAGAATCGATGGTACGATCATGGTGAGGGTATCGGCGGTAATGTGATTGATTTAGTAAGTACAATTTTAAAATGTACCATATCAGAAACGCTAGAATTTTTAAATGGGGATGTGTCATATTTTCCTTTTCAACAGCCGCAGATTTTTTGCAATGTAGAAACTGAAATTAATATCTGTAAAGTTCAAAATATAACGCACCCTGCTTTGATTCAATATTTAAGTGCTAGAGGTATTTCTATAACTATTGCCAATAGCTATTGTAAAGAAGTATGGTACACCAACAAGGACAGTCAATATTTTGCTATTGGATTACAGAACGAAAAAAGCGGTTGGGAATTCCGGAATAAGATTTTTAAAAATAGTAGTAGCCCCAAATTTTATACCTATATCCACCACCATAATAAGCAATTAATCATTTTAGAAGGGTTGTTTGATTTATTATCACTGGCCACTTTAAAGCCAAGGGAATTAAAGGTTTCAGATATGATTGTTTTAAACTCCATTGCTTTCATTAAAGATGTTCAAATTCATTTTGCCAAATACGAATGTATACACCTCTATTTGGATAATGATTTAGCAGGACAAAAAGCTACTATGTATTTGAAAAAAAATCACAAGCATATCATTGACCGCAGTGATACCTATAAAGATTACAAAGACTTAAACGACTTTTTGTGTTATGAAAAAAGAAAAGAAATTTGATTTTAAATCAACAGATGAAAAGAAGCAGTATGTAAAGATTCCTATAGATGTACTACATCAATCGGATA
>NZ_JALKBA010000059.1 GCF_023015805.1 Cellulophaga sp. F20128
GAGTGTTTTTATTGAAATGCAATCCAATCAAAATAAAAACAATTGTCACTTCGAGTGAATTTTGAGGCACGAGAAATTAGTATCGAGAAGTCTAGGTGAAATTGAATTTTTAATAAGATGTCACTTCGAGTGTTTTTATTGAAATGCAATGAAAATAAAAATGTATCGAGAAGCTAAGCAGAATTGGTTCTCGATACATCCCGACAAAAAAGTCGGGACACTCGAACTGACAAAAAATAAACACTAAAAAATGAATTTCAAATCCATTATAGCAACATTAGCAGTAACAGCAATGCTTGTCGGTAATACAGTAAATGCACAAGTAACCACTAAAGATTCTATAGCAACTTCAAAAGTGCAACATTTCAATTTTGACGACATGGAATCTGAAACTATTGGAGAAGGGATCCAACGTAAATGGTTTCATGGTGAAAAAGGACAAATGACCATTTTTAATCTAGAAAAAGGAGCGCATATTCCTTGGCATCACCATCCAAACGAGCAGATTACATATATCATGTCTGGTAAAGTGAAAATCAAAACCATAATTGATGGTAAAGAAACGTTTGTAGAAGTTGCAGCAGGAGAAGTAATTGTATTTCCAGAAAATGTACCACATGAGTTTTGGGCTTTAGAAGAAACCGTAGATTTAGATGTACATGTTCCAGTTCGTGAAGATTGGTTATCTAAAGAATTACCAGCGTATTTAAAAAAGAACAAATAAAATTTTAAAAGTTTGTCACTTCGAGTGAATTTCGAGGCACGAGAAATTTGTATCGAGAAGCTTATATAAAATTGAATGATCAATAAAATGACACTTCGAGTGTTTTTATTGAAATGCAATCCAATCAAAATAAAAACAATTGTCACTTCGAGTGAATTTTGAGGCACGAGAAATTAGTATCGAGAA
>NZ_JALKBA010000005.1 GCF_023015805.1 Cellulophaga sp. F20128
AACCGTCAACCAACAACGATCAACCATTATAAAGCATTTAGATTTCCAAAGTTCTCGATACAATTTTTCGTGCCTCAAAATCACTCGAACTGACAGTGCCTATTAACCATCAACAGTCAACGAACAACAGTCAACGAACAACAGTCAACCATTTTAAAGCATTTAGATTTCAAAAGTTCTCGATACAATTTTTCGTGCCTTAAAATCACTCGAACTGACAGTGCCTTATATCCATCAACCAAAAACGGTCAACCACTATAAACCATTTAGATTTTAAAAGTTCTCGATACAATTTTTCGTGCCTCAAAATTACTCGAACTGACAGTGCCTAAAAACCATCAACCGTCAACGAACAACAGTCAACCACTATAAAAAATTTGGATTTCAAAAGTTCTCGATACAATTCTTCGTGCCTCAAAATCACTCGAACTGACATTCCCTATTAACCATCAACCATCAACCAACAACGGTCAACCATTATAAAGCATTTGGATTTTAAAAGTTCTCGATACAATTTTTCGTGCCTCAAAATCACTCGAACTGACATTGCCTAATAACCAACAACCAACAAAGATCAACCAGTAACTTTAACAGGTCATTCGAATCTTTATCCCAAAGTATCCAAAGCCATTTAGACCACCCCTATTACCCAAACTGACCAGCTCTACAACCAACTATTTTAAAATGAAGAGAAGGTTTCTTTTTAAATAAGATACAATTCAACGGAATTAACGTTGCTTTAAAATAAAAAAACAAGGTAATTCCCTTTCATTTAATGATATTTGTACTTCAAAATTTACATATGAATAGTACTACATTACAACTCAACCCAGATTTTCATATTTTAGTTACTGGTGGCGCTGGCTTTATCGGTTCTAATTTATGCGAAACACTGTTAGAAAACGGCAATAAAGTAAGCTGTTTAGACAATTTTGCAACTGGGAAAAGAGAAAATATAAATCACTTGCTTTCCAATAACAAATTTTCCTTGATTGAAGGAGACATTAGAAACCTTGAAGATTGTCACAAAGCATGTACCGGTGTAGATTATATCTTACACCAAGCTGCATTGGGTTCTGTACCAAGATCTATAAATGACCCTATTACTACCAATGATGTCAATGTATCTGGCTTTTTAAATATGTTGGTAGCTGCAAGAGATGCTAAAATAAAACGTTTTGTATATGCTGCGAGCTCCTCTACCTATGGTGATTCTAAAGGACTTCCAAAGGTTGAAGATGTTATTGGAAAACCGCTATCTCCTTATGCCATTACAAAGTATGTAAATGAATTGTATGCCGACATTTTTTCTAAAACCTATGGTTTAGAATGTATCGGTCTGCGTTATTTTAATGTATTTGGTAGAAAACAAGATCCTAATGGTGCCTATGCTGCCGTAATCCCTAAATTTGTAATGCAATTTATGAATTATGAGTCGCCCGTAATTAATGGAGATGGCACCTATTCTAGAGACTTTACCTATATTGACAATGTATTACAGATGAATATTAGAGCCTTAGTATCTACAAATACAGCTGCGGTAAATACAGTGTACAATGTTGCCTATGGCGAACGTACAGATCTAAAAGAATTAACTTCATTGTTACGAGAATATTTAGGAGAATTTGACGCTAAAATAAAGGAGGTAGACGTTATTCACGGTCCAAACAGACAAGGAGATATTCCTCATAGTTTAGCCTCAATTGATAAAGCAAAAGAATTATTAGGATACAGCCCTGAATTCAATATTAAAAATGGTTTAAAAGAAGCCGTTCAATGGTATTGGAAAAATTTAAAATAGTTTTAGCATGAATTTAACCGTTATTGGTACTGGTTATGTTGGCCTTGTAAGTGGGAGTTGTTTTGCAGAAATGGGAAATACGGTTACCTGTATTGACGTAGATACAACAAAAATAGACAACCTAAAAAAAGGAATCATTCCTATTTATGAACCCGGTTTAGAAGCTATGGTACTGCGAAATGTGACGAACAAAACCTTGCATTTTAGTACGAATTTAAAGGCGCATTTAAAAAAATGTGATATCGCATTTATTGCCGTTGGAACGCCAATGGGCCAAGACGGATCTGCAGATTTACAATATGTACTTCAGGTGGCTAAGGAAATAGGCAGGCACATGCAACAGGATTTAATCATTGTAGATAAATCTACGGTACCTGTGGGCACAGCAGATAAAGTAACGGCTACTATTCAAAAAGAACTAGAAAACAGAAACCTTGCTCTAAATTTCAGTGTGGTCTCTAACCCTGAATTTTTAAAAGAAGGAGATGCTTTAGCTGATTTTATGAAACCTGATAGGGTTGTAATTGGTTCTAACAATGAAATGGCTTCAGAAAAAATGAGAACCTTGTACGCTCCCTTTTTTAGGAGCAGTATGGATCGTTTTATAACGATGGATGTACGTTCTGCAGAAATGACAAAATATGTTGCCAATGCAATGCTAGCTACTAAAATTTCATTCATGAATGAAATTGCCAATATTTGTGAATTGGTGGGGGCCGATGTCAACAAAGTACGCATTGGTATTGGATCGGATAGTAGAATTGGCTACAGTTTTATCTACCCAGGTAGTGGTTATGGAGGTTCATGTTTTCCTAAAGACGTTAAAGCCTTACAGAAAACGGCCGAAGCCAATGGATATACCGCAAAACTAATTGGCGCTGTGGAAGCTGTAAATAATGCTCAAAAATTCATTATTGCCAATAAAGTTATCCAACGTTTTGGAGAAGATTTAACAGGAAAAACCTTTGCTGTATGGGGCTTGGCTTTTAAACCTGAAACAGATGATATGCGAGAAGCTCCTTCTATCTATACCATACAGGAACTCACCAAAAGAGGGGCTAAAATACAAGCCTATGACCCCAAAGCAATGGATGAGGCGCAACATTTCTACCTAAAGGACGTTAAAGATATTGTTTACTGTGATTCTAAGTACAAAACCTTGGCCAATGCAGATGCAATGATTCTGTTAACCGAATGGAAAGAATTTCGTTCACCAGATTTTGAAGAATTAAAAGTACAGTTAAAACAGCCTATTATTTTTGATGGACGTAACCAATACAATCATGGGTTACTCACCACAAAAGGCTTTGAATATTACCAAATTGGAAAAAAATAATTAGTAGTTATAGAATTAAAAGATATGTCAGGAATTAAAATAGGAGTTATAGGATTAGGATATGTTGGCTTGCCATTAGCGCGTTTATTTGCCACCAAATACCCCGTAATTGGTTTTGATATTAATGAAGTTAGAATTAAAGAACTACAAACCGGAGTAGACAATACCCTAGAGGTAGAAAATGAAGTGCTACAGCAAGTATTGTGTACTACCCCACAAATGGATACGGGTTTGTATTGTTCTAACAAATTAGAGGATATTGCAGACTGCAACTATTATGTAGTGACCGTGCCAACTCCTGTAGATAAAAATAACAGACCCGATTTAACACCCTTATACAAGTCTAGTGAGACGGTTGCCAAGGTCTTAAAAAAAGGTGATATTGTAATCTATGAATCTACGGTTTACCCTGGTGTTACGGAAGATGAATGTGTACCGGTATTGGAAAAAATTAGTGGATTACAATTTAATGTCGATTTTTTTGCTGGCTATTCTCCAGAACGTATTAACCCAGGAGACAAAGAACATACGGTAGAAAAAATATTAAAGGTTACCGCTGGTTCCACCCCAGAGATAGGAATTAAAGTAGATGATTTATACAAGTCTGTGATCACGGCAGGTACCCATCTTGCCCCTACTATTAAGGTAGCGGAGGCCGCGAAAGTAATTGAAAATTCGCAACGTGATATTAATATTGCCTTTGTAAACGAATTGGCTAAAATTTTCAATTTAATGGATATAGATACCCATTCTGTATTGGAAGCTGCGGGTACCAAATGGAATTTCTTACCCTTTAAACCAGGCTTGGTAGGTGGACATTGTATTGGTGTAGATCCTTATTATTTAGCACAACGCGCACAAGAATTTGGGTACCACCCAGAAATTATATTGGCCGGGAGACGATTAAACGATAGTATGGGCGCCTATGTAGCTTCTGAAGTTATAAAAATAATGGTGCGCGAAGACATCAAAATAAAAAACGCCAATATCTTGGTATTGGGCATCACCTTTAAAGAAAACTGCCCTGATGTTCGTAATACACGAGCGGTAGATGTTATTCACCAATTGCAGAGTTTTGGAACCAAAGTTACGGTCTACGACCCTTGGGCCAAACCTTCTGAAGTACAACATGAATACAAATTAGAGACTACCAAGGAACTCCCAACTCAAAAATATGATGCGGTGGTATTAACAGTGGCTCATAAAGAGTTTTTGTCCCTAGATTTAAAATCACTCTTGGTACCCAACGGGGTTTTATACGACGTAAAAGGAATTTTAAAACGCAGCGAAGTTCACGGAAGACTTTAAAATAATACCCTAATCTCAAATATTTTAAATTATTTATTTTAAAAAATGTCCTTAAAAAAACAAGCAATCGTCGGTACTTTTTGGATTGCACTTAATCAATATAGTTCCGTTCTAATTAACTTAATTGTTTCAATAATTTTAGCAAGACTTTTAGATCCAAAAGACTTTGGGTTAATTGCTATGATTGGAATATTTATGGGAATTGGAAATATTTTGATGAGTTCAGGGTTAGGACAGTCTTTAATAAGGAGTACCAATCCAGATCAAGAAGACTATTCGACTGTTTTCTTTTTTAATTTTGGAGGAAGTATTATAATGTATTTAATCCTTTATTTTACAGCACCATTAATCGCTCAATTTTACAAGGAAGAAGCGTTAATTAATATCATAAGAGTATTTACTATCTCATTTATAATAAACTCATTTTCAATGGTTCAGTTTACTCGATTAACCAAGGAAATGGATTTTAAAACACAAATGAAGGTATCAATCCCATCTTTAATTATAGGAGGATTATTAGGTATAATTATGGCATACAATGGCTATGGTGTTTGGTCACTTGTTTATATGACTTTAGTATCTTCAATTTTAGGTGTTATACTAATTTGGGTAAGAACGAAATGGTCGCCTTCTTTTGTTTTTAATATAAAAAAATTTAAGTATCATTTTAATTATGGATATAAATTAACTTTAGCTGCAATTATTGATGTTATCTTCAACAATGCATATGTATTATTAATAGGTAAATATTTTTCGACAACGCAGGTAGGTTATTATGATAGAGCTAATAACTTAAAACAATTACCTGTGCAAAATATTTCAAATATTATCCATAAGGTAACATTTCCTTTATTTGTTAAAATAAAAGATAATGATGAAAAATTAAAAGATGTTTATCAAAGAATTTTAAAGCTTGTTATATTTATTGTAGCTCCAATAATGATTTTAATGGCAGTGTTGGCAGAACCATTATTTAGGTTTGTTTTAACTGAAAAATGGCTTCCTGCCGTTCCCTACTTTCAAATACTTTGTATTAATGGAATTTTGTTTCCTATACACTCCTATAATCTAAATGTATTAAAAGTTAAAGGAAGAACAGATTTATATTTAAAAATAGAAATTATTAAAAAAATTGCAATATTAGTTATAATTTCTATTAGTTTTCAATTTGGAATATATGGACTACTTTATGGTAGTGTAGTTCTTTCAATAATTGATTTTTTTATAAATACACATTATACCAAAAAAATTCTTAATTATTCTAGCTGGGAACAAATAAATGACCTTATACCTATGATTATTTCCTCAATTTTTTGTGGGTTTATAATTTACATAGAGGACTATTTTTTAAAGGATTTTCTAACCTACGATATTGTAAGATTGATTACAGGCAGTATGTTAGGAGTATTAATTTATCTGTTTATTGCTTATCTATTAAAAATGAGTGCTTTAAATGAAATCGTAATTATTATAAAAGAGAACCATAACAATAAAACAAACAAAACATTATGAACTTTTTAAAAAAAATATACATACATATTTATGGTTATTTCAACAATTTAATCATTTGGATTTTTGGTTTATTTAGAAGTGAAATAAAAACATTTTGGTTTGATGATGCTAACAATTTTGGAGATATTTTAACTCCTTATATTTTCAAAAGTTTCGGACAATTAAAAATAAAAAAAATAGACCCAAAGTATTATTTATTTACTAATTACCTTACAATAGGATCTATATTAACATTATCAAATAAGAAATCTATAATTTGGGGATCTGGTTTTATAAGTGCAAATAGCGTATTTAAATATGGTAAACCTGCGAAAATTTTAGCAGTAAGAGGTCCTAAAACAAGGAAAAGAATTTTAGAATTAGGTGTTGATTGCCCTGAAGTGTACGGTGATCCTGCATTACTTTTACCTAATTTTTATAAACCCAAAACAACAATAAAAAAGTATAAGCTTGGAATCATTCCTCACTACAAAGATAAAATCAGTAGTTTTTTAGAAAATTTTAATGAGGATGAAGTTTTAATAATTGATATTCAAAATCCAAATATTTTTGAGTTTATTGACTTAATTAATCAATGTGAAAAAATTGTTTCTAGTTCGCTCCATGGTTTGATTGTAGCTGACGCTTATCAAATACCTTCTCTTTGGATTCAGTTTTCAAATGAAATAATTGGCGATGGATTTAAATTCTTAGATTATTTTGAATCCGTAAACCGAAGGGATACCAAACCAGTCATAATTGATAAAAGTATTAATGCTAAAGATCTATTAACCTGTTTCAAAGAGTATAGAATAAAAATTGATTTAAATAAATTAGCAGAGAGTTGCCCATTTAAAAATAAAGAGTTAGAAAAATTCATAAGTAGTTTTTAAGTATGAAAGATATTGCCTTTGTAATAGAATCACTGCAGTGTGGAGGTGCTGAAAAAAGCTTAGTCACGCTATTAAATGTATTAGATTACAATACATTTAATGTTGATTTAATTTTATTTAAAAAAGGTGGTGAATTTGAAAAATTTGTACCTAAACAGGTTGTAATAAATTATATTCAACCCCAAAAAGAATCAAAAAAAATTGTTGGTTTTTATAGTCGCTTAAAATTTTGGATTAAAAAAAAAGTAACCAAACAACATGTTGCTCAAAGCTATTGGGGTGTCTTTAATCATACAATTTCAAATTTCAACAAAAACTACGACATCGCTATTGCTTATAATCAAGGCTTTGCAACCTATTATACAGCAACTAAAATGTCAGCAAAAATAAAATTTGCATGGTTAAATACAGATTATAAAAATGCTGGATACCATATTAAGTTTGACCTTCCGTATTATAATTGTTACAACAATATTGTTTGTGTTTCAAAAGAAAGTGAATTGTCTCTAAATGGAGAGATACAACGTATAAATAAAAATAAATTACCAACCATAGTTATAAAAGACATTTCAGATCAAGATTTTATAAATAAAATGAGTATTGAAAATACTGGATTTAATTACAATACCAAATTTACCAACATACTTACTGTTGGGCGTTTAGCAAAAGCTAAGGGATATCATCTTGCTGTTGAAAGTTGTAATATTTTAGTAAATAAAGGTTACCCAGTAAAATGGTATGTTATTGGAGATGGTCCACAACGTAATGATATCGAAAATTTAATTAAGGATAAAAATCTTCAAGAGCATTTTTTCCTTTTAGGGTTTAAAGAAAACCCATACCCTTTTATGAAAACCTGTAATTTATATGTACAAACTTCATTATTTGAGGGGTTAGGGTTAACTGTTATTGAGGCAACTATATTAAATAAACCCATTGTAACTACAAATTTTCCAACTGCTACTTCAATTATTGAACATGGTAAAACCGGATTAATTTGTGATATGAATGCCAATGACATTTCAATGAATATTCAAAAATACCTTGATAACGATTTATTAAAAGACAATGTTATTAAAAATTTATCATTGCTGAAAAATAATGATAAAGAGCAATCCCTAAAAAAAGTAAATGAATTGTTAAATAATTGTATTTAATTTATGAAAATAAAAACCATCACCTGCCATGAAGTGTACAATCATGGAGCTAGTCTACAAGAATATGCTTTACTCACCTATTTGGAAAAGCAAGGACATAACGCCGAAACCATCCATTATAAACCCTATTTTTTAAGCAATCATTTTAAATTATGGGGGGTATCTAACCCTAGGTTTTCTAAAAACTTTCTGTTACGCTTAATTTATATTGCCTTAAAACTTCCCCGGCGCTTGGGTAATCTAAGACGAAAAAAACAGTTTGATTTATTTTCACAAAGGCACATTAAAGCAACCACAAAACTGTATAAAACCAATGAAGATCTAAAAAAGGACCTGCCAGAAGCAGATGCCTATATTTGTGGTAGTGACCAAATTTGGAATTCCTTTTTTGAAAACGGAAAAGACCCCGCTTTTTATTTGGACTTTGTACCTGATCATAAATTGAAGCTATCGTATGCCGCTAGTTTTGCGATAGACGAATTAGAGGAAGACATTAAACCCTTTGTAAAGCAAAAAGTAGGAAGGTTAAACCATATCTCTGTACGAGAATCTTCAGGAAAAAAAATCCTGGAAAATTTAGGTTTTACCAATGCCCACCAGGTATTAGACCCTGTGTTTTTATTAGAACCATCAAGCTATGCAAAATTGGAGGATAATAGCGTAGAAAAAAACAACTATGTATTTGTATATGACTTTGATTCTAACCCACTGATTCAGCAAATGGCGGAACAATTAAAAAAAGAGCATGGCTGGGATATTATTACTGTTAATGAATTGATTAATTATGCCGATAAAAATTACTTTTTAAAAGGACCTGATAAATTTTTAACTTTAATTAAAAATGCAAGTTTTGTAATTTCTAACAGTTTTCATGCAGTTGCATTTTCTATAATTCTTCAAAAAGACTTTGTTGTTTTCAACAGGTCTTATAAGATTAATACGCGTATGAGAGATATGTTAGGATCCATTGGTTTAGAGCAATTATTAATTTTAAATGAAGATATGGTACAAAATCATCAAATTAATGCAATTAACTTTTCTAAGGCACAAGAGAAATTAGATGTTTTAATACATGCATCTAAAACATACCTAAACAACGCTTTAAAACAATAATTGATGACTAAAATAGTCTATATCACAAACGGAGTTTCTGGCCCTGGCGGTTTAGAACGTGTCCTTTCTATTAAGACGAGTTATTTTGCAGATGCTATGCAGTATGATGTGCATATCATAGCTTTGAATAATGACAGTTCCGATTTGTTTTATAATTTTAGTAAAGCCATTACTTTTCATAACGTTAAGGCAACAGGTAATCCGCTTTCATATCTAAAACAGTATAGAAAAGGAATTAAACAGGCATTGAATGCACTGCAACCAGATGTAGTTTGTGTGTGCGATGACGGACTTAAAGGCCTACTCCTACCCTATATTGTAGGCAAGCCTTTTCCAATGGTCTATGAGCGTCATGCATCCAAAAATATAGAAATAAAAAGTGACAACTATTCATTTTTGAATTCGCTTAAAAATAGGCTAAAATTTAGGCTTATGGATCTAGGCGCTGCAAAATACGATACATTTGTAGTGCTTACCCACGGCAATACCAAAGAGTGGCACCTAAAAAATATACAAGTAATTCCAAATCCTTTATCTTTTTTTCCTGCCCATGAAGAACTTAGCAAGCTAACCAATAAAAAAGTATTGGCCGTAGGCAATCACGGATACCAAAAAGGATATGATAGACTATTACAAAGCTGGAAGCTAGTTAATAACAAGCATCCGGATTGGATGCTAGAGATTTATGGTAAAATTGATGCGGAGGAAAAACATAAAAAACTAGCAAAAGAATTAGGAGTATCACATTCAGTTATAATACACCCACCAATTAAAAATATAGCCGATAAATACCAAGAGGCTTCCATTTATGTAATGCCTTCAAGGTCTGAAGGTTTTGGTATGGTGCTAATAGAAGCTATGGCTTATGGGGTCCCTTGCATTTCTTTTGATTGTCCTTCTGGGCCAAAGGACATTATTACAAATGAAAAGGATGGCTATTTAATTGAAAATGGAGAAATAAAAGTTTTTGCCTCAAAAATATGTGAATTAATAGAAAATAATGACCTAAGAGTAGAAATGGGTAAAAATGCAAGACTAAAAGCTGAAAAATATTTACTAAAAAATATAATTCCTTTGTGGGAAGAATTGTTTCAGAAATTAAAACAAGACTAAATGAAGATTGTATTTTTTATAGATCAGGTGTATTTGCATGGGGGTATAGAACGTGTATTGTCTATTAAGGCAAACTATTTAGCCGAAAACCCAACTAATAAAATACATATTATAACATCAGAACAAAAGCAAAACACACCTTGTTATACATTTAATCCTGCTATTCACTTTTTAGATTTGGATATTAATTACGTAAGAGACAAATCTTATTTTCACCCTACAAACCTGAGGAAACTACCAGAGCATATTAGAAAAACCAAACAACTTTTAAAAAAAATAAAACCTGATGTTGCGGTGGTGTGCAGCCATAGTACAGACACCTACTTTATGCCTTTTATTGTAAAACGCATTCCTAAAATCAAAGAATTCCACTACTCTAAGTCTATAGAAGTAAAAAAACGAAAAAATCCAAAAAATAATTTTAAAAAATATTTTATAAAATTTGCAGACTTTGTAGAAACAAAATATGATACTTTGGTGGTATTAAACAAAGATGAGCAAGCCTACTATACCTCTAACAATACCGTTGTAATACCAAACCCACTCACATTTTACCCAGAAACAAAGGCTAGCTTGCAAAACAAAATAGTAATTGCTGCCGGAAGAATTGCTCCTGTTAAAGGCTTTGATTTATTGATTGACATCTGGGAAAAGATAGCCAATAGCAGACCAGATTGGCAATTGCATATCTATGGAGACGGCCCTGCTCCCTATGTACAACAACTGCAGCAACAAATTGATGCGAAAAATTTAAATAAAGTAATATTTCTAAAAGGTCCCACAACGAACATCAAAGAAAAAATGGTAGGAGCTTCGCTCTACGCCATGACCTCGCACAATGAGTGCTTTCCGTTGGTATTGCTAGAAGCACAAGCCTGTGGATTACCCATCATAGCCTATGACTGCCCGCATGGCCCGCGTAACATTTTATCCAAGGACAACGGAGTATTGATAGAACCCTATAATAAGGAAGCATTCAGTAAAAGTATGTTGCACTTATTTTCAAAGCCTGAACTTTTGCAAAGAATGGGAACAAATGCGGTACAAAATGCTCAAAATTATACCATCGAAAAAGTAATGACCCAATGGATACAATTATTTAAAAATTTAAAAACAAATACATAATGAGTATTTAATTTTTATACAAAAAAGTATTTGTCGATCTTAATATAGGAAATAACTAAATTTCAAAATTAGTAAAAAAAAATACTATTTATACTTGTTATATTACCTAAAGTCGAATAAAAAAGCAATATATAAAAAAGCATAGCTATGGATACCCTAATTCCTATGGAAAACTACTATGATGTATACATAAACACATGTTTATTTTTAGTCTTATTTACCATTTTCCATACATTGGTTTTAAAAATAGATTCTCCAAAAAATCAAATTTTCATCCAATTTTCTGGTTTCACCTTATTAGTTATCTTAATATTTTTTATGGGGCAAAGACCTATTAATGGTTATTATTTTGGAGATACTATTAATTACTATAGAGCCTATACTGCCTACCAATACGGCGCAGATATAAAAGAAGGCGTGGGTGATTGGGGTTGGCATTTATTTATGAAATCGGCTGCGCAATTAATGTCTGTACACACCTTTTTTACTATAATAGAGTTTCTATATATATATCCGATGTATCGCATTTCCAAGGCATTTTTTAAGGAATATTGGTATTACGCTTTTTTAATGTTTGTGGTTTCTTTTTCCTTTTGGACCTATGGGGTAAATGGAATTCGAAATGGGGCTGCAGCCTCCTTATTTCTATGGGGTGTTAGTTACCATCGTAAAAAAATATTAATGATTGGTTTTTTTCTATTAGCCATACAGTTTCATAAAACCTTGCTATTACCCATTTTAGCTTTTGCTGTTACTTTTTTATATAACAATCCTAAAGTATATCTAAAAGGTTGGTTGGCCTGTATTCCCTTATCCCTAGTAATGGGGGGGGTTTGGATTGCACTATTTGCAAGTTTAGGTTTTGGTGGCGATGATAGGTTATCTGCCTATTTATCAACTGAAGCGGCTGAAGGAACTTCCAGTACTACTGGCTTCCGTTGGGATTTTATTTTCTATAGTGCATTTGCAGTTGTTGCAGGTTGGTATTTTATTATAAAAAGAAACTATAAAGACCAAATGTATTTTCAGCTCTTTAATACCTATTTAATTTGCAATGGATTTTGGATTTTAATCATTCGTGCCAATTACTCAAATCGCTTTGCCTATTTGTCCTGGTTTATGATGGCTGTTGTTATCATATACCCCATGCTAAAACAGCAATTTTTTAAAAATCAACACTTTATGATTGGTAAAATTATCCTTGCCTATTTTGGGTTTACTTATTTAATGTATAAAATATATTATGGTTAATACATGCTATTATGAATAAAAAAACAATTACAGTATTTACACCAACCTATAACCGTGCTTACTGCTTAGACCAAGTCTATCAAAGTTTGGTGCAGCAAACCAATCAAGATTTTAAATGGTTAATCATTGATGATGGCTCTACCGATAATACTAAGCAACTCGTAGCTAGTTGGATAGCAGAACAGAAAATAAGCATCCACTACCATTACCAAGAAAACCAAGGGATGCATAGTGGTCATAATGCGGCTTATAAAATTATAGACACTGAACTTAACGTATGTATAGATTCAGACGACTTTATGCCTGATGATGCCGTTGAGAAAATTTTAAATATCTGGACTAAACGAGATCGCAATAAAAACTTAGCTGGTATTATTGGGTTAGATACCTTTAAAGATGGTGACATAGTAGAAAAAATACCAGAAAAGTTTAAATATGCTACACTTTCTGAACTTGAGGTTGTAAATAAAATTGGAGGAGATAAAAAAGTGGTATTAAGAACAGATGTTGTAAGAGAATTTCCAAGCTACCCCATTACTAAAGAAGAACGACTTGTCCCTTTAGGTACACTGTATTTGATGATTGATCAGAAATATCAATATATATGTAGTAATGAGGTATTGTGTATTATAGAATATCTTGAAGATGGATCTTCAAAAAATATTTTACGCCAATATAAAAAAAGCCCGAACGGATTCCGCTATTCTAGAATTATCGAAATGAAATATTCTAATATTTTTTCTTATACCTTTACAAGAGCCATGCATTATATTTCCTCATGTATTTTTACCAAAAAATGGTTTTTCACCTCTGAAAACCCTAAAAAAGGAATCACACTTTTGGCTTTACCTTTTGGTGTTTTGCTACATATATACATCCTCTTTAAAATTAGAAAATGAAAATCCTTCACATTATCAATAGTCTAGATACTGGGGGCGCAGAAAAACTTGTTCTTGATTCGCTTCCTTTGTTAAATGAAAAAAATATTCAAACAGATTTGGCCGTTCTAAATGGTTCTGAATACCCCTTTTTACAAGCATTAAAAAAAAGTAACTGTTGCACGGTAATTTCATTAGGGGAAAAAAGTGTTTACAATCCTATTTTAATTTTTAAAATAATTCCGCTTTTAAGAAAGTACAATATTGTACATGTACATATTTTTCCATCCTTATATTGGGTGGCTTTGGCGAAAATAGTAAGTTTTTCTAAAACAAAACTAGTATACACAGAGCACAGTACATCTAATAATAGACGAAAACGGTATTTCTTAAAAGTACTGGATAGAATTATTTACAATGTCTATTCTAAAATTATTACCATTTCAACAGAGGTAGACTTTAATATAAAAAAACATTTAGAATTTCGCGAAGATAAATTTGTTTTAATCCAGAATGGTATAAATTTAAATACTATTAAGAACACAGAAGCAATTTCTAGAAATCAAATTTCAGCAAAATTAGATGGCAGTTTTTCAATACTAACACAAGTATCATCCTTTAGATATCCTAAGGATCAAAAAACAGTAATTAAATCATTAAAACATTTAGCAGATACTGTTGTACTTGTTTTAGTTGGTGATGGGCCATTAAGAAAGGAGTGTGAAGAATTAGCATACGAATTGGATTTACAGCACAGGGTTATCTTTCTTGGGATAAGAATGGATGTTATGCAAATATTAAAGGCTTCTGACATCGTTTTATTGTCGTCCCATCATGAAGGCTTATCACTCTCTTGCGTTGAGGGTATGGCCTCTGGAAAGCCTTTTATGGCATCAGATGCTCCAGGTTTAGGAAATATTGTTAAAGATGCAGGCGTTTTATTTCCAATAAATGATGAAATAGCCTTAGCAAAAGAAATTGTTAAATTATTTTCTACCAAAGCCCAATATAATGAAGTGGTTACCAATTGTCTGAAGCGCGCGGAAGACTACAATATTGAAAATACCATTGATAAAGAAATAAATTTATATAAAACCCTATTACAAAAATGAAATATTTAATTCGACTAGATGACGCCTGCGAAACTATGAATTGGCAAAGGTGGCTAAAAATGGAAGCTTTACTTGATAAATACGATATAAAACCATTAATTGCTGTAATTCCCAACAATGAAGATAAGGAACAAAAAATTGATGCTCCTAGAGAAACATTTTGGCAATGGGTTAAGAATCTAGAACAAAAGGGTTGGGAGATTGGGCTTCATGGGAACAATCATGTGTACAAGACAAAAGATGGCGGTATCAATCCAATACATAAAAGATCAGAATTTGCAGGACTATCCCTAAACACTCAAAGAGATAAAATACAAAAAGGATACCAGAAATTCAATGAAATGGGGTTTAATCCTAGAGTGTTTGTAGCCCCAAGCCATACCTTTGATTTAAATACACTCAAAGCTTTAAAATTTGAATCAGATATTAAAATAATTTCTGACACCATTGCTTTATTCCCATATCACTATGAAGATTTAATTTTTATTCCCCAACAATTAGGTTCAGCCAGAAACGTGTCATTACCTGGAGTGTTCACATTTTGTTATCACCCCAATACGATGAATGAAAAAAGCTTTCTAAAGTTAGAAAGCTTTTTAAAATTAAATCATAGCAAATTTTTATCAATCAAGGATATTGCATTAAAAAACTTGAAATCAAAATCAATTATTGATAAATGCATGTCTCATCTATATTTTACATTTAGAAAGTATTTTAGATGATTTTATTTTTCTACTTTACTATTATTTTGGATAACAACGGAACTTGATAATTGAACATTTTTTGCAATTTTGACTGGTTCAACCTTTAATGGAGTTTTTGAAGTATATAAGGTTATTTTATTACCAGAAAAAGTACTATTTGGCGAATCACTATTAAATAAAATACCACTTGCTCCAATATTTGCATCGATTTCATTGCCTCCCACAACAACATTACTTGCTCCATTAGCAATTTGAACATCTCCAAATTTATTATTTAAAATTTGAATTGAATTAGCACCTATCAAAATTGGAGGTGCACCACTTTCAGATTTGCTTTTAACACCAGTTACTGTATTGTTTTTGACAATAAAATTAGCATCCGCAACCTTATCCCATTTATTACTTAAAACGAATGAAAAATTAGAACCCATTTGCATTTCTAATGTATTTCCTTCAATGGTAACATTTTCCATAGTATTCATAGAGGTTATACCTCTGCTACTAGCTTTTATGATGTTATTCAATAATTTAGAATTAGAAACTCCTTTTTCAGAATCAGTAGACCCAGCACCTAATGCTACTCCAACTACACCCTCTAAATCATTATCATAAGCTAAAACACCGTTTCCAGCAATATTTAAAGCCGTCCCCTTTGATGATTTAACAGTATTACCATATATTTCATTCCCATAAACAACATCTGTTCTATTAAAACTTTCGGCACTTCCTGCTCCAATACTAGCTTCAGTAATTATATTATTTCTAATTATTACTCCATCTACGGTATGAAAGGAAATACCACTACCTATCATTTCATTATTTTCAATTATAATGGGGCCATTGCCATGTGATATTAAAAAACCTCCTGCCTTAGTATCACTCTCTAATTTGTTTTTAAAAAATTGTTTATTATTCCGAATATAAACATGGCTTACTCTTTGGTACTCTAGCAAATTACCATTTGCGTCCCTACCACGAACAGGTTCAATGTCTATATTAGCTGATGGCGCCCCTGGCATTGACTTTTCAGTTTCAATTCCACCGTCTATAAAATCGCAATTTTCAATAGTTATGTTTTTACCATCTGTTATTGTTAAATTAATTCTGCGATTTGCCTCAAAAACGCAATTTGTAATTTGAATGTCTTTTGAACCTACATAATTAGGATCATAGGTAAACAAATCACTTTCTATTGCTAACCCATCCTCGGTTGCATTACTCATATACACATTATCAATAATCACATTTGTTCCCGATTTTATTTTAATAGTATGACTAGGAGGTAAGTTAATTTTTCTATCATATAAATCTCTATCACCATGTAAATTTCCGCCTGAAATTTTAACATTCTCAACATTTCGAACTAAAATTAAGAAAGTAGAGTATTCATCAATTGAAGGAAATGTTCGCAAATGCGTGTCATCTGACATCTGCAAATAAAAATTAGAAGGCATAATAATATTATAATTATAAGATCCTGTTCCATAAAAGAAAGCATCCAACTTATCTATTTTAAAAGTTGTTCCTTCAATAGAATGTACAAACATTATTAAGTTTTGCAAACTTTTACTATTACTTTTTGCTATGTTCATATCTACCTTTCCTTGTACTACATCCCAACGACTAGGATGAAATTGAAAGGTTTCACTTATTAAACTAGCATTGCCCTTTATTGCAAGTGTATGATTTAATAAATCTCCATCAATCTTCCCCGCACTTGTAAAGTTTAGGCTTCCGTTAATGATTTCTCCTCCTTTAAAGATTAAGGTAACCCCAGCAGGAACACTCACTGTTTTACCTTCCAAATCTATCTGGCATTCAATAGCCAAGGTTTCATTGGCGGCTAAAGTAGCTAAGGTATAATCACAAGGCGTTGTATTGATCACCAAATCTCCAACAGGATCAGGGTCTGGTTCTGGGTCCGGATCAGGATCTGGATCTTCCCCAGACGTATTGTCTTGTATTATATTAGCCAATAAATCTTCTTGGGTACAAGAAGTTAAGGAGTTAGTTATAAGTAGGCAAAAGACAAAAAGTCTAACAAAGATAATGTGGGTTACTTTCATACTAAAAAATTAAACGTGACAAAGTTACTATTTAAACGTAAATATCGACCAATTGTTGATAATTTTCGATAAGTTACACTCTCAAGTACGCAAACTTTCTAATTTTGGACTTTTTGGCTTCTTATTTTAACAAAAAAATCGACGAACTACCTAGTACACTTTAAATTAAGGCCTTAAAAAACTAAAGTACCAGTCTCTAAATCTGGTTTTTAACGGAAAAAAATACTTATAATAGAATATGTATAAAAGAAATAACATTTATAAGTAGCTTTGGCAGCTACTAGAATAAAATGAATTTATTCTAAATGATCTGGGTTTATAATAAACACAAAAACCCCTATTAGCCTAAGATGAAAAAAAAATTAATACGTATTACCACCATTCCTACTTCTTTAAACGGGCTTCTTACCGGTCAATTGCGGTATATGAACAACTATTATGAGGTTATTGGTATCGCTAGTGGCGGAGAAGTTCTAAATCTCGTACAGCGAGAACAAGGGGTGCGGGTAATCCCCGTAGAATTAACACGAAGCATTACCCCCTTAAAGGATATGCAATCGGTTTATCATTTATACAAACTCTTTAAAAAAGAAAAACCTTTTATTGTTCATTCGCATACGCCAAAAGCCGGTACTGCTGCTATGTTAGCCGCCAAACTAGCCGGTGTACCCCATAGATTACACACCATTGCAGGTTTACCCCTATTGGAAGCCACAGGTGTAAAAAGAACTGTGCTAAACCTTGTAGAAAAAATCACCTATGCCTGCGCTACTAAAATTTACCCCAACTCCTTTGGGTTACAAGACATTATACTCAAGGCTAAGTTTACCACTAAAAACAAACTAAAGGTGATTGGCAATGGGAGTTCTAACGGCATAGATACCACCTATTTTAATCCAGACTTATACAGCACCGAAGCCAACCAAAAACTAAGAGAAACTTTAGGTATTACCGCTGATGACATTGTCTATACCTTTGTAGGGCGCTTGGTAGCAGACAAAGGAATTAATGAGTTAATAAGTGCCTTTAAACAATTAATAAGCCTTAAAAAAAATGTAAAATTATTGCTAGTGGGTACGTTTGAAGAAGAACTAGACCCCCTAAACCAGGAAACACTTACATTTATTAATACTAGTAATGCAGTTGTAGAAGTTGGCTGGCAAGATGATGTACGCCCCTATTTTGCAATTTCTGATGCCTTAACCTTCCCCAGCTATAGAGAAGGCTTCCCCAATGTAGTTATGCAAGCTGGTGCTATGAAATTATACAGCATAGTTACTGACATTAATGGTTGTAATGAAATTATTAAAGAAGGGGTTAATGGCACCATTATCCCTGTAAAAGATACAGCCGCCTTGTTTGCAAAAATGTTGCAGTTCTATGAACAGAAATCCACCTTATATAGTACGGACAGCTGTAGATCGCTAATAATTGCAAATTATGAACGCTCTTACGTTTGGGAACAATTACGCAAAGAGTATATTTCCTTGGAAGAATAAGTAAAAAACAACTTCGAACTATACACAAAAATAATAATTTTAATTGTACGTTAAATAGTACGTTTGTCTATTTAAAACTACTGTATATCTTTATTTATAGATGGCTAGATAAAAATTTAACTATTTTTGATTTTCAATTAATTCAGGAGCATCCATAATGAGAAACAAAGTTGGTATAGGTTCATTTTTTCACAGCATTGCCGCTGAAGAAATTGTTGATTTTAAAACAGAAATTCTTATTTCCAATTACAGTTTGTTCTACACTGGTAGACACGCCATAAAATTTATTTTTGATCAATTATCTAAGGAGAAAAAGATTGAAAAAATATGGCTTCCCAACTATTACTGTCAACATGTTACCAGTTGGCTGCAAAACTGCTATACAAACATTCATTTTTACCCTATAGATCCTTTTCACAAAGACCATTCCTTAGCTATTTTAGATTTTGCTACAGCTAATGATATTGTATTGCTAAATAATTTCTGGGGGATATTTAACTATACAATTCCCAATACGGCAGACAGACCTATATGTATTGAAGACCATTCTCACGGTTGGTTAAGCTCTGGCTGCTTAGAAAGTTCAGCAGATTATTGTGTAGCTTCTTTACGTAAAACGCTACCAGTGCCACTAGGTGGAATTTTGTGGCAACCCAACAAAAAACAGCATAAAACTATTCCTTTAAAGGCTATTCCCAATACAGAATTTTATGAAAACTGGGGGCGCATACATGCCGCAATGAACCTAAAACAGGAATACTTGATTGGAACTGAAGAGGCAACTGCAAAAGACAACTATCTGGCGGCTATTGCCACTTCAGAAAATTATTTGCAGCATCAGTATGAGGTGGTTCCATTACAGCCAGCCCATCATGAGTTAATCACTTCCTTTTTAACCAAAGACTATACGGTTTATAAAAAACAAAATTTTAAAATACTTTGTAATAACTTAACACCAAATACGAGCTTTAAAATTATAACAAACCTGACAAATACCCCTTTTGGATTGCATCTCGTTTTTAAAGACAGAAAAACATTTGCTAGTTTAAAAGCACATTTAATTGAAAATGAAATTTATCCGTCTGAATTGTGGCCAGGAAACGACCCAACAAAAAGCTGGTCCTATTTATTAAACATACATATAGACTACCGATATACGGAAGCCGATATGATCTATATAGCTACTACCATTAACCAATGGGTAAACCGTTAAATTGAACTAACACAATTAATCAACAGAACAAAAAATAATTCTATGTATCTAATTTTTTTTAAGAGAGTCCTTGATATAGTGCTGGCAAGCCTAGGATTTATTATTTTATTTCCTTTCTTTTTTATTGTAGCAATCGTCTTGTTTTTCTCTAACAATGGAAAAGTTTTCTTTTTTCAACCAAGACCAGGACAGCACGAAGCCATTTTTAAAGTCATCAAATTTAAATCCATGAATGATAAAAAAGATGCTAATGGAGAATTATTACCCTTTCATTTACGTGTTACTAAATTTGGGAATTTTATTCGTAAATACTCCTTAGATGAAATACCACAATTGCTCAATGTTTTAAAAAACGACATGAGTTTGGTGGGTCCCAGACCCCTTTTACTAGAGTATTTACCCCTTTATAACGACTTTCAAAAACAAAGGCATATAGCCAAACCTGGCATTACCGGTTGGGCCCAAGTAAATGGTAGAAATGCCATTTCATGGGAACAAAAGTTTGAATTGGATGTTTGGTATGTTAACAATAGATCATTTACCACCGACCTTAAAATTATTCTGTTAACTGTGAAAAAAGTATTTTTTAAAGAAGGTGTAAATAGTGATGAAAATTTAAACATGTCTACCTTTACAGGTACACCTTTAAAATAACTATAAATTAAATGTTAAAAATGTTCCCCTTTTTAAGAATAATATTGGCTTCTTAAAAGTTTTTAACAAAAACCTGAGCAATGGATAGAATTAGTAAAATAAAAGTACGCCTATATGGGGCAGGAGGCCACGCCCATGTGATTGTTGATGCCTTAAAATCTAATGATTTTGAGGTGAGTGAAATTTTTGATGATGACCCCAAAAATGGTCTTATTGCTTCCTTAAAAGTAGAAAAGATCGCTGCTAATTATGAAAATTTTCAATTTAAAGGAAGTCCCATGATTATTGCCATTGGGAACAATAAGGTCCGTAAAAAAATTGCGAACCAATTAGACGTTGAATATATCACCGTTACCCATAAAAAATCTGCAGTTGCAACAAATACTACTATTGGCAATGGTACGGTTATATTTGCAGGCGCCATAATACAACCCAATACCAAAATTGGAAAACACGTGATAATTAATAGTGGTGCAAGCGTTGACCATGACAATATTATTGAAGATTTTGCACATATTTCGCCACAGGTAACCCTCTGCGGAGAAGTAACCATAAAAGAAGGGGCCTTTATTGGTGCAAATTCTGTTATTATCCCCAAAGTAACTATTGGCAAGTGGGCTACTGTTGGTGCCGGTTCAGTGGTACTAGAAAATGTTCCAGATTATGCAACGGTTGTAGGAAACCCCAGTAGAATAATTACCAAAAAAACCAAAACCAAGGCCTATCATTTATTTGTTAAAAAGCTAAAATCCTTAGAGGATATAAATTCATACAAAAAACTCTTAAATCAATATTGGACTAATAATGTTTACTACACCTACGAATATTTAAAATACTACGAGAATCCTACCGACAAGCTCCGTTATTTTTTATTAACCGAAGAGGGTATTCCCGTAGCGATTATGCCTTTCTATATTCGAAAAATTACAGATTCTGAACATTACAAAGATGTAATTACTCCGTATGGCTACGGGGGGCCTTTATGTATAGATTGCAATAACAGTAGTGTACTTCCCAAATTTTGGGAGCAGGTAGATCAGTGGTATCATAAAAACAATATCATTTCTGAATTTGTTCGCTTTAATTTGGATGGGAATCATAAAGATTACACTGGTAGTTTAACGGAAACATTGATCAATATTAAAGGGGCTATTAAAGAAAATAATGAAGCCCAATGGATTGCCTTTTCTACCAAAGTTAGAAACAATTATAGAAAAGCTGAAAAATACAATTTATCATTTCGTCTTTTTGAAGGTAAGAATATTACAGATGAAATTATCACTGAGTTTCACGATGTCTATATTGAAACTATGGAACGCAACAATGCAAAAGACATCTATTTCTTTTCTAAACAGTATTTTGAAAGCATTATTTATAGCAACCCAGATAATTTTGCAATTGCCGTGTCTTATAAGGAAAATATAGCAGTTTCCGTAGAACTTATTATTATTAATGCTACAACACTATACGCCTTTTTAGGCGGTACAAGAGCCAAGTATTTTGAATGTAGACCCAATGACTTTTTACGGGTTGAAATATTAAAATGGGCCGTTACCAATAAAATGAAATTTTATGTGTTGGGTGGTGGCCAACAAAATAATGATGGTTTGTATAAAAGTAAAAAGATGTTTTTTCCTAAGGATGAAGATGTGATTTTTTATACCGGGAGAAAAATAATAAATAAGGAGGTGTACAATTTACTTTCCGAAATTGCACCAACAACTGACGAAAGTATAGAGGCTCACGATTATTTTCCTGCCTATAGAAAACTTTAATAGAGATGTAATTATATGCTTGAAATTATTACTAAGAAAGAAGAATGGGATGGAGTTTTAAGTGAGGTAGATATGTTTGATTTCTATCATAGCTACGATTATCATAAAAATTGTGCCAAAGAAAATGAAGAATCCGTTCTTTTTTGTTATAGGGAAGATGCTATCGTAATCGCTTTACCCCTATTAATTAGACCTATTAAAGACACATCTTATTTTGATGCCACATCAGTCTATGGATACGGAGGTCCCCTAAGTAAAAATATTACAGCAGCCGTAAATGTAACCGTGTTTTATACTGAACTGCAACAGTACCTTTCAAAAAGAAATATAATTGCAGTGTACAGTAGTTTAAACTCATATATAGACAACCAAAAAAGAATATTATCTGGTTTGGGTAAGATTGAAAAAATTGGTAAAATTGTTAACATTCGTTTAGACCAAAGTATCAGCGAGCAGGAAGCCAGTTTTTCCAAAACTACAAGACGGTATACCAATAGAAATAAAAAAATATTCTATTCTAGATTTGGAAATACCCAAAAGGATGTTGACGTATTTATTGCTTTGTATTACAAAACTATGAACCGTTTAGAGGCCAGTGAAGGGTACTTTTTTAAAGAAGAATATTTTTACAAACTCATGGAAAGCAATGCCTATACTGCCGAAGTAATTTTTGCTATCACCAAAGACACACATCAAATTGCTTCAGCCGTGCTTTTTGTAAAAACCAACAACACCATTATTCAATACCATTTGTCCGGTACCTTGGAAGAATACAAACACTTATCCCCTATCCGTTTTCTGCTCAATGAAATTCGTATACAAGGCACAAATGATGGCTATACCTATTTTAATTTGGGGGGAGGTTTTGGAGGAAAACAAGATTCTCTGTTCGATTTTAAAGCCTCTTTTTCTAATGATTATCAGAAATTTAAAGTTTGGAAGTATATTGTAAACCCTAAAATATATAATGCCCTAACCCGAGAAAACACAAATATTACGGCACGGACGAAAACCAAATTTTTTCCGTTATACAGGTATAAAAATAGCTAAATTCCCTTTCCTAGAGGTGGTTGGCTAGTAAAGTATATTAACTTTTAATTACAGTAATTTAAAACCGTATGAATATTTTAAACGAAATTGAAGAACAGAGTATCCTCCTAGAGGAAGTAGAGGCTATAGACGCTATTTCATTTAAGAAAAAGTATGTTACTACAAAAAAGCCTGTTTTATTAAAAGGATATGCTAAAAATTGGGGGGCTACTAAAAAATGGAACCTCGATTATTTGGTAAATTTAGCAGACGATAAAGAAATAGGAGTGCTTTCTGGAAATTATATTCAGGGCGACATTCGCTACAAAAAAGCAACCTTAAAAGATTACCTGCTAAAACTTAAAAAAGCAGCAGAAAACAAAGAATCCTTTACCGAATATTTAACTACTTTAGATATTTTTAATTACCTACCCAATTTAAAAGGAGATACCGATTTTTCAATTTTTGAGAAAAATACAGCCATCAATGATATCGCTGCATGGATTGGTCCTAAAGGAACGGTTACAGGATTCCACAATGATTCTGGAGACAATATGTATGCCCAAATAAAAGGGGAAAAACTATTTATTTTGGTTGCTCCTGATGACAACAAATTTATGTACCCTAGTCCAAAATATGTAAATGGTGCCATTGCCAGTAAAATAGATATTACCAATTTTGATGCGAAAAAGTATGGTGCATTTAAAAAGGCTAGATTTTATAAGGTCGTTTTACAACCTGGAGACGTACTATTTTTACCCAAAAGATGGTGGCATTATGTGCAGTCGCTAGATAGCTCTATTAGCATTAGCAATTTTGGATACTCCAAATTAGAACTATTTAAAATGAGAGCGCTTAATTTTTTACATAGAAGGGGGTATTACAAATCTAAAAATTGTTATTGTTGCTCAAAATAAGTATTACAACCAACCGCTACAGCATACCAACCTAACACAATAGAATGCACAATACTACATTATGAGGCTCCTTAAAAATGAAGATTTTTATAAAGAATTTACAGAAAATAAAGCTATCCCTGCCTATTATAACAGTCTTATAACTAAATTTAATAAGCAAGCATTTTACACAGCAGTGCCCACCATGGTTGCTAGTCCAAAAGCAATATGTGTTTCCGTTAAGCTATTTCCAAAGTACCTAGTACCCAGTTTTCATCAAAGTGAACAGCTCGGGGTTCACCGCGTTTTTCAAAAAGATGTAAATGGTTGTGCCATTCATATCAAAAATAAAATACCTGTTGCTGAATTTTTGAGAAATGAATACAGCAAAAAGTTTAGAACAAGTATCAATAGATCTGTAAACCGGTTTGAACTCTGTTTAAACTATAGTTACAAAATGATTAGTGAAGGCATTGAAAAAGAAGATTTTCACTTTTTAATGGAAACATTGCGTGAAATGTTAGTTTTTAGGTTTAATCAAAGAAACGAGCCCAATGATGTTCTTACCCATTGGGAGTACTATTATAAATTAACGTTTGAATTACTGAATGCAAAAAAAGCATCCATGTTTATCATATCCCATAATAACGAACCTATACATATTTGTATCAATTACCATTTTAAAGAGATTCTTTTTATTTCGATAGCCTCATTTAATCATAAATTCTCCAAATTTTCATTAGGAAATATATCCATTTATAAAATCTTAGAATGGGCGCTCTGTCACAATTATGAACTTCTGGATATGGGCTATGGCGACCTAGAATACAAACGCAATTGGAGTAATTATTCGTACACATACGAAAATCATATTGTGCATACTAAAAAATGGAACTATACTCTAGCCGCAAACCTGGAAGCATCTAAAATTAGATTAAAAAACTTTTTAAAGAAGTATAGCGTAGCCCAAAAAATAGACAAACTAAAAGTATTACTACACCAAAACAAAACAATTTTAAACACCTATACTACATTTACCATTGAAGATGTAGCCCAATTACCGACTAAAAATTTACTCCCCATAGCCCTAGACAACGAAGCATTTGAGATCATTAGCAAAGCTGTCTATGACTCCATTTTCCTACAGTCCGTACCTATTGATACCATTACTGTATTTGAAATTAAAGCCCATAGCGAATACCTTTTAGTGAGTCCAAAAAGCACTAAAAAAATTACCGTTACGCAGTAAGTAGCCTTTCATTTTTAACAGGCTATTTTTTATGCCTTACAAATGTAATTTAGCCTATTTTTTTACGTTTTATCTTTTAAAGAATTGTCCGCAAAAAGAATTGGCTACTTTAGCTAGTCATTTGTGTCCTATCTTTTAATAATGCACTCTTTATGTTATTTAATTCTTTTGAATTTTTATATTTTTTACCCTTAATTATAATAGGATTCTACATTTTACCCCAAAAAGTTCGATGGCTATGGTTGTTGATTGGTAGCTATTATTTTTATATGGTATATGAACCTGCTTTGGTTTTGTTACTAGTGGCCTCTACCTTAGTAGACTATTTTTGTGCACTAAAAATATACAGTGCTAAAACACAGCAAATAAAAAAAATATTTGCAGGTACCAGTATTGCCGTAAATGTTGGAATACTAATAGCTTTTAAATATTTGTTCTTTTTTTCAGCTTCACTTGCGAGCATTCTGGCATATTTTGGAATCGTTATTCCAATTGATGAAGCGGAGCAAAGTTATCATATAAGTCAAATTTTATTGCCTGTCGGAATCTCTTTTTATACGTTTCAGACCATGAGTTATACTATTGATGTGTATAGAGGCAGAATAAAACCTGAAAAACATTTAGGAGTTTTTGCGTTGTATGTCGCTTATTTTCCACAATTGGTAGCAGGGCCAATAGAGCGTGCTTCTAGGCTATTACCACAGCTAAAGAAAAAAGTAGCTATAAACCTAAAAAACATTGAACAAGGTCTTATTATGATGGCCTGGGGATTTTTTCTGAAAATTGTTGTGGCAGATAGACTTGGCATCTATGTAGATGAAGCATTTGCCAACCCTGAAAGCCCACATGGTTTTTCTTTAATTTTAGGAGCATTTCTTTTTTGTTTTCAAATCTATTATGACTTTTCGGCATATACTACAATTGCAATAGGAATTGCTAAAGTGTTAGGTGTAGATTTAATACAAAACTTTAACAGACCTATCTTCTTTACGAGTAGTGCAGATTTTTGGAAACGATGGCATATCTCTTTAATGCAATGGATGCGAGATTATGTATACAGACCCTTAGTGGTAAACTTAAAATTAAAAAGAGTCCCCGCCGTATTGATCGTTTTTTTTGTAGTTGGCCTGTGGCATGGAGCTAATTGGACCTTTGTGGTCTGGAGTATGTTAAATGCACTGCTACTCATTGCAGAAGTTAGTACCAATACCTTCAGATCTCGGTTATTTAAAAAACTACAGATACCCAAAAAAATTATTTCCTTTTTAGGTTGGTTTTTTGTATTTTGTTATTTAACGATAACCTTAGTCTTTTTTAGATCTTCATCAATAACTACAGCCTTAGTTTATTTAGAAAATATGTGTAACCTAGGAAGTTTACATATTAATATACTTAATAATTATTTAGAGCTATTTTTATGCTTAATTTTTATAGGTATCGTGCAACTAATTCATTATTATAAAGGCAATAATAAAGTGTATGAATTGGTATTAGAACAACCAAAACATTACAAATGGATTGCATATTTTGGTTATATTATTATTATTGTACTATTCGGTATTAACAGACAAAGCTCATTCATCTATTTTCAATTTTAGTATTATGAAATATTTCATCTTAAAAATAATTTTATTTTGCTTCGTTCTAGCCGGTATTTACTTTAGTTTTATGTATAAAATATCTACTGGTTATGTAGATGAAAATTACCCTAAGTTCTGCCAAGAAGCTGGTGGGCTTATACTTGGTGTTTCCACAGCCAGTCAAGGTATTTCGCCTCAAATTTTAGAAGATGAGTTGCAGGAATTTAAATTTGAAAAACCAATCGTAAATTTCGCTATAAACTTTGAACAATCGCAATATGGAGATATCTATTTAAATAGTGTCAAAAACAAACTAAAAAAACAACATCAGAAAGGATTGTTTATTTTAACAGTAACTCCGGCCAGTTTTACCACTACAAAAAATTTGGATGAGAAAGCACTACGGAAACTAGACCAAGAAAAGATATTAGGCAAAATTAGTAATTTTTCCAAAGCTCCTAATTTTGATTATATTAGTAATTGCTACCCAATTTCCTTGTACAATGCAATTTACCCTACTAATAAATGGGATAATCTGGTGGTCCATGCCAATGGATGGAATGAATTTAAACTAAAGAGTAACTCTTACACCGTAACAAAGGAAGATTTAACTTTGTGGAAAAAACAAACCCTAGAATTCCAAACTAAATTCATTAAAACTCAAGAATTTAGTAAACTAAGGCTACAAAGTTTCGTTGAAACCATAAACTTCTTAAAAGAAAAAGGAGATGTGTTTATTGTACGCATGCCTTTGACTGCTGAAATGCTGGCTCTTGAAGATGAAAAATGGAAAAATTTTGATGCTCAGTTTGATAGTATTGCCAAGACAGAGAACGTTCCGTTTTTAAATTATTCACAAAAAGAGTTGGGCTTTAACACATACGATGGCACACATTTGGTATCTGAAAGTGCCAAAGAATTTACTTCTCTACTAAGCAAGGATATTAAGAATTCATTGCAAATTGATGCCAATAAAAAATAGTCATACTTTATATAATGATAAAAAATAATCCCTTTTTAAATACTTTATTTGCAAAAACTTGGCTTGCTCATTTCTCTCCTACAACTAAGGAATATTCATTTTCTTTATTTCCAGAAATTAGCTTTTTAAAAAGTAAATGGTTACCGTTATTTGTTAATTTAGGAAAAACAAATACAAAAGGGATAAATTATACACTTGCCAACGAAGACAATAACCTATTAAAAAATAAGACCTTTTTAATTTATGATGTACATACCTATTTTAATACAGTTGAAGCAGGCACAAAAACGCAGCTAAAACTAAAAAAAATTACACAATATCCTGGTTATTTGTGTGAACTAGAAAATTTTTCTAGCGTAGCAGCTTATATGAAAAAAAACTTAAGCAAGAATAGCAACTATAAGTTTAATTTATACAAGAGAAAGCTAGAACATTGCTTTGATATCAGCTATACGATGTATTATGGAGCCATTCCCAAAGAAACCTATACCCATTTATTTACTGTATTTCACCAACTATTGGTAAAACGCTTTGCTGAAAAACAAGAATCTAATAATAATTTAGATACAACCGAATGGGATTTTTACTTTGATGTAACCTACCCCATGATCCTTGAAAAAAAAGCAGCTTTATTTGTGACCTACAATAAAGAAATACCCATTGCGATAACCTTATTAAATTTCTCTGACAGCATTGCTTTTGACACCATTAGAGTCTTTGATACAGACTACGCTCCCTTTAGGCTTGGTACCATTAGTATTATTGAGCAGCTACAATGGTGTATTGAAAATGGAATAAAATATTTAGATTTTTCTAAAGGACACTATGAATATAAGGAACGTTGGGCTACTACAAAATACAATTTTGAATACCATATACTATATGATTCAAAAGGCGGCATATCTCGTTTAATTGCTCATACAATCCTATCCTATTTTAGGCTTAAAAATTATTTAAGAGAGAAAAATATTAATACGGTTTTTCACAAATTCACGTTTTTATTAAAAAACAAAAAAAACAATGTAACCCTTAAAAAAAAGGCTGACTTATTAGATACTACAAATAGGCCGTTGGCGACCTACTTAAAACCTATTGATATGGATACCAAAGAAAATGCGGCACTTTTAAAATTCACCTATCAATTCATGTACAATACATCTGAAAAGTTAACTGATATTCAACTATATGAAATAACCAATAAAGCCAATTGTTTTTATATAGAAGGTTTAGAAAACGGGTATACCTTTGTTGCCTAGAATTTAATTAAATTAGTACCAGAAGTGAATGTATGCTAGAGAAATACTTTTCAAATAAAATAACCAATCTTGTTTTCTGTTTCTTCTTGGAAAGAAGCTTGCCTTCCTTTTTTAGGGATACGGTTGCTAATTCCCTATCGGGCCACACCATTACCATTCCAAAAAAATTAGCATTAAACAACAAGCATAGGCACCTCATTAAAAATATTCCCAATTACCTATTATTTTCAGACAATAAAGAAGGCCTAGGCTCCTTAAAGTTTAAGGATGTACCCCAATACAAAGGCTTTTTATTGGACTTTTCCAAATATCAGACAGCATCACAATTTATAGAAAACCAACTCAGTAAAAGAAATCAAAAAAATTTACGTGCAAAACAAAAAAAGTTAGAGCATACTCATAAAATATCGCATCGTTTTTATTTTGGATGTATTGAAAAGAAAGAGTATACTATTATATTTAGCGCTTTTTATCAATTCTTAAAAAATAGGTTTGATCAAAAAAAAACACAAAACAGGTACCTTGCAGATTGGGAAGCTATGCAGACAGAAATCTATGGTAAAATTTTAAACAAAGAAGCTTCACTATTTGTTATTTATGATGATTGCGCACCCATTGGCATAACCTTAAACTTTCATCTTGATACTATTGTATTTAGCCATATACAAGCCTACAACATAGACTATTCTAGTTACAATATTGGAGATATTTGTATGCTTCATCACATTGATTGGTGTATGGCCAATAATATATCAGTTTTTGATTTATCTATGGGAGAAACGTATTACAAACTAAAATGGAGTAACCATCACTACCTTTTTTTAAATAGACTCTATTACAACAACACTGCTGTGGTAGACAATATTTGGGTAAAAACACAGTTTTTTAAATTTAAATTGCTTCAGTTTTTAAGAGACAAACAAATTTTAGGGAACTATTTTTCTTTAGACAAACTTTTATATAAACTTAAATAACACCAATTCCTAAGCGTACCTATATTAAATAATAATAAATGTTAATAAAGATAGATTTTATCGAGTGCTTATTATTAAAGCCAAAAGATTTCTTTTTGTTTTACACAAAATTAAAAAACAAATTATGTAACAGTACGTTATTTACAAGCAAACCATCAAATAAGATGGATGTTGATAAAAACACCTATCTCTTTTCTGATGTGCCACATTACATTATTCCTTCCTTCAATACATCTAGTAAAACGGTTAAAGTAATTACATTAAATACGCATATGGGTTCCATGATTAACCTGAAAAATTATAAGAATTTAGATGAGTATTTGAAAACCAACTTTAGCGGCAAGAGTAGATACGAGTTTAGGAATTACAAAAAAAGGATAGCGAAATGCTTTCCAATTAGCTACAAAGTGTATTATGGAAATATAGATAAAAAAGAATATGACCGCCTTTTTACTATATTTCCGGAAATGATAAAAAAACGTTTTGATTCCTTAGGAGTGGAACATTATGCCCTAGATATTTGGGATAATTATGAGGAAAATGGTTTTTCTCTAATTAATGAAAAAAGAGCTTGTTTATTTGTAATCTACGATAGAGGTATTCCTATTAGCATTGCTTTTAACCCCATATTAAATAAAACACTCTATGGCTATATGAGAAGTTATGATATTAATTATTCTAAGTTTTATTTAGGTTTTATAGACTTAATATGGCAATTAGAATGGTGTTTTGAAAATAACATCGAAGTTTTTGATTTATTAAAAGGTACGTATAGCTATAAATCTAAATTTACAGATAGCACCTACTTTTTTCAAAAGCATATTGTTTACAATTCAAAATCCATAGTTTCTATATCAATAGCAGCCATGTATTCTATTAAACTTAAGAGCTTTTATTATATCATTAAATTACTAAAAAAGTGTAGCGTAGATACTGTGTATCATCACTATAAACAACGAAAAGAAAAGTCAAAATTGACACCTAAAAATAAGAGTTACATTAGTACGGAAATTGATTACGAAACTAATTTATTTGATAGCTTATCAACAATAGACATTAATAAAGAAGCATATTCATTTTTAAGAAAACCTATCTACGATTGTATTTATACAGCTAAAGAGTCCATTAATAGCGTGCTTGTTTATAAAAACAATAACGCTTACATTCTTAAAGGTGAGAAAAAATGTTATTTAATAACAACCGCAGAAACATTATAATGATATGCTAAAACCGAATAGAATTGTTTTTTTAAAAGCTTTGTTTTACGCTAGTGATTTCTTTTATGTATTTGATAAGGTAACCTATAAAACCAAGGTTGTTTATTCTGAAAAAACAATTAAAAACACCAATGCTGATCAGGGTTTGTATTTAATACAGGATGTTCCAAACTATTTAAAAACCCATACTCCAGAAAAGTCTAAGTTTAAAAAAACAGAGGTACAAACACTGCAAGGGTTTTTAGTTGAAACCAATAAATTTGATACCTTAGAAGCCTATTTAAAACATAATTTTGGTGCCAAAAGTAGGTCTAATTTAAGACGGTATCAAAATAGATTAGAAAAGTGTTTTACCATAGATTATACTTGTTATTATGGCAGTATCCCCAAAGAAGAGTATAACAAACTTTTTATCGCCCTTAAAGAACTATTAATTAGACGTTTTGAAGAAAAAAAAGAAAGTAATTATGAATTGCAGCATTTTGATGAATATCACGACCTAATTTATAATTTAATTTTAAAAAAAGAAGCGAGCCTATTTGTAATTTATCACAACAAAAAACCAATAAGCATTCGCATTAATATGTTTAAGGCAAATTTGGGATTTTATATAATGAGCTGTTATGATATTGACTATTCTAAATTTCATTTAGGTGCAATAGATATGCTTAAAAATATTGAATGGTGTTTTAAAAATGATATTGCTACATATGATCTTTTAAAAGGATATGAGTATTACAAAAAAGACTGGATGACTACAACTTACTCCTATTACAATCATATAATTTATGATGCTAATTCTAGTAAAGCTACCCTAGTTGCCTTTTTTACTAAATTAAGAATAAGTTACCGTTATAAATTATATTATATATTAAAACGTATCAACCTTCATCATCCGTATAAAAAAATTAAACAATTTCTTTATAACCTATCAAACAAAAATAAAAATCATAAAGAATTAAAACAGCTAACTGTTTCTGACCTAAATTTAAATAAAAAAGAGAACCGTATTGATTTTGAAAACAATACTAATTATCATTTCATAAAAAAATATGTTATAGATTTACTTTTTATATCCAAAGAGCACTACAATGATATTAAAGTTTATAGAATATTAGCGGAAGAAAATTACATCGTTATTGAAGGAAAAAACAAGGAATGGTTCTTTAAAATATTAAATTAAATAGTACTATTGAACGCACATCACTAAATTTATTTTAAACAAAAACTTAATTTTGCATACGGTTGTATGTAGATATAACCAATACAGTAAACCAGGACTTTTTTTAATGATCACAACAAACAAAATAGTATTTAACACCCATGTATTTAAAGGTGAAGCTATTTCTCCATTATTCCCTTCTCTTGAATATTTTGAAGAAAAAATAACCAACACAATTAAGGAGGATACCTTCCCTATTCCTAATTATTCATTGAGTTTGGTACCCAGCTATATTAAATTACAACTCACAGATCCTAAATTTTCGCATACCATTATAAAACAAAACAATTGGGGCTATGCCATACATTTAAAATCCAACTCCACCATAGATGATTATCTACAGGAACAATACAATTCTAAAAAAAGGAGTATTATTCGCAGGTATGTAAATAGATTGGAGGCCTGTTTTACAATAAACTACAAGCTTTACTATGGGGCTATTACTAAAGAAGAATATCATTTTATAATGGATTCTTTAAAAGAAATGATTGTTCATAGATTTAAGCAACGGAACGAACAAAACAAGGAATTGCCAAATTGGGATGCCCTTTTAGAAGAAACATATCCTAAAATACAAAACAAACAAGCTTCTTTATTTGTAATTTATGACGACAATAAACCTATAGAAATCTCCTTAAATTATCATTTTGGAAAAATACTATTTAGCACTATTTCTTCCTATGATATTGACTATTCTAAGTTTGGTTTGGGCCATGTAGAAATATACAAACAAATAGAATGGTGCTGTGCTCATAACTATATCCTTTTTGAAATGGGTGTTGGGGGAATGGATTACAAACGAAGATGGAGCAATACTATTTACAATTTTGAACACCATATAATTTACAACACTACTAATTTTGCTTCTAAAATGATGGGGCAATTGGAAGTGATAAAAATAAAAACGAAAGAATATTTAAAGTCTAAAAAGATCAACGAAATTGTACCTAATCTAAAACACAAATACTTTGCTAACAAAGAAGTTGAAACCGATATACAAATTTCAACTATTGATAAAAACACTACTAAAGATCATTTAAATCTGATTGAGATTACAATAGCGAGCCCAGAGTATGATTTTTTAAAAAAATACGTGTATGATTTTCTTTATACAACTATAGCACATATAAGCACCGTAAAAACATATAAGTTGACTAAAAACACCTATCTAATTGTAGGCAATAAACACCATCAAAAAATATTAAAAGAGAGCTAACCTATTAGCGATATTAGTCTTAACGTATACTTAGGTTTTCATTTTTTATATATTCAGCAATTCTATCCGCAATAATTTCTCTTCCAGCATCATTCCAATGTTGATCATAAATTAAGGTTTTAGGTATATTATCCTTCTTAAAATCAGCATTAAAATCAATTGTTCTAAAATCATTTACTTTTAAGTAGTTTAAAAACTCTTGGGAACACAGACTGTAATCAACCAATAAAATATTCTTCTCTTTGTTGTAATTGTAAAAGTTTACAAGCTTTTTAAAATTTTCTAGGTATAAGGAATCGTTATTTTTCTTTTTATGAATATCTCCTGAAACCCCTTTACTGAAATTAACTACAGCTGCTATTTTTTCCTTAATAGGGTCAAAAAATCCAATATCTTTGGCATATACTATTAATTTACTACGCTTAAGCAATTTATTTAAGGGGGTATTCAATGACAACCTATTAGACAATTTATACTCGCCCGTAATTAAATCATCTGTGAACCTTATATAAACGACCACCCTATCTATATCTTTAAACAAGTGATTGTATGCCTGCATTAAATTTAATTGATCAGCCAGGTTATATCCGGCATATCCAAACTCGAATACCTTGACATTTGGAATTTTCTTTTCTACTTTTCTACTGATTGAGTTTGTATAATCCTGATGAAAACCTTCAATAAAAGAATCCCCAACTATCGCAATTTCTATACTATCTTTTGAGGGCAGATAATTGTTATACACAGAATTAAAACCAAAATCATTAATACGATATTCGCCTACATTTTGCTTTCTATTTCCAGTTACCGAATAACCAGCTTGGTTTGGAACCCATTTTTCAACACCGTATTCATCAGCATATCTTTCCGGTCTTTCATTGTGTAAATGAAATACACGAACAAGCAACTCTAGCGAAACTAGTAGAACAATACTATATACTATAAATTTTAATAAAATCTTTTTCATACCCTAAAATTGAAAATAAATAAATGATCTATCTACGCCATCATCATAAAACAATAACATTAAAAACACCAATAAAATATACATTGCTAAACGCAAATATCTATTTTTAAAAGCTATTGGATTACGCTCATTATTTCTAATTATGTATTCATACACCAGAAAGAATAAAAGCAATAAAAAATAATCTATTATGCGATATCCATTTGGATGTATATAATTCTCTACAGAAAAGTCAGTGAAAATAATTTTTAAATATGCAAAGGAATCTGTAAGCGTATTACTTCTAAAAAATACCCAACCAATAGTGACTAATATAAATGTTAGCAATGTGTTGTATACATTTGAAAATACCTTTAAAATATTAAATGACGACAAACTAGCATCATTCTTATATTTTCTATTGGTGCCTAATAAAAAACTAGGTAAAAACAGTAGGGCGTGAAAGAGACCCCAAAAAATAAATGTCCAATTGGCACCATGCCAAAACCCACTAACCAAAAATATAATAAAAATATTACGGATTCCAATGGCTTTAGATTGCTTAGAACCCCCTAGTGGGATGTATAAATAATCTCTGAACCAAGTAGACAATGAGATATGCCAACGTCTCCAAAACTCACCTATATTCCTAGATAAATAGGGAAATTTGAAATTGGACATTAATTCAATACCAAATAATTTGGCAGTACCAATGGCTATATCTGAATACCCACTAAAATCACCATAAATTTGAAAAGCAAAAAATACGGCTCCCATTATTAGAACAGGAGAAGAATGCGTTTCATAGTTCGCAAAAATATCATTAACTATAGGTGATAAAGAATCTGCTATGACCACCTTTTTAAATAATCCCCATAAAATTAATCGCAATCCATCTTTTGACTGACAGTAATTTAATTTTCGTTTTTGTAGTATTTGTGGTAATAGGTTACTAGCCCTTTCTATAGGTCCTGCAACTAATTGAGGAAAGAAACTAACAAAGGCTGCAAAGGCTACAATCTTTCTAGTTGGTTCTAAATTTCTTTTGTAAACATCTATAGTATAACTTAAGGTCTGAAATGTATAAAAACTTATACCTACAGGAAGTATTATATACAAAGTTTCAACTTTTATCTCTTGCCCAAAGAATGTAAATGCTTCTACAAAACTATCTACAAAGAAGTTATAGTATTTAAAAAAACCTAAAAAACCTAAATTAATACCTATACTCGTCCATAAATAAAGTTTTCGTTTTTTCTCATTTTCTTCTTTTTCCAAAAGAATGCCTAAGGTGTAATCTACGATTGTACTGAAAATTATTAATGATAAAAACCGCCAGTCCCACCAACCGTAAAACACATAACTTGCCACTACTAATAGAAAGTTTTGTACTCTTAAATTTTTATTTAAAACAAACCAATAAAGTATAAAAACAATTGGCAAAAAAATTACAAAATCTATGGAGTTAAAAAGCATATAAAAGTATTAATATGGGTAATTTTGTACGCAAACCCTCTTGGCTTTTTTGATAAAAAAACAACAGGAGTGCTATGTTTAAATTTAAAAACATAGGATTAATTCAATAAAAGATGGGGGGTATCCGGTACTACTATAAATTGATTTTTGTACTAATATTTCTTAATTAAAATCATATAAGCCCACAAGGTATTTGTTAAATCAGCGACATACAATAAAAATCTATCAAGTGTTTTTTTTAATCGATAGGAAGTGAATTAGTATGCATTTAATACGAAATTTTATAATAGGTTTTAAAAGCCTCTTCGTACACTTTTTCATACAGTGGCAATACGTTTGCAATATCAAACTTATGAGCTACCTTTTCTGCATTGTCTTTAAATTTCGTTAAAGTAGTATCATCACTAAGAATTTTAAGCGCATTGAAGGCCATTTCATCTACATCACCTACATTGCTCATAAAACCAGTAATACCCTGTACATTTACCTCTGGAATGCCTCCTGTGTTGCTCGAGATCACCGGCACCCTGTGCATCATTGCTTCTAAAGCCGCCAGGCCAAAGCTTTCTGTTTCTGAAGGCAATAAAAATAAATCTGAAAAACATAAAATACGATCTACCTGGTTGCTATTTCCTAGAAAAACGACCTTGTCTTTGATACCCAACTTTTCGGCCAATTCTTCTGCCTTTTCTTTTTCGGGCCCCTCACCTACCATCATTAACTTTGCAGGAATCTTATCTTGAATTTGTTTGAAAATCTGAATCACATCTGGGATACGCTTTACCTTTCTAAAGTTACTAATATGGGTAATTATTCGTTCATTCTCATTTGCCATTAAGGAACGCTGACACTCTTTATTATCTACATTGTAATTACTCTTATCAATAAAATTAGGAATCACATGGATTTCCTTTTTGATATGAAATAAGTCTAAGGTACTTTGTTTTAAATTTTCGGATACAGAGGTAACAACATCCGATTTATTGATACTAAAGGTTACCGCCGGTTTATAAAATGGATGCTTGCCTACAAGTGTAATATCCGTTCCATGCAAGGTGGTGACCATTGGAATATATATTCCGTCTTCTTCTAGCATTTTTTTAGCCATATAGCCCGCATAGGCATGTGGAATGGCATAGTGGACATGTAATAATTCGATACCAAAAAATTTGATGGTATCAACCAGCTTACTAGAAAGGGCCAACTCATAGGGTTGGTATTGAAATAATGGGTATTCCGGCACATGTACTTCATGAAAATGAATACGTTCATTAAGTAACTCCAACCGTACGGGTTGCTTATAGGTTATAAAATGAATTTCATGCCCCCTATTAGCAAGCGCAATTCCTAATTCTGTGGCTACTACGCCACTGCCTCCAAACGTTGGGTAACAAACTATAGCTATTTTCATTACTACAAAACTACTATTTAATTTATAATTGAATCATAAATTACTTGCTGAATCCTAGTTCTTAACCCAGATTTAACTAATAAATTATTATTTTGACTGGGATATGTTCTATTGGAAAGAAATACATAAACAATTTCCTCATCAGGATCTGCCCAAGTATAGGTGCCCGTAAACCCGCTATGTCCAAAACTTTTTCGAGACACGCATCCGCAGGTAGGTCCGGATTCATTAATTTGAGGTTTATCAAAACCGACACCCCTACGCACATCTTCATCACAAAAATAACAGGTGTTAAATTTTTTGATGGTTCGCTCTTGAAAATATCGTGTTCCTCCGTAATAACCACCTTGCAAATACATCTGCATAATTTTAGCTACATCATTGGCATTACTAAACAAGCCTGCATGACCCCCAACGCCTCCTTGCATTGCAGCACCCATATCATGTACATATCCTTGTACCGTGTCATAACGGTAATAGTTATCTATTTCTGTAGGTACAATACTTGCCTTTGAGAATTTATCTAAGGGATTAAAACTAGTATGTGTTGCCCCCAAAGACTGATATAAAAAATCATCTACCAAACTATCTAAGCCATTGTTATAGGTGTCTTCAATGTATTTTTTAAAAACATAATATCCTACATCACTATAGCGGTACCGATTAGACTTTAAGTCTTGCCGGCCAATTCTATTGTAAATGGAATCTTTATACGCCTTAATTAAAAATAACTTTTCATTTACCTTATACGGATAAGCGTCAGATTGTGTACTGCTATAAAATTCTCGAGATGGTTTGCGCTTATCATCCAATGTACTTGCGTAAAAGGCAATCCAAGCAGGCAAGCGCCCATAATGAGATAATGCTTTTAAAACCGTAACATCTTTTAGCTCGGTATCTGCATAGGCTGGTATCAAGTCTTTAAAGGTATTATTTAAGGCGATTTTATGTTCTTCCTCCATTTTCATTACCATAGGCAATGTTGCCAAAATTTTTGTCAAAGAGGCCAAATCATAGATATGATCGTTGGTTATTTTTTCCTTAGACTCATAGGTAGGTTTTCCAAAACTTTTGTTGTAAATCACTTTTCCCTTACGAGCAACCAGTACCTGCGCCCCAGGAAACATCAAGGAATCTATACCTACGTTAACCAACTCATCTATTTTTTTCAAGCCTTCTGCGCTTAACCCTACACGTTCGGGCTGGTCATACCCCAATCGCTGTAAAGACCCATAGGTAACACCAGAATATACAGGAAATTCTATACCTAAAGAAACTGGTAACTTCCCTTTGGCGGCAATTGCTCCAAACAACAACTGGGCTGTTTTTTGTTGTGCCAATTCACTATTTTGATAGCCTAAGACCACTGCATCAATACTGCTTAGATCTACATCTAATAAAGAATAGGGTTTTGCAAAATTTACTAAAATGGAATTCGAGCTACGCGCTTGCGATATTGCTTTTAAAGTGGCTAAATCCTTGTCTGAAAATCGATACGATTTCCATGGGCTTTCATTACTTTTATGATGCCCAATTATAAGGAGATTGTATTCCTTTAATTTTTGAGTTAACAGCTGTAGATTCGCTTCCTTTACCTCCGTTACGGTAATATATTCATTGAGTTCTTTTAAAAAACTAGCACCAGACGAATCCCCTAATTGAACATAGGCTATCTTTTTATTTTCTAGTTTCACAATGGGTAACAAATCAATTTTATTCTTTACCACAGTGATGGCATTCTCTATGGCTTCTGCATAGACTAAATCATTCTCTAAACCATTTAAATCTTTATACAAATTATCTTCTACCACGGGGCTATAACTATGTAAACCCACTTTGTACTTTGCTTTTAATATTTTCTTTACGGAATGTGCCAAGCGTTCTTCCGTAATTACACCGTAGTTATACGCCTCAATGATTTTTTCTTTTCCCTTAGTTACATCCAAGGGCATTAATAAGATATCGTTACCTGCTAAAAATGCAGTGAGGTCTGCGTCACCTGGGGCCGTAAAATCTGCTACGCCTTTCATATTTAAAGCATCGGTAAAAACCAATCCTTTAAAGCCTAACTTCTGCTGTAATAGTTTTGTTACAATATTTGCAGACAATGATGAGGGGTAATCTGGTCTTGCTTCCAAACTAGGAATTCCTAAATGCGCAATCATAACACTGCTTAACCCTTCCTGAATTAACCGTTTAAAGGGGTACAATTCAATACTATCTATTCGATGTTCTGTAAATCCAATAATGGGTAAGGTTTTATGTGAATCCGTTGCAGTATCCCCATGCCCTGGAAAGTGTTTTCCGCTAGAAAGTACACCTGCTTTTTCTAAGCCCTTCATATAAGCAATTCCCTTATGGGCTACATTTTCTCTGTCTTCACCAAAAGACCTATTTCCAATAATAGGATTTAAGGGGTTGGTATTAATATCGATGTCTGGCGCAAAATTAATATGCACCCCAAGCCTTTTCGCATGTTCTCCAATCTGATACCCAACCTTTTCTACAATAGCATTCTTTTGTATAGCTCCTAAGGTCATATTCCAAGGAAAGGCATAGGTAGAATCTAACCGCATGGCCAAACCCCACTCCGCATCCATTCCTATTAACAATGGTATTTTTGAAGCCTTTTGATACTCATTATTTAGTTTCGCCTGCCGCATAGGTCCCCCTGAGGAAAATATAACACCGCCAATGTGTTCTGAACCAATAAGCTTTTTAATTTTATCTGTACTTGCTTTATTTTGGTTTGAGGCTACACTAACCATAAATAATTGGCCCACCTTTTCTTCCAAGGTCATGGAAGCATAGATCCCATTCACCCACTTTTCTTGAGTCAATGTATCTTTGGTAACCAACGGATCTATACGCACTATGCTATCCTGCTCCACAAAAGTTCGGATGATAGACAGCGAATCTACCTGTGCTTGAGCAGCATACATGCATATCATAAATAAAAATAGGGTACTATATAATCGCATAGAATAATCTAATAAAATCTCTTCTTGTGAAATTTAGAGTTTATTAATAAGGAGAACAAAAATTTAGGCTAATTTGAAGAAATAGCCTTTGAATTACATAAACCGACCATGCCAGCTTTCTTCAGCCGGTACTTCCCAATGATTTAAATATTCCTGTTTGTTCGCTACCAAATTATTGAAAACGATGGTACTTTTTGTAACAGATTTGTTTTTGGCCATCTTTTTAAAATCGACCAATGTTTTATAGGCTACAAATTCCCCTTGCTTATAAGACACATTCATCTTATCCAATAAATTAATATTGTATTTTTTTTCCAAGCCTTGAATAAAATGCACTGAAGCATCTATAGAACAACCTGATGCAGAAGCATTGGATTGATCTAAGGCCAAGGCAATAAATCGCTTGTATTTTATTTCATACCCAGCCGTTAACGCACTACCGTGGGCGGTCCAATCCACTATAAATGCATCTAAATCTGCTTTAATCTCAGCCAATTCTTCTGGGGTTAACGATCTACTGGCCTGGTATATCCAAATGCGAGAGGTATCTGGTAATGTATTGAAGTCTACTAACATATTTTATTTTTAAATCCAATCTTTATTGGATGATTCTACATGAAACAATAAATAATTATACATTTTTATTGCCCTATCATATTCTACACAAGGAAAAGTAATTTTCGTTGAAGCTACAAAGATATTCAAATCTGCTACCTTTTTCCGTTTTTGAAAAAAGTTTTGATGAATAGTAACGCTTTGCATTTTATGACTCTCAACAATTGAAGTAAAGGTAGAAATACTTCCCGACCCCAATATTATAAAATCACGCGATAATACATAATACCTTTTCTGATACTTTAAAAAGAGTAGTCGAACTACAATGGGAATAATTACAATAAGAAGCAACAAAAATTGGCTGCCAAAACCAATAAAACCAACACAACTTACCAGCAGTAACACAAAAGCAGCCCTATACAATAATTGGGTACGGTAATAGGTATGTGGTTTTTCTTTGTTTCCGCTTGTAAAAGGGTTAATTGCAAACAAAAGTTTTTCTACAAAGCGCAACTCACCCTCTTGGATTCCAACAATCTGAATGTTTTTTTTCGACTTTTCGGTAGCCATCGCTTGCAGAATCTTTAGGTTGTACAAGCCTAACATTCGTTTTAAATAATTAGTTTCATAATGCACAGATTGCACCCTATTTATATTTAAGGAATAAGAAATCTTATTAAAAAATCCCTTACTTACCTCTACTTTATTTTTCTTGGTTGCAATTGTAAGTCCATAATTTTTAATGAATATGGAACTAATGGAATACAATATAGAGATCATTAAAACCAATGCTACTCCAATTAATAGCAATAGCAAGCCATCTGGATTAAAACCCAATACATCATTTTCTATGGTCTGATACAATTCTTCCTGCCCCATACTCTTAAGGACATCTTCTACATCTGAAAACAACCCCATACAAGCTGCTGCTAAAAACATAAAGCTTTTTAGGTGATTTTCAGAAATACCAGTTAGGAACAAGCTGCGTGTAGAAATTCTTATTTTATCTTTGGGTTGTTCTTTATTTTCTTCAATGAGAGCTGCTTTTTCAGAGCTTAACAATATCTTTTTTAAGGCCATCGCCTTGCTTTTCTCCAAGGCAGTAATACTAATTTCTGTTGCCTTATCTCCAGCGGTATCAATGTCTAGCTGCACCACATTTAAAATTTGATGCAACACATTTTGCTTCATATTTACATTCTGAATCTTATCAAAAGAAACTGCCGTATTCTTCTTATTTAAAATCCCTTCAGACAAAATAAACTGATCGCCTTCCAAATGAAATTTAAAATTCTTGAATTTTAAATAATTAAAAATGAGCAAATATACTAGCAGAGCAAAAAAAGCGAGCCCCAAGTACGGCAGGGAGCTTAGAAATTTAGAAGGATCACTTATAAACCGAAAAGCAAAAATAATGACAAGGATATAAGCTTGCTTGATGAATTTTAAGAAAGACAAAAATAGTAATACAGCGACTCCCTTGGCAGATTGTTGAGATGGTATACTAAAATTATGCATCAATTTTAGACATTATGTATTCCCTTATGCTGTTTGCATCTTGGTATTTTAAACCTTTAATGGTTAGGTCGCCTCCACTTTCACCTGCGGTATACACTTCTAGATTGGCTAAATTCAATTTTCTAGAAAAAAATCCCTGCTTTACATCTATATGTTGCACCCTCACAAAAGGAACAGTCGTTAGCGTAGTAGTAAACAATCCTTTTTTATAGGAAATATCCCTTGTTCTAAGCGCGTATTTACGTTTACTAAAACTTAGTACAGATACTATAAATGAAACTGTGAGCAGCAAGAAAAGCAGCAAAACTATTCCTCCAAACAAAACCTCTGACAAAGGCACATGGAAAAGAAAAACCGCTAAACCAACAGAAGAGAATAAAAGGAGCAGTAGGAATATATAGTTGACCACAACCACCCTTAGGTATTTTTTTTCAATAGATTTAAAAGGAACATTTTCAATATTGGGAACTGTATAATCTTCCAGTACTTGATTTTCAAAACCCATAGGTTATAAATCTTCGGCTTGCGCAATAAGTTCTGCAATATCTAAAACGGCAATATCTCCTTCTTTTTCCTTGTTTTTAACACCGTCGGTCATCATCGTATTACAAAAAGGACAACCCGCTGCAATAATTTCTGGTTTGGTGTCTATAGCCTGTTCGGTGCGTTCAATATTGATATCCTTTGTTCCTTTTTCAGGTTCTTTAAACATTTGTGCTCCTCCTGCACCACAACACAAGCCTTTTTTCTTGCAATTCTTCATTTCTACCAATTCGGCATCCAACTTGCGGATAAGGGCTCTTGGCGCTTCATAAACCCCATTTGCTCTTCCCAAATAACAAGGGTCGTGAAAGGTAATACGCTTGCCTTTAAACTGTCCGCCTTCCATTGTTATTTTACCAGAATCCAGTAAGTCTTTTAAAAATTGTGTATGGTGAACTACCTCATAATTGCCACCCAATCCTGGGTATTCATTCTTTATGGTATTAAAACAATGAGGACAAGCAGTAACAATTTTTTTTATTTCATAAGCATTGAGTACTTCTATATTAGTCGCTGCTTGCATCTGAAACAAAAATTCGTTCCCAGCTCTTTTGGCAGGATCACCAGTACAACTTTCTTCGGTGCCTAATACAGCAAAACTAACATTGGCCTTGTTTAATATTTTAACAAAAGCCTTGGTGATTTTTTTTGCTCTATCATCAAAACTACCAGCACAACCCACCCAAAATAAAACTTCTGGCTGTTTTCCTTCTGCATTTAACTCTGCCATTGTTGGCACTCTTAGTTCTGTACTCATAGCTATTTTTAATTTCTATTTAGGATTCGTTTTTCCAGTTCAATCGATCCATTTGATTAAACGGCCATGGTGCACCATTGTTTTCTATATTCCCCATCATATTGTTTAAATCTGAAGGTGCTGCAGATTGCTCCATAACCAAATAACGGCGCATATCTATTATAATTGACAATGGATCTATACTCACCGGACAAGCCTCTGTACATGCATTACAAGACGTACATGCCCATAATTCTTCACTGCTGATATAATCTCCTAACAATTGTTTGCCGTCTGCGACAAACGTTCCCTTGTTTTTATCAATATTTTCACCCACCTCGGCCAACCTATCTCGCGTATCCATCATGATTTTTCTAGGCGATAGTAATTTCCCAGTCTGGCTGGCAGGACACTCACTTGTGCATCTACCACATTCTGTACAGGTATAGGCATTTAGCAATTGTACCCAATTTAAATCGGTAACATCTGATGCCCCAAATTTTTCAGGAGCTGCATCTTCAGTTCCCTCAGCCGGTGCTGCAAAAGGATCTGCATCTGGATCCATCATCAGTTGTACTTCTGCAGTAACTGCTGCCAAATTATCTAATTGCCCCTTAGGATTTACCTTTCCAAAATACGTATTCGGAAAAGCAAGAATAATATGCAAGTGTTTGGAATAATACAGGTAATTTAAGAATAGTAAAATTCCGACAATGTGCAACCACCATGCAGTACGTTCTACGAGTATTAAAGTAGCTTCAGACATACCACCAAACAAAGGCGATAAAAACTGACTAATAGGAAAAGAACCCGCCTTTACGTAATGTAGGGAATCCATAGCCTGCAATTGGTAATCTGCTCCATTCATGGTTAAAAAAAGAACCATTAAAACCAATTCTATATAAAGAATCATGTTTCCATCTTTCTTAGGCCATCCCTTCATTTCTGGACTCATAAATCGCTTTATGCGAATTATGTTTCTTCTAATCCAAAAAACAACAACGGCCACTATAACTAGAAAAGCCAAAACCTCAAAAGATGCTATTAATACATCATAGACTGCACCGAGTGGTGCAAAAATTCGATGCGTTCCCAATAGTCCATCTATAATTATTTCTAATACTTCTATATTGATAATGATAAACCCTACATATACAATAATGTGCAAAAACCCGGCTACCGGACGCACTACCATTTTTGTTTGCCCCAAAGCAATACGTGCCATATTTTTTAAACGCTGAGGCTTGTGATCACTAACATCTACGTCTTTCCCTAATTTTATATTACGAGCAAGTTTCTTTACATTTCTTGCAAAATATCCAATTCCGGCAAAGAGTACCAATAAAAATAATAAGTTGGGAAGGTATTCCATATGTTTAGTTGTCTATAGTAGCTGCTGGGTCATTTTCTGGAACTTCATATTCCACTTGCTTTTTTCCAAAAACAGAAACATTTACATAGCGTTTTGGGTTTAACCTAAAGTCTTGCAATAACAAATCCAATTCTTTTGATGCGCCAGTTAAATTATTATAAAGTTCTTCGTTATTCATTAATTTGCCTAATGTTCCTTCGCCATTGTCTATCTTAAGCAATAAATTATCCAAGTTGGTTACCGTCTTTTGCAAACCAGCTATACTTTTTTCTAATCCTGCTTCTGACAATCCTTTGGAAATTTTAGAAAAATCATCCGTAATGGATTTTATATTTGTCAAAGAACTTTCTAACTGCTCCTTATTATTTGCCATTAGGGTATTTAATGCGGTAGTTGTCACATTAAAATTTTGAATCAATTGGTTTAACCCACTAATACTCTCCTGAAGGTCCTTTTTAGTTTTGGGATCTAAAATATCATTAAAATTAATCAATAAGGAATCTGCATTAGAAATTGCTCCTTCTACCTTAGATTGTAAGGGAGCAAGATTTTCTTGCACCAAATCTGTTAAGCCTGGTTTGGTTTTAGACGTTAAGGTATCCCCAGACACTGCCAAGGAAACTCCATCAAAAACTGGTACTATTTGAATACCCTTGCCTCCAATAATACCCGTATCATATAACTCTGCAATACTATTTTTTGAAAACTCAAAACTATTATCAACAGAAAATGTTACTAATAAATTGCCTTCTCTATCCTTAAATCGGATGTCATTTACCTTACCCACGGCATACCCATTTATAGATACTTGCGTGCCTGGTTGCAGCCCACCGACATTTTCATAGATCGCGTAAAAAGTTTTGTTATTATCAAACAAGGGAGTTGCTTTTAAATAACTAAAACCTAATATGAATAGCAAGATGCCTCCAATTGCAATAATACCTGTTTTTAATTCTCTGGATAGTTTCAATAGAAATGGTTTTTCTCTAATTTAATTAGAATTAATTATAGATTTAAAATTACTCTGAAATATATTTTAATGCCTTGTCTACACTGATACGAACACCGTCTTTATAAGCTACAATAAAGGAGGTTTTATACCCTTTAATGTCGGCATTAGCTTTTATTAATTTTGCATCATAAAAGGTCTTTGCCTTACCCGTCATATAACGATACATACTATTTACGGGCTCCTTAGTTAACGTATTTAAGCCTTTAAAATTACTAGAACTAAGTCCAATATTTTTTGAACTAGCAAATAATTGCACTCTAAATTCAACAGTAGAATTCGTTTTATGTTCCGGGTCAATTTTTTCGACTTCTTTTTTAACGGGCGCTATTACTTCTTTTGTTGGTACTTCTTTTACTACCGCTATTTCCTTTTCTTCAATTGGTGGCTGTATCTTTTCTTCAACCCTAGTCACTACAACATCTTCTTTTTCATCTTTTACTGCTGCAGTATTATCTTGTGTGCTTAAAGTATTTCTTACCAATTGGTCCATATAGCTTAAAACCGATTCTGCAATTACAGTTCCCATCTCTAACTGACCCGATTTAGAATTTAAATAGGTACCTTCATTTTTATTTGTTAAAAATCCAGTTTCTACCAGGACACTTGGCATAAAGGTTTGATGCAATACAATAAAACCAGCCTGCTTTACCTTACGATCTGTACGCTTTAATTTATTGGCAAACTTATCTTGCATCAATTTTGCCAATGCAATACTTTGATCTAAGAACTCCTCTTGCATAATAGTTAAGCCTATTACAGATTCGGGTGAATTAATATCATACTCAGAATACTTGGCTTGATAGTTGTCTTCCAAATAAATTACAGAGTTTTCCTTTTGGGCTATTTCAAAATTCTGTTTGTTGGCATGGAGGCCTAACACAAAAGTTCCTGCCCCATGCGCATCCGAAGAATGCGAATCACAATGTACAGAAACGAATAAATCTGCATTGGCCTTATTGGCAATTTCTCCGCGCACGAACAAATCAACAAAAGTGTCGTCCTTTCTCGTATAAATCACTTTAATATTCGGATTTTGTTCTAGCAACTCCCCTGCTTTAAGAACAATATTCAAGGCTATATTTTTCTCTAAAAAACCATTACCCAAATTCCCAGGATCATGGCCGCCATGCCCCGCATCTAAAACTACAATAAATTTATCTTGTGGATTTATGGTATTGTATATAGTACGAAATGATGATAGTACAAAAATTAATAGAACGAACATTAGGGGATAAAACCTATTGCGTTTTAGTATGTTTTTTAAAAATGATTTTTTCATTTAGGTTAAATTTATTCTAATGCGTATTCTTGAAATAAAAAATATCCGTAAGTTTGACTTCCGAAATACAAAGCCAAGTCATTACAAAAATAGGATTTATAGCCTTGCAATCAAACAAACAGCGTTTACTTTTTTATATAGTCCTATTTATAGGGGCTGTAAGCCTTTATGGTCAAGAAGATAAGGTAATTCCACTATCTATTAAATTAGAAAAAGATACGATAGTAGCACCTCTTTTACCCGCAGATTTCCTTCTTAGATCCCGAAAAAAAGACAGCATTACCAAAGATACCGTCAAAATTAAAGATCCCATCTTAGTTGATCAGATAAAAAGAAATGCTGTAGGTTATATGCAATACAATAGTAAAGAGCAAAAAATCTACCTGTATGACAAAGCTGAACTCTACTATCAAAACACCGAATTAAAAGCAGGTGTCATTGTATTGGATTTAGCTAAAAATGAAGTTTATGCCGGTAGAATTAAGGATTCTACAGGCACTTACACACAAATACCAGACTTTAAACAAGGCAACCAAGTTGTAAAACCAGATTCTATTCGGTTTAATTTTGATACACAGAAAGCAATCATTTGGAATTCTAGAACTGAACAACAAGCGGGACTGGGAAATTTAGGCAGCGATGCTATGAAGGTGTATGCCGAAATCACAAAAAAAGAAAATGACTCTGTATATTTTATGAACAGAGCCAAAGTTACCACCGCCACGGACACCATAAATCCTGATTATTATATTCTAGTACGAAAAGGCAAATTTGTTCCTGGTAAAAAAATGATTGCCGGGTTTAGCAATTTGTTTATTGCAGATGTACCTACGCCAATAGCTTTGCCCTTTGCCTACTTTCCCTTAACTACAGGAAGTACGGCTGGCTTAATTTTCCCTACCTTTGGTAGTGACCCTAACCGAGGCTATTTTTTACAAAATGGAGGGTACTATTTTCCTATTAATGACTATGTAGATTTAACGGTACTAGGAGATTTTTATACCAATGGTAGTTATGGTTTTAGAACACAGTCTGTTTATACAAAACGATATCAATACAAAGGAAATGTAAATATTAGGTATGAAAACCAGATTAACAGTCAAAAAGGATTTGATGACTATAGCAGAAGTTCTAATTACAATATACAAATATCACATTCACAAGATCCAAAATCGAATCCTAATTCAAGATTATCGGCATCTGTTAACCTAGGTAGTAGTGAGTATTACAGAAACTCTCTTAACCAATACAATGTACCAAATACACAAAATAACAACCTTTCGTCATCCATTTCGTACTCCAAGACTTTTCCAGAATATCCTGCTGTAAATATGAGTTTAACAGCAACACACAACCAAAACACAAATACCCAACTTATAAATTTAACGCTACCAACAGTACAAGCAAGTATGGAGCGTATTTTTCCATTTGCAAAAAGGGACGGCATTAAAAAGGGTATTATTCAAAATATAAATTTTCAATATACCGTTCGGGGTGAAAATAGGATTCAGACAACAGACTCTCTCTTTTTTAAATCCGGAATGTTTAAAAATGCAAGGGTTGGTGCCACCCATAGTATTCCGATTAGCACCAACTTTAAAATTTTAAAAAATTTCAGCGTAAGTGTTGGGGCCTCCTATGATGATGTATGGACCTTAGATACGTTTAACAAATCGTATGACGCCGTTACAGAAACCGTTGTGAATGATACTATAAAAGGTTTTGACCGTTACGGCAAATACAACTTAAGCGCCAGTCTTGGAACTACCGTTTACGGTACCTATACCTTTGCAGAAGGCAATAAAATACAGGCAATACGGCATGTTATGCGCCCTTCTATAGGCTATGGTTACACCCCTTCGTTTGAAGACACCTATGACGAATATATGGATGCCGATGGTGTCTATATACCCTATAGCAGGTTTGAAGGCACCTTATACGGGGCTCCTGGACGTACCCAAAGCAGCGCCATGAGCTTTTCATTACAAAATACCTTAGAGGCTAAAGTGACCGATAGGGACTCTACTGCGACAGAACCAAAAAAAATATCTATTTTTAATAGCTTAAACCTATCTACTAATTATAATTTTCAGGCAGATTCCTTGCGATTAAGCCCAGTAAGATTAAGTGGAGGTACCAGTATTTTAGACAAAAAAATGTCTATCAATTTTTCAGCTGGTTTAGACCCCTATGCTATTGATAATAAAGGAACTCGAATAAATACATTTAATATTGATAATGGGGGTAGCCTTTTTAGATTAACATCGGCAAGAGCAAACATTGGATACTCAATTAGCAGTAAAATGTTTGACAAGGATAAAAAGAAAGAAGAAGACGAAGAGGAAGACGATTCTTATTTAGGAGCAAGTGGTGGTAATATAGATGGTTTATTTGGTGAGAGCGAAGATTTTAACAACGCCAGATCACGCCCAGATGAAGAGGACGAGGAAAAGGAAGATAACCCCTTGTACGGCAACAAAGTACCCTGGGATTTACGATTAGCCTATGCCGTTAGTTACAATAATACAAACAGGCAAAATGAAATTAATAACCAGTCCCTGATGTTTTCAGGAAATATAGAGTTAACTCCAGGTTGGAAGGTTGGACTTTCTTCTGGTTATGATTTTAAGAACAAAGGTTTTTCTCTGACGCAATTGCGTTTTGAAAGAGATTTAAAAAGTTTTAGAATGAACTTTAATTGGACCCCATTTGGAACCTATGAGCGGTGGTATTTCTTTATTGGTATTAAGAGTTCTATTCTTAAGGACCTTAAATGGGAACAAAGAAGCCAATCTAGATAAAGGGTTCTAGTGCTTTTCTATAGTAAACTATAGCGAATTATTTTGTTAACCAGCAGTACTATTTAAATAAAAACTTATGATAATTGAACCAAAAACACGCGGATTTATTTGCATAACATCACATCCTGATGGCTGTGAAAAAAATGTATTAAATCAAATTGAATATATCAAATCTCAAGGTAAAATTGAAGGCGCCAAAAACATTTTGGTTATTGGTGCATCTACTGGTTTTGGACTAGCCTCCAGAATAGCTGGGGCTTATGGATCTGATGCCGCAACCATTGGTGTCTTTTTTGAAAAGCCGCCCGCAGAAGGCAAAACAGCCTCTTCGGGATGGTACAACACCGCTGCCTTTGAAAAACAAGCACATAAGGATGGTCTTTATGCTAGCAGTATCAATGGAGATGCCTTTTCTAACGAAATTAAAGAACAGACCATTGCATTAATCAAAAAAGATTTGGGAGCAATAGACTTAGTCATCTACAGTCTAGCATCACCTGTTCGTACCCATCCTACTACTGGAGTTCGGCATAAGTCTACCCTAAAACCAATTGGAGCACCTTTTACGAATAAAACCGTAGATTTTCATAGTGGAGAAGTTAAAGAAATCACCATAGAACCTAGCACCCCTGAAGATGTTGAAAATACGGTGACCGTTATGGGAGGTGAAGATTGGGAAATGTGGATTACAGCACTAAAAGACGCCAACGTACTAGCAACTGGTTTTAAAACAGTAGCCTACTCTTATATTGGCCCAGAACTTACAAAGGCAGTCTATAGAAACGGAACAATTGGCCAAGCAAAAGATCACCTAGAAGAAACAGCTTTTACCATCACTGATGCCTTAAAAGACATTGAGGGCTCAGCATATGTATCTGTTAACAAAGCACTTGTAACACAATCTAGTTCTGCAATTCCTGTGATTCCTTTGTATATTTCATTACTGTATAAAGTCATGAAAGAAAAAGGATTACACGAAGGCTGTATTGAACAAATACACAGACTTTTTAAAGAGAGATTGTTCGAAGACAAAATACCTATGGATGAATTGGGTAGAATACGAATAGATGATTTGGAAATGCGGGCGGATGTTCAAGAAGAAGTTGCTAAATTATGGAAGCAAGCCACTACAGAATCTTTGCCTTCAATAGGTGATTTGGAAGGATATAGAATAGATTTCTTTAATCTTTTTGGCTTTGAGTTAGCAGGCGTAAATTACGACGCAGACGCCAACGAAATGGTCGCTATTCCAGGCTTAGACCAATAACAGTTATTCAGAACACTTTAAATACTAAGAAAATGAAAAAAATAATCACAACCCCTAATGCCCCCGCACCAATTGGCCCGTATAACCAAGCTGTATTGAGCGGAAATACACTCTATATTTCAGGTCAGATTCCTATTAACCCTAAAACTGGTGAATTGGTTGAAGGCAATATTAAGGCAGAAACCGAGCAAAGTATGGAAAATTTAAAAGCCATTCTTACCGAGGCTGGAATGACATTTGAAGATGTTGTTAAATCAACTATTTTTGTAAAAGACATGCATCAATTTTCAGAAATTAATGACGTTTACGGTCGGTATTTTAATGCAGAAACTGCTCCTGCAAGAGAAACCGTTGAAGTAGCAAACTTACCTAAGTTTGTGAATGTAGAAATAAGTATGTTGGCCGTTAAATAACCAACCGCTTACAAGCTGTACATTTTGAGGGAAATTTAGGACTACCGTAAGTCCGGAAGTTTAATTTTCCCTCAAAATACACAACAAGTTATACTATAAGTTTTGTTTGTGAAATTCTACCAAACCATCAATTGGTTTTTGTAGAATAGTACCCACAACAATATCATTACGCTCCAATACCTTAACCAATTCTTCCTTTAAATAGTAGGCAATACTCCCTACAAAACTTACCGGAACTTTAGTGGCTAACTCAAACTGCATAATGTAGTTATTAATAAACTGCTGAAATCCTTTATCTATAACTCCCTTGCAATACGGGTGCGCTTTATTTTCTACAATAAAACGAGCAAAGGTAGCAAGATATGTGTTTGGGTTTGGTTGCTTGTATAAATTTTCCTTTATAACATCAGCTTCCAAATCATACTCACTCGCAAATTTTTCGGCTAAATCTTTAGGCATTTTATGAAAGTAATAATCGCGGATTAATTTTCTTCCAAAGAAGTTACCACTCCCGTCATCCATAGGAATATAACCTAAGGATGTTACTTTTTGATGCAAGCCCACACCATCGTAATAACTGCAATTAGATCCCGTACCTAAAATACAAACAATACTTTGATCTCCTATTTTTGTAGTTGCATAAACAGCAGCAAAGGTATCTTCTTTTACTTCTGCTACAGCATTGGGAAAGAAAGAATTAAAAATTTCTTTTAAAAACTTTTGCATGCGCTCAGTTCCACAACCTGCTCCGTAAAAAAACAAATGTGTTACTTTTTTACTGTTTTTTGAAAGTTCAAAATTATTGGCTAATCTATCTTCTATAACAGGCCTTGTTAAAACCTCTGGACTTAACCCAAGGGTTTGCGTAAGAAATAGCCTTTCCCCTTTTTCGTTTAAGGCAATCCAATCAGATTTGGTAGCACCACTATCTACAATTAAAATCATAAGCTATTGTTTTAAATTATAGTATCCTGAAAAAAAGCAGTATTCACCGATTTTCAGGATACAATATATAGAATAAAAATGATTATAAACTAGCCACGTATTGTGTTAGATCTACCATTTTATTAGAGAAACCTGCTTCATTATCATACCAGCAAATTAATTTGAAGAATTTAGAGTTTAACTCTATTCCTGCACCAGCATCAAAAATACTTGTTCTTGCATCTCCAATGAAATCCTGAGAAACTAAAGCTTCTTCAGTGTATCCTAAAATACCTTTTAATTCACCTTCTGAAGCATCTTTAAATGCTTTCTTAATCGCTTCGTAAGAAGTTTCTTTTTCTAATCGAACCGTTAAATCTACAACAGAAACATCTGCAGTAGGCACTCTAAATGCCATCCCAGTTAATTTCCCTTTTAATGCCGGAATAACCTTAGTTACAGCTACAGCTGCACCCGTAGATGCTGGTATAATGTTTAACAATGCACTTCTACCACCTCTCCAGTCTTTTCTAGAAGGACCATCAACAGTCATTTGCGTTGCTGTTGTAGCGTGTACCGTTGTCATTAATGCTTCTTCAATTCCAAAATTGTCGTTTAACACTTTGGCCATAGGAGCCAAACAGTTTGTTGTACAAGATGCATTAGAAACTATGGTATCTGATCCTTTAACATCTTTATGGTTTACACCCATAACAAACATTGGAGCATCTTTAGAAGGAGCTGAAATAACTACCTTTCTAGCACCACCATCAATATGATATTGGGCTGTTTCTAAGGTTGTAAAAATACCAGTACATTCTGCAACAATTTCTGCACCTACAGCATCCCACTTAATATTTTTAGGATCTCTTTCTGCTGTAATTCTAACTGTTTTTCCATTTACTACTAAATGTCCATCTTTTACTTCAACCGTACCGTCAAAATTTCCGTGAACTGAATCGTATTTTAATAGGTATGCTAAGTGATCAACGTCTAACAAGTCGTTAATAGCCACTACATCTACATCTCCTCTTTTTATTGTTGTTCTGAAAACCAACCTTCCAATTCTTCCAAATCCGTTGATTCCAATTTTTAAATTTGACATTTTTTCTTTTTTTTATATTAATTTATGTTGACATTATCTCTGAAACTCTAATGAGTTCTTTATCAATTTTTGTATGGCCTTTTATAGCCTGCTCTATGGGCGTTAGGGTTATTGTATTGTCTGCAATACCCACCATTAGATTGCTTTTTCCATCCAACAAGGCTTCCACTGCTTTTACGCCCATTCTACTGGCTAACACCCGGTCATAGCACGATGGTGAACCTCCACGCTGCATGTGGCCTAAAACAGACACACGTACGTCGTATATAGGTAAATGTTCCTCTACATATTCTTTCAATTCAAAAACATTTTTACCGGATTTATCGCCTTCCGCAACGATTACAATACTAGAAGATTTTCCTGATTTTTTACTTCGCTTCAAGGAATCTAACAAACGCTCTAAGCCTAAGTTTTCTTCGGGAATTAAAATGACTTCAGCACCTGCTCCTACTCCAGCATTTAAAGCGATATGCCCAACATCCCTACCCATAACTTCTACAAAGAAAAGTCTGTTGTGTGAACTGGCGGTATCTCTAATTTTATCTATGGCTTCTACCACTGTATTTAAGGCTGTATCAAAACCTAAGGTAAAGGTGGTGCCAAAAATATCATTATCAATAGTTCCTGGAATTCCAATAACAGGGAAATCAAATTCTTTATTAAAGATCATTGCTCCGGTAAAACTACCATCTCCGCCAATAACAACTAAGGCATCAATTTTTTCTGCAAGCAATTGCTCATGGGCTTTTTTACGTCCTTCCGGGGTTCTAAAGTCTTCACATCGAGCCGATTTAAGGACTGTACCTCCTTTATTTATGATATTATTGACGCTACGAGCATCCATAGGCTTAAAATCGCCTTCAATCATCCCCTGAAATCCTCTGTAGATACCTACACAATCTATTTTTAAATAGGCACAAGTACGTACTACAGATCTTATTGCTGCATTCATCCCTGGAGAGTCACCACCAGAAGTAAATACGGCTATTTTTTTAATGTTTGAGTTCATTTATTATTTTATAAAAGTAAAACTAGGAAACTTATTTTAATATATTAATCGTATGATACTTTAATTTCAGTATCCGAGAAACTTCAAACGTTTTCGTTAATAAGTTTTTCAAAAAGCACACTAAAAACGCTAATTTTAATGCGATTGGGAAGGGAAAATTAATTCCAAAGTAGCCTAAAAAAAATTGACCTGAATTGAACTACAAATTACTTTCTACGCCCTGTCGCTTTTCTTTTTTTCTGAAAATTTTAGACATCAACTCCTTAAAGGTATCAAAATCTACTTGATATGAAAGTCCAACACCTTGGGTATATCCTTGGTGATCTGCCAAAAATTGTTGAATTTCATTTTCTCTGTTAAATACTTTTGCACTAAGTGTGCCTTCTTCGTTTAAAATTACCTGTACCTCCATATCGCCCGCAACAACCGTTTCGCCTACGCCACCTACTGGAACACCAAACTCTCCATTAAACAGAACTTTATCGCCTAATTTGGTAGAAACGGTAACCCCAAATCTATTTTCGGTCTGAATTGAATTTGGATTTAAATTTCCTTGTTCATAGATAATTCCCAAATCTAAATTATCATTATTACTATTAAAGACCGAATTCAATAAACTAGATGCTGTTTGCGTTAAATTACTACTCAGTGCCTGTGCATTAAGCCCGGTATTCTCATTGACAAACGTTCCTTGTCCCAACAGAAAAAATGCATTTTTATCCGCAAAATTAGGATCTTGTAATCGGTATTGCAATTCCGACTTTACAATAGATCCTGCTCCCGGAAATTGAATTCCAAATTCGATATTGGGTTTTTCCAATTGCCCTTCTAAACTCACAACTACATCTACTGGTATCCTGCTTGTATACTGTGTATTATCTAATAATGGTGCAGGGTTAGCCTCTAAAGAATAAATAGCCTTCATATTTACGGTTGCAGCTAATGGTGACCCATTCCAAACAATGGTTCCCCCCGGTTCTACCGTAAACTTACGATTAATAATACCGCCATATTTATAATTATACTCCCCAGTTGCCGTTGCAAATTCACCGTACATATTAAATTTTCCATTGGTATTTATCTCCATTAAAATAGTACCACCTCCAGTGCCTTTTAAAGAACTTTTTGTACTTGGATCTATCACAATTTCTACTTCTGCTTCTGGAGTTACATCCAAATCAAAAATTAATTCTAATCCCTCATATTCATTGAGTACTCTATTCGTATCCTGGTTTAAATCTTCTGAGGTTACAAAATTTATAAACGAATAATCGCCAACCGTTGCCACATCACTAAGTGGGATTTTTAGAGAAGTCCCCCTTGCAGTAGCCCCTATAACATTGATGGTAAGCGCCTTGGTTGAACCAAAAATTCTTCCTGTACCGTTTAAATACCCCGTTCCATAATATAAACTCTCTTCGCTAAACCCTGTATTTAAAATTAAAAAACGGTCGTTTTTTGTATCTACATTTAGATCCAAATCCCAAGTAGAAAATCCGTGATGACTAATAGAACCATCTAAGGTGGCTTCGGTTTTAGCGGAAGTGTCTGTTAATTGTATTTCCTCAAAATGAAAGGTCTGCTTGTAAAGGTTTACTACGGAATTATCCGAAAAATTATAATCCACCTTTAGATAATCTATCGCTAAGCCCGCCTTGTTTAATAGTAATTTTCCCGTAATATCCGGATTAGATAGATTCTCCGTGACCTTGGCTTCTCCATTAATAACTCCCCTAATATTGGTAATCACCCCTTCTCCAATGGCAGAAAAAGGATCTAACAAAAAGTCATCAAACTTAATGTCCAAATCTGCTGTTTGAATATTATCCTTATTGTAAATGTTTCCAAAAACACTAAAGCGATCTACGCCATTGTTTTTTAGATGTGTTTCTACTTCAAAACTAGACAAATCATCATTCCCTACTATTTCTACACCCAAGTTGCCCAACCTAACATTATTCACGGCAAAGTCTGTCATTGTGAGATTACTAGAGGGTAAATATTTACCGTTTTCCTGGTATATATTAAGGGTGCCATTTACTTCTCCTTCTAATTTTAGGTTTTTAATATCTGGAGTGATTTTCCCTAAGGAAACAATATTAAACTCTAACAATAAATCCTTATAGGTAGAATCTATGAGTTTACCGCTAAGTTTAATTTGCTCACCTACCCCATTATTCATTACTATTTCTTGTATATCTATGGAGTCTAACGTCTTATTAATTATAACTTTATTTTTCTTGTTTTTTCTTTTATTAATAACCCATTCGTTTCCTTTAAGGATAATATTAGAACGTTTTAATCCAATTACAGATTTATTTTCTTCATTGAAGGTGTGGTAAAAATTTAAAAAGTAACTATCATCATAGCCTCGACCACCCGCAAATTCAGTTCTAAAAAACAAAGTGTCTTTCAGTTTTGTATTTATCAATTGAAACTTCTTTACATCATAAAAATTTGTCGTAGCATCATCTACAGAGATAAAGGTGTTAAACAAAGGGTTCTTGTTGTCAATTTTAACATCGATAACATCTAGTTTATTTCCGTAAGCTTCTATTCCCGGAGATTTAAAGGTGAGCTTAAAATCTCCTTCATCTGCTACAATGCTTCCTCTTATAAATGTATCCGCACCAAAGATAACTTGTGGAAAAAACACATCTACAATCTTATTGTAAATATTAAACTTGAAGTCTACACGCTGTCCGCTCGATATTTCATACGGTTTATAGTTGGTGTAAACACTACCAATAGAGTTTTGAATAAGTTTCCCCAACTCGTTCACTTTAAAATTCCCTGTTAAATGCCCCGTAATAATATCTGGGGAATTTATTGTTATTTTCCGAACGGTATCGTTTTCAAATTCCGATGCCACTTTAAAATCCTCAAAATAATAGGTGTCGTTTTTATTCTGATAACTCGTTTCTGTAAAATTGATAGCCCCAACAATATTATCTAGGGTATTGCCAGTAATATCCATAGTAATATTCCCCTTAAAAACAGAAACACTGTCATTAATAAAATTAAGGGCATTAAAATCTGCATGATCTACAGATGCAATAAAATCGAAGGTGTTTTCATTGTCTGAAAAATCAGCTAGCCCTTTAAAGCTGAGTTTTAAATTTTCATCATTACTAATTAGTGCTCCATCAAAAAATTGTTCTTTTAAGGTACCAGAGATAACTTTTATGTCTTTGTATTCATATCCATTAAATTGAATACTATACACTTCTCCCGTAATCTCCGTATTCATTTTTCGCAACACAAACCCTTTTCCATCTACATTTATATCTACCGTTGCTTTACCAAAATTAGGATTGCCAAGTAAATTTGATAAATCAAAGTCTATCAAGGAAACAAATCCGTGGTAAGAGGAGTTGTCAATATTGTTAATATCTGATATTTGAATATCTGCATAACTACTTCCTATGGCTGTATTAATATTGATTTTAGCGCCTATTAAAGCCTCTGTTATGGATGCATTTCCTCTTATCGTAAATTGCCCAAGTTTTGAAAAAGATGACGGCAAAACATTCCCCAAGATATTTGGCAACAACGATCTCAATTGAAAATAACTAGTGGTGACATTTTTCATATCGGCTTCAATGACAAATGGCTTCTCTTTAGAAAAAAGGTTTTTAAAATTAAAATCCCCTCGAACCCCCGTATCATCAGAAAACAACATCAATTTTGTAGTGTTTAAATCGTTTAAAACACCACTAACTTGCGAAGATAAATTGACGACTTTCCCTTTTCCAAACTCATTGTACAACATATTAATATCATCCAAGGCTACATTAGAGTCTTCAAAATTAGCATCAATCTTAACCTTGTTTATAAAATCCTTAAAATCGATACGTTCGTAATCAAAAACAAGATTACCTTTAATATTAGAAGCCGCAGTCTTAATAGAAAGCGAATCAAATCTCATTTGAGTTCTTGAATACTTGAAATCTGTTTGCAATTGCTCTACAAACGGCCCTCTTCTACTCTTAAAAGACAACTCTTTAATTTTTGTAGCTACATCCGGTCCTAAAATTTGAAAATCTTGCGATGCAATTTCTAAGTTCGTAAAATCCAATAGATTTGATTTCTCTAGATTTTCATTAATCAATTGAAATCTACTCTCCTTTATACGCACATTAGAAGAGACAAGTTTAAACATAGGTCTACCTTCTTCTCTTGGTTTACGGTCATCTAATTTATCTATAAATATTTCTAAATTAGACTGATCTTCTCCTTGGTAGGTTTTTAACTTTAAATGAAGATTTTCTATAGCTATATCTCCAAATTCTAACTGCCCCTTTATAAGGTTATTTACACTTAGGATTGAAGTAGTTAAATCTCCAATATAAAATAGTGTGTCTTTTTTTTCATCTTCTGCAAAAATTCCTTTGGCAGAGGTATTCCAAGAAATTAGGGAAATTTTTAACTTATCAATTTTAAGATTTGTTCCAAACTCAGTGTTTATCGTATCTGTAGCATAATTAGCCAAACGTGTTTGCACCGATGACAAGGAAAAAATAAAAGTCGCAATGAGACAGAGCAGTACTAAAACTAGCAATATCCTTAGTAGTATTTTAAATAGTTTTTTGATAACCCTTTATGTTTTACCTTTGTTACTTCAATTTTTATTCCAAAAATACGTGGAAAAAAACAATATTTACATACTTGCGATAGAATCTTCTTGTGATGATACTTCTGCGGCCGTTTTACACAACAATAAAATGCTCAGCAATGTTGTTGCTACGCAAAAAATTCACGAAGAATTTGGAGGCGTTGTGCCTGAATTAGCATCAAGGGCACATCAACAAAATATAGTCCCTGTGGTTCACCAAGCCTTAGCGAAAGCAAAGATCGATAAAAAAGATCTATCTGCAATTGCTTTTACGAGAGGACCTGGATTAATGGGATCCTTATTAGTAGGTACGTCGTTTGCCAAATCGTTAGCCTTAGGACTTCATATCCCGCTAATAGAAGTGAATCATATGCAGGCACATATCTTGGCCCATTTTATAGACAATACAACCAACAGTATGCCTGTATTTCCGTTTTTAGCAATGACCATTAGTGGTGGACACACCCAAATAGTCCTAGTTAAAAATTATTTTGATATGGAAATATTAGGGCAGACCATAGATGATGCCGTAGGCGAAGCTTTTGACAAAAGCGCTAAAATTCTTGGTCTTCCATACCCTGGTGGTCCTTTAATAGATAAATATGCGCAACTGGGAAACCCAAAAGCCTTCCTTTTTCCAAAGCCTAAGGTGGGCGACTTAAACTTTAGTTTTAGTGGATTAAAAACGAGTATTTTATATTTTATTCAGCGTGAAACATTAAAAAATCCGAATTTCATATCGGAAAATTTAAATGACATATGCGCCTCTATACAATATACAATTATTAAAATCTTACTTGATAAATTAAAAAAAGCGGTAGCACAAACAGGTGTAAAACAAATAGCCATTGGCGGGGGTGTATCTGCAAATTCAGGGATTCGCAATGTATTAAAGGAGGCCGAAAAGAAGCACGGTTGGAAAACCTATATTCCTCCCTTTGAGTTTTGCACTGACAATGCTGCTATGATTGGCATTGTAGGTTATTTAAAATACAAAGAAGGGATATTTTCTGAACAAGATGTAACGGCCAAAGCTAGGTACGTCATTAACGAATAAATTAGAATAAAACATATTTATGCAACTATTTTACAACAGCACAATAGATAACAGTATCTCTCAATTTGTATTTCCTACCGAAGAAAGCAAACACATCGTAAAAGTTTTGCGAAAAACAGAAGGCGACACACTTTACATTACCAATGGTAAAGGGTATATTTATGCTGCTGAAGTAATGATTGCCGACTTAAAAAAATGTAAGGTTAAGATTATTTCTAAACAGAAAAAACACAAACCCATGCACCACTTACATCTGGTCGTGGCACCAACCAAAATGAACGATAGGTTTGAATGGTTTTTAGAGAAGGCCACGGAAATAGGAGTCAATGAGATTACGCCTATTATTTGTGATCATTCAGAACGTAAAGTATTAAAAATGGAACGCTTGCAAAAAGTGATTCAATCTGCAATGAAACAATCTCTGCAAGCCTACCTACCACTACTAAACGACCCTATTTCCTTTTCAGACTTCATGAAAAAAGAACAGCGCGAACTCCTATTTATTGCACATTGTGAAGAGGAAGAAAAAGCGGAATTAAAAAGGCGGGTGGCCCCTGATAAAGATGTTACCGTACTTATTGGCCCAGAAGGTGATTTTTCATCGACAGAAATAAAATTAGCCTATGAGAAAGGCTTTATACCCGTTTCCTTGGGTAAAAACAGATTGCGCACAGAAACTGCGGCTATTGTAGCTTGTACTACAGTTGCTATGATAAATAACGGCTAATTTTTTAGATATGACGTCTAATCATTACATTTGATACTATGAACAGATTAGGTTTCTTTATTTTAGCAATCGTTTTTAGCTTCCACACAGCTATAAACGGTCAAGAAATTGCTGTTTTAAAATACAATGGCGGGGGCGATTGGTATTCCAATCCAACTGCCTTGCCAAACTTAATTCAGTTTTGCAATGCAAACCTAAACACAACAATAAAAGCCAAACCGGAAACAGTGGAAGTAGACAAGGTTACTATTTTTCAATATCCCTTTATACACATGACAGGACACGGCAATGTACATTTCTCAGAGGACGAAGCGGAAAACCTAAAAACATACTTACTAGCCGGTGGTTTTTTACATATAGATGACAATTATGGAATGGAACCTTACCTACGAAAGGAACTCCTTAAACTATTTCCTGACAAAAAACTGGAAGAACTAGGGAGCAACCACCCTATTTTTAACCAGAAATACAAGTTTGCTAATGGTCTACCAAAAATTCATGAACACGACGGAAAAAGGCCGCAAGCCTTAGGAATAACACACCACAACAGGTTAGTATTGCTATTTACTTTTGAAAGTGATTTAGGTGATGGTTGGGAAGATCCTGAGGTTCATAATGATCCGCCTGAAGTAAGAGAAAAAGCCTTACAAATGGGTGCCAATATCATACAATACGTATTCAATAACTAACTATGAAAGCAAAAACCATTGCAGACGGAATATTACGGGCAATAGCTGTAATTGCCGGTGTTGTGCTACTCGGGTATTTTCTATTTAAAATAAGCTCTGTTCTTGTCTACATTTCTATAGCGGCCATAGCTTCGTTAATTGGAAGACCTATTGTACTCTTTTTACGAAATAAATTAAAGTTTAACAATACAATAGCCGTGATAACCACAATGCTATTCCTAATTAGTATCATTGGAGGCATTATAGCGCTCTTTATTCCTTTAATTGTTCAACAAGGTCATAACTTATCACTATTAAATATAGATCAATTACAAGCCAATCTAGAAAACCTTTACACGCAAGTTATCCAATATTTTGGATTCAGCACCTATGACATTGAATCCAATCTGAAGTCATCTACAATTTTTAGCAGCTTGGATTTTAAATTTATTCCAGATTTTCTAAATTCCATTGTCGGTATTTTAGGCAGCTTAAGTATTGGCCTATTTTCAATTCTTTTTATTACTTTTTTCTTTTTAAAAGACAGCAAACTGTTTGAAGATGGTATCATGGTTTTGGTTCCCGAAAACAAAGAAAGCAGGTTAAAAAAATCCATGGATACCATTGGCAACTTACTCTCGCGCTACTTTGTTGGATTAGTATTTCAGATCTTAATTTTGTTTGTAATTTACACCGTAGTATTACTTATGTTTGGCATTGAAAATGCCATCGTAATTGCCTTCCTATGCGCCCTATTAAATCTTATCCCTTACGTGGGTCCAATCATTGGTGGGATATTGATGATTACACTCTCTATGACCAGTAATTTAGGAGCCGATTTTAGTGCCGTTATTTTACCAAAAACCATCTATGTGATGATTGGTTTTACAATTGGACAATTGGTTGATAATTTCTTCTCCCAACCCTTTATTTTTTCAAGCAGTGTAAAGTCACACCCCCTTGAAATTTTTCTTGTTATCATTATTGGAGGTTTGCTTTTTGGTGTTACTGGAATGATTATTGCCGTACCCGGTTATACCGCGATTAAGGTGATTTTAAAGGAATTTTTTGCAGAAAACAAAATTGTAAGGTCCGTTACTAAAAATTTATAGTTTAACTTTGAATAACAATATACTAAATACTGGGGTACAACAATTTATAAATGAAAATTTAAACACTGACATCCTGTCACTTTTGCTAAAAAAGAGTGTTTTCGCATCTGTTTTATCCAAAGAATTGGTTGCACAGATAGAAGCCAAAAAGAAATGCAGAGACAAGCTCCCCACTTGGTTCCAGACCAAGAATATTTACTACCCCAACAAATTAAATATTGAGCAAACCTCATCGGAACAAACCGCGATTTACAAAGCATCAATCCCCACTAAAAACACCCTCCTAGATCTCACTGGTGGCTTTGGAGTGGATAGCTATTTTTTTAGTAAAAAAATGACTGCCGTTGTCCATTGTGAAATTGATGACAACCTCTCTAAAATTGCAGCCCATAATTTCAAGATTCTGGGAGCAAACAACATTAAAACGACCCCTGAAAACGGTATCGATTATTTACGTAAAACCGAACTTTTTTTTGATTGGATTTATATTGATCCATCCCGAAGAAATGATGCCAAGGGCAAGGTGTTTTTTCTGGAAGATTGTTTGCCCAATGTCCCTGAAAATTTAGAATTAATTTTTAATAAATCAAATGCTGCTTTCATAAAGACATCGCCACTACTCGATTTTTCTGTGGGAATAAAATCCCTGCAATATGTAAAAGAAATTCACGTAGTTGCCGTACGCAATGAAGTTAAAGAACTGCTCTGGATTTTAGAAAAAAATTATAAGAACAGTATCCAAATTAAAACCATCAATCTCACAAAAACAGAAACAGTACATTTTAATTATACCCTGGAAAATGAAAAAGAACTCCTTATAACGTATAACGAACCTCAACTTTACGTGTACGAACCCAATGCTGCTATCTTAAAATCTGGGGCCTTTAAATCGGTCGCAAAGCGATATGGGCTGCATAAATTACATGAACACTCTCATTTGTACACCTCTAATGCGCTCTTAGAGTTTCCCGGAAGACGCTTTCTAGTAAAACAAACATTATCCTATTCCAAAAAAGGACTACAAGGCTTAAAGCTACATAAGGCTAATATTACTACCCGAAATTTTCCTGAAAGCGTTGCAAGTATTCGAAAAAAACATAAAATTAAAGATGGCGGAAGCAATTATCTGTTTTTTACTACCGATTGTAACAATCAAAAGATTGTAATTTGTTGTGAAAAGCTATAAAATTATTCTACGAATCCCTACTCCAAAGTAGCCATCCAATCAGTTAACTGGCTAGACCAAAGACTAAGGTGCTTATTTCTTAACGCCAATGAAAAGCCATGACCACCCTTTGGATAAATATGCATGGCTACCGGAACATTTTTAGCTTTTAGCGCCTTGTAAAACAACAAGCTATTTTCAACCGGAACAGCTTTATCATCGGTAGCATGTACTAAAAATGTGGGAGGTGTATCTTCTGTAACTTGCAGTTCATTGGAAAAATACGTATTCAACTTTTCATTACTTGCTAAATCTCCCAATAAATTATTCCGAGAACCCTTGTGCATATCTACCGTATCTGTAAATGTTATTACAGGGTACAATAATGCCATAAAATCTGGTCTAGCAGAAAATTTATCAATTTCATCAGTGGATTTATAAATGGTATCCTTATAGTGTGTACCCAAGGTAGAAGCTAAGTGTCCACCTGCCGAAAAACCGATAATTCCTATTTTGTCAGCATCAATATTCCATTTTGTTGCATTGCTTCGCACCAATCGCATTGCCCGTTGCGCATCTTGTAAAGGAGCTGTGTGGCGCTCTGTTAAAGATTTTGAATTTGGCAATCTGTATTTAACTACAATACCTGCAATACCCTTGGAATTTAAATATTTCGCTATATCGGTACCCTCCCAGTCATAGGCTAAAATACCATAACCACCCCCAGGAAAAACTAATACCGCCTGCCCGTTTGCATTGTTTTTTGAAGGCAAGTAAACTTCAATGGTTGGCTTTTGTACATTACTAACGATTACAATATCCTTGGTAACAATTTGTTCCACCTCTTTTGTGATCTTTTGATTGGGCACTAGGCCTTGCCAAAGTGGTATAATTTCATTTTGAGCTATGCCGTTCATAGAAAACATCAAACAAGCATATAGGAGGTTTATTTTATTTTTCATCTTTAAATGTATTGATTATAATTTTCCTTTACTCACACTCCCACTTAAAATTAGCCACCTTATCATTAGATGCGGTGGATAAATTATAATGCCACCACTCGGTTCTAATAGACCAAAAGCCGTATTCTTCCATAGTTTCCTTCAATACCTTTCTATTCTCCAATATAGATTCTGGTAAATCCAAATTATCATGATAGGCTCTTTTTCCAAAGAAATCAAAATCGGTTCCCATATCTAATTCTTTACCTTCTAAAGTTTCCAAGGTAATGTCTACAGCCCCTCCTTTATTGTGAATGGATCCTTTTTTAGGATTGGCTACATATTGAGGATTAGGAACAATAGCCCACATCTTATACTGCACGGAATTGGGTCGGTAACAATCAAAAAACTTAATTCGGTATCCTAGCTTCATAAAAGCCTTATTTGCTTTTAAAAGCGCCTTAACGGTTTTTACACGGGTGTAACACTCCGCACAATCGTACACTTTTTCCTTTAAAAAATTATTTTTAGTTGCATAGCGCATATCATACGCAAAATCATCACTGAAATCTGCCAAACGCACAAAAGTGGAATCTGCTAGGCCTGACAAGGATTTAAATTTAGGTTTGGTTTTGCTGTCTGTTGGTGCTATAATTTCCACGGTTGTACTGTCCGATAAAACACTCTGTTTAAGAGTTTCGGATTGTGGACGCTCCTTACAAGCTAGTAGCAACAATAAAATTACAATTGATCCGCAAAATGTTTTCATAGGCTTTAGGGTGATTTTTAAGGAGTATTATTTTTGGATTTTAAGTTTTGTGCTTGTAGGGTTACCACATCACTATCTTGGAACCCAATACGAACAGATTTTGCAACCACAGTACTATCTATAGCCAATGGTTGGGTATAGATATTCCAATTTTTTTGGCTTGGATACCTCCAAATTATGGTAGCATCTTTTTTATCGGACTTTAGGATATACACTTTATTTTTTAGTTCAAATTGAATAGGGTTTAGTTTTGGTGCTTTCCCGTTGATTAACCACCTAGCATTGAGCTCTTTTTCTGTAGTGTTCCCCAAATCATTGATTTCTACCATCCAGTTATCTAGAGCGCTTCTCAAATGGTCCAAAGTCGCTACCAAATCTTCACTAGCTGCCATATTATGTAACTCATATGGATCTTCCTCTAAATTATACAATTCTTCTACAGGTTTTGGTGTATGAAACCACTTGGCAGCATTTTCATCCAATTGGTTCTCCTCATGTAGTTTCTTTAATTGCCGCATCATAGGCATCTGCATTCTATATGCCACATCTAAGGCATTACTCGTATTTATATTAAAGTTACGGATATACTTGTATTTTCCATACCGTACGGCTCGTATTCTATCTACATTTCCGTCAAACCTATCGGAAGTACTAAATATATATTCCCGTTTTGGAGCTTCATACTTCCCAAAGCGAGCCATCCCTTGCATTATTTGGGGTGCTTTTATTCCTGCTAAGGAGAGTACGGAAGGGGCAAAATCTACAAAACTTATAAAATCTGATGAACGATCTGCTTGCTTTTTATTCCCCAAAAACTTAACGATTAATGGTACACGTAGTCCGGTTTCGTACAATGCTCTTTTATAACGTGGAAAAGGCCCACCATGATCCCCATAAAAGAAAATAATGGTATTATCATACATTCCTGATTCTTTCAACTCTTTTAAAAGTGACCCGATTTGGTTGTCCATGCGCTTTAAATTACTGTAATTTGTAGCTAGATCATTCCGGATTACCGTATCATTTTGAGGAAATATAGGCGGTACAGGAATGGAATCTCTATTGACAAATTTTTCACTATCTGTATGTTTCCAAATACCAGACTCATGACAAACTCCAAAATTATATACCGCAAAAAAGGGCTGTCCTTCTTTACGTCCAGTCCATTGCGCTTTACTGCCAGAAATATCCCAAGCAGAATCTAATCCTCTAAAATTATAATCTTCCTTGCTATTATTGGTAGTGTAATACCCCACTTCTCGCAGATACTCTGTAAACATTCTAACACCCTCCGGAACTATTGGGGAATAATTGGTAATTCCTAATTTGTCAAAATAATCCTTAGGAGTCTTAGAATAGGTTCTCATGTTGTGTGTTCCTAGGGTCGCAGGGTACATTCCCGTAATCAAAGAACTCCGTGCTGGTGCGCAAACGGGTACCGGAGCATAGGCATTATCGTAAACCACGCCATCTTTTGCCAACATTTCTAAATTTGGAAGCGCTATACTACTATCTCCGTACATTGGAAAAAATTCAGAGGATTGGTCTTCTGCTACCAGCCAAATAATATTTGGGCGTGCTTCAGTTTTATCTATCTGAACGTTGTTCTTACAACTTACAATACTCAATCCAAAACACACAACCCATCCTAAGTACCTCATAATTACAATATCATTTATTACTTAATAAGCAAAATTGCCATCAGATAAAAAATCCAATGGCAATTTAGTATTTCAAATGTAAACGGAAGAATTTATGTTATTAAATTCATATCATCATCCCATTCTGCCATAATATGGCGCTTGCTTTGATCTACAAATTTAGACTCCCAATCTTTTGGATACGCTTTACCGTGCTTATCCAATACATCTTGTGGCACACCGTCCCATACATTAGCTGTATTTCCTTTATACCCCAAGTCTTCAATACCCATTTTAGAGGTAAAGTACCCTGTTACCGTTAAATTTCGCATCAGAGAAAAGAAATTTTGTTCATAGGTAGGTTCTTCCTTATCTGGAAAGGCAATACCATCTAAAATTACTTTTTGCTGCGCTTCTGTAGCCGATTTAAACTCTACACCGTTCTCTTTATTACTGGTGTGGTCTAACCACATTAACCCCCCTTTAAGCTGGGTTTGATAGGCTGGTATATCTTTAGCCATAAACTCAATAAAGTCGGGCACACCGGCATCGGTAGCGCTACCGTACTTTGCATTTGCAGGTAATATTAATGCACATAAAACATGCAGGGTAGACATCTGGTGTTCGTTAAAAAACTGTTCTGCCTGTAATTTGGCTATTTGTTCTTTTTCCTCTGGTGTACGACCAAAGTGATTTTCATCGATTGCAATTTCCTCTGTTACACCCGCTTCACCATCTATTCCAGGCTTACAACCATTAATGGCCAATCCTCCGGCAACACCGCCAAGAATAATAGATTTTATACTCTTTCTTCTATCCATAACTTTAGATGCTTTGTTGTTTTAATTGTTCTACAATATAATCTGATGTTCTCCAAGCCAATGCTAATATTGTCCATGTTGGATTTTTATCTGCTTGAGAAACAAAAGGTCCGGCGTCAACAATAAACACATTGTCTACATCATGCATTTGTTCAAATTTATTGACAACAGATCTTTTTGGATCATTACCCATCCGTGTAGTACCTACCTCATGAATAATTTCTCCGGGTTTATTTAAACCATAATCTTGCTCTTTCCCTGGCGCATCTCCAAAAACAGTACCGCCCATATTATGAATAATTTCTTCAAAGGTTTCATGCATGTGTTTGGCTTGGTAACGCTCGTGATCTGACCATTGGTAATTAAATCGCAATACAGGAATTCCAAATTCATCTACTTGCGTAGGGTCTATTTCACAGTAATTACTTTCCAAAGCAATAGATTCTCCTCTTCCGCCAAATCCTAAGGTAGATCCATAGTATCGTTTTACATCATCACGCAAGCCATCTCCGTAACCTCCTACATCTTCACCTAACATCTCATTGATGGAGTTTGGATTAAATCCAAAACCGTAATTAGGCATTCCTAATCCGCCCCAAACTTCAATATGATACCCTCTAGGGAAATCCAATTTCTTATTGTCTAACCACCAAGGAGAATAGACATGCATACCACCTACGCCGTCTTCATTGTAAATTTTACGATCCATCATGGATGGAATAAAACCTCCTCTACTTGCTCCTGTTGAATCGTGTAAATACTTTCCTATAAGTCCACTGCTATTTCCCAGTCCTCCTGGATGTTGTTTGCTTTTAGAATTTAAAAGGATACGGGCAGAACTACAAGCTGATGCAGCCATAACCACTACCTTTCCTTTTAATTGGTATTCTTTGCGATCTTCTTTGTTGATATATAAAACGCCGGTAGCCTTACCTTCATCATTTGTGGTTACTTCCCTTACCATAGAATTCACAAATAAATCTATTTGTCCGCCATTGGCCTGAGCAGGGAAAATTAAACAACTCCCTGATGAAAAATCGGCATAATACTGACAAGATCTACCACATTGTCCGCAATACACACAAATACCGCGATCTTTATTCACCTTTTTGGTTACCATAGACATCCGTGCAGGAATAACAGGAATGCCAGATTTTTTAGCACCATCCATATAATAAAGTTCGTGTAATCTCGGTTTTGGTGCAGGTAAGAAAAAACCATCCGGTTCATTTTCTAAACCTTCTTTAGAACCAAAAACTCCAATTAATTTATCAACTCTATCGTAATACGGCTTTACATCATTATACCCTATTGGCCAGTCTTCCCCTAAGCCATCTAGGCTTCTGTGTTTAAAATCTCGCTCACTAAAACGCAATGAAATCCGCCCCCAGTGATTGGTTCTTCCGCCTAGCATTCTTGATCTAAACCAAGCAAATTTAGAACCGTTCTTTTGAGTATAGGGTTCTCCTTTAATATCCCAGCCACCCAAAGCCATATCAAATTCTCCAAAATCACGTACCGTACTCGCGCCTCTTCGTGGCGATTCATAGGGCCATTTAAATTGTGTTTGTTGCTTGGGATCTTTGGGATCGAAAAAAGGACCTGCTTCTACAACAGCTACCTTAAGGCCTGCTTCGGACAGCACTTTCGTTGCCATACCTCCGCCTGCACCAGAACCAACAATGATTACATCATACATAGTTGAAGATTCTATTATCTGCATATTTGTTTCGTTTGAGTTAATTCAGTTTTATTTATACATAACAAGGTATAGGCCTCCCTATACCTTGTCAAAAAAAAATTATTACATTACTATTGTTTTCCCTGGCGTTGGAATTTCATAATTCCCATCTGCATCGGGCATTGTTGGTGGATTAGAATTCCAATTTAAATTATCTGGCACTAAAACTAGTTCCGATTTTAAAGCTTCATCCCAATTTATTACTTTTCCGGAATAGGTAGCCATACGCCCCATAATAGCTGTCATAGTACTATGTGCTCCGTATTCTGCATTACCAATAACCCCTTTATTACGTATGGAAGCAAACAACTTATCATGCTCCACTTGGTACGGATTAGGGTCGTTTTTACCTCTATACTTAAACAACTCTTCGCCGCCTAAGCCCCTTAGGTATGCGGTTCCTGCATCTTTCATTTCAACGGTACCTTTAGTCCCTTGGAAGTTTTCACCTACCTTACTCCATGTTCCAGGTTGATGACGACATTGACTCGCTATTACCGCACCACTTGGGTAAGTATATTCTACAAAATGATGATCAAAAATTTCTCCGTGATCCTTTCCTGTCCGTATTTGTCTACCTCCCATTCCTTGTGCAGAGATTGGCGTTTCACCAACAAACCAGTTGGCAATATCTATATTGTGTATGTGTTGCTCTAAAATATGATCCCCACACAACCAATTAAAATAATACCAGTTACGCATTTGGTATTCCATTTCCGTTTGCCCAGGCTGTCTTTCTCTTACCCAAACTCCACCACTATTCCAATACACTTGGCCAGACATTATCTTACCAACTTCACCAGCATCAATTCGCCTTTTTATTTCAATATAGTTGTTTTGGTAATGTCTTTGTAACCCTACAACTACATTTAAGTTTTTCTCTTTGGCCACTCTAGCCGCCGCTAAAACCCGTCGAATCCCAGGAACATCTGTAGCTACTGGTTTTTCCATAAAAACGTGTTTTCCTGTTTTTACAGCATATTCAAAATGCTGTGGTCTAAATCCTGGTGGGGTTGTTAAAATCACAACATCGGCCTGATCCATAGCTTTCTCCGCAGCATCAAAACCTACATATTGGTGTTTCTCTTTAACATTTACTTTTCCTTGCCCTTCAAAGTTTTTAGATAATGTTGCGAAACTTCCTTGTAACCTATCATCAAAAGCATCTGCCATAGCAACCAACTCCACATTATCGTCAGCTTTTAAAGCCTGACTAGCGGCACCTGTTCCACGACCACCACAACCAATAAGTGCAATCTTTAGCTTTTTCCCATTGCTCATATTTACCATAGCATTCATTTGCATGGTTGGTAAAACCATTGCTCCGGTTAGTAAAGCAGATTTTTTTACAAAATCTCTTCTAGAACTTGCTGCTGTTTCTTCTTCTTTTTTTGGTTTGTTAGAAAGTTTCATAATTTTCACTTTTTGGTTGTTAATTAAACTATTTTTTCTTTGGGACTTTTGGTCCCCAGTATGTATCAAAATCTTTTTCATTGGGAGGATTCATATCTCTCACTATTCTAAACCCTACAAAACCAGCATCTGTATTCCACCAAACACTTTTTGGTAATTGTGGATCTCTTTGATTCCAATTTGTATTAGGAGACTGCCTAGCTGCTGAACGCAACATATCAGGATCGTCATCCCATGAACCACCCCGTACTGTAAAATAACCATTAGAATTAGGCTCCGTACCATACCCTTGTTCTGTATAAAGTCCAGAGGTCCACTCCCCCACATTACCATGCATATCATACAAACCGAAGGCATTTGGTTTTTTTAAACCCACTTCCTTATAGGTGTCGTCACTATTGTCATAATACCAAGCATATTCCCCTAAATTAGAGACTTCATTACCAAATGAATAGGCTGTTTGTGAACCTGCCCGGCACGCATATTCCCACTCTTGTTCTGTTGGCAATCTATAAAAATGTCCTGTTTTAGCAGACAACCACTTGCAAAATTTAGTGGCTGCTAACTGGGTTGTGTTTACCACAGGCAAACCTGCCGAGGTACCCATACCTAAACTCATATCTACATACGGAATTGTAGCTCCAGATATAGCATCTATGTCTAAATTTACATCAGTTGCTTTAGTAGGATCTACAATACTATCTATTTCTCTGTTTAAATACAAATAATACAATTGCCATGTGGTCTCATATTTGGCCATCCAAAATGCATTAATTTTTACTTTTTCCTGAGACCCTTCATCCAATTTTCTTTCTTTTTCATTCTCCGGACTGCCAAACAAGAACTCTCCCGAAGGAATACCTATCATTTCAATCCCTAATTCTGAGCCTGCAAGTTTTTGAATGTAGTCCTTTGGTTTATCCTGTGCAGCAACAAAAGCAACACTGATCACTGAAATTAATAGTATTTTTAGGATCGAATTTATTTTAATCATTATCATTTAAATCTCTAATAAGCTTACTAATTTAGAACAATTGACATAAACTATCTTTTAAATTTATGTTAATGCCCTTTATTTTAAATATTTTACTCGATAGACAGCAGTCCTTCTTCGACTAGCGGAATTCGAAATTGAGCAATACTAGCTGATGTGTGCTCCTTTTTGTAAATCGCTGCCATTTCTGAAATAATTTCGGGATGGTCCTTGGCAATATTCTTTTTCTCAAGGGGGTCTTTTTCCAAATCATAAAGTTCAAGGGTGGCTTTAGCTTTCTTTGATTTTAAGTTTCTTCTAAGTATTTTCCACTTCCCCATACGAATTGCTACTTGCCCTCCAGACTCCGGAAACTCCCAATACAAAAAAGCATGTTCTTTTTGATTTTCTTTAGACAGTAATGTTGGCAAAAAGCTAACCCCATCCGTTTTCTCTGTCATTGAAAAACCAGTAACCTCACTTAAGGTCGCCATTACATCATACTGTGCCGAAATAAGATCAGAGGTACTACCCTTAGCGATGTGGTTGGGCCAAGATGCAATCATAGGAACGCGTATACCTCCTTCGTATAGGTTTCCTTTACCTCTTCCTGCCAGTCCATCAAAAGGTTTTGCACTATCAAAAAATTCCGAGTCGGCTCCTCCATTAAAGGTAGGACCATTGTCTGACGTAAAAACGATAAGGGTATTATCATAGATCCCTTCATCTTTTAATTGTTGCACTAATTTACCAACATTCTCATCCAAATAAGACACCATAGCCGCATAGGCCGCTCTGGGGGTTTGATGTGGAAAATATCCTCTATTGCCCAAATATGGTTTTTCTGCTCCAAATTTATCTTTATAATAATCTACCCAACGTTGAGGCGCTTGCAAGGCTACATGCGGAATTGGTGTAGCCCAATACAGGAAAAAAGGATTTTCTTTATTGCGTGTAACAAAGCCTGTTAACTCTTTAAACATTACGTCTGGCGCGTAATTTTCTAAGGTATACTTTGCATAGCTTTCAGGATTATTAGGATCTGCATTTTTATCCAGTTTGGTCCCAGGGGCAACAGTATCCTTGTTGATATATATTCGCTCTTGATTTTTATACAAATGCATCGGGTAATAGGTATGAGCCTGACGTTGGCAATTAAAACCAACAAAAAAATCAAATCCCTTTTTATTCGGAGTAGAATTGGTGTGTGGCGCCCCTAAGCCCCACTTTCCAATAATCCCAGTTTTGTATCCTACGGCTTGTAGTTTACTTGCCAAGGTAATGGTAGAGTCTGGTAATGGGTATTGCCCTTCTAAGGTAGAATCTTTAATCATGGCTTTATAATCCCAAACATCTCCCCTACTGCTCCAAGCGTAATTGCCTCTGATAAACGCATTTCCAGAATGTAAACCAGTAAGCAACATTCCCCTTGCAGGAGCGCATACAGGCGCAGAAGTATAATGCTGAGTAAACAACATTCCATTACTTGCCAGGGCATCAATATTGGGAGTCTCAATCTTTTCTTGGCCATAAACCCCGAGTTCTCCGTAGCCAAGATCATCGGCCAGGATATAGATGATATTAGGCTTAGTTTCTTCCGAAATTTCCTTATTTTTTGGGTTTTCGTTACACGATAAAAAAAAGAGAAGCAATAGTACACTTATGGAAGCATTGAATTTCATAAACTGAATTTTGTTTAAAAAGTATTAAATGTAGGATTAATCTTGTGCGATAAACTCCATGGGATAATCGGTGCCAGCTACCTTAAGTATGGCAGCGTAAATATAGTCGCACACTTTTTGTTGGCCGGGGAAGTTTATTAATTCGATTGTATCTTCAGGGGTATGGTATTGTGGATGCCCGCCTGTGTGTAAGCCCAAGACTGATATCTTTTTTCTGTAAAAAGAAACATGATCAGACCCGCCTACAGATCCTGCGTGCACAACAGGTGACAACCCAAGTGGCGGCCCCAACTCTTTCATTAATTTCTGTCCGTCAGGAAAGGTACCTGCACCCCCCATATATACTTGGTTGCCTTCATTTAATCTACCAACCATATCCATATTAATCATTAATTTAATTTGAGAAAGCGGCACTATTGGGTTTTCAACAAAGTAACTACTACCCTTTAAGCCTTGCTCTTCCCCGCCAAAAGCTATTAGCAATATACTGCGTTTTAATTCACTTTTATTGGCGGCAAGTCGCTCTCCAATCTCCAATAAGGCAGCTGTACCACTGGCATTATCATCTGCGCCATGGTGAATTTCTATCTTATCGGACTTCGATGAAGGTCCGCCCCCTATACCTAGGTGATCGTAATGAGCTCCTAAGACAATATACTCATCCTTTAAAATTGGATCATTTCCTTCGATAACCCCAATAACATTCCATGTTTTTACAGCTGGTTTTACAGGCATCTCCTTTTTAACACGCAGTTTTACGGTAAACTCTTGGGTATAGCTTTTAGAAAAAGCTGAAATTTTAGATTTTTTAAAATTCTTTTCAATATACCTTACTACCTTTTTATTTAATTTTCCACCGGGATATCTCCCCCCATTTGTATCGGATGTTAAAAATTGAATATGATCTCTTAATTCTGATTCAGTTATTAAAGATTGTGCACTAACCCTAGATAGACTAAACACTAGTACAACAAGCAAAAGGTAATTTTTATTCTTCATGTATATATTTTTATAAATTCAAATATAATCGATAACATATAAACTAGAAATTTATCCCATGGTTAAAATATAAAATACTCTTAGAGACAAAAAACAAATCATTGACTGTTAATTAATTACAGTGTATTTAATGAAATTCGGCTCCTATTTTTGTAACAAAATCTAAGTTTAAAGACATATAATTATACTATATTTAACCCTTTGACATGCGGGTTTCTTCGGATTTAAGTACCTCATATAAAACTAATTCAATTTAAAAATGAAAAAAATCACAACTTTGCTTAGTCTATTCCTATGTATTGGACTATCGGCCCAACAACTAGATCTAAACCAACCCTTACCCGTAAACACTAAAATTAAAAAAGGGGTGCTACCAAATGGTATGACCTATTATATCTACAATACGGACGTTACCAAGGGGGTAGCCAGCTATTATATCATACAAAATGTAGGATCAGTATTAGAGAATGATAATCAACAAGGTTTAGCTCACTTTTTGGAACATATGGCTTTTAATGGCACAAAAAACTTTGCTGGAAAAGGGATCTTAAACACCCTTCAAAAACACGGTGCTGTTTTTGGGAAGGACATCAACGCTTATACTTCTTTTGATGAGACTGTCTACAATATGGATAACATCCCTACAACAGACGGACTTATAGATACTGCTCTATTGGTTTTACACGACTGGTCTAATTACCTCTTGCTAACCGATGAAGAAATAGATGCAGAAAGAGGTGTTATTAAGGAAGAATGGAGAACACGCCAGAGTGGAGGAATGCGAATTCTTCAACAATCTTTACCCGTAATGTTTAACAACTCCAAATACTCCAACCGCTTACCAATAGGCTTAATGGATGTGGTTGACAATTTTGAATACAAAGCCTTGCGCGATTTTTATCATGATTGGTACCGTACAGATTTACAGGCAATTGCTATTGTTGGCGATATTGATGTGGATGAAATAGAACAAAAAATAAAAGATAGATTCTCTGGAATACCTGCTGTAAAAAATCCAAAAGAACGATTTTTAGTTGAGATAGATGACAATGATGAAATGCTTTACAATTTGGCTATGGATGAAGAGGTGTCTACAGCTAGTATTTCTTTTGGAATTAATCACCCTAAATCTATAGAAGACCAAACTGTTGCCGATCTAAAAGAATCTCTTTTAAATGGTATGGCTACCTCTATGCTTTCAACTAGATTGAATGAAATTAGACAAAAACCCGACGCTCCATTTTTATTTGCACGCGTAGGATACAGTGGAAAAGTTAGGCTAAAAAATGAATTTTCCACAAGTATTAGCCCTAAGCCAGACCAGCAACAAGCAGCTTTTAAAGCAGTATTAGAAGAAATCAATAGAGTTGTTAGGTTCGGATTTACCCAGGGTGAAATAGATAGAACAATAAAACAGTATGCCAATTTTTATGAAACAAGCATCAGTAAGGAAGATGATATGTCACATGGGCAAATTATTAGAATGATGCAGAATGATTATTTAAACAATGAAACAATAACACCTATTGCAGAAGAGTACGCCTTGGTGCAAGAAATTTTTGCTACCATTTCTCCTGAAGAGCTACACAATGCCTTTAAAAAATTGTACACTAAAAAGAACAGGGCAATTAGTGTTACCGGTGTTAAAGGAAAAAATAACTTAACTAAGGATGAGGCTGTAGCCATCATAGAAAATGCGGAGAACAATGAAACTTTAATCGCTTATGCAGATGATTTTAGTGGTAAAACTTTATTGTCTGGCACCAGCTTAAAAGAAGGTAGTATTGTAGCAGAGGAAGTTAACCCAGCTATTGGAGCAACCATTTTTACCCTTAGTAATGGGGTTAAAGTTTATTATAAATTTGCTGATAAAAATGCGAATGATGTAAAATTAACGGCTAGGAGTTACGGCGGCACATCCCTTTTACAGGACCAGGACTTACCCTCTGCCAACATTATGGGTAATATTGTACAAATGTCTGGATTAGGAGAATTTTCTGCGACAGACTTACCAAAAATATTGGCTGGAAAAACAGCATCTACTTCTGTTAACCTATCTAGCCTAAGTGAAAGCATAAGTGGTTCTTCTGTGACCAAAGATGTTGAAACTATGCTTCAAATGGTATACTTACGTTTTGAAAAACCTCGTTTTGATGAAGATGCCTATAAAGTATTACTAGGGAATATCACCAATTTTTTATCCAGAAAAAGCAAGGACATTAATTCTAAAATGCAAGATAGTCTTACCGTTACCTTATACGGCAACCACCACCCTAAGGTTCGGATTATGAATGAAGCCTATATGCAAGACGTTTCTTTTGATAAAATGAAAACTATTTACTTGGATCGATTTAAAAATGCAGCCGACTTCACCTTTTTTATTGTAGGAGACATCCAAAAAGAAGAGTTAAAGCCTTTATTAGCCAAATATATCGCTAGTATTTCTGCCAATGCAACCAAGGAAAATTACAAAGTAGATCCCTCTTCTTGGATAAACAACGCCATTGACAAGGATATTTTCTTAAAAATGGAAGATGAAAAAGGCTCTGTTAGAGTGGGGTATAAAAAAGAAATGAAATACAGTCTTAAGAACGATATTTTAGCCAGTGCTTTAGGCGATATTTTGCAGTTGAGAATTACAGAAACGGTAAGAGAAGCAGAAGGCGGAGCCTACTCCCCTAGAGCCAGCGCCAGTTTTAGCAAAAGACCAATATCAGAAGGTAGTATTTCTATCAGTTTTGATTGTAACCCCGAGAAGGTAGATCAGCTAATTACTATTGTACAGGACGAAGTTGAAAAAATTGCAAAAGGTGAAATTAGTCAAGTAGACTTAGACAAAACGTTAACGAACTTTATTAAAGAGCGCAAAGAGTCTAAAGATTACAATAGGTATGAAATGAGTTTACTTCAAAACTATGTATTGGAAGGCTATAATATGAACGACCCTAAGAATTATGAAAATATTGTAAACGCTATCACCGCCAAGGATATTCAAAAATTTACAAAAGCATTATTAAAAGGTGCAAAAACCTACGAAATTGCCTTTAAACCAAAAAAATAAACAAAACAGAATAATGAGAAAAACCTTTTATATTTTAGGATTAGCAGGCATAAGCCTAGCTTCATGTACAGAAGAAACTCCTATAAATTATGCCATTGTTAGTGGTAAAATTGCAAATGCCACTAGCAATCAATTATTGGTTGCTAGCACCCTGAATCGCAAACAAACTGATACGCTTGCCCTAGGTGCCGATGGCTCCTTTACAGACACTATTCAGTCTCCCAAAGGACAATATACGATAGTCAATGATAAAAATAGAGCTACTATCTACCTCGAAAAAGGGTATGATATTACTTTTAACGCAGATGCCAAAGATTTTAAAAATAGTATTGCATATACCGGCGTTGGTTCTTTGGAAAATGATTTTTTAAGAGCCAAGGCTACAAAGGAAACAGCCTTTAAGGGTGGTGAAAACCCATACACCCTAGAAGAAACAGCTTTTAAAGAAAAGTTTAACACTCATAAAACAGAATTAAACAGCCTATTAGACAATACCCAAAGCATCTCTGAAAGTTTTAAAACAGCACAAAAAAAAGACATCAATTACAGCTATTTAAGTGCACTTTCTAATTATGAATCCTACCATAGGCATTACGCTAAAAAACCAGACTATAAAATGTCTGAAGGTTTTTTAAGTGAGTTAGATGTTCTCGATTTTGAAAACGATGAGGATTATGAAAATTCGAATGCTTATAAAGCATTGGTTCGATCAAATCATAGCCAAGTTGCGAGTAGTTTAAGTAAAAAAGATTCTATCGATTTTTATCTTGCTTCTCTTTTAACTAGTTCAAAAATTAAATCAGATAAAATCAAGAATGATTTTCTGTCACAAGCAACTACTTATATTACGTACACGGGGGATTTAGAAGCATACTATACCGCCTTTAAAGAAGTCGCAACAGATAAAGACTTAATTGCAAAAATAGATGCACAATATGCAAACCTAAAAGTTTTAACTAAGGGCAACCCTTCTCCTAAATTTGTGGCCTATGAAAATAACGCAGGAGGCACAACGTCTCTAGACGACTTAAAAGGAAAGTTCGTGTATATAGATGTGTGGGCAACATGGTGTGGCCCTTGTTTGGCTGAAATCCCTTCTTTAAAAGAGATAGAGAAAACATACCACAATAAAAACATAGAATTTGTTAGTATCTCTGTAGATAGACCAGATGCGTATGACAAGTGGAAGCAAATGATTGTTGATCGAGAATTAGGAGGGATACAACTGATCGCTGACAATAATTTTAGTTCAGATTTTGTTCAAGAATACGTGATTAAAGGAATTCCTAAATTTATATTATTAGATCCTAAGGGTACTATTGTTAATGCCAATGCCCCAAGGCCTTCTGATCCCAAATTAAAAGAGGTTTTAAATAACTTATTGTAAAACAAAAAATTAAAACTTACATCACAAAAATCCTCTTGGTAGTTTCTATCAAGAGGATTTTTTAAAAATTATTTTACCCTATGATGACACCCAAATCATAATTTTTAAACGCTTCTATTACAGAACAAGAAATCAACTTACAAACATTAACCATTTTTAACAGCAATAAAGTAAGGGTTCTTTGTTATTTTTACGTCTAATTAGATATCCATTAAACATTATATTTTGAATAAACGCACATTTTATATTCTACTAACTATTTTCACTTTAGTTTTTAGCAACGTAGCTAAAGCACAAATAATAGATCCTGTACGTTGGTCTACTTCAATTGAAAAAATATCAGAGACAGAATTCGACTTGATTATTGAGGCAACCATAGATGCTCCTTGGCATTTGTATTCTCAAATATTGGATGAAGGCGGACCCATAGCAACTACATTTACTTTTACGGAAAGTGACGACTATACTTTGGTAGGCACCCCCACCGAAGAGGAGGGGCATTCTGCTCCAGAGCCTGCTTTTAATAATATGATGGTAAAGTATTTTGAAAATTCTGCTTTATTTAAACAGCGAATCAAAATAGTAAACAAAGAAATCTCACTAGTCAATGGCGAAGTAGGTTATATGGTTTGTAACGACACCCAATGTCTTGCTCCGGTTTATAAAGACCTCGCTTTTAGCTTTAATACTTCAAAAGCAACAACGACAACTACAACCACGAACAAAGCAACAGACAAAGCGGCTACAAAAGGTGAAAAGAAAAAAGGGTTGTGGAACATTTTTTTATTGGCCTTTGGAGCTGGATTTATAGCCATATTTACACCCTGTGTTTTTCCAATGATACCAATGACAGTAAGCTTCTTTACCAAACAAAGTAAAAGCAAGGCTGCCGGAATTAAAAATGCATTTATTTACGGTTTATCTATTATTGTAATTTACGTCCTCTTAGGTACCATTGTTACCGCTATTTTTGGTGCCAGTGCACTTAACGAACTGTCTACCAACGTCTGGTTTAATGTTATATTCTTTTTTATACTTGTTTTATTTGCCTTTTCTTTTTTAGGGGCATTTGAAATTATGTTGCCTAATTCTTGGGCTAATAAAGTAGACAAACAAGCCGATAGAGGTGGCTTAACGGGTATCTTTTTTATGGCCTTAGCTTTGGCTATTGTGTCCTTTTCTTGTACAGGTCCCGTTGCTGGCTTTGTATTGGTAGAAGCTGCAACCAAAGGAGGAATATTCCCTATCATAGGTATGCTTGGGTTTGCACTTCCAATTGCGTTGGTATTTATGCTATTTGCAGCCTTCCCAGGATGGCTTAACTCCCTTCCAAAATCTGGTGGCTGGTTAAATTCTGTAAAAGTTGTTTTAGGATTTTTAGAATTAGCCTTAGCCTTTAAATTCTTATCCAACGCCGATATGGTTTTACAATTACACTGGTTAGAACGAGAAGTATTTATCGCCATTTGGATTGCTATTTTTGCAGCATTATCCTTCTACCTATTCGGAAAAATACAATTGCCGCATGATTCTCCATTAAAACATATTTCTGTAGGTAGGTTAAGTTTAGGCTTACTCACCTTAGCATTTACAATCTATATGATTCCTGGGCTATGGGGAGCACCTTTAAACTTAATTAGTGCTTTTCCACCTCCACAACATTATAGCGAGTCTCCTTACGGTGTAGGCTATACAAGATCTGGTGGTAGTGCTACTCAATTACAAGAAATCCCGGACGGGGGTCATTTAATGGCTCCTCACAATATCCTTGCCTTTAACGACTATGAAAAAGGATTGGCTTATGCTAAAAAAGTAAATAAGCCTGTTATGTTAGATTTCACAGGTCACGCTTGTGTGAACTGCCGGAAAATGGAACAAAACGTATGGGTCAAAGACAAGGTTTTAACCATCCTAAAGAATGATGTAGTGTTGATTTCTTTATATGTTGATGAGAAGCTGAAATTTGAAGGAGAAGCGCCAGATTCTAAACTACGACCTGGTAAAAAATTACGCTATACTGGGCAACAATGGAGTGAACTACAACAGATCCGTTTTGGAACCAATGCACAACCCTATTATGTTTTAATGGGGCACGATGAAGAAAATTTAAATGAAGCTGTTGGTTACACTCCAGATGTAGAAGAATACCACCTCTGGCTTGAAGATGGTATCACTAATTTTAAATCAAAATAAAAATTTGGTATATTAATTGTGTACTTTATAGAAACTAAAAAACTTAGAATGAAAAATAACATCCTAATAGCAGTCGTTTTAGCATTTAGCATCAGTGGGTATTCACAAATACTAAAACCCGTAAAATGGAACACTACGGTGAAGAAAATATCCAGTATAGAATATGATCTTATTGCTACAGCAACAATAGATAAAGGATGGCATTTATATTCACAATCTGTTCCTGAAAACGGACCTATTCCAACTGTTTTTATTTTTGAAGAAGCAGACAACTATACCCTAGTTGGAAAAACAATGGAAGGTAAAGGTCATGTTATTGATGACCCTATTTTTCAAATGAAAATAAAATATTTTGATACCAAGGCAAGCTTTACGCAACGCATAAAAATAACGAAGGCCGGAAAAGCAAAAATTATTGGTGAAGTAGAATTTATGGTGTGTGATGACAGTAGGTGTTTACCTCCCGATTATATCGATTTAGAGTTTACTATAGAATAGGTAACCCCTATTTTAGATACTAAAAAAGGAGCATTGTATACCATCAATGCTCCTTTTTTTGTTGTAAATAGTTGCGTACTGTTTCTGTAATTGGCAACCAAATCCATATTATTTTTCAAAAGCCTTTTTCATCTACTTGCAACGCTCTTAAAATTTCTTAAATTTGCAGGGAAACAAGTATAGCATTTAATGTATGGGAAGAGCGTTTGAGTTTAGAAAAGCACGTAAAATGAAACGTTGGTCTGCAATGTCTAAAGCGTTTACACGTATTGGAAAAGATATTGTTATGGCGGTAAAAGAAGGCGGACCAGATCCCAATTCTAATGCGCGTTTACGAGCTGTAATTCAGAATGCAAAGTCGGTTAACATGCCCAAAGACAATGTTGAGCGTGCTATTAAAAGAGCATCAGACAAAAGTTTGGGCGATTTTAAAGAAGTGCTCTTTGAAGGTTACGCTCCCCACGGTATTGCAATTTTAGTAGAAACTGCTACTGATAACAATACAAGAACTGTTGCTAACGTGCGCAGTTACTTTAACAAATGTAACGGAAGTTTGGGGACCTCTGGTTCTGTAGAATTTATGTTTGATCATACTTGTAACTTTAGAATCCCTGCAGAAGGCTTGGATCCGGAAGAGCTAGAATTAGAGTTGATCGATTTTGGAGCAGAAGAAGTTTTTGTTGATGATGATGGTATTCTAATTTATGCCCCTTTTCAAAATTTTGGAGACATACAAAAAGAATTGGAAACTAGAGAATTGGAAATATTATCATCTGGTTTTGAACGCATCCCACAAGTCACAAAAGAATTGAATGAAGAAGAGGCTGCCGATGTTGAAAAGTTATTAGAAAAATTAGAAGAGGATGATGATGTACAGAACGTATATCACACTATGCAAGAATAAAATCTACTTATTTTTCTATAAATTCAGGACAATCCAATCGAATATCAGTAGACACTAAGGTTTTGTTTAAAAGGTTGCAATAATCTTTGGATTCCTTTTTGTCGTAAAAGGAACAGCCAAAACAAGTACGTTGTACCGTTAAAATTCCATTCCTATTTAACTGATAAATCAATTTACTCAGGGTAGAAAACATAGCATCCAATTCAGTTTTATCAACCGTATCTATGGTTTTTTGTAAGGGTTCGCCTAGGTTTTTAGTTTCAGAAATAATGGCTTGTCCTACTGCGGTTAAAATAATGCTATAGCTTCTACTATCTGAATTGGAGTAATCTTTACGAATCATTTTTTTTTGATGCAAGACTTTTATCGCATCACTAATAGTTGGCTTTGTAACATTAAACTCTTTCGCCAAATAACTTACGGTACATAATTCTTGCTTATGATAGGCACTAAAGGTGAGGATCTGAATCTGAATTGGGCTTATCCCTAATTGCTTTGCTTTTTCCCATAGCAATACTTTAAAAGCTTCTGCTATACGCTCTAAACCAACAACTATTTTACTAGAGGTACTTGTTTGTTGATTTACCGGATTAAATACACTTTTGCTCATATAAAATATGCCTGCCAAGATTTAGTTGACAGGCAAAGTTAATCATCTTACTTAAATTAAGTACAATTTTCCATTTCTAGGATATAGTAACCTTCTCTTTCAATTGCATAAAGCACTTCATCAGTGGCCTGCTCTATATGGCAAAATCTACATTCTTTTGCTGTGAGCTGAGCTGTTTTAAAAGACTTTTTATCTAAGTAGCGTTTTCCAAAATTAAAAATCTGGTGTTCATCTTTAAGACTACTAGGTACCAAAATATCAAAATGCATTATTTTCCCATCCTTTCTTTCTACATAGGTATCCCAAACTGAAATTTTCATAAGTATACTTTATTAAGTTCTGTATTGGCAAAAACTATCCTTTTACATCTGCCATGGATGCTCCGAAATTAATATGCAAAACATTTCCTGTACTAGTAAAAAGGGCTGGAACAGATTTTACGCCCCGCTGCTCTGCTTCTGAAATACGTGATTTTTGTTCCCCTAAATGAACAACTTCCACCTTGTTAGAACCAATTAAATCTACAATTTCATTTTCTGCACTAATACAAACAGGACATCCTGCATGGTAAAATATTGACTTTTTCATTGTACAACTATTTAGATTATAGCAAAATTGCTAGGTAAATATAGTAAGGATTCCTAACTAATAAAAATAAATTGTACACTTATTCATTTTATACACTATTTATGTGTTTCTGGGGACCTTACCTTTAATATCTTTATAGAAGGCAGCATACACTTTAAAATCAGCTTCTATATCCTCTGTTGGAAATACAGGATTAGAGAATTTTATAGATTTGGTACCGTAATCAAAGGCCACCATAACTATGGGCACCTCCGCTTCCTTGGCGATATAATAAAAACCCGTTTTCCATTTAGCCACCTTACTTCGTGTTCCTTCTGGTGCTAAGGTTAAATGTATTTTTGGTGTACTTTTTATCAAGGCAGCACAGGCCGACACAAAATTATTGCTTTTAGTACGGTCTATGGGCATGCCGCCTTGCCATCTAAAATACCAACCATAAGGCCATTTAAACAGGGCTTTCTTGCCAATAAAATTAAATTCTTCATTCAGTACTTTACGAATTAGAAGTCCCAATAAAAAATCTAAATTGCTGGTATGCGGAGCTATTATTACTACGCATTTATCTATTTTAGGAAAGAATCCATCTAGCTTCCACCCCATAATCTTATAATAAATAAATTTCGCAATGCTATGCATAGGCTTTAGATTTAAAACGGTTGTATTAAAGTATGAAAAAAATCTACTCTTTCTCTAATTGATATATATAATGCATCTTTTTAGTGATCAATGACTTGGGAATGTTTTTAAAGATGAAATTCCGAACCGAAGATCCAAACCCCATATGGGCAACTTTACCCGTAATCCAAGACTGTTTTACAATTGACATTACTTTTTTAAATCGTAAATCTTGAAATTCTTGAAACACATTTAGTGCGCTATCTTTTGCTATTAGTTTAGCTAAGAAATAAGCATCTTCAATTGCTTGCGCCCCTCCTTGCCCCATATTAGGGGTTGTTCCATGGGCCGCATCACCCAGCAAACAAACCTTGTTTGCATGCCATTGTCTCAAAGGCTTAATATCTATGATATCATTCCGAACAATATTACTTACCGCTGTGTTTGAAATAAGTGCTGCAACCTCTTCTGTATACCCTGAATACAATTGGATTAACTCCTGTTTTAGGGTTTCTGTATTGTCTTCTAAAAATGGTTTACTTTTTATAACTGCAAACCAAGAGGTCTCATTTTTTGAAAGTTTAGAAATTCCAAACCTAGTTTGGTTTCCCCATAACTCCATTCCTCTATGATTAAAATCTTCAGCTAAGGCATAATTGGTGACACCGCGCCAACAGGTTTGTCCGCTATATCTTATGGTACTTTCTGGAAACAATTGGTTACGCACTACCGAATTTATACCATCAGCTCCAATGATATACTTAGAATCTGTGGTAGTCCCATCTAAAAAAGTAAGCCGTACACCACCATCTATTTCAGAAAACTTCGCCAGGCCCCTACCCCAACTTATTTTATCTGAAGGTACATTGTTCGCTAATATTTTTTGCAACGTTGCCCTATGTATGGCAATCGTAGAAAATCCGTATTCTTCTTTAGCCTCATCTTGCATACTATCGGCAAGCACATCTAATGTGGCCGTTGCAATGGTTATACGATCAATAGCATTTCCGGCTGCTGTAATTTGTTGCAATACACCTAGCCATTGCATCACTTTTAAAGCATTTGGTGCTAACCATATTCCCGCTCCTACCGTATTTATACGATCTGATTTTTCGTACAAACGATAAGGTATGTTTAACTTTTCAAAAGCCAAAGCCGTGGTTAAACCACCAATACCTGCACCAATTATAGCATACATATTCTATCTGTTTTTGTTTTGCCAATTCGTATAAAAAAAGCCGAAAGTATAAATACACTTTCGGCTTTTCAAATTTTACAAAATTGTACTTATATTTTCTGATAAATAGACTTTAATTTTTCTGGAGTGGCCGTTTTTTTCCAGTCCTTCCCTAAAGCATTTTCCCATAAAGGCTCTAAGCTTAGGGCAACATTAATCATGGTTGTAAACTCGTCTTCTGTAAGATCTTTACAAATACCTGTTGGCAATGTAATATTGTGTTTTTCCATCATTTTATAAAACAACTTTACCCCTTCAGGATAAAACTCTTGCAAATGATTAAAGACCAAACAATTTCCTATACCATGCTTCACCCCTAAAAGATAAGACAAGCCATAGCTTAATGCATGTGCTACCCCTACTTGAGAATACGCAATACTCATACCTCCGTGCCAAGATGCCATCATTAATTTATCTCTAGATTCTGCTTCGGGTATATCTTTAAGATACACATCATTACAAAGTTCCATCGCTTTTTCACCATAACTCTGACTAAACGCATTTAAAAACGTACCTTCTAACGACTCCACGCAATGAATATAGCAATCCATACCTGTATAAAACCATTGGTCTTTAGGTACGCCTTGGGTTAATTCTGGATCTAAAACAACCTGATCAAAAGGTGTATAATCTGAATTGATTCCTAATTTACGTTCTGGACCTAACAATACTGTTGTTCTTGATACTTCTGCTCCAGTACCACTTATGGTTGGGATACCTACGTGATAAATAGCTGGATTTTTAACCAAATCCCACCCTTGATAAGCTGCAGAGCTTCCATTATTGGTTAGCATAATAGCTACGGCCTTTGCCATATCTAATAAGGTACCACCACCAATACCTAGAATACCAGAAGGCAGTTCATCATATTCGGTCTTGATCTGCTCTACAAGCGCATCTACCTGATATGTTTTTGGTTCTTGTTCTGCTGAAACAAAAATGATTTTATCATTTTCTGACAACGGAACTCGATCTGCTAATGCTTTCCCTTCAAAAACATCATCAACTAAAAATATAAAAGGTGCCGTAACACTCTTGCGTTTTAATTTTAAAATATCGCCTAATTGGCTAAAGCTACCGTGTCCGAAAATTACTCTAGGAACCATCGGGAAATTTCTATATGCTGTCATAGTACTACATCTATTTTTGTATTACAAATCTAAGTAAACCTATTTGGTTTTTATAAAATTATACTTATTATTCCTGTTTTAATAAAGTTAAAATATCTTCAATCTTATGTAAGGTAAGATATTCATTTGTTTCTTCCTCGGTCGAAACCATTTCGTGCTCCCATGTTGTATGAAAGGGTATATGAATTGCCGAAGCACCTATTTTAACGATAGGTAACACATCAGATTTTAAAGAATTCCCCAACATTAAAAACTCAGAAGGATTAATTTGAAGGTGATCCAACAAGTCTTTATAATTTTCTTCTTTCTTATCACTTAATACTTCTACATGGTGAAAATATTTTTTTAATCCTGAGCGTTCTAATTTTCGTTCTTGATCTAATAAATCTCCTTTCGTTAAAACGATTAGCCGATACCTAGATTGTAGTTTTTGCAAAACCGTTTCTACACCGGCTAAAAGGACTACCGGTTGCTCTAACATTTCTTTGCCAATATCTAATATTTTGGACAATACAACATTGGACACCTTATTGTTGGATAGTTCAATAGCAGACTCTATCATAGACAAAACAAATGCTTTTATGCCGTAGCCATAGCGTCCTAAATTTTGCATTTCCATTTTAAAAAGCTCCTGGTCTATTTTATTTTTGGTTTCATAACCGTCTAATAATTCGGCGAACCTTTCTTCTGCTTCCCTAAAATAGGTTTCATTTACCCAGAGGGTATCATCCGCATCAAAACCAATAACTTGTATTGTTGAAAAATCTACTTCCATTTTTTTTGGGCTCTTTCTAAATCTTCAGGGGTATCTATCTCTATGCCTGATGTATTATCTACAATCATTTTAATTTTTTTACCATATTCCAAATACCGGATACATTCAATTTTTTCTGATGCTTCAAGTGGCAACATGGGTAGTTTGTAAAAATCCATCAGCGCATCTTTCCGAAATGCGTACACACCTTTGTGCTCGTAATATTTGAGTCCAACATCTTTTTCACGTTGATACGGAATGGGGGAACGTGAAAAGTACAATGCAAAATTTCGATTATCGCAAACAACTTTGACAAAATTTGGATTCTTAATATCCTCTTCGTCCGTAATTTCTGCCATAATCGTAGCCAAATCTATTTCCTTGGCTACATCATTCTTAAAAACAGCTAATAACTCTTCTAAACCTTCTTTGGGTGTAAAAGGTTCATCACCTTGTATGTTAAAGACAATATCAACATCCATGTCTTCTACTGCTTCTGCAATACGGTCGCTGCCACACTCATGTTCTTTGGTACTCATAATAGCATTGCCACCAGCATTGGCAATGGTTTTATAAATGGTATCACTATCTGTAACCACAAAAACATCATCAAACAGATTGGTATTAACAGCCGTTTCATAGGTTCTTAAAATTACTGGCTTACCAGCTAAATCCTGCATTAGTTTACCAGGAAATCGAGATGCCGCGTAACGTGCGGGAATCATTGCAATAATCTTCATGTATGTCTTTTTCTATTGTTTGAGTTTCGGTCGTAATTTTCTATAAATACTAAAAATAATAGCCAAAATAATGATCACCAATACCGCACCAATTATAGGTGCAAAGATAGATGCTGTTGTCACCACTACGGCTGTTCCTGTTTCTACTGTTGCCACCAACGGGTTTGCCAAACCTCCTGTAGTAGCTGTAGATGTTAACCGCGTAGCGGCAGAGGTACCTTTAATAGCTGTTGCTGTACCGCCTCCAGCAATAATTGCCAAAGACCAAGTAACTACGGGGTCTAAATTAGCCACCGTAGAAACCATAACAGCTGTACCCGCTATTGCAGCTAATGGCACTGCGGCAGTATCCAATAAATTATCTACCCACGGAATAAAATAGGCAAAGATCTCAACCAAGGTTGCAACCCCTAATACCACCAAGGCAGGTAAACTGCCAATCCAATCCCAATTATCATTTAAATTCCAAACATCAAAATAAGCAGCCAAACTCAATGCGAACAAAGGTAAAAAAACCCTAAACCCTACTGAAGTTGCCAATCCTATGCCTAAAAATATACTGATAACGGTTTCTGATGTCATTGTATTTGGTTTAATAAGAGCTTACCACTATACCTTAATCTACCTGCTCTTATACATTAACTATCCCAAAAATAGTTTATTCCCAATCAAGAAAAAAATCGTTTGGAAAACCAATGAGATAGAGTTTCTTTTTTGCCCTGGTCATGGCTGTATACAACCAACGCAAATAATCCTTATCTATGCCATTAGGTAGGTATGGTTGCTCTACAAAAACGGTGTTCCATTGCCCTCCCTGAGATTTATGACAAGTAATAGCATATGAAAATTTAACCTGTAAGGCATTAAAGTATTTGTTGTTTTTAACGGCTAAGAACATTTTGTATTTTGAAGTTTCGTCGGCATAATCCAACATAACTTCTTGGTACAATCTATTCCCCTCTTCATAGGGTAGCGATGGTGTTTCAGCCTCAATGGTATCTAACATCAAAACAGTTTCAAAGGGAGGTTGGTTGGGATAATCGACCATTTTCACTTGTACTTCTGCAAATTTAAAACCGTACAATTCTTTTATAGCGAAAATTTCCAAAACTTCTATAATATCTCCGTTAGCGATAAAGCCAGCTTCCGTTGTGGGTTTTATCCAAAAATAATTATTTTTTACCACCATCATATAATCGCCCGGAGCAATTTCGTTCTCCAAATACAAAATCCTACTACGAATATTACCATTGTATAAATTAGCCCTTTTGTTAGAACGTACTATAAAGGCCGTTTCTTCTTTCCCATTTTGAGAATAAGAATCTTCAATGGCTTCAAGAATATCATTCCCTTCAATTAAACGCACGATATCGGTATACGGATTGACATCAAATTTAAAATCGTCAAAAAAACTCCCATGAATTTGCTCCCTTAAATTGGTAGCGTTCATTAAAATACCAGAATCTGAAGCCTGTCGCATTACTTCATCAAGCTCTACCCGAATTACTTCTTTATCGTAATTAAGGGCAAGTTTATCTTCATCCAAGGCAGGACTCAAATCTAGCTTAACAGGTGGTAACTGGGCGGTATCACCAATTAAAATTAGTTTGCAATTATGACCAGCATACACATACATCATTAAATCATCTAAAAGTGAACCATTTTCAAATAGCTTAGAATCAGCCGGTGAATCTGGGATCATTGATGCTTCATCTACCACAAAAACGGTATTCCTATGCTTGTTGGGGGAAAGTACAAATTGAATGCCGCCACCACGCTCCTTTTTAGGAAAGTATATTTTTTTATGAATGGTATATGCCTTGGTATTGGAGTAACTAGACATCACTTTTGCAGCTCTCCCTGTGGGTGCCAACAAAACAGCCTTCATCTTAACATTCCAAAGGTTGGTAACAATGGTACCTATAATTGTGGTCTTACCCGTACCTGCATATCCTTTTAATAGAAATAATTCATTTTTTTCTTTTGACACTAAAAATTGAGATAACTTTTCTAAAGTCACCAATTGTTTCAATGTTGGTTCAAAAGGAAATTTTTCTTTTAAAAGCTTGAAAAATGAAGTTGAAGTAAATACATCCATAAGTCTCCAAAGATAATAATGAATTTTAAGGGGAAATACTTTTGTGATTAAAAAAAAATTGTAGATTTGTGTTAACCACTAAATAAAAACAACACTATTCTAATGAAAACCGTAATTAAAATTGTTCTCTGGTTATTAGCTATCTTTTTTGGATATATGATTTTCCAATCTGTAAATGGCCCAATTGAGTTTAAAAAAGTAAAACAAGAGCGTTTCCAAGCCGTAATAAATTCTTTAAAGGATATTAGAAGCGCACAAGAGGCGCACAAAACTGTTAAAGGAGTATTTTCTCCTAGTTTTGAATCTTTAGTAAAATTTGTAGATGGAGGTCAATTTGTGCTTACACAACAAAGAGACTCTTCGTACATGGAGTATGACAACAGATTGCAGATTGATGTGCAGAGAGATGTTAAACTTATTGACACATTAGGATTTGTCAGCATTAAAGATTCTTTGTTTAAAGATAGCGACAGGTACAAAACAATGATGAATGTCCCATTTGCTAAAAACAATGAAAAGTTTACAATGAAAACTGACGAAATTGAAAAAGGAGGTTTTATAGCTTCTGTTTTTAAAGTTTCTGTAAAAAAAGACGTTGTTTTATACGATCAACCTAAAGATTTACTAGATAGAGAAAAAGTGCTTAACAGTGTGGAAGAAATTAACGGCGATGAAATTCTCGTTGGTTCTTTAGATGATGTAAGCACGAGCGGTAACTGGCCTCCAATTTATGACAGAAAAGCAAATTAATACTCGTTTAGATTCAACATCTAATTATAAAAAATTGTCCATTCAAATTAGTTTGAATGGACTTTCTTTTTGTATCGTTGACACTATTGACAATACCGTTTTACTCTCTAAAACGACCGTTTTTGACACGGAAGTAACTCCTCTAGAATTAGAGAAAGAACTACTAACCCAGTTTGTAGCTCAAAATATACCTTCGCAACAATTTTCGGAAGTTATTGTTACGCATCGAAATACCTTATTTTGCTTTGTTCCCAAGGCAATTTTCGTTGAAGAAGAGATGTCCAACTATTTAAAGTACAATACGAAGGTTTTAGTAACCGATTTAATAGCGTATGACGAAGTAGAAAACTATGAAATGATAAATGTTTTTGTTCCTTTCGTGAATATCAATAATTATATCTATGATTTATTTGGCGAATTTACCTTTAAACATAGTTCCTCTGTCATTACCGCTTCGCTCTTAAATAACAATAGTGGCAAGGATGTAACTTGTTATGTGTACGCCTCCGAAAACCAAATGGATATTACCGTCATTTCTAAAAAGAGGTTGCTTTTATTTAATAGTTTTGAATACACCACCACAGAAGACTTTTTATATTATTTACTCTTTACCTGTGAACAATTAAACTTAGATCCAGAAACTTTACAACTTAGGCTGTTTGGCGATATTGAAGAAGAAAGCGCTATCTACAAAGGTTGTTATGAGCATTTTAACAATGCCGCTATCTACGTGCCGGACCATACCACATTTCATTTGGGTGATTACACCACAAAAAATATAGATTTCACGCTCTTAAACGCTTTATAATGCGCATCATATCAGGAAAACATAAAAGTAAACGGATAACTGCTCCTAAAAAATTGCCAGTTAGACCTACTACTGATATGGCCAAAGAAGCCCTCTTTAATATTCTAAACAACACCTATTATTTTGAAGATATTAGCGTATTAGATCTTTTTGCTGGCACAGGTAATATCAGTTATGAATTTGCTTCACGTGGTACAGAAAATATTATTTGCGTAGATGCCAATTTTGGTTGTGTAAAGTTTATTAGTGAAACAGCCAAGTCCTTAGAATTTAATATTTCTACTATAAAAAGTGATGTTTTTAAATATTTAGAACGCACCTCAATACAGTCTACCGTGGTCTTTGCAGATCCTCCGTATGACTTGTCGCAAGAAGATTTCTCAAAAATCCCCGCACTGGTATTTCAAAACAATTTACTTACCGAAGATGGAGTTTTAATTGTGGAACATTCCAAGCACACTAAATTGGAAGAATTACCATATTTTTCGTATCTCAAAAGGTATGGTGGAAGTGTTTTTAGTTTTTTTGAAAAAAAATCGGAAGAATAAAAAAAGCAGGTCATAAGCCGGATTCTGTAAAGTTTCTAAAAGAAACTCCTCTATCATTTATCTAGACTTTTAGTTACCCAAAAGTTCAAACCGCCTACCCTTTAGCTTGGGCGTGTACCCTTAAACGCTAATTTACATGGCGTTGCACCGCATAGAGTTTACCTGGTTTCACTACAGCATTACCTGTACATACTTTCTGCTGCACTTGTCCTCGTTTTACAACGGACGGGCATTACCCGCTATGCCTCACTATGGTGTCCGGACTTTCCTCTTTAGACCAACAAAGTTACTCTAAAGCGATAGAGTGACCTGCTCCGTACAAAGGTAAACCAATTGTTGATAAGTAAGGACTTAAACTTTATGAAATACGCCCTAGAATTACTGGGTATTTTTATATTTGTATTGATGTTATCATCAAACTTAAAACAAGATCAAATTTGGAACCATTTGTAGTATCAGCCCGGAAATACAGACCACAAACATTTAAGGATGTTGTGGGACAAAAGGCTATTACAAACACCCTCCTTAATGCCATAGAAAACAATCATTTAGCACAAGCTTTATTGTTTACTGGGCCAAGAGGTGTGGGTAAAACTACCTGTGCTCGTATCCTAGCTAAGATGATTAATTCTGATGGTAAAGATCAGACCGATGAAGATTTTGCCTTTAATATTTTTGAATTAGATGCGGCATCCAACAACTCCGTAGACGGTATTCGGAGTTTAATAGACCAAGTTCGCATACCACCACAAGTGGGAAAATACAAGGTGTATATTATAGATGAGGTACACATGTTATCGCAAGCCGCTTTTAATGCTTTCTTAAAAACATTAGAAGAACCACCAAAGCACGCAATCTTTATTTTAGCCACCACCGAAAAGCACAAAATTATACCTACGATACTTTCACGTTGTCAAATATTCGATTTTAAAAGAATTACCGTAAAAGACGCTGCAGAATATTTAAAATATATCGCAGAGAATCAAGGCATTGAAGCAGATGATGACGCCTTGCATATTATAGCTCAAAAAGCAGATGGCGCTATGCGAGATGCACTTTCTATCTTTGATAGGGTGGTAAGTTTTTCTGGAAAACAATTAACCCGTAAGGCCGTTACTGAAAACTTAAATGTTTTAGACTACGACACCTATTTTGATGCAACAGACTATATTTTAAAAAATGATATCCCTTCTTTATTGGTTTTATTCAATACAACACTAAGCAAAGGTTTTGATGGGCATCATTTTATTATTGGACTCGCTTCTCATTTTAGAGATTTAATGGTCTGCAAATATCCAAATACTATTGATTTGCTAGAGGTTGGGGAAGAAGCTAAAAAAAGATATTTAGAACAAGCACAACAAACAAACAATCCGTTTTTACTCACGGCTATAGACATAGCTAATAGTACAGATCTAAATTACAAGACAAGTAAGAATCAACGGTTGTTAGTTGAATTAGCCTTAATGAAATTAGCCTCTATCAGTTTTGATGGAGAAAAAAAAAACCCTGAATCCCTAGCCTTAGCGTTTCAAACCATTGCACTAATTCCAGCTGCTCACTTTAGTGACCGCAAACCTAGTCCAGATAAAAAACAAGCTGAAGCCTCAAATACAGCCACAGCAAATAACGATTCAACGACTACCGCTCCTACAATAGCCTCTAAAATTGCACCAACTTCCGAAACAGAAATCCAAAACACCACTAAAGAAAAGGAAGAAGAACCGGTTGCAGTTCTAAAAAAATTAGAGGGTATGCCTCCCAAAAGAGTTTCTGGCTTATCCTTATCTAGTTTAAAGGCTAAACAACAGCATAAACTCAATAAAATAGATGTTATTATTGATGAAGATTCATTACCCAATGATGATTTTACAGTAGAAAGATTACAAGAACTCTGGAGTGCCTTTGTTGACAAAATTGAAGCTGAGGGTCAACGTATTTTAGCCTCCAACCTTCATAGTGATGTTCCAAAATTAAAAGAACGGACTATTATTTGTATTCAACTTCCTAATGACACTATGAAAAAAGAAGTTGAACGCGAAAAATATGAGCTTATGGAGCACCTAAAGAAGGAGCTCAACAACCATTTCCTTTCCCTAGAAATTACGGTAAATGAAGAAGCTATAAAAAAGTTTGCATTTACTCCAGAAGAGAAATACAATAAACTACGTGAAAAAAACCCTGTTATAGACCTTTTGCGTCAGGAGTTTGATTTGGGACTATAGGTATTAATTCCCTTTTCTTTTGGTTCTTACCGTAAACAATAACATTACCACACCAACAATTAACAACCCTAACGATTCTCTTGCGTGTTCTATATTATTAATATCACCATTGTCAATGGTAACCCCTTCAAAATCAGCAGGCCAAAACAAATACGCTCCAACCACACAACCAACAAACAATAGTAAATACACTTGGTAGGGTAACTTTTGTAAGACAAAAAGTAGGGCTGCTACAGCAGAAATTATATAGATTGTAATCCAAAGTTCTGGATCTGGATCATTTAATTGTAAATAGGCAGAGACTACGGATAATATTGCAAAAACTACTGCAAATAGTTTAATAAATGTTTTCATACAGCTGATGTTTTTCCTTAAAATACGTCAATTTTATACAATCTAAAACTGATTTTGATCATAAAATAAAATGTTGCTCTTATTAATCTTCCAAAACATAGTGTTCTAATATCCCATAAACATCGGTTCCTAACAAGGGTTTATCTAATGCTACAGCTTCTGTATTGCTTATAAAAACAGGATAATCTTCTTCACTTTCTGGCAATCTTCCATGCGAACCTTTAATTAAAGTAGCATCTATCGGGATAATATTCATTACCGTTCTAAAGCCCATTTTCTTTTTCAACAATTTCCAGATCACCTTAGGCATTAACAATTTATCTTTGGGATCTGTGTGCATTTCCACCGGATCATAGCCTGGCTTTTTGTGAATATCTACCATTCTTGCATAATCGGGTGCCTTAGCATCATCCAACCAAAAATAATAAGTAAACCATGAATTTTTATCTGCCACAACCACAAGATCACCACATCGATCATGACTTAGATTAGCAGCTTTCAATTCGTCATCATACAATACCTTCTCAACCCCTTCCATATTTTTTAATACAGAAATTACTTTGTCTTTAACCGATGGATCGTTCAAATAAATATGTGCTATCTGATGATCTGCAACAGCAAAAGCCTTGCTAATACCAGCATCTAGCAATTCTAGCCCTCTTTCTTCCCGAACTTGTAGATACCCTTCTTTTCGCAGTATTCTATTTAAGTGAATTGGATTATTTACATTGGTAATACCGTATTCAGACAATAAAACAATAGTACAATCTTGTTTTTGGTAATAGGTCACCAACTGCTCTACTACTCCATCAATCTCCTGTAAGTCTTTAGAAATGATATTAAAATCTAATCCATAACGTTGTAAGTTATAATCTAAATGTGGCAAATAAACCAAGCTTAGCGTAGGGTTGTGCAACACATCTGTTTTAATGGCAGCATCTGCAATCCATTGGCTGGATTTAATCGTTGTTTTTGGTCCCCAAAAATGGAACAAAGGAAAGGTTCCCAATTCCTTTTGCAAGGTATCTCGTAATTCAGGCGGTTGCGAATAGCAATCCGGTATTTTTCGTCCGTCTGCCAAATAGTTTGGCCTTGGGGTTACACTATAATCGGCCGTAGAATACATATTGTACCACCAAAAATGATTGGCACAGCTAAAATTACTGTCTTTTTCTTTTAAGGCATCCCACAGTTTCTTGCTTTCTACAAGCTTGTTGGATTGCCTCCAAAACTTAACTTCACTCTCATCTTTAAAATACCAGCCATTGCCCACAATTCCGTGTTCAGAAGGCCATTTTCCAGTAAGATATGTAGATTGGGCTGCGCAGGTTACTGCTGGCAACACTGGTTTTATAACCGTAGATTTACCCTTCTCTAAAAACGATTTAATAAAGGGAGTATGTTCTCCAATGAGTCGTTTTGATAATCCCACAACATTAAGTACAACTGTCTTCTTCATACTAATCAATTAAAATTTTTGTAATAACCAATTTAGTTCCCTGCTAATGGATTTATCCAAAGGTATCTTTAAATTTTTAGGCAATACCTCCCAAGTATAGGTTTCTACCTCAATATGATTGCAAATAGCGTCCCTTTTAAGGTACTCCATCACTTTTAAAATTTGATCTTGGGTGGACAATAAATTATCAAATGCTTCTAGAAAAATAGGCACATGAAAATGAGCTCTTAGTTCCGTATGCTCTTTTTTCTGTTCTAAAATGATGGGCAAATCGTTATACACGGTAACAACTCCATTTACTTTTTCAGTGACTTGATGCAAATAGGTTTCCTCATTAAAATTGGATAATGATTGCCAAATAGCATCATGTGGTTTATCGTCAAAAATAATTTTTAAAGCAGAACTAACTTGAATTTTTCCCACTTTAATGTTTGCCTTTTTAAGTTTTAAGAAGGTATCTTCTGGTTCTTCGTAAGCCAATGAAAAATGGCATATATCGTAACAAATAGTAATGTGCCTATAAATTAATTCCTCTGCTTTAACCTTAGAAATTCCAGATTCCTTTTGCACTATTTCACCTGCGATTGGCAATAAATACTCTTGATAGAATGAAAGGAATTCTGGGGTATTTTCTAACATTCCATCTGGTTCTGGCTCTATATCCAAATGTAGATACTTCCCTGTTGTGGCTTCTAGCTTGCTTAGATGCATTACAATAGAAGCTAAATTTTTAGCACCTATTTCCAATACTTTTACCTTATCGTCTTCAGATGCATGCCAATGTTTATAGCTTATAGGAGAAGTAGAGATTCCTCCCTCTTGTTCTTCAGGCAATAAAAAAGCCAATTGATCAAACAATCGTTTTGTATACACTACTCGATCATTGGTTGTCCAATCTGGCGCGTGTACCATATCTTTTACAATTTCGTTATGAAAATTCCCATAGGGAAATCCATTCATTGTAAAAACATATAAGCCGTTGGCATCTAACCAATGTTTAAACTGAACCAAGGTATCACCCAATTGCAATTCCTCACTAGCTTTATTAGACAGGCGCAACCCCAAACCAAAAGGAACAGCTGCCGCTACTTCTTTTTTAATGGTTGGCACAAATTCTTTTAGATTTTTTAGGGTAACCTCCCAATTTTCACCTCCGTGAATATTGGTGCAATAGGTATAATGAAAGGTATTATTTACAAGCATTTTTAACTATACTTTTTCAGTTATTAGGGTTGGCAACATGGTTATGGCTTGTTTCATAAGATCCATATCAATAGTATGTACATCGCATTTAGAACCTATTTCAGAAATCAGCGTAATTGTTAATTCACCACCTAAATGCTCCCTGAATTCTTCAATACCGCCCAATAATTGGGTTAATTCCGAATCATCTTTTAAAGGTACTTGTAAGCTAAAACCAACCTGTTTCAAAACTTCTAAAATTGATTTTAAAGTATCTTCACTAATAAAATTAATAAGATAAGCATAGGTTAGATCTATAGCCATACCAATAGCAACCGCTTCTCCGTGGCGCAATTGGTATTGGGTCATATATTCTAATTTGTGTGCTGCCCAATGTCCAAAATCAAGGGGACGTGAAGAGCCACTTTCAAAAGGATCACCGCCTTGTGCGATATGTTCCATATGCAATTGTGCACATCTATAAATTAGATACTGCATACTTTCTTTGTCTTTTTGAAACAAAGCAGTTGCATTTTTTTCTATAAAAGCAAAGAATTTTGCATCGCGAATTAATGCCACTTTAATAGCTTCTGAAATACCAGAAATCCAATCCCTATCTTCTAATGTATCTAAAAAACTGCTGTCGTTTATAATTGCGTAAGGCGGGGCAAAAGTTCCCAAAAAGTTCTTTTTACCAAAGATGTTTACGCTATTCTTTACACCTACTGCAGAATCGTTCTGAGACAGTACTGTGGTAGGAATCCGAATTAATTTCACGCCTCTATGCGCTATGGCAGCTGCATAACCAACCATATCTATGACCGCTCCGCCACCGATGGCAACCACAAACGAATGCCTACAGATTTTATTATTATCGATACCCTGTAATACCCCATCAATAAAGCCTGTACTATTTTTACTTTGCTCTCCTCCTGGAACAATAGCTATACTTGTAAATTGAATGGTTGCAGCGTAATGCTTACAATAGGTCTCTATTTGATTTACTAATTCAGAATGATGTTCAGCTACGCCACTATCCAAAACAAAAAAAACTTTTGTTGCTCCTTCTGGTTTATAGGATGACAATATAGACTGAAACAATTTATTTTCTACCGAAAACAACTGTTCTGTAAAGTGTAATTTATAATTGTACGCCACTTTAAAAGACTGTACAATAGGTTCATTTAAATTCATTGGAAAAAAACTTTATGTTACCGCGAAAAGCCGGGATAAAAACATGGATAAAGGTAATAACAAGATAATTAAAATACCCATAAAGAAATGTGAAAATCCTACGGCAATTGTCGCATCTAAAATAATAAGAGATAACACCCCACCCATTACTGCCTTTTTTATGTTTTGCGGAGAATTGACTTTGTAGGCATTTCGTAATGGCCTAAAGATTAAAAAGGCCAAAAGTGCTAAAAAAGGAAGTGTTTGTAAAATATTTTCTGTTTTAAAAAAAACAAAACCAGCTATTAGTCCTAAAACCAAAGCATACAAAACGCCTGCAAATACAATATGACTTTTATTATCACCATGCACTTCACCTTTACTAATCAGTGTTATGGCCGCGATATAAATAACAGGAATTATAGTGAATTCTAGGCTGTGTACTGTACCCAAAATACTTATCCCTAACAAGAGGTTTAATCCTCTACATATTCCCATATTAATAGGGCCTAGCACCAGTTTATGCTTGGCGTAATAATCATAAGAAAGTATAAAAATAGTTAAGATTACAGCAATGCTACCCGATAAATTACTCACTGTATAGGCAGAAACAATTCCTGTTAGAAGTAAGATACTTCCAAAAATTGCAGCCGACTTCAACGGAATTAATCCGCTTGGAATTGCTCTTTCCGGGCGTTCAATTTTATCCAATTCAAAATCAAAGACATCATTTAACACCACACCTCCTGCATACAACATAACAGACGACACTATGAGCATTAAAGGATCTTGGGTAAATAGAAAACCAAAATTAGAACTAGAAAAATCGGCGAAAACACCAGCTATTGCCATACCTGCAAAAATATCGGCTGCGGCGGTTGGTAAGTTCGCAGGGCGCATTAAGCTTAAATACCCTTTGAGGACTGCGTTCATTTACACTATTTTATCGTTGTCTATTTTTGGTGCCTGCCCGCGTAATACACTATTATCATTAAATAATTGTGACTGGTCAACACCTCCTTCTCCCAACCAATGAGATTCTTTCATTTTACCATTCTTACCAAAGGCATCCAATGCGTTTTGGTAACATGTTTTAACAACATCTTCCTTAGTAATACCACTGCGAAGCATTAAACCAGCAGTTTTAGGTACCGCTAAGGCATCACTAACACCCCAATCTGCAGAACTATCTACAATGATATTGGTACTGCCGTATTGGCGTACAACTTCTACCATGCGTTCGTTTCCCATTTTAGTTTTAGGGTAAATTGTAAATGCTGCAATAAACCCTCTGTCTAGAACCTCCTTAACCGTTTCTTCATTATTGTGATCAATAATTACATTGCTTGGGTCTAAGCCATGTTCCAAACAAACTTCCATACTTTTAATAGTACCTGCTTTTTTATCTCTATGCGGCGTATGAATTTGAACTGTCATACCAAGTTCCTTTGCCAAGTCTAACTGCATTCTAAAGTACTTATCTTCTGCTGCCGTTTGGTCATCATAACCAATTTCTCCTATGGCTACAACATTCTCCTTATGCACATATAAAGGCAATAACTCAATTACTTGTTCAGCCAAAGCCTCATTGTTTGCCTCCTTAGAATTTAATCCAATGGTACAGTAATGCTTTATTCCAAATTGACTCGCCCTAAAAGGCTCCCAGCCAACCAAGCTACTGAAATAATCTTGAAATGACCCCACCTGTGTTCGAGGTTGCCCCAACCAAAAAGAAGGTTCTATTATTGCGACTACTCCAGCCGCTGCCATTGCTTCATAATCATCCGTTGTTCTAGAAGTCATATGTACGTGCGGATCTATAAACATCATTTTATCTTTCATTTTTCATCAATCTTTTAGCGTGTCCCAAGTTAATTTATTTTCTTTCAATTGTTGTAACAAGCTTGGGTATTGTTCTAACATTTTTTGAGCTTCAACTTTATTAGAGTTATAGCAGCATAGTGCCGCTGCTTTATTCTCTTCTTTATTTTTACTTTTTAATAATCGCTGCATATCATCGGCAAGTACTCCCTCAATATAGTTACTTACTGGACGCCAAAAATAGGGGTTTATTGCTCTCCCTGCAGCCCAGCGTTCATGCGCATAATCAGATATAATTCGCGCTAAATCTTTATTTGCTTTTGAATCTATAGAATGGAACATTGTTAAATCCCGATCCATAAAAGCGGCCTTTAAAAACATTTGATTCCATTGCTGGTCGTCAAAATACAAGGCAGGATACGGGTTGTGAACATAAATTGCATCAAAAACAGTTGCAATATTGGTGCGCAAAGCATCAACAGCAACAAATTTGAAATCTTCAGCATTGGGCAACAATACCAAAAACTTGAGAAAAGTCTCTAATTCACCAGTGTCTGCAACTTGAATAATATTGGCCACCTTATCTTTAAAAAACTCTGGATTAGATTCTAGCACACTTGTTAACAGGTAAATGCGAGCAATTTGTTGTAGGTTGGCTTTTTGCAGTTCTAAATACGACTGCAACTCAACAGCATCAATATTTAATTCTAAAGAATCCCCTAACTTAAATTTAGACGCTATTAAACTATAGGTCAGGTATAAGTCTTTGGTAGACGTTTCTGTTACTATCTTTATTATTTTAGACTGCAACCACTCCGTATGTTCTTCCGCTGCATTTTTTTGTATAATTTGTAATAATTGGGTCTTTGTATTTTTCATTATCGATTTCTAAGTACAAATTGTATTTGCATTGATATTCTTAATATTTAAGATAAAATGAATCCGCGTTAGCCACATATTGGCCTTTGTCTTCTTCATTTTTAAAAACTACAAAAAGTGCGCTTTTAGCTACCGTAGGTTTTACAACAACCGTATAATTCTTTAACGCATTCTTATTCTTATCAAAATATTCCACAGCAACAGTGCCTATTAAATTACCGTCTACAGCACCTTCTCTAAACTCTACCGTACCTTTATAGTGATAATTTTTATCAAAAAAAGCTGAGAAATTAATCTTCTTTAAATCTTGAAGGACAACCTTATTAAATTTCAAAAAAGAATTATGTTTTAAGGAACCAGCCAAACCTTTACCCTTGGCGCTCCAAGTTGTTACCCCATTACTTTTTTGATTGGCCTTCTCTGCCTCTAAAATTGGTGCCTTAATAACCACTTGCTTTTGAATTGACAATTTAGAATCTGCTACTTTTTCATTCCCTTCATCTAAATAACTGGCTATTAAAACATAGATGCCATTATCATTTTTACCTACATGCTCCTTAAATGTATAGGTTCCTTTTAACGGCAATACTTTTTGCGATTTATTTTCTTTAGCATCTAAGCTTAAAATGTAATCTACAATATAACTTACTTCATCAGTTTTTAACTGTGGATGAGCAGACATCATTGCTTCTCCCCAAACACCTGAACCACCTTTTATTATTTTTCCTATAAGGTAGTTTTTATCTTTGTCGGTATACTTCTTGGCAATCTCTAGATAACTTGGTCCATTTACTTTAATTCCTTCTGCATGGCAAGCGGCACAATCGGTAGCGTCTATAAGTTGCTTTCCTTTAGGCACCGTATTTTGTTGATGTCCTATTGTTGCCTTTACCATATCTTTTCCTTCAGGAATATAGTCAATGGTTACTTTTACCTTGTCGGCACTTATACTGTTATCTGCAGTTGTACCATCTTGTGCATCTGTTACAATAACATTATAATTGACCTTACCATTATCACTGTAAAGTTTTTCTGATAAGTCAATTTCTATTTGCATCTCTGGCGCATCATTTCCAACAAGTATTTTTGTATTAGTTTCACTAATTTGGCCTGCTTTATCCGTTACTTTTAGCTTTACAGTATACAAACCATCAGTAGTAAATGTGTAATTTGGATTGGCCTCCGTACTTTGTACTTCATTCCCATCAAAAAACCAATTGTAGATTAGATCATCTTTATCATAATCTATGGATGCCTCACCTGAAAAATCGACTGTTAAAGGAGAAGATCCTACAATTTTATTTGCTGTAATTTTAGCTATAGGCGCACGGTTACCTTCTATATATGAAATTCTGTTTAAGCGTGCATCCATATTTTGGGTATTCCAACTTTGTCCATATTCCAAAACATATAAATTACCATCAGAAGCAAATATCATATCCATTGGATGAGAAAATTTATCATTTTCCATAAATGGATCTGCTTTTACATAATTTTCATTTTCATCCATTGAAACAACATAAATCCAATCGCGCATCCATTCATAGGCAATAAACTTACCTTCAAAATACGATGGAAATGTAGGGACACCTTCTGCAAAGTCTGCCTTTCTAAATACAGGTCCTCCCATAGGGTTTACGCCTCCTTTTCCCAACCACGGAAACTCTTCAGAAGCATCGTAAGAAAACCAGATCATGGATTTTTGTGCTGGGGGAAGTTTTTGAATGCCAGTATTGTTGGGCGAATCATTTATTAGATTGTTAGGATCAAACTTTGCCCCAGAAGTATTTGTAGTGAAATTATAATCGTTATACACCTGATTGTTACCACGAGTATAAGGCCACCCATAATTAGCTGCGGATCTGGCTTGATTAAATTCTCCCATTCCTTTAGGTCCTCGGGTATCATTGTCTTTCCCAGAATCTGGACCAACATCACCCCAATACACATATCCAGTTTCACTATCAACAGTTAAGCGAAATGGATTTCGTAATCCCATCACATAAATTTCTGGTCGTGTTTTAGGAGTTCCTTCCGGAAATAAATTTCCTTTAGGAATGGTATACGTACCATCATCTTTTAGTGATATTCTTAATATTTTACCTCTTAAATCATTAGCATTACCCGCAGATCTCTGGGCGTCCCAAGATTCCCGCCCTTCTCGTTCATCTATAGGCGCAAAACCATTAGAAGCAAACGGATTGGTATTATCTCCTACCCCAATAAACAAATTACCATCTGGACCAAATTCTAATGAACCACCACTATGGCAACAACTCTCTTCTGTTGGTATTGTCAATATAATTTTTTCGGAAGCCATATCTAGAACATCATCCTTAAGTGTAAATCTAGATATGTGTTGTTGGATTTTTCCATTATTGGTTGCATAGAACAAGTAAATCCAATTGTTTGCAGTGTAGTTTGGATCTACCGCAAGACCTATAAGTCCGTCTTCATTGTGGTAACGAACATCTAGCTGTGCTATTACCTTGGTTTGTTTGGCTGCAAAATCATATAATTTTATTGCACCTCTCCGTTCTACAAATAAAATGCCTCTCCCTGGAAGCTCATCCAATTCCATAGGCTCATTCAAGTTAAAATCTAACACCTCTCTATGAAACCTATTTTCTTCAGGAATACGTTCAGTAACAACTAAATCGTAGTTTAATTTATTATTTCCTATTGTGTACTTAATCCCTTCATATAAATGACTTAGAAATTTAGGGTTCTCAAAAGTTTCATCTGTATGCCCCATCTCTGTATAAAAAGCTCTTCCCCCATCATAATCGTGATACCAAGAAATTGGGTGGTGTTCTCCATTTTTACCACCTTCATAACTATTCTCATCAATTTCTATTAACACATTAATATCTGGATTGATATCTTTAAAATTGTACCATTCATCAAACTTTTGCCAAGTATCTCCCAACATTTTAGTTGAGCTATGGGTCTTATCTACAATATTTAAGGTTGCTTCTTGTTGATGAGGATGACCTAAAAAATAGGCGCCAACTAATTTGTTATACCAAGGCCAGTCATATTCCGTATCTGTAGCCGCATGTACCCCTACAAAACCACCTCCAGCTTGAATGTACCTTTCAAATTCTGCCTGTTGTACATCATTGAGAACATCTCCAGTAGTATTCATAAAAACTACTGTAGCATATTCTTTTAAAATGTCTTCTGTAAAAAATGTGGCATCTTCCGTGGCAACAACTGTAAAGTTATTCTCTTGTCCCATTTTTTCCATCGACGCAATTCCAGCCTCTATAGAACCATGTCTAAAGCCAGCAGTTTTACTAAAAACTAGTATTTTTTCTTCCTTCTTTTCACAGGATAAAAATAAGGTAAAGACCAGTAGTATTAAGGTCGACTTAATTATTTGATTCATCATTTTATTTATTTATTAACGGACAGCTAATTTTTTAATTATCTTAGTTTTTTATACCTAAAGGCGACTAATTTCTATGCAGCTTATATACCCTTCAATCTATTAAATTACCAGCGGTTATTGAGCCATTTGTTTCTATTTTTTATGCCCCATAGCATATTTTATCCCCTCATAGAGATGTTCTAAAAATTTAGGATTTCCAAAAGTCTCATCGGTGTGACCCATCCCTGTATAAAAAGCCCTTCCACCATCATAATTATGATACCAAGACATTGGATGGTGTGCTCCATTTTTACCACCTTCATAACTGCTTTCATCAATTTCTATAAGCACATTAATATCTGGATTGATATCTTTAAAGTTATACCACTCATCAAACTTTTGCCAAGTATCGCCTAACATTTTGGTTGAACGATGTTTTTTATCTACTATAGTTAAGGTAGCTTCTTGTTGCTTTGGATGGTTTAAAAAATAGGCGCCAACCAATTTATTATACCAAGGCCAGTCATACTCTGTATCAGTAGCGGCATGTACACCAACAAAACCACCTCCAGTTTTAATGTAATTTTCAAATGCTACTTGTTGTGCATCATTTAAAATATCACCAGTTGTGTTTAAGAAAATTACTGCTGCGTATGTTTCTAACACATCTTTTGTAAAAAAAGCGGCATCTTCTGTGGCTACCACAGTAAAATTTTTCTCCTTACCCATTTTTTTTAAGGATGCAATTCCTGCTTCTATAGCTCCATGCCTAAACCCTTCAGTTTTACTAAAAACCAATACTTTATCTTCTTTCTTTGTAAAGGAACTAAAAATTGCAAAGAGCAATACTAATAGTAGGGAAGTTTTCATCGTTTTATTCATAATTCTGTATGTTGGATTGAATTTATTTCATCGCATTTAAGCTTACCAAATTAATTAAATTTAATGCAATGAAAAAATGATATCTAAGAACAATTTCTGTAAAGGTTAATTCAGAAAGTTTAAACCGAAAACAAATATGAATTTCAATACTAAATTTACAAAACCACAAAATCACTATCACCTTAAATACCAATGAATTACCTTAACTATCATTGCTCTAGATAAAACATCTAATAGAGATGAATCGCTATTTCACAAATCAGATCATTTTGTGACAAATTTTTAATTTAGCATTTTAGAACACACGATTTGTGTTACTTTTAAATTTTTAAATTAAAAACTAAGCTAAACTTTATGAAAATTAAACTCTCATTGCTATTCATATGCATGTCTGTTGGACTATTTGCTCAAGAGCAACTATCATTAGACAATATGGATAGTTTTAGAAGCCAAGCCGGCAATTGGAAAATTGTTGGGAATGTACTAGTAGATAGAAATATTGACGTACACGCTAATGACATTACCCCTGAAAATGACACAAAAAAAAGAAAAAGAAAAAACAAAAAAAAGCTTGCAGATATCCCAAAGCCAGTTTCTATAGAAGAAGGTAACGGAATTTTATTTAACAATTATAATGCAGCACAGAAAGACCATCTACTAACAAAGTGGGAACACGGTGACCTAAAGCTAGAGCTAGAAGTAATGATCCCTAAAGGATCTAATTCTGGTATTTACTTACAAGGCAGGTATGAATTACAGATTAAAGATAGTTGGGGCGTTAGTTTACCTAAGCATAATGATTTGGGTGGTATACACCGAAACTGGGAAGAAGAACCATCCAAAATATTTAGAGGCATTGCTCCCATTTCTAATGCTGCAAAAGCCCCCGGTTTATGGCAAAAACTTTCCATTCATTTTCAAGCTCCAAAATTTAATGCCCAAGGAGATAAAATTTCAAATGCAAAATTTGTTTCTGTAGAATTAAACGGGATTCAAATACACAATAATGTAGAAGTGCCATTGCCAACAGGTGGACCAATATCTAAAGAGGAAACTACCAGAGGGCCTTTATTAATACAAGGAGATCATGGGCCAATGGCATTTAAAAATATTAAATATCAATTATTGCGAGATTCCGATGTAGAAATTACATCTCTAAAATACAAGACCTACAAAAACATCTTCAAAGGACTGGAAGATATTGACACCAACGAATCTTCCTTAGAAAAAGAAGCTGAATTCATTGACATTAATGTTGTTGATGAAGAAGACAATTTAGGGATTCAATACACTGGAATTCTAAACATAAAGGAACAAGATGACTACACAATATCAGTGGGCTATACTGGAGGTATTGATTTTATTTTAGATGGAAATTCTATCCTTAAAAAGAATTCACCAAGTGACCAAGGCACTTTAAACGCTACAGTAGCCTTAGCACCAGGACAACATCCATTTACTTTAACAAATATAAAATCGGCTGGTTGGAGAGCCCCGCGACTAGGCCTAACTATTAAAGGTAGCAACACTAATCCAAAGAAGTTTCACACCTTAGATTCCTATCCACCTCTCGTTAATTCAGTGTCGCCAATATATGTAGAAGCAGCAGCTAAACCTGTTTTACTTAGAGGTTTTGTAAATTTTAGAGGTAATGAAAAACGCCTATCGCATACCATTGGAGTTGGAACTCCAGAGGGTTTAAATTTTGTATATGATTTAGCTGCCGCTAATATTATTGGCGTTTGGCGTGGAGACTTTGTAAATGCCACCCCTATGTGGCATAGCCGTGGTAACGGATCCTTTACCCCGAAGGGTGCTGTACAGTGGACTTTTTTAAGTAGACCCGTAGCAGCACTTAATACCATGCAAACCGCTTTCCCAGAAACAGCTAGTTCAGATTTTAAAGCCTTAGGATATGCTATTGCGGCAAACACAGGACTACCCGTATTTAAAAGTGAATACAAAGGTGTTACGATCGAAAACACAATTACACCATCTGAAAACAACACACATTTTATCCATGAAATAAAATTCGCGGATGTAGCGGCAACAAATTGGTACTACAAAATTGCTTCTGGCAACATAACATCTTTAAAAGATGGATCGTTTGCCATAAACAATCAAGAGTATTACGTACAGGTATTATCTGGACAAAAAGCAACAATAAGAACCATAAATGGAACATCAGAATTAATAATTCCTGTTGATGGTAGTACTATTAATTATGAAATAATTTGGTAATAGCTATGAAAATTCATAAAAAACATACAATACAAAAATTTAGAGTCGTAGTATTTTTAATGCTTCTTTTTGCATCTCAGCACGCTATTGAAGCTCAAAATAATACAATAGAAGATGATTATTATAGACTTACAACTGTACCCACACCAGAAGGGGTGTTAATAGAGGGCGGTGGTGTTTTATCCCTACCCAATGGAAACTTAGCGGTTTGTACACGTAGAGGTGATGTTTGGATTATTGAAAACCCTGCAATGGACAATGGAGTGCAACCCACATTTAAAAAATTTGCATCTGGTTTACACGAACCCTTAGGCCTAGCCTATAAAGATGGTGCCTTATACACTGTTCAAAGAGGTGAACTTACCAAATTAATTGATTCTGATGTTGATGGGATTGCTGACATCTACCAAACCATTTATGCTTGGCCATTGTCTACACACTACCATGAATATTCTTTTGGACCTGTTTTAGCTCCGGATAACACATTTTTTGTTACTGCCAATGTTGCCTTTGGCAATGAAGAATGGTGGCGTGGAGAAAGCAGAGTACCATGGAGAGCATGGACTATGAAGATATCTGAAGATGGATCTATGGAACCTTGGGCTACTGGTATGCGTTCGCCCGCTGGTTATGGCTTATACAACGATGAACTATTTTACACAGACAATCAAGGAGACTGGGTTGGATCTGGAGCGTTATGGCATTTACCAAAAGGAGCTTTTGCTGGCCACCCGGCAGGGCTAAAGTGGTCGGGAGAAAAAGATTCTCCTATAAAACTTACTGAAGCACAATTTTATAGTAAAATTGACAAAAGGCAAGTTCGCAAAAATGGACGCTTTGTAAAACCAGAAAATATAATTGATGAAGCGGATCCTGATTTTGGGTACGAACTAAAAAAAGCATTTCCAGAACTACAATTACCTGCGGTAATACTACCACACGGTATCTTAGGGATCTCTAATTCTGAAATATTAGAAGACAAAACAGACGGGAAATTTGGTCCTTTTGCCGGGCAATTACTGGTTGGTGATATGGGTCAAAGTAAAATAATGCGGGTAGTATTAGAAAAAATAAAGGGAGAATATCAAGGTGTTGCCTTTGATTTTAGATCGGGCTTTCAATCTGGGGTTATGCGAATGGATTTTGACCACAACGGAAGACTTTTTGTAGGCGAAACAAATCGTGGCTGGGGATCTGCAGGAACTACCAATTCTGGGCTTGAATATTTAACCTGGACCGGCCGAACTCCTTTTGAAATGAAAACTGTAAAAGCCATGCCGGATGGATTTGAAATTGAATTTACAATGCCAGTTGATAAAGCTTCTGCTGAAGATTTAGACTCCTACCAAGGAAAAAGTTATATCTATAAATACCACGCCGCTTACGGTAGTCCGCAAACGAACATTGAGGCAATCAAATTAAAAGGAGTTAGCGTAAGTGATGATGGTTTAAAAGTTAGAATTGTAACTGATAATTTAAGACAATATTATGTGCATGAAATTACACTGCCAGGAGTTAAAGCCAAGGAGAGTGAAAATATTACCCTTCATCCTACATTTTATTACACCTTAAACAATATACCAGAAGGCGAAAAGCTAACCCCTTCAGAACTTTCTACCAAACGATCTAGCGCATCTAAAAAGAAAATAGTTGTCAAAAAAACAGTACCAAAGATAACTAGCGGGATAGCTATTTTGTCTGATAAAGACATACAACCATTATTAACCTCCAATACCTGTGTAGCTTGTCATCAAAAAGACAAACGGGTTATTGGCCCCTCTTTTAAAGAGATTGCGAAGCGGAAATATTCCAACGAAAAAATAGTAGAATTGATATACAACCCGCAACCAAAAAACTGGCCAGAATACGCTACACCAATGGCTCCAATGCCTCAAGTTCCTAAAGGAGAGGCTTTGCAAATTGCAGCCTGGATTAATTCTTTAAAATAGCACACTAACCAACCACTTAAACCACTAAAAGGCATATTTTCTACTATAGAAAGTATGTCTTTTTTTATTTTAAAGAATGATTCTTCATACTTTTACTATTCCATATAATTTATAGCGAATTCAACCCCTCCTAACCAACCATTTTATGGGATCACAAAATAAAATAACAATGAAAATTCTGATAAAAAATAGCACAAAAATTATCGTTATTCTACTACTACATACAATTTTAGCTAACGCCCAATCTAACAAAATTAGTAAACAAACGCAGCCGCTGCTCTTTCCTTTTAATCAACAGTTACAAAGTGGTGCTTACACCTTTAAAGGAGACACCTATTCCTTTGTTGACGGAATTCATAAAAAGGCACTTTCTTTTACCCCAACGAACGATTTTGCAACTGTAAAACTAGACCTACTCTCCTTAGATGGTGCTGAAGATTTTACGGTTCAGTTTTGGATAAAAACAACATCTAAGAATGCCACGGTCCTACTTTCTCAAAAAGAATTTTTAGACAAAGGTATTGTCAGTCAAAAAAATGCAGGATGGGCATGGTATAGTTCTGGTGGCACTTTTGCTTGGACTATTGGTTCCGGTAACAGACGCTTAAATTACGAAAGAAGCAATGGAGACAAAGCACCTCTAAATGATGGCAACTGGCATCAATTGACCATGACGTACAGCAAAGAATTATCAGAAATTAGATTGTACTATGATGGCCAAGCTAAAGCCATTTACAATGTTGGCTTTGAATTTAAAAATACAAATCCGCTCACCATAGGTTCCCAAAAAAACAGTTTTAATTATGACACCCAAATATTACCAAGCATAACAAATGGCGCCACAACCCTTCAGGCCTTAGTAGATGCTTTTAATAATTTAGAAATTGAACATGTTACAGAAGAAGAATTTTTAAGCCTTATTGTAGATCCAAAAGAATTATACCTTAGAAAATCTAAGATTTCTACCGAGACCTTATCCCAAGAAAAAGAAGTATTTTTTAATGCGGTAATGAAGGCCAGAAGTAAGTTATCTGCAAACCCCTATACGGTTTTCCAAAATATGGAATTAACAAAATTGAAGCCTATAAGCAAACTATATAGCCTAAAAAATGGCCAGGTTACTATTAATATGTACCACGCCAATAAATATACCCAAGAAGAACGATTGTATCCCTCAGACTTTTCTATGGATGAACTTAGCATTTGGAAAAGGACACTAACCCCTGAAGAAGTTCACAACAATTATTCACAGTATAAAAACACAACAGCTTTTAAGTTAAAAGAAAAACAAGATACTATCACGGTAGCCTCTTGGAACATATGGCATGGCGGAAAACACTTTACCGTGAACGGTGATGGCTGGGATTCTCGTCTACGGATTGCTGAAATGATCAAAGAAAATAATATTGATATTGTTTTAATGCAAGAAACATATTCTTCTGGAGATTATATCGCAGCAGAATTGGGATATTATTTTGCTACTACCTCGGACTGGGATTATTGTTTTCAAGGGTCTAATATTTCTGTATTAAGTAGGTATCCAATAGAAAAATTAGAAGTTTTAAAAGAAACAGAATTCATGAACGTCGCTGTGAAAATATCGATAAGTAATACGCAACAGCTCTTTGCCATGTCTAACTGGTACGGAATGTCATCCTTCCCTTTAGTGTATGATTTTCACCAAGAAAACTTTAATAACTCGGATGAAATTCCTATTTTCTTTGGAGGTGATTTTAACGCAGTTCCGTATACTGACGGTGGAGACAACCCTGCATCCGTACAATTAATGGAAAATGGATTTACAGATGCTTATCGCAGTTTATATTCAAACTTTACTGATTTTCCAGGGTATTCCCATGCTTCAGGAAGTAGAATTGATCAGTTGTATTACAAGGGAAAAGGGTTAACGAATACCGCTACTAAGATTATATCTACATGGCCCAGTGGATTTCCATCAGATCACAATTTGATTCTCTCAAAATTTGAATTAAAATAATAAAAAGTAGAATTTTCAATGGGAAAACGTCGCGCTTCGCAATTTAAAGAATGATAATCCATACTTTTGTAGTATAATTTATAAGATATGCTAGGTTTAAAACTCCCTACAGATCCACGCTGGGTTAATATAGTAGAAAAAAATATTGATGAAATACTAACAGATCATGCGTTTTGTGAGCAAAAAGCAGCTGCAACAGCTATTTCTTTAATTGTAAGTTTTCCGGAATACACAGAATTGGTTCAGGAAATGATTGCCTTGTCTCGGGAAGAAATGGGCCATTTTAAAATGGTACATGACCGTATTATTGCCCGTGGAAATAGCTTGGGTAGGGATCGTAAAGATGAATATGTTGTAGACCTATTAAAATTCTTCCCCAAGGGAGGTAGCAGAACAACCCAGTTGGTACATAGATTACTATATGCTGCACTTATAGAAGCTCGGAGTTGCGAACGTTTTAGATTACTATCTGAAGAATTACAAGACAAAGAACTGGCAGAATTTTACCATAAACTTATGATAAGTGAAGCCGGACACTACACTATGTTTTTAAATTTTGCGAGACAATATGGGGACCGAAAAGAAGTGGATCAAAAATGGCAAGATCTACTAGATTATGAAGCCGATTTAATGAAAAACCTCAGTACCAAAGACAGTGTTCACGGGTAAACAAAAGGGCTAGTTAAGGATCAATTCTTGTTAAGCCGTTGTAATTTATATATTATCCTTAGACCTTTCTTTGTAATACAAAGTTTTAATCATCCCATCAGACAGTCCTATTTTAGGAACATGCACCTTTTTAGCGCCAGACCATTTGGCAGCAGATAAGAAAATTCGGGTTGCAGGAATAATAACGTCTGCCCTATCTTGGTTTAGTCCTAACTCTGTAATTCTATTTTCATAACTCATACTCTCTAAAAAATGATATTGTGCATTGAGCCAAATATAAGACAAGGGTTCTCCTAGTTTTCGGCCAGACATTTTATGGAGTTTGTTTATGTTTCCCCCAGAACCTATTATTGAAATTTTAGGTAAATCTTTGGTATACTGCTTTATCCATAGCTCTATTTGATCCCACACCTTTATACTGACCAAATCATTTAGCAATCTAACAGTACCTATTTTAAAAGACTTGGAGACTATTATCTCTCCTTTAGAGAATAAGGTGAATTCTGTACTACCACCCCCGACGTCTACATAGAGATATCCTTGATCATTGTTCACTAGTTTCTTAAGATCCGTAGAAGCAATGATAGCGGCTTCTTTTTTACCGTCAATAACCTCTATTTTTAGTCCAGATTCTACCAGAATTTTTTCCACTACTTCATACCCGTTATTTGCTTCTCTAATGGCAGAAGTTGCACAGGCCATATAATTTTCAACCCCATTAACATTCATTAATAGTTTAAATGCCTTCATAGCATCAATGATACGCTCTGTATTTCTATCTGATATTTCACCTACCGTAAAGGAGTCTTCCCCCAAACGTATAGGAACCCTTATCAAAGAGCTCTTTCTAAACTCCGTTGGTTTTTCTTCAGATTCTATAACATTATGTATCAACAACCGAATAGCGTTAGAACCGATATCTATTGCAGCTAGCTTAAATATTTTCACAATTAAAGTCTAAGCGTTTAATTTTTTTTGATAGTACTCATACACAGCAAACTGAGAACGAAGTTTTGGTTTATCATTTTTTCGATAAGCATTGTCCTGCTGTTCCGAGAACATTCTCGCCTTTACATTATCATTCCAAGAAATCTCAAAGGTGTCTACCAGTTCCTGTTTAATATCTTCATCGTAAATAGGACACCCCACTTCTACCCTAAAATCTAAATTTCTAGTCATCCAATCTGCTGAAGAAATATATACTTTTGAATTGCCATTGTTTCCAAAAATAAATACCCTAGTATGCTCTAAAAATTTATCGACCACACTAATGGCTTCTATATTTTCACTCATTCCCTTAACTCCGGGTACCAGACAACAAATACCTCTGACGATAAGCTGTATTTTAACTCCTGCATTACTAGCTTCATAAAGTTTGTCCACCATTTTATAGGAAGTAAAACTATTCATCTTAATTTTAATGAATGCATCCTTCCCTTCTCTGGCATTTTTTATTTCCTGATCTATAAGTCCAATAAAAACATTTTTTGTGTAATGAGGAGATACAACCAAATGCTTGTACTTATTAATTTTATAGGTGGTTTCAAAAAAGTCGAACACTTTATTTAATTCCTTTAATAAAGGAGAATAGGCAGTAAACAGTGTATAATCTGTATAAATTTTTGCCGTTGATTCATTAAAATTTCCGGTACTTATAAATCCGTAACGTTTTATTTTATCGTTCTCTTCGCGTTCTATTACACATATTTTGCTATGTACTTTTAATCCTGGAACCCCAAATATTAGTTTTACACCTTCGGCTTGCATTTGTTCTGCATATTCTATATTCGCCTGTTCATCAAACCTTGCCTGTAATTCTATTTGCACAGTAACTTGCTTTCCATTTTTGGCTGCATTGATTAGCGATGAAGCAACTTGAGAGTTACTTGCTAATCTGTATACTGTAAGCTTAATAGTTCTCACTTGAGGGTCTAAAGCTGCCTCCCTTAAAAATTTAGTGATATAAGAAAACGAGTGATACGGGGTGTATTGTAAATAATCTTTTTGAGCTATTTGCTCTAAAATACTACCCTCAAAACTAAAATCTTTTACTGGTAATGGATCAATTTTAGAATACATTAGGTCTTTACGACCTAAGCTTGGAAACTTCATATAATCCCTCCGATTGTGGTATTTACCACCAGGTATTTTACTATCAGTTTCTTCAATTCCCATTTTGTCCATTAAAAAAGACAAGGTGTCATCTGCAATGTTTTTATCATATACAAAGCGCACTGGATCACTTATTTTACGATGCTCTACACTTGATGATATTTTTTCAATAAAACTTTTACTGAGGTCATTGTCCATATCCAACTCTGCATCCCTCGTAATTTTAATCATGTGCGCAGAAATAGATTCAAACGTGAACATTGTAAATATATGACGCAAGGAGTACCGAATTAAATCATCTAAGAGTATGATGTAATTTTTATCCCCTTCATTGGGTAACACAACAAAACGATCTATGTCTTTAGGAATTTCTATTAAAGCGTATTTGTTCTCCTTATTTTCATTCCCATCAACCTCATTGATCAGTACCATTTTTACTGCCAAATATGCTGCAGTGTCTTTTAGCAATGGGAATTCTCTTAAATCGTTTAAAATAATAGTCAATAAACCAGGGCTCACTTTTTGCATAAAGTAGCTCTTTAAGAACACAGCTTGCGTATCTGTTACTTCATTTTCATCTATTATAAATATATTTTCAGTTTCAAGCTCCTTTTCAATGGCTCCTAAAATCTCTAAACTTTTACTCTGTTGCTTTATTACAATGGTCGTTATTTCTTCCAATATATCTTTGGCTTTTTCTCCACCCAAAACGCTTTTCCCTGTTTTTCCAGCATCCACAATCCTTTTAACAGTTGCATAGCGCACCTTAAAAAATTCATCTAAATTATTGGAAAATATTCCTAAAAATCGCATTCTTTCTATCAAAGGCACGTTTACATCTGCTGTTTCTTGCAGTACACGTTCATTGAAACTAAGCCAACTTATTTCTCTATTTATATATTGATTTTTGTTTTTATTCATTCTTTAAATTTTTCGGAAATATTGTTTTTTCGGTAACTCCCTTCTTAACAGAGCTCCATTCTAATTCATCAAATTTCAATGCTACTAAACCGGCCGTGGGAACATTTTCTATTGCCACATTTCCCAATCTATTTACAAGCGCCGTAAAGGCGTGGTTGTGTCCAAAAATAATCACATTTTGCAAATTATTATCCAAACTATGAATAAACTTTAGCACTTCCTCACCTGAAAAATCATACAACTCATCATACACACGTACTTGATTTGACGGGATATTAAACACGCGTGAAAATATAGCACAGGTATGCAAGGCTCTATTTGCTGGACTCGAAAATACAGCATCAAAACTTTGGGTCTCAATTGCCGAAGCAACCAAATAGGCATCATTAATTCCTCGCTCTAAAAGGGGTCTATCCCGATCAGACACATTGTATTCCCATGAAGATTTTCCGTGACGGATAAAGGTTAGTTTTTTCATGTAGTTTTAATTTTATAGTAGATTGCATAAAATTAAATGGTAAAATACAAAAACTAATTAAAACTATCTTTATAAGATAAGATTCTTACAGAAAGTTTAATCTTTTCTCCATTTTTTACTTGCTTCAAAGACATAATTTAAAATGGCTTCATCTTCCGCTGTAAATTCAACATTACGTCTCGCCATCATCACCTTAGCTGTCTCAAAAGCTTTTTTAGGTGCATATGTAGAAAACCCTGAAGAACCACCCCAACTAAAACTAGGAACAAAATTCCTAGGAAATCCTGGCACATAGATATTAACGTTTACGCCCACAACCGTACCTGTATTAAACATGGTATTAATTGCACTTTTACTGTGATCTCCCATCATTAAACCACAAAACTGAAGTCCCGTTTGTTCAAAGCTTTCGGTTTCATAATTCCAAATTCGAACCAAGGCATAATTATTTTTTAAATTAGAGTTGTTAGAATCTGCGCCAATATTACACCATTCTCCCAACACAGAATTTCCCAAATACCCTTCGTGTCCTTTACTAGAATATCCAAAAATAACGGAATTACTTACTTCTCCACAAACTTTGCCATAAGGCCCAATAGTAGTTGCCCCATATATTTTTGCACCCATTTTAATCACCGCATTATTACACAGTGCCAAACCGCCACGAACCATAGCCCCTTCCCATATTTCTGCATAAGCACCTACATATATTGATCCTTTACTTGCATTTAACATACAGTACTCTACCACCGCCCCTTCTTCAATAAAGATACGATCTGGATTTATTAAAACATTAGTCTTGGAGATTGGTGCACTAGTTCTACCCGCTGTTACCAAATCAAAATCTGCCTCTAATGCTTCCTCATTTTTTGAAAAAATATCCCAAGTATGCTCAATGGTCATAACAGCATCAGTAAACTCAATAGCATGGTACTGATCAAAATCTATTTCTTCTTGACTATCCGTTGCAAAAAATGCAACGATAGTACCTTGATGATAAATTACTTGATTTTGTTTTAGATTTTGGATAGACGCTACTAATTTTATATTTGGCAAATAGGAGGCATTGATCATTACATTTTCCTCTAATTCTACCATTGGAAATTTTTCACTTAAATAATCCTCTGTAATGGTACTCGTTGTATTGCCAAGGTATTTTTCCCATTTTTCACGAATGGTTAAAATACCAACTCTAATATCAGCAACCGGTCTTGTGTAGGTAAAGGGCAATAATGCCTTTCTAACGGGGCCATCAAACAAAATGTAATTCATACTTTAGGTATTGAGTGAAACTAGAAAAGTCACATCCCGATTACAATCGGAATGTGACTTTTATAACTCTATAATAAAGAAATTATTACTTAGTAAATTTCTTATATTTATTTTTAAACTTGTCAATACGACCAGCTGTATCTACCAATTTAGCTTTTCCAGTATAAAATGGATGTGAAGTTCTAGAAATTTCCAACTTAATCAATGGATACTCTACGCCATCAATGTCTAAAGTTTCTTTTGTCTCTGCTGCAGATTTTGTTAAAAACACCTCGTCGTTAGACATGTCTTTAAATGCAATCATTCTATAATTCTCTGGGTGTATACCTTTTCTCATCTTTAAATACTTTAATTCTTCTAAAAAAATTTAGCGCTGCAAAAATAAGCATTTTTATTAAATTTACAATTTTTAAGCAGAAAAAAGATAAAGAAAAATTATTCTACTTTTAACTGTAACAAATTTCAAGAATAAATTACTAATAGGTCAACAACTAAAATAAACAAAAAAATGGAAAAAAATCAACCAAATACCGGAAAAATTGGATGGACATACGGACTCATAGGTGGTGTAATAAGTATTGTATTTACACTTATGCTGTATTTTATGGATATGATGGCCGAAGCGGCTACCAATATTGGAATCCAACTTGTGGGCCTTGCGGTACTAATTGGTGTTATAGTAATTGGTATTCTCCAATTTAAAAAAATTAATGAAGGTTTTATCACTTTATCCCAAGCCTTAAAGATTGGTGCAGCCATAGCTCTAATTAATGGTATAATTTCTCTAGCCTTCACCTACCTCCTAACCCAGGTGATTGATCCTGCATTGGGAGTGAGCTTACTTGAAGTTGGAAAACAACAAGCTTTACAACAATACCCACAAATGACAGATGAACAATGGGAACAAGGATTGGCCGTACAAAAAGTTGTAAGTTATGCCTTTGGAATTATTCTTCCTGTTATCATTGGTTTAGTTATTGGTCTAGTTACTGGGTTAATTGTAAAAAAACAAAGACCAGAATAATTTAATATTTGTACTTTTGAATCTATTTCCAATAGTACACTATGAATTTATCTATTGTTATTCCCCTATTAAACGAGGAAGAATCATTAAAAGAACTACATAATTGGATTGTATCGGTGATGCAATCCAATCATTTTTTATACGAAATACTTTTTATTGATGATGGTAGCACAGATGATTCTTGGAACATCATTACTGAGCTATCTGCTACAAATAAAAATGTAAAGGGAATTCGTTTTCTTCGAAACTTTGGAAAATCACAGGCCTTACATGCTGGGTTTAAGGCAGCCCAAGGCGAAGTAATCATTACTATGGATGCCGACTTACAAGACAATCCTGAAGAAATTCCAGAGCTTTACAATTTAATCATCAAAGACGGTTTTGATTTAATTTCTGGTTGGAAGAAAAAAAGATACGATTCTGTTATTTTTAAAAACACCCCTTCTAAACTTTTTAATTGGGCAGCGAAGAAAACTTCTGGAGTTAAATTGCACGATTTTAATTGTGGACTAAAAGCCTATAAAAATGAGGTGGTAAAAAACATAGAGGTGTCTGGGGAAATGCACCGATATATTCCCGTTTTAGCCAAAAATGCTGGCTTTACTAAAATTGACGAAAAAATAGTTCAGCACCAAGCTAGAAAATATGGAAAAACAAAATTTGGAGCAGAACGTTTTATAAATGGCTTTTTAGATTTAATTACTATTTGGTTTTTATCTAAATTTGGAAAAAGACCCATGCATCTTTTTGGAGCACTTGGTGCATTAATGTTTAGCATTGGATTTGGTTTTGCACTATATTTAGGCATAGATAAGGTTTTTCTTAACCCCTACGGAAGATTAATTACCGATAGGCCACAATTTTACATTGCCTTAACCGCAATGATTATGGGGTCTCAGTTGTTTTTAGCTGGGTTTTTAGGAGAAATTATGGTACGCTCTAAGAAGAATGAAACCCGATATACAATTTCTGAAGAAATAAATATAACAACCAAATAAGTATTTTAAATTAAAACAAAAGCGCAATGAGTTCTATTATACAAGCAGCACAAACCTGGCTAACAGATACTTTTGATTCTGAAACTAAAACCAAGGTAGAAAACCTTATAAAAAACGATCAAGAAGAGTTAAAAGATAGTTTTTACAAGGATCTAGAATTTGGAACTGGAGGTATGCGTGGCATAATGGGGGTTGGTACAAATAGAATTAACAAATATACCTTAGGAAAAAACACACAAGGGATTAGCAATTATCTAAAAAAAACATTCCCAAACCAGGACGATTTAAAGGTGGTAATTGCCTATGACTGTAGACATAATAGCGATACCCTTGCCAAAATCGTAGCCGAAGTTTTTTCTGCAAACGGCATACAGGTGTACCTATTTTCCGAACTTAGAACTACCCCCGCATTATCTTTTGCTGTTAGACATTTAAATTGCAATATCGGTATTGTACTTACCGCTTCTCACAATCCTCCAGAATACAATGGTTATAAAGTGTATTGGGAAGATGGAGGACAAATAGTTCCTCCACAAGACAACGAAATCATTAATGAAATTAATAATCTCTCCTTTGATAAGATTAATTTTAATGCAGACCCCACCAAAATTAAATTAATAGATAAAGAGGTTGACGAAGCATTTATAGATGCATCTGTTAAAAATGGAAGCTTTAATGCTAAGGGTAAGGACGATTTTAAAATTGTATTCACCTCTTTACACGGTACTTCAATTACAGCGGTACCCGAAGTTTTAAAACGTGCTGGCTATAAAAATGTTACCATCATAGAAGAACAAGCCAAACCGGACGGTAATTTCCCAACGGTAAAATCTCCAAATCCGGAAGAGCCAGAAGCCCTTTCGATGGCCATTAAAAAAGCAGAAGAAATTGGCGCAGATATTGTCATTGGAACAGATCCTGATTGTGATCGATTAGGGATTGCCGTTCGCAACCTGGATGGAAAAATAGAATTATTAAATGGCAATCAGACCATGATCCTAATGACCCAATTTCTTTTAGAGCAACGCAAACAAAAAGGAATGACGGGTAATGAATTTATTGGCTCTACCATTGTTTCTACACCAATGATGGATCAATTGGCTAAACTATACAAGGTGGAATGCAAAACGGCTTTAACCGGATTTAAATGGATTGCCAAAATGATTAAAGATGCACCAAACCAACATTTTGTTGGTGGCGGTGAAGAGAGTTTTGGATACATGATAGGGGATTTTGTACGCGATAAAGATGCCGTTACCGCTACCCTATTAGCCTGTGAAATAGGAGCAAGTGCCAAAGCAAACGGCAGTTCTTTTTACAAAGACTTAATAGCTTGTTATGTAGCCTGTGGCTTTTACAAAGAAAAATTAATCTCTTTAACCAAAAAAGGTATTTCTGGTGCTGAGGAGATTAAACAAATGATGATCGATTTTAAAGAAAATCCAGTTGCCACAATAGATGGTTCTAAAATAGAATGGGTAGAAGATTACAATACATCGATCGCTAAAAATGTAATTACAGGAGAAGAAAAAATCATCACCATTCCTAAATCCAATGTTCTTATTTACATTGCCGAAGATGGCACAAAAATGGCAGCTAGACCTAGCGGAACTGAACCGAAAATAAAATTCTATTTCAGTATAAATACGACCTTAGATAAGGCTGAAGATTTTATCAAAGTGAATGAACAACTAGATGCCAAAATTAGTAGAATCCTAAAAGAGCTCAATATTAGTTAATGGAATATTTTAAAAAGATACTTCGTTTTGCAAAACCCTATAAAAGGTATGCAATCCTAAATATAATTGCCAATATTTTTTATGCTTTGTTTAGCACGCTAGCTATGGTTTCTTTGTTTCCAATGCTTACCGTCCTTTTTGGTCAAACCAAATCAATTACAGTAAAACCAGAATGGACAGGCATAACAAACATTAAGGATTACACCTTAGATTACTTAAATTTTTTCGTGACCCAAAACGTTGGTGAACACGATCAAGGGTACGCCCTAATGCTAATGGTTGGCCTTGTTGTGTTAATGTTCTTTTTAAAAAATATATTTGGGTACTTAGCCATGTATTTTATTACTTTTTTAAGAAATGGGGTCTTAAAAGATTTGCGAAATGCCTTGTATGACAAGACTGTAGAATTACCAATTTCTTATTATTCAGAGAAAAGAAAAGGTGACACCATAGCCAGGATAACCTCTGATGTATTAGAAATTCAACACTCTTTCTTGTCTGTCTTAGAGTTAATCGTTAGAGAACCATTGACCATTATTTTTACCATTGCAGCAATGGTCACGATTAGCCCAAAACTAACCTTATTTGTATTTATATTTCTTCCTATTTCTGGATTTTTAATTTCGTTAATAGGTAAATCGTTAAAGAGAAAATCGGATAAAGTACAACGAGAGCAAGGTACTTTTTTATCAATTTTAGAAGAGACTTTAGGTGGCTTGCGTGTTATTAAAGCCTTTAATGCCGAAAAAACATTTAGCGCTACCTTTCAAAAATCTACTTCCCGTTTTTATAAATTTTCAAATAGTCTTTTACACAGACAAAATATGGCATCCCCCGCAAGTGAATTTTTGGGCATTGCCGTGATTGGTATTTTATTGTGGTACGGCGGACAAATGGTTTTGGTAGACAAAACCTTAGAACCAGAAATGTTTATCACGTATATGGGATTGGCCTATCAAATACTTACGCCTGCAAAAGCGATCAGTAAAGCATCTTATGGTGTAAAAAAAGGAAATGCCGCTGCCGAAAGAGTTTTAGAAATTTTAGAAACAAAAAATCCAATTGCAGAAAAAGAAAACGCACATCCCAAAGAAGCCTTTACCCAAGACATTGCCATCAAAGAGGTCTCCTTTAAATATGAAGATGATTATGTCTTAAAAAACTTTACCCTTACGGTTCCTAAAGGAAAAACGGTTGCCTTAGTGGGCCAGTCTGGTAGTGGTAAAAGTACGATTGCAAATTTGGTTACTCGTTTTTACGATGTAAATGAGGGTGCCATAGAAATAGACGGAGACAACATTAAAGACCTAACAAAAAAGTCGCTAAGGGATTTAATAGGACTTGTTACACAAGATTCAATTCTTTTTAACGACACCATTAAAAACAACATTGCTTTAAGCAAGCCTAACGCAACGGATGAAGAAATTATAGCTGCAGCAAAAATTGCCAATGCACATGATTTTATCACGGAGCAACCCAATGGCTACCATACCAATATTGGAGACAGCGGAAACAAACTGAGTGGCGGTCAAAAACAACGCCTGTCAATTGCACGTGCTGTCCTTAAAAACCCTCCGATAATGATCTTGGACGAAGCCACATCTGCCTTAGATACAGAAAGCGAACGCTTGGTGCAAGATGCTTTGGAGAAAATGATGAAAAACAGAACCTCTATCGTTATTGCACATCGACTTTCTACCATTCAAAACGCAGATAAAATAGTAGTTTTACAAAAAGGTGAAATTGTAGAACAAGGTTCACATGCAGCATTAATTGCTGCAAATGGCGTGTATAAAAAATTGGTAGAAATGCAATCCTTTGATTCGTAAAAACTAGATGTCCAATCCAAATATTTTAGGAATTAGCTAAAAAACCAACTTTAGAATCCTTTTTCAAAACACATTAAGTGATTAAACCTTTTCCCTTTTTACTTGTCTAATACTTAAATTAGTAACGGATTTTGATTGTAGAAGAAACTTTAGTACATCAATTAAAACATGAAGATTCTCAGGCTCAGGCTTTTGAAACTTTGGTGGACACCTATAAAGTAAGGCTCTATTGGCATATTCGTAAAATAGTTTTAAATCATGAAGATGCAGATGATGTTTTGCAAAACACCTTTATTAAGGTGTACAAAAACATTAAAAATTTTAAAGGAGAAAGTAAACTCTTCTCCTGGGTTTATAGAATTGCCACCAATGAAGCTTTAACTTTTTTAAAATCGAAATCAAAAATGAAAGGGGTTTCAAATGAGGAATTACACAACCTCCTCTTAGAAAACCTTGAATCTGATGTTTATTTTGAAGGTGATGAAATTCAATTAAAATTACAAAAAGCAATCGCTACCCTTCCAGAAAAACAAAAATTAGTTTTTAATATGAAATACTTTGATGAATTAAAGTACGAAGAAATTTCAGATATACTAGGGACAACAGTTGGAGGATTAAAGGCATCCTACCATCAAGCAGCAAAAAAAATAGAATTTTTCTTAAAGAACAATTAAACCTTTTAAAGGATTGATAGTCAAATATAAAGTATGAAAAATTTACCAAAAAATAGTGGTTTTAAAGCACCTGATTCTTATTTCGATAAGCTTTCAGAAAAAATTTACAGCAGTGTTGTAGATAAAAATGCTATTCCGAAAAATGAAGGCTTTACGGTTCCTGACAATTATTTTGATACCGTACATACCCGAGTTCAAAAAAGAATACAAACGCTAGAACCTAAGGTTATACACCTAGAAACTTATAGAAAGAAATATTATTTTGCTGCTGCAGCAGCTGCGGCAATTATTCTTTTTACAACCATCTTATGGAACAACAATGCAACTACCCTGACTTTCCAAGACTTGGCGAGTACGGATATAGAAAATTATTTCAATGATGTTGATTTGGATTTAAGCACCTATGATTTAGCGCAAATGTTACCAATTGATGAGTTTGAAATTACAGATGTTATTGACGTAACAATTAATGAAGAACAGATTATGAACTACTTGGAATCTAACAATGGAATAGATATTCAAGAATTATATTTAGACAATTATGAATAACTTACGTAAAAATATTACTATAGCCCTCGTTTTTTTTATGGGAACTATGGTTTTTTATGCCCAAGAAAAAAATGATTGGGAAAAAATAAAATCCTTAAAAGTTGCTTATTTCACTGAAAAACTTGCATTAACTAGTAGTGAAGCAAAGAACTTTTGGCCTGTATATGACGCTTATGAAAAAGAAATGTACTCGCTTCATAAAGAGCAGCGGTCTAAAAGAAGTAAATCAAAATCAAACGAATCCCTAACGGATGCAGAAGCCAATACGTTCTTAGAGTATCATTTTAAATTTGAAGAAGATAAGTTACACCTCTCTAAGGCCTATTACCAGAAAATAAGCAAGGTGCTTTCTAGTAAAAAGACCTACATGCTTATCCGCATTGAGGAAGATTTTAAACGGCAATTGATACGCCAATATCGAAGCAAAGGAAAAGATTCTAAAAAATAAATAAAAGGAAAGCCAACAGCTTTCCTTTTTTATTTAAAAATCAATTTAGCAATTCTATTTTTCCCAGCGGCATAAGCAGTACTATCATTTAAAAACCGCAGTGTATAAAAGGATTCATCCGATAATTTTGTCCAAGATTCTCCTGTATCATTAGAATATGATATCCCTGTAAATCCAACAGCCACCAATTCATTGCCACTACGCATGGGCACAAATTGAACACAACTCTTATAGTCCGGTTCTGCACCGTCAGCAACCAAGCGCCAGGATTTTCCACCATCAATAGTAATGGCCTTGTTTTTTTTATTTTGGTTTGGTTTGGTGTAATCTCCACCTATAGCGAACCCCAGCTTAGCATCGTAAAAATCTAAGGAATAAATACCATGGGTATCACCCAATCCAGCAATTGGCGTGGTAAAAACATCCCATGAAACCCCCTTATCTCCGGAAAAATAGATTCGCCCTTTGGTTGTTGCAATCCAGGTTTTATCACCTACAATAGCAATATTGGTGTTACTCGCTGCAAAGGCACCTTCTCCTTCCATACCTTCAGGCAATTGTGCACATGATAGTTTTTTCCATGATTTTCCTGCATCACGTGTTATAATGAGAGACAAACATCCATCCATACTATCTCCAATTGCTATTCCTTCATTATTGTTCCAAAACTTCATAGCATTGTAAAAAACAGCTGCATCTTCTTCCTTATATACCAATTCCATTTTACCACTATCTCCTGTTTTATACAACAATGCTGGATTAGCCACAGAAAGCATAAAAAAATCGGTATCTGTATGTGCTACGGCCCTGAATTCAGGAAAAATAGAATCGTATTTTTGAACGTTTGTGATTACTCGTTCAGTATTTAAATCTACCGAACCAAACACGCCTTTTGTAGTAGCAAATGCCAAGCTACCATCTAATAGTTCAATAGCCCTAATACTTAAAGAGTCAGTAAAAACGGTGGCTACTGCAACTTCTGAAAATGGTTTTATTTCTTTCTTTTCTGTACAAGAAACAAGTACAATGCAGCAGATTACAATCAATATATTTTTCATTTTATAAATTTTTAGACGCCAAGTCTTTTAATAGGATTCATAACCTTCAATTATAAGTAATACGATACTTGTACTAATTACTAGTATAAACTTGTTCAAAAATAAGTGTATTCCTTTCTAAAACAATACCTTTGCAGCCTTATTTTTTTATGATGAAATTACACAGAAATTTAGTCTTTGCCGTAGTAGATGCGCTTAACCTTATTTTTAACGAAGGAGAATATGCCGATAAGGTTGTTGAAAAGGTATTAAAATTTGACAAACGTTGGGGCGCTAGAGACAGAGGTTTTATCGCTGAAACCACCTATGATATTGTACGCTGGAAAAGGCTATATACGGAGATTGCTGAAGTTAAGGCACCCTATAGTAGACCCAATTTATTTAGAATTTGGGCTGTTTGGGCGGTCTTAAAAGGTATAGAGTTGCCAGATTGGAAACAAATAGAATTAACTCCTACGAGAAGAATTAAAGGTAAGTTTGATGAACTTTCTAAGATTAGAAAATTCAAAGAATCTATTCCAGATTGGATCGATGAATTGGGAGAAAAAGCTTTGGGCGATAAACGATGGACAAAGGAAATAAACGCCTTAAACAAACAAGCGGAAGTTGTTCTAAGAGTTAATACCTTAAAAACAACCAAAGAAGAGCTACAAAAAGCCCTTTTAGAAGAAAATATAGTAGCCAACCCAATTAAGGGTTATAAAGATGCTTTGCTCCTTGCAGAACGTGCCAATGTTTTTAGAACCGAAATGTTTCAAAAAGGTATGTTTGAAATGCAAGATGCCTCTTCGCAATTGGTCGCCGAATTTTTAGAAGTAGAACCAGGTCAACGCGTTATAGATACTTGCGCTGGTGCCGGTGGGAAGGCGCTACACATTGCCGCCTTAATGGAAAACAAAGGACAACTAATTGCCCTTGATATTTATGGCAACAAATTAAAAGAACTTAAAAGACGTGCCAAAAGAGATGGCGCTCACAATATTGAAACTAGAGAAATAGACTCTACCAAAGTAATTAAAAAGTTGTACAATAGTGCAGATCGCGTACTTATTGATGCCCCTTGTACCGGTCTAGGTGTTTTAAAAAGAAATCCCGATGCAAAATGGAAATTACAACCAGAATTCTTAGAGAAGATTACAAAAACTCAACAAGAAATTTTACAGAGTTATAGCAAAATGGTTAAGGAAGGTGGCAAGCTGGTTTACGCTACTTGCTCTATTCTACCTCAAGAAAACAATGAGCAAGCCATGGCTTTTTTAGCTTCTGAGGCGGGTGCTAATTTCACATTGGTTAAAGAGAAAAAAATATACGCTTCTGAATCTGGCTATGACGGATTTTATATGGCACTATTTACCAAGAAATAATCTTTGCAATACGTTTTATTGAAAATATTACAACAAAAAAATGCGGTCTAACGACCGCATTTTAACCCAATACCAATTAATTAGTTATAAACCAATCCTAACACTAGGCAAGCTAACTCCTACCCTAGTATGTACTCCGGAGTTCCTAGGCCTAGCCCTATACTGCGTATAGCTGTAGTAAAACGTAGTATGATGGTGGTAATATTCACTGTGATGACAATGAGAATTGCAATGTTCTGCATGTTCTGCATAAGCATCTCTCTTTCCTTTCATATACGCTTTATACGCTTTTCTATCTCTCTTTTTTAACTTTTTTTCATAGCTCTTTTGGTCTTCCCAAAATACCTCTTCACTTTCTACTTCTGCCATTTTTGACTGCTCAAATTCGGCATCTTCTTTTGCTCGTTGTTCATAGTAAGATAGTTTTTCTTCTTCATTGGCTTCTTTTTCTTGTCCTGTTACAGTAAATGATAAGAAAATTAAAACTGTTGCCATTAAAAATTGTAATTTCTTCATAGTATCTATTTTTAATTCGATTTTTAATCCGTTGCGAGAAATAATTTTAGTGTCGCAATACAGGTCTAAAACAATTTAAAACCAAAATACCCCACTTTTTATTTGTAAAAATTTTATTCCCCCTGTCCAAACCAGTTGGTAACACCCTTAAAAACTAGAAAACCAGTATCCCTAAAAAAAATACAAGGAAATTAACAATCCACAGAAAAACTGTTAACTATTCTTCTAAAAAAATAAACTTAAAAATCGTAAATTTGTCGCTTGTTAAACAAAACAACACAAGAGCTATAATGATTCACTTTTTCGGAGATAGTACCAGCAAGATTTTTGCAGTAGAAACCAAACACAATCTTACACCAGAAGATTGCACAAAGTTAACTTGGCTTTTTGGGAATCAACCCAAAATAAATGCGGCGTCTCTAGACGCCTTTTTTGTTGGTCCAAGAGCTGCAATGATTACTCCTTGGAGTACCAATGCCACAGAAATATCTCAAAATATGGGAATTTCTGGCATTATTAGAATTGAAGAATTCTTTGCATCTACCCCAGATGCTAAGGACTTTGACCCTATGATTTCTCAAAAATACAGCCAATTAGGCCCCGATGTTTTTAAAATTGATAGTACCCCAGATGCGGTATTACCTATTGAAGATATTGCAGCCTATAACCAACAAGAAGGTTTGGCCTTAAATGCGGAAGAGATAACCTATTTAGAGGGTGTAGCTACTAAGATCGGGAGAAAACTAACAGATTCTGAAGTTTTTGGGTTTAGCCAAGTAAACTCTGAACACTGTAGACATAAAATATTTAATGGTACGTTTATTATTGATGGCGTAGAAAAACCTTCTACTTTATTTCAATTAATAAAGAAAACGTCACAGGAAAACCCTAAGAACATTATTTCTGCATATAAAGATAATGTTGCCTTTATAAAAGGCCCTACGGTTACACAATTTGCTCCTAAAACAGCAGATAAACCAGATTTTTATCAAGAAGAAGACTTTAATTCTGTAATTTCTTTAAAAGCAGAAACACACAACTTTCCAACCACAGTAGAGCCTTTTAATGGTGCAGCCACTGGCGCTGGCGGTGAAATTAGAGATCGTTTGGCTGGCGGTAAAGGTTCTTTGCCCCTAGCTGGAACTGCAGTGTATATGACCTCCTATTCTAGATTAGAAGAAAACAGACCCTGGGAAAATGCCATGCAAGAACGTCCTTGGTTGTACCAAACACCCATGGATATTTTAATAAAGGCCTCTAACGGAGCATCTGATTTTGGAAACAAATTTGGACAACCTTTAATTACAGGTTCTGTCTTAACTTTTGAACACCAAGAAGATGCGCGCAAACTTGGGTTCGACAAGGTTATAATGCAAGCCGGAGGTATTGGCTATGCCAAAGAAAATCAAGCTTTAAAAGACGCACCTAAACAAGGAAATAAAATAGTAATTTTAGGAGGCGACAATTACCGAATTGGTATGGGTGGTGCAGCAGTTTCTAGTGCAGATACAGGCGAATTTGCTTCGGGAATTGAATTAAACGCAGTACAACGATCCAATCCAGAAATGCAAAAAAGAGCTGCAAATGCTATACGTGGATTGGTAGAAAGCAATGAGAACCCTATTGTTTCCATTCACGATCACGGTGCAGGCGGACATTTGAACTGTTTGTCTGAATTAGTGGAAGACACTGGCGGACATATCGATTTGGATAAATTACCTGTAGGTGACCCTACCCTATCTGCAAAAGAAATAATTGGGAATGAATCTCAGGAACGTATGGGCCTTGTTATTGGCAAGGATGATATGGGACTATTAGAACGCATAGCAGAACGTGAACGATCACCAATGTACGAAGTTGGAGAAGTTACAAACAACCATAGATTTACATTTGAATCTAAAACTACAGGTGAAAAACCCATGGATTTAGCCTTGGAAGATATGTTTGGTAGCTCGCCAAAAACGATACTGACAGATACATCCATTACACGAAATTATGAAGACCCGAAGTATTCATTAGAATATTTTCACGATTACCTTGATCAAGTATTGCAATTAGAAGCGGTGGGTTCAAAAGATTGGTTAACAAACAAGGTAGACCGTTGTGTAGGTGGCCGTGTTGCCAAGCAGCAATGTGCTGGTCCGTTACAATTACCACTAAATAATTGTGGTGTTATGGCTTTAGACTTTAAAGGAAAAGAAGGTATTGCAACTTCCATTGGACACTCCCCTATCTCTGGCTTAATAGATCCTGCAGCAGGCAGCAAAAACAGCATTACAGAAGCCCTGACCAATATTGTTTGGGCTCCTTTAAAAGACGGATTACAATCAGTTTCTTTATCCGCTAACTGGATGTGGCCCTGTAAGAACGAAGGCGAAGATGCACGTTTATACCAAGCCGTAGAAGCAATATCAGCATTTAGCATTGCCTTAGGGATCAATGTGCCAACAGGGAAAGATTCGCTTTCCATGAAACAAAAATATAAAGACGAAGAAGTTATCGCTCCGGGAACTGTAATTATTTCGGCGGCCGCTAATTGTAATGATATTACTAAAGTTGTTGAGCCGGTATTAAAGAAAAATGGCAATCCTATTTATTACATCAACCTCTCTCAAGACAACTTTAAATTAGGAGGTTCTTCTTTTTCTCAAATACAAAATAAAATTGGCACCGAAGCACCAACCATAACAGATGCAGCTTATGTAAAAGCTGTTTTTAATACGGTCCAAGACGCTATTAAGGCTGATAAAATTAATGCGGGACATGATGTTGCTTCTGGTGGGTTAATTACAACCTTATTAGAATTGTGTTTTGCCGATACTAATTTAGGTGCAAACCTAGATCTATCTGCCTTAGGCGAAGAAGACACTATAAAATTATTATTTGCTGAAAATGCTGGCATCGTTTTTCAGGCCGATCCAAGCGTAGAATCCCTTTTTACCAAAGCAGGTATCGTTGCTGTTAAAATTGGTACTGTCACTGAAGAAGCTACGGTAACCATAAAAAACAACGGTATGGAAATGGGCTTAAACATAGCCTCATTACGAGATACCTGGTTTAAGACCTCCTACCTTTTAGACAGCAAACAAACCGCAAATAATCTAGCAAAAGACAGGTTTGAGAATTATAAGAAACAGCCTTTACGTTACACTTTCCCTAAACACTTTACAGGTAAAATTCCAGTACTACAAGGGAAAAGGCCTAAGGCCGCTATTTTACGTGAAAAAGGAAGTAATTCTGAACGCGAAATGGCAAATGCAATGTACTTGGCTGGTTTTGATGTTAAAGATGTACACATGACCGATCTAATATCAGGTCGTGAAACACTGGAAGATATTCAGTTTCTAGGAGCCGTTGGTGGTTTCTCAAACTCTGATGTATTGGGAAGTGCTAAAGGATGGGCTGGTGCCATAAAGTACAACGAAAAAGCCAATAAAGTAATCAACAACTTCTTTCAAAGGGAAGACACCTTATCTATTGGTATTTGTAACGGTTGCCAGTTATTTATGGAATTGGATTTAATTAATCCAGAACATAAACAACACGGCAAAATGACATATAACGATTCTCATAAACACGAGAGTAATTTTACATCTGTAACCATCGAAAAAAACAACTCCGTTATGTTATCCACACTTGCAGGAACAACCTTAGGTGTTTGGATTAGTCACGGGGAAGGTAAATTTAGTCTTCCAATGTCTAAAGAAAACTACAATATAGTTTCTACCTACGGCTATGAAGCATACCCGGCTAACCCAAATGGAAGTGATTTTAACACGGCTATGCTCTGTGATAAAACTGGAAGGCACTTGGTAACTATGCCGCATATAGAACGATCTACCTTTCAATGGAACTGGGCTCATTACCCGGAAGACAGAACAGATGAAGTTTCTCCTTGGTTAGAGGCTTTTGTTAATGCTAAAGAATGGATCTTAAACCAAAAAGGATAATACTACTTTTTAGACCTATACCAAAACTCACTTCTTTTTAGTTGTGGGTTTTTTTATTGAAATTAAAAAAAGTAGACATGGCTGATTTCAAAACGGCAAACAAAAAAATAATAAACAAGGGAACCCTATTCTTGTCGCCCTTTTACACCTAAGTTTTTCTATCTTAGCAACTATGAATACAATAGACATTAGAACCGTAAATGTTGTTCAATATATTAAACCTTTGCGAGAAGGAGGCTCCCTACCTGCCATCGTAAAAGCTGATGATGACTATCTTTATGTTTTAAAATTTAGGGGTGCTGGTCAAGGAAAAAAAGCACTGATTGCAGAACTAATTGGTGGAGAATTAGCTCGCGCCATTGGACTAAAGGTGCCAGAATTGGTGTTCATGAATTTAGATGATTCTTTTAGCAAAACAGAACCCGATGAGGAAATTCAAGACCTACTTAAGTTTAGTGTAGGCCTAAATCTTGGGTTGCATTTTTTATCTAGTGCAATTACTTTTGACCCCCTAGTTAACCAAGTAGACCCTATTACTGCTTCTAAAATAGTCCTTTTAGATAGTGTAATTAGCAATATAGACCGTACTGCCAAAAATACCAATTTACTCCATTGGAACAAGGAGTTATGGGTTATAGACAATGGTGCTAGTTTTTATTTTCATCATAACTGGGGAACCTGGAGAAATCATCTGACACGAACATTTCCTTTAATAAAAGACCATGTTCTCCTAGAGCAAGCCACTAATTTAAACAAAGCTGCCCAGGAAATAGAACAAGCCATAGACGCCAATAAAATTAGTGAAATTATAGCATCCATTCCCGAAGACTGGCTGGTGCACGAATCCGATACCTTAACACCTTTAGAAATGAGATCCGCCTATATTGAATATTTAACGGTAAAAATTTCTGCTATTCATGGATTAGTAAAAGAAGCTGAAGATGCAAGATAAAGTCACATTTGAATATGCTATAATACGAGTTGTACCCAAGGTAGAACGTGAAGAATTCTTTAATGTTGGTGTCATTCTTTTTTCTAAACGAAAAAAATTCCTTGGTGTAAAATATGCTATCAACCCAAAAAAACTAGATGCTTTTGCTTCAGACCAAATAACGATTAACCTCTTAAATGCCTATTTAGAATCATGGGAATTAATTTGCAATGGGGAACCTGCTGGTGGCACCATTGGGAAGCTAGAATTGTCCGATAGATTCCGATGGCTCGCTGCATGTAGAAGTACGATTATTCAAAGTTCACAAACACATTCCGGCTTAACTGATGACCCGGAGAATGAATTAAATGCCATCTTTAAAAAATACGTGTTGTAGCTGTATTCAATTCTATTTTTTGTATTCTAATATTTTAAGTTTTAGAATCCTCTCCTTACTTCATAGACAATGGAGTACTGCTTTAGTTACAAAATTTATTTACCCAATTTATCTTCAACAGCACTTTAAAATCTAGTTGCTAATTTAAAAAACTCAAACAAAATTTAAGATTTCAGCTACTTTTTAAAAATTAAAAAATAATTACAAAAATTACCGAATAAATCATTCTACCTAAGTAATTGATTCCAAATTTATTACACACAATCTTTCCTAGCAAAAGAAGCCCATTTTAGTAATCCTGACTTTTATCATATAAAAGAAAGCCAATGATTTAGACCTTTGGCTAATCATTTATAATTAAAAAGTTATGAGGAATACAAACCCGAAAATGCCAACAAAAATGAGCTTATTTATACTGGCTTTATGTATAAGTAGTATATCTATGGCGCAACAATTTACAATTAGCAATTCATCATCAACGCTTACGATTGAAGGCACTTCTAGCCTACATGACTGGGAGGAGGTAGCAGAAATTTTTAAAGGAAGTATTCGTATTGATAAAGATACTGAATTCTTCATTAAAAAACTTGATGTCACTATACAAGCGGAAAGCTTAAAAAGTGGAAAACGTGCTATGGATAAAAACACCTATAAGGCGCTGAAAACTGACACCTATAAAACAATATCCTATACGCTAACTAGTGTTAAAAATTTAATAGATAATGGCAACGGAAATTATACGGCTGAGGTAAGCGGAAATTTAACTATTGCAGGTGTAAAAAAAGGAATCTCTATGAATCTAACATTAGCATTTATTAATAACGGTTTAAGTATTAAGGGGGAAAAGAAAATAAAAATGACCGATTACAATATTGAGCCTCCAAAAGCCCTTTTAGGCACCATAACTACAGGAGATGAAATAACAGTAAACTTTAATTTAAAATCATCCAATTTATAAATACTAAATAATTTAATAATATGAAAAAAGGAATTAACAAAGTAATGATAATGGGTTTGCTGCTCGTAGGTATCAATGGTATTGCACAAGACAGAAATTTAGACAATTTTAGACAACCAGACAAGGAAGGTATAAATGTTTTTGAATCTCCAAAAGATACCGCCAGTACTTTTGATGGAGTTAAAGTTAAAGTTGGAGGTTCTTTTGCGCTTCAATTTCAGGCATTAGATCATGAAAATTCTGGCGCTGAAAACCTAATAGAAATAGGAAACAATTTTAACCTTGCCACTGCAAATCTCGATTTAGATGTTGCTCTATACGATGGTGTAAGAATGCACCTTAGAACTTATTTATCATCGAGACACCATCCAGAACCTTATGTAAAAGGAGGTTATTTTCAAATTGAAAAATTGAACTTTATCAAAGAAGGATTTTTAGAAAATTTTATGCAGTATGCTACTATTAAAATAGGGCATATGGAAAATAATTATGGTGACGCCCACTTTAGAAGAAGTGACAATGCACAAACACTATACAATCCATTTGTTGGAAACTTAATTATGGATGCGTTCACTACAGAAGTAGGTGCAGAAGTTTATTATAGAAATAATGGATTAATAAGTATGATTGGTATTACCAATGGTAAATTAAACCAATCTGTTAGTAACCCAGAAGCAAGTGGAGCTTCATTTTTAGCGAAATTAGGATATGACAAACAACTAAATGATGACCTAAGAGTAAGAATTACTGGATCTATGTATAATACAGGACAAGTACCAAACTCTTATTTGTACGCGGCTGATAGAGCAGGATCTCGTTATTATTTAGTAATGGAAAACGAAACAGCAACTACATCTTCTAACTTTAGATCTGGTCGTTACAATCCTAATTTAAGAAACCAAATTAGTGCTATTATGTTTAATCCTTTTGTTAAATACAAAGGTCTAGAGTTTTTTGGGACATTAGAAACTGCTACAGGGAAAGCAGATACAGAAACAGATACTAGAACGGCTAACCAATTTGCCAGTGAATTAGTATATAGATTTGGAAGCAATGAAAATTTATACATCGGTGGGCGTTACAACAAAGTTAGTTCTGAAGAAGTAACTGGCGAAGAAATAGATATAACACGAGTTCAATTAGGAGCCGGTTGGTTTATGACAAAAAATATTCTTGCGAAATTAGAATATGTAAATCAAAAATATGATGGATATGGCGTTACAAGTATCCTAAATGAAGGTGAGTTTAACGGTATTATGTTTGAAGCTGCTATCAGTTTTTAATATCAAAAGTTAGTTAATAGAAGGGCAAGTACATAGAAATAAAAATTATTTTTCATGAACTTTCCCTTTTATTTATGAACAAACAAAATTGAATTCTTTATGTTTAGAAAATACGGGATTTACATATGTGCTATTATTGGATTTTCATTTGCTACTTCTGACAATCTAACAAATCTTAACATAACTATCCAAGACAATAGCCTACTTACCATTACTGGAACCACAAACATTAGTAATTTTAAATGTAACTTTAATACAGAACAAATAAACAATCCAATAGAAATTAATTATAGCCAAGAAAAAAACAAATTAATTTTTAACAAAACCGTATTACCCCTATATCACGGTTATTTTGATTGTGGAGGCCGAGGAATAAATAAGGACTTTAAATCACTCATTAAAGCTGCCCATCATCCTAAAATCACCTTGAGATTAAAGGAAGTACAGTACGCAAACACAATTGGCGAAACTAAGGCTACCATTTCAATAGAACTAGCAGGGGTTACCAACGACTACCAAACAGCTGTATTAATTAAGGAAGATGGCTATCTTTCAATTACTGGAAATTTAGAATTAGATATCAATGCCTTTGATTTGGAAGCACCAAAAAAAGCCATGGGCCTTATTGTAGTTAACAACATAATTAATATTAACTTTAAACTATTTATTCTAGCGCATTAGTGTTTTATGCCTTAAGAAAATTGCACCCAACTTCCATTTATGAGAATGAATCAAAGGGTCCAATTCAAGGAATTCCACAGCCGTTGCTATCTTCTACATTCAAGATACAAACCTTTTAAAGGGGGTTTTCAAAACCACATTATCAAAATGACATTTAATTCGTTATTTTTTTGTGAATTTAATTTTTAATAACCATTCCTTTTCTTATTTTGCATTACTAGACACACTCAATTCTTATGCAAGAAGTTACCAGATTATTTGATTTTCCATACCATCAACTTGAGAAATACAATTTAAAAAAATCTTTAGTTACTAAATACGATGGGGTTTGGACCGCTATTTCAACTCAAGAGTACATCGATAAAGCTAATATTATAAGCCGAGCTCTTTTGCAACTTGGAGTACAAAAAAATGATAAAATTGCTATCATTTCATCAACAAATAGAACGGAGTGGAATATTATGGACATCGGAATTCTACAAATTGGTGCTCAAAACGTACCTATTTATCCGACTATTTCCGAGGATGATTATGCCTATGTTTTAAATCATTCAGAAGCAAAATACTGTTTTGTATCTTGTTCCGAAGTTTTTGAAAAGGTAAACAAAATTAAAGATCAGGTTCCTTCCCTCCTTGCAGTTTATTCCTTTGATATCGTAGCGGCATGTGATAATTGGTCACAAGTATTAGAGCTAGGTAAAGATTCCTCTAAGCAGGTTGAAGTTGAAAAACTAAAAGCAAGTGTTAAACCCAGTGACCTAGCTACCCTTATATATACTTCTGGAACTACCGGAAAACCAAAAGGCGTAATGTTATCGCACAACAACTTAGTTAGTAATGCCCTAGGAAGTTTTAAACGAATACCTATAGAACTAGGCAACTCTAAGGCGTTAAGTTTTTTACCACTATGCCATGTTTATGAGCGCATGCTCATCTACCTATACCAATATTGTGGTACTAGCATACATTATGCTCCTATAGACCAAATTAGTGAATATGCACAGGAAGTCCAACCCGATGTAATGACTGCCGTACCAAGATTATTGGAAAAGGTGTACGACAAAATAATTACAAAAGGAACCGAATTAACGGGTATTAAGAAGAAATTATTCTTTTGGGCTGTTGATGTTGGTTTAAAATATGAACCTTATGGCGAAAATGGGTGGTGGTATGAGCAAAAATTAGCATTGGCTCGTAAATTAATTTTCAGCAAGTGGAAAGCTGCCTTAGGAGGCAGAATTGCCGTAATGGCCTCTGGTAGTGCCGCCCTACAACCCCGTTTAGCGCGTGTATTTAACGCTGCTGGTTTTGGAGTCATGGAAGGATATGGGCTAACAGAAACTTCGCCAGTAGTATCTGTAAATGATATGCGTAACCACGGATTTAAAATAGGAACTGTTGGCAAACCAATTGATTATACCGAAGTAAAAATAGCTGCAGATGGAGAAATCTGTGTCAAGGGTCCCCAAGTAATGATGGGTTATTTTAAAGACGATGTTAAAACGGCAGAAGTTATTGTGGATGGTTATTTTCACACCGGGGATATAGGAGAAATAGATGCCGAAGGTTTCTTAAAAATTACAGACCGTAAAAAAGAAATGTTCAAAACTTCTGGCGGTAAATATGTTGCCCCTCAATTATTAGAAAACAGATGCAAACAGTCTCGCTTTATAGATCAAGTTATGGTTATTGGTGAAGGAGAAAAAATGCCTGCGGCTTTTATTCAACCAGATTTTGGTTTTGTCAAAGATTGGGCAAAACGACATAATATCAGCTTAACAACTAATGAAGAAATGATCACCAATGATAAGGTAATTGCACGTTTTCAAGAAGAAGTAGATCTAGCGAATCAAAATTTTGCCAAATGGGAAAAAATAAAACAGTTTCGGTTAACTCCAGATACGTGGAGTATAGAAAATGGACATTTAACCCCAACGCTAAAACTTCGTAGAAAAATTGTAAAAGAAAAATACATTGCGCTTTACAATGATATTTATGGCCATTAATAGGATCTAAATAGGGTTTTAAGAATCCAACTAAGTCCTTTTCTAACTGCAATTTTATGCAACCAATACGGTATACAGTAATTTTTTAGTCCATTTATTATGCATGCATAATAAATTTTCCTATATTTGGTAACCTATTCAATTTAAATGAAGGAGATTACCATTGATTACGCATTAAGAGAAACCTGGCTTACAGTGGCTAAAATGTATAATGAGGAAGCCAAAGCACATAACAATACTATGGCTATGGGTTTTACATTATTAAGTATTGACCCAAAAACAGGCTCCCCTTCTACGGCATTAGGACCTAAAATGGGAATGGAAGCTACCAGCCTTTCTAGAATTTTAAAAAGCTTAGAAGCCAAAGGTTTCATATGTAGAAAACCTAATCCCAATGATGGTAGAGGCGTAATTATTCATTTAACCAAAGTAGGCTTAGAAAAAAGAACACTGTCTAAGGATGCCGTACTACAGTTTAATAATGTAATTAAAAATAACATATCAGAAGAAAAACTGACTCATTTTTTTGAAGTTACAGAAGCTATCAATACCCTTATTGGTAAAAAAAAGATTTTTGAAAAAAACTAAACTAATTAATAGTCACTTAGAAATGAACAAACATATTAAAAAAATAGCAGTAGTAGGATCTGGTATTATGGGAAGCGGTATTGCTTGCCACTTTGCTAATATTGGAGTAGAAGTTCTATTGTTAGATATTGTTCCTAGAGAATTAAATGATAAAGAAAAAGCAAAAGGATTAACGCTAGAGGACAAAGTAGTTAGAAATCGTTTGGTAAATGATGCCTTAGCGGCTTCTTTAAAATCTAAACCCTCCCCTATTTACAGTCAATCTTTTGCCAATCGCATTACTACAGGTAATTTAGAAGACGACATTGCCAAGGTTGCAGATGTAGATTGGATTATGGAAGTTGTTGTTGAAAGGCTAGATATAAAAAAACAAGTTTTTGAAAAACTTGAAAAATACCGGACACCGGGTACCTTAATTACCTCGAACACTTCAGGGATTCCTATTCATTTTATGAGTGAAGGTCGCTCTGATGATTTTCAGAAGCATTTCTGTGGAACCCACTTTTTTAACCCGGCACGTTACTTAAAATTATTTGAAATTATTCCTGGACCAAAAACAGATACTGCGGTATTGGATTTTTTAAACGGTTATGGGGAACAATTTTTAGGAAAAACATCGGTAATTGCAAAAGACACTCCTGCCTTTATCGGCAACCGTGTTGGTATTTTTAGTATTCAGAGTTTATTTCACGCTGTAAAAGATTTAGACTTAACTATAGAAGAAGTAGATAAATTATCTGGCCCCGTAATTGGACGACCAAAATCCGCAACCTTCCGTACGGTAGATGTTGTAGGTTTGGATACTTTGGTTCATGTTGCCAACGGCATTAGAGAAAACTGTCCTAATGACGAACGTATAGCGCTTTTTGAATTACCAGAATTCATCAATACTATGATGGACAACAAATGGTTAGGAAGCAAAACAGGCCAAGGATTTTATAAAAAAACAGTTTCTGCCGAAGGTAAAAAAGGAATTTTATCATTGGATTTGAATACCTTGGAATATCGCCCTGCAAAAAGAGCCAAATTTGCGACTTTAGAATTGACTAAAACCGTTGATAAGGTAGTAGATCGATTTAAAATATTAGTGAAAGGAAAAGATAAAGCAGGTGAATTTTACAGAAAAAGTTTCACCGCTTTATTTGCCTACGTATCCAATCGTATTCCTGAAATTTCAGATGAATTGTACAAGATTGATGATGCAATGAAGGCTGGATTTGGTTGGGAACACGGACCTTTTCAAATTTGGGATGCTATTGGTGTAGAAAAAGGAATTGAATTAATGAAAGCTGAAGGATTAGTGCCTGCCGCTTGGGTCACTGAAATGTTGGCATCAGGCAGTACCTCGTTCTATACCATAAAAGATGGTGCCTCCTATTTTTATGACATTCCTACTAAAAATCAAACAAAGATTCCAGGACAAGATGCATTTATCATCCTAGACAATATCAGAAAAACAAAAGAAGTATTTAAAAATTCGGGCGTTGTTGTAGAAGATTTAGGCGATGGTATCCTAAACTGTGAGTTCCAATCTAAAATGAACACCATTGGGGGTGATGTTTTAGCAGGATTAAATAAAGCCATTGATATGGCCGAAAAAGATTTTGCAGGTTTAGTTGTAGGTAACCAAGCAGCAAACTTTTCTGTTGGTGCTAACATAGGAATGATCTTTATGATGGCTGCAGAACAAGAGTATGATGAGCTTAATATGGCCATTAAATACTTCCAAGATACAATGATGCGCATGCGATATTCTGCGATTCCAACTATCTCTGCTCCTCACGGAATGGCTCTGGGTGGTGGCTGTGAGTTATCACTACACGCAGACAAAGTGGTTGCCGCTGCAGAAACCTATATGGGACTTGTAGAATTTGGCGTTGGCGTTATTCCTGGAGGTGGTGGTTCTAAAGAAATGGCTTTAAGAGCTTCTGATATGTTTAGCAAAGGTGATGTACAGCTCAATGTATTGCAAGAGCACTTCTTAACTATAGGAATGGCAAAAGTTTCTACATCGGCTTACGAAGCCTTTGATGTTAACCTTTTACAAAAAGGAAAAGATATTGTAGTGGTAAACAAAGATCGCCAGATAGCCGTTGCAAAACAACACGCTAAATTAATGGCAGATATAGGTTACACACAACCCGTTCGCAGGACAGATGTAAAAGTACTAGGAAAACAAGCCTTAGGAATGTTCCTTGTAGGTACAGACGCTATGGAAGACAGTAACTATATTAGTGAACACGATCATAAAATTGCCAATAAATTGGCCTACGTTATGGCTGGTGGGGATTTATCTGAACCTACCCTAGTTAGTGAACAATACCTATTGGATTTAGAGCGTGAGGCTTTCTTAAGTTTGTGTACAGAACGCAAAACCTTAGAACGAATTCAGCACATGTTAACCAAAGGGAAACCATTAAGAAACTAGAATAGAAAAGTGAACTAAAACGAGACTATTTAAAGACAGTTTTGAAAATCTTTTTTACCACTCCGTTTTCTTTGCTCACCCTTTCAAAATAAACAATATAACTATGAAGACCGCATATATAGTAAAAGCATATAGAACCGCAGTTGGCAAAGCACCAAAAGGCGTGTTCCGTTTTAAAAGAACAGATGAATTAGCCGCAGAAACAATTCAACACATGATGCGTGAGCTTCCTAATTTAGATAAAAAGCGTATTGACGACGTTATTGTTGGTAACGCAATGCCAGAAGGTGCACAAGGTTTGAATATGGCACGCTTTATTTCATTAATAGGGTTAGATAGTGTAGATGTTCCTGGTGTAACTGTAAATCGTTTTTGTGCTTCGGGAATTGAAACAATAGGGATTGCAACTGCTAAAATTCAAGCAGGAATGGCAGATTGTATCATTGCTGGTGGAGCAGAAAGTATGAGTAGTGTACCCATGACAGGTTTTAAACCAGAATTGAATTACGATACTGTAAAAGCAGGTCATGAAGATTACTATTGGGGCATGGGAAATACAGCTGAAGCCGTTGCAAAACAATTTAAAGTAACTCGTGAAGACCAAGATGAGTTTGCCTACAATTCACATATGAAAGCCTTAAAGGCGCAAGCAGAAAATCGTTTTCAAGATCAGATAGTACCAATAGACGTAGAACAGACTTATGTGGATGAAAACGGGAAAAAAGCAACAAAAAAATACACCGTTACCAAAGATGAAGGCCCACGTGCTGGAACGAGCAAGGAGGCATTGGCAAAATTACGTGCCGTATTTGCTGCAGGTGGTAGTGTAACTGCTGGTAACTCCTCTCAAATGAGTGATGGTGCTGCTTTTGTAATGATTATGAGTGAAGAAATGGTTAAAGAATTGAATCTTGAGCCTATTGCACGCTTGGTAAACTATGCCGCTGCTGGTGTAGAACCACGCATTATGGGTATTGGTCCAGTAAAGGCAATTCCAAAAGCATTAAAGCAAGCAGGTTTACAACAATCAGATTTAGAGTTAATAGAATTAAATGAAGCCTTTGCGTCACAATCCATAGCTGTAATTAGAGAGTTAGACCTAAATCCAGACCTTATCAACGTAAACGGTGGTGCCATTGCATTGGGTCATCCATTAGGTTGTACAGGCGCTAAGCTTTCTGTTCAGTTATTTGATGAAATGCGTAAACGTGATATGAAAGGAAAATACGGCGCTGTAACTATGTGCGTTGGTACCGGACAAGGTGCCTGTGGCATATTTGAGTTTCTCAATTAAACAAAGAAAAAATAATAACGATAATAATTTAAAAATACCCGAAGAAAAAATAGAAGAATTCCCAAGAATGACAATGGGATTTTAAAATAGTCTGAATTAAGTCTATGCTCTATTTTCTATCTTCTTTAATCTAAAAACAAATGGCAGATAAAGAAAAAGATATCCTACGCGGAGGTCAGTTCATCGTGAAAGAAACAAATTGCGAAGATGTGTTTACTCCTGAAGATTTTTCAGAAGAACAAACCATGATGAAAGAAGCTGTGATGGAATTTAACGATCGCGAAATTATTCCTTATAAAGCAAGGTTTGAAGCTAAGGATTATGCCTTAACAGAAGAAACCATGCGTAAAGCCGGTGCCCTTGGATTTTTAGGCGTAGCGGTGCCAGAAGCTTATGATGGTTTGGGTATGGGCTTTGTTTCCACGGTATTAACCTGTGACTATATTTCTAGTGGCACAGGGTCATTTAGTACTGCTTTTGGCGCACATACTGGTATTGGTACACTCCCCATTACACTTTATGGTACAGAAGAACAAAAGAAAAAATATGTTCCTCAATTGGCTACAGGTGAATGGTTTGGCGCGTATTGCTTAACAGAACCAGGAGCAGGTTCAGATGCCAATTCAGGGAAAACAACCGCAACCCTTTCTGAAGACGGAAAATCTTATAGAATTAACGGACAAAAAATGTGGATTTCCAACGCAGGTTTTTGTCGTTTAATGATTGTTTTTGCGCGAATTGAGAATGACAAAAACATTACTGGTTTTATTGTTGAATATGAAGGAGATAATCCAAATGGAATTACATTAGGTGAAGAAGAACACAAACTAGGGATTAGAGCCTCATCTACCCGTCAGGTATTTTTCAATGATACGGTGGTTCCTGCAGACAATATGCTGGCAGGTCGTGGTGAAGGTTTTAAAATTGCTATGAATGCACTAAACGTAGGGCGTATAAAATTAGCTGCTGCTTGTTTAGATTCTCAACGTAGAATTCTTACAACTGCTGTTAACTACGCTAACGAACGCAAACAGTTTAAAACACCTATTGCAGATTTTGGAGCAATAAAAACCAAATTAGCTGAAATGGCAGCCAATGCATATGCCGGCGAATCTGCAACCTATAGAGCTGCAAAAAACATTGAAGATAGAATAGAAATGAGAGTTGCTGCTGGCAACACACATCAAGAAGCTGAACTTAAGGGAGTTGAAGAATACGCCATTGAGTGTTCCATTTTAAAGGTAGCCGTTTCTGAAGATGTACAACATTGTGCAGATGAAGGAATTCAGATTTTTGGAGGTATGGGATTTTCGGAAGAAACCCCTATGGAAGCTGCTTGGAGAGACGCGCGTATTGCTCGTATTTATGAAGGCACCAATGAAATTAACCGCATGCTCTCTGTTGGTATGTTGGTTAAAAAAGCTATGAAGGGACATGTTGATTTATTAGGTCCCGCACAGGCCGTACAAGATGAATTAATGGGTATTCCATCTTTTGAAACACCAGATTATTCTGAATTATTTTCAGAAGAAAAAGAAATGATTAAGAAACTTAAAAAAACCTTCTTAATGGTTGCCGGTGGAGCTGTTCAAAAATACGGACAAAACCTGGAAGAGCATCAACAACTTCTAATTGCAGCAGCAGATATATTAATTGAAATTTATATGGCTGAATCTGCAATATTACGGACTGAAAAAAATGCCAAGCGTTTTGGTGAAGACAAGCAATCTGTACAAATTGCAATGGCAAAACTATACTTGTACCATGCCGTTGACATTATAGAAGAAAAAGGAAAAGAAAGTATTATTTCATTTGCTGAAGGTGATGAGCAACGAATGATGCTTATGGGGCTGAAACGCTTTACAAAATATACAAATTACCCCGACATTGTAGATTTACGGGTTGAAATTGCAGAAAAAGTGAAGGCAGAAAATAAATACTGTTTTTAGTAAAACAGTGAAAGAGTGACTAATTCAAATTAAAGCTGTTTACAGCAGAGTTTGGTAAGACCATCAACACCTTGTTGATGGTCTTTTTTTGTCCAAAACAAGTACATTTAAGGTGGCAAAAAAAATAGCTAGCAGTAGCTAATAAGTGGTAAACATCAAAAAGCCATTATATAACCAGTTATTAAATAACTAAAGCCTTGAAATTCATTTCAAGACTTTAGTATACTTCTACTATATTAGTATATAGTTCTATTCTCTCATAGATTCTAATATTTTTTCATCCTTATTTTTTGATGAAAAATTAATGGCACATTCTATCAGTGCTAAATGAGAATAGGCTTGTGGAAAATTCCCTAATAATCGTTTTGTTTTAAAGTCAATATCTTCACTAAACAATCCTAAATGGTTGCTATATGTAAGTAGTTTATCAAAATAAGCAAGGGCTTTTTCCTCTTCACCTATTTTAAACAAACTGTTTATAAACCAGAAAGTACAAATTGTAAAGGATGAGGATGGCAACCCAAAATCATCTTCATTTTTATAGCGGTATAACAAACCATCATTACACAAATTTTCTTCAATAGCTTTAACCGTAGCCACATATTTTGGGTGCTTTGCATGTATAAACCCATAAGATTCCATCAAAAGCACGGAGGCATCTAAGTAGGTAGAACCATAAGATTGTGTAAATGCATTTACAGAATCATTCCAAGCATTATCATAAATATCATTTCTAATCTCTTGCTCTATTTTGGTCCACTTGGCTACTTTATGAGATTTATCAAAAATTCTAGCTACTTTAATGGCTCTATCAATAGCAACCCAACAGAGTACCTTAGAAAAGGTAAAGTGGCGATCTTCAGTTCTAAATTCCCAAATCCCTTTATCCGCTTCTCTCCAGTGTTTGTCCACAATCCAAACAATTCCTTTGGTTATGCCCCATAATTCTTCTCCATTTTCTATGTCCGTTGAAAACTTCACCAGCTGTTCATAAATAACATCCATAAGAATACCATAAATGTCGTTTTGCTTTTGTTTATAGGCAGCATTACCCACACGAACGGGTTTAGAACCTCCGTAGCCATCCAAATGGTCTAAGGTTTTTTCTGTTAAGGTTTTCTCTTTATTGATACCATACATTATTTGTAGTTTTTCATCCTTGTCTGGTATGAGATCTATAATAAATTGTAAGTATCGTTTGGCTACATTTTTATGCCCCAATTCTGACATCACTTTAATAACCATTGATGCGTCCCTAATCCAACAAAAACGATAATCCCAATTTCTAACCTCACCTATGGTCTCTGGCAAAGATGTTGTTGCCGCTGCCAAAACTGCACCTGTTTTATCATAACTAAGTAATTTTAAGGTGATAGAACTCCTGTTTATTTCTTCATTATACAGTTTGTATTTTGGTGTTTTATTACTCCAATTTAGCCAATATACTTCGGTACTCTGCTGTATTCGATACATTTTAGGTGTTGATGGTAATAATATTTTTTCATTATAACCAAGTAAAAAATAACCATCTTCTTTTAATTCAATCTCTTTTCCATCTACAACAGCTTGTTTATCAAATGAAGTGTATAGAAAAACAGTATCAAATTTTTCTCCATGCGTTAAACTAATAATAAAATTATCCTTTATATATGTTTTTGTTTCCCCAGCTGCGTACTCTAATTTTGGATTATAAAGTACTTTAAATTTAGGTGTTCCAGAAATATGCTTGATATAACGTATAATTTCAGGAGGAGAATAATAAGACCCATTTTCTAATTTAAAACGGGGCATGAAGTCTCTAACTTCAAAAATATTATCATTTTCTTTATAGGTTGTTATCAAAATTGCAGTATCTTTTTTATATACTTGGCTAATAGTATAATCAGTAGAAGTACCTATTTCAAAACTACCACCTTTTTGCTCATCTAGTATTTTTGCAAAAATAGAAGAAGAATCAAAATCTGGTAAACAACTCCAATGTATTGCACCGTATTTAGAAATTAAGGCTGCGCTCTTACAATTTCCAATTATTCCGTAGTCTAAATTATTCATATCATAAATTTATATCTAAACATTACTATTTTGTAGGTTTTAATGCCGATTTTAACGAAATTTAGAGATATTTCTGTCAATTTCCACTAAAAAAAAGCATTTTATGAGTAAAACTATCATTATCTCAAATAGACTACCAGTACAATTAGAAATTCATAATAATGAAATAAAAACAACCCCTAGTGTTGGTGGATTGGCAACCGGCATGAAATCTGTTCACTCTGGAAGCAATGATTTATGGATTGGTTGGAGTGGTTTAGCTGATGAAGATATCCCCGCAGATCTAGAGAATGAGATAGATACTACCTTAAAAGGGTATGGTTGTGCCAAAGTAAAGCTAAACAATAACGAGGTAGATGGATTTTATTTTGGGTTTAGCAATAGGACAATTTGGCCCTTGTTTCATTATTTTTTAGAGTATTCTGAATTTGAACTTATAAACTGGGAAATATACAAGGCCGTAAATCAGAAGTTTGCAGATGAAATTATAAAAAAAGCGGACGATGATGATATTATTTGGGTACATGACTACCAATTAATGTTAGTACCGCAAATGGTTAAAGCGAAAAAACCCGATATATCTATTGGCTTCTTTTTACATATTCCTTTTCCGTCCTACGAGATATTTAGAACACTGCCGTGGCGTGAAGAAATTTTACAAGGCTTACTTGGATCTGACCTAATCGGTTTCCATACCTATGACTATGAACGGCATTTTTTAAGTTCTGTAAGACGTTTACTTCACTTAGACGTGAGTTTTAATGATGTTCATATCGAGAATAGAATTGTTAAGGTAGACTCATTCCCTATGGGGATAGATTACAAGAAGTTTAGTGAAGCTGGTAAAGCAAATTCACTAAACACAATAGAAAATCAGTCAGAGTTTCAACAACGATTAAACGCACATAAAGAATCTACGCAAAATGCCAAACTAATTTTATCTATAGATCGATTAGACTATTCCAAAGGAATTGCAAAAAGGTTAAATGCGTTTGAATACTTCTTAAATAAGCACCCCGAATACAAAGAAAAGGTTCGGTTGATAATTTTAGCAGTACCATCTAGGTCTAATGTACCGCAATACCAGTTATTAAAAAAAGAAGTAGATGAGTTGGTGGGTAGAATCAATGGCGAATTTTCAACTGTAAACTGGACACCAATTTGGTATTTTTATAGATCTATGCCATTTGAAAATTTAATTGATTTATATACGTCTTGTGACATAGCCTGGTTAACTCCTATTCGCGATGGTATGAATCTTGTTGCCAAAGAATACATTGCCGCTAGAACAGATAAAACAGGAGTTTTAATCTTAAGTGAAATGGCTGGCTCTGCCAATGAAATGAATGAATCCTTACTCGTTAATCCTAATAATTTTGAACAAACGGTAGCTGCTTTACAACAAGCAATAAATATGCCATTAGAAGAACAACAAGAGCGCAATGATATTTTACAAAAAAGACTAGAGCGGTACAACGTTGAAAAATGGGCTAACGATTTTGTTAACTCTTTAAAACAACAAAGAGAAAATAGCAACACCTATGTGTCTAGAAAATTTTCGAAAGAACTTTTAGCTGCCGTACAAAAAAACTATACGACAGCTAAAAAGAGGTTGCTATTTATAGATTATGATGGCACTTTAGCTGCCTTTAAAAACGATCCACAAAAGGCTAGTCCAGATGAAGAATTATACATCTTATTAGACAAAATATCTTCGCAGTCCAATACAGACATGTACTTAATAAGTGGTAGAGATAAAGAAACATTTACCAAATGGTTTTTGCACAAAAAATACAATATGATTGTAGAACATGGGGTATGGATATCGCAAGCAGGAGAAGCATTTAGAATGTTAGAAAACGTAAAGAAGGATTGGATGGAAAAAATACATCCTGTTTTAGAATCTTTTGTAGATAGAACACCAGGGAGCTTTATAGAAGAAAAAAATTATTCTTTAGCCTGGCATTACCGAAAAACAGATCCAGATTTTGGTAACAAAAGAGCAACAGAGCTAAATACAGTATTAACCAGTTTAATAGCTAATGATGATTTAAGTGTACTTAACGGTAATAAAGTAGTGGAAATTAAGAGTAGTAACGTGAACAAAGGGAGAGCTGCAATGCGTGTGTATAATGATGACGCATACGACTTTGTCTTTGCTATTGGAGATGATTGGACAGACGAGTTTATGTTTCAAGAATTACCAGAAAGTGCTATAACTGTAAAAGTTGGACTCCAAAAAACACAAGCAAAATATTATGTCGACGGTACAAATGATGTTCGGAAACTCTTAAAACGTTTTATAGACTAATTTTTAGCGGATTGGATTACTTTTGAATTACAAACGAAACCCTTTACAAAGCAGCTTGACAAAGAAATCCAATATTTTACCACTACTTATAATATCGCAATTTGCTTGTACTTCTTTATGGTTTGCTGGCAATGCCATCATAGATGATTTAGCTTTTAAAATAGGTCTAGGAGATAGTATAATAGGTTTTGTTTTGTCATCTGTGCAATTGGGTTTTATTCTTGGTACTCTGATATTTGCAGTATTAATGATTGCAGATCGTTTTTCGCCTTCCAAAGTATTTGCTATTTGTGCTCTTTTTGCTGCGCTTTGTAATTTTAGCTTACTTGCTGATTCAATAAACAAATGGCATTTGTTAACTGCGCGGTTTGGTACTGGTTTTTTCTTAGCAGGCATATACCCAGTAGGAATGAAAATAGCTTCAGATTATTACAAAAACGGACTTGGTAATGCTTTAGGTTATTTGGTTGGCGCCCTTGTTTTAGGGACCGCATTTCCTTTCTTAATAAGTGGTTTAGGCTGGGGAAGCAACTATCAAACGATACTACAAACAACATCCATTTTATCACTTTTAGGTGGTTTAGTTGTTCTATTATTTGTACCTAATGGCCCATTTAGAAAACAAAGTTCCAAACTAAAACTAATAGCTGGCATACAATTATTTAAAAACCCAATTTTTTCTAAAGCAGCTTTGGGATATTTTGGCCATATGTGGGAGCTATATGCCTTTTGGGCCTTTACACCATTAGCAATAAAAACTATAAATAACATTCAAAACTCAAGCTATTCTGTACCAATATATACATTTATAATTATTGCTTTAGGGGCCCTATCTTGTGTACTTGGTGGTTATTTTTCTAAAAAATATGGAAGTTACAAAGTGGCTGTTATAGCCTTGTTTATCTCAGGTATGTGTTGCTTTATATCACCATTATTATTTCAATTACCCCCAATTTTATTTTTTATCGGTTGGTGTCTTTGGGGAATGGCAGTAACGGCAGATTCTCCACAGTTTTCTAGTCTTATTGCTCAAGCTGCGCCAATAGAACTAAAAGGAACAGCTTTAACTATAGTCAATTCCTTAGGTTTTGCCATTAGCATTTTTAGTATTCAGCTTTTATCAACCCTATCAACAAAGATACATACTCCATTAATTTTCTTACTTTTAGGTATTGGACCTTTTATTGGTTTATATGCCTTATTAAAAAAAGAAAAACGTTATAACTCACAAATAAAAAATTCTAAAACATGACACTTCAAAAATTATCCTTGTTATTGTTTTTGATTGGCACTACCTTCCTTAATGCACAAACTAATTCAAAAATTTACGACATTATATACGCTGTTTCTGAAGAACGTATTAAGAATGATGTAACTACCTTAGTTAGTTTTGGAACAAGAAATACATTTAGTGATACTACTTCCAAAACAAGAGGAATTGGTGCTGCTCGACGATGGATTAAATCAGAATTTGAAACTATTTCTAAAGCATGTGACAATTGCTTATCGGTTTTTTATCAAAAAGATTTGGTGACCAAAGAAGGGAATAAGCGGGTACCCCATGATGCCTATGTGGTTAACGTAGTTGCCATACAAAAAGGCACAAAATACCCTAATAGATATATTATTATGAGTGGAGATATAGATTCTCGTGCCAGTGACACAATGGACTTTACTACAGATGCCCCAGGAGCTAATGATAATGCCAGCGGGATGGCAGGTACTATTGAAGCAGCCCGTGTATTATCTAACTATACTTTTGAAAACAGTATTGTTTATGTAGGACTCTCTGGTGAAGAACAAGGATTATTTGGCGGTGCAGGTTTAGCCTCCTATGCTAAGGATAACAACTGGGAAATTATTGGCATTCTAAACAATGATATGATTGGCAATATTAAGGGGGTCGATGGAATAATTAGCAATACCGATTTTCGAATATTTTCTGAACCTGTTCCGGCCAATGAAACGGAATCACAAAGAAAAGCAAGGCGTTTTTATGGTGGAGAAGTTGATGGTATTTCTCGCCAACTAGCGCGTTATACCCATAAAACAGTAAAAAACTATATGCCAACAATGAACCCCATGATGATCTACAGATTAGATCGTTTTGGAAGAGGTGGGCACCATAGGCCTTTTAATGATTTGGGTTTTGCTGGAATTAGAATAATGGAAGCCCACGAAAATTACACCCAACAACATCAAGATATTAGAATGGAAAATGGTATTGCCTATGGCGATGTTATAGAACACGTTAATTTTGAATACGCCAAAAAACTTACAGCTGTAAATGCCATAACAATGGCGAGCTTGGCTTGGGCGCCACCGGCACCAAAAACTGTAAAAATTGGGGGTATTGTAGCACCTTCCGCAAAATTTGAATGGGATGCAGTGGATGGAGCCGTTGGTTATAAAATTTACTGGAGAGACACAACTTCTCCCACTTGGGACAATAGTAGGTATGTTGGTAATGTAACTCAGCACACTTTAGAAGGCATCGTAATTGACAATTATTTTTTTGGTGTTGCCGCTGTTGGAAAAAATGGATTTGAAAGCGTTGTTGTTTTTCCTAATCAGATAATAAGATAATGAAAAATATATTTATTCTTGCACTTAGCTTTTTGTTGTTTTCCTGTAAAGGTGCCAAAAAAGAGAATTCTGTTACAGCTAAACGTCCTAACATTTTATTCTGTATCGCCGACGATTGGGGATGGCCTCACGCAGGAGTATACGGTGATAAAACGGTGAAAACTCCAGCATTTGATCGCTTGGCAAACGAAGGCGTTCTTTTTCAAAATGCATTTATTTCAAGTCCGTCGTGCACACCCAGTAGAAGTGCAATTCTTACGGGACAGCATTTTTGGCGATTAGGCGAAGGCGCCAATCTATGGTCTACCTTAGATGTTAACATTCCTGTGTACCCATTACTTCTAGAAAAATATGGTTATCATACTGGTCATTGGCGTAAGGCCTGGGGTCCTGGAGATTTAAAAAAAGGAGGGTACTCAAAGACTAATCCTGCTGGAAAAAACTATAACAAAGGATTAAAATCTTTTTTAGATACAAAACCAACGGATGCTCCATTTTGCTTTTGGCTAGGCTCTAGTGATCCGCATAGGCCCTATGAAAAAGGTAGTGGAATGGCGTCAGGCATTAATATTGATGCAATTAAATTGCCCGATTTCTACCCAGATGATAGTTGTATAAGGTCTGATATAGCTGATTATTATTTTGAAGTACAGCGTTTTGATGCCGATGTATACAATGCAATTAAATTGCTTGAAGAGCGCGGTGAGCTTGAGAATACTATTATAGTTATGACTGGTGATCACGGTATGCCATTTCCGCGTTGCAAGGGTAATTTATACGATTGGGGAAGCCGTGTACCTCTCGCAATTCGATGGGGTGCAAAAGTTCCAAAAAACAGAATCGTAAATGATTTTGTATCGTTAACCGATTTAGCTGTTACATTTTTGGAAGCTGCTCAAATAGCTATCCCAAAAGAAATGACAGGAAAATCTTTATTACCTATTTTACAATCTAACAAGCAAGGTTGGATAGAAAATCAAAGAAAACAAGTTGTTTATGGAAGGGAACGGCATACACCAGCTCAATTAGCCCCTTCTTTAAACGGATATCCCAGTAGAGCAATACGAACCAAGAGATTTTTGTATATCAAAAATTTAAAACCTGAAAGATGGCCTGCAGGTGTTATGGAAGGTGCTACACATCCAATGTCTAGCTTTAGTGACGCTGATAATGGTGCAACTAAAACAGTACTAATGAATTTAAAGAATACCGAAGCATCAAAATACTACGACCTTAGTTTTGCGAAAAGGCCAGCAGATGAACTGTATGATGTTGTAAGAGACCCGTTTCAAATTAAAAATCTAGCAGAAGACCCTCAATACAAGACTACAATCAAAAAACTATCAAAAGAATTATACGAAGTTTTGAGAAAAACTAAAGATCCACGAATTACTGATACTGGTTCAGAATTTGATAGGTATCCATACAATGCACCTTACAAATTAAAAGAATAATTATAAGTTACATTTTATAAAATTGAATATTTTTTTATAGACTCAGAATTAAGAACAATTTGTTTTAGGTGTTTATTAATTTATTTTTCTGAAGCCACAGTAATAAAGTTCTGTTTTTATTAACTATTTGATGTGTCCGTTTTATTATATTTGCCGGATTAAAAAATAACACCTATGAAATACATTACGCTTATTCTTGCCTTTACTCTAGTTTTATCTTGTAGTAATGATAAAGAAGTAGATTATACTGTAAAAAACGAAGAAGCCATTCAAAAATACTTAAATGAAAACAACCTAACCTCCCAAAAGAGTGTTACTGGTCTGCATTATATCATAACCGAAGAAGGTTCTGGAGAACATCCAACAACAACATCTAATGTTACGATAGCCTACAAAGGCTATTTTACAAACGGACAAGTTTTTGATCAAAGTAGTGCGGAAGGAATTACACATAATTTACAACAATTTATTAGTGGGTGGACAGAAGGTATTACCTATTTTAAAGAAGGTGGCAGTGGTGTACTTTTGGTGCCAGCAAGTTTGGGCTATGGCAACTATGACTACAATACCATCCCTGGTGGCTCTGTACTTATTTTTGATATCACCCTTATTTCAGTGAATTAAAAGTTTATACTTCTTATTGATACAGCAAATAGCCATTAAAAATTAGTTTTTAATGGCTATTTGATTTTTTAAATATCAAATAAAAATTGAATCAAAGTCAAAATATACCATATTGTTCTTGTTCTAAATTATTATATTTCCCGATCAATTAGAAGAGGAACACATGCGTCTTAATACCAAACAAACTATGAGAAAATTAATTTTGCTACTTATGTTTTTAGTTAGCATTGCAAATACTGCACAAACATTTACCGAACAAGATTCCTTACGTGGTAGTATTACCCCAGAACGAGCTTGGTGGGATTTAAACTACTATCATTTGGATATTACCGTAAATCCTGATGAAAAATATATTTCTGGAAAAAACACAATAAGGTATACCGTTTTGGATGAAAACCAGGTATTACAAGTGGACTTACAACCTCCTTTAAAAATTGAAAAAATAACACAAGACGGTAAAAAACTAAAATTTGTTTCAAAAACAAATGCTCATTTCGTTACCCTAAAAAAGAAACAACAAAAGGGCAATGTTAATGAAATAGTAGTGTATTATTCAGGGCATCCTAAGGAAGCCATAAATGCCCCCTGGGATGGTGGTTTTTCTTGGAAAAAAGATGAAAATGGGGAACATTTTATAGCCACATCATGTCAAGGCTTAGGGGCTAGCGTTTGGTGGCCAAACAAAGACCATATGTATGATGAAGTGGATAGTATGCGGATCAGTGTTACCAATCCCAAAGGACTCTCTAACATCTCTAATGGAAAATTAGAGAAAATTGTAGAAAACGCAAAAACCGTAACCTCGCATTGGGTGGTAAAAAACCCAATTAACAATTATGGCGTTAATATTAACATTGGTGATTATGTTCATTTTTCTGAAGTCTATGAAGGGGAAAATGGCCCTTTAGATATGGATTACTATGTACTTAAAGACAACTTAGAAAAAGCCAAAATTCATTTTAAAGATGCTCCAAAAATGATGGAGGCTTTTGAACATTGGTTTGGCCCCTACCCTTTTTATGAAGATGGTTTTAAACTCGTTGAAGTCCCCTATTTAGGAATGGAGCACCAAAGTTCAGTAACTTATGGTAACAAATATAAAAAAGGATATTTAGGGCGAGATACATCTGGATCTGGCTGGGGATTAAAATTTGATTTTATAATAATACATGAATCTGGACACGAATGGTTTGCCAACAATATTACCTATAAAGATGTTGCTGATATGTGGGTACATGAAGGATTTACCGCCTATTCTGAAAATATATTTGTGGACTATTTTTATGGGAAAGAAGCCGCTGAAGATTATGTTATTGGTACACGTAAAAACATACAGAACAAAACTCCTATAATTGGTTTTTATGACGTAAACAAAGAAGGCTCAGGCGATATGTACACCAAAGGTGCTAATATGCTACACACCATTAGACAATTGGTAGACAACGATGAAAAATGGCGAAAAATATTACGAGGCCTCAACAAGGAATTTTACCATCAGACCGTAACCACAAAACAAATTGAAGACTATGTGAGTGCTCAATCTGGAAGAGATTTATCTATGATATTTGATCAGTATCTTAGGGATTATCGTTTGCCTATCCTTGAATACAAAATAACAGCTAACAATCTAGCGTACAGATATGTATCTGTTATTGATAGCTTTAAAATGCCCATTAAGGTAGTGATTAATGAAAAAGAGCAGTGGATATTTCCTTCCCAAGAATGGAAAACAACAGCAGCACCAACGAATATAACAACGGTAGTTTTTGACAGAAACTTTTATATTCATACCAAACAACTCTAATAATAAAAAAATCCGCTCAAAGACAGAGCGGATTTTTATGGTTTAGCTAATGTTTTACTTAATCTTTCAGTGGCTTCTCTGGATTTAGCAATTGCGGTTCCCCATAACCTAACTGATTTAATTTCTTCAACTGGGTTTTGGCATCTCCTACCACCAAATAAATCATTTTATCCGGATGTATATACCTATTAGCTAGTGCTTTTATGTCTTCAACAGTCATATTTTTGACACTCTTCTCTTGTAATTCTGCATAATTATCAGGATAGTTAAAGGTGCTAATATTACGTAACATGCCCAATTTAGAACCCATAGTTTCAAAGGCTCTTGCGTTACTTTTTATCATATACCCCTTAGAAATTTCTAAATCATTGTCATTAAAATTGGAACCATAGTTTTGAAGAATTTCCTGTACTAAACTACTCGCCTCATAGGTTACATTAGACCGTACCCCACTAGAAACCACAAAAGATCCCGTTGTGGCACTACCGTTAAAACTTGACCTAACACCATAGGTATAGCCTTTCCCTTCTCTTAATTGTTGTGTTAATTGTGAGGCAAATCCACCTCCTCCCAATCTATAATTCATAACTTGGGCAGCAAAATAATCGGTGTCTGTTGCGGCCAATGCCGGGGCACCAAACATCAAAACAGATTGCTTAGCATCTGGTACATTATAAAAGTACACTTTGGCTGATTCTGGTTTCTGAACCACCTTAACATGTGGTATTAGGACCTCTTTGGGCTCCCAAGCCTTATTTAATGTTACTAAGGACGCTGTAACTGCTTGGGCTGAAATATCGCCTACAATATGAAATTTAGCAACCGTAGGCGAAATATTCGTGGTATAATATTCCTTTAGATCTTCTATGGTGATGGCTTTTACAGAGGCAGGAGTGCCTGCATTATTGTTCGATAAGATGTGATCCTCCCCATACAATAGTTTTGCAAACTCATTTGAGGCGATACTATTAGGATTGGCCTGTTGCCGTTGTAACTGACTTAGGATACTTTGTTTTTCCAATTCAAATTCTTGAGCGTCCCATCGTGGTTCTAGCAGTATTTCTTGAACCAAAGCCATGGTTTTATCATAGTTTTTAGCCAAACTGGTCCCTGATATCGTGATATAAGCATCGGAAGCATTAGCACTTATACTAGCCCCTAAACTCTCAATGGCATTCTCTAATTCTTCAGGAGTTTTGTTTTTAGTCCCCTTCGTCAGCAGTGCAGCTACCAAGTTAGAGACGCCTATTTTAGCATCATCCTCCAGCAACATTCCCCCTTCTATTTGCAAACTAAATTGCACCAAAGGAACTTCATTGTTTTCTATTCCAAAGATTTGTAATCCTGAAGATAATTTATCTTTCCATACCGTTGGTACAATTACATCGGGGCTAGCACCATAGGGAGGTTCTACACTCCTATCAAAGCTAGAAGGTGTTTTTTTATAGGTTGCTGTGATACTTGGATCGAACGTATTTTCTGCACCTTCTATAATTTTTTCTTCAACAACTTCTGCCAGGGTTGAGTTTTCTAGGGCTAAAACAGACTGACCTTTAGGTACCACACTTACAGCAACAAAATTCTTGTCCTTCATATATTTTGTATAGACCCGCATTACATCTGCTGAAGTAACTGCTAAAATTCGTTTCACATCTTCCGTTATATAACCAGGGTCACCCGCAAATATTTCATATTGTGCCAATTGAAAACCCTTACCCACAACACTTGAAAGGGAGTTGTAAAACCTAGTTTCTTGTCCGGCTTTTATTCTATTAATATCTCCTTCGGAAATACCTTCTTTTTCAAAGTTGCCTAAAGCCTCCTGAATAGCCTGGAAAACTGCAGACAAATTGGTGGTATCAAAGGCGGTTACTTCCATTCCTATCTGACCTGCCAATTCAGACGAATAGTTATACATACCAACATAGTCCGTTAACTTTTTGTCTTCCACCAATGTTTTGTATAAGGGTGCTTTTTTTCCTTGTGACAAATAAGTTGTAAGCACCTCTAATGCATAGGCATCTTGGTGAAATTCAGGCACCGATGGCCATGTAAGATTTAGCTGAGGCAATCGCGCAAAATTATCTTCATAGTACAATATTTTTGAAGCTTCTAAAGTCACAGGTTGCTTTTCTAGTTTGGCAATATCCTCTCCTTTTTTTATTTCATCAAAATATTTTTTAACCCAAGTTTTTGCTTGTACTACATCAAAATCTCCTGCTATGGTTAGGGTTACGTTATTAGGAACATACCACTTGTTGTAAAAATCTTTAACGTCTTCTAAGGTGGCATTCTGCAAATCTTCTAAAGAGCCAATTACCGTCCAGCTATAGGGATGTCCTTTTGGATACAATGCTTTTGTAATGACATAGTCCACATGGCCGTAGGGTTGGTTGTCTACACCCTGTCTTTTTTCGTTTTTAACAACCTCTTTTTCTTTTGCCAACACGGGTTCTGTTACGGTATTGATAAAATACCCCAACTTATCGGCTTCTGCCCAAATCATTTTTTCTAAAGCATCCTTAGGTACCGTCTGGTAATAATTAGTACGGTCTCTACTGGTAGATCCATTGGCCCCAGAACCACCTATCCGGGCACTCATTTTATCTAAGCCTCCCTTGCCCAAATTTTCAGATTCTAAAAACAATAAATGTTCAAATAAATGGGCAAAACCCGTTCTTCCTTCCTTTTCTCGAGCAGAACCCACATGACTTGTCAATGCCACTGCTACCACTGGGTCCGACCGATCAATATGAAAAATAACTTGCAACCCATTATCGAGGGTGAATTTATCAAAATCTACGGTAAACTCAGTTTTAGAACTGCTTTCCTTCAATGGCTTATCCTGACATGAAGAAATGAACATTAAGATGAATACAATCTGAAACAGTTGTTTTATTTTTCCCATTTTGATTTTAATTTTAGCTTTTACTAATTTACTTTTTTGTCCCCATCAATACATTGACACCCTTAGCCATAGGGTTACCAGAGCTTCTGCGCATTACTACTATTTGTGCACTATGCCCTATAGCATCTACAATTGGTCCATTAATAGCATTCCAAAACGGTAATTTAAATTTTTCACTAAACACCATATCGGCTGTTGCTAGATCGGTTGACTTTTTAAAAAAATCGCTCGCTTTTTTTAAGTTTTCCAGTGTCTTTTTACGTTTTTCCGCAAAGGTAAGTGCTGCACTATTTTTGGGTTCTGCCGGTAAGGTTGTTGCTTTTAAAATCGTATTGGATAAGCCCATAATATGATCTATGGTTTCGCCAGTAGTTCTACTCTCTGCACTAGGCTTGTAGGCTAAATCCTCTACACGCAACCCTTCTGATGCCCAAAAAAACCGAAACCCTAATGCATCTATCATTCTAGCCGCCACACTCCCTGGAGTATACGTTTCTGGGGATTCAGGAATTTCATAATAAGGCAATTGGGTATCCATTTTTTCTTGTGCGTTTGTTGTTACCAATACCATAACCATTACAGCAAATACATAGTGGTTTCTTTTCATAGGATTCATCTTTTTTTCAAGGAACAGCTATTTTATAACTTGTAAATTCAAGATTTAGAAAGACTGTTTTAAATACTTTTTTTATTTTGTGCCACTAAATATACGTTATTCTTATATTTAGCTGATGTGCATAAAGATGAAAGTTTATCAATTCATAAGAATTTTATATATTTTATCGGACTTAAATTCACTACCAGATAAAAAATAAAATAGTAACCCAATTTATAATGAAAGAAAAACAAGAGCTCTATTTTAAGAATGCCATAGAATGGAGGGAATGGCTGCATACCAACCATTTAGAAAGTTCTGGTGTCTATCTTATTTTTTATAAAGTAGACCACTCCAATGAAAGTATGCGTTGGGAAGATGCTGTTCAGGTTGCCCTTTGTTATGGTTGGATAGACAGTACTGTGAAAAGCTTAGGCAACGGAAAACGCAGGCAATATTTTTGCCAACGCAAGCCAAAAAGTGTATGGAGTGCAGTAAATAAAAAACACATAAAAATGCTTATTTCTGAGAATCTAATGCATGAGAGCGGATTAGATAGTATTGAAATAAGTAAAAAAAATGGGTCATGGACTGCATTAGATGCCGTTGAAAAAGGGATTTTACCGGAGGAATTACAGCTGGAATTTAAGAAAAACCTTAAAGCTTTTGAAAATTACAACAACTTTGCGCCTTCCTACAGAAAAAGTTATTTGTATTGGGTAACCCAAGCAAAACGAGCGGAAACAAAACAAAAACGAATAAGCGAAATTATTAGACTTTGTGAAGCCAATATAAAGTCTCGAGATAATTGGTAACCTTTTAAATAAACCCTACGCTTTCATTACACTTTATTTCTCAAGCTCTCCTTTTACTTCATAGGTAAGCTCTTTATACCCAATTTGTCCGTCTTCAGAAATGGCTTCTACAACAATGAGCATATCATTAGAAACATCGGCATTATAAAAAGAAGCGGTTCCTTTTCCTTGTTTATCCATTTTTAACTGAGGCGTCCACTGTATTACCGATCGAAAATCTGGGATACTGGGATCAACAGGTATTAAACCATCATATTTAGGGGCATAAAATTCTTTGGAAGGCGAAAAAACGGGAATGCTTGTTATGAATTGTCCTTTCGCTTTTTTATCACTCAGTCCTCTACCATCTTTAGTGTAAATTGAAAGAATAAAGCCAAGCTGAGGAATACTGATTGGACTAATACCAGGATAAGCAACCATATAGGCCTCTTGTAAATTTTTTGGACTCTTTATGATCTCTACGCTTTTAACATCACTTACCTGCAAATACGGAATTAAATCATAATTATACCCTTTTACAGGAACTCCATCTACCAGAACCAAGGTTGATGTAATATAAAGGTCCTCATCCTCAAACACAGCCTCTGGTGATTCTATGCTGCTGGAAGATGCTTCGGATAAACTACCACCTGGAAAAGTTAAATCTGCTCCTCTAGTACTCAAGGAACTAGCCTTACCACCGGTTCCCATTTCTGCACGTAAAAATCCTTCTGAACCAGTGCTTGTAAATCTTTCATATACTCTAATTTCATCCGAAAAGCTTTCCACTAAAACACTATATAAACCAAAAGACCACTCTTTTTCCTCTTTACTAATCTTATCACCATCAATTACTACAGCTGGCTTTCCATATTTTTCATTGGTTTTCTCTTGTAGGGCTGTTAATTTTCTTCCTTCTACAATAACCTCGTTTAAATAGGTAACTCCATTTTCTTTTTTCAATTCGTTTTGCCGTAAATTGTGTTGTTGTTTGGTATCCACAAAGGCATACTGAATACTATCTAATTTGTTAATTTTATGGGTGCTTTCAAAATTAATTTTAGGTGCTTTTTTTTCATCTAAAAGGATAGAAAAACTTTTTAATTTTCCTTTTTGATCTTTACTTTGAACCAATACTCGCAACGGCTCCCCATATTTGTCTCCTATTGCAAAATGAAACCATCCTTCGTTATTGGTTTGCTGTTTAAAAACGGATGGTATCTTCCCAAAGGTCATCATAGTTAGTTCTAAACCGTCTTCCCCTATTCTTGAAAATGGCACATCTACCCTACCACTAGCACTTAAAGTGGGCTCATTACTATAGCTTAAGGTATTGGCAAAAGGTTTGTCATACTTATATTTACGCCAACCTTGGGTTAGCATAAGTGCATCCATATCGAGTTGTCTATGCGCATTGCTTTCCTCAAAATAAAAATACGGATTTTCTATATGTCCTCGCAGTTCTGAATTCAATAAAAAATAGGTCAATATATTGCTGCGCTTGTTTTGTAGTTCTCCCAATTGGTTTTTGTCTACAACCAATAAAGAAACATCGGCTTTCTTTGCAATCCCTTCACTATTTAAAGTGGCAATAGACACTGTTGTTTGGGACCTTGGTGCATAGCTTTCTTGGTCTGTTTTAATAGCAATATCCAATCTAGACGCCTTGCGCTCGTTAAAATACAATCGTTCTACTACAGGTTTATAATCCGCATCTAAAACTGTAATGGCTAGAATACCTTCTGGAAGTTTATCTGCAAGTAATGCATCTGATTTTAATTCTCCATTCTGTAATTCTCCTTCTAATTTATAATAGGTAGTACCCCTTGAAGTTACCAATAAGGTTATTTTTTCTAAGTTCTTGTTGGTAGAGCTTACCGCTACTCTAATTTTTTCATTCAATTTTTTGACGGATAAAACAGTCCCATTGGCTGCTACTTTAGGTAACCGAAACTTTTTGGTAGAAACCAAATTTGACGGCTTGGTAATTATGGCATAGTAGGTACTCGTTTGTTTTCCTTGCAAGTAGAAAATCCCCATACCCAAGGCATTGCTCCTAAAAATAGCGACCTTATTATCCTTTTCATCCAACACAACACCTTCTACAGGAATACCAATTCCGGTATGATCTAAAACCTTAAACCCCACTTTGCTTCTTATACCATTCACCAAGGCACCACTTTCAGGAAAAAACTGCAGATCCATAAATTTATCATCCAAGATGACTGTTTCTCTATGCCGAATTGCATTTTCTGTCTCTAGCTCAAAGGTGACATCGTTAACCAAAGTATCCACTTGGTAATTCAGGATATACCCCAAGGAGTTATCTTTCTTTATTTTTAATGAATCCTTCTTTGAACCTATTTTAAGAAATACAGTCAAGTGTTTTTTTTGTAGACTATCTAATACTTCTGGATGTAGCCTTGCCTTTAATGTAAAGTTTCCTTTATTATTTTCGGTTAGGGTAACGTTTTCCAATACGGTATCTTCTTCCTTTTTAAATGACGGAAAAACATCAATTTCCGTTTTAAACATAAAGTCGGGACCAAAATTCTTACTCCATTCTGTGTAGGCTCTAATTAGATATTTTCCGGGTTGAAAACTCTTTGGGAGGGCAAAAAAATTGTGCCCTATACCATTAGCCAACTTCACTATTTTCTTTTCGATGACCGTTTCATTAAGGCCTATCAATTCTACATAAAGGACACCACTGAGCGTGCTTAGTTCATGTTTTTCACCACTTGTAACGATAGCCTTAAACCACACATTGCTATTTGTGGTATAAACATTCGAGTCTAATTGCAGGTATATTTTCTCTATACCAACGGTAGGATCTTCACTGGGTTGAGAAAATGCTCCTATTGAAAATAAGAGGGCCGTAAAAACATAGAATTGGTTTAGTTGTTTTAATTTCTTTAAAAAGGGAATGGTAACAATCATCATTATGTTATGCGTTTAAAAAGTTGTTGTTTTTCAATAGGTAAAATTTAAAAAACAAGGTATTACTCTACACCTTCTTCCCTTACTTCATAGGTTAATTCTTGGTATCCTATAAGTCCGTCTTCAGAAATGGCTTCTACAACTATAAGCATATCATTAGAAACATCTGCGTTATAAAAAGTAGTGAATTTGGCTCCCACATTATTTGCTTTTAATTGCGGACTCCAATGTATTACAGAGCGTAAATCTGGTATATTAGGATCTACAAGTTGTAAACCATCATATTTTGGAGCATAAAATTCTTTGGTAGGTGAAAATACAGGTATGGAAGTGATGAATTGGCCTTTAGCCTTACTTTTTTTAGTTAATCCAGTACCGTCTTTAGTATAAATAGAAAGAATACTCCCACTCATTGGTATATCACGCGGGTCAATTTTTGGATAAACTTCCATATAAATTTTCGCAAAATTTTTGGCGCTTCTTATAACTTCTACACTCAACACTTCACTAACCGGTAAATCTGGTAGTGCATCATAATTATAACTTGCAACTGGCGTACCATCTACCAACACCAAAGTCTGCGAAATAATATTAATAGGTCCTGCACCATCAGCACGTATACCTGCGCCTATTGCTGTTCCTGATGAGGTACTATTACCATCTATGGTTATACCAGCCCCTCTATCTCCTATTCTCCTTGACAACCCACCTCCATAAATTTCTGCCACTAAAAATCCAGCTGTATCGCTATCATATACATAAATATCATCCGGAAAACTAAACATAAGTACGCTATACAAACCATAGGACCAACTTTCTTCTTTATCTCGTATGGCATCACCATCTATTACCACATCTGGTTCACCATACATTTCATAAGATTTTTTCTGTTTAGGTGTTAATTTCCGAGCCTCTACAACTACCTCATTTAAATAAGTGATTCCATTCTCTCTTTTATAATCATTCTCCAATGCATTATAACCATATTCAGTATTTATATAGGCATATACCATACTGTCTAATTTTTTTATTTCCTGCACACCGCCAAATTCAATCTTTGGTGGTGTTTTCTTATCTAATAGTATTGGAAACGTTTTTAACTTACCCTCTTTGTCTTTACTTTGTACAAGCACTTGTAAGGGCTCTCCATACTTATCATTCATTAAAAAATGAAACCAACCTTTATCATTAGTCTGTTGGTTAAAAACAGATGGAGTTTTTCCAAATGTCATCATAATTAATTCAAGTCCGTCTTTTCCAATTTCATTAAATGGCACACCAACTCTTCCACTTGCACTTAATGCAGGTTCATTCTTGTACTCTATACTATTTGTAAAAGGTTTATCATACTTGTATTTACGCCAACCTTGGGTTAACATTAAAGCATCCATATCATTCCATCTATTTGGATTGCTTTCATTAAAATAATAGTTAGGGTTTTCTATTTGTCCTCGTAATTCGGAGTCCAACAAAAAATAGGTATATATATTGCTGCGTTTATTTTGAAGTTTACCTAATTCCTTTTGATTGAGTACCAATACCGAAATATCTGCATTTTTAGTTTCGCCTTTACTATTTTGAGTCTTAATATTCACTATGGTTTTATCCCGTGGTGCATATTTATCTTTATCTGTTTTTATAACAATTTCTAATTTAGATTCTGGACGCTCGTTAAAATACAAGCGTTCTACCAAAGGGTTATTTAAAGCGTCTAAGACGGTAAATGCTAATATACCTTCTGGGAGGTTAGCACTTAGTAAGGCATCTGTATGCAATTCTCCATTCTTCAACTCCCCTTTTATTTGAAAGTATGTTGTTCCTCTAGAAGTAACACGCAATGAGATATTTTTTAAGGCAGCTTGGTTAGATAGTACCGCTACCCTTATTTTTTCCTTTGATTTTTTAACTGATAAAACCGTACCGTTGGCTACTGTTCTTGGTAACGGAAATTTTTTAGGGGAAACTAATTTAGCTGGCTTCGTAATTTTAGCAAAATACGTCTTGGTTTTATCTGCTTGTAAGTATAAAGACCCCATTCCTAAGGCATTACTCCTAAAAATACCTACTACCTCATTGTTTTGATCTAAAACTTCACCCTCAACACCTACTCCTTTTCCAACATGGTCTATAACTTTAAAGGCAACCTTACTGCGGATACCGTCTACCATTTCTCCGCTTTCAGGAAAAAACTGCAGATCCATAAATTTATCATCCAATAGTATGGTTTCTCTGTGTCTAATTAAATTTTCTGTCTCAAGCTCAAAAGTAACATCGTTTACCCAAGTATCCGCTTCGTAATTGAGGACATAGCCCAAAGAATTGTCCCTCTTAATTTTTAAGGTATCCGTTGTAGATCCCATTTTTAGAAACACAGTTAAGTCCTTTTTTTGTAAACTATCTAACACATTTGGATTTAGTTTTGCTTGTAATGTAAAGCTTCCTTGTCCATTATCAGTTAGGGTGACATTTTCCAACACCTTTCCTTCTTCCTTTTTAAAGGACGAAAAAACATCGATATACGTTTTAAACATAAAGTCTGACCCAAAGTTCTTACTCCATTCTGTATAAGCTCTAATCATATACTTTCCAGGTTGAAAACTCTTGGGAAGGGCAAAAAAATTGTGTCCTATACCATTAGATAACTTCACTATTTTCTTTTCAATTACCACTTGGTTTAGCCCAATCAATTCTACGTACAAAACGCCACTGAGCAAGCTTGCTTCATGGTTTGTAGCGTTCGTAACAATAGCTTTAAACCAAATATTGCTATTGTTGGTATAAACATTTGAATCTAATTGTAAATAGATTTTCTCTACACCCAAGGCCTTGGCACTGTTTTCTTTATTTTGAGATAATAAATTCAATGAAAAAAAGATTACTCCTAAAAAATAAAGTTGTTTTGCTTTAATTATTTTTTTTAAAGCACTATTGGAAATTCTGGTCATTGGTAGTTCTATTTAAAAAGTGGTTGGCTTTATCTACTATTGTTTTTATTCCACAAAAATTAAGCCAGTAGGTTTAACTAAAATTACAATCCGCTTATATAATTACTATAGGGATCTTTAAATTGTATGCCTTCTGTAAATCGATATTTACTCAATTGTTTAAACTGTACCAATCCCCAAAGCACAAATTCTTTTACGAAGTAACTTTCTGCCTTTTCTAATTTAGGCTGATGGGCCCCCAACAAATCATCTAAGGGAGAGACAGCATCTAAAAGATTTTTGTATTCTTTATCTCGTAAATCATCTAACAACTCAAAACCTTCTGTATTATTAAAAAACCAAGAAACAATATCATCATAGGGACTCGCATCCTCTTGTTTTTTTAATTTTTCAATCTTAGGGAAGTATTCTGGAAACAAAGTTTGGATAGCATCTCCTATTAAATTGTAGGCTACATTAGCTGCACCTTCTTGCTCCCCTTCATATACCAATTCTACTTTTCCGGTAATTGCAGGAATAATCCCTAGAAAATCCCCAAGTCTAACCGTCGTTTTATCATCCCCATTCTTTAAGGCTCTTAATTCTGCCGTACTTAGTAAGTTCTCAAAAGCAGTGATACTAAGTCTGGCACTTACCCCACTCTTGGCATCTATAAATTCACTTTTTCGGGCTTCAAAAACAATTTGTTCAATTAAATCTTTCGCCAATTCGGGCACAAACACTGCGTCTTTTTGTCGCGGGTCTAAATTAGACTCTTGTGCTGTTATTTTTTTTGCAATTGCTAGATCATCTGGATAATGTGTAAGAATCTGTGATCCTATCCTATCTTTCAATGGCGTAACAATACTTCCACGGTTGGTATAATCTTCCGGATTTGCTGTAAAAACAAATTGCATATCTAAAGGTAGTCGCAATTTAAAGCCCCGTATTTGAATATCTCCCTCTTGTAAAATATTGAACAAGGCCACTTGTATTCTCGCTTGCAAATCTGGCAGTTCATTGATTACAAAAATACAGCGATTGGCACGAGGTATCATCCCGTAATGAATTACCCTATCATCTGCATAACTCAGTTTTAAATTTGCTGCCTTAATAGGATCTATATCCCCGATGATATCTGCAACAGTAACATCTGGAGTGGCTAGTTTTTCGGCAAATCGCTCACTTCTATGCAACCAAGAAATGGGAGTATCATCCCCTTTTTCTTTAATTAATTCTATAGCATATCTGGATATAGGCCGTAACGGGTCATCATTAATTTCCGAACCTTCGACAATTGGAATATATTCATCTAAGAGCTGCAGCATTAAACGCGCCAATCTTGTTTTAGCTTGTCCGCGTAATCCCAATAAATTTATATTGTGCCTAGAAAGAATGGCTCTTTCCAATTCAGGAATTACGGTATTTTCGTAGCCGTGAATACCCGAAAAGGTGGTCTCTTTGTTTTTTATTTTTTCAATGAGATTATCTCGTAATTCATCTTTGATTGATTTACTTTGATATCCAGCCTTTTTTAAATGACCTACTGTTTTAATTGTTTCTATTTTCATAAATATATTTCATAAATAAGAGCTGGTAATTAAAAGAAGATCTCCCCATTTCTGCGAACCATTTCTTTTTTCTACCCGCTTTATTCTTTTATTAACCTTTAATTCTCTTTTTTCTATTGGTTTCGTAATCTTCAAAGATCATTTCACCTAAGCCTTTTAAACCTGTATAAAATGCTTTTCCTTGGTTGGCTTGTGTAAATCCTTGAACAAACTGCATTAAATAAGGATCCTGTGCAATCATAAATGTCGTAATAGGGATGTGTAATTTTCTGGCTTGCTGTGCCATAGCGTAACATTTAGTTACAATATGTTCATCTAAACCAACACTATTTTTATAATAGGTACCATCTGGTAATTGCAAACAGCTAGGCTTGCCATCTGTAATCATAAAAATTTGCTTGTTTGTGTTTCGTTTTCTACGCAATAAATCCATCGCCAATTGCAATCCGGCAACGGTGTTTGTATGGTATGGTCCTACCTGCAAGTATGGCAAGTCTTTTATTTTTATCGGCCAAGCATCATTACCAAACACCAAAATATCTAAGGTATCTTTTGGGTAGCGGGTTGTAATTAATTCTGCCAAAGCCATCGCTACTTTCTTTGCTGGCGTTATTCTATCTTCTCCATAGAGAATCATACTATGACTAATATCTATCATAAGCACGGTACTCATTTGCGACTTGTGCATCGTTTCTTCAACAACCAAATCAGCTTCCGTTAAGCTAAAATCATCCATGCCGTTATTAATTTGGGCATTGCGCAAACTCTCTGTCATGGACACTTTATCTAAGGCATCGCCAAACTGGTAATTTCTAAAATCACCAGTATGTTCATCTCCTACTCCTATCCCTTTACTTTTATGGTTTCCAGCACCACTGCGCTTTATTTTTCCAAAAATTTGATCCAAGGCAGCTTGTCTTATAGCGCGCTCTGTCTTAGCGGTTATAGCGGTACCCTTATTGCCATCTGGTTTAATTTCTTCTCTTATATATCCTTTGGCCTTTAGGTCTTCAATAAAATCTTCTATAGTATAGTCTTCCGTGGTAAGTTTGTATTCAACATCCAATTCCCGCAACCAATCTATGGCTTCATCAAAATCACCCGAAGTATGTGTAATTAGCTCTTTAAAAATATCAAAAAGTTTTTCAAAAGGGGTTTGGGAAGGTGCCTTATACGGTTTAAAAACAAATCCTTTCCTGTTTATTTCCTTATTTTTCATAGCACTATAAAAATACACCTTTTTTAAACAATTAGACCGATTTCAAAATTCAAATTGTATTAAATGTTTCCTAAATAGCACTTCCATTTGTTAACATATTATTAGGAAAATTTAGTCGTGTATTCGCTATTTTCGAAAACTTAAAAAATTCACTATTGAAGCTAAAAATCAACAAGCTTGCGAAAAGCACTCGTGTCTATAGAAAATTACATAAAATAGTGGCGATCGTATTGGTTTTTTTTATTCTTTTAATGAGTATTACCGGGGTCTTATTAACATGGAAAAGCGAACTACTTTTAAAGCCTGAAACCTCAAAAATAGAACAAAAAAAATCGACACTAATTCCCTTGGAAACCCTTCAGCAAAACGCCATTACCTTTATTGATTCCCTTAACTTATCCACAACTATTAATAGAATTGATTACAGACCCGCAAAAGGGATTGCAAAAGTGCGTTTTGAAGATCATTTTACAGAATTGCAAATAGATTGCTACAGCGGAAAAATTGTATCGGTAAAACAGCGGACGGACACAATTATAGAAATGATACACGATGGCTCTATTATGGATTACTTTATAAAAAATGACGTTTCCCTATTTAAGTTGTTTTATGGCACCTTAATTGGACTTGGACTTATTTTCATCAGTGTCAGTGGAATTTTTCTTTGGCGAAATCCTAAGAAAATTAAAAAAATAAAAACCTTTACAATTAATTAAAAGGATAAGAGTAATAGATTTTTTACCTTTATACTTTAAAAAATTATAGTATTATGAAAAATATAAAATTACTTTGTTTATCCTTTGTTGCTGTAGCTGCTTTTAGCTGTAAAAACACCAATAAAGAAAATTCACATGATGCTGAACATAAAAATGGTTCAGAACATAGTCACGATGGAGAAACCACACAGTTTTCCTTAGTTAGCGATTCTACCAAAGTGAGCTTTATTGCATACAAAACAACAGAAAAACTACCTGTAGGCGGAACATTTAAAACTATTAACATTACTAATTCTACTCCTGGAGCTACCGCTTTAGAAGCAATGAATGGTACTGAATTTAGTATTCCTGTAAGTAGTTTATTTACGAATGACCCAACCGGAACTAGAGACCCTAAATTATTAGAATTCTTTTTTGGGGTAATGAAAAATACAGAACTTATATCTGGTATCCTTAAAGTAGATGGAAGCACTTATTCCTTAGAAGCAACCTTAAACGGAGAAACTTCTACGATTCCTTTACAAGCAGAATTTATAGCAGAAAATAAATACATTTTAACTGGAGTAATGAATTTGGAGAACTGGAAAGCCTTGGATGCTGTTGCCGCTTTAAACAAAGCTTGCGAAGCACTACATACTGGTGCTGATGGGGTAAGTAAAACTTGGAATGAAGTTGCTGTAAAAGCAGAAGTTTTATTACTGAAGAAATAGGAAGTCGTCCATACAACCAAAAATTAAAAAAGCTACGTAATTACGTAGCTTTTTGTATTTTTAGATTCTAGAAAAAATTTATGCAATTAGAAACCCTAGTTATTGAATTTCAGAAAAAAGACCCCCTTGCTTTTGAAAAGCTATACAGTATGTATTCTGAAAATATTTGTGGTGTAATTAATACAATTGTCAAAAATTCCGAATTATCACAAGAAATTTGTCAAGACGTCTTTGTGAAAATTTGGAACAACTCTGATAAATACAATGCTTCCAAGGGTCGTTTTTTTACTTGGATTTTAAATATTGCGCGTAACGCCGCCATAGATGAAGTGCGTTCTAAATCCTACAAGAACACCAAAAAGAACCTATCGGCAGATTACTTCGTAGGTATCCTTGAAGACAGCACTAATCTTGATAATAAAATAGACGCCATTGGTATTAAAAAGTTTTTAGTACACCTAAAGGACAAGTGCGTACAAATTATAGAATTGCTATACTTTAAAGGGTATACCCAGAAAGAAGCATCAGAAGAATTAGATATTCCTATAGGTACGGTAAAGACAAGAAATAGAAGTTGCATATCGCAATTAAGAAAAAATGTATTGAATTAAGCGTATGAATACAGAAGAATACATATCATCTGGAAAATTAGAGCTTTATGTTGCCGGATTGCTTTCTGAAAAAGAAAACATCCAAATACATAACGATGCTAAGCAGTACCCTGAACTAAATAAAGAAATAGAAGCAATAGAAGCATCTATTCTGGCTTTAAGCAAGGCTGCATCACCAACTATGGCCGATGGCAGTTTTAACAACATAAAACACAAACTTAATTTAGCTAAAGAAACCAAGGTACTACAGTTGCCAAAGCAAAAAGCAAATTGGACTGCCTATAGCGGTTGGGCAGCAGCTGTGATCATATCTGCAGGTCTATTCTGGATGTATACTCAGAACCAAAACTTAGAATCTCAAATACAGATTGTTTCTCAAGAAAAAATCAATTTGGAATCTCAAATTGAAAATGCTTCAAACTCCCTGGTTGAGTCAGAACTGCTTTTAAACACCATTAGAGACAAGAATATAGCTGTAGTTGCTTTGGGTGGGCAAACAATATCACCTACATCCTATGCCAAGGCGTATTGGAACAAGGTCGAGAAAAAAGTACATATAGACGCTAAGGGATTGCCAGAGCCACCGGATGGTTTCGTATACCAGGTATGGTCCTTAAAACTAAATCCGTTAACACCGACAAGTATTGGGTTATTGGAAGATTTTAAAGGTGATGAAAACAAGATTTTTGCCTTTGCTAATCCAAATGAATCTGAAGCCTTCGGGATAACTTTGGAACCAGCTGGAGGTAGCAAATCACCAAACTTAGAGCAATTATACACCTTAGGTGTTGCATCAACCTAAGACATTTCAGTAATACTCAAAAATCCCTTTGTAACTAAGTTACAAAGGGATTTTTTTTATTAAAATTTTGCAAGTATTTCCATAGCATAAAAAACCTCTAGATCATCCTAATTAACGCTATTATCCAAAACGAAAAGAGAACTATGCTGATTACAATAAGAAGCTTTAATACCGCTTAAAATAGAGTGAAAAGTAATCCTTAGTGCAGGTACACGCCCTTTGTATTTAATTCATTTAGACCATATGTATCACCCGAAGTAAATTAAGGCACCACTGAAGGCCGGGCAGTTTATACGAAAACAAAATTAGCGCCTCTTCATGTAATACAACTAATAATAGCTTCAAACCAATATCTCAACGGCGACTGGAGCTACCCCAATCCATTTAAATTCTGATAACCATCACAATCACACTACAGCAGAAATTACCCTAACTCAATGCCAGTTTACAACCCGCAATAAAAACAGAAGGCCCTACTTAACAAGTAGCGCCTTTCAACCAATTACAATCAAACTATTTAATAAAAATTTATAGAAGCGTATTCCAATTATTTCTGTTTTTCAATATTTCTAGGATCCACTTTTTGTATTTTATTTAAAACCTTATTTAAAGATATATGTGCTTCTACCAATTTATAGGTAAAAAACAGCATTATCGCGATCCAAAGTGTAAAAATGTAGTATTCCATAATTAAAGTATTTCTAGTTAAATGCTTTTTGCTAACAGCATCAATCTCTTAGCTTTCCATTACTTAGGAGATTTAAAGTAAGAGGGTTTTATTTATTTAAAAAATATTAATAATTACATTAGGTCACTATTTTTCAGTTTTACACGACAAACCATTGGCCATAAATGCAATAAGCACCACAGCAATTAAACTGTGGTGCTTATTGCAACAACCTACAATTAAACGCTACAAAAGTTATAATTTTTTCAATCTATAATGCCGCTATTTTTTGTTCCATATTTGGACCTAACTCATAAATAGCTTCAGACAATTCTTCTTTTATTTCTTTCACCTTTTTATGATTGCCAACTGCTTTGTAAATAGTTGCAGAATTGTACAAAATATGAGGTTCAAATGTTTGACCATCTACTTGTTCCTGTACAATCTTAAGCGCCGCATCTACATCTCCATTTTTAAACAAACTACGCGCTAAAAGCATATAGGACTCCGGTGTTTTTCTATTTTTCATTTCCTCTTTTGCTAAGGAAACAGCTTTTTCAAATAAGACCGTATGATCTAAGTAAAATGAAACATTATGACTATTGTACATATTTCCATAAGCCGGATTTTCTACCGCCTTTAAATAATTATCCCTACTTCTAAGTACCTCTTTTCTATTGTTTTGATATTCTGCAATCTCTGTTTTTAATAAAAAATAATCTGGAGAACTGTAATTTTCAGTAATTGAGTTCAAAATTCGAAGCGCCTCATTAGGGTTTCTTTCATAGGAATAAACAATCCAAGCAATTCCCTTTTTTGCATAAGCATTGTGCGGTTCTAGTTGCAATGACTTTAGGTAATGGTTGTAGGAGTCTTTAATTCTTCCCGCATGCCCATAATAATCCGCCAAATTGGTATACGACCAAATTTTTAAATTATTATCTTTTGCCATTTCAGCCATTTTTTTGGCTTTTTCCATATACATAATGGTAGCATCCAGGTTTCCGATATAGTCATTCCACTTGGCAACACGGATTAAGTATCCAAAATTATTTTTATTTTTAATACTAGTTAGGTACTTTTCTGCTTGTATATAATTCCCTAATTCCATGTGAACATCAAACAATAAGTTTTCAGATTCCTCTAAACCACTTCCTGTCTTTTGAGCAGCATGTGCCATTACTAAGGCTTCATTAAACTTATGCTGTGAAATATAATTTCGTGCTAGCGCTCTATAGTATCCTGCTTTTCCGATCCCTGCAATTTCTACAGCTCTAGCCAGACACTGTTCTGCCTTTTTTAAGTATTCTATATTACCTGTATTTTTAAAATACCTATTATATTCAGCTGCAACATTGCCAAAACTGATAAGTTGCATACTGTCTGGTTTAATTTTTGAGTTCCACAACTCATAATATTTTGAGGTTGTTTCGGGCATTTCTACTCCTAAATAACCATTGTAATCTTTGCTATCTGTTATTTGCTTTGGACCGTTTAGGTTACAAGAAACTACGGAAACCAATAGCATTAGTACTATTAAATGTTTCATTTTATGTGTGTTAAGTAGCGTTAATAATTGAAATAAGAGGGAGGAAAACCTCCCTCTAAAATACTTATAGTTATTCTGGGCTTCCAACATAAGGAAACGAAGAAGACAGGGTTGCCGTTAAGCTTACGCCGTCAGAGACAAGTCTTGGTAAATTTTTCATTTCACCATTAATTGTAATTGGCTGACCATTAAAACGGTCACCTGTTTCCCCTCCAAAAAGCAGGATTAAAGAAACATCAATTACATCATCGGTTAATGCTCTACCCGTAAGTGCTAACTCTAAACCTGCAAAATAAGTAGTTGGATTGTTAGGAGCCACTTCCAAAACGTCTGCTGCCAAATAGCCTGTTAAAGTTGATGCATCTAAGCCTGCAATATTAGTCTCGTAATTCACATCATTAGGATCTAATCCCAAAATTCCGGCATAAACATCATGATACTGCTCTAATCTAGCCTCAAAGCCGGCTTGAAATTTTCCTGCCATTTCAGAAGGTATACTCACATTTTGAGCATCCTTAACACTAGGTTGTCCGTCCATATCATAAGACAATACAGTATTAATACCTGGTCTACCAAGATGATCTACTTGAGAATAGGTTCCTGAAAAATCTAACATCGGCTCTATAAATTCTGGCCCATCATCATCTATATTACACGATGCCATAGTTAGTACAGCACCTATTGAAAGTGCAACATATTTTATATTATTTAGTTTCATAATTATTGTTTTTAAGTGTTATTATTTTTTGTTTGTTGTTACCCATGTTTTGTACACATCAAAACCAAATGCATTTTTCCCTGTTGCTGTTCCTAACATTGCATTAGGCAACTCTACTACAATAGACATTGTATTAGCTCCATCAAAAGTATCTGTAGCTTCAGCTGCAACCTTAAACCCTTCTGGAGCCATTCCGCTTATTACAGCGTTAAATTGACCGAAATCAAAAAAGAAGGCATCTTGTCTGGGGCCTGCAAACAAAGAAACACCGCTAGTTGTAGTTTCTACAAGTGCCGTTGCACCAGATATAGTCACTGCCCCTAAAGGATTATTTGTCATTACCTGACCAAATACCCCAGTTGTTGATGGTGCCACAGGACCAAAGAAATACATAACACCATTTCTAGGAATTGCTTGTATTACTAAATCTTCAATTAAATCACCATCTGTATCAATATTGATTTCCGTAAGCACATTTTCATCAAATGAACCATAGGCCAGACTTGGATCTACATTTGATTGTAAATCGACTACAAATACGGTATTGTCTGACCCTTCAGTAGGCTCAAATGCATAAAAATCTGCAATATCTGCCGTTTTGCCCATAGTTGACGGAGCATCAATATGGTCTGCCGCCACTAAAACTACACCTACTATTGCTAGTATGCATATTCCTAATAAATTTTTGTTCTTTCTCATTGTAAGTATGTTTAAATTAAATTCACCCCTACTTACGGGGCTTTAAATGGGAGGGTTTGGTTTTAATTGTTAAAATTATGTTAAAATTAAATAAAGTATTTAATAACCCTATACAATATATAGCTTAGCTAAAAAATTGATGTATGAACCCTTCTTCTAGCGGTTGGATTGATAAGTTTGGGCATTTGGTAACCCAAAGCAATATGACATACAGTAGTTTTAGCTCTCTATATGTTGCTTTATGCGAAACTGGTTTTGCTTACGGCATACATATAAAATGGTTAGAATTTATTCCCATTACACATACGCCAACTGAAGATGAAATTGCCAAAGCCAATCTTATTTCTGCTTTGTACTTTACTTATGTCATAGCCTATAATGATCGTAATTATAAAAACTTTATTACCAAAGTCAATTACTTTTATGATGCTCTTGGCATCAATTCTAGCTTTTTAGAAAAACTACTTTCAGGATCTAAACCGAGTAATAAATTAGAACTTCTTATACGATCAAGAGTATTCTTGGAAGACAATTTAATCAATAAAACATTTGGAACTAGTGTTACAAATACACTGCTCTTTGTTGATGTATTAGTCTTTAAACAATTTTTAAAAAAGGAAGATGATATTCGAAATTACGCGGAAGAATTAGAGTACATATTAATCAACTTAATTCACCATACTCTAAACTCTAAACAACAACAAAAGTATGACGAAAGGCTAAGTTATTTATTCATTGCATCGCTCTCTTTTTTAAAGGATGACGCCCATCATTTTGATTCCAATTACAGGGATAAATTAATTGATAAATTCTCTCCAAATGAATACCAATTTTTGATGGATATTATCTGTGTAACTGCATGGGAAGATTTGACCTTAGACTACAAAGAATCGGAGTTTGTTTTTGGCATTTCAAAAGACTTAAATATGTCTAAAAATGAGGTAGAAAATTCACTTGAAAAAATAGCGATTTTTTTTAAAGAAAACGCCTCCAAAATTCCTCATTTAAAAGACCACAATTTAGTTGAAAAATTTTACGAAAACTCCACTAAATTTGCTAATAAATTAATTCTAAGAAACAGTAAAAGGATCCAAAAAGAACTATCAGAAAGTAAGGAGTTAGTTGCCCTAATATCTAAATCTACCATAACTACTTTAAGCGTGGAAGAGAAGAGAAAAGTACAAAATCAGTTGTTAGATATTTTTAAAAGTATTCCCTCCTTAGCCATTTTTATTTTACCGGGCGGTGCTATTTTACTTCCAATTTTTGTCAAGTTAATTCCAAAATTACTACCTTCATCTTTTGATGAAAACAGAATTGAGTAATGACGTTCTATTTTTGATAAAAGCTAGGTATAAGAAAAATCTATACCAGTTTAATTAAAGCATTAAAAATCTACACACCAGTTAATTAAATAACATTACTCTAACCATAACTTAAAATCCTTAACTTTTTCTCTACTCACTATAATTTCTCCTTCATTATACTTGTTTAGTATAATTTTTAGCCTAGAATTTGTATATGAAATGATATCTTTAATGCAATTAATATTCACATAATACTTTCGGCTTACTCTAAAGAATGTTTTTGGTTCTAGTTCCGTTTCTAAATGTTCTAAGGTAACATCTAACAAATAATTTCTACCGTCAGACGTGGCTGCGTAGGTCCCTTTGTTCTCACTATAAAAACACTCAATCTCATCTGCAATTAGTATTTTAATATGCTGCCCTACTTTTACCGTAAATCGTTTTTTATAATCTCTTTCAATAGGGTTTACAAGAAGCCTTTTTATGTCGTCAAAATCCACTGCAATTTTCCGTTTAGAAACGTTCACTTCTCGGTACTTTTTTACCGCAGTTTCTAGCTCTTCATCATCTATGGGTTTTAGCAAATAATCGATACTGTTTAACTTAAAAGCTTGCAAGGCATATTCGTCATAAGCAGTGGTGAAAATGATGGCACTTTTAACGTCCACTTTTTCAAAAATTTCAAACGATAATCCGTCCGATAATTGTATGTCTAAAAAAATTAAATCAGGGTGTTTATTCGCGCTAAACCAAGCAATAGATTCTTCCACAGAATGCAACATGGTAGACACAGTTACATCCAGTTCTGCAAGCAAGCGATGTAAGCGTCTTGCTGCCGGTTTTTCATCTTCTATAATTAGTACATTCATAAATATTTTGGTATAAATTTAGTTGTTAGTTGCCCTGGCAAAATATGAAAATCTGTTTTAAATTTTTCTCAGATACGGAACAACTTTGGAATTTTAATTTTGCCTTTGAACCAAAAATTAACGATATCCTGCGTCATTATCTTCTTCCATATATTTATCTATTTGCTGTTGTTCCCAGCGATCAAAAAATGTAGCTTTATATTTAAAAACATACAGCCCGTGAATTAATAATCCTACCGCCCAAATTGCCGGGGAAATTATTAAATTCAAATCTAACCAATGTATAAAATTCTCCCCCTTGGCCTCAAATTCTAAGCTAAAGAAATCATACATTCGATATCTAATTACCAATACTATCACGTTTATAATAACAAACCATATTAAATGGCTGTAAAAGCCTTTGATCTCTTTTACCTTTTTCTGAGCACGCTCGTACTTATCCATGGATTTATTTTTCATCCTTTATTTATTTATGAATTCATCAGATTCTCTCTTGTCCTTTTCCATGTATTTTTCTATTTGCCGCTGTTCCCAGTTTTTACCAAAGAATGGCATATAACCAAAGGCTTTAGAATAATGAGCTAACACTCCTATTCCCCAAAAGAATGGCGTAAAAAATGTTCCAAAGTGGAAAAAGTCATCCCAACCAGAGTTGTATAAAATACTCCCAACTATAAAGAGGTTTACAAGAATATAAACAGTAAAATGAATATAAAACCCTTTTATTTTTTCAACCCTCTTTTTTGCTCTTTCTAATTTAATACTATCGTTTCCTTCCATCATTTCCATTTTTTATTCGTCCTATCTTCATCCTTCATTAATTCTTTTATTTTTTTCTGCTCCCAATCTCTACCCATAAATGGAATGACATTAAAAATCTTTAGGGCTTTAAAAACAATACTAATACCTAAACCAAATACAACCCATAAAAACCAGGGATTTCTGAATTCATCCACATAATAGTTTACTGCCGCTACTATGGCTATGGTAAAGAAGGCAGAAAGTAAACTCGTGTAAAACTTTTTTTCCTCCTTAACTCTTTCTTTTGCCTTAAGGTATCTTTCATCTTTTGTTGAATTGTCCATTATCTTTCCTTATTTAGTTGATTATATTCATTAAAACTGGTCATCTTCCATATACTCTTTAATCTTGCGTTTCTCCCAGTTTTTACCCAACAAAGGGTTATACCCAAAAGCCTCCATCCCATGTATGGTTAACCCTAGTCCCCATCCAAAAATTGGAAATATCACCCAAGGAAAATCTGTCGTCTTATAATTTAACCAAATTAAACATGGTATTACAAAACAATATGAAACTAGGTTGTAATAAAATCCCTTGATTTCTTCTACCCTTTCTTTTGCGCGTTGGTAGCGCTTTTCGTCCAAATGAACTTGTTGTGTTTCCATAACTGATACTTGTTTTGTTAGTATTGGCAAATGAACACTAAATTCAATTGCATCTTTATTAATTATTATTTTACGATCTGTTAACATTTGGTAGCGTTGCTGAATATTTTTTAACCCTACACCACTACTCTTTTTTACTACACTTTTTTCTTGTAAATTATTACTAACCACCAACATATTATTTCTTTCGGCTACCACGATATGTAAGGGTTTACCTGGTGAAACCACGTTGTGCTTTACTGCATTTTCTAACATTAATTGCAATGACAATGGAATAATCTTTGCTTCAGGATTACTGCTTTGCTCTGGAATATCAAGAACAATACTGTCTTCAAACCTCATTTTAAGCAAACGTATATAGGTTTTTGCAAACTGTAACTCTTCATCTACAGAAACCAAATCCTTATTCTTTTGCTCTAGTACATAACGATACACCTTAGATAAAGAGGTGGTGAACTTTTGTGCTTGGTGCGGATCTTCTTCAATTAAACTAGTTAACACATTTAAACTGTTAAATAAAAAATGCGGATCTAGTTGATTCTTTAAGGCGTCGAACTTTGCCGAGGCTGTACCCGCTATAATTTTTTGTTCCTTTATTTTAGAATCTTGTATGTATTTGTAAAAATAATAGGCATGCAACGCTAAAGAAACTATAATGGATATAGCTAAGGCGATCATATAGGGACCCATAGTTTCATTTTCAAAGAAATAGCTTATCGAATTACTATAGAGCGCCAAGGATATAATTAAGCGTACAAAACCAAAAGCAACAACTGTCAATACCACAGACCCTAGTGCCCCTATCCACAATCGTTTTTTTGGTTCATTTTCCCAACTAAACACTGAAGATATGTATTGAAAATAATAGGCATTAACACAACTTAGTGTAAAAGAATACAAAAAACCGATACCGGCAGATTTTAAGGTATTCACTAAAGAAAAACCTTCGTTAAAGGTGACTACCACATTAACAACTAGTATCGCTAAAGTTATATAGATGCTTACTTTTAAAATTTTTATGAAACTGAACATTTAAATTTGATTTGCCCCTAAATTAGTAAATATTGTTGTTTTAAGCTGAGTACAAATTTGTTGTATTGCCTCCTTTCTACAAAGAATTTTAAACCCAGTTGTATAAATTGAATGATGAATTGTTAAATACATAGAAACACAGGGAAACACAACCGACAATAACCTAGTCAAAAGTTGACAGCTTCATAATCGTCAATTAGTAATTAGCCAAAACAAACCCTTATATTTGTTGTCAGGAAAGTGAAATAAAAAGATGAAAGACACACAAGCCACAAGAATTAACAAATACCTCAGTGAAGTGGGGTATTGCTCACGTAGGGCCGCAGATAAGCTCATAGATCAGGGTAGAGTTACCATAAACGGAAAAGTCCCAGAAATGGGAACCAAAATAACTCCCGAAGACGAGGTACGGGTAGATGGTAAATTAATTTCCGAATCCAATGAAGAATTTGTTTATTTAATTTTTAACAAACCCATTGGCATCGTCTGTACAACAGACACCCGTGTAGAAAAGGATAACATTATTGACTTCATCAAATATCCAAAGCGTATTTTTCCTATAGGGAGATTAGACAAACCAAGTTCAGGCCTTATTTTTTTAACCAACGATGGCGACATTGTAAATAAAATATTGCGAGCCAGAAATCATCATGAAAAAGAATATATCGTAAAAGTAGATAAAGTTATAACCGATGATTTTATTCACCATATGAGCAATGGTATTCCTATTTTAGATACAATTACAAGAAAATGCAAACTTGAACAGTTGGGTAAATACGAGTTTAAAATTATTTTAACCCAAGGTTTAAATAGGCAAATTAGAAGAATGACCGAGTATTTGGGGTACAATGTTGTTAAACTAGAGCGTATCCGTATTATGAATATTTCGCTAGATATCCCTGTTGGCGAATGGAGATATTTTACGAAAGAAGAATTTAAAGAATTAAACAAACTGATATCTACCTCTTCTAAAACCCATAACAATGAATAAGCTTTTACAATCTTCCTGTATTTTTCTTGCCCTGTTTGCTTTCACCTTCCAAAATGGTTCTGCACAAACAATTAAGGCAATGACGTATAATATTAAGTACGACAATACAAATGATACGGTTAACAATTGGAATGACCGAAAGGAAAAGATGGTTCACTTAATTCAACACTACAATCCGTCATTTCTAGGTATTCAAGAAGGACTTTACAGACAGGTGAGTTATTTAAACACTGAATTGTCTAAGTACGATTATATTGGTGTGGGTCGGGATGACGGTAAGAAAAAAGGTGAGTTTAGTGCCCTATTCTACAATTCCAATGATTTTAATGTATTGCAATCGCACACTTTTTGGCTGTCTACAACTCCAGATAAAATTTCTGTTGGATGGGATGCTTCAATGGAAAGGATTTGTACCTATGGCCTTTTTCAACATAAAAAAACGAAGGAACAGTTTTGGGTGTTTAACACTCATTTTGATCATATTGGCGACCTTGCACGGAAAAATGCCGCCCAACTTATTATTGATAAAATAAAAAGCATAAATACGAAAAACCTTGCTGTTATTCTAATGGGAGACTTTAACTTATCTCCTGAAGCAGAAGCTATTGCGACAATAAAAACACATCTTAAGGATAGCTACATCACAAGCACAACCCCACCATATGGTCCTAAAGGTACTTTTAATGGTTTTACAAACAAGCTAATGACAGATAGAATAGATTATGTCTTTGTAAGACACTTTTCGGTTGAATCTGTTATTCAGATTGATGATAAAATGGACAACAACAAACACATATCTGATCATATACCCGTACTAGTAACCCTTACTAAAGAATAAGACCATGTACATACCACCTTCCTATCAAAATCAGAATTTAGACGAAGTTAAAGACTTTATAAAAAATAATAGTTTTGGCATTTTGGTAAATGAAACCAAGGGAATGCCTTGGGCCACTCATATTCCATTAGAGTTAGAGGTTAGGAATAATCAAGAGGTTCTTGTAGGCCATATTGCAAAGGCAAATCCGCAGTGGCATACTTTTAAAGAGAATCCAAAGGTACTCTGTATTTTTAATGGTCCCCATAGCTATGTATCCTCTTCCTGGTACAAGGAAGAAGAGGTGCCAACATGGAATTATATTGCAGTACATATTTACGGAAAAATTAAAATTATTGAAGGTGATGCCATACTTAATAGTCTTACTAATTTGGTGGATAAGTATGAGGAAGCTTCAGAATGTCCAATTTCAATTTCTAATTTATCAAAAGAAACAATGAGTCAGATAAAAGGTATAGTCGCTTTTGAAATTGAAATACAAGACATACAAGCCGCATTTAAGCTTTCACAAACGAGAACAGAAGACCATCCTAAAATTATTGAAGAATTAGAACAAAGAGGTACTGGCAGCAAGGAAATTGCCAAATTAATGAAGAAATAAAACAATGTAGGGCATGTGTAACCTACTCCTGAAAATTCCACGCTGGCTCCTCGCTTGACGCAAAAGAGCTTGCACTACCAAAGTTTTTGATTGAAATAGAATTTGAAGTTCACCAACAAAACGATTGGCAAAAACGAATTAAGATAAAGATCTTTAGACGCCTAAGTTTAAAAAAAATCTTATGCACAACGCCTAATAAAGGCATTATTTACTATTTTTATTACCAACCTTAAAAATTGCAAGGGTAAAGATTTGATCTTTTTTGGAGTCCATTTCTAGACTACAGCTGAGCATTATATGGTAAAGCGGACCAATTTCGTTATAAAATCATACCTTTTCAACACAGCCGAACTATTTAGGTAAGACAAGAAACAAAGCTAAGGTTAAAACGAATCATAGATCAACTTCATGCATTTATAAATTATGGCAAAACCAGATGAAGGATTAAAAAGGACTGTTGGCACACTTGGTTTATCAGCCAATATTATAAACATTATAGTTGGAGCGGGTATTTTTGTATTGCCTGCAATAATTGCTGGGAAGATGGGAACTTCTAGTATTATTTCCTATGTTTTCTGCGGTATTCTTATTGCACTAGTAGTCTTGTGTTTTGCGGAAGCCGGTTCTAAAGTAAATAATACTGGCGGACCCTACACCTATATAGAAACTGCCTTTGGTGATTATGCTGGATTTTTAGCAGGTATTTTTGCAATAGGTAGTAATATGATCGCAAGTGCTGCCGTTGCAATTGCATTATTAAATATTTTAGCAACGATTAATCCTGTTTTTGAATTAACCGGGGTACGGATAGCCTTCCTTTTTATACTCTATCTAACACTAGCCATTATTAACGTATTGGGTGTTAAGCAAGGAATGCGAATTGTAAAACTCAATACACTTTTAAAATTAAGTCCTTTGCTTATTTTGGTAATCATTGGTTGGAAAGATGTTTCAATTGCGAACCTGAATATTGAATCCTTTCCATCTATTGATGAGTTAGGAGAATCTTCCTTAATTCTTTTCTTTGCATTTTTAGGCTGTGAAACTGGATTGATCGTAGGTGGCGAAATTAAAAACCCCAAACAAACTATTCCACGGGCTATTTTTATTAGTATTGGACTTGTAGTTCTTTTATATATGGGTCTTCAAATAGTTTCACAAGGTGTTTTAGGCAATGAATTAGTCAATTACAAGGCTTCCCCTTTAGCCGAAACCGCTAAAATTGTCCTAGGACCCTTCGGCTACATTCTTATAACCATAGGCGCTGCTATTTCTATGTTTGGCGTGGTTAGTGGCGATTTATTAAATACGCCGAGAGTTTTATTTGCACTCTCTAGAGATAAAGTTATTCCGATAAAAAAACTATCCAACATACATAAAAAATTTACAACACCTTATATTGCCATAATTACCTACAGTATTATTACTTTTATTTTTGCTATTACCGGAAGCTTTGAGCAATTAATAATCATTGCAACGAGCACTATTCTTTTGTTGTATTTAGGGGTGGCATTATCGGTAATTAAGTTGCGTAAATCACAAAAATCGGAACCCGGTGAATTTAAAATTCCAGGAGGTCTAATCGTTCCCATTCTTTCCATACTTATTATTTTTTATTTCTTATCTCACTTGGCTATTGATGAAATAATTGGTGCCATCTTATTTCTAGCAAGTCTCAGTATTATTTACCTATGCATCCAAATTTTTAAAAAGAAGTCTGTTTAAGTAATCAATTTTAACATACCATAAAAAGCCGTTTATTACCTTAGAAATTTTTAATAGCTAGGCGAAGTAATAATTAGAGAAACAATTGAATTATTTGTATCTTTCAATACAAATCACCAACTCCTAACAGTTAACTATTGGAAGATTGCTGGGCAAAACTCTTTAATTCGCCAAGATGAACATCTAATCCAGTAGGAAGTAAACAGCACAAATGGTATTCTTTTTCCACCATTTAGGGATTCATTAGGCGTATTTAACCAATAACCCTATACTTTACCCTTAGGAAAAAGGTGAATGCTAAAAATGGACGCTGTAAATTTTATGGAAAAGGCAATAGTATTGGCATGATGTAAATTTAAATATGAAAAAAGACACCAATTTGTTTCGCTTTGTACTTGTGTGGACAACTGTAATACTTTCAATTTCTTGTTCAAGCGACGGTAAGAAAGAAGATTCTCTGGTAGATGTCCTCTTAGAGCCTGTTGTTTTTACTGCAATTGGTGACGTACCTTATGGAGAATGGCAACGCGATTCTATCCTTAACGTAATTGCTGCACACAACATCAGGGCTAATTCTGAATTTGTAATACATCTAGGAGACATTAAAACAGGGCAAACTGCCTGTACAGATGCTGCTTATAAAGACGCAAGTGACATCCTGAAAATGTTCCAGGTACCTACATTCATAGTCCTAGGAGACAATGAGTATAATGACTGTATCAATCCCGACGAAGCTTTTGCGCTATGGAATTCTTATTTTTTTAAATTTAATACCAATTGGACATTTACTCCTACCATTGCGTACCAGCCTGAACGTCCAGAAAATTTTAGTTGGATACAGCGTAAAGTTTTATTTCTAGGAATTAATATTGTTGGTAGTTCTGTACACGATGCTCAAGAATGGGAAACAAGGTTAACAGACGATGCCAATTGGGTAAAACAACATCTAGAAACAGAAAAAGAGAAAATAAATGCTGTTGTTGTTTTTGGTCATGCCAATATAACAGAGGGAGATCCTACAAAATTTAAACCTTTTACCGATGTTTTTAGAAATGCTGCAGCAACTTTTGGCAAGCCCATTCTTTATTTGCAGGGAGATGGACACCTTTGGTTTACCAACAAACCCTGGCCAGAAAAAAACATTACACGCGTACAAATAGATGGCGGACACAGAGCAGTAGAAGTTACTGTAGACCCCAACAAAAAAAATCCGTTTAGTTACAATAGAACCTTCTTAGATTAAACTATATTAGTAGTACGTTACAATTCGGGTGTAAAAATCTACAATTGAGAAAACTCTATTTCTTTTTCTATGAAAAGCGGCACACCTTTACCCTATTAAATAACTTAAAAACTAAAAATATGAGAAATCTAGTAATTTTATTCAGCATGTCTTTCATTGGTTTTTTTACAAATGCACAAACCGTGACGGATTCTATACCTAGCTATACCATAACAATTACAATACCGAATGTAGTTAATGACGAAGGATCTATATTGGCTGGCCTTCACAACACTGAAACTTTTATGAAAGGCCCTGGTGTTCAAAACCTACAAAGTGAAATTAGAGACGGCAAAGTAACTTTAATTTTCAAAAACGTTCCCGCTGGTGAATATGCAATTTTGGCCATGCATGATAAAAACGATAACAAACAAATGGATATGGAAAACGGAATGCCTCAAGAAGATTATGGCATGACTGGCACACCCAATGCTTTTGGTCCACCTGTTTTTAGCGATGCCAAATTCACACTAAAAGATAAAAATCTGGAATTTTTAATTCGGTTTTAGATGGAAGAACTTCAAAATAAAAAAGGGGGATTGACATTGGTCAATCCCCCTTTTTTATGAATGGAATAAAATCATTATACTTCTTCTTCTAACCAAGCTTTCATCATCCAGATGGTTTTTTCTTGTTCGGTAATAAAATCACTCATCAAAGAGTTTGTTCCTTCATCATTGGCATCACCAGAAAGCTCCAATAAATCTCGTTCTATGATCAACAATTCTTTTAAGGAATTTGCGATTAATTGTATGGCCTCTTTGTCTACTGAAATATCCTTTCCAACGGGTAGTTTGGATACTTTCATATAGTCTTCAAAGGTATGTAAGGGTTTACCCCCTAAAGTAAGTATTCGTTCTGCAACCATATCTACTTTTACATTTGCATCTGTATATAACTCTTCAAATTTTACGTGTAAATCAAAAAATCCTTTTCCCTTAATATTCCAATGTATACCTCTTAGGTTTTGGTAATACACCTGAAAACTAGAAAGTAAAATATTTAAATTACTATTTAACGCTTTGGTTTTTTCAATCTCTAACCCTATACTGTTTAATTTCATAATATTTATCTGTTTTTGTTCCATCAAATTTACTCCCTTATCAACTGTTATGGGTCATTTATACATTGAATTATTTTATGTTTTTATAGGTTAATCCTATAGCCAAGGGCAGGAATATTCTAAATGAAAAAATTCGCCTGTTATAGGTGCTTACTTTCTGTTTTTTTAAGTTACTTAAAGTATTGAAGTATTTTTTTTAGTAGATCTGTTAATATACACCGCTACTAACCTTTTAAAATTCACATTTCATCAATAAAAACGGCATAATTTTTGTGAATTATCATTTAACCAGAAAATTTTGTTAAAATTTGTGAAAATTATAACAATTAAAACAATTGTGATTAATTAACACTTGGTTACATTTGAAAACTTAAACCACATCAAACATCAATCAAAAATGAACAAAAAAAAACTACTCCTAATAGGGATACCAGTACTCCTGTTAATTGTTGGCTACACATTCTTCGGAGGAACCAGTGATGAAGACGTTGCCATTACCACAACCGTTGTAAAAGGTGATTTTTTAAATGAAGTCATTATCTCGGGCGAAGCCCAATCTACCAGTTCTCAAAACATAGATGGGCCTTCAGAAATGCGGAATTACAATCTATACGATGTAAAAATTCAAGACTTAATACCAGAAGGTACCATTGTTAAAAAAGGCGATTATGTTGGCAAATTAGACCAATCTGGTGTCAATGGAAAAATTATAGATGAGCGCTTAAATCTAGAAACGGCACAGTCTCAATATACACAGCAACAATTAGACACCACACTTTCTTTAAAGCAAGAACGCACGGCCATAAAAGATTTGCTTTTTAACATCCAAGAAGATGAATTAGAATTAAAACAATCCATTTACGAGCCGCCAGCAACCATTAGAAAATTAGAAATAAATATAGAGCGATCTCAAAGAGATTTAAAAGAAAAAAAAGAAGATTATTCTATTATAGAAAGAAAAGCCATCGCAAAAATGGTCGGTGTTGCCAATCAGGTTTCCAAAACGCAAAAGCGGTTGGATGAACTAATTGAATTACAAAAATCTTTTACCATATATTCTGATGCCGACGGAATGATAACTTATCTAAAGCGAGGCTCTAGTAAAAGGCAAACTGGATCTGGCATTAGCCCATGGGATCCTACAATTGCCACACTACCCGATTTAACCAAAATGGAATCTAAAACCTATTCTAACGAGGTAGATATTCGTAAAATCAAAGAAGACCTCCCCGTTACTGTAGGCTTTGATGCTTTCCCTAACATTACACTAAAAGGTAAAGTTACCAGTGTAGCTAACGTAGGAGAAAATAAAAGCGGTTCGGATATTAAGCTCTTTCAAGTATTGGTGAATTTAGAAGAAATCAATGATAATATTAGGCCTGGTATGACTACCTCAAACAGGATACTAATTCACAAAGAAGAAAATGTACTTATGCTTCCCCTAGAAGCAATTTTTACCAAGGACTCTATAAGCTATGTCTATTCCAAATCTGGTTTTTCTACCAATAAAAAACAAGTTGCATTAGGGAATTCTAATGTAGATAAGGTAATTATAACAGAAGGAGTAAATGAAGGAGAGGTCGTTTACCTAAGCAAACCAGAAGATATGGAAGAAAAAAGTATTACGCTATTAAAGTAAGAATTACGATGATAGATAAAATACTTTTAGAAAAAATTAAATCTAATTTTAACGAAGCTATACGGGTTGTTATAATCAACAAAGTACGTACTTTTTTAACCGCATTAGGTATAATTTTCGGAGTCGCTGCAGTAATAACAATGTTATCTATTGGCAATGGCGCAGAAAAAGAGATTCTAGCTCAATTAGAGTTGGTAGGTGTAAATAATATAGTTATCACGCCTATTGCCGATGATGGTGATGAGAGCTCCTCTGAGGAAGGCGGTGATGAAGGCCCCAATGAAACTACACGATTTTCGAAAGGACTCGATTTATTGGACATAACCAGTATTCAAGAGAATGTTCCTACGGTTAAGCTATTAAGTCCCGAAATAATCCTAGAAACATATGTTATAAAAAAAGGAAGACAAAACTCCGTTAAACTAATTGGCGTTAATAATTCATTTTTTAAAACCTCAAATATTAATATTGGAAGGGGAAACTATTTTTCTGAACTACAAGCAACAAATGCAGCACCGGTTTGTATCATAGGTGAGAAGGTAGAAAAAAAATTATTCCCAGGAGAAAGTGCTTTAGGCAAACAAATAAAAGTTAAGGATGTTTGGCTAAAGGTAATTGGTATTATTGATGAAAAGCTTATCTCTGAAAAAGCCCAAGAGAATTTAGGTATACGAGATTTAAATGAGGATATATACGTTCCTATTAAGACCTTTTTAGTACGTTATAAGGACCGAAAAACATCGAACAGCAACATCCAAGCTTCAGGCAATTTTGGCAATATTATTTTTATGGGCGGAGGCGGAGGAAATAGTGGCCCAAAAAAAAGAACGCCTAGAGGAAATTACCATCAAATAGATAAATTAACCATACAAGTAAATAATTCTAACGAATTAAAAGCGACAGCAGAAGTGGTAAGTAAACTGCTAAAAAGAAAACATAATGATGTGCTGGACTTTGAAATTACCATTCCTATTCATTTGTTAAAACAGCAGCAAAAGACCAAGCAAATTTTCAATATTGTACTCAGTATTATTGCCGGTATATCCTTATTAATTGGGGGTATTGGGATTATGAATATCATGCTTGCTTCAGTTTTAGAAAGAACCAAGGAAATAGGAATTATGAGGGCTATTGGGGCTACCAAACAAGATGTTATTCTTCAGTTTTTATCCGAATCCGTTTTAATTAGTATCAGTGGTGGAATTATAGGTATAATTCTCGGCGTAGTAGCTTCATATGGGTTACAACTAGTCACCGGCATAGAAACTATTATTTCTATGAATTCTATTATTTTATCCTTCTTTGTTGCGACTTTTATAGGGCTCATTTTTGGAGTGCTTCCTGCTAAATCTGCAGCAAATAAAAATCCGATAGAAGCCATACGACGCGAATAATATTTAACTAAAATTCGATTTCATCAATCAAAAAACAATCCAATTATGAAGAACTCTATATTCCTATTGTTTCTTATTTTTTCTGTAGTAACCTTTGGGCAAACTAAAATTATCACCTTGTCAGATGCCATTGAAATTGCAAAAAAGAAATCTCCCGAATACAAAACACTACTAAACACTTCCCAGGCTAGCTATTGGCGCAATAGAAATTTTGTGGCTGAATTTTTACCGCAATTTCGATTAATAGCAACCTTGCCACAGTATTCAAATTCCATACAACGAATTACCAACGATGAAGGACAGGATATTTTTGTGAGCCAAAACCAATCTAGAATAGACGGCCGTTTAGCCATTTCACAACAAGTACCCTTTACAGGAGGATCCCTTTCTTTAAATTCACAAATACAACGTATAGATCGATTTGGAGATAGTGAATCTACCAATTATTCCTTAACGCCTCTATCTATAAACTACTATCAAAACTCCTTATTTTACAATCCTTTTAAATGGGATAAAAAAATTGAACCCTTATTGTATGAAGAGGCGAAACGAGCTTTCGTAGAAAGAATGGAAGATATCTCTTTAAGCAGTTGTCGCCTTTATTTTGGGCTTTTAAAAGCGCAGGTACGCTTAAAAAATGCCAATACAAATTTATCCAATCAAGATACCCTACTCCAAATTGCAAAGGGCAGGTTTAAAATTGGTAAAATTGCGGAGAATGATTTGCTACAAATGGAATTAAGTCATTTAAATTCTAAAAATACAGTAAGCACAAATACCATTTTGTTAAAAAAAACATCCCAAGATTTAACTCGATTTTTAGAATTAAAAACAGAATTTATAGAATTAGAAATTCCGGAAAAACTAACAGCTTTTACAGTAAGTGTAGAGAAGGCGATGGAAGAGGCTAAAAACAATAGAAAATCTGTTATCGAATTTAGAAGAAGACGCTTACAAGCCGAAAAGCGTTTGGCAGAAGTAAAAGGAAATAATAGGCTAGAAATAAGTGTAAATGCAAATTTTGGCCTAAACAAGCAAGCCGAAGAGTACGACCTTCTTTTTCAAGATTATGACCAACAGCAAAATCTTTCTGTTACCTTGGGTATTCCTATTTTTGACTGGGGTGTTTCTAAATCCAGACGTAAAATGGCAGAAGCAGATTTAGGCTTGGTAGAAACAAACCTAGAGCAAGAACAACAAGCCTTTGAACAAGAAATATTTCTACATACCTTAAATTGGTCCATTCAAAGAGATTTTTTAGCTACATCTGAAAAAGCAAAAGAGGTGGCCAGAAAAAGGTACGATATTACCAAAGAACGATACATCTTAGGGAAAATTACCATTACGGATTTAAATTTAGCGCAACAAGAAATGGATAAGGCCGAATTGGAATACCTTAACTCTTTAGAGAACTTCTGGACCGATTATTACATTTTAAGAAAACTAACCCTTTATGATTTTATCGCTGATAAAAAACTAGAAAACAGCAATTTATTGTTTGAATAATAGCAGAGTTTAGGTTACCCGTCAATTATCGGAAATATAGAAAGTAAAGGCTGAATGCCATTGCGGATACAAAAGTGGTTAAATTCTAGAATTGTCATTGGCTATCCTTAAGCTTTTTATACATTTATGGTTTAAAATTAGGACTGATGACAATTACACAATTACAATATGTTTTAGCTGTTGCTAAATATCAGAATTTCACCCTTGCTGCCGAAAAAAGCTTTGTTACCCAGCCTACCCTAAGTATGCAAGTACAAAAGCTTGAAGATGAATTAGACATACAAATTTTTGATCGCAGTAAAAAGCCAATCTCTATTACTGAAGTGGGTGAAAAAATTGTGGCCCAAGCAAAGAATATTGTCAATGAAGCAGACAGGATTAAAGATATTGTAGATCAAGAAAAAGGATTTATTGGAGGAGAATATATTTTAGGCATTATCCCTACCGTTATGCCTACGCTTTTACCCATGTTCTTAAAAGCATTTATTTCCAAATACCCAAAGGTGAACCTTATTATAAAAGAACAAAGCACAAACACCCTAATACGCAATTTACAAGACGGACAAGTAGATGCTGCCATTGCCGCAACACCCTTGGAGATTGAATTTATTAAGGAGCGACCTTTGTATTACGAGCCCTTTGTTGGTTATGTACCCAAACAACACAGATTAGCAAACAGTGAAAAGTTAAAACCGGAAGATTTAAATATTGACGACATACTCCTTTTACAAGACGGTCATTGTTTTAGAGATGGTGTAATAAACCTCTGTAAATCATCAAAAAATGCTTCGGTTGATCATTTTCAATTGCAAAGTGGTAGTTTTGAAACCTTGATAAATTTATCCAATGAAGGTTTAGGGATGACACTTCTCCCCTATCTAAATACCTTGGAATTAGACAGTTCAAAAAAAGAGAATCTAAAACATTTTGAAACTCCATCACCGGCGCGTGAAGTAAGTCTTGTCTATCACAAAAAAGAACTTAAAATGCAAATAACAAATGCGCTCCACGAAGTAATAACCGCTGTAGTACGAGGCGCCATTGCATTTCAAGATGTAAAAATTATTAGCCCCTTAAATAAAAATTAATTTAAACAAGCAGCAGTTAAAAGAATTGATATAGCCCTAATAGAACCGAGGTGTAATATGCAATCCATTAATTCGGTTTACACTAATGCGCAATTCATTCTCACTTTGAAGGTGCAAAATGAAAGCATCAAAGCCTTTTGAAATAAAAAAGAGCCACCTTAAAGGGTGGCTCTTTTTTAATCCTTAATGTAGATCATACATTGTCTTAATTCTGGTTTATCCGATAAAAAGGAGATTAACCAAAGTTTTAATTCATCAATTTCGTAGGGGCGTAATCTTGAAGTTGCTTTTTCTAATTCTCTGCAAAATAACATTGCGTCGAAACTTACTTTCTGAAGTACTGTTTTAGTGTAATCAAACATTGCTCTTGCCATTGATAAAATAATTAAATTATTATTCACTAAATTTAACGATAAAAGGTATTACATTATTCTATATGAAATGTTAAATATTAGTTATATTGGTTAAATTATCGACAATCTCAAAAACAGATTTACTAAAATTTGGTAAAAAATTTAGTTTATCCCTAATAACCACAATGCTTCTAAGTGGTTGTGTTTCTACTAAAAAAACGATTTCTAGAACGACTACTAAAAAACTAGCTTCTGAAGTCTTCCAAAACCACTATGCAGGGTTCATAGTTTACAATCCAGAAAGCAAAGAAGTAGTATATGAGCATAATAGCCAAAAATATTTTACACCGGCTAGCAACACCAAGATCTTTACACTGTATGCCAGTTTAAAATTATTACCAAAATTTAGCCCCGCTTTAAAATATAGTTATAAAAACGATAGTACCTATATTCAAGGTACCGGTAACCCTACCCTATTACATTCTTATTTTAAAGATACAAGTACCATTAACTTTTTAAAAGGACAAAGAAACATTGTGCTACACCTATCTAATTTTACATCAGATCGGTTTGGAGCCGGCTGGGCTTGGGAAGATTATGATACTTACTATTCACCAGAACTCAGTGGTTTCCCCCTTTACGGCAATGTTTTAACTGCTTTTCAAACAGACTCCTTAGTCCTTTATCCAAATTACTTTAGAGAAAACATTTCCTATAAACCCAATGCCTTTAAAAGGGATATTGTATCCAATACATTTTATTTAAATCCCGTTTTAAAAGACACTTTAGAAATTCCTTTTAAAATAGATCAACCTTTAATTAAAGAACTCTTAGAAAAAGAATTGGGGAAGAACATAACAATTTCCAAGGTGATGCCTGCCGCGGAAACAAATACCCTCTACAGTGTAGCAACAGATTCTATAGCCCAAAGAATGATGTATGAAAGTGATAATTTTTTAGCGGAACAATTGCTCTTATTGTCCTCTAGTACGCTGTCTGACACCTTAAACACGAAAAAGGTTATTCAGCATGTTCTAGATTCTATTTTAACAGATTTAAAACAAAAACCAAGATGGGTAGACGGTTCTGGGCTTTCGCGCTATAATTTATTTACACCAGAATCCTTTGTTCAAGTTTTAGACAAACTATATACAGAAATACCTAAAGAGCGCTTGCTTTCATTATTCCCGGCTGGCGGTGTATCTGGCACTTTAAAAAACTGGTACAAAGGAAAGGCTACACCCTATATTTTTGCAAAGTCTGGTTCATTGGGTAATAACTATTGCTTAAGTGGATATTTGATTGCCAATTCTGGAAAAACCCTAATATTTAGCTTTATGAACAATCATTTTATGCACAGTTCCTCTGCTATAAAACTAGAAATGCAGCAACTATTAGAAATGATTCGTGATACTTATTAATCATTTCTACGATCTATGGTTAACACTAAAAACAAATCACCTACCTTATATTAAAAATTAGCCTTGGAACTGTTTTAATTTCTCAAAATAAAAAGAATAATGAAATTCAAAATCCTATTACAAATAAAGTGTTTAATTGTTGCACTCTTCACATTCTTTTGTGTCAATTTATCTATTTCACAGGATAAAGGAAGTAGCGCACCAAACATTATCATTTTTCTAATTGATGACATGGGGTTAATGGATACTTCAGTTCCATTTTTAACAGATTCGAATGGTATTTCGGTAAAACATCCGCTGAATGATTATTATAAAACCCCGAATATGAAATTGCTGGCAGAGCAAGGTGTTCGCTTTACTAATTTTTATGCCCACTCGGTTTGTTCTCCTTCTCGCACCTCAATTTTAACAGGTCAGAATTCTGCTCGTCATAGGGTCACCAATTGGATTAAATCTGAGGATAACAATCGCACCCAATTTGGGCCTGAAAATTGGAATTGGAAAGGGCTTACAAAAGCATCAGTAACCCTTCCGAGAATTTTACAGCATGCAGGTTATAAAACAATTCATATAGGCAAAGCACACTTTGGACCCTTCAACAGTGAGGGTGAAGATCCACGTAGTTTAGGTTTTGATGTTAACATTGCTGGGAGCTCCATTGGGCAACCAGGAAGTTACCTTGGAACAGAGGAATTTGGACATCTAGGTGGTAATAAGTCAAGGGCTGTTCCTGATTTAGACAAATATCACGGTAAAGATATATTCTTGACCGAAGCATTGACATTGGAAGCAAATATAGCCATATCTCAAGCAAAAGAAGAAGGCAAACCTTTCTTCCTTAATATGTCGCATTATGCTGTACACGCGCCATTTTATTCGGACCCACGTTTTCAAAAAAATTATAGTAACTCCGGTAAATCAAAAAAAGCTCAGGCTTATGCTACATTAATTGAAGGTATTGATAAATCATTAGGAGATATTTTACAGCACGTCAAAGATATAGGATTGGGAGAAAATACCCTTATTTTATTCTTGGGAGATAATGGTTCAGATGCCCCCTTACCCATTGAAAATGATTACAGTAGTTCATCTCCATTGAAAGGCAAAAAAGGAAATCATTGGGAAGGTGGTATGCGTATCCCATTTATTGCATCATGGGTTACGCCCAATGAAAACAAACCCATTCAAGAAAAGTTACCAATTGCGAGTAATACCATTCAACAACAAATGGGCTCTATTTTGGATATATTTCCAACCCTACTTCAAATTACCAATAGCAAATGGCCAAAAAGTCATAAAATTGATGGTTTTTCACTTAAAGACCAGCTAAATGCTAAGCAAAACAATAGGCGGAATGAGTTATTTCTCAACCATTTTCCTCATAGTCATCGCAGTAATTACTTTACCAGCCTTGTTAAATCTAACTGGAAAATTATCTATCATTATCAAATAGAGGGTCAACCTCGTTATGAACTATTCAACCTAAAAGAAGACCCCTTTGAGTCTAATAATCTAGCTAGTAAAAATCCCAAACAACTCAAAATTATGATGAAGATTTTATCCCTTGAATTGAAAAGAAAAAAGGCACTATATCCCGAGATCGAGAAAAAGCCATTAGAACTTATTATGCCCAGATAACCAATGGAATGCTTCTACGTTTTTAAAGTTAATATTATTCTAGCAAAAAAAAGTGAATTCATTTAACCAAAAAAATAAACTATGTTACTATTACCTCAAAATTACACTATTGCACATTTCTTATTCTCTTACTTTGCCTTTTAGGATTGAAATTAAATGCACAAAATATTGACACCGATGTACCAATGGGCTGGGTTGTTGTTCGTGGATACGGACTTGAAACTACCACAGGGGGAGCAAATGAAGAAAAACAAAGGAATTTCCGATAGATTCATTCTTTTTTAAACCTATCCATGGCTGACTCTTGTATAAGAATCAGCCAAAATAAATTATGCATTTCAATTGGTGTACAATACTTATTTTTTACTATCAACAGCTCCCCAAGTATCTAAACTACGCAGTATCTTTTCTAAAGATTTACCTCTATCACTCAATTTATATTCGACCTTAGGCGGTACAACCGGAAAAATTTCTCTAGTTATAAGTCCGTCTTTTTCCAATTCTCTTACCGTTTGTGTAAACATTTTATTAGAAATATTCGGCACTTTTTTCTGTAAGATTCCTGAACGTAATGCTCCATCTAATAGATGAAATAAAACCAAAGGTTTCCATTTTGTACCAATCAAATGCATCGTATACTGGAGCGGACAATTGTTTGTTTCATTCATTTTACAACACTATATATCTGATAATCTTTATTTTACTCTTTTTTGACACTATAGCACTAAAAAGTAAGTTATTGCTATTAAAGTAAATATAGACTAATATTGCACTCTAAAAAAGAACACATGTCTACAAATAAAAATTATCCAAAATCATTTTCACATATCGGAATTACAGTTCCTAATATTGAGAGTGCTGTAAAATTCTATTCCGAAGTAATGGGGTGGTACATTATTATGAAACCATCCAAGGTAAAAAAGGAAAAAGAGACCGCAATTGGCCAAATGTGTATCGACGTTTTTGGTGAGGATTGGGAAGCATTTGAAATTGCCCATTTGGCAACTTCAGACGGAATAGGTATTGAATTATTCTCTTTCCCTCATGGGCTAAAGCAAGCAAGCGAGTTTAATCCTTTTAATACCGGGCTTTTTCACTTTTGTGTGCAAGATCCCAATATTGAAGAACTCATTGAAAAAATTATAGCCTATGGTGGTAAGCAAAGAATGCCCATTAGAGAGTACTATCCCAATGAAAAACCCTTTAAAATGTGTTATGTAGAAGATCCCTTCGGAATTGTCTTTGAAATCTATACCCATAGCTATGAACTAACATATTCATCAGGGGCATACACAGAATAAGAAGGAGTAGTATTCATACGGTATCCAATAGGATTGAAGTGCGGTTAGGAATCGGTTTTTATTTTATTTCAGCTTATTGACTAGTAAAAATACAATGCACAACAATCCATACCTAGCCGGATTCTCGTTTAAATACCATATAAACTGAATAGCTGGTCGCAAAAATAATCTATTTTTGAGCAGTATACTTCAGGTATACTTTAGAAACACTTAAGTTTATAATTTTAAACAATCACAAAATGATGCATCTCATTGTTGGAAATACAGGTTCAGGTAAAACCACCTATGCTTCCCAATTAAAGAGCGAAACAAACGGAATTATTTTTTCAATTGACACTTGGAATAAAACCTTATTTCTTGCAGATAAAAAACCATCAGATGGATTAGAATGGTTTCTTGAAAGAATTGAACGCTCCGAAAAACTTATTCTGGACCTAGTGACCCAATTGGAAAACTCAAAAACCGACACTATTCTTGATCTGGGTTTGTCTAAATTTGAGCATCGTGAAAAATTTAGACAGTTTGCTGATGCCAACGGTTATACGTTAACCCTTCATTTTTTAGACATATCAAAAGAAACGCGACTTAAAAGAGTGATGCAAAGAAACATTGAAAAAGGAGCTACTTTTGAATTTGAAGTAAGCCAAGAAAATTTTGACTTTATGGAACACTGGTTCCAAAAACCCTCTGAAAATGAAATGATTGGAGGAATTACAATTACCGAATAAACTACAGTTACCCATGCACGCTATTCTAAAATAGAGCCATCTCATAGTAATTGCGGTTTTGTGAACATCATAAAATAGGAACACTCACAAAACCGGAATTATTTTACTCTTCTGCCTTCAATATAGAAATTAGTATGAGGCTGTTAATTAAAATCTGTTATCACCATCTAACAAATCGCCTAAGCCACCTAACAAACTACCTTCTCCCTTATCTTTTCCTCCACGTGGCAAGGATGCCAATACTCTACCGGCCAACCTACTAAATGGTAAGGACTGTATATATACCGTTCCAGGGCCTCTTAAGGTTGCGAAAAACATACCTTCACCTCCAAAAATGGTATTTTTAATACCTCCCACAAACTCTACATCATAGTCTATGGTCTGAGAAAAACCTATGATACAACCGGTATCAACTTTTAAGACCTCACCAGGAGCCAGTACTTTTTTTGCCATAGTACCACCCGCATGTACAAATGCCATTCCATCACCTTCTAATTTTTGCATGATAAATCCTTCGCCACCGAACAAACCACGACCTAATTTTTTGGAAAATTCGATGCCGACAGAAACACCTTTCGCTGCGCATAAAAATGCATCTTTCTGGCAAATAAACTTTCCGCCTTTTTCAGACAAATCAATAGGTAATATTTTTCCGGGATAGGGAGAAGCAAAACTAACTTTCTTTTTCCCTTGCCCGATATTTAAGAAGGCGGTCATAAACAAACTCTCACCAGTAAGCATTCGTTTCCCTGCTGAAAATAGTTTCCCTAAAACACCTTTGTCTTGATTGGATCCATCCCCAAAAATGGTATCCATTTTAATATCAGTATCCATCATCATAAAACTACCTGCCTCTGCAACTACTGCTTCTTGCGGATCTAGTTCTATTTCTACATACTGCATTTCTTCTCCAAAAATCTCAAAATCTATTTCGTGAGCATTCATTTGTAAATTGTTTAATTGATTGACACTTATTTGTAGAAACAATTTCTATTTTGTTACACTAAAATGTAAAGATTATCGCTTTACTCGTATCGTCCATTCAAAATTAAAGGTAGAAACAACGACACCATCTTCATTGACACCTACAGATTGCATCGTAAAAACTTGTCCTTCTCCGGTTGCAATGGTCTTGGCTATAGCCTCTTCAATTAGATGACCATCTTCACAGGTAAAAGTAATTCTCCCCGTAGCCTTTTTAGTAAATTTTGCATTATTACCTGCCACCAGCATGGATATTTTTTTCTCACTTTTTGCTATTTGGTTAATCACTAAGATCCCAGTTGCATATTCCGCAGCCATTCCTTGTACAGCCCAAAACATTGATTTAAAGGGGTTCTGATTAAACCACCGATGCTTTACCGTTACCACGGCTTTGTTCGTATCAACATATTTTAAACGCACCCCACACCACCAGGCTGAGGGTAACTTAAAAAAGTTGAATACATTATATTTTCTAGTGCTTGTAGCCATTTTTGAATTTTAATTTTTATAAAAGTATTGAAAATAGTTGACAGTACAAATGTTAATCTTATGTTAATTTATAGTACTGTGCTTTGCATAATACCTTTTTAAAGATATATATTTGCATAGACAACTATTATGTGTGAATTATAGAACCTAATCAATTCTATTAAAAATGATTCGGACGGAGTTTGTTCATCAAATCAAAAACAAAATGGTTTTGGAATTTTCCAAAACAGAATTATGAAACTATGAAGATAGAAAACACAAAGGCACAAATGCGCAAAGGTGTTTTAGAATATTGTATTCTTTCCGTTCTAAAAGGAGAAGACAAATACACTTCTGAAATTCTTGCTACGCTTAAAGATGCTAAAATGCTGGTTGTGGAAGGCACAATTTATCCACTTTTAACTCGACTTAAAAATGCTGGACTCCTCACCTATCGTTGGGAAGAGTCTTCCTCTGGACCGCCACGAAAATATTATGGGCTTACCGATACAGGTGTACAATTTTTAAATGAATTAAACACGACTTGGGACGAGCTAAGAAATGCAGTAAACCTAGTTACCAACTCAAAAAAAACGAACAATGAATAAGACTATAAACGTAAACTTGGCCAATATGTTCTTCCATATTGATGAAGATGCATATCGAAAATTGCACAGTTACCTAGAAGCCATAAAACACTCCCTAAACAATGGTCCTGGAAGTGAGGAAATTATTTCTGATATCGAAGGAAGAATTGCTGAACTTTTCCAAGAAAAAATAAAAAACGAACAGCAAGTCATCACCAAAAGTGATGTAGATAGTATTATTAGTGTTATGGGGCAACCTGAAGACTATAGGGTAGATGAAGAAATGTTCGAAGATGAATTAAAGGGAAAATTGAAATCTAAAAAGCTGTATCGAGATATCGAAAACAAATACATTGGTGGTATTTCTGCCGGTATGGCTCACTATTTAGGTGTAAATCCGTGGTGGGTACGTTTGCTTTGGATTGTACTAACCTTAGCAACCTTTAGTGGGTTTATATTAATTTATATTTTATTGCTATTCTTAATTCCACAAGCAAAAACGACGGCTCAGAAGTTAGATATGCGGGGAGAGTCTGTTAATATTAGTACTATAGAACGCAAAGTTAAAGAGAGTTTTAACACGGTAACAGACAAGGTTAAAAACGCTGATTATGAAAAGGTGAGTCATAAATTTAAAAGCAGTAGTCAGACTTTCTTTGACGCCATAGGATCTTTTTTTTCCTTCATTTTCAAAAGTATTGGTAAAATTATTGGGGTATTTTTAATTTTAGTAGGTGGCATCGTATTAATAGGTTCATTTATAGGCATGTTTGTCGTGGGTTTTACTGATGCGTTTGTAATTAACGGCATTCCATTTTTAGACATTGCCCATACTACAAACGCACCCATATGGTTATTACTTATTATCCTCTTTTTATTGGTTTGTATTCCATTTTTCTTTCTACTCTACTTAGGCTTAAAAATTGTAGTTTCCAACCTAAAATCAATTGGACTTATAGCCAAATTAACCCTGTTAGGCTTATGGTTGGCTGCAATCATTGGCGCCACTATAATTGGAGTAAAACAAGCTACCTCCTATATGTTTAGAGGCAGTGTAAACCAAACGGAACAACTCCATTTTAATACACCTATAGATACCTTGATCATTTCTAGTAAATCGAGTCCTTATAACCAAAGGCCAGAAAACATTAGAATAAATGGGATGACACTTACTATAGATGATGACGGTAATAAAATATTGGTAGACAATGACTTTGTGTATAATATTAAAAAGTCTTATGACGCTGTACCTTCCTTAAAAATTCAAAAAATATCTCAAGGAAGTTCATTTGAAGAGGCACGCCAAAGAGCAGAAAATGTTAACTATGGGTATGAAGTATTAGGCAACACTATTTTACTAGACAATTTTTTAACTATGGATTCTATGAATAAAATTAGAGACCAAAGTGTAGAGGCAACCCTATACATACCAGAACATACGGTATTAAAATTTACAACTGATAATCATAGAAGTAATGTAGGTTGGGACACCCAATTTGACCAAAAGTTAAACAGAAATGAAGTACAAGAGTATGTATGGAAAATGGGGGAAGATGGGATCATAAAATGCTTAAACTGTCCTGTTGAAAAAGTAGAAGTTATTGAAAAAGAAATAAAACAAGACGCAGTTTCTGATAGCATAGTTAAAATAGATAGCACACAAATTGAAGTCTCTAAAAATTAAAACCATACAGTTCATCACTTAAAAATCACAATTGGGTAACTCCTATTCTTTATTTTAAACAAAATAGAAGAGTTTTGAATCATCAACTAAAAACAACAATTATGACAACACTATCTAAAATTACAATCGCATTAATTCTATCGCTGCTTGTTGCATCCTGTGCTTTTGACATTGGCAGCGGTAAAAAAGGAAACGGAATTATTATTGAAGAAAATCGGGAGATGGTCTCAGAATTTGATCAAATAGCTGCGGCAGAAGGCTTAGATGTTTTTGTTACTCAAGCCGACGAATTTAGTATTAGAGTTGAGGCCGATGAAAATGTTATGGACTTAATTGCTACGGACATAAAAGATGGGACACTTAAAATACACGCAAAGGAAAATATTGGGAAAGCCACAAAAAACATTTTTGTTTCCTTACCAACTATAACTGGTTTATCTAGTTCTAGTGGAGCCGATTTAAACACCAAAAACCAAATCAAAACAGATTTAATAGAATTAAATGCTAGTACTGGAGGCGATTTAAATGCAGCTATCCTAGCCAATTCCATAGTTGCAAATAGTAGTAGTGGTGCAGATATTACTCTCAGCGGTTCTACAAATAATTTAGACGCAGATGCAAGTAGTGGCTCTAATATTGACGCTAAAAACTTAAATTCTAAAAATTGTGAAGCGGATGCTAGTAGCGGCGCAGGCATTGAAGTAGTGGTATCGGAATCTTTAATTGCAGATGCAAGTAGTGGAGCCGATATTTCATACAGTGGTACCGACAATGTAAAAAAAAATAAATCTTCTTCTGGCAGCGTTAAAAAAAGATAAAAAAAAACATTAGAAATACAGTTAATTTAGACCAATCTTGTTTTGATAACAAGGTTGGTCTTTCTATATTAGTACAAATTTAAACCTTGCTATGAATCTTACATTATCCAAATATATACTACCTCTAAAACATACTTTTAGTATTTCAAGAGAGTCTCATAATACCCAAGACAGCATGATCGTTAGCCTTGGTCATCAGGGTAAAATTGGATATGGAGAAGCTACCGCCAATCCCTATTACCACATTACGTTTGAGAGTATGCAAAAGGAGATTGAAAACATACGAACAGAAATTGAAAATTACCCATTTACTACGCCCGAAGATTTTAATCGGTTTTTGGTGCAAAAAAAATTAAGTAATTTTGCCAGCTGTGCGCTAGACCTTGCTGCACATGATTTATACGGGAAAATTGTAAACCAACCCTTGTATAAAATATGGAATACAGATCCTACCAAATACCCAATTACCAATTATACAATAGGCATAGATACCATTGAAAATATGGTTTCTAAAATGAAGGAACAACCTTGGCCTATTTATAAAGTTAAGCTTGGTACGGACCAAGATGTTCAAATTGTAAAAGAATTAAGAAAGCATACGGATGCTATTTTTAGAATTGATGCAAACTGTGCGTGGACCGCTGAGGAAACCATAGAATATGCACCTGAGCTTAAAAAATTAGGTGTTGAGTTTTTAGAGCAACCCTTAAAAGCAGATGATTGGAATGGAATGGAAAAAGTAATGCACGCTAGTGTACTGCCCGTAATTGCTGACGAAAGTTGTATTGTAGAGGCTGATGTTGAAAAATGCGGATATCATTTTAACGGTATCAATATAAAATTGACCAAATGTGGCGGACTCACGCCAGCACTTAGAATGATTAAAAAAGGAAAAGCAATGGGTTTAAAAATTATGGTTGGTTGCATGACAGAATCTTCAGTAGGTATTTCTGCCGTGGCACAATTGGCCCCGCAATTGGATTATGTAGATATGGATGGCGCTATGTTACTTAGCAAAGACATTGCCAATGGGATACAAATACAACCCAATGGAAAACTTATTTACCCAACCCTTGGAGGCTCTGGCATTACCTTATTATAATGACGACTATTGTTTCTTCTTTTCCGGGTAGAAAAATTAAAGTTAATGGCGCCAAAAAATTGTATTTCGGAGGTACCGCTTACTTAGGCCTACAAACACAGCCTATTTTTTTAAAGCTCTATAGAGCTAACCTTAAAAAATACGGCAGCAATTACGGTGCTTCTCGGAAAGCTAATATTAAAATAGACATCTTTGATACCGCTGAAAATTACTTAGCAAAAGTTGTAAAAAGTGAAGCTTGTATAACCGTATCTTCTGGGTTTTTAGCAGCACAATTGGCCTGTAATTTTTTTAAATCTAAAGGGCATACAGTATTTTATGCCCCTAATTCTCATATTTCATTACACCACTACAATTCTAAAAATAGCAGTTCGTATTCCGCATTATCCAAGGCCCTAGAAAAACACTTGAAAGCAAACAGTAAACCCCCTGTAGTTTGTATGGATAGCTTGGATTTTAATGGTGCCAATTATCCTAATTTTATGGCATTGCAACAATTGCCATTAGATAAAATAATCCTTATTTCCGATGATTCTCATGCCATAAATTTGCCCTTAAATAACGGTGGTGGATGCTTTTCTTTACTCCAGCAATTACGACCTAAAGAATTAGTCGTTTGCACCTCTTTGGGAAAAGGATTTGCCGTACAAGGTGGTGCTTTATTTGGAACAAAAGAACGAATGGAACAATTAAAAAATACTGCTTTTTATGGGGGTGCTAGTCCGGCATCACCGGCAAACCTAGGTGTCCTATTAGCTGCTGAACCTATTTACAAAAAAAGACGAGAGCGATTAGCCAAACATATTGTTACCTTTCTAGCAAATACAAAGCATTTGGAGCATTTTAGCTTTACTCCAAATCACCCAACTTTTAGTTTTACCAATCAAAAAATAACACAATACTTAGAGGCTCACAATATCCTAGTTACCAATTTTAATTATCCAAATGAAGATTCTCCTACAATGAGTAGAATTGTGCTAAGTGCGCATCATAAAAAAAAGGATATTGAATTGGTTTGTAAGCTTATAAACACCCTTTTTAAATAATTGCCACCAACTTTTGAGCGACTAAGAAGTTTCCGTTCGTTCTTTTTCATTTACCTGTAACTTGATAAAAATTGTAGCTAGCAGGGAAATAGCGTCTAAACTCCATCTTATTTTTTCTGCTAAATACTATGGCTATTTACCACTTTTAAAAGGAGCTCAATTTTCTTATCCACTTCTGTATTTAAAAAATTACAAACCATAGCAGCAACTGGTAAAATCGCTTAAAATACCGCATTCCATTTTAAATAGTTCCGTTCTTATGTTCATAAAAAAATATGGTAATCTAAATAAAAAGTAGTAACTTATTAGTATTAAATAACTTAATCACTAAAATTTGAACATTATGAAAAAATTTATTGGATTAATTTTATTGATGCTGCTGTTAGTTTCTTCTACTATAATTTCAACATCAAAGACAAAGAAAGCTTCAATTGAAGGAACTTGGGAACTCATAAGTTTCTATAAATATGATGGCAAAGATATCACGGATACCGTACCTACTATTGACGGATATAGACAAATTAAAATGTACAATAGCGGTAAAGTAATGTGGACAAGATATGTCCCCAATGACTCTGTAGAATGGTTTGGATATGGGACTTACAAAACCACTAAAAATTCACTGACAGAAAATCTAGAATACATGTCTGCCTCTATGCGCAAAGCTGCAAAATCACTGTATATTTATAATTTTGAACTACAACTAACCAAAACTAATTACAGTCAAATAACCGTAGACGATGAAGGAAATAGGATTTTTTCTGAAAATTACAAACGTATCAATTAAACCTAAAAAAAAAGGAGCATTCAAAGTAAAATGAACGCTCCTTTTGTATAATTATGCTTTCTTTTTATTCAATACTAGCCAAATAACGCTCAGCATCTAAGGCAGCCATGCATCCTGTTCCTGCAGCAGTAACGGCCTGTCTATATTCTTTATCTTGGACATCTCCACTAGCAAATACACCAGGCATATTTGTTCGCGTAGACTTTCCTTCTGTAATTAAATAGCCTGTATCATCCATTTCTAATTTTCCCTTAAAAATGTCGGTATTTGGTTTGTGACCAATAGCTATAAACAATCCTGTAATGGCAATTTCTTCTTTTTCCTTGGTTTGGTTATTCACCATACGCAATCCTTCTACTACCTGTTCTCCTAATACTTCGTCTACCTCCGTATTATACTTCACCGTAATATTAGAAAGGTTGTTTACCCTATGTTGCATGGCCTTAGAGGCACGCATCTCATCCTTACGGACTAACATGGTTACATTTTTACAGATGTTTGCCAAATAAGAAGCTTCTTCTGCTGCAGTATCTCCTGCCCCAACAATTGCTACATCCTGCCCCTTATAAAAGAAACCATCACAGACTGCACATGCAGACACACCGCCACCTCTTAGGCGTTGTTCACTTTCTATCCCTAAATACTTGGCCGTTGCTCCGGTAGAAATAATTACGGTTTCTGCTTCTATCGTATTTCTATTGTCTACCACAACCTTATGAATACCACCAATTTTATCACTAAATTCTACGGCAGTAACCATTCCAATTCTCACTTCAGTACCAAAACGTTCTGCTTGCGTTTGCAGTTGCACCATCATAGTTGGCCCATCTATACCTTCTGGATATCCCGGGAAATTATCAACCTCTGTTGTAGTGGTCAATTGTCCTCCTGGCTCCATTCCTGTATACATAATGGGTTTTAAGTCTGCCCTAGCCGCATATATTGCAGCTGTATATCCTGCTGGTCCTGAACCTATAATTAAGCATTTAATTCTTTCTATCGTATCAGACATAATTTATTCTTATTTTTTTTGAGACAACAAATGTAATTTTTTTAGGCTATATGATTCCCTAAAAGTTATCAATAGTTATAATACAATCATAATCATACACTATTGTGAGCTTATTGTACCATTTGCAACGTTGCTACGGTTCTAAAGCCTGTATGCTCGGCAGAGGAATCTGTACTAGAGGCCATACGTGCCGATATTCGATAACTTGCACAATAAGAGTCACTACACAAAAAGGATCCACCTTTAATAACCTTTTCCTTTACATAAGGGTTTTGAGGGTTGTATGCCGTTGCCGCTCCCGACGGGTTTTTTACAATTGAATTACTGGACTGTTCTTTATAATAATTGGTATTGTACCAATCTCCTGTCCATTCCCATACATTTCCTGCCATATCATATAACCCGTATCCGTTAGGTTGATATGATTTCACAGGAGCTCTATTCTCAAAGCCATCTGCCTTGGTATTTTTTACAGGAAACTCCCCTTCCCAACTATTGGCAGTCTTAGAGAGTTCTTTTATATCATCTCCCCAAAAAAAGATAGTCCCGTTTTTTCCACCACTCGCTGCATATTCCCATTCCGATTCAGTAGGCAATCTTCTTCCTGCCCAATTGCAATACGCTAAAGCATCTTCATAAGCAATCTGCACTACGGGATGATCTTCTAACCCTTTTATAGAACTATCAGGTCCGTTTGGATGTTTCCAATTGGCACCAATGGTCCAATGCCACCACTGAGAAAAATCGTAAAGATTTGGTAGGGTAGATTTTGTTTTTTTAAAGGTTAAAGATCCTGGTTGTAAAATAGAGTCATGTGGCTTTGGAGTGCCTTCAGGAACTTGTTTTTTCATTTCTTCCCAATCTATTTCTCGTTCTGCAATGGTGAGGTAACCAGTTTCCTTCACAAATTTTGAAAATTGTGCATTGGTTACTTCTGTGATATCCATAAAAAAGCCATCAACGGCCACCTTATGAACCGGTTTCTCATGATCCATGGCCATTTTATCTTGAGGAACTGCCCCTTGCTCAAATTCCCCTCCCGGTATCCAAACCATTCCTTCCGGTGTCTTTACACCTTCGGGCACTTCTTTTATGATTTTAAAATCTATTACTTTTTTAACTTCTGTTTTTTCAGTAGTACTAGTATCTTTATTAACGTCTTGTTTTTTTTCTTCTTTACATTGCACAACGAATTGTACGATAAAAAACAACGCTAAAAATTGTACTGTACCTATAACTTTACCTTTCATAACCTTCCTCTATTACTTTAAATAATTGCTTATCACAAAGATATCAATCTCTATAAAAAAAACTCGTGATTCCAATAAATAATTGAATCACGAGTTCTTTATGATGTAAAACTTTCTTAGCTGTAGAACTAACTATAGCTTATTCTTCCATTGGATGTTCTTTTAATAATTCATCTGGAGCATAAAATCCTTTTTTATCTTTAATTTTTTCTCGAACTTCTTTCACTTTCTCAGGTGAAATTGCAGATGCTTTATTTCCAAAAGAATTTCTAACATAGGTTAATACTGCGGCAACCTCATCGTCCTTCAACATACCTTCAAAAGGTGTCATTGGCACTTGACCAGGGTACTGCTTCCCTAAAACCTCTATAGGTCCCATTAAGCCTTTTAACGTCAGTTTAATCAAGCGTTCTTCATTACCTATAGCCCAATGCGATTTTGAAATTGGCGGGAAGCCTGAAGCCTCTAAACCTTTTCCGTCGGGTTGGTGACAAGTAACACAGAAACCTTCTCTGTTGTATATTTCTGCCCCTTTCACATACAACGCTTTTTCTGCTCCTTTTAAGGTTGTTTTAACCTTAATAGCATCTGGATCTTCACCCATACTATGTCCATTTAAATGTGCCACAGCCGCTTCATAGGGTTGTTTCATCCAATCATCTAAAGGCATTTTCCCTGCTTCTTCTAATATTGGATTCCCCACTTCTGGTGTTAACCAAGATGCGGCCACAAATGCTTCTAGTCGAACGCGAGGGTTTTCATCTTGTACAGCTTTTAGCAATAATTCGGGCTGGTTTTTTATTTGGTGCCCTGCATAACGCAATACTTTTACTGCAGCAGCTCTTGCTCTAAAATCTTTGGCACTAAGCATTTGGTTTAAAAGATCGGCATCAATTCTATTTAATCCCCAAGTTGTCCATAGTGCTTCTAGCATATGGTGCTCATATCGGGCATCATTTTTATCCAAACTAGCCGTCCATGCTTTTAGTTTTGCTAACACCTCATCAGCATCTCTAGCTCTTAACTCCCTTTTAGTTCGGTAGCGTGTTCTATATTCTGGAAGTTTTAAATTCTCTAACAACTCATCAATAGAAGCATCTGCAACCTTTGCAATTTTAACAAGAGGTCTTGAAGGGTATGTAATTCTATAAATTCTTCCATGTACATGATCTCTAAATGGATCACGTGCATTGTGTTGCATGTGTCCAATTAAAACATTGTGCCAATCTATAAAATATAAAGATCCGTCTGGTGCAAACTCTAAATCTACAGGACGAAAGTTTTTATCTGAAGACTTTATCAAATCTAATCTATGCTTACTAATATAACCTGCTGATTCTGGATCATCAACTATAGAATGTTGCTTTGCTCCTAAAAATCCAATGGTATTATTAATTAAAATATCCCCTTGTACCTCATCTGGAAAATGACTACTAGAAACAAATTCTAAACCAGAAGTTGGTCTAACTCTGTGCGCATTTTCTAATAAGTTTTTTGGCCTAGGGTTTGCATTTCCATATCTTGGTTTAATTGTTCCTGGCATCATCCAAGTCATATCCGGTCCAGAAGTATGTTCAAAGAAATTTTGACCCCATTCATCAAAGGCAATACCCCAAGGGTTTGGAATAGACAATTGAGCTGTACGCTCTAAATGATGTCTTTGCGGACTGTATCTGTAAAAACCACCATTGGTACCACGTACTGGTCCATAAGCGGTTTCTACGTTAGTATGTAAAAATACGCCTTCACCCATATATATAGCTCCCGATGGATCTGTAACAAATGCACTAATGGCATGGTGGGTATCATGATCGTCAAAACCACTTAAAATTACTTCTGTCTCATCTGCTTTATCATCACCATCTGTATCTTTTATCAACACCAAATTAGTTCCTTGAGACACATAAACACCTTCGGGTGCAAATTCAAATCCAATGGTTAAACTTAAGCCATCTGCAAACACTGTTTCTTTGTCTGCCTTACCATCATTGTCTGTATCTTCATAAATTATAAGTTTATCGTTGGGTTTGCCATCTCCTGGCTTGTAGTGCGGATAACTTGGCATTACACCAACCCATAATCTTCCCTTATTATCAAAAGACATTTGTACTGGATTCGCTAAATTTTCAAACTCTTCCTCAGAGGCAAATAATTCTACCTTATAGCCTTCAGCAGTTTCAATAGTAGCCTCTGCTTCTTTCCCATATAAATAATCTGGATTTCCGTTCTTATTACTTTGCTTATAGTTGGTTTCAACCTCTGGAAGTTTTGAAGTTTTTGCATCCGCAGCAGCTAAATCCATTGTTTTTCCTTTTACTGCTTCCCAAATCGCTTGATCGCGAATATCGGTCATCTCTCGAATTTTTTCTACTTCAAAAGGATAGTTAGCAGGTCCAAAAGGATTGTAACGTCTTCCGTAAGCATGTACACCATTTGGAATCTTATAATCATTATGCCAAAACCAATTTTTTTCCATTACGGCATCATGAACTAAACTTCTATTAGCTTCAGCTTTAGTACTAGTTTCACCAAATATTTTATCTGCTAGCAGGGTTGAAAATCGTTGGTATCCAAGATCATTTAACTGAAAACCATCTGCAGTTAAATCGGCCTCTTCTGAAGCATACCAACTTTTTGTTGGAGCAAAAGCATCTACAAACAGCACATCATTAGCCGCTGCAACCTCTTGCATGGCTTTGGTGTACATCTCTAAATTTTCATTTTCTTTTACACCATTAGGTAAGTCCATTTTAGCAGACAAATCTTCAAAAGCGATAGGAGAAACAATTGCCAGTTTAGGAGTATTTTCCCCATTGTATTGCTGCTTTTTTGTATGATCTATAAAAGCTTGTAATTCTGCTTTGTAGTTTTCTAAACTCGCTGCTCCTTCAAAAGATTCATTATATCCAAAAAATGCAATCACAATATCCGTCTTCAACATTGTAAGCCATTCATCTGGTGTAGGAAAATGTCCTGTACTTCCTGATTTTTGAGCTAATTCGGTTTGAAAAACCTCAGCCCCAGGAAAAGCCCAAGGAGATTTACGAGAAGAGTGCGGCCTAAATCCTGGTGTATTACCACCATCTCCCATATTTCGTATATACAATAAACTATCTGGGTATCGCAATTGCAACTCCGTTTCAAAATGGCCAAAGTTTATCATTCTTGAAGCCAAGTTATTGCCCACAAAGACAATATGATCGTTTTTATGTACCTTAATTACATTTTCGTTTGTAGCATTGCCACAACTATACATGGCCAAAACCAAACATAGCATCGCTACCATTCTTTTACACATTATTATTGTTTTTGTTTTCATAATTTACTTAATATGGTATGGATCTAATTTAAATTTATATGTTTTCCTTCTGCTGCTGATAGTTCACATGCTTCAATAATTTTCTGGCAAGTAATTGCATCCTCTATAGTAGACAAGGGTGCTTCATTATTTCGTACCACATTATTAATAAAATGTGTTGCTGTATTTTTTATCGTCTCTGGATAACTCTGGTACGTTTGCGAATGTGCACCATTTCTATCATTTATCACCCAATCTCTATAACTGTAGCGTGTACTCCCTTTGGTACCAATTACTTTTATGATACAAGTCCACGGATCACCAGCGTGATCATCATTGGCAAAACTAGCACATAAATGACTTAAAGAACCGTTTTGCATTTGAATATTTGCCATAGCCACATTTTCTTGAGGTGCCAGGGTTGCATCTACCGTATGTTTAAAACAGGAAACTGTTTTTGGTTGTCCGGCCAAATAAAGCATGGTATAACTATGATGTGTCAAAATTTGTCGAATTACGCCTGGGTACCTCGCTCTTATTTCATCAGCATGGTGAATATTGTACATCATATAAAACTGAGTCACTTTTCCCAGTTTGCCACTTTGTATCATTGCTTGTGCACGATTTATACTATCTTCATAAATATAATTGTGTACCGGCATGCATTTTACCCCAGCTTTCGCAACTGCTTTTTGCATTTGAAGAAGTTCAGCTATACTAGAAGCTGCAGGTTTTTCTACCAAAATATGCTTTCCAGCTTCCGCGGCTCTTATTGTATACTCACAATGCGTTTCCATATTGGTTAAAATAAAAACAGCATCTACAATGGGGTCATTAAACAAATCATCTATAGTGGCATAGGTCTTACAACCAAACTTATCTGCTTTAATTTTTCCCTTTGCAAAAGTTCTATTCCACAAACCAACAAGTTGAGCCCCCTTCATATTAACGATAGCCTCTGCGTGTAAATCTGCAATATCTCCTGCTCCAATAAATGCTATTCTTATCGTTTCCATATTATTCTACGGAATAATTTAATGTTCCCTTTTCTGCCATGGCTTTAAATTCTAACAAAGAATGTTTTACGCCATTTTCAATACTTGTTAATGGAATGCTTTTAAATGTTTTTTGAATTTTTTCATGACTTAAATCCGACACAAAAATATTAGGTGTTGCTTCTTTGGAAATAGACAAACTCACGTAGTCTTCCATACCTAAAGCATTAGCTTGCTCCTTAACAATCGTTAAAAAGTCTTCAATACCAATGGTTTCGCCTTTGATATTAAACGCGCCAAAGCCACTGTATTCTTCCAAGGTACAAGCAGCAAAATGAGCACCTACATCTTCTACAAAATGATAATTTTCTCGTCCGTCATACGGCATTTCAAAAGGAATTAACTTTCCTAAAACAGCACCCATCGCAATGGCTTTTATCGCATTTGTTGGGGCAGATGTTTTTCCCTTATCTCTCCCCTTTCCGTAGGTAGTGTTGATCCTCAAACAAACTGTGGGAACTTTGGTTGTGTCATAAAACAAACGCGCCAAGTGTTCGCCTGCCAATTTCCAGATCCCATAATGGTTTGGTGGTGCCAATTGCGCATCTTCGGTAATACCAGGCTCTGGATACATAGCTCTAATGCCATACACCGCAGCCGAACTTGCAAAAACAAATCGCTTGAGGTTGGGTAGCTTTTCGGCCACATCAAACAAGGCCATTGTTCCGCCGGTATTAATTTCCATTCCTTGAATATGGTATTTGGAACAGTCGGGACTTTGATAGGCACCTAAATGTATAATATGTGTTGGATTTACCTTTGTAACTACGGCTTCAATAGCATCATAATCGGCAACATCCAATTTTACAAATTCTATTCTAGGGTCCAATTCCTTACCTAACCACAGTTTTAAAGGATCTGTATTGTTTGACCTAGTAGCGACTACAATTTTTCCAACTTCTTTGGATTGTAGTAATTTATATATGGTAACGGATCCTATACAACCCGTTCCACCTGTAATAAATATTGTATGCATTTTATATGTTTAGCAATACGCTTTAAGCTAAATGCTTATCGCTCTATTATTAATGTTAATTTATAGACCACTTCTGGCATCCTCCGGTTGTTCTTCCAAAAGTTACCGCCTACTAAGGTATCAATTCATTTTTATAACAGCCTTTACATTATTGGCTTTTATTGAATCTTCAAAGGCTTGAGTAATATCTTCAAAACTATACTGGTTAATATACGCTTCAGATGGAAATACGCCTGTAGCCATTAATTTTTGAGCTACCATATAATCATCACGGCAAGACCCCATTGAACCTCGCATGTTTAAGGAGGTCCGTGTTAAGTGCGTTGCATTTATAGCAACTTCTTTTGGATAGGTCGCGATTACGCAAATATCGCCTTCTGGTTTAACAACGCTTATTGCCTCTGTAAGTACAGGAGGCACCCCTGAACATTCTATCACTAGATCTACCTGACCATTTTTGGTTCCAAATGGAATCCCCTTTGCATCTACAATTCCTTTTTTCAATTGATCTGAAAGTGAATTTTCTGGCGATACTTCAATGGTAATAAATCCTTGTTCTTTTGCTTTTTTTAGTCTTTTATCTCTATCATGGGCTATCCCAGTAATAGCAACTCTTGCTCCTGCTGCTCTTGCTAGTTCGGCCGACATTAATCCAATGATACCACATCCGGTAACCACCACATCTTGACCAGGTTTAATGTTAGCCTTATTGTGCAAGGCATTAACCACTACAGACAAGGGTTCTACCAAAGCCCCTTGTTCTGGTGTTAATCCATCCATTAATAGTACAACCCGATCCGATTCTAAAACTACTTGTTGTCCGAAACCACCATTTCTATGAAATCCTATTATTTCTTTAGAAGCACATAGGTTCCACTTGGAAACACTACAGGCCGGACAATCTTCTTTCTGACAACCCAACATAGCAAGTGGAGTAAAAATATCTCCCACTTTTAAGTCGCCATGATTTCCAGGTCCTAATTCTAATACCTCAGCGCTAAATTCATGGCCAATAATTCTTGGACGTTGTACCCAATCAAAATTAGACTTTCCTAAAGACGCACTGTTATCTGAACCACAAATACCTGTGAATAGTGTTTTTGCTAATATTTCTCCTTCTTGTAATGCCGGAATTTCCATAGCAACAACAGACGTATTGCTCGTAACAGGAATTGTACTTGCCGGCGTAATTTTTTCTTTACCGTGTAAACAAAAACCTTTTATAGTTTCACTCATTTTCTAGTTTATAGTTGTTCGTTGAAATTTAGTACTTCGTGAATTCTGATCATTAATTTAACTCCTTAGACTTTAGACAAAAAAATAATTCATTCATCCTACTTAACTCCAATGTTCTATTTTTTTTCTTTCCAATTTACGCCTGTATCTTTCCAAGTTTTAGCCTTGGCAGAATTGAGCACTGCTTCACAAACTTTTTGTGTTTCTTGGGCTTCTCTAAATGTTGGCGAACAAGGTTCCCCGGCTGCTAAGTTTTTTAAGAAATCAGCGATTTGATGTACAAAACTATGCTCATAACCAATAGATAATCCCGGTACCCACCATTTGTCCATATACGGATGATCACCATCTGTTACATGAATAGAACGCCAACCTCTTTCATTAGATTCATCTCTGTGGTCAAAATATTCTAAACGCGTTAAATCTTGTAAATCCCATTTGATAGAAGCATGTTCCCCGTTAATTTCAAATGTATACAAGGCTTTATGTCCTCTTGCATACCTAGTAGATTCAAAAACACCGAGGGAACCGTTGTCAAAATGACAATGAAAAATACACGCATCATCAATACTTACCTTTTGTGTTTTTCCCGACTCAGAATGCACCCGTTCTTTAATAAAAGTCTCTGTCATAGCAGATACATCTTTTATCCCTCCATTCAACCACATTGCGGTATCTATACAGTGCGCCAAAAGGTCACCTGTTACACCAGAACCTGCGGCATCATTATCTAAACGCCACAATCCTTCACCTCCTTGAGGTAATTCTGGACTAATGGTCCAATCTTGTAAAAAATTTGCACGATAATGAAATATTCTACCCAACTTTCCAGCGTCAATCAATTGTTTTGCCAAGGTTACTGCAGGCAGTCTTCTATAATTATAATATACTGTATTAGGCACCCCTGCCTTTTCAATCGCATCTACCATAGGTTGTGCTTCGGCTACCGTACGTGCTAATGGCTTTTCGCAGAGCACCATTTTACCAGCCTCAGCTGCTGCAATTGCTATTTCTGCATGCATATTGTTTGGCGTACAGATATCTATAGCATCAATATCATCACGCGCAATTAACGTTTTCCAATCTGTTTCTATCGATTCAAATCCCCATTGATCAGCAAAGGCTTGCACGCGTTCCTTATTTCGTGCGCAAACTGCTTTTAACACAGGTCGATACTCTAACTCTGGAAAAAAATCGCCTACTCTTTTATAAGCATTCGTATGCGTTCTTCCCATAAATCCGTATCCTACCAATCCTATTCTTAATTCTTTTTTAACTGACATATGTACTTTTATTCAAAATTAAAGACGTCTTGTCTTTTCTGTTGTTTATAATTTTTTTACTATTCTGCTTCGTACCAACCGTGTTGCTGACGTACTTTTATCATGGCTCCTAAAATATCGTTCCACGTCTTAGGCTGATTCATCACATCGTTAGGAAACATACAGCCATCCCAGCAAATATGTTTGAACTTCTTAGTCAATATCCCATTTTCATCACGCAACCAATGTCCCGCATCTACAGGAATATCTAACTTTCCATTGGGATCGGCTGCTTGGCAATGCCTTCCTGTTTTATCATGTGATCCTGCTCCAAAAACAGTTCCATCATTCTGTGCAACATGAAAATCGATAGTCCAAGGTCGCAAGGCTGCAGTAACTGTTTTTAATCCTTCCGTTAAGGTTGCTCTATCTTCCCATTTAAAATCCTCAGGTAATATTCTTTCATCTGGTTTGTTGTACCCTAATAGATATAATAAGGTGTGCGCCATATCTGCCTGAAAACCAATATTGGGTCTATCTACCGCTTCTAAGGTATTTACCATAGTTTTCCAACCGTGCATACCTCCCCAACATATTTCTCCCTCAGCAGCCAGAGATTCTCCATAGTCTGCCGCAACATCACAGGCTTCTCTAAAGGTTTGGGCAATAAGTTTGGTATTAGCTACCGGATCTTTTGCCCAAGTTTCTGGATTCACAGAAGAATCAATACGAATTACGCCATTGGGACGAATACCCATATCTCGTAATTTTTTACCTATAATACTCGCTTTTTTAACTTGCGACACAAACATTTCGCGTTCTTCCTTAGTACCCATTGCAGAGCCACCACCAGTACCTGCCCATATAGGAGCAACCAAACTACCGATTTCTAAATTTTTGGCACGCGCCATATCGGCCATTTTTTTTATACCGTCATCTGAAGCGTCAATATCCAAATGAGGATCAGCCACAAACAAATCAAAACCATCAAATTTTACACCATCAACTTCTGCCGCTGCTGTAAGATCAATCATTTTTTCAATAGAAATTGGTGGTTCAGAATCTGGACCTTTACCAACTACACCGGGCCATGAAGCATTATGAAGCTTAGGGAAATTATTCTCTTGCATACTAATTTAATTTTTTGTTTTATTATTTTTAAGTACCTCTCCAGGCATTATCAAAGAATTCCAATCTGACAAGTCAGATGGCTTTACATTCTTTTTATAGCCCTTAAAGTTAAAAGTTGTTGGCAAATATTCTCCAACAAAATCAATATTATTGTTGTTTTTAATTTCTGTTTCCATTCCAACTCCCCAAAAACAAGCATTAATCAACATCCTTCTAAAGCCATTACTCAGCAAATCTTCAGAAGCGCCATGAGTAGTTGTAAACACCTTTCCACTTACACCGTTTTCCAAAACATATTTCCGAACCCAAGCAACCGGCATTTCTTCTTTGGTTGTATCAGGTTCTGAATCAGGGGTCATCCCATTTAAAATCCTTCCTCTAGCCAATACTTTTAAATCTAAGCCTTCTGGAAATGCTTTATACCCTCCACATTGTGCCCAAGCATCTGTTACACCACGCATAATAGGATGAAGTTTATTAGACTCATCAATTATGAGGTTCGAGGCTTGTTTGTGGTTTTGACCGTAATGTCCAACCCAAGTTTCACCCAATATCATTTCACCAAAGCCACCTTTCCATGATTTTCTAGGTCCATCGTAATTATAATTATAATGTTCCCAGTCTGGACCTTCTATACCTTTAAAAGCGTGGGTTGATGTTCGCAAGCCTATTACAGAACCTCCGCGTTCTATATAGTCATTGATATGTTTTAGTTCCGATCCCTTAAAATTGGCGAAACGCGTAAATAACACCATTAAATCGGCATTCTTTAGTGCCTTTAATCCTTTGATATCAGATCCACCCGGAAAAATATACCCCTCTTCATCCAACGCCCAAATAACCGTGCATTTAAATCCATAGCGTTTTGCAAGAATTCGCGCTAAAGCTGGCAACGATTCTTCTCCCCTATATTCATGATCCGTTGCAATAAAAACAATATGTTTCCCTTTTCCAATACCTTTAGTCCCCTTGTAAACAACCTTGTAATCTTTTGCTTTATTTTCTGATTTTTTAAGAGAATCGCCGCTAATACTAAAAGTATCAATTTCCTTGAAATTAACAGCATTGGCTTCAATAAAAATACTAAAAAATAGCACAATCAAAAAAACAGCCCTATACCTTTTATTTAATTCTCTTTTTAACCCCATCTTTTTTACTAAAAATTAAATTAATTAGTGTTTTCACAAAACTAAAACACTCTATCGTTTAATATTTCCTCTTTCTTACTAAAAGATGACACTTTTTTATCATAAATTAGCAATCTGATCTTTTTTAAAGAACAATTATGAGTGGTCCAAGTATTGAAAAAACATTAACAAGCAAACAAACTTTTATCTTTAAAGATTTAACGGATAAGTATTTTAACCCGAATTGGCATTTCCACACAGAATTTCAAATCTCCCTCATTCTAGAAGGTACAGGCACTCGATTTGTTGGTGATCAAATCCAGTCATTTGGGGAAGGAGATTTAGTACTCACAGGAACCAACCTCCCTCATTTATGGAGGAGTGACGATGCCTATTATGAAAAAAATAGCAAACTAAAAACCAAAGCATTCGTAATCTATTTTGACAACAATCTCCTTAGCAGCACCCTTTTAGAAAAAGAAGAATTTTATAAAATAAAAAAACTGTTAGTGAACTCTGCTAGAGGCATTGAATTTTATGGAGAAACTATAAAAAAAATAAAAAAAATATTAATACAGTTAGGAAAGGAAAAAGGGTTTAGTAGAATTATCAAATTACTAGAGATTATAGATGTATTGTCTAAAAGCGAAGATATTAATTTGTTAGCCAGCCCAGGGTATAACAGTAATGGTTTAAAAAGTGATGATGCCGAAAAAATGCGCATTGTGTATGACTATGTTATGAAGAACTTTAAAACTAAAATATCCCTAGATGAAATTGCTGATATGTTAAATATGACAACAACATCGTTTTGCAGGTACTTTAAGCCAAGAGCCAATAAAACGTTTACGAGGTTCGTAAATGATATTCGTATAGGACACGCCAGAAAATTACTTCTTGAAGACAATTATAATATTTCGGAAATAAGTTACGAATGCGGCTTTAATGCCTTGTCTAATTTTAACCGACAATTTAAATCCATAACCGGAAAGAGTCCTAACGAATACCGCAGTTTATTTTTAGATATCAAAGCAAGAATTTAACTACTAGCCAAGCAATATTATCCTAGAACTTCTAAGGAAAGACAGAAAAGTGTCATTATTTAACAAAATATAGGAATATAAAAGAGGGGAATACATATAAATTTGTTGGAAATGGATTTTGACACTTTCCGTTTTTTTTATGCGAAGTAAAATAGAATTTATATTTTAGAACCAATTTATAAAATTAATAAGCATTACAATTAAAATAAATCAAAACAATCAAACTTATGAAGAATACCAACATCGAATCTGAAACTAATGCAAAAAGGCTTTTTTACGGAAGCTGTTTTGCACTGATTACCACAGCCTTTTCATTCGCAATTGCTGCGGGTATATTAACCGAACTCATAGACGAATTAGGATTATCTGCTAGTCAAGGAGGACTTATCACATCCATGTGGTTTTTAGGGTTTCCTATCTCCATGGTAATTGGCGGCCTAATCTATCATAAAGTGGGCGGAAAAGCAATAATGCAATTTGCGTTTTTTGCACATGTAGCTGGTATTTTATTGTTAATTTTTTCAGGGAGCTATATGCTTTTACTTGTAGCAAATTTATTAATAGGTTTAGGGAATGGTTGTACAGAAGCAGCTTGTAATCCTATGATTGCGGATGCCTATGAAGGCAATAAGATGAGTAGGATGATGAATCGCTTTCACATGTGGTTTCCAGGAGGAATTGCAATAGGAATTTTATTATCTGGTTTAATGAATCACTACGGCATATTAGGTCAGAATCAAGTATGGTTATTATTAATTCCTGCTCTTATATATGCTTACTTGTTTTATGGTCAAAAATGGCCAAAAGCAAAATTTCAAGAAGCAGCAACCTTAACGGGAAATATTAAAGCAATGATATTAAATCCGCTATTTATATTTATTGCAATATGTATGGCGTTAACTGCAATATCTGAATTTGGCCCTAACCAATGGGTTGGTCTTATTTTAGCTAAGAGTGGTGCAAACCCTTATTTAGTTTTAGCCTTAACTGCGGGATTAATGGCAGTTGCTAGATTTTTTGGAGGAAGTATGGTTGCTAAGTTCGACCAAACAGGTGTTTTGCTAGGATCTGCGGTTTTAGCAACATTAGGACTCTATCTATTTAGTACGCAAACAGGTTCAATGGCTTATGTAGCTGCAATAATTTTTGCATTGGGAATAGCATATTTTTGGCCTAATATGATTGGATTGGTAGCAACCAAAATCCCCAAAAGTGGGGCATTAGGCATGTCCATAATTGGTGCTATAGGTATGCTTTCAACTTCTATATTTCAACCCATTATTGGAGGTTGGATTGATGCAGACAAAGCTGCAGCAGTTGCGGAAGGTTATACAGGAGATGAACTTGAAGTTGTTTCTGGCCAAGCAACAATGGGTACAATGGTCATCTTCCCAGCCATACTAATTGTACTATTTACCGTACTTTATTTTTGGATGCATAATAAAAAAGCAACAACCGAAACCGTAAATGCTTAAAAATTGGCATTGAATAGATTAATCAAAAATTAAGCATTTCAAATATGAAAATAGGCATGAACATGCTGCTTTGGACCAACCATGTTACGGAGGAGCATTACCCAATAATTGATACTTTAAAGAAGACAGGATATGATGGCATAGAATTATTTCTAGGCGAAGGTGATCTAAAACACTATTCAAAATTAGGCTCTCATTTTTCAGCTATTGATATGGGGGTAACCGCAGTTGCCGCTTTGAGCCCTGAAGAAAACATTGCTAGCCCTAACAAGGCTTATAGAGATGCCGGTTTAGATAAACTTAAATGGTCTATAGATATGGCAGAAGCCGCCAACGTTGAAGTAATCTGCGGACCTTTTCATTCTACTTTTGCCTATTTTACAAGACAACCTCCTACACTAGAAGAAAAACAATGGAGTACAGAAATGTTGCGAAAAGCTGCAGAATACGCAGAGAAATCTAACATTATACTTGCCCCTGAAGCCGTGAATAGATTTGAGTGTTATTTGTATAACACCATGGCAGATTTAAAAGGAATGGCAGAAGCCGTAAATCACCCTAATTTAGGTGCGATGTACGATACACACCATAGCAACATTGAAGAAAAAAGTCAATCTAGTGCTATTAAAACCATTGCTCCAGTACTAAAGCATTTTCACATAAGTGAGAATGACCGAGGAACCCCTGGAAGCGGACAAGTAAATTGGCCTGAAGTTTTTTCGACAATAAATGAAATTAAATATGATGGCTGGTTAACCATTGAAGCTTTTAGCACCATTATTCCTGAGTTTGCCAATGCCATTAATGTTTGGAGAGATTATTCTTCTTCGGAAGAAATTTATACCAAAGGATTAGATTTCATTAAACAAGGTTTAAAAAACAATAGATAATTATATACACAGTACATTATGAAGAATTTATTTTACGCTTTTACTTGTTTAATTCTTATTTCAGCCTGTGCTGAAAAAAAGAAGGAAACAAAAGAAATAGAAACAATAATTGAAGCGCCAAAACAGTGGCTAACCTTTAATGGTACCGATAAAAACGCAAAACATATTGTTTTAATATCTGGTGATGAAGAATACAGATCAGAAGAGGGTCTCCCTCAGTTAGCAAAAATATTATCTCAACATCACGGCTTTAAATGCACCGTTTTGTTTGCTCAAGATGATAAAGAACCCGGTATTGTAAACGCAAATTATGGTAAAAACATCCCTGGCCTAGAAGCATTAACTTCTGCCGATATGATGATCATTCTAACCCGATTTCGTGCTTTACCTGATAGCCAGATGAAACATATAGATGACTATTTAAAATCTGGAAAACCCGTACTAGGAATGCGTACTGCTACCCATGCCTTCAATTTCAAAAAAGAAGACTCAACCAATTACAGACATTACAGCAATGGATATAAGGGTGACAAAACAGAATGGGAAGATGGCTTTGGACGTTTTATATTAGGTGAAAAATGGATAAATCACCATGGTTCTCACAAACATCAAAGTACAAAGGGCATTATTGCTGATGGCGCATCAAACAGTCCTATTGTAAACGGAATTTCTAATGGAGATGTCTGGGGATCTACTGATGTATACGGCGTACGTTTGCCAATGCTTGAAAATGTTACTCCTATTATCTTAGGACAAGTTGTCAACAGAAATGGAGAATTAAATCAAGAAGATATTTTCTATGGTATGAAACCAACCGATGACGATGTTGCTACAACAAACGCAAAAGGTTTAAAACTGAATGACCCTATGATGCCTGTAGCTTGGACAAAAACCTATAAATTGAAGGATGGAAAAGAAGGTAAAGTTTTTACAACTACGCTTGGATCATCTAATGATATACTTATTGAAGGAACGCGAAGACTTTTGGTAAACGGTGTTTTTTGGGCATTGGATTTAGAAGTGCCAGCGAAAGCGAATGTAGAATTAGTTGGTGACTACTCCCCTACTAAATACGAGTTTCGTAAAAACGAATACTGGTTGGATAAAAAAATAAAAGTTTCAGATTTTGAGTAAATAATACAGTAATAAACTACTTCTAGTTCATTGCTTATTTTACAAGGGTTTAGCTGATTCTACGAGCTAAACCCTTTTTTTATATATTTTTGGTTTGATAACACATTCAACATTCTAATAAAAACTATTGATGACACCTTCTAAAAAAAGTTTTGTAATTGCTTTGCTATGCTCAGGGCTATTTCTTTTACTTCCAAACTATTCTTCAGCGCAATCAAATTCAGTTACTATTATTGGCAAACTGATAGACCAAGAGAGCAAACAAGCTATACCTTATGCATCCGTAGTACTCAATAACAAACAATCTAAAGCCATTATTACTGGAGTTACTTCTGATGATTCTGGAAATTTTAGCCTTACTACCACGGCCACAAATTATGAAATGACAATAAGTTATTTAGGATACACATCAATAACAATTACCGAATTTACTATAGTAAATAACACCATTAACTTGAAAACCATTCACCTATATCCCGATAATGAGGCCTTAGATGAAGTTGTAATCACTGGTGAAGTTTCTAAAACCGTTTTTAAGTTAGACAAAAGGGTATTTAATGTAGGTAAGGATATAAGTAGCACAGGGGTGAGTGCTTTAGAAGTGTTAAATAACGTCCCTTCTGTAAATGTAAATATTGAAGGACAAGTTAGCCTACGAGGCAGCACAGGCGTACAAATATTAATTAATGGTAAACCTTCTGTACTCGCAGATCAGTCTAGTAATGCTTTGGGAAGTATTACTGCTGATATGATTGAAAGTATTGAGGTAATCACCAACCCTTCTGCAAAATATGATGCCGAAGGCACCTCTGGTATTTTAAACATTATCCTTAAAAAGGAAGAGAAAAAGGGTCTCAATGGATCCGTATCTATAAACACAGGAACTCCAGACAATCATAGTATAGGCATTAGTCTTAACCGCCGAACTGAAAAATTCAACCTATTTTCTCAAATAGGTGCTGGCTACCGCTCATTACCCCAAGAAAATGAATCTATTAATACGGATTTAATAAACAATACAACTATTTTTAGTACAGGAACAGAGTATAGGAATGAAGCTTTTTACAACCTTACACTAGGTACGGATTACCATATTAACGATTATAATGTTATTACACTTTCTGGAAATTTTGCCTACGAAGTAGAAGACCAACCTTCTCGCACTAATTATAGTTCCTACGATGAAAATGACGCCCTTATATCTGAATGGTTTCGGGAAGAAACTACAGACGCAACAAATCCAAAATGGCAATACGAACTGAACTATAAAAAGGAATTCGAAAACAATGAAGACCAAGTCTTACTTTTTAGTGCAATTGGTAGTTTTTTTGGGAAGGATCAAGCATCAGAATTTAACAATACTACGATTTCTGGAACAAATGCAAACAATGACCAACAAACAGAAACAATTTTTCAACAAGCCGATTTTACCTTTAAGATAGATTACACCCATCCATTTACTGAAAAGATCACCTTAGAAACCGGAGCGCAATATGTAATTAATGATGTAGGCAACGATTATGAAGTACGAGATTTTACTGCGGGGACATTTGTACGTAACGACAGTTTAACCAATAATTTTGAATACAATCAAAAAGTATTTGGAGCTTACGGTACTGGAGCTTATGAAGGAAACAAGTGGGGTGTAAAAGTAGGTCTTAGAATAGAAAGTACCGATTTAAATACGCTTCTCACCAATACCAATGCATCAAATTCTCAAAACTACCACAATTATTTTCCAACTTTTCATACCTCTTATCAGCTTTCAGAAACACTTTCAGTACAAGCAGGATATTCAAAGCGTATTTTTAGACCAAGATTATGGGATTTAAATCCTTTTTTTAACATCCGTAATAATTTTAATGTTAGAACTGGCAATCCCAACCTGCAGGCAGAATTTAGCGATTCCTACGAGTTAACTAGTATTTTTATGGTGGGTAAGGCTTCTATGAGCACAAGCCTCTATTACAGATACACTACTGATGTAATAGAACGTGTTTCTTCCTTTGCAGACAACGTAAATACCACTACACCAGAAAACATTGGAACTAACGGGGCTACAGGAATTGAAATAAACGGAAAATACAGTCCCACAAATTGGATCTCCTTTACAGGCGATTTAAACTATAATTATTTTAACCGAGAAGGTGATTTTGAACTACAATCTTTTGATTTTTCAGGAGATCGGTGGTCCTCAACATTGGGTACTAAAATTGGTCTTCCCGCAGCCATAGATTTTGAAATTACAGGGAATCACCAATCCAACTACAAAACAGTACAAGGCAATGTAAAAGGCTATGTGTATGCTGATGTTGGCCTACGGAAAAAGTTACTAAACGGAAAGGCTGTTATTAACCTTGGTGTTTTAGACCTTTTTAGATCTCGGGTTTCTGAAAGCTATACGCTACAACCCACCTTTGAAGTGTATAACCACGGCCTAAGAGGTCGTTTTGTTACCCTTGGGTTTAGTTATGGGTTTGGCAAAGGTGAGGCGATGACCTATTCTGGAAAAAGACGATAAAGTGACCGCTTTTTTACTTTTTTAGATAGGCTAAATTAGGCTCATAATAGTAGTATTAAAGCCAATAGTTGCAACTAGAATGATTAGGAGCCGTATTAATAATAGAGTCCAATAAATTTCAAAATTAACAATGGCAATTGGTTTATGGAATACCATTTTTTCTGTCATTGTTAAAAGTATTTACCAATCCAGATTAAGGTTGGCGGAACCACCTGTGATGAAGTTACCGTTATTGCACTAGGTTTTACCACATCATCAAAAAGTCCCTCTTGGTACATACTCGGTACTTTTTGTTCCTTAACGCTATCAATCTTATATTCAATAAAATTAAATCCCGCTTTCAATTCCAACTTATAGGTATAGCTAGTTTCAAAAGGATCATTTTCTATATAGGTAACTGTTGAAGTGCATTCCCCGTCATAATTTAAATCTGAAGCTACGTATACCAATTCAAAATAGGATCCCAAAACAGCATTAGCAGTGCCATTAGATTCTAACCAAGGCACTATAATCGTATCAGAAACCATAATTAACAAGCCTGCATATGGATTCTCTTTTGAACTAAGGGAAATATTTCCTGTATTGATTGCTTTTGTGTTTTTATCTTTAGACAGGATATCAACGCTGTTATTACATTTTGAGAAAAGAGTAAAAGCTGCGTCAGACATAAAGTTGGCCTTTACATCATCTGCAATGAAATTTAGATTTTCTGGGAACTTAAAATCTAAAACTCCCGATGCTGAGATGGTTCCTATTGATAAAGGAGTTTCCATTCCAAAGGTGAATAATACCAAATCCATTGCATTTAAAGGATAGTCATCTACTTTGCTCGGTACTTGTGCTATGATGCTTTCAATGGAAAGAAGCATTATTAATAAAAGTGTTTTTTTCATGATTTTTTATTTTACTATTTAGAAAGTTTATCTATTAATTCTATTACTAAAGCAGGGTTATAATAGCATATGAATCCAAGTATAAATAATGTCATTAAGAGTAGTAAAGTACTAAAAACGCCATCTTTTCTCCCTGGTTCTAGGGTAGATATCTTTGGGTTGGATGGATTATAGAAAACAATTACTTGCTTTCCTTCCTTGTAATTGTTCAATAAATCAGAAGCTTTCTTTTGAGATAAATACTTAAATGAATTTGCAAAATAAGGTTGTTCTCCTTGGTAGCTTATGCCATTGATTTCATAGGTGTATAAAAAATCCATGATTCGGGAAAGGGGAAAATCCAGCCCCTTTACCACAACTCCTTTCACCTTGGGCCAATGCATTGATTGTTTTGCCCACCACCAACGGCGCAGCGTTCCAAATAAAAAAGGCAATAGCACTAATTGTAGTATAATACCTGCTATTTGAAATTGATGAAGTGATTTATAAAATTCCATTGTTGAATCGCTTTTTGATTGTCCTATAATTTAAGATTTTTAAGTTAAATCTACTTCTTTATTTAGAAAGCCTGACTGATTACTTTTTAGCATTTGAACAAACCTGTCCCATCACCCATCAGGCCTATTATAACATCTATCCCACTCATTATTTCCCCTGCCTTTCCAAATGCAAAAAACATAATTTCTTTATTTACATTACAGGCAAGTTCTTGCAAAGCCGCCATAACTTTTTCATCCATTCCTGCCGGATCCATTATAATAATGACTTCCGTAACAATTGCATAGAGCTTAACAAGGGTTTTTCCATAGGCGGCTACAATACCAAGTGCTAAACCTGAAGCCCCTATTGAAGAAAAAATTAACATGTACATATCCATAACTTTATTAAGCTCATTAAGTTGTTTCTCAATACCATTAGACCCACCTCCAGTTCCATCGGCTAACATACCAAATAATTCTCCAGTTTGTTGGTTTATCTGCCAGTATGCCAAACTTAACGCACCTTCAGAGAAAACTTTAAAATTCCCATCTCCCCTATGAATACGTTCATACCAGTAATAGGGATTTGTAAGCGTCTCTTTCGTTTCTTGAAACCAATTAGCATCAATAGCTTTTTCTCTTTCTAAAAGTTGTCTATTTTTTAATTCAGAAACTGTACTTTTCGTAAAAAAACGACCTTCTCGTATAGCTAATTGTGCGGTTTTTTCTAAGGTTATTTTAAATGCAGATTCTGATGTAGTCGTTAGGGTGGTATAATTTGAGGTAGACAAATAATCAAATGACGTTGTGGATTCTTTTTCTTCAACCCCAATTTTATGTTTTATAATGGCTATACGAATGCCAGAAGCAAATGTCATACTAGTTGTGGTAATAGCATCTTCCAGTGGGGCCATAAGGGGTAAAATTTCGGGATGATATACATAACCACCTTTACTAAATTCTTCTTTCGCTTTGCTGGTATTATTGTCTATCAGGGCTTCTCCCCAAGACCTTGTGGTTAATCTATATTTTAAAACATCTGTTAAGGCTGCCGAAATGGTTGGGCCTTCCCCTTCAAAATAAACTGTTGCACCTCCAAATATGGTATTTCTAACTGCTATAGCATCTGAATAATCTGCTGTTGTGTTTTGTTGTGTTATGGGGTCCCAACCTGCTAAAACTCTTTTTATAGTAGTATTTCCGGTTTTAATAGTACAATAGAGCCCTATTAAGGATTGTCCTATTTCTTTTGTTGCACTATTAACAAACTTAAATTTTTCGGTCACAGTAATCCTTTTACTGTCAATACCTACTGTGGTATTATGTACCTCATTCCCTCCCACAGCATAATACGTAAAAACATAGGGAGGGATTTCCATTTTTGAGATGTAATCGGTTATGGCTTCCAAGGTTTTTTCTTGGTCTTTCGCTTTTAACACCATTCCGTTGGTGATTTCTGCCATTTTATTAAAGGTTTCAACACTATGTCCAGACTCACTATCATTTACATTTAAGACAATGGTAGGTGCGCCGTTTTTATAAATTTCTGAATGTGATGGAGAATAAGTATCATTATTGTCACCATCTGTAGCATATATAATAAGATCATAATCAGTTTTTGATGCTTTTAACAACCAAGTGAATATTTCTGAAGGTGTCTTCCATTTTGTAATAACAGCAGCAGGGTATTGTTTTAAAATAGATTGGTGTAGACTTTCTATAAAAGCATCCATATTATCTTGATAGTATGTCGCAGGCATACTTAATGAGGTATCATAGAGAATCAAAATCCGCGGTGTTGGACGGTTGCTTTCCATCAACGCCTGTACTTCACTGGCGTTGTCAGTAATTGTGAAATCGGAAGTCGATAAGTTTTCTACAAATGCCCCATTGTCATCAGTTGGGGTAACATGTAATTTCACTAATGGATAGTTTGCAGGAAAAGCCTTGAGCTTTAATGCTGTAACTTTTTTCTGTAAGTCTGTATTTGGTTTTTTAATAATGGTATTTCCATTTAATTTAGGCTCCTCTCCTGAAACATCAATAATTTTTCCATCCAAGGTAAAGGGATTTCCTAAAAAAGAATGCTCTTGCATGACTTGGATCTCTTCATCAAAACTTTGAAAAGCCAGTGCAGGTGTAAAAGTGCGTAATGCTCCTATTGCAGTAAAAGCTTGCTGTTCTATACTCAATCCATTTAAAAAAGCCACATTAATTTGGTTGCCCACTACTTGTGTTGACAACCATTCTCCTGCCACTATTTCTTTTTCAGTTTTTGGGTCTATAGAATCTCTATAACTTATAGAAATACGGATTGTTTCATCATTCTTTTTTACAGAATCTGCCGCAGTGATATTGATACCTTTATCTTTTAATTCCCCAAAAGCTACCGTTGGATCAAAAAGATGCCCATATTTTGTTTCACCATTCAAAATAAATTCCACCGTTGGTGTTCTATAATTATCCCAACGAAAATCGAACGATTGATTATCTAATTTTTCTTTATTTGGAATATGTTGCCATAGTTTTTCAGCTAATGCTTTTGATTCTTTATGATCTTCATCAATAATCGTAATATCATTGGTCTGGTTTCCTTGGGTCTGGAGTTCTTTTTTCCATTGTCTCCATTGACTATTAGATATATCGAGACCAAAGCTGCGTTTAATAGGTCTTAAAAAAAAGGCAGGAACTTCTTCGGGTTGAAAGTTTGTTCGTTCAAAAACTACCTTTGAAGTAATTCCGGCTTTGGTGTACATGTAATTTAAAAGCTCTGCTTTTTCCCGTGGAGTAGCCATTCCGTATCTTAAAACCCCTTTTATCCCCCATTTTAATTGGGTACCACTATATCCTACTGACTTTTTTGCCGTAGGCATCAAATAAATTTCATCCCGAACAAAATTAAACATGGCTTTAGCATCATTAGAGGCTATAAGAAGTTTCATTCTACCCTCTAAATGATCAGGACTTGTTTCTAATGCCATTAGCATTTCTTCCCAGACCTTGTAGGGAGTTTTGCCTGTGCCTACAAAATTAGGTTGGTCCTCTTTACAACCTGTAAAAACCAAAGGAATTTGTGCGGCAGCATAGCATAAAGCTAATTGCTGCATAAATTCACGTCGATTGGTGCCGCTGATAGTTTTAGGGTTTTCCATATTTTTTTTACTTATTCAGGTCTTTATATCCTCTCAATATATGAATATCAAGTGCTTTCCATAGTTCTTCTGGATTCAGTGCTTTTGCACTTAGAGTAATATAATAGCGATTGTCAAAAAGTAGTCGCATTTCTGTTTCATTATCCTTGAACTCACTAATAGTTTTAATACCATTTCGTTCTATTTTGATCAATTTGTTACTTTCGGAAGAAGGAGGCACATAAGAATAGAAGCCAAGAAATGTGGTTACTAATGAATTGTTTTTTCCGGCAGCGTCTGCGACGGATAACGAAATTTTTCGGCCTCCAAATTGTCCAACAACTTGCTGCATATAAGGAATGGCATTAACCTTGTCTAATGAATACCCCATTAATTCTATTGGAAATGCGGCCAATAATTCTTCATCCGTTAAGGGTGTCTTCTTTAAAAGTTCATTTGTAATTTTATCGAAATCAGAAAGCTTATCGGCACTTTTTTCTTCAGTTTGTTCAACTGCTTTCAATGCATCTTTGGTTCCTTTTTTAGCTTCCGAATTGCATGAAGCCATTAGCACTAACACAATTGTGAATTTCAGGATTGTTTTCATATTGGCATGTTTTTTTTAGGTTTATTCTGTAATTCTAGCATCGTAAATGCTAAAATTCTCGAGTTTTATCTGGCCTTTCATAGGAAATAGATTCTCGGTTATTTTCCTAGCACCAAGAGCAATCCCCATACCTTTAAAATTGATCAGTATTTTAGTTTCGGATAGTTCTTCAATGGTAACGGAACCTTCATACAAAACTTTGTTGTCGCCTTGTAGCTGTTGGGGAGAAGGAATTAATATTTGGAGCCTACTTTGGGTTTTTGAGGTTGCAACCTCTTTTGGAGGTAAGGCTAAGCTTTGTGGCGATATGGTTAAGGGGAGTTTCGCGAACATTTCAGGAGCATATAAGTTTACTAAAACAGACTTTTTTTGATCATCATTTACTCTAAACTGCAATCCCCCATCCAAAAAAACCACATCCGTGCTTACCTCTGGATTGTATTCTGTTAGTCTAAATTTTTCTCCATTAACATCAGCCTCAATACTAACGCTCGCTGTTTTTCTGGTATTTGCTTTTTTTTGCTTGCTAATTAATTGTGGAACGGTATTGTTTGTTTTTAAATCTATATTCTTCTGTGCCTTTTCTTTACAACTAAAAAGGCTTAAGAGGATGATAAGGAGATAGATAGTATAAAGAATTGTTTTCATTTTTTAATTGTATTTGTTTAATTTTTTAAGATTTTCAAAGTCGATATAGGTCCACAATACATCTACGTCATCGGGACCTTCTATGCTTATTTTGAATCGATTATTGTATACAAACCCGATGCTATTGCGCTTAATTTTTGATTGTATAAATGCTATGGTTTTATAACCATCTCGTTCTGAATATATATATTCCGTTTGTGGTGGGCCTTGAGGTTTTGTTTTAAAGGAGGTAAAAAAATTGCGCACAATGGCACTTGAACCAGCCCCATCTTGAATAAAAAAGCTATATCCTTTTTTTCCAATGGGCTGATACATGCCCGAAGCCAATTGGTTAGTCACCTTGAGTCCAAATTCCCCAACGGGGGCATTCCCATTGATCTCTTTTGGTAAGATAATAGCCAGCTGTGCTTCGGTTAAAGGGGCTTTCTTTTTTAAGGTTTTGTATAGGTCCTTTTCACCCTGAGAAGTCTGCAAGGGGTTGGTCAATACCTCTTGTTCATTTGTATTCAGGGCGGGAGTTGTGGTTTCCTTACATGAAAATAACAATACACATAGACAGCATAAAGAAATATAATTATTCATCGGTGGTTTTATTAAAGTGTGAGTTTCATTGTAGTTGAACCAATCGTTCCTTTTACTTTTTGTCCTTTTGACGGGACTAATTGTAAAATAATTTCAAAGGATCTAGCTCCTTTTAGGGGAAGACTTTTAGTACCCTCAATTGCTGTGAATTTTTGTAAAACAGGAATTACATCGAATGCTTCGATGGGAACAAACATATCCCCTGGTAACCACGGCCATCCATCACGTGAAGTTTCGGATATAATTTTTCCATTGTATTTCACCGTAGTTTTCATATCAAAAAGTATTATTTGGTTTGATTTGATGTCTGAGGTCTTGAAATTGAAATTTATGCTATAAACACCATCTTTAAAGGCTTTGAATAATTCTACTGGAGCATTCTGTTTTATGGTTTTACCATCCATTAATCCTTTGATAGCGAGTTTACCCTCCACGGATTGTGAAAATAAAAATGTAGTTGACAAAAGAAAGGTTATCAAAACCAGGGTTATTTTTGAAGTTTTCATTGTTTTGTATTTTAATTAATTGTTATTGTTACGATTTAATTATTAATGAATAATGAAAGGGTTAATTTCTTATTGAAGCGTATAAATTGCTTGTTTTCTCTATTGCGACGTTACAAAAACAGCATTTGCATACGCCTTGTAAGTGCCATCTGTTAGATTTGTTACTTCTCCATTTTTCCAAGTTTTTGCCACATAGGATGGCCCTGTATATACATAGCCAGAAACATAAACATCTGTGCCTTGCACAAAAATTGAGGTAGCATAGGACGGATAAACTCCATTCGTTAATTTTAAAGGCGAATTATTCTTCCAAATGGTTGCCATAGATTTACCGTTGCTATAATCTGTACCTGCTACATATACATCTGATCCTACAGCATAAACTGAATTTGCAGTGGCATAATCTATTCCCTTAGTTAGACTGGTTCCTTTCCCATTTTTCCAAATTTTAGCAATTGAGATATCGTTCTCATTATTTTCGTAGCCAACTGCATAAACATCTGTTCCTTGAATAAAAATGGAGTTAACAACTGCGTGGGTGGTACCATCCGTTAAATTAGTTGGCACTCCATTTTTCCATATTTTTGCAACATTCACATGTCCATTATATTGTGCTCCGGCAACATATATATCGTTCTGAACAACAAAAATTGAATAGAGATCTATCCCTTCAATTCCATCAAATAAATTCATTGATTCCTCATTCTTCCATACGACGGCAGTACTTGTTGCTCCATTATATATATTTCCTATTACAAATACATTAGACTCGGAAACAAAAACAGAATTGGCGTAGGACCTTAAGCGTTGCGTAAGTTTAATTGGAACTCCATTTTTCCAAACCATTCCTATGTCCTCTACTCCATTTGTTCCCGAGCCTACAACATAGACATCATTACCAGACACAAATAAGGAGTTGGCGGTAGTCCTATTTTCTCCATCTGTCAATGATGTAGCTACCCCATTCTTCCACATTTTTGCTATATCTTTTGTTCCATCAGATTCGTAACCAACTGCGAATACATCGGTTACCGGTTCTTCTACAGCTACAGGTTCTGTTTTATCATCATCCTTACTACATGCATATGTGAAACACATTAGTAATAAAAGGCAAAGGACTTTTACTATTGTTTTCATTTTTTTTTGCTTAACTATTTAATTTGTGGTTACGAAAACAGAGGTTATAGTGGCATTGTTTTCACCATCTGTTAAAGAGATGGGGGCACCATTTTTCCAATATTTAGCAACATTATATTCATTCCCTCCTACATAAACATCCGATCCTGAAACACAAACAGAACTTGCCGTAGCACTTGTATTCGTGTTTAGTTCTGTGGCAACTCCATTTTTCCATATTATGGCAATTTGATTTGAGTTTTCATCGCTGTTAATACCAGCAACATAGACATCTGAACCAGATACAATAACATCCCTTGCCATTCCCTGATTATCACCATTTGTTAAATCCGTTGGTACTCCATTCTTCCAAAGAACAGCTATGCTCGCACCGTCATTTTTTCTATATCCCGCTACATAAACATCTGTACCATCTACAAAAACTGAAATAGGTCTATTCCATTTTGAACTGTTAGTATAACCCAGATCAACTCCATTTTTCCACACCTTCATTTGGAACGAAATTGTTTCTTCAATGAATTCCTCACCAACTACATAAACATCTGTACCAGATACAAATACATCAGAGGCGCTGGAATCATTTGATCCTGTTGACAAAGTGGTAGCAACTCCGTTTTTCCATAATTTTGCTATGTTATGAAAATCTCTATTAATTATTTCAGATTCTTCATATCCTACCACATAAACATCACCTTCAGAAACAAAAACTGAATTGGCTTTGGCACTTTTCTTTCCGTCGGTTAGATTGGTGCCCACTCCATTTTTCCATACAATAGCGGCACTATTGTAACTTGTTTCTGCTTGTCCGACCACATACACATCTGTATCAGCAACGTATACAGCATAGGCTAGTGAAGTACCGGCCGCATTTGGAAGAGCTGTTTGCACTCCATTTTTCCATAGTTGTGCATAGGGCTTATCTCCGTCTCTCTCATAGCCTGCTAAGTATAAGTCTGTAGTTGGAGTAGGATCAACTGGGTTAACTGGATCTGGTTCTGTTTCTTCTATAGCGATGGAGTCTAGTTTATCATCATCTTTACTACACGAAAGATTGAAAGCTACTAGTAACAACACTGCAATTAATTTTATTTGTGTTTTCATGATCTTTATATTTTTAAATATTTTTAAACCAGATTTTAAAATTTTTTCCTAAAAAAGGCACTTCCTTTTCTTTTCCATTAATGGCATTCATTAACCCAATAACCCACATATAAAGGAGCACAAAAATGCCCAAGACATTTATAATCCAGCCCAATATGGGGATCAAACCCACGATACCCAGTGCCAATCCCGTTACAGCTAAACCTAGCGATTGCATAATGTGATATTTTGCGAAATCATTTTTCTTATCATTATTCATCACAAAGGCAATGATTAATCCAATAAGAGTTATGTAAGCTATGATGGCTATATTTTTACCATCACTACCAACCGTTGTTTTGTTTTCTGTTGTTTCCATTTATTTTTATTTTAATACTTATGTAATTTTTGTACATCTTATTTTTTAAAGTAAGTCCTCACTATATCTAGTTGTTCAAATCCTTTTAAAGTGTGATTAACCCGTTGATTGCAAATAAATGAGATGCTATAGCTATGAATGTTAGGTTGCATTAAGGACACTCTAGTTGGGCTAATTCAATTTTAGCTTCTTGTATGGCTTGGTTAAATTCGGCTATACCTGCACTTGGTACGCAATTTTTAATATCTTCTAATGCATTTAAATAATTATTACCAGCACTTTTGTAACTATTGCAATTAGCAGTTGTAGGGTCTGCGCTATAGGCAGATGCGGCATTACTCCAAGCGTATATTTGTTTTTCTGCTTTTTGAGCCCAATCAAAATCACCACAATCACCAACCGGATTGGAATCGTCATTTTTACTACATGCGGTAATTGCCACAAATGCTGTAATACATACTATTGTTAAAACTTTCATTTTGTTAGAAACAGAATTACTCGTGTTACCTTCATGTTTGTTTTTCTTTAAATTTTTCATTGTAGTTCGTTATTATTGTTGTTCGTTATTATTGTTGTTCGTTATTTTTAATTACATGAATTTATAGTCAGATTTGGTAATCGTTTTAGAAACTTCCTCTAGCCCAATACACTCCATAGTTGCGCTTTCTTTTTTCTTTTTTAAGTTCTTCATATCCATATAGATCATAAGTACTTTATCATTTGGATTAAAATAATCTTTAAGTTGTGCTGGCATTTTAGCTGCCTTATTTTTGAAGATGTCATCAAAACTAACTTTTGCATCATTTGTAAAATACATAAGCATTTCATACTCATTACTGGTTGCTTTAACACCTTTACAATGATATCCGTTAATGGTTTTATCTGGGAGCGTTTCAAAATTGAATTTCGCCGACTCATCTTTGGTTTCCTCTAAATCCAAATCGTCTACCATTTGAGTAACCATACCCATGTTATTGCCTTGAGATTGCATAAACATAGCTGTAACCTTGTTCCCATTATCCATAACAGTAAACATGTTATTCATAACGGCAGAAGTAAATCCAAAATAGGGAGCACCTGGTTTTAGATAATAATCAAAAACGATGTCACCTTCTTTGGAAGTCATTTTTAGTGAATATTTCCAAGTAAAATCATAGGAGTTCGCCACTAAATTAGGATTTGCTTTTTCTTTACCACCTCCAAATGGATTGCCTTCAAAAACCTTATCCATAGATTTCGATGTTTTGTCAGCTGCCTTATTTGCCGTTTTCTCAACTATTACGTTTTCTACCTTCTGTTCTACTCTCTTTTTTAGTTTATTAAAAAATTGTGCTTCCGCTTTATAAACGTTACCTACAAGTCCCAATAAAAAAAATACATAGATTGCTGTTTTTTTCATGATTAATATATTTTTAATTTATCTTTAGTCAGAACAAAAATTGCATTGTTAACATTTTTTTTAAAAATTATTTTGTTTGTTAATTCACCTGTAGCTCTCAAAAAAGGTAAATGGAAGAAAACCACGTAAAAGCATTAATACATAATGATCCTATTGAATTGAGTAAACTCTATAACAGTCATAGAGATCTATTTTTGAATTTTGGAAAAAAGTATGGTTTATCATATGATGATCTTAGCGATATTTATCAAGAAGCTTTTATTGCACTTCGCAAACATGCTTTAAATGGTAAACTTGATGCCGTAAACAGCACTTTAAAAACCTATCTTTTTGGAATTGGAAAATTTATGATATATGATTTACTAAAAGAGAAAAAGAAAACCACGGAGTACAACCCTGCTAAGGTTGGTATTTATGATACTATTGAAATCATTTCTTATGAAGCTGAAGATGAAAATCTAAGCTACGAACAAGGATTATTGCAAACCTATTTCAAAAAATTAGGAAAAAAATGCCAAGAAATGTTAACCTTATTCTACTCTAGAGGACTAAGTATTGATGAAATCGTGGAGCATACAGCATATACAGATGGTAGTGTTGTACGAAGCCAAAAATCGAGATGCTTAAAAAGCTTGAAAGAAATGATTAAATCATAGACTATGACGAAGCAAGAAGATTTAATTGAAAAATATATACAAAATAGACTTTCTCCTACAGAAGAGGTGTTGGTTCATAAAATACTACAAAATGACATTAATTTTGAGAGAGAATTAACGTTTCACGCAAATTTAAAAAAAGCAATTGAAAAAGAGGATGAGGATAACTTTAGAAATTTAATTTCTGAACTAGAATCAAAAGCCAACATTGAAAGTAAACCACCTAGACGATCCTATATTAAGTGGCTCGTAGCTGCCAGTATAATTCTGCTCTTGGGTTTAAGTTATTTTTCTACCTTCAATCAAAAGGCATCTACTAACGACCTTTTTGCAAGTTATTTTGAACCTTACCGTAATGTGATACAGCCATTGGAAAGAGGGAACGAACAACAAGATCAAAAATCTCTTGCCTTTTTAGCCTATGAGAAAGGAGAATATGAAGAGGCCATAAACTTGTTCACAGCCCTGTATACAACCACGAAAGAGCCTTATTATTTGTTTTATAAAGCAAATGCTTTGCTCAAATTAGAAAAGGCCAATGAAGCTCTGCCTTTATTGCTGGAACATTTGAAGACTAATGATACCTTAAAAGCTAAAACTACTTGGTATTTAGCCCTTGCGTATTTAAAACTAAACGATAGGCCCAATGCAAGAATAACATTAGAAAAGGTAATTACAGATGCTAAATACAAAACTACTGAAGCGCAAAAATTACTATCAGCGTTTAATTAATTTTTTGTAAATCAGCCAAATGAATAGAATACCAATAAGGGAATAAATGGTCCATAAAAAATAATTAGTACTCCTGAGAGGCATAGAATTTCCAGTTATAACAATACCTGACCAATAATATGGGTGCCTTAAAAAGGCATCATCATTTAAGTTTAGATACCTTAGTTTTGCTAGGCGTAAAGCTTCTTTTTTACTTAATCCATCACTTAAATTTTTATAAAAAGATTCCATTATTTCTGAAGTACTCCGATCGTTAATTTTCCATAATGTTGTAATTATAGATGGTACACCTGCATAATTAAATCCTCTGGCTAAACTTAACATTCCTTCTCCCTTTTGAAGTTTACCAAAACCAGTCTGACAGGCACTTAAAGTAACCATATCTGCATCTATATGATAATCATACAAGTCCTTAACATATAATAAATTAGAAGTATTTTCTGTATCTTCAAATGCTAAATACGAATAATCAGGAAATTCATCATTTGCGGATGCATGGGTGGCAAAATGAAGCAAATTATAAGCACCAAGATCCTTTTTAAAATTTGCTATACTCGCTTTATATCCGTCATAAATTTTTCCTTTAAAATAAGCCGATATGTTTTGTGCCTCCTTAGTATTATAGACTAATGGCCCCATATCACCCCTTTCTTGATCCGCTTTTTTTCCTGATATTGATTCGTTAAAATGAGGCGCAAAAATCATTAGCCTATTCCTCTTTTTACCCTTTATTCTATTTTGTGCTTGTAGCAATGTTGCTGAACTAGCATAACTTATACTGTATTTAGAAAGTAAATAAGAGCTCTCATTGCTTGCATCTGTTTGCAGTACATCAAAGGGAATATAATTTAGTATATCATCAGCAAGAATTACAATATTTGTAGTTTTTTTATTTGCAAGGGCAGGTTCTAAAATTGCTTTATAAATACGATTGCTATTTGCTGCATAAGTACTGCTGTCATTTATATTTGGTTTGGAAAGTTGCCTATAAAAATTTGTAATATTTTTTTTAAGGCTTTCACTATATGGCAACTTATAAAAAGCTTCGTTTTCTTTGGTTAGTACCGTTATAAAAATTGAGTTTTCAGTAACTAAATAACTGAGGACTGATTGATTTGGGTTTAAATCTTTTTTAAATTCTTGTGCAGAAACAACACTAGTTTGATACTTTAAAGCATAATACTTTGGATAGTTCTGTTCCAATTTTGAAATATAATCATAGTACTTTCGTTTCGTCAAAAACAAAGAGTCTATTAAGGCTGCTTTCTCATTTTGATTTGAGTTGAAAATTTCTTTATCTAAATGTGATATTTTTGCCCTATAAATTTGCTCCTTACTAATTATAGAACTGGGTATATCACCATATTTCGTTGCTTCCGAATTCCGATGTGCTTCCAGTAGTGCAATGCTTTTACTTTTTTCCATAAAGTAAAAAGCATCATCAATGTAGCTACTTTCTTTGCTGTGTTGGTATAATTCGTATGAAATATTAACCATTGTTTGTAGGGTAGGGTACGTTTCAGATACCAAAAACTCTTTGTCTAATTTGCTTTCAAATTCTGGTCGTAAAACATCCAAAGCCTTTATTATCGCTTTGGATGTTTGCTGTGATTTTTTTAAATACTGTATATCCTTAGTTACCACATAAGCTTCAAAAAAGGCATTAAGTTTTTCTTTCAAAACAGTAACTAAGACGGTTTTTGAAAGGGTATTTTCTGGATTAGGACTTGAGTTATAATCTAAATCATTAAAATTTTTATCCAATTGAATTAAAGCCATTTGAAAGTGTTCTAAACCTTCCGATATTCTTTGTTGTTTCATATACGCATTACCCAATTTGGTGTAGGCCAATGCAATATCTTGATGTTTCTGATACTCGCGATACTTTCTTATTTTCAATACCCCTTCTTGATAATAGGCTACTGCCTTTGTATAATTTTTAAGCCCTAAATAGGCATCTCCATATATTAAATCGAACTCCCTTGAAAACGGATTATCATCAAAATTATTAAGCGTACTTTCATCCAAGGTAGAAATAGCGAATTGAAATTTATTTTGTTTGATATAATTCTTAGCTAAAAGTATATAGGTAGAGAGTATTCTATTTTTAAAACTAGGGTCTTCCTTTTTAGATTTATAAAAGGCCAAAGCACTCGTCAATAAAAGGTTTGAGGCTTTATAATCTTTTTTATCTTCATACACTTGAGAGAGTAATTTTTTGGAATTCATTACAGAAGACTCCCAATTATCAATACTATCTGCATTGTTTGATACTAGAGCAATATCTTTTTTAAAATTAAACTCAGCCAATTCATATTTGCCCGTGTGTTTATATATAACACCCAAAAAACTATATAAACTAGATAAGGTTGCTAGGTCATTTTTAGTCCTTTTTCTTTCCGGAATGTCATTTAATTTTATAAAAAGTTCTTGAAAGTATTTTTTAGAGGTGGTATAATCTTTTATCTTATAATGGTAATTACCTTTGTCAAAAAGCAAGTAATCTTTATAATAATTAAGGTTTGGCAAGCTTGCAAAACGCTTGTCAAATTTCAATAAGCTATCTTCTAATTTTAAGTTTTTTTGATAATTTTTTAAATCATAGTAGTGCCCATTCGCATTCATTAAATAGAGATAGCCACTAAGCATATATTCCAACTCATTCTCGTTATTGGCCAAGCGTATCGTTTTATCGTAGTAATAGTAAGCACTATCTTTATTTGAATAATGATAATTAAATGCCTTACTATACGCTTGTTCCAACTCAGTACTTTGTCCGGCAGCATTCTGAAAACATAAAAAATAAATTAATAGTAAAACAAGATACTTCATAAAAAAAGCTCCCCCTTAGATGGAGAGCTTAAATATACTGATTTAAAGTAATTTACAAACGTACTATTGGGGTGGGTATCGTAATTTCACCAACAGCTTCTATTTTAAGTGTGGTGTACATAATTCCTTCTCCTTTAAAGTTAGATTGTAATTGTAAAGCACTTTGGTTAAATTGATCTTTTGTAGGCTCAAATCTTGTGTCGACCAATTGATTTTTTACATTTTTAACGATAATATCTGTAACAATTAATTGCTTACCTAAAACTATTAAAGTTTTTGAAGTAAATTTTTGTTTTGGATCGCAATTACTTTCTTTATCCATAAGGCATGGTTTTGGAGGTGGAATTGGGCCATTAGGTCCTACAGGAGGTTTTATTGAAATTAAATAAGCATTTAAGCGTGTTAGCTTTTCAATTTGAACCTGTATACCTTCTAGTTCCTTCATTACTTCCTTGTTGCCTTTTTCTAATTCTGCAACTAGCTTAATTTTTAGTAATTCCAATCTTTTAATCTCACTCTCCGCACTTAAATAATACATTTGAATGCCATAGAGATAGTCATACTTTTGCTCGGTAGACGTCGTGAAGTTTGTGGCTATAAGCTCCTCTTGCAATGATTGTTCCTCGATACTGCATGAGTGCATTGTAATGCAACTCAGAATTAAAGTGAATAGTGTCATTTTTTTCATATTATGTTGGATTAATTTATACTTAGTCTTTTCCTTTTTTAAAATGTTAACATTATTATATATGTTACCATTAATAAATAGTAATAAGCATTTGTGAACTTAAAATATATGGGGGGAAATTGATTAAAATAGAAACCTAACCTATTCAAACATAAAAGAATAATTGGATCCTTTTTTTAAGAGATTCTTTACTTAATTAAAAATACAATTATTTATTCAATTATTATAAAATTTTCAACTATTCTCAATTGCTAATTTATTGACTAGAAATCATTTAAAACTATATCATAAAACAGTAGAACTTTGGGTCGTACTATCTGAATTTTCCAAAATCACACTACAAACCCCATCTTTGGAATGTACAACTATGACTTGATAGGATATTTTTCTACTCTTGGGTTTTGGCATGAGTTAAGCCAAGGGTAAGTTATGGCAAACTAGGGAAGAAGATAAGATTAGCCTAAAGTTTATTCTATGAGGTATATAAAACAAAAAAACCTCAGTTTTCACTGAGGTTTTTTGTGATGGCACTAGGATTCGAACCTAGGACCGCCTGCTTAGAAGGCAGGTGCTCTATCCAGCTGAGCTATGCCACCAGAAAGACAAAGTATTTTGCCATTCGGGCTGCAAATATACAATAACCATTATTTAATTTGCAACTTAATTTTACATTTTATTTTGAAAAATTTTTCATTCAGTTTTAACACTTAAAACCGCACTTCTATTCCTTTTAAATCTTCCCTTTTATTAAAAAAGAATTTTGAAAATAAAAAATAAATTATAAAAACTGGTAAAAACACTTAAAATGAGATGCTTACCTCACCCAACACAAGGCTGTAAAAAAAAATGTAAAAAAAAGAATAAAAATAGTTGCTTAATACCCTTTATAAACATACATTTGCAACCGCATTTCAGGATGCTAAAGTTCATTAAATGTTTTGGGAGAGGTGCCTGAGTGGCCGAAAGGAACGGTTTGCTAAATCGTCGTACCCCAAAAGGGTACCCAGGGTTCGAATCCCTGTCTCTCCGCAATAGCTGCCAAGGCAAATTGCGTAGGCAGGTTTAAAAGCTCTCAATTATTGAAAATAAGATAACCACTCGGGGTGTAGCGTAGCCCGGTTATCGCGCCGCGTTTGGGACGCGGAGGTCGCAGGTTCGAATCCTGCCACCCCGACAAAGAAAAAGCCTAAAATCATTTGATTTTAGGCTTTTCTTGTTTTTAGGCATATCAAAAGAATTCATCTAATATGCTTAAAAAGGTCAACAATTTGGTTAACAAAATTGAATTGAAAAAGTGTTAACCGAATTGATGGTTAACTAGCTGATTATCAACAAATAAATATATCTTTATAAGTGATTTGACTTTCGTCTGAAAACAACAATTATTGTTAACAAAAAGACGAAATAATGAAAATATCTTCCACCTTCAGCATTTTGTTCTGGGTAGGTACCTACAGAGCAAAAAATGGACAAGCATCAATTTACGCAAGAATTGCTGTAAATGGTAAGCGTGCTAAAGACTTAAACAAGAAACTCCTTCTCGAAAAAGAAGGAGTTTCTTGTTTAATGGTTCATTTATTTTTTAGTACTATAACTTTATTCTCTTGTCAAAGTAATAACATCACCATCTTCTGTGGTAATCTGAATATTATTGTTATCAATAATATTTAAAACATTGTTGTAAGAGTCTGTACCATTATCATACACAGTAATAAGTGTATTACCAGTAATTGACCAGTCAAAATAACCTTTTACGGTATCGGTATATACCTCGTAATTACCTTGCCAACCGTTTGCAGTACACATTTCATTTTGATATTCTTCTACGGTTTTTAATGTAGTATCTACACCCGTTTCCTCAGAAAAATTAAATTTTATGGATATATCAGTTGAATATTGATTGGATATACCATTACAAGACGCTGTTCCTGTATCATATCTGGTAGTGTCTACATTTTCAACATTCCAACTGCCAATTAAATTAAATTCGTCGGCTAATTCAATATCATACGTATTGGTTAGGTTATTAAATTCATCTTTATAGTCAACCGTCATTTGAAATTCAATAGGTTCAGATAAATCTAATGACTCATCAGCAGTTAATATTATTTCAATTTGTCCGTCTTCTTTAAATTTAGGGTTTATGGTAACTTTTCCGTTTGAAACAGAAAAGGAATAGTTCGGAAATTCTTCAACCCTTAAAATTTCATTTTTAACAGTACCTTTTTCTGGAATAGTAATTGAATTGAATAATGGAATATTTACAAAAGGAATTTCGTTTACTAAATTAAT
>NZ_JALKBA010000060.1 GCF_023015805.1 Cellulophaga sp. F20128
TTTGTCTAAACGCTTTATGATTTTGGGATAATGTCAGTTCGAGTGATTTTGAGGTACGAAAAATTGTATCGAGAACTTTTGAAATCTAAATGCTTCTCGATACTAATTATTTCTCCGCTAGCGCTATAAAATAATTCACTCGAAGTGACATTAAAAAAATACTATTAAAACTTCTTTTTAGCTAAATTAGGAAGTGATTCATAATCACCATTTATCAATGCTTCCTTTTTAACTTTAGACCATTTTTTTATTTGTTTTTCCATATCAATAGCCAAACTAACATCTGAAAACTCACAATAATAAACCAATAACAATGGTCTACGAGAATAGGTATAACTATCCCTATGCTTACCTGAAGTATGATCTTTCACTCTTGCTAATAGGTTAGAAGTTACCCCCGTGTAAAACGATGTGTCTGAACATTCTAGTATGTATACATAATAGATTTTCATAGTATAAAAATATTAAATGTATTCTCAAATTAACTTCTCGATACTAATTATTTCTCCGCTAGCGCTATAAAATAATTCACTCGAAGTGACATTGAGTTTTTCTGTATCGTTTTGTCCTCCGAACATTCTGGGCGAGTGAAATTCTATTTTCAGAATTTTGTATAGAGAACTTTTGTAATGGGCATTCATTTTTGAGTATTCTGATTAACCTTACGCTTTATTATGGTTGACTGTTGTTGGTTAATTGTTGTTTGTCTAAACGCTTTATGATTTTGGGATAATGTCAGTTCGAGTGATTTTGAGGTACGAAAAATTGTATCGAGAACTTTTGAAATCTAAAT
>NZ_JALKBA010000061.1 GCF_023015805.1 Cellulophaga sp. F20128
ATTCCTTTATCTCCATCTGCTCCTTTGTCTCCTGTTGCACCCTTGTCTCCAACGGCTCCCTGAATACCAACCGGACCTTGAGCTCCTGTATCACCTGTGGCTCCTTTATCACCTGTTGCTCCTTTGTCTCCATCTGCACCTTTGTCTCCAGTATCTCCAGTGGCTCCTTTATCTCCATCAGGACCTTTATCGCCTGTATCACCAGTTGCTCCTTTATCTCCATCAGGACCTTGGGCTCCGATTGGACCTTGATCTCCATCTACTCCTTTGTCTCCTGTTGCTCCTTTGTCTCCATCAGGACCTTGAGCTCCTATTGGACCTTGATCTCCATCTACTCCTTTATCTCCATCTGCTCCTTTGTCTCCAGTCGCACCTTTATCACCTGTTGCTCCTTTGTCTCCTGTATCACCAGTTGCTCCTTTATCTCCATCAGGACCTTGGGCTCCGATTGGACCTTGATCTCCATCTACTCCTTTGTCTCCAGTCGCACCTTTATCACCTGTTGCTCCTTTGTCTCCAGTATCTCCAGTGGCTCCTTTATCTCCATCAGGACCTTGGGCTCCGATTGGACCTTGATCTCCATCTACTCCTTTGTCTCCTGTTGCTCCTTTGTCTCCAGTCGCACCTTTGTCTCCTGTATCACCAGTTGCACCTTTGTCACCAGTGGCTCCCTGAATACCAACCGGACCTTGAGCTCCTGTATCACCAGTGGCTCCTTTATCTCCTGTTGCACCTTTATCTCCTGTATCTCCAGTTGCTC
>NZ_JALKBA010000062.1 GCF_023015805.1 Cellulophaga sp. F20128
TAGCTCCTGAGTCGTCACTTATACTAGTCACGGCAGTAGCTATTGGATCGGTAGTATCTACGGTGATTGGGAAATCGGCTGAAACTAAGCTTATATTACCAGCGGCATCTGTTGCTTGTGAACTAATCAGATAACTGGCATCATCAAGAGTAATCCCAGTATGGTCATAAGACCAATCTCCTGATCCATCAGCAGTTACAAATCCAATACTAACACCATCAATAAATACTTCTACAGAGGCATTTGGTTCTGCTGTTCCTGTAAATATCAATGTATTATCGTTTGTAATACCGTCATTTGTAATAGCTCCTGAATCGTCACTAATGCTAGTCACTACAGGTGCTGCCGGATCGGTAGTATCTACGGTAAATGGGAAATCGGTTGAGAGTGGACTGATATTACCAGCGGCATCTGTTGCCTGTGAAGTAATCACATAACTGGCATCACCAAGGGTGGTCCCGGAATGGTCATAGGACCAGTTTCCAGAACCATTAGCAGTGGTAGATCCAATACTAACACCATTTATAAATACTTCTACAGATGTATTTGGTTCTGCTGTTCCTGTAAAGATCAATGTGTTATCATTGGTAATACCGTCATTTGTAATAGCTCCTGAGTCGTCATTTATGGCGGTCACTATAGGGGCTACCGGATCGGTAGTATCTACCGTAATTGGGAAATCGGCTGAGAGTGGACTGATATTACCAGCGG
>NZ_JALKBA010000063.1 GCF_023015805.1 Cellulophaga sp. F20128
TAGGTGTTAGCTTGCTAAAAAAAGAGTACTTGATGTTACTCTTTTTAGATTCCAAAATAATTAGTTCATCTATTATTTTGTCTGGATTTTTATTTGTCATTTTAACTGAGTACTAATTTTAAAAATAAGGAGAGAGGGTTGTAAATATTTCAATATAAGTAATGCTTTAAGAGTTGGGTGATATTATCCTACCAACTCGAACAGTTTTCGCATCCCTTTTAGAGAATCCTGAGCATAGCACTAAATAGAAATCTTTATCTACGTGTTACCTCTCTCCATTTTTTTTGTTTCGTCATTTTGTTTCTCTTCCTGGGCTAATTTCTTCTTCTCCATAAAGTTTCTAAAAGCAACAAGCCTTAGTCTTTCGCTTCTGGTCATTCCCATAATCCTTTAATGTTTTACAACGTTTTGGCTATAATTTCGGCGTGGAAAGGACGTGAGTACTTTCCACCGTAATAAAGCTTGTTGGAATAAATATAGTTAAATTTTAATAATTCAGCCGCGCTGAATTATAGCCGATGTGTGTGCCCAGCATGGGCATCTTTATCATATCTAAGATATGGTATTAATCTAGAGGGTGCAAGTCCCTTATGGGCTGGGGTAACGCCTAGAACCATTAGTAAGCCGCAAGGTCGTTGTCCGCGAGGGCTGGACTGAAGGAAGCGGGA
>NZ_JALKBA010000064.1 GCF_023015805.1 Cellulophaga sp. F20128
TACAACCAATATCAATAAGTTAGAAGCCAAAGGGAAGGACAAACGAGAGGTTGAGTTCTTTGGGAAATTTATCCTATGCAGTAATAACGAAGAGAATTTCATTAAAATAGATGCCAATGAAACCCGATTCTGGGTCATTAAAATTCCAATGTTAGAAAAAGAGGATACTCATTTCCTAGAAAATCTGATTAGTGAAATCCCTGCGTTTATGCATTATTTAGCTAACCGAAAGATGAGTTCCAAGCATTTAACTCGAATGTGGTTTTCAGCCCAGCAAATAAAAACCAAAGCTTTGACAAGGTTGGTTCAAAACAATCGAAATCGTGTAGAAAAGGAACTCGCGAGTATTCTATTGAGCGTGATTGAAAAATTTGACCTTCATGCTGTTGATATATGCCCAATGGATGCTTTACTGGCACTCAACAAAACCCGAGTAAAAACAGATTTAACACAGCTTAGAAAGTTGCTGAAAACAGATTGGAAACTAGGCAACCAGGAGAACTCTAATAAATATCAAAAATTTGTGATTTGGACCGATGGCGATATGACCTTGGTAGATGCTAAAGGCAGATATTTTACTGTTGAAAAGGATTTCTTGACCAAAAATTTTGATGATACGATGACAGAATCGTAGAACCCTACTATTTAT
>NZ_JALKBA010000065.1 GCF_023015805.1 Cellulophaga sp. F20128
ATAAATAGTAGGGTTCTACGATTCTGTCATCGTATCATCAAAATTTTTGGTCAAGAAATCCTTTTCAACAGTAAAATATCTGCCTTTAGCATCTATCAAGGTCATATCGCCATCTGTCCAAATCACAAATTTTTGATATTTATTAGAGTTCTCCTGGTTGCTTAGTTTCCAATCTGTTTTTAGCAACTTTCTAAGCTGTGTTAAATCTGTTTTTACTCGGGTTTTGTTGAGTGCCAGTAAAGCATCCATTGGGCATATATCAACAACATCAAGGTCAAATTTTTCAATCACGCTCAATAGAATACTTGCCAATTCCTTTTCTACACGATTTCGATTGTTTTGAACCAGTCTAGTCAAAGCTTGGGTTTTTATTTGCTGGGCTGAAAACCACATTCGAGTTAAATGCTTGGAACTCATCTTTCGGTTAGCTAAATAATGCATAAACGCAGGGATTTCATTAATCAGATTTTCTAGAAAATGAGTATCCTCTTTTTCTAACATTGGAATTTTAATGACCCAGAATCGGGTTTCATTGGCATCTATTTTAATAAAACTCTCTTCGTTATTACTGCATAGGATAAATTTCCCAAAGAACTCAACCTCTCGTTTGTCCTTCCCTTTGGCTTCTAACTTATTGATATTGGTTGTA
>NZ_JALKBA010000066.1 GCF_023015805.1 Cellulophaga sp. F20128
GCCGAACAATCGTCACACCCATCACCGTCTAAATCTTGACAAACAGAAGGGTCTAGAGGATCCGTGTCGTCACCATCGGCTACACCATCGTTATCATCATCAGTGTCACTGGCATCACAAATGCCATCTCCATCGGTATCTGTACCGTCATTGGCTGGATCAAAATTATTACCAGCTCTAAAATCGGTATTTGAAGTAGCGGAACAATCGTCACAGCCATCACTATCTAAATCTTGACAAACAGAAGGGTCAAGGGGAGCGGTATCATCACCATCTAAAACCCCGTCGTTATCATCATCAGTATCACTGGCATCACAAATGCCATCCCCATCGGTGTCTAAACCGTCATTGGCTGGATCAAAATTATTACCTACACTAAAATCTGTGCTTGAGGTTACGGAACAATCGTCACACCCATCCCCATCTAAATCTTGACAAATAGAAGGATCTAATGGATCGGTATCATCACCATCTAAAACCCCATCATTATCATCATCAGTATCACTGGCATCACAAATACCATCTCCATCGGTATCCAAACCGTCATTGGCTGGATCAAAATTATTACCAGCGCTAAAATCGGTATTTGAAGTAGCGGAACAATCGTCACACCCATCCCCATCTAAATCTTGAC
>NZ_JALKBA010000067.1 GCF_023015805.1 Cellulophaga sp. F20128
AAAGGTGCAACAGGAGATAAAGGAGCCACTGGTGATACAGGAGCTCAAGGTCCGGTTGGTATTCAGGGAGCCGTTGGAGACAAGGGTGCAACTGGGGACAAGGGTGCAACAGGAGACAAAGGAGTAGATGGAGATCAAGGTCCAATAGGAGCCCAAGGTCCTGATGGAGATAAAGGAGCCACTGGTGATACAGGAGACAAGGGTGCAACTGGAGATAAAGGAGCCACTGGTGATACAGGAGACAAAGGAGCCACTGGTGATACAGGAGCTCAAGGTCCGGTTGGTATTCAGGGAGCCGTTGGAGACAAAGGTGCAACTGGAGACAAAGGAGCAGATGGAGACAAAGGAGTAGATGGAGATAAAGGAGCCACTGGTGATACAGGAGCTCAAGGTCCGGTTGGTATTCAGGGAGCCGTTGGAGACAAAGGAGCAACAGGGGACAAAGGTGCAGATGGAGATAAAGGAGCCACTGGTGATACAGGAGCTCAAGGTCCGGTTGGTATTCAGGGAGCCGTTGGAGACAAGGGTGCAACTGGAGACAAAGGAGCAGATGGAGATAAAGGAGTAGATGGAGATCAAGGTCCAATAGGAGCTCAAGGTCCTGATGGAGATAAAGGAGCCACTGG
>NZ_JALKBA010000068.1 GCF_023015805.1 Cellulophaga sp. F20128
GTGAGATCAACTATTTTTCCTGCAATCATTACTCCTGTTTTATTGTTCTTTAAAATTTGAGCTCCTTCAATACCTGATATTTGTTTTCCAATGTTTCCTATAGACATATTACGATGCACTTCACTGCCTTTTAAATTATGCCCCTGAAATTCAAAACGGAAGCCTTGTAATTTATTTTGGTTGTTTATCGTTGGGATCACTTTGACCTTATTGGTTTCCATAGCTTTTATATAGTCATCAAAGGATTTTGGTCTAAATTGTTTTATGCTGAGATCATGTCTCCGTTTAATTTCTGTTCGTACTTCCTTTTGATTAAAAGCCTTTTCAAGCTGTACTTGCTTTACGGTTGTCAAACCCATGTTTTCTGCAACCTTCTCCGCAGCTCTTTGACTACGTTTACCAATAAAGCTATCATTGTAAGCCACCCCTTTAAAATCAATCCGATTCACATATAAATGAATGTGTTTATGCTCCTTATCTTGATGCACAAACGCTATCGCTTGTCGCTCTCCTAGTTTCATTTCGTTTATAAATCGTTTTGTTATTTCCTCTAATTTATGTTTATCCAAACC
>NZ_JALKBA010000069.1 GCF_023015805.1 Cellulophaga sp. F20128
GTGAGATCAACTATTTTTCCTGCAATCATTACTCCTGTTTTATTGTTCTTTAAAATTTGAGCTCCTTCAATACCTGATATTTGTTTTCCAATGTTACCTATAGACATATTGCGATGTACTTCACTACCTTTTAAATTATGCCCTTGAAATTCAAATCGGAATCCTTGTAATTTATTTTGGTTGTTAATCGTCGGGATCACTTTGACCTTATTGGTTTCCATAGCCTTTATATAGTCATCAAAGGATTTGGGTCTAAATTGTTTCATACTGAGATCATGTCTACGTTTAATTTCTGTTCGTACTTCCTTTTGATTGAAAGCCTTTTCAAACTGTACTTGCTTTACGGTTGTCAAACCCATGTTTTCTGCAACCTTCTCCGCAGCTCGTTGACTACGTTTACCAATAAAACTATCATTGTAAGCCACCCCTTTAAAATTAATCCGATTCACATATAAATGAATGTGTTTGTGCTCCTTGTCTTGATGCACAAACGCTATCGCTTGTCGCTCTCCTAGTTTCATTTCGTTTATAAATCGTTTTGTTATTTCCTCTAATTTATGTTTATCCAAACC
>NZ_JALKBA010000006.1 GCF_023015805.1 Cellulophaga sp. F20128
AAAATAGGCTTGGCCTCTGCTAAATTATACAAATGCTTTTTATAGACCTCCTTATGCTTTTTAAAGTCCACCTCCTTGGTTTCCCAATGTTGGGCTACAAATTCCAATTCGAAATCTGTCAGCATAGCACAGATTTCTTTCTTTCTGAATTTGTCTAGAGGAAGATCTATTTCTACCCCATCATAACCAGCTTCTTTTACCTTTTTTAAAAAAACGGGCCAAGGCATCTCAGCACTCCCCCATCTAGGGTATATAAACTTTAGTTCCATACTATTATTCCTTTTTTTAATCTAAAAACCATAAAACGAGTAAGAGGAAAAACCTCGCAACTCAAAAAACTAACTAAACTAACTCTTTGAAGCGAGGTTTTACTTATGTTATTAAATTATTACCATCCAGAATGAGGTATTAATTTGGGGTTATTAATTTGTTCAAAATCTGGATAAGGCCATGTATAATCTCTAGGTGCTGTAAACGATCTAACATCTAATGGAATAATTCCTACTGCCGGTTGGTTCATTGTTGTTTCCAACAATCTCCACCTGTGGTAATCGTAATAAAGAATACCTTCTGCAGCTAATTCAATAATTCTTTCACGTCGGACAATTTCTCGAAACGTATCTTTTGTTAAGCCAGCAAGAGCAATTGGCGGCACCACTATATCTGCACCTCCAATACCAGCACCTTGACCACCCCTAGTTCTTAAATCATTAATAATGTCTAACAATTCTTGAGATGGGCCATTAACCTCATTCAAAGCTTCAACATAGTTTAAGTGTACTTCTCCTAGTCTAAAAACAATAAAATCGTTATGACTTCTTTGTTCTGTTGTTTCTGCAGGGTTAATAAACTTTCTCAAGTTTAACCAAGTACCATTATTTACAAACATTGCGCCCTCGTAATCAACATCCTCATTCCAATCAAAAATAGTTTGATTTAAACGTGGGTCTCTATCCACAAAGGGGGTAGCTGGATTGTATAAAGGACTAGTTGAAATATCTTCTCCGTTAATGTCTGGGTATTTTTCAACTAGCGCCATCGTAGGTGTAATAGTAGACCAAGATGCATGAAAACTTATGGGTGATAACCATTGGTTTAGGGCATGATAACGTCCTTCCAAATCAGCATTAACTCTAGCCAATATTATTTCATTGCTACCGTCTCCTTCAGGTCTAAATAATTCGGTATAGTTATTATGTAAACTAAAACCGCCTCCCATTATTTGTGAAGCTATATTTGCGCTTTCTGATAATAAGGTGTTATCTTCCGCTAAAGTTCCTTCATATAACAAAATTCTAGATTTTAGAGCCATAGCAGCCCATTTGGTAATTCTACCATATTCAGGCGTATAATCTGCAGCAGATAATTCTGTAATTGCCAAATCCAAATCGGTTAAGACAGCACTCAAGGCTTGGGCTCGAGTACTAGGCTCTACTTGACCTTCGTTAACTTCTAAGACAGTAGTTACCACTGGAATAGGACCAAATTGATATAGTAATTTATAATGGGCCCAAGCTCTAAAAAAACGAACTTGCCCTTTGTACTTAGCTTGTTCTGATTTAGTTAAAGGTGCTTTATCAATATTTTGTAAAAACCAGTTGGCGTCTCTAATTGTCCCATATTGCCCCGTCCATAAATCATTAACAAGGCCAGTTCCAGCGCTAAGCCCACCTGTAGCAATTGATGAAGTACCATATTGGCTAAACATGATGTCTGTTAAAGCATCCCATTCAATCTGCCCTACATTATTCAATGAACCATAAAGCGCATTTGCAGCTTGAGAAACATCACTCTCGCTAGTCCAAAAAGCATCTTCTGATAAAGCCGTAACAGGTAGTTTAGTAATGTCTTCCTCTGAACAACTTTGAAAGATGCCAAAAGAAACAATTAGTAAGCATATAATTTTTATATAAATTTTCATAGTATTATTTTTTTAAAAGTTAATATTTACACCCAACGAAAATGTCTTCACAGGTGGAATATCTAAACCTTGAGATTCTGGATCAAAACCAGGTCTAAAATCGGACCAAGTCAATAAATTTGTGCCAGCAAAATAGATTCTTGCTTTATTAATGTAATTATTCTCTTTAATAGGAATAGTATATCCTAATTGTAAATTCTTTAATCTTAAATAAGATGAATTAAATGTCCAAAAGCTAGAGGTAGTACTAAAGTTCTGGTTATATGTTTGTTGTCCAAAAAGAAACAACCTTGGATAGGATCCATCTACATTATCAGCACTCCAAGCATCACCAGCTTCTTCCGGAATCCAACTAAAATTACCAAATAAATCGTTAATTTTATGTTCCCTAGACTTACCTGTTCCTTGGAAGAACATTTGGAAATCAAAATTTTTCCAATTCGCATTTAAGTTCATACCATATGTAATTTTAGGAATGGTTTCTGCAATTGCAATTCTATCCTCAAAATCTAACTTATTATCACCATTTTGATCTATATACTTAATGTCTCCCATTGCGGTAGACCCACTAATTCCCGATGTTATTGCTGCTTTATAAGCATCCACCTCTGTTTGCGATGTTAACAACCCATCTGCTTGATAACCATACACCGTTCCTAGCGCATCACCAACTCTGTAAGAGGTATTAAACTCAGAGAAAGCATCAGTTAATTCAGTAATCTCATTTTTGTTATAGGTACCATTAAATGAAACACCATAATTTAAACCATTGGAAAGTGTATTACGATGGCTTATAACCAATTCTACACCATTATTTTTAACAGAACCTGCATTTATTGCCGGCCCAGATCTATAAGTTCCTACCGTTCCAGGAACTGGACTTCCTAATAATATATCGTCAGTATTTTTAATATAATAATCTAATGATCCAGCAATAATTCCATTGTCTACTGAGAAATCTACACCAAAATTCGTAGTAGTAGTAGTTTCCCACTTCAAATTTCTAAATGGTATTCCTCCTTCTGATGCGGTTGAACCAACAATATCTCCGGCACCGAAATAATAGGAGCCAAACGAAATATTTGAAAAATAGCTACCATTTACTCTGTTGTTACCAATCTGCCCAATAGAGGCTCTAAATTTAAGATTATCTATAGCGTTTGAAGTAAAGAAGTCTTCTTTACTTATCATCCATGCTGCAGAGGCAGAAGGGAAAAATCCATATCTTGTCTCAGGTGCAAAATTAGATGAACCATCATATCTAGCCGAAAGCTCAAGAAAGTACTTTTCATCAAAATCGTAGTTAAACCTACCTAAAGCAGATTGCAATGCACTTTCACCAGTATTACTACCTAAACCAGTGATATCATCATTGTCACCAGAATTTGGAGCACTCAATTCTGTTAATAAATTATCAAATTGAAAATTTCTTCTTGATCCTGAAATCCATGAATCTTTATTAAACTGTACATCCCAACCTGCCAAGACACTTAAGTTATGTATTCCGAAGGTTTTATCATATGTTAATAAAGTTTGAGCATTGTACTGATTGTTATCGCTCCATGTTTGACTTTGGCTGTTCACATCTGACACCCATGGTGCACCACCTGTTGTAGAACCTTTGAATGTACTTGATACACCCCTGCTTGTATTAGAGATTAGTGAATAACGACCAATAGCCTTTAAGCCGTTAATAATTTCCCATGTAAGACTCGTATTTGCTGTAAATGTTTTCGTTTTAGTATTTGAGGTTCCTGCTTCTAATTCCCATAAAGGATTCCAAAATCCTCTTGCGTATGTCCCCGAATTTGCAAAATGATTATATTTTGCTCCTGGTTCTAAACTCTCTCGAACCCCTGCCCACGGAGCAATAACATTCATATGGTTATAAATGGCATCTATACTTAAGCTAGGAGAAGTATTATTTGTAATGTTGTAACTTAAATTTACACCTAAATCAATATTATCTCTTAATTCAGTTTTTAAATTAGTTCTTAAATTATATTGTTTTCTATCTATACCCGTTTTCATTATTCCATCAGATGCTCTGTGCCCTAAAGAGAAATAATATGAAGTCTTTTCACCTCCAGCAGTTGCACTTAAAAAATAACGATTAGTTACTTCTGTTTTAAGTATTTCATCTTGCCAATTGGTATTGGCATAGTTTGGATCATATGCACCACTAAACTTAGCAATATCTGCAGCAGTAAAAGCAGGATTACCATTTGAATTAATGGACGCTACATTCATAATATCTGCTGAATCTAAGGAGTTTGCTCCTTTTTGTACAGTTGTTAATTCTCCCCAGCTCGTAAATGTTTCAAAGTTAAAAGTTGCCTTTTTGTTAGCACCAGATTTAGTAGTTACCAAAATGACACCTGCTGCTGCTCTAGCCCCATAAATAGCAGAAGCCGCACCACCTTTCAAAACTGAAACTGCCTCAATATCATTGGGGTCTACTTTTAATAAGTCTTGCGGTATACCATCAACAATATATAAAGGACTATTATTTCCAATAGTTGTAGCACCTCTAACCAATACAGACAAGCCTTTGTTATACCCAGCATCTCTTATAAATAAACCAGGAACTCTTCCTTGAAGAGCAGATGCAATATTTTGGGTAGTAACATTGCCAAGTTCCTCTATATTTACAGATGATACTGCTGTTGTAACACTTGTTAATTTTTTAGTACCATAACCAACTAGCACTACTTCATCTAATGCGTTGGTATTTTCTATTAATTGAATTTTAATACTTGTTTTATTATTAACTACAATTTCTTGGGTCACATACCCAACATAGGATACAATAAGAGTTGAATTTCCAGTTCTTGTTTCCAAAGAAAACCTTCCATCAAAATCGGTTTGTGTACCATTAGAGGTGCCTTTTTCGATTATACTTGCCCCTAGCAAGGGAGTTCCGTTTTCGGTAGTAACAGTCCCTTGAAGAGCAAATTGCATATAAATATTTCTCTCATTATCTATATGTGTTCTATTAAAGACATTAGCAGATACAATTGAGCTTGATATAAAGAGGAAGCAAAATTTTATTAAAAGTAAATATTTTTTATTGTCATTTATTGGTTTTAAATAAATGGAATTGGTTATTTTTTTCATAATTTTAAATGAATTAATTTTAGTTCAATATATTACCCTAGTTTTCTAGGTATTAGGGAAATGTTAGTGCATTTCCCTAATTTTTTCATTAACTTATTTTCATTGGCACATTTGTTTAGCTATTATAGATTTCTATTTATTCCTTTGTTTTCTTTCCCCGGTATGATCTACTCCTTGCTCTCGTTCATAAGCTATCATCGCTTTGGGTCTAAAATTTAAGATCAAAGCCCTGCGTTGTGTTTCTGTACTATTCCCTTGACTAAAATGCAAGGTAAAACCATCATGAAATGTACAGCCACCAGGATGGAGCGGAACACTTTGCGCCGTACTAGTTTCCGTTTCACAATACAATGCCCCACCGTTTGGAAGGTTTTTATGAGGAAGAACCTGTTGGTCTTCCCTAGAAATAAACCACATACATCCATTTTCCTCAAAAACTTCATCTAGGGCTATCCAACAACTTACCGATCGCTTATCGGGCATTGCTATCCAATAGGCCGCATCTTGGTGCCATGGGGTTGCGGTATTATTCTTTGGTGCCTTATTGATCATCATGTCGAAATCTAGTTCCATATCTTCCCCTAAAAGCTCCTTTGCCCATCTTTCTACTTTTTGGTAAGCACTATTATGTAGCAATTCTGGAACTATACTACTGGGTCGCATTATTTGTGTAATGCGTTCCTCCTTTTTATTTGTTTGGGTATCTACACCAGCCAAATCGCTACGTAAATGAGCAGTATTTACCTTATCCTGCAAAAGTGTATCGTAAATAGTGCGTAGCGCACCAACTTCATCCATGGACAGTAGGGCTCCTACTTTTAAATATCCATCTTGTTTAAATCTTAATTGACTGTTATCCATTGAAACATTTTATAGTTTTCAAATTTGCTGTTATTTTAATTAAAAGTCTATCGTTTTTGTATTATATTACTTTTTTATACATTTTACTATGGAAACTTCAACACAAGAAAGAAAGGTTTTTAATCTTCAGGAATACGGGATAAGAAGAGGTTTATCCTTTGGTCACTACAAATATAAAGAGGTGAAACCTGGCCTTGATAGTCACCGTCATGAAGAGACTTTGGAAATTTGTTTTTGTATGAAAGGACAACAGCATTATAAGGTTGGTGGTCAATTATATGAATTAAATGGGAACGATATTTTTGTAGTGCCGCCAGATACCATGCACAGCACCGGAGAGTTTCCAGAAGATAAAGGAGAATTATTTTGGATTCAAATACTATTGAACAATTCTACAGGCAAACTTTGTAATTTGCCAAAAAAACATTCCGATTATCTCCTTGAAGCATTACAAAAAAAATCAGCTGTAATTTTTAATGGAGCGTTTCAACTTAAATTTATTTTAGAAAAATTAGTTAGCCATTTTGAAAAATGGGATTCTATCTATTCCGAAATTATGGCAGATCAATTAATAAAACAATTACTATTGGAAACGGTTATGCTTTCCAAAAAGCCACAACAAACAGCGCCTACCATAAAATTAAATCAACTGGACAACTATATACAGCAAAACTTGCATCGGATTATTTATGTTGATGAAATGGCAAATTTGTCGGGAATGTCTACAGGATATTTTAAAGCGTGGTTTAAGTTACAAACCGGTATGCCACCTAAGGAATATATTAATAGGTCTAAGATAGAACAAGGTAAAATAGATTTACTAAAAAATAGGGCCGTTACCAAAGTGGCTTTTGATCTTGGGTTTAGTTCATCTCAATATTTTGCGACTACCTTTAAAAAATTTACGGGGTATACGCCTAAAACCTATTGTCGTTTGCAAATGGAATATTAATAGTATCTAAAAATTAAAGGTCTTTATTTTAAATTTCATTGACTACTACTTCAGTTAAATACATTGCTATTCAAATTGATTAATAAGTCTTTAGAAATAAATTCTAATTCAGTAATTTTAAGAACTAGGCTTCGTTTAGTTTTTTAAATCTATCTTTCAAATTCTGCCAAGACCGGATAATGGTCTGATAAATAATAGGTTTCTTCTGTGTTTAAGACTTTAGCATTTACACACTTTTTTGCTAAAAAAGGAGAACTTAAAATATAGTCTATTCGTGTAGAATTTTTATGGGGTCCTTTTCCTTTTTCTTCTGCAAAAACCTGGGTTGGACAACTTAACCTATCTTCCCATGTAACCGTAAACTTTTGAGTAACATCAATTAGAGGAATCCCTAAAAGAGAACCAATTACACCGTATTCTAACTCGTCATTTAGTAAGTTCTGAACGTGATCGTGTTCTTTTTCAGAAGCTCTCAGATCATCTAAAAGCCACGTTTTATCTTTATACAAATGGGCATCAAAAGGTGACAAGGCATTAAAATCGCCTAAAACCAAATATTTGTTTTGTTCTTTAGAAACTTCGGCTAATTTGTCTGCTACAATTTTTGCTTCACTTTGCCTTTTTTGATGGCTAAATGGTGAAAAATGAATCACAAAAATATCAATACCATCAACTTTACAATGCAATGCTCCGTGATGCATCCCTTCCAATATTTTTTCTTTTACTTCTATGGGCTTTTTGGATGTAATGCCCACTGGATAACCAGAGGTTTTAAGAATTTCCGCATAATTATGTCCCCATTTTTTAGCATCTGCTAGCAATTTTTCTTGCGTATAACCACACAATTCCTGTAAAGCAAATACATCTGGTTTTTGAAAATTTACCCACGCTATAAATTGACTTTTACGATCCATATCTTTACCCCAATCAAAACCATTCCAAATGTTATAACTAATCACTTTTAAGGGTTGCTTTTCTTGTGCGCTAATCCAGTGGTTATTCAAAAAGGAAATGAACAATATTGCACTTAAAATTACTTTTTTCATTGGTCTCTTTTATTTTTTTAACTTTAAATTGAATTGATTTCCGTTCAATTTGAAAGTCGTTAATACTGCACCATGATCCGATGGAAATTCAGGAAAACTTCTATTTAAATTGGCTTTGTGATGCATAATAGTTTTTGAATTTATAGGTATTATACTTTTTCCTATACTGTAAATAAAATCAATTCTGGCAAAAGGGTTTCGGTATTCCGGTTCAGGATGTGTTGCTGTTGTAATAGGAACAAAGCCCATACCTGATTCATAGGTGTATTCTAGCCCTACTGTGGTCCACGTATACCCTAAAGTTTCTTTGGTTATTTGAGTGTTCGTTGCCCTATAAGTATCCGTAAAACCTGCATTGGCCATTGCTATAGCAGTTTTGTTTGCTAACAGTCTATCAAAATTCAATCCATCCTTTTTTGTCTCCTTGGTAAAATCTAAATGAGAAACACAGTTAAAATCTCCTGCAACGATTACTGGTATTTGATCTCTATTCGCAAAATCTTTTTTAAAATCTTTATGTTGAAGCAGTTGCTGAATATGCTCATAACGATTTTCATCTCCGTTATTAAATGCTGCATCAGAAAGATTTTCATCTTTGATCGCTACAATATGTCTACCACCACTGGTGAGCCATATATTATAAACTCGTACTTTTTGATTACTCGGTAAAATAGCAGTAGCAACAATAAAAGAAAAAGGAGATAAGCCTTCTATATTACCAAAATTCTCTAAGGGATATCTGCTAAAAATAGTTAGGTTGGCATCAGGTGAAGGCGTATAATAGTAGTAATTTAATGCCTCTGAAATTGCTTTTGCAGAACCATAAGTCTCAGTCATTGTTATAATATCGGCTTTACTATCCTTAATAATGTCTATTACTCTTTGTCTGGCTGTTTTACCTGCTATTGTGTAGCGTGGTTCCAAATTAAGCTTCCCCCAAATGTTCCATGTCATTACTTTTAATGTAGCCAGATCATTGGTCTCTTGTGCCGTAGATGTACTTTTACAACCTAAAATCAATACTAAAATTAAGAGCGCCGTTATTGGGGTTGTATATGTGAATCTTTTTTTCATTTATTTTATATAAAAACGATAACATATACCGCTTGACCAAACTTAAGTTATTGGGTGAATTTTCAGCGTTTTCTTTTACTGTTTTAAAACCCTACTTTCTATTTTTATTCACCCCAATCTTATCAAAGGGAATAGCTTTAAATCCAGGAACCTTTTCAAAGGCTTTGGCTGTTTCTTTGAGCATAAAATCACCATTTTCTATATCTACAAATCCTGGGTCCTCTTCTGTAATCCAGTTGTCTTCCAAAAATGGCAACCAATCTTTAGAACCATCAATGGGTGTTGTTACCTTATAAAAAATATTTTTTGAAACAGGATTTCGTTTAGGAAGTGCCGGCTCATCTTCCCAATAGTTTACCAAATTAGGATACCTTGTGCTGTAGGGAGGGGTTTTTAAATTTACCATTTTTAAGCGTTGATCATAAATCCCACCTTTATCAAGTAGGAATTTAGACCAGCCCTGATTTCGGTTATCAATGTGGATCCCCAATTCGGCATCTATAAAAATATTATTGGTATAGGGGTTATCCTGTCCACCTCCTATAAGTACAGGTATATTTCCTGGTTTGTAAAAAATATTGCCATAAACTTCCATTCCACAAGCACCATCATCATGGTAAACTGCAGAGGTTGCATGTGGACTGTTGAGGTGATGAAAATAGTTATACCGCACAATATGGCCTCTTTCCGAAGGATCACGACCGTAGTACAACGCACCTTGATCATGTACTTCCTGACAAACATTGTGAATTTCATTATACTCAAACAAATGATCATTACCCCGCATAAGAATAGCCATACTTGGGGCGTTGTATACTTCACAGTTTGAAATTCTATTTCCAACACCACTGATATCTATTCCTGCTCGGTACGACTTTTCAAGGCGATTAAAATCGTGAATTGTAGTATTTTCTACATAATTGTTCCCAGGCTCCAGGGTTAAACGGTCACCCCCACTTAAATGAATTCCTCCAGCTCCCGTATTGTAAATTGTACAATTTATTACGCCATTGTTGTTGCCTGCCTCCCTATTAAAAACAGGATTTGCATAAACATGCTGCAAATAACTTCCTATTTTATCGGAAACCGCTACACCATCCCCTTCGTGCGACAAATTTTTAAAAGGTGCTATTCCTTTACCAATAGACACACCTACAATACCCAGGTTTTTGAACGTACAATCTTGAATACGGTTATTTTGAGTGCGTTCCATATAAACACCCATCCCTCTTGAACACTCAAATTGGAGTCCGCTGAGCTCAATATTTGAAGCACCTTTAATACTAACCAACGGTTTTTCTAAAACCGATAATTCCAAAACCTTAATATCCTCTGAAGGATAGAAGTATAATTTTTTAGTGGTGCGATCTATATAATATTCTCCCGGCTCATCAACTTCTTCTAGGATGTTATATACATACCAACGTTGAAATTTTAAACCCGAACCAAATCCATACATGGAAGGGCCCTTTGTTTTAAATACCTTATTTATGGTATCTATTTCTGCCAATTCAACGGCATCCTCTGCCCAACCTCTAAAGAAATATCCCGAAATCCAAATATCCTTTTTATTTTTCCAAAGTGTAGGCCTATCGGTATCAAATTTAAAGGTGGCTCCCTTGCCCCCAAAATCACCATCTCGAGGTACCGATCCAGTATCCAATACTTCTCCCATAGGAATAGTTGCATTGTTGGGCCAACGTGCCAATTGAAAGGGCTTGCTATTCACAAACAATTCTGCCCAAGCAGGTCCATATGGTCTAGAAAAACCAACAGGGCGCATAGTACCGAGATCATTTAAATTCAGAGTTGAAAGATCAATAACAACAATTTTATCTGCTATTGATGGATCAAACCTTTGTAATACTGCGGCATCTTTAATTTTTTCAGCCTTTGCAATTTCAATTTTAACTCCACCATGTATACTTACGTTTTCGTTGTTATACCCCTTATAAATAATAGGATGTTTTTGGGTACCCGAATCCTCCTCATTAAGTTCAAAAGAGGTTGTTCTATAATAGGTACCTCCTCGTATTTGAACCACAAACCCAATAGTAGCATTCTCCTTTTTAAGAATCTTAATTTCTTCTCTTGCCCGTTCTAGGGTAGCAAAAGGGGCTTTAAAAGACCCATCACCAGATGTATCACTGCCCGTATTAGCTACAAACAACTCTTTTTGAGTGTTACATGATCCCAATATCACCATAGTAGCGAAAAGGAATAATCTAGTTATTATAGTTTTCATAGTATATGAATATATGTGTTTTTTAAAAATTATAATGGAACCAAAATAAATCAAAGCATTCCCTTTTCTATGCATCTTCCTTGGTTCCTAAATTGCATCTAAAAATAATAATATTATATCAATTCTCTCAACCTATCAGCCGCCTGTTCTGCCGTAATATCACGCTGTGGAGAACCAAACATCTCATACCCCACCATAAATTTTTTAACGGTTGCACTGCGCAATAAGGGTGGATAAAAACTCATATGCCAATGCCAATGTTCATTAGACTCCCCATTTGTTGGCGCCTGATGAATACCACTAGAATACGGAAATGAACAGTCAAACAATACATCATAGGCCCTTGTAATTGCAGATATGGCATCTGCAAATGCCATACTTTCTTGAGAATTCATTTGAGCAATGTCTGACTGGTTATTCTTAGGTACGATCATGGTTTCAAAAGGCCAAACCGCCCAAAACGGGGTAAGCACTACAAAATGATCATTTTTATAAATGATACGTTCTTCCGCCTTAATTTCTTGCGCTAAATAGTCGCCCAACAAACTCCTTTTATTTTTTTCGTAGTACTCTTTTTGATGTTTATCCTTTTTAACTACTTCATTAGGTAAATTAGACTGACTCCATATCTGGCCGTGGGGATGCGGGTTACTACAACCCATAACTGCCCCTTTATTTTCAAAAATCTGAACGTAATTAATAGTGTCATTCTCGCCTAAAGAAACATATTCCTTTTGCCATACTTGTATTACTTTATCTATATCTGAAACCTCCATACCTGCCAAACTTTTTGAGTGGTCTGGACTAAAACAAATAACCTTACATATTCCTTGCTCGCTTTTTGCTTTAAACAATCCGTCATCCACTGAAAAAGTCTTTGAATCTGACTGCAGGGCTGCAAAATCGTTCGTAAAAACATAGACATCTGGATAGTCCGGATTAATTTCTCCGTTAATTCTAGTATTGCCCGCACACAAATAGCAACTAGAGTCATGAGATGGGCGTTGCCCATTTACAACAGCTTCTTTTTGCCCCTGCCAAGGTCGTTTAGCCCTATGTGGCGATACAAGGATCCATTCTCCTGTAAGAATATTAAAACGATTATGTGAAAAATCTTGTAAGTCCGTATTCATTGGTATTCGTTTTATTTAATAATGTGAGTGCCTTTGGATAGTTCTACCTGATACACAGTGCATTCCATTCCAAATTCATTTAAAAACTTGGAAGTTATTTCGTTTTCAAACTCTTCTGCAGCACCCTTGAGTACCAAATTAATAGTGCAGCCTCCAAACCCGCCACCCATCATTCTAGCCCCAAGGACATTCGGATTTTCTTTGGCCCTATGTACCAAAAAGTCTAATTCAGGGCAACTTACTTTATATTGCTCGCTTAGACCAGCATGAGAGGCATACATAAGCTTGCCTAATTTTTTTAATTTATTTTTTTTAATTGCCTTCGCAAAAGCGTGTACCCTTTGGTTTTCTTCAATAATATAAAGTGCTTTTTGGAAATCTTCTGCCGACACCTCCTTTTGAATACCTTCAAGGTCTTTATGGGTTGCATCTCGTAACGCCTTTATATTGAGGTGCTTTGAAATTGATTCACATACCGTACGCCTGTCGTTATAAGCGCTTTCTGAAAGCTCATGTGCTACATTGGTATTAAATAATAGCAACTTGTATTTTTTAAAATCTATGCGGTATGTTTTGGCAGTTACCGTTCTGCAATCTAACAATAATGCACTATTTTTTACACCAAACATACTGGCATATTGATCCATAATTCCACATTGAACCCCGGCGAAATTATGCTCTGCCTTTTGAGATATTAAAATCATATCCTTCTTGGAGAGTCTCAATGCAAAAAGTTCATTTAATCCATAAACAAATGCATTTTCTAAGGCGGCGGAAGATGACAAACCGGCACCCGACGGTATATTACCCGCAAACACAGCATTAAAGTTTCCCAATTTGAGGCCTAACTTTTCAAGTTCTGAAACGACACCTAAAATATAATTCCGCCACCCCCCATTCACAATAGGTTCATTTTCCGAGAGGGTAAACTCGTACATCACTTCCTTGTCCAAGGCAAATACTTGACACTTATTTGCCTCTGATTGTTGAATAGATAAGGCAATACCCTTATTAATGGCGGCAGGAAAAACAAAACCTTCATTGTAATCAGTATGCTCGCCTATTAGATTTATTCTACCCGGCGAAAACACTTGAAGCGCCTTTGTTTTAAAATGCTCTTTAAAACTACGCCTTACCTTTTTTATTAATTTTTTATTCATTGTGTAAATGTCTCACTAATTTAAATCGTATTATATTTATATTGACTTCCGAATAATAAGCCTATTGGGGTTCTCTACTTGGCCCTTTTCGTTTGCGATAATCATTTGCGCCAATCTTGCTCCCATAGCATTAAAATCTGTTGATATGGTCGTAATTCCTCCTGCAACAATTTCTTTCAATAGCGTATCATTGTAAGCAATAACTCCAAAATCTTTTGCCAATACCCAATTTTCTTCAGATATCTTTTTTACGATTTGAAGCAAACTCCTATCATCCAGGACAATATACACCTCTCCCTTTTGTGGTTTTCGCTCGGCTATGGTCGCAATAACTTCCGAAGCCATATTATTTTGCGTACAGAATAATTCAAAACCTTTAAGAATACCTATGGGTTGTTTCGCTGGAGGAAAAACAAGAAAAATCTTAGTATACTTCAAAAGTAACAACAAAACATTTTGGAGTCCTTCTATGATATTTTTTTCAAAATTTTGAAAGACAGCAGGATATTCTGAAAGGGAAACATACTTTTGGTCTAGGATATATACCTTGTCTACAGGTAATTGCTCAATACTTTTTTTGGTTTCTGGAAGATTGGCTGGCATTAGCACATAGAAGCTATAGTTTCCTGCACTGTCAGAAATTAACTTACGAAACATTTCGGGATTGAAATGATGAAAAAAAAGATCTACCTGAACCGTAGGACCCAAACTATTTAAAAAAGAGTTATACAAGTCTTCCTTAAAGGAATTAAACTCATCAAACAACAAAAATATTTTTTGAGTCACTTGTACGTCTTCGCTGCTCACATAATACCCCTTCCCTACTATAGACTGAATGATGCCACGGGTTTTTAACTCGTTAAAAGCCATTAATACGGTATCTCTAGAAAGGGAATGCTGATTTTTTATACTGTTTAGAGAAGGTAATTTATCGCCTTTTTTTAAGGCACCACTCCCAACAGCAGCTTCAATGGAAGCTACTATCTGCCGATATTTTGGCAAGTTAGATTCTTTGGTTATGTCTACAATTCCCACACCACAAATATATTCTAATATTTTAAACAACCAACTAGTAGGTACTAGTAGGTTAAGCATTAAAAAAAAGTAAAAACCTATGAAATATTGTTAATAATGAGTTCATGTTGTATGCTGATATTTGTACTATAATGTTTAAAACCCCAATCTTATGAAAAATGCTATACCCTACAAAATAGCCATTGGATGTATTACAACACTCTTTTGCTATGCCCTACCTGCACAAAATGGTTCTAGTTCCTCTGTAGAATTAAACCCTGTAGAGATTCAAAAAAGGACAGCCAATTACAGTAAACTTAAAGAGTTAGGCTACCAAGAAAAAGAGATTTTTGAAGATTTAGGCAATGCCAATTTCTTATTAGAAAAATATGAAACAGCCTTATATTGGTATAAAAAACTAAAAGATCAAAGTCAAAATGGTATGCTTACTGCGAGTTATCAAGAGCGCTACCAGTTTTCCCTACAAAAAATGGGCGTGCAAGATATTTCTAACTCCACTACGACCGATTGGCTTGCCGCTGTGGCATCTGATTATAAAGTGAAGAAAGAGCAAACAAACAATACATCCTATACCGGTAAATACGGAGAGTATGTCTTTAATCCAAAAGGTAGCCTTTCTACCTTGGAAAAGCTTTCTCAAGGAGATAACAGTATCGTTGAAGCCAGTTATGCTGAAAAGAACAGTCACCAAAATGCCTATAAAACTCCTGTTGCCATTACAACAGATGGCCAAACAGCTTATTTTAGTAAAAGTGACTATGTAAAGCCAGCCTATGGTATTTTTTCCAAGAAAGAATTGGTTCATAAAATATACAAGGCAGATAAAAAAGACGGTGAATGGAAAAACATCCAGGAGGTTACGTTAACACCTAAAAATTATTCGGCCATGCATCCAACAATTTCTGACGATGGTAAGCGCTTATTCTTTGCTTCCAATATGCCTGGAACCTTTGGTAAATTCGACATTTATGTCGCTGAAATTAGCACCAACGGAACCATTGGTGTCGCCAAAAATCTAGGTAAAAAAGTAAATACTGAGAAAAACGATTTATACCCTAACATTGTCAATGGAACCTCCTTGTTTTTTGCTTCAAATGGCCATAAGGGTTATGGTGGATTGGATGTATATATGGTTGAAGTGGGACCAAAGAAAGTTGGCTTTGCTGCCAATTTGGGTAGTCAAATCAATAGTATAGAAGACGATTTTTCAATTGATTTAATGGCTGATAAAGGCACGGGGTACGTCATGTCTAACCGTGGGAAAGGTAACGTTCAAAGAGTGGCGTTTACCTATACCAATCCCAAAAGAAGTACTGTAAAAGAGTTTAATTCATTGGAAATATTTAATGAAGATGCTAAAACTGATTATTCCACTTCTGTTTTTGAAGATAAATAAGAACTAACAAACTAGGCACTAAAGGCTTGTAAAAGTCCTTTGCGAAACAACAATCCTTTAGTGCCTAGTATTGTAACCAAGAATAAATTTAAAATTCTTGAACACCATTACCCCCAGTAAACACCCCTTAATTTTTACTATTATGAAAAGTAAAATTACAGTTTCAAAAAAAACCTATATCCTAATTGCTTTATGTGTACTGCCATTTGTACAAACAATGGATGCACAGGAGACAAAAATATCAGAAACAAGTTCAAATAACACCTACCACAATCAGTTATTTTTCAACAGGTTTTTGATTAATCCTACATTTTCATTAGTAAGGGAGGATAAATCTTACTTGAACATTTTACACAGAAACCAGTACGCTACTTTTGATGATAACATTCAAAACTACTTTATAGGTTTTAGTAATAGAATTAATGACAATACTGCCTTTGGTATCGGTATTTATAGTCAATGGGCAGGTGTTGTACAAGAATTTGGGTTTAATGCCAATTATGCAACTGCGGTTAAGTTAGGCGAAAAAAGCAAACTAACCTTTGGTGCTAATGTTACCTACTTTAATGAAGGATTAGATAAAAATAGAATTGTTGCAGAGGATAACGATACGGAGTTACAAGATGCACGCAAAGAAAGTAAAATAGCAATACAGCCTGCTGTAACCTTAACCTTAGGGAAATTTGATTTTGGTATTTATGCAAAAGATTTGGTGAAATACAACCAAACAACAGATGCTTTTTCTACCAATTTTAATGGAAAAAGTATCAAGGCTTCGTTACAATATACACATACCTTTGAATCGGCTAGAGGCTTGTTTGAAGACGCAAGACTAATGCCACTTGTACAAATTGGACAAAATGAAAATGGAAGTGTTTCCTATGTTGGATCTATTTTAATCGATTTACCACAATATGGTTGGATACAGTCTACCATAGATGATAATTACGGTTTGTCTATGGGACTTGGATTTAACCTTAGTAACAAAATGTCTTTAGGGTATTTGTTAGAAAAAGATGTGATGCAAGATAATACAGATTTAGGGTGGAACCACGAGTTATCATTGGCCTATACCTTTAAAAATAATGGTCCGGCTTTTGCCACTAGTACTGAAAAGTCTCAAGACAGCAAAATAGACGGAATCATTAAAAATTATGAAGAGCAGATTTTAGCACTTATCGCTAATCAAAAAAAGTCATCTAATGAGAATAAATCGCAAATAGATGCTATTATAGAAAAGTATGAAACCCAGATATCGGCCTTAAATACTTCTAAACCGAATACAACTAAAAATAACTTCACAACCACCAAGAAAACTAGTATAGATAGTCCAGAACACTTTGCATATAGCCATAAGACAGTGCCTTCCACAAACAAAATAGAAGATAAGTTCAATGACATAGTTGAAAATTTTGAATCCCATAGTGTCACCTTAAATACAAAGAAGAAAAATTCTAAACGCAGCAACAAATCAGCTAAAAAAGAGAAGGTTACAGACATGTCTGCTGCTGAAACTAGCTATAAGGAAGATATTGCCGCTTTGGCATATGAAAATAGACTTATTCTAGACGAGCTTATTTTAAGACAAGATTCTATTGAAAACGCACGTAGTTCAGAATTAGAAAAAAAGTTTGAAACCATTGTACGAATATTAAGAAATGAAGTAAAGGCAAATAGTAATACGCAAGAACCAAATGCGGTTCAAAATACGGAAGTGGCAGACAATACGGCGGTACCTACAAAGGCTAAGACCGTAAGTGGTATAGCGCATCAAAAATTCTTAAAACTTCCTTTAAAGGTTATCAATCAATCTGAGGAAAGCGGTGTAGAAGCAGGTTATTATGTTATTGCCAATGTTTATAAAACTAAAAAGTATTTGGACGCTTTCATGAAAAACCTAAAGGAACAGGGAGTACAAGCAAAACAATTTTACAATAAAGAAAATGGTTTGTACTATGTATACTTAGCCGATTACAACTATATAAAAGATGCAGAGTCTGCATATGCTACAAATTTAGATGGTAAATATCAAGACGAAAAATGGATCCTAAAAGTAGATAAGATTTCTGTTGCTAGACCTTCAACAACGGCAACAGCTTCTAATATCTACGAGGATTAAAGATTTAATACCTCTGCCAGGAGGAAAAATTGGTTTTCATAAGTAAATCGCATCGGGGGTTGCGGATAGTCCTAAAAGATACTGTATATAAATGTTCTTTATACGTGTCTTTTGGGCTATTAATTTTAACACAATGATGTAGTTCATCTAAAAAATGCTTTTTTACAATTTTTAGGACTACACTTTAAAACAAAAAACAAACTTGTAGTAAGTATTTGATATCTAATGAATTAATATATAAAAATAAATAAATTTTGTTTCATAAATCTATTTGTGGGGAATTTTCCTACAAATAATGTTTGTTTGGTAACTCTATTTTTATATCTTTATTATAAATAGTTTAAAAACCATATTAATAAATTAGAAAAAAATAGCCTAAAACGCTGTTTTATCAACACCCCAAAATCCCAATCTTATGAAAAAAAATTACTCCCTACAAAAGAACAAAAAAGGTACCGAACTTCACGTACACACCACAAAATATTTCCAATTATCCAAGGGAATATTTCTCTTTTAAATTAGTGATTCCTTTTTATTAAAAAATAAGACAAAACATACCTTTCTATACATACTAAGATTTTTTGGTAGTGACCTTTTAGTGCCTTAATTCTAGTTCATATAGTGGGTAAAACCTACTTAATTATTTCTATTGATAATTGAGCCAAGCCTTGTTATGCCTTATTTTTAAAGAGAAAGCATTACTAAACCCCAAATTTTACCCCTAATTTTAACCGTGTCCATACATTGCTAAAAACAATTGTGTGTCACAAAACCCCATTTACTTATGAAACCTACTATTTTAAAAATTATCGTTATAGACAACGATCCAAAATTTCACGAAACCTACCGCAATTACTTTAGCAGGTATGTAGATTATGATTTAAAAGGCATATTTAAAAATGCCAAAGAGGCTTTACAAGCCTTTGATAATATTCAGCCCGATATTATTATTTCTGAAGTTTCTATTTCTGAACTTGGAGGAGTTGAAGGTGTTCGTTTGTTTCGGAAAAAAGCTGCAAACATTAAAATTTTAGTTGTAAGTGCTCAAAGCGAATTTACACTAATTAAAAGGGCTTTTAAAAATGGATCCAATGGTTATTTAACCAAACCCATAAATAAAGACCGATTGTATGATGCTTTAAACTCTATAAAGGACGAAGGTGTTGCTATGAGCAATGATATTGCAAAAAAAGTAATTGCTATGTTTCAAAGAAAATCATACAGTGCTTTTTCTAAGAGGGAAAATCAAATTATAGATTATTTATGTGAGGGTGAAACCTATAAAACCATTGCCGATAAATTATTTGTAACCCCCAGTGCCGTAAATTTTCACATTCAGAATATTTATTTAAAATTAGATGTTAACTCAAAGTCTGAAGCACTTGAAAAACTAAGACTTTTAGATTGTGCGTAGCAAATGGGCTAGCTTAACAACGACGTACCGCTTATGGTTTCCTATACTATGGAATAATTGGTGTACAACTTATTTTTGATTGCCCATTTTTACCATCAAAGCCCTTGAAATTGATTATTTTTTTTCAGGGGTTTTGTCTTTCTTAATCTTTAAATATGGTTTCACCCTTTACCAACCAAGATATCCCAAAACACTCTATAGCAAGTGTTTCCATCCAAAAGGTTATGTGGTTATCTCGATATACATCCTCAGGAATCACATTTACTAAACCCAATAAAATAATTAAAAGCGCCAATACCATCACCACACCACAAAATTTATAAATAATATTACGGATATTTTTCTCTTTGGTCCGTTTTTCCTTGGGTTTATCTGATCTGGTAAAAATAAAAAATGCCATATAATTTAAACTCAATAAAAATACCGCGGCTGCAAAGTAATGAAACCGTACGCGCCAAGTATTATCTTGTATATAAGTTACACTATAGGCGGCATCTGCATCACAACATGTAAGTGCAATATTATCAGTAGGAAATAGCAGTAGTACTATAGCAAACAAACCAGCGGTAAAAGAAACGTAGAAATCTATAGGTTCTTTCCCTTTATAAACCATTAGAAATATTGCCAGAATACTAACTACTATAATAAAAATTGGGTTTGCCCGGGTGTAATAATAATGGCTTATAGATTCTAAAGGGCTTGTATGTCCTGAAGACACCCAAAGAAAAATAAAAAGTGAAATGGGCAATAAAACCCCCAATACACCTATTAACTTCCGTAAGGTTTGGGTATTGGTTAACCAAATATCATCATCGCTCTTATAATCTATTTTTAAAAGACTATTTACTTTAGAGGTTGCTGTTTTTTTTTGTTCCATAACAAGGGTCTATTACATCGTTTCTGGCAATAAGGTACGTACATAGGTATAGCACAAGGCAATACCTATGGCCAAGCCAAAACTTAAGAGGGTGCCTATTAAAATGTATTCCGTGAGCTTGCGGTCGTTTGCTTTTGATAAATCCCCAAATCGAAATACAGATTTTGCAGTTAATAAAAACCCAATGCCACTCCACTGTCCTAAAACAATAAACATAAAAATAAACAAGCGTTCCAGTACACCGATGTAGGCACCAGCATTTTTTAATGATTTTTTATCACTGTTTTCCAATTTCCACCGAGAAACTATTACTTTCATTAAAATTGATGACACACTAGTAACCAGTAGGATAGCAATTGTAAAAAGTAAAATTTCAGGAGAAAAAAGAGAAGCAAACGTAAAATTAAAAGGTATGTAATAAGACACTACTCCAAATAATACCAATAAATGCAGTAGTTGGTCTGTAAAAAACAGCACCCTTGCATTGTTTTTTTTATGGATAATTAATTTTCCTAAATCGATAAAAAAATGCGATATGACAACCACGCCAATACCTAAAAAATAGGCGGAATTAAATTTTAAAAGTACCAATAACGCCAACAAATGTATTAACATATGCCAATACAAATAGGGCGATTTATATTTCTTTTTTTGTTTGTCTTTTATCCATTTATTCGGTTGTAAAACAAAATCTCCTAGTAGGTGTGCTAGAATAAATTTTAGGGCAAGTACTAACATAACTTTTGTATTTGTTGGTTGTAGTAATCTAGTATTTTTTCTATTTCATCAAAACCTGCTCTTTTTAAGCCGGCACTTATATTGCTCTGCTTTTTAGCTAATTTTTTAGCGAGGTCTTTTTGTGTAGTGTTTGGATTTGCTAAGCTTTCCTTTATGATGAGTGCATAGTTTGGCGTCCAGTTGTTAATGGTAAGTCCGGCGACATCTAGTAATAAGTTAATCACCACATTAAAGTCGTTCCAAGGTGTTTTTATAGCTAGGGTTTGTTTTTTTAACCCTTCAAAACATTCGCCTGAATTTACATAGGCCGTACCATTAGATTCTGTTACTTTCTCTGCTTGGTAGTCTTCTTCTCCAATTCCAATGGCCATTCTAACATCTAAATTTTTAAATTGCTTTAAGGCCGACTTAATATGCAATACTGTGATTAGCGCTTGTTTGGGTGTGGTTTTTATTTGAAAACTATCGCCCCTATAAATTTCCCAATCTTTTGGTTGGCTCCCAATCTGATCTAACTCTTGTTTAAGTACAGGCATCCAAAGCGCCACATCTTCTAACCTAGAATTGATGATATCGCCAGTAATTATTGCAACCATAGTGTTGTTTTTATCAAATATATGTCTTTATGCATATATTTGCAAATATATTCAAAATTGCATATAATTTAAAATATATGCTCAACGTTATATATTTCAATTTTCAATACTGACGCTCTCATTATCTTTATTTTGCCTTAAATAACTTTTAATGATTTTTTGTACATCCGTATTGTCTTGTTTTGGAGTAATATGAGCGGCGTATTCTTCTAAGGTTGCTATTCGTTTTTTAGCCTTTACATATCCAAAACCTTGGTAAATTCCATTTTCTATTAAAACGATAGCTCGTTCATCTTTATCCCTTCCAATGTCTTTAATTAGGTATGTTGTAATATTACCAGACGTTAAGCGTAAGGCCTCTAAAGCCCTTTCGTTATAGGAGCTTACGCTTTCTAAATCCCTGCAAACACCTTTACAGCTTTTAATATGATAATGAAAACAAGCCCCCGTAATTTGTTGCAAATTGCAATACCTAGGGCAAAGCTCATATTCTTCGCATAATTTCTCTAAGAAGGCCCTGCATTCTGTCTGATTGTAAAATTTAAATAAAGGGTTTTGCAATGCTGTAAGTTTATTATACACAATATGCAGTATACCTTTACGATCTATATAAGTACCAACACCATAACTGTAACGCACTCTTTTTTGGGCTCTATTGTGTTTTGGGTACTGCTTTTTAATTTCATCAGACTCTAATAACAAGGCTACGAGTTCACTACCCGTTTCTGTATATACAATGTCTGCCGTTTCAAAGCAAAGCTTTTGTTCTTTGTTTGTTTTACTGTATATATGACTTAGCACCCGTTGTTTAATGTCCTTTGCTTTACCCACATATATTATTTTACCATTTACATCTTTAAAATAATACACCCCTGTAGTATTTGGTAAGGCATCAATAACAGCTTTTGGCAGCAGTGGTGGTAAGGTTGCCTGTCTAGATTTTGGATTTAAAAAAGATTCAAAAATACCATCCTTGTCTAAATCCAACAATTTTTTAAGTAAGATAACAGTAGCTTCTGCATCTCCCCTAGCCCTATGCCTGCCATGAATGGTGATTCCTAAACTCGTACACAATGCACCTAGACTATAACTTTGCTGGCCTTGAATTAACTTTCTAGACAAACGAACGGTACAAAGTTTTTTGCGTTTAAACTCCGCTCCTAAAGACGTTAATTCTTCTTTTATAATATTATAATCGAAATTAACATTGTGGGCTACAAAAATACAACCCTCCGTATATTCTAAAACTTCTTGTGCTATTTCATAAAATTTAGGAGCGGTACGCACCATATTGTCCGTAATCCCCGTAAGTTGAGAAATTCTATAATTAATAGAAACCTCAGGGTTTACCAAGGAAGTAAATTCCTTTACCACCTTTTCGCCATCAAAAACAAAAATGGAAATTTCGGTTATTTTATTATCATCACCACGCAATCCTGTGGTTTCTATATCTACTACTGCGTACATAAAAAGCAACTTTATACTAGCTGTAGCTAAAGATATTGTAATTTATTTAAAGACAGAAAATAGAAGTTCTATTAAATCGACTATTTTTGCAGTATGGTAAGAAACATTCAGCTTAGAACAACATTATTAGAAGAGCCGGTAGAAGGAATTCTAAAACGCAAAGCTGCAAAATATTTAGGCATTCCAATTGAAGAAATTACAGCTGTAAAAGTAGCCCGTAAATCTATTGACGCCCGTAAGTCTACCATTTATTTTAACTATAAAGTATCTGTATACATCAAAGAACCTGCACCAGAAAGCAACAAATATTCGTTTGAGTATAAGGATGTTTCCAATGCCAAAGAAATACATATCATAGGATTTGGTCCTGCCGGTATGTATGCCGCCTTACGCTGCTTAGAATTAGGATTTAGACCCATAGTATTAGAACGCGGTAAAAACGTACAAGATAGAAGGCGCGATTTAAAAGCCATTAACCAAGAGCATATTGTAAACGAAGATTCTAATTACTGTTTTGGTGAAGGTGGTGCCGGCACCTATTCGGATGGGAAACTATACACTCGGAGTCTTAAACGCGGGGATGTACGCAAGATTTTTGAAAACTTGGTGTATCACGGCGCCACAGAACAAATTTTAGTAGATGCCCACCCACATATTGGCACCAACAAACTACCAAAATTGGTGCAAAACATTCGGGAAAACATTATAAAACATGGTGGTGAAGTACATTTTGATACCAAGGTGGTCGATTTCGACATCAAAAACAACACCCTAAAAGCCATTGTCTTGGAAAATGGTAATGAAATGGCGGTAAACAGCGTTATTCTGGCCACTGGACATTCTGCCAGAGATATTTATTACCTATTGCATAAAAAAGAGATTGCCTTACAGGCAAAATCGTTTGCTATGGGGGTACGGATAGAACATCCACAACACATTATAGACAGTATACAATACCATTGCAGCGGGGATCGTAATGAATTATTGCCTGCAGCTGCTTATAGTTTGGTAGAACAGGTAAAAGATAGAGGGGTGTATTCTTTTTGCATGTGTCCCGGCGGTTTTATAGTACCGGCAGCAACTGCTCCAGGAGAGGTCGTTGTAAACGGAATGTCACCTTCAAGGCGCAATAACCTCTTTGCAAATTCTGGGATTGTCGTAGAAATTAATATTGATGAAGATATCCCCAAATACAACCACTTTGGAGCTTTAAAGGGATTGGAGTATCAAAAGGATTTGGAACGTTTGGCCTTTACGGCTGGAGGAAGAAGTCAAGTTGCTCCAGCACAACGTTTAACCGATTTTGTAGATGGTAAGTTATCAACCAATTTAAATGAAACCTCCTACCAACCTGGCCTAAAGTCGGCTCCCCTACACTCCCTATTGCCAAAACTAATAGGAAGTAGATTGCGAGGCGGTTTTAAAGCTTTTGGGGATAAAATGAATGGGTATTATACGGCTGAAGCGAATATTATAGGAGTGGAATCTAGAACCTCATCGCCAGTAAATATTCCTCGAAATGAAAAATTAGAGCATCCAGAAATTAAAGGTTTATTCCCTTGTGGCGAAGGCGGAGGCTATGCTGGTGGTATAATTTCAGCTGCTATGGATGGTGAGCGCTGTGCTGAGGCAGCCACCTTTGGCCTTTAGCGAAGAGCTCGTTGTTCTATTATAGGTGCTTTGGAAACCACCCTACTTTAGACGTACAGCCTTTACCTTATGCTTTCACTCCCCTTTCTCTTGTGCTTTTTTAATAATAGCTTTAAGGCGTTCTTTCCGTAAAGCTTCTTCTTTTTTCTTTTTATTAATCTTCTGTGCCATTAACTTAGAATGCTTTGCCTTATTAGAGGTGTTTTTTTCTCTTCCTGTCTTTGCCATACCCTATTTCTTCTAATTCTTAAATTCACACGATATCATTTAGTGTGCTGAATCCTTTTAATCCCTATAAAACGTAATTACAGCCCTTTCCACCACGGAGAAAAGGTAGTTATTGTGTCTTTTACAACTATTTCTGCTCCAATTTCTGGGGTAATTACTTCTAGATTCAATTCGCTCGCTTTTGCCTGTACACGAGTTATAGGATCTGTCCATTCATGCAAAGCCAATTTAAATCCCGCCCAATGTATAGGCATTATTTTCTTTGCCTGTACATCAATGCCTGCCTGTGCGGTTTCTTCTGGCATCATGTGAATATCTGACCACATTTGGTTGTATTGTCCGCATTCTAGCAAGGCAATATCAAAAGGACCATAGGCATCCCCAATTTCTTTAAAGTGTGGTGCATAGCCACTATCACCGCTAAAATAGATATTATCGTTCTTAGATTGTATCACCCAAGAACTCCATAGCGTACTTTGACCACTACTAAAACTTCTTCCTGAAAAATGTTGCGCAGGGGTACATACTAGGGTGATGTCTTTAAACTGTGTTTCTTGCCACCAATCCAATTCTGTTATTTTAGTGGCAGATATGCCCCAAGCCTCTAAATGCACTCCCAATCCCAACGGTACTTAATAGTGCCCCACTTTATCCTTTATTTTTACAATGGTCTCATAGTCTAGATGGTCGTAATGATCATGTGAAAAGATTACCGCATCAATTTGAGGTAAGGCTGCTATTGCAATGGGAAATTCTGTATTAAACCGATTACCCCCCAACAACGGATGTGGGGCTGCGACCTTGCCAAACATTGGATCTAACAAAATAGTCTTCCCTTCTATTTGCAATAAAAAAGATGAATGTCCAAACCAAACCAATCGCGTTTTCCCCGAATAATTTGCCAAATTACTAGTGTCTATTTTTGTGACTTTTAAATCTTCTTTTGGCCTAGCGTTGGGTACTTTGGTTGTAAAAAATGCATAGGCAACATTTAAGGTTTCCTTAAAACTCAGGTCCTTTGGAACTGGTTTTGTATTATTAAATTTTCCATTGTCAAATTGTTTTGAATGTTGGTATGTAAGTTGACGTTCTATGGAAATAGAACCCCCAAAACTTGGATAGAAACTGGTAAATAGAAAATACGCAATTATGAGCAAACAAACTATAGCAATAATTGTAATCATTGTTCTTTTTAAAATTAATTTAAACATTGTGTTTTTTAAGTTAATGCCTCACCATATTGTCAGACATTTCAGCTATAAATAATTTGCGAATGCTTTCAAAATATTGCGCAAGATAAGTTTATTAGACCCCTTTTCTGACTTTTACAGCATCCTTTTTATGGCCGAAACCCCTTATTAACAACCTATTTTAGAAATAACCCCCATTAAAATTGATACTCTTTTAAACTTTTTTAAAACCCTAAGAAAGATTTTCTCGTTAGTACGGTAAGAATGTATAAGTTTTTATAGTTTTGATTCCTGCAGAATTACACATTTATAAATAATAGATTTAAGAGCTGAAAAGCAAAAAATGAGAAGCATAAAACTACATATCATCAAATCCATAGCCATTGGCATTGGCTTATTGTATGTGCTTCATCCGCTGCAAAACCAAATACAAAGTGGACTACACGCCATTGCTCATGTTATAGATACCTCAACGACGATTAACCATCATCACTCGCATACACATACAAATTCAACAACCCTTCATTCTCATTTAAGTGAAGGCACACACGAACACCAGTTTATCACCTTTTTTAACGATCTTTTTGGAGCTTCTGATACAAGTGGTACAGCGACATTCGTTTATGACAATTCTATTGATAAACACATTGTAAATCAGTTCTATTTTACAGTAATAAAACACACTACGCCAACAATTTCCTTTTTTTATAGAAGTCCAGATAAAACCTCTAACGGTTATTTGACATCTCTGGATAAACCTCCACAAAGCATAGACGCCTAACAGCTGTTTTTAATTTAAAAAACAGAAAAACAATTAGTTTAAAAAAGAATGCTATTATAATGTAGGCTTATGTATGCCTATAGCTCATTAACATTCTTTATTTCTCAGTATCCTGATATGCTTTATATCTAAAGTGTATATAGCGGCATACGCTTATAAAAAAACGAATAAATGAAAAATTATATCCTATTATATCTATTTCTTGCCACTTTTATTAGCCTACAGGCTCATGAATTAAACGGCACCATAATTTCAGATAAAAGCACACCATTAGAAGGTGTTGGTGTCTATAATAAAACAACAGGTAGCTACACTTACTCCAATGTATCTGGTTATTTTGAATTGGATGATATTTCAGAAAATGATACCATCTTCTTTTACAATCTTGGTTATGCTACCAAACAAATTACAATTTCAGAGCGCGATTTAAATAGTACCATATCAATACAAATGCAAGAAACGGAGGTGTCTTTAGATCAAGTAGTTTTGGTTTCTAAAGTAAATACTCTGAGTACCTTTTTAAATGTTGATGTCAAGGCAAATCCGGTGAAATCTTCACAAGAAATATTGCGTAAAGTACCTGGGCTAATTATTGGTCAACATGCCGGTGGTGGCAAGGCTGAACAAATATTTTTACGAGGTTTCGATATTGATCATGGTACAGACATTGCCATAAGCGTAGACGGTTTGCCTGTAAATATGGTATCGCATGCGCACGGACAGGGGTATGCCGATATGCACTTTATAATTCCAGAAACAGTAGACAATATAGATTTTGGAAAAGGTCCCTATTATGCCAATATTGGCAACTTTAACACCGCGGGATACGTGAACCTAAAAACAATGAAAAAACTAGACAAAAACTTGATTTCTGTAGAAGCGGGTCAATTTAACAGCTTACGTGCGGTAAGCATGTTAAAATTACTGGAAGAAGATCAAAACAATGCCTACCTAGCGTCTGAGTTGGTGTTAACGGATGGTGTTTTTGAATCACCCCAAAATTTTAATAGGATAAACCTAATGGGGCGTTACAATTTTAACAATTATAAAGACCAAGAATTCACTATTACTGCCAGTCATTTTCAAAGCAAATGGGACGCTTCCGGACAAATACCTCAGCGAGCTGTGGACCAAGGTCTTATTGGCAGGTTTGGAGCTATAGACGATACCGAGGGCGGTAAAACAAGTAGGTCTAACCTATGGTTTAATCATACGAAGCAGTATAACAAGCACGAGTCCTTAAGTTCTAAAGCCTATGTTTCTAATTATAATTTTGAGTTGTTCTCTAACTTTACTTTCTTCTTGGAAGACCCCATAAACGGTGATCAGATCAAACAAAAGGAAGCGCGTAGTATTTTTGGAGCAGAATCTGTTTATGCACGCAGCTTTCATATTGGTGATCACAACTCCCAATTAAAACTAGAGGCCGGTTCTGGGTTTCGATATGATGCTATAACTGATGTAGAACTATCACATACCCTAAACAGAAAAACAACCCTTGAAACCTTTGCCTTAGGAGATATTGATGAAGTAAATATGTATGGTTTTATCAATGCTACCTACAAAAGAAACAAATGGACCATTAACCCTGGTGTTCGCATCGATTATTTTAAGAATGATTATGTTGATAAAATCCCTGAGGTTTATACCAGTAAAAGTGAAGACAAAGCTTTTGTTAGTCCCAAGTTAAATTTTATTTATGCAGCTTCTCATAAGGTGCAGTTATTCTTAAAATCTGGTATTGGATTTCATTCTAATGATACCCGGGTGGTTACAGCCAATACTGGCAGGGAAATATTACCCGCTGCTTTTGGTAATGATCTAGGTGTACTTTTGAAACCATCATCTAACTTATTGATTAATGCCTCCTTATGGAGTTTGTTCTTAGAGCAGGAGTTTGTCTATGTAGGTGATGCAGGAATTGTAGAACCCAGTGGTAAAACACAACGTTATGGGATAGATGTAGGATTTAGATACAATCTATCCGATCATTTTTATTTGTTTAGTGATCTTAATTACGCCCATGCCCGAAGTACAGAAGACCCAGATGGAGAAAATTATATTCCGTTAGCACCGTCTTTAACTTCCGTAGGAGGTATTACTTTTAAAAATTTATCCAAATTTTCTGGTGCCTTAAGCTACAGGTATGTGAAGGATAGACCTGCTAATGAAGACAATTCTATTGTGGCTTCTGGCTATTTTTTAACAGATTTTAATATCAACTACAATACTAAAAACTGGACTTATGGAGTTATAGTAGAGAATATGTTTGATACGGAGTGGAACGAAAGTCAGTTTGCTACTGAAACAAGGTTGTTTGATGAAGACAATGCGGTAGACGAAATTCATTTTACACCAGGAACTCCATTCTTTATAAAAGCCAAAGTTTCCGTTACTTTTTAAAAACGGCATTTTTATTGCACCCAAACCCACAGTAATTGCTGTGGGTTTATTTTCTTCCAATTGTTTCAGATTAACCACATTGTAAAAAATAACGTATATTTATTTGTCAACCTTTACGTTATTTAATGATAAAAAAACTATTTTTTATACTCTTTTGTTGCATTCTTTTCTCTTGTACTACTAAAAACAAGGAGGAGAAAAATAGCCCCTATATTTGGAAAACAATAAAGGTTAGAGCAACGGCCTATAACTCCTTGGCCTACCAAACATCATCACAGCCACAAATTGCCGCTTGGGGAGATAGTCTTAAACCTGGAATGCAATGCATTGCAGTTTCTAGAGACTTATTGGCTTTGGGACTTGAACGAAATACAGAGGTAAAATTAGCCGGCTTTACTGGTATTTTTTTGGTGAAAGATAAAATGCATTCCAAATGGCGAAACAGAATAGACATTTATATGGGTGTTGATGTAAAAAAAGCAAAAAAATGGGGTGTAAAAAAAATCAATATTTCCTATAAAGTTTTAAAAGATACTACAGAGCTGCACTAAATATTGTTATTCCCCCTTTTTATAACGGCCAAAGCCATATATATTTTGATGTACAAAATCTTTTGGAAATTGTTCGTCGCCTTCAAACCCTAACGCTATGGTTCCACTATCTTCTGGAATGTAATTGGTTTTAAATATATAGTCCCACAGGCTTAAACTAATTCCAAAATTAACACCGTATTTGCCTTCTGGCAAGGTATACGCATGATGGTATAAGTGCATCACCGGGTTATTTAAGATGTATTTTAAAGGGCCCCATGTTATTTTGATGTTGGAATGGTTAAAATGGCCGATGGCAATCGCAAAAAAGTGAACAATATATGCCTGTTCTGGTTCAAATCCGCCTAAGATCATAACGCCAAATGTTTTCAAAGGTTTGTAAAGGATATTCTCCATCCAATGGTACCGTAAATGTGCGGCAAATCCCATTTCTTTAACACTGTGATGCACTTTATGAAAATTCCATAAAAATGGAAATTTATGCAATAACACATGGGTAAACCACTGTACAAAGTCTAAGACAATAAAGAAAACCAACAATTGCAACCATGCATTCCATTCCGAAATATTGATCAACGCTAGACTTTTTGCTGTAATGCTGATATCTGTGAAGAACACAGCTAAAATTTTATAAAAACCACTGATTACAATAGAAAACAGAAAGAAATTAAAGAACATATAGAAAAAATCCAACCAAAAATCTTTGCGAAATATAGCCTGTTGTTTGCGCCAAGGAAATCCTATTTCTAAGCCCCAAACAAACAGTGAAATAAGAATAAGTCCCCAAAAGTAATTGGTATACCACGGCACATCAAAAACAATAGACTTCCACGTCCAATTTATGGTGCCTACAAATGCATTCGTAAAAGCTTCACTATATTTTTCCATTATAAATTGTCAATCCTTAGGAATCCGCTGTAACAGTCGGCTAATTTATAAATTTCCTTACTTTAGTGCACTAAGTCGTATTTATAGTGATTACTAACAAGGGACCTGTACTACTTAGCAACCATTAAACCGCTAATGATGCTGTCTAAAGCCGTAAACATCTGCATATGACCTTCTGCGTTAGGATGTAGATAATCTGGCATCAACACTCTTTTAACGTTCCCAAGACTATCTGTAAAGGTCGAACTAATATCAATATAGGTCAAGTTTTTGTTCTTTTTAGGAAATTTAGAAATAAGGGCGTTTGTTTCCTTATTCACCGTATTTCTATGGTTTGGTTTATAGCCATAGGGCAAAATGCCCATAATCACAATTTTAGTATTTGGCAGTTTTTCAGTTACAATCTCACATATTGTAGAAATACCATCTGCCAATTCTTCTGGAGTACTAATCGTTAAATAATGATTGCCATCTGTATTATTAGTTCCAATTAACAAGACGGCTACTTTTGGGTTAATATCCTCTAGTAACCCATTGTTTAACCTCCAAATCAAGTTTTCTGTCCGATCCCCAGAAATGCCCATATTTACGGTGCTGTATTTATTTAAGTACCGCTCCCATACTGGAGTACGATCTTCGTTATCTAAAGAATGAAAGATAGAATTTCCCAATAAAATTAGCTCTGGGTTTTTCTTCAAATTACTTAGAATTGCCTCGTGTCTCGCAAGCCACCATGCTCCTTCACCTTGTACCGACATGGTAGCGAGATTACCGACAACTCCTTCATTTTTGTTGTTATTCTTTTTAGGAGAACAACTCCATAGTACCACGCTTATAAGTAGTACAACACCTATTCTTTTCTTCATACATTTAATTCTTCCTAGTGCCACTGTTAAAACTGTAAAATTGCATTGTTAATTCCTTCTTTTTCAATCTGAAACAAATAGGAAGTTACTTGGGCAGCTAATCCCTCAACTTCTGTTAAATCTTGTCCCCAAAAACTAGTGTTAGACAATACTGCAGTAACCAAAACAAACATGCTTTCCTCTGTTCCTGCGTATGTAGACCAAGCTTCCGTAAAGAAGGTCAAAACAGAGCTATCATCTTGTAATGGAATTGGGACTCCGTTTCTATCCCCTTTGTAAAAACGAATCAAAGCTGCCAAGGAAAAGGTTAATCGTTTGGGCAATTCTCCAGTGTTTTTTAGGTAATCTAGCACCGAAGGCAATACCCTAGTTTTGTATTTTGAAATTGAGTTTAAGGAAATACTTAAAAGTTTATGTTCTAAAAATGGGTTTTTAAAACGGTCTAACACGTCATTAGCGAAATCTAGAACGGCTGCTTGTGGTAAATCTAGTGTAGGGCAAATTTCCTGAAACATAGCCTGTCTTAAAAACTCACCAACAACTTTATTTTCAACACTTTGTCGCACATAGTCTATACCAGCCAAATAACCTACTGGTACCAAAGATGTATGGGCGCCATTTAATATTTTCACTTTTTGTGTCCGGTACGGTTGCAAATTTTTTGTAAAAATCACATTTAAGTCAGCCGCCTTCGCCGGAAATTCATTTTCAACGAAATCTGGTCCTTCTATCACCAGCAAATGAAACTGTTCCCCTTCAACAAGCAATTGATCCTTATACCCCAATGCTTTAGTGATTTCAGCACTTCTATTCGCTGGATATCCCGGGACAATTCGATCTACCAAGGTATTACAAAACACATTAGCTGTGGTGATCCACACTATAAAATTTTCCTCTAACTTCCAGTTCTTGGCGTGTTTTAAAACGATATTTTGCAACTGGCTGCCATTGTCCTCCACCAACTCACAGGGAATAACAATAAGCCCCTTATCTGCTTGTCCATTGAAAAACTGATAACGCTTGTACAAAAGGGCGGTTAGTTTCCCTGGAAAGCTTTCTTGTGGCGTATCTGTTAATTGATCGGTTTTGGTATACACAATTCCTGCTTCTGTAGTGTTCGAGAACACAAAACGCAAATCAGGATTTTTTGCTTGCTCAAAATAGGTTGAAAAATCACTATAAGGGCTTAGTGTATCTTGAACAGCATCTATAAGGACATTGTTACTTAGTACAGCTCCTTTTTTTATTCCGTTCAGGCATACCGTATACAATGAATCTTGTGATTTAAAGAGGGGGATTTGTCCTGCACCTTTTCTCGCTTTAAGCATAAGAATGCCAGCATTGAAAGCTACCGTCTTGTTCATCTCCTGGATCATCCAATCGATAAAGGCACGAAGAAAATTTCCATCGCCATATTGTAAAATTTTAATGGGATAGCTTTTTGCAACTACTTGTTTCCTATTTAGCAAAGGGTATGGGGTGTTTGTACTCATTTGTTTTTTTATAGTGATACCCCTCTTTTCCAAGGAATAAAATCATTGTTACCTTTTAAAACTGCTTTTGCCATTGTTTTTCCACTAGCGATGTCTATAAGGTGATCTAACACTTTCTCTCCCATACTTTGTATAGAATCTTCACCACTTATTACAGTACCGGCATTGATATCTATAATATCATTCATCTTGTTAAACAGGGCCGTATTACTAGATAATTTAATTACGGGTGCAATAGGGTTTCCAGTGGGTGTACCCAAACCAGTGGTAAAGACCACCACAGTACATCCAGAACCCACCAAGCCCGTAGTGCTCTCTACATCATTACCTGGTGTACAAAGTAGATTTAAACCTCCCGTGGCGACTTTCTCTGTATAATCCAAAACATCTACAATTGGAGAGGTACCTCCTTTTTTGGCTGCACCAGCAGATTTCATAGCATCCGTAATTAAGCCGTCTTTTATATTCCCCGGTGACGGATTTTTATCAAAGCCCGAACCAACGGCAATGGCCTTTTTTGAATAGGCTCTCATTAAGCTTGAAAATTTTTCAGCTAAAGGCTTTGAAGCACATCGATTTAACAATTCTTGTTCCACCCCATTTAATTCCGGAAATTCTGATAATACGGGGGAACCTCCTAAGGCTACTAATAGGTCCGAAGCGTAGCCCAAAGCAGGATTTGCTGAAATTCCAGAAAACCCGTCGGATGCACCACATTCCAAGCCTAAAATTAGTTTTGATAAAGGGGCTGGTTTCCGGGTTATTTCATTGGCTTGTATTAAACCTGTAAATGTAAGTTTAACAGCATCTTCAATAAAAGAACGTTCGTTTTTGCTTTGCTGTTGCTCTAAATAATGTATCGGTTTCGAAAAATTAGGATCCCTTTGCGCAATGGCTTTTTGTAAAATTGAAGTTTCTGCATTTTGGCAACCTAAACTTAAAATGGTTGCTCCCGCAACATTGGCATTTGTAATGTAGCCTGCCAGTAAATTGCATAAGGTAGTGGCATCATCTCTGGTACCCCCACAACCGCCATTGTGTCTTAAAAATTTAATACCGTCTACATTAGGGAATACTCTATTTTTTTGTTCCTCTTCTTTGGTTTGTACAATAGATAAGTCTAATAATTCTTGGGTGCTTGCCCCATTTTTGTAGTGATTAATTAAGGCCTGTGTATCTACATTAAAATCCTTATTTACAATATACCCCAAGGCTTCAGACATGGCGCTTTCAATGACATCTAAGTTTCTGTTTTCACAAAAAACCATTGGAATAACAAGCCAATAATTGGCTGTACCTACACTTCCGTCTTCCCGATGGTACCCATTAAAAGTTTTGTCTTTATATTTTGTTATGGCTGGTGCGCTCCAATTAAATCCGCTTTTTTCCACTTCATAGGAGGTAGATGCATGGACCACATTTGTGGTTGTTATGGTAGATCCCTTGGCTATGAATGCTGTTGCCTTGCCCACAAGCACACCATACATATAAATTTCATCCCCTATCTTAAAATCAACCAAAGCAAATTTATGTTTGGCTTTAATATCTTCCTTTAAAAAAAATAGCTCTCCCTTAACAGTTACTTCTTCTCCCGCAAACATATCCTGTAAAGCTACTATTACAGTATCTTTACGATCGAGTTGCACATACTTATTTGCCATACTATTTGTAGTAAATTATACCGTTTGAGGTTGGTTAGCTGTACTAAAGTTCTGATTCAATAATAGCTTGCATTTCTGGATATTCCTTATCTAAATCTTTATATTTTTTTCGCTCTTTAACAAGTTCTTTTTTCATTTTCTTAATGATGAGGGCATATTCTGCTTCATGAATTGCATTATAGCCTTCTTTAGGATCCTTTTCCAAATCATAAAATTCCCATTGAGGAGCTGTCGTTTCCATAGACGTACCTTTCTTTCCTAAAGGCTGACCATAAAACAATGCTAATTTGTAACGTTCATTTCGAATGCCAAAATGTGCGGGTCTGTCTGGGGTGTGCAACCAGTATCTGTAATACATTTGCGTTCTCCAGTTTTGAGGAGTATTTCCCTTTAAATTCTCTCTAAAACTCTCGCCTTGTACAAATTTCGGCTTTTTAATACCTGCATAGTCAGCCAATAGCGCTGCAAAATCAATATTTAAAATAATATCATCAATTCGTTTTCCTCCTTTAATTTCCTTGGGATATCGGATAACAAAAGGCATTTGTAATGACTCTTCATAAATTAACCGCTTATCAAAAAAACCGTGTTCCCCTAAAAAATAACCTTGATCGGCCGTATAGACAACCACCGTATTGTCAGCGATACCTTCTTCTTCTAAATAATCTAAAAGTTTACCAATATTATCATCAATGGCAGCCCCACAACGTAAAAAATCTTTTACAAATTTTTGATAAATCTTTTTGCGTTTTGCTATACTATCTAATCCGTCTAAAGGATAAGGCAACCCAGGGTATGAAGTCCAAAATTTATCAGGATTCTCCGTAGCTTGTTTCCATCGTTCGGCTAAATTCTCTAATTTTTGGCCTTTAAAAGTTCTTCCTGTCACACTTTTATCAAAATCGAATAAAGAAGCTGGTTCTGGTAGGTCTTGGTCTTTGTACAAATGTGCTAATCTTTCAGGATATTCAAAAGGCTCATGGGTTGCCTTAAAATTACACATCATCATAAAAGGCTTGCTCTTATCTCTTTCTTTAAGATGGTTTATTGTTAACTCTGTAATCACATCCGTAGAAAATCCTTTATATACTTTTCCTTTGGCACTACTATAACCATCTTCCCAATTTTCTTTTTCCTTTAAGATAGGATCCCAATATCTACCTTGCCCCGGTAGCACATTAAAATAATCAAATCCCTCTGGCTGTTTTACTAAATGCCACTTACCAATTAAGGCGGTTTGATAACCACTTTCAGTAAGCTCTCTGGCTATATTAGGATGACCAGTAGGTAAAGGTTCGCTAAGGGTATACACTTCATTCATGTGGCTGTACTGTCCGGTTAAAACACTGGCTCTACTAGGCGTACATATAGAGTTGGTGCAAAATACATTTTCTAAAATAGCACCTTCATTTGCGATTCGTTTTATGTTTGTATTCTGAACATAGTCTTCTAAGATTCCGCCGTAAATCCCCCAAGATTGCGACGTATGATCATCCGAAAAAATAAATAATATGTTTGGTCTGTCGGTGGTTTTTTGAGCCATAATTTTCACACTAAAGAGCAGCAAAAAAACCGCGGTGTAAATGATGGTGGTAGAATTTTTTAATTTCATAAAGTTTAGGTTTAATTAATCCTTAAAATAACAACATAAAAAACATTTAAAAAAGAGGATAATTGTGTGTTTTATTGCGTCATTTTAAAGCTATAGGATAAATATAATGGAAACAGACTACAATTTTAACCTTATAATCGGTTTTTCACACTATTTAATTGCCATAAATTAATTCTTATCATTACATAAATAGCGGATTAAAATGTCAATTTCAAACAATAGTTCAATAAAATTGAAAGATGTATAATTTATCCTTAGTCTACACCCTAGTAGTATATTAATTCCCATTTTTTTAGTACTTTTCCAAAGACAAGAACAAATAAATTATTTAATATGAAAAAAATAGCATTTATAGCCTTAGCATTGGCTGTAAGCTGTAATTCTACACAGAAGACAACAAGCGACTCAAAAATTAGCAAAACTGTAGCAGTAAATCCAACTACATATGCACAAACAATTACAGAAGGGGAATTAAAAACGCACCTATACATCTATGCTTCTGATGAATTTGAAGGTCGTGAGGCTGGAAAACCAGGACAGAAAAAAGCGATAGAATACTTAAGAAATGAGTATAAAAAACTAGGAATACAGGCTGCCAAGGCAGATGGAGACTATTTCCAAGATGTTCCTTTAGAAATTTCTAAACTACCAACAGGCACATTAACTGTTAACGGTAAAGATTATGTTTTAGGAGAAGATTATGTATCCACTACAGCAGCCATAGGCAATTATGATGCCATTGTATATGTGGGGTACGGCATCGAAGAAGGTTCCTATTCTGATTACAGTAACTTAGATGTTAAGGGTAAAATAGTATTCGCAAAAACAGGAGAGCCTAAAAAGGCCGATGGTACGTATGTATTATCTGGTTCAACCGAGCAATCGGATTGGAGTAAAGAATCAGATGCCTTGGGCAAACGCGCTGAACTTGCTCAAGAAAAAGGAGCAAATGGCATTATTTTTTATGATGAAAATTTATTTCCTAGATTCCAACAGTTTTTTGCACGAATGCAGAAAAGTGGTAGAGAAAGAGTTTCTTTAAAGCCTGCAACTCCTAATAGTTTTGCAACCTTATTAGTTGGTTCTAATTTAGCAAGTACCCTAGTTAAAGATATTGCATCTACACATACCCCTAAATCAATTGCAACCGATTTAAAACTAAATTTAGTAAGTGGAAACACGGATGTAAAATCTGAAAATGTAGTTGCCGTTATTAAAGGTTCTGAAAAACCAAACGAATATTTGGTAATCTCTTCTCACCTAGACCATATAGGCATAAATAAAGATGGCGAAATAAATAATGGTGCAGATGATGATGGTTCTGGTACAGTTGCTTTATTAGAGATAGCGCAAGCATTTAGAACTGCAGAATTAGCTGGGAATGGACCAAAACGTTCTGTAGTGTTTTTACATGTTACTGCTGAAGAAAAAGGACTATTAGGATCACAACACTATACGGATGTAGACCCTATCTTTCCTCTAGAGCAAACCGTAGCCAATTTAAATATTGATATGGTTGGTAGAATAGATCCTAAACGTGAGGGCGACAGAAATTACATATACCTTATTGGCGCTGATAAATTAAGTAGTGAATTACACAACTTATCAGAAGAAGTAAATACAAAGTATATGAACATAGAGTTAGATTACACCTACAATGATGAAAACGATCCAAACCGTTTTTACTACAGAAGTGATCACTACAACTTTGCTAAAAATAACATTCCTATTATTTTCTATTTTAACGGAACTCATGATGATTACCACCAACCTGGTGACACTCCAGATAAGATAAATTACGACTTGTTAGAAAATAGATCAAGACTAGTTTTCTATACCGCTTGGGAAATTGCAAATCGCGCAGAAAGGCTTGTGGTTGATAAAGCTGAATAAAGAATTGTAATACCAATAAAAAGTAAAGCCTTCGTTAACGCGAAGGCTTTTTCTTTTTTCCAATATTTAGGAAACAAAAAAGCCTTATCAAAATTGATAAGGCTTTGCTTTTTGGGTGGAAGACCGGGTTCGAACCGGCGACCCTCGGTACCACAAACCGATGCTCTAACCAGCTGAGCTACAACCACCATTTGTAAGCGGTTGCAAAGGTAATTTTTTTTACTTTATCTATCAAAAAAAATAGATAATATTTTCATATTAAACACAAATAAAACTGTACACTGTTCGTTATGAGAATGAATACTTGGTATAATCCTTTAATAACATCGATGAAACACACAAAAAACACCATCAAACACATAAAATATGGTGTTTCACAACATTATTTAGTAATTCATCAAGCCTCTATTTAAATTCACAGAAATTATTAAAAATTCAATGCTCTCAATAAGCGCCCATAAATTGCGAATCATCTACCTAAAGAAAATTTTAGCTATTGTAACTATTATAAGCATCTACACACAAGCTGCTGTACTGCATGCGTCTATAACATCGAGTTCGTCATTTACATTTGAGTTAAACTCAAAAAAATCAGAAACCGCAAAAGATACAACATACATCAAGGCTCTCAATGAAAAAGCGTTACATCTAAGGTACTTCAAAACGGATAGTCTTTTATTTTTCGCAAACAAAGCATTACATCTAAGTGAAGAAATTAAGTATACAGCTGGGAAAAGTAATGCGCTTCTATTGCTTGCCAATTATCATTCAGATCATGGGAATAACAAAGAGGCTATTAGCTATTACAAGAAGGCTTTAACTGAAAGCAAAAATATATCTGGTTCAAATATTCAATTGGCTATTATGAATAGTTTTGCGCGTTCTTATTACTATAATGGCAACTATGCAAAATCGCTTTCCATTTATTTGGAAGCTGTAGAATTGGCTACTGATGCAGGCAACTTAAAAATGTTGGCTGTTATGAATGAAAACATTGCTAATTTATACAAGGCTCAAAAAGATTATGAGCAAGCCCTCGTCTTTTTAAAAAAATCCATAAAATTAAATGATAGTATTGCCAATGATCTAAATTCTGCTAAAACGTATAGCAATTTTGCCTCAGTATATGGTGAGATCGGAAATTTTGAGCACGCCATGTTCAATATTAACAAGAGTATCACAATTTTTGAAGAGTATAATAATATCCGGTGGATTGCACACTCTTATAGAATTAAGGGCGATATTTATCTGAAACAACAAAAATACGATTGGGCAATTCGCTGGTACGATCAAAGCGCACTACTCTACAATAAAATTAAAAACAATAGAGGTAAAATAGAACTACTAAATGGTTTATCTTACGCTTACTACGGTCTTGAAAAGGATAGTATATCTGAGGTTTATGCTGTAGAAGCCTATACAAAAGCTCAAAACATTAATTCCATATCAAATGTTGAAATTGCGTCCAATATCCTGTATAAAATTGGAAAGAGAAAGCATGACTATGAAAACGCGCTGACATACCTAGAGGTTTATAAACAAGTAACAGATTCTCTCTCTAAAACAGAAAACGGGCATAGCCTACGCATGTTAAAAACCAAAATGGACAGAGATAGCCAAAAAGAGACATCTGCTGTTGTGAGCAAGTTAGAGCTTGCAAAAAAACAGAGTTTCGTGTATATTATAATTGCTATTTTACTTATTTGGAGTGTAATTACCTTTATGATGTCTAAAAGTAGAAAAGCACATAAAAAACTAAACACAGAATTGCAATTAAAGCAGGTGGTCCTGCAAAACAGAGAGGAAGAATTAGAAGAAATAAACCAAACAAAAGACAAGTTGTTTTCTATCATTGCCCATGATTTAAGAGGTCCTATTGGTGCATTACTAGATGTACTTAATATGATGAAATCTGGAGACATTGCAATCTCTGAATTTAGAGATTTTGTTCCGAAGTTGATAAAAGATGTTGACCATATTTCATTTACCTTAAACAACCTGCTCTCTTGGGGGCAAACACAAATGAATGGTGCCACAACCAATTCTACTACAGTTGAACTAAACTCTTTAGTTGAAAACAATATTAACTTACTTGCTGAAACGGCGAAAAACAAGTCCATAATTTTAGTCAATGAAATGCCAGAAAGGCTTCACATTTTCTCTGATCCAGACCAAATAGATATTGTGATTCGAAACATCATTAGCAATGCGTTAAAATTTACACCAAAAGGGGGTGTTATAACGGTTGATGCCCAAGTAAAGTACCAATTTATAGAAGTCACTATAAAAGATACAGGAATAGGCATGAGTGATGAGGCCTTAAACAAAGTATTTGCGCAAAACGGAACCTATACAACCTTTGGCACAAACAATGAAAAAGGTACAGGTTTAGGCATTTCGTTATGTAAAGAAATGCTAGAAAACAACGGTGGCAATTTATGGGCAAAAAGTAAAATTGGCAAAGGAACTAGCTTTTATTTTACCATTCCTAAAGGCCAGGACAATTACCACCAACAAATTGCGGGTTAATACGATTAGATTAAATCATCTAGACTTTCTACAGCTACATATCGTTCTACTGTAAATCCTTCGGCATGCTCTACCCCTATTAATCTACCCAAATCTCTAGCTCTATAGGTTACACTATCTATAAAATTAGGACTACTTATAGGCGTTTGCGGGGCATCGCTTTTGGCATCAAAAAATTGAGAATCATACGCCAATACAGCCTTTAATTTTGTTTCAATATATCCCGTAACATCAACTACAAAATCGGGTTCAATATTTTTCCATTGAATATAATGATACACCAGCTTTGGACGCCATTTTTCTTGGGCCACACCATTGATAGCCGTTGTAATTTTCATCAATCCACTTAAAAAACAAGCATCACTCACCAATTTACTCCCCTTACCGTGATCTATATGCCTATCCTCTATTGCATTACACAATACAATTTCTGGTTTATATTTACGAATCATTTTTATCACTTCCAATTGATGCTTCGTATCATTCTTAAAAAAACCATCTGCAAATTCTAAATTTTCACGCACAACTACTCCTAAAATTGCAGCTGCTGCTTTGGCTTCTTTATCTCGTTTTTCTGCAGAACCTCTAGTACCTAGTTCTCCTTTAGTTAAGTCTACAAATCCAACTTTTTTTCCTTTGGCAATTTCTTTCGCTACCGTTGCTCCTGCTCCTAATTCTGCATCGTCAGGGTGTGCTCCAAATACCAATATATCTAATTTCATACTGCTTATTTTATTTTACTTTTTCTAAAGCTTGTTCAATATCCTTAATAAGGTCTTCTACTTCTTCTATTCCTATTGAAAACCGGATTAAGCCATCTTTAATACCTTGTTTTTCTCTTTCTTGGGGACTCAATAACGAATGAGATGTTTGCGTAGGTGACAGCATAGTGCTTTCTACACCCGCCAAGCTCATGGAAGGTTTAATTAATTCCAAGGCTCTTTGAAAGTCCATAGCATCTATGTCGGTATTTAATTCAAAAGATAACATCCCTCCAAAACCACGCATTTGAGATTTTGCCAATTCATGATCGGGATGCGAAGGCAACCCTGGATAATACACTTTATAAATATCGCTATGATTGTATAAATATTCGGCCATTCGTTGGGCATTTTCATTTTGGGCTTTTACCCGTATCCCCATTGTTTTTATACTCCTTTCTAGCAACCACACCGTATAATCACTTAAACTGCCTCCAAAATTCTTAGCCAGTTGAAAAATTCTATTTATGTGTTCCTTTGTAGATGCAACAGCCCCTGCACAGATGTCTGAATGCCCCCCCATGTATTTGGTTGCGCTATGAATAATTACATCAATGCCAAAATCTGCCGGATTTTGATTCACCGGACTAGCAAATGTATTGTCTATCATAGATACCAAATTATGCTTTTTAGCCAAGGCTGAAATAGCACTCAGGTCTGTTATGGTCAATAAAGGATTGGATGGTGTTTCTATATAAAGTACCTTGGTATTAGATCGTATTTTTTTTTCAAAATCTGAAGACTGCAATCCGTCCGTAAACGAAAATTCGATCCCGAATTTTTCAAACTCCTCTTGCACCAAATTATAGGTGCCACCGTATAAGGTTTTTTGCAAAACCACATGATCCCCCGCTTTTAAAAAAGCAAATAAAGCTGTACTTATTGCGGCCATACCACTACCAAAAATTAAAACAGCCTCACACTTTTCAAGGGCAGCTATTTTTTTTGATAATGCCTCTTGGTTAGGGGTATTAAAATATCGAGGGTACCTTTTTACATCTACCCCATCAAAAGCATAGGAAGAACTCATATAGAGCGGAGAAACCGCCCCTTTAAATTGTGTATCTTCTAGTTCTCCAAAATGTGTACAAATGGTATTAATTCCTGGCTTATTGTTCTGCATTTCAACTTCGTTTTTAAGTTTCAGAATGGTTTATGTCTCCCTTCAAAGTTACAAATTTAGTAGGTATTCTACGGTAATAAATCCAAACTGTACTATTCATCGCAAGTAAACGTTATACGTATAGATGATATCCTTAAAAACCGGGACTATGAACAACATAAAATTCACCCTAATATACCTATTCTCCCTTCTTTTAAGTGCCTGTTCTACAACCGGTACTGATACTTTAAGCGAAACGGAGGAATCCTTTACCGCAGTGGACAAAACATTAAATAAACAAGAAACCGGAAGCGCTGCAAACGACCTGCTATCTGATGAAAATTACGATAAGATTGTGTATGAGCTCTTTTATGTGAAAGGGTTTAAACCAACAGAAGAGACCATCACTAATTTTAAAACTTTTATTACAGAAAGACTAAATAAACCCAAAGGGTCTGAATTAATACTCGAAGAAATTACAGTTCCCTATAAGGAAACCTATACTGTATCGGAGATTAAAGCCATAGAAGACAACATACGTACCAAATATAATTTTGGAAAAGAAATTGCTGTTTTTGGGTTATTTTTAGATGGTGACTATTCCGGAAACACAGAAAATGGCTCAGTCTTAGGAATTGCCTATCGCAATACTTCTTTTGTAGTTTTTGAAAACACGGTAAAGCGGTTTAGTCGCCAACCATTGGCTCCAAGTACAACTACACTAACGTCTACGGTACTAAACCATGAATTTGCTCACTTATTGGGCTTAGTAAACCTAGGGTCACCCATGCAAACTACACATCAAGATAAGGAACACAGCAAACACTGCTCCGTAGCAGATTGCCTTATGTATTGGACAGCTGAAACCGGTGAAGGGCTCCTTAATTCCATTAGCGGCGGAACAATCCCCACTCTAGATGCACAATGCCTTGCAGATCTAAAGGCCAATGGTGGCAAATAGTAATTATTTGGAGTAATTTACCTTATACCTCCAATAACTAACTGCACCAAGTACAAAAACACCAATAATAGTATAATATATAAATACCGGAGTAATTACCTGTGCTCCACTCGCATAACTATGCAAGCCTACCAAATAAAAATTCACACCAAAATAAGTCATCATAATACTGGCAAAGGCTATTACACTAAAAAAGTTAAACAACCAGCGGCTCCGTAAGCCAGGCACCAAACGCATATGAATAACAAAGGCATAGACCATAATAGAAACCAAAGCCCATGTTTCTTTAGGATCCCAACCCCAGTAACGACCCCAACTTTCATTGGCCCACATACCTCCTAGAAAATTCCCTATGGTAAGCATAACCAAACCAACTGTTAATACCAGTTCATTGATGATTGTTAACTCCTTAAGATTAATATCCATACGAGCTTTGTTTTTCTTATTGGTTAAAATAATAAGAATAAGCGAGGTCACGCCCAATATCATTCCAACGGTCAAAGGCCCGTAGCTTCCAACTATGATTGATACGTGTATCATTAACCAATAACTATCCAATACGGGTACTAAATTAGAAATGGATGGATCTACCCAGTTTTGATGTGCAATCCATAACAGCATAGCCGTTACAAAAGTTGCCGCTGCAATGGTTAGGTTACTTTTTCGAGCAAATAATAAGCCCATACCTAAGGTTGCCCAGGCTACATAGATAATACTTTCATAAGCATCACTCCAAGGTGCATGACCTGAAATATACCAGCGCAATACAAGTCCTGCAGTATGCCAAATAAATAATAAGAATATAGTTCCTTTTAAGAAATAAATGGCCACTCGCCAGATACTGCGATCTTTAAAAATCTGAAAAATAAGTACAAAGAATAATAATATTCCAAAAATAGCATAACTCTTGTAGAGAATATTAAAAATGTCTAGCTTATTATAAATAACTTCTGTTTCAATTTTTCTATCGGAAGGCAACACTTCTTTTCCGTGATTTTCCTGGTTTTTCTTAAAGGCTGCCAATAATTTATCTGCTTCTGTATAATCGCCCGATTCTTTGGCCTTTTGCAAGGTCATCATGTAATAGGGAATAGAATTTTTAATAAAATTACCATACAATGAATCCGATACAGGATATTGTCCTCCTCGATATTCTAAAGCTGAAATCCATTTGTTATTTTCATTGTCTAACAGCGGAAATATTTTTACAATTTCACCACTTAAAGCCCTGTTTAAAAGTCCTAAACGAATGTTTGCATCCTTGTAATCTTGCTGAAACTTATTTGGGTTATTGGTAGACGTAGCCTCCGTTAAAAAAGGCGACAGTTTGTAGTTTCCTTCTTCATCAAAGAATTCAATCAATTTGGCAGTTTTCCGATCCAATGGCACGCCTATAACGTGACGAATACTATCGTTCTGTCCCTTTTTATCTAAGGCAATAATATTGGTATTAGACCACAAAATTGGACTAGACATCATCGATAAAAATACCTGATCTGGATTTAGTCCTAAATACCCATTTTTAAGGCTTAATTTCCGGAGTAATTCAGAGGTAAAGGTATTGATAGGTTTCATTCGCCCACCATCATCTTGAATAACCAATTTTCCAAATGCTGCAGCGTGCTCTTTGGATACCGCTGAGGCTAAAATAATAGAATCTATTTGGTCTTGTGTAGGAATATCATTGTGCAAGTGGCTGTCTGCCACTTCCTGGGCTTGTATACCAAACAAAAACATTAAAAATAACAGCGCTGTCATTTTTGCTTTTTTAGCTTTCACTTTTTCAAGAGAAGCCCCTAAATCTTTAAATCTCGTTTTTCCAAAAAACATAATCCCCATTAAACCAGCGTACAGCATAAAATACCCTAAATACGTTATATTAGTTCCCCAAAAATCGTGATTAACTGAAAGTGTTGTTCCCTTTTCATCAGGATCAAAACCAGATTGAAAAAAGCGATATCCTTTGTGATCTAGTATATTATTCATGAAAATATCATAATCAAATGATTTTTCGTCTTCAACCGTAACCCTACTCATAAAAGAAGCATAGCCACTTTCTGTGCCTGGATATTTTTCGGCTATAAAATCATTCAATTTAATACCAAAAGGCAGGGTGTACACCTTAGAACCATAACTCAACACAAAATCTAATCCCCCTACATTAAACTCATCAGAATAAACTGCCATTCCTCTAGAGCCCAATAATTTTTTCTGTACCGTTTCTCCATTAGACGTAACATCTACGATTAATGCATCGGCCATATTTTCTGTACGTTCTTCGTCCGGAATACGTATAATTCCATTTTTTCCTTGCACCAAAGAATCGGGCATTACAAATTGCATGTTTGCCATTTGGTATAGGGAACGCAATTGTAATTTCTGTATGGTGTCTTTTTGAACCGTACCTTCTAACATATCCGCCATACGCATATAGGTCCCTTCAAAAGGAGATGAAATGGAATAAACAGAATCGGTTGCGGTAATATTAATTGCTCCGTCTGTAGGCCTGTTTAATGCAAACAAAACATTGTGTATACTTTGTACAACGCCTTCTTCTAAATAATGATCGTGTCTACCACCTTCACCAGATTCAACAATTTTTAAAAACCGGTTGCCTTCTTCCCCTATAATTAAACCTTCTTTTGCCCCGTCAATAAAACCAGCATAAGAAATGCTAAAATCTTGTCCTTTAAATTCATTAGCCACAGGAAAACTAGACATGATACCTTCGGATGTCACCAAAATAGGTTCTTGAATTTCTTTTTGCATCCTAGTACCGTCTGCATCGCCATAAACCAAGGCAGTGAAATAGGTTTTATCGGAATAAAAAACATTTTCTGTTGCTCCTTCCCGAATAGGCATCATTCCTTCAAAGCTAATATACCGGGTTACAAATGCACCAACAATAATAAAAATCCAAGACAAGTGTAAAAGTAAAACAGCCCATTTTTCTTTTCTAAAGAGCCTATACTTAAACATATTACCCATAAAGTTGATAACAAAAAATAGCATAATGGCTTCAAACCACAGCGTGTTGTAGATCCAAATTCTCGCGGTTGCTGTACTGTACCAACTTTCTATAAAGGTCCCAAAAGCCAAGGCAACAGCAAAGGCAATAAAAAGAAAAGACATTAAACGTGTAGAGAAAAAGAACTTCTTGATTAAATTTATCATTCTGACTGAAACTTAGTGAATCCGGTTCGCAAAAATACGTCCTTTTTACGACTTTTTACAAGACATAGCTTATTAAAAATGTTAATGAAAATACAATATTTTAGTTTTTTAATTTTCTTTATTCCTGGCCTGAAAAATATGAAGATGAATGTTTGTGCCCATGTTTCTAGCTCTGTTTTTAGCGATATTAGCATTATCTCCTTCAAAAAGCTCATCTAGAGTGGCAAACCAATGGTTTATCCAAATACCAAAATGCAATTCGTTAATGGTGTTATTTGTATAGTTATCTACTTCTTGATGTACTGCTATAGGGTTTCCCTTATAGGTGCCTCGTTCAATAAACAATTGGTTGCTCCAAAAGTCAGTCAAATGCTGCAAATGATGCTCCCAATCCGTAATGATTCCATTAAAAATTGGACCTAAAACTTTGTCTCCCCTTACTTTAGTGTAAAAAGTGGCTACCAATTCGTATACATCCTCCCTGCTTGTTAGTTCCTTCTTTTTCATGTAATATTGTATAACTTCGTATAATTAACTGATAAATGTAATAACATTGTAAAATTAAGAAACAACAGTTAATAAACACTAGTTAAACACAGAATTATGAATAACAACATTGTACTTAAAAATGGCCTCGGCACTTTTATTGTAAGCCTTTTTTTATGCTTATTTTTTAGTTGTTCTAATTCTGATACGCCTGTAGATGAAACTACGGTCCCCAAGGGAAATTGCTTGGAAAATGGCACAAAAAGTACAATTAGTGGCAATCACGGACATGTACTAACTGTTTCTAAAGCAGAGGTAGTTGCTGGTACAAGTAAAACGTATGACATTCAAGGTACTGCCGGTCATGCACATAGCGTTACCCTAACTTCTGAAGATTTTACAACTTTAAAAATCAACTTGTCTATTGTTATTGCCTCCACAACTGATGCTGGACACACCCATGCAATTACAATTGCTTGTGCAGAATAAAAAATTAAGCAGATAAACTGTACTTTTGCAGTATGATTAGCATAGTTATTATTGGATTAGGTAATATAGGGACCCATTTATACAAAGCCTTTAATAGTGCTGATGGCTTTACCGTTTCTCAGTTATACAATAGAACACAGAACAAATTAAACGCTTTTCCTAAAGCGCTAAATAGCACAACAGACCTCTCAAAACTAATTGAAGCTGATGTTTATATTATCGCTACTTCAGACGATTCTATTGATACCATATCATCTGCGTTGCCTTTTACTAATAAATTAGTGGTTCATACCTCAGGAAGCGTTCCTATACATGCATTGGCGAACAAAAATAGAAAAGGTTCTTTCTACCCCTTACAAACCTTTAGCAACGATACACCTATAAACTTTAAAGAAGTACCCATTTGTATTGAGGCCCAAAATACGTCCGATTTGCTTGTACTTCAGAACCTAGCTGAAAAACTATCGAACAAGGTCTTTCATATCACCTCAGAGCAACGTAAGTCCATGCATTTAGCTGCTGTTTTTGCAAACAATTTTACAAATCATATGTATTATATTGCTGAGCAAATATGTAAGGAAAATAATGTACCATTTACCATTTTATCCCCTTTACTTAAAGAAACAGCACAAAAACTGGATTCCCTATCGCCTTACAACGCGCAAACTGGACCTGCAAAACGCAATGATATTGGCACCATAGATCGCCATTTAAAAGAATTAACAAATACGAGCTACAAAGAAATATATACTGCAATTAGCAAATCAATTACCAACACCTATGAAAAAAAGTTATAAAGAATACTTGCATACTATTACCACATTTGTCTTTGATGTAGATGGCGTTTTCACAGACAACTCCATTTTAATTACGGAAAGTGGCGAATTATTGCGTAAAATGAGCGTAAAAGATGGTTATGCTTTAAAAACGGCGATAGACAAAGGATTTAATGTTTGTATTATTTCAGGAGGAACAAGTGAAGGTGTACGGGCACGATTTAAAGGTTTAGGCGTTACTGACATCTATTTGGGAGCACACCATAAAACCATACAGCTCAATGAGTATTTAAACAACAAAAATATTGCGGCAGAAAACGTTTTGTATATGGGTGATGACTTGCCTGACATACCTCCAATGGAACTTATTGGAATGCCAACCTGCCCGCAAAATGCTGTGGCAGAAGTAAAAAATATAAGTAAATATATTTCCCATAAAAACGGAGGCGATGGTTGCGTGAGGGATGTCATTGAACAAGTTTTAAAAGTACAGGGAAAATGGTTTGATAATTTTAGTGCTAAAAACGATTAATAGATGCTTAAAGACACACTGAAAGACCATACGATTATTTTAGCCTCTGCTTCCCCGAGAAGACAGCAGTATTTTAAAGAGCTGGAATTGGATTTTAAAATTGTTTTAAAACCAGTTAAAGAACTATTCCCTAACCATTTACAAGAAGAGGAAATTACCAATTATCTGGCGCTATTAAAGGCAGCACCTTTTAAAAATGAACTGGTAGAAAATGATATTTTAATTACATCAGACACCATCGTTTGGCACAATAACGAACAACTGGGCAAGCCCAAGGATGAAGCAGAAGCTATTGCTATGTTGCAGAAACTATCCAATTCTTGGCATCGGGTAATTACTTCTGTTTGTTTTACAACAACAAACACTCAAAAAATAGTGCGTCACATCACCAAAGTGAAATTTAAAGCATTGCATTTAGATGAAATTAAACACTACGTAGCTAACTACAAACCACTAGATAAGGCTGGTGCATATGGGATTCAAGAATGGATAGGATTAATTGCTATTGAAGAAATACAAGGTTCCTACCCCAATGTTGTTGGGTTACCCACGCATTTGGTGTATAAAACCTTAGCATCTATTTAATTGGTCATTTATGCGGGGCCGTATAAGTGAAATTTTACTATTATAAAATAACCACAAAAGATAAGAATTAAATCTAAAAAAATAAGATCTTATCCTTTGTGGTTAAATACTGAGTTATGTAAGTTTACAAACCATTTAATTCAACAAAATAAATAATAAATGCTATGATTAAAAGGGTAAATGTAAATAATAGTATTTCACTTTTTATTTTTTTATTGTCTTTAAGGGCCTTCATAATATTTTTAATCCTAAGATGAAGCACATAAGCAACTAGCGGAAATAAGGTAATATATAAATACATAGCTTATGAAGTTGATTGTGACAAACAAATCCCAAAAGAAATCACCGCTATTGCAACACCAATTGGGCCTAAAAACCTTTTTGCAACTGCAGAGAATGCTTTTGTCATAGCCGCTACACTCCAAGTTGAAACAGACGAGCCTCCTAATGCCCATAGAGCATCTGCACCTATGGCAACAGCGGCACAAACTAGAAGGTCCCCACCATCTATTTTAGAGTAAATATTATCTCTATTTTTTGGGTTAAATTTGGAGAACTTATCATCTAAATTATCTTCAGGTGCATATAGACCACCTAATGCAATTGTTGCATTATCATCATTTACATCAATTGCTATATTATTTTTTTGTGCTAAGAATTTACCATACTCATTTAGCTTATTAGATATAAATAAAATTTTATTTGTTTGATCCTCAGATAAAGTTAATTCCCCATTTAAAAGTTTAATTTTATAATCTTCCAATGAAACGCCTTCAGGTTGACTTTCAAAAATTACCAAATCAATATCATTCTTTAGGTTATTTATCATCTCCTTGTAATCAATACTTGTAAAATTTTCAAATTCATTTTCATAAACTGATTCATCTCCATTACAGGAAGTTAAAATTATTAGAAAAGCTAAATAGCTTACTAAATAAGGTCGTCTAAATAATTGTTATATATCCATAACGTTTAAGTTTAAATTACGCTTTCATTCAATCCAAATTAATTTTATTCTACTCCTTTTTAGTATATAAACTTGATTCTAAAAGTTTTTATTTCGAAATTAGATTTCAATTTTTTTGACTTAAATTTGGTCGTCTGTAAACTTTTCTCTTAAAGAATTAGAGCTTATTAAAAGTGATTGATGTCATATTAAAATAAATCAACTTTCAACTTCTAGATAGAACCAAAATAAAAATTGAAAGTTTGATATTATCAAATTTGTTATAATTACTTTTAAAACAAATATTATTTTATTTTCTTTACTAAATTTAGGTTTCAAAAAGTTACAAAAAAAACGTTAATTAAACAAATTTTTAAAGAATTTACTTACATATTATGTGATTAATTTAAAAAATACAACTTCAAAAGCCATAAATATATAAACAAAATAACCTTACTTTTATACCCAAATACTAGTATCAATTTTACTACTAAATTTAGGTCAATATGAAACATATACTATTTAAAACAGCGCTTTTCTCGCTACTGCTTTGTGCGTTTTCCTGTAAACACGAATCCCAGATACAAGACAACAAAGTTAAAACAGCGAAACCAAAGGCAAAACCGCTTCCGACCGAGTTTAAAAAATATTGGTATGCTGGCCAAGCAGAAGTCACCTCGTATTCCTTAGAACAGGCAAGATACGGCGAGTTACGCAACGGAACTGCCATGTTAATTTATGTTACTGAGCCCTTTAAGGCCAGCAAACAAGTAAAAGCAGATGCCGCTAGCCCAGACAATGTATCGGTACTAAAATTAAATGCCACCAAAAGTTTCTTAACAGGGATTTACCCCTACAGTGTAATGACCAGTACTTTTTACCCTGTGGCAGACAATAGTAATGCCTTAAAAGTTACTAATTCTGTTCAGGAATGGTGCGGACAAGTATTTGCTCAGATAAATAATAAGGAAGATTTTGAAATCGCTACTTTTTCTTATTTTGAAAGTGAAGGAGATCAGCAATTTTCATTAAAAAAGAATACCTTAGAAAATGAAATTTGGAGTAAAATTCGCATCCACCCATCGGATATGCCAACGGGAGAACTACAGATAATTCCAGCTTTGGAATATCTTCGATTTAGCCATAATGAACTAAAGGCCTATACCGCTAATGCAACGATTACCAATCAAGGAGACCTAACGGCCTACCGCTTAGATTACCCTGAGTTAGAACGTAGCTTAACTATTAAATACACCACACTTTTTCCACATACCATAGAGGGCTGGACCGAAACCTACAAAAGTGGTTACGGACAAGATGCCAAGGTTTTAACAACCACAGCTACTAAAATTAATAGGATAAACACAGCTTATTGGCAACAAAACAGCAACAAACATTTACCATTAAGGGATAGTTTAGGATTATGAGAGATTTTATACAGGACAACACAGACCAAATTATTAATACTTCCATTTGTTTGGCCGCCTTTTTTATCTTGAGGTATAGTACCGCCAAAGCCATACGAAAAATTGGTAAAATTGGAGACATCAACAAGGTTAGAACAAAATTAATCGTTAAATATGCATCCATTGCACTCACTGCTATAGGCGTATTTGTTATTAGCTATATTTGGCGCGTAGATTTTAAAGATCTAGGACTAATTTTCTCCTCCGTATTTGCTGTAATAGGCGTTGCTTTATTTGCGTCTTGGTCTATTTTAAGTAATATTACTGCTGGTGTTATTCTCTTCTTTGCCTTTCCCTTTAAAATAGGGGACCGCATAAAAATATTGGATGGAGATTTCTCAGAAGAAGTAGATATCTTAGACATTAAAGCTTACCATATCTATCTAAAAAATGATAAAGGTGAGTTACTTACCTACCCCAACAACTTATTGTTGCAAAAAGGGGTTGTAATCATCAATAAGGAGGCAGATGATTTTGGTGAAGGTGATTTCATTTAAAAGATGTTAAAGAACCTTTAAAATTGACAAGAAAGCCACTTATCTTCTTATATTTGGTTATCAACCTAAACTAAAATTTATGCGCCATGTATTGGTTTGTTGCATACTTTCTATTGTATGCTTCAATCTAGGAACTGCACAAGTTCCTAAAAAAAAATCATCATCAGAGATCTATCATTCCATACAAAAATTAAATTTTTTAGGTTCTGCGCTCTATATAGCCGCTCACCCAGATGATGAAAACACACGATTAATTTCTTATTTATCGAATGAGGTCAAAGCTAAAACTGCCTATTTATCATTAACGCGAGGAGATGGAGGGCAGAATTTAATTGGTCCAGAAATTCGCGAACAACTAGGGGTTTTACGAACACAAGAATTGCTAGCAGCACGGAATATAGATGGAGGAGAACAGTTTTTTACGAGAGCAAACGACTTTGGATATTCTAAACACCCCGATGAAACTTTAGCCATATGGAATAAAAAAGAAGTGTTGGGTGATGTGGTTCAAATTATTAGACAGTTTAAACCAGATGTAATTATCAATAGATTTAATCACGAAAACCCAGGTTCTACCCACGGCCACCATACATCGTCTGCCATGCTTAGTATAGAAGCTTTTGATTTGGTAAACAATAGTACTGCCTACCCAGAACAGTTAACTTATACTGACACTTGGCAACCCAAACGTTTGTTTTTTAACACCTCTTCTTGGTTCTATGCCAGTGAAGAAGCGTTTAACAAAGCAGATAAAAGCAACTTGCTAAAACTAGACGTTGGCGTCTATTACCCTATGTTAGGTGTTTCTAATAATGAAATTGCATCCCTAGCTAGTAGTCAACATTTATGTCAAGGTTTTGGAAGAATAGCAACTCGAGGAAGTCAGAGTGAATATATAGAATTGTTAAAGGGTGACATGCCCACCAATACTAATATTTTTGAAGGCATTAATACCACATGGACAAGAATACAAGGTGGTAAAGCAATTGGCAAACTACTAAATGAAGTGGAAACCAATTTTAATTTCAAAGAACCATCAGTTCATTTACCGCAATTAATTGAGGCGTACCAACTATTACAAAAATCGACTGACAAGCATTGGAAAGAACAGAAATCTGAAGAATTAAAATCCATTATAACTGCCATTAGCGGCTTGTATTTAGAAGCAAATGCCAATAGCACCAATAGTACTCCTAACGGAAAATTTAAAGTAAATATTGAAGTGTTAAACAGAAGCACTAATGCCATTGTGTTAAAATCTGTTCAGATTGGAAATACCAAGTTAAGCCCCAACCTATCCCTGGAAAATAATATAAAACAAAATTTAAACTTAGAGGTTTCTGTGCCAAATAATATAGGATATACAAGTCCGTACTGGCTAATGGAAAAAGGAAGTTTAGGGATGTATACTGTAGCAGATAAAACACTAATTGGCAAACCAGAAACACCAGGCGCCTACCAGGCAATTTTTGAATTGCAGATTAACAAGTATACCTTACATATTAAAAAGCCTGTGGTATATCATTACTCAGAGCCCGATAAAGGAGAGTTGTACCGGCCTTTTGAAATTCTGCCTGATGCTAGTGTTAGTATTAAAGACAAGGTTATTATTTTTTCTGATAGCAAGACAAAGGAAATCCCTGTAACAATTAAAGCCTTAAAAGATAATGTTAAGGGCGAGGTTCAATTGTGCTACTCCCAAGAATGGCAGGTAAAAGAGGATACAAAATCGTTTCATATTTCTAAAAAAGGAGACACCAAAACCATACTTTTTGAATTATCTCCTCCACAAAATGAAGCAGAAAATTACATTGCTCCAATAGTGAAGGTGAATGGTAAGGAACTCACTAAGGAACTGGTAGAAATTGCCTATGATCACATACCAACCCAATCCCTTCTTTTACCTTCGGAAACCAAGGTAGTGCGACTTAACATTAAAAAAGAAGGAGAGAAAATAGGCTATATTGTAGGTGCCGGCGACAATGTTCCTGAAAGTTTAGAGCAAATAGGCTATCAAGTATCTTTGATTGATCCTAGTGCTATTAATGAGGAGTTGCTACAGAATTTTGATGCCATTGTTGTTGGTATTCGTGCGTACAATGTGGTAAACGATCTAAAGTTTAAACAACGTTTTTTATTGGATTATGTAAAAAATGGTGGCAACTTAATTATTCAATACAATACGGCTGGTAGAAATGGTGTAGGTGTAGAAAACCTATCTCCCTACCCTATGCAATTATCAAGAGACAGAGTTACGGATGAAAATGCAACGGTTTCAATCTTGGCAACCAATCATCCACTTGTAAATTTTCCCAATAAAATAACAACAAAGGATTTTGAAAATTGGGTCCAAGAACGCGGTTTGTATTTTCCAAATGAATGGAGTACAGAGTTTACCCCTATCCTATCTATGGCAGACAAGGGAGAATCTGCTAAAACTGGCAGCCTAATTGTAGCCCCTTATGGCAAAGGAAATTATATCTACACGGGACTAAGTTTTTTTAGAGAGCTACCAGCAGGGGTTCCCGGCGCTTACAAACTGTTTGCAAACATGCTATCTTTAAAAAGCAGTAATTAAAAATTAGAAAAATGGAAGAAAAATTTATTTGGAAAAAAGAATACAATTGGGTATTAGTTTTGAATGCAATTTATACTCTTTCTTTTTATATACTAATGAAAATCTACGGATAGTATGGCAACATTAGATTGGTACTTACTTATTGGAACTTTACTTTTTATTGTAGGTTATGGTGTATGGAAAACAAGGGGAAGCAAAAATGTTAATGATTATGTCTTAGGAGGAAACCAATCCAAATGGTGGACCATTGGGCTGTCTGTAATGGCTACTCAAGCGAGTGCCATTACATTTTTATCCACTCCTGGTCAGGCCTACCATGACGGGATGGGATTTGTGCAATTTTATTTTGGACTCCCACTTGCCATGATTGTTATTTGCATTGTATTTGTTCCTTTGTATCACAAGCTAAAAGTCTATACCGCTTATGAGTTTTTAGAAAATAGGTTCGATGTAAAGACAAGAACATTAGCGGCCTTCCTTTTCCTAATTCAACGTGGCCTGGCGGCGGGTATAACAATTTATGCGCCCTCTATCATCCTATCTGCCGTTTTGGGATGGGACCTTAGAATACTTAATATCCTTATTGGTATCTTGGTGATTATCTATACAGTATCTGGCGGCACCAAGGCAGTGAGTGTTACACAAAAACAACAGATGTTTATTATCATGATTGGTATGTTTGTTGCTTTTTTCTTTATTTTAGGATACTTACCGTCGGATATTACATTTAGTAAGGCGCTAAAAGTAGCTGGAGCTAGTGACAAGCTAAATATTTTAGATTTTGAATTCAACACTCAAAGTAGATATACCGTTTGGAGCGGACTTACCGGTGGGTTCTTTTTGTTTATGTCTTATTTTGGAACTGACCAAAGTCAGGTACAGCGCTATCTTTCCGGTAAAAGCGTAAGAGAAAGTCAACTGGGCTTAATTTTTAATGGTATCCTTAAAATACCCATGCAGTTTTTTATTCTTTTGGTTGGGGTTATGGTTTTTGTATTTTATCAGTACAACAGCTCTCCTTTAAATTTTAATCCTGCAGCAACGGCCGTTGTAAGCAATTCTAGCTATGCTGATGATTATAAACTATTGCAAGAGGAACACTTAAAAATATCTGACCAAAAACAAATTGTACAAACAAGGTTCTCAGAAGCATTAGATGCTAATGATGCCGCAGCTCTTGCAAGCGCCAAAAAAGAGATTATTTCTTTAAATGAAAAGGAAAAGTTAGGGAGAGATGCGGCAAAAGTAATGATTACCCAAGCCGATGGTAGTATAGAGACCAATGATAAAGATTACGTCTTTATTCATTTTATATTAAATTATTTACCACAAGGAATTATAGGGTTATTATTAGCCGTTATCCTGTCGGCTGCTATGTCCTCAACAGCCTCAGAACTAAATGCATTAGGTACTATAAGCGCATTGGATATCTACAAAAGAAACTTTAAGAATAATGAAACCGACGAGCATTATGTAAAAGCATCTAAGATCTTGACTTTAATTTGGGGGATTGTGGCCATCACCATTGCTAGTGTAGCCAGCTTGTTTGATAATTTAATTCAGTTGGTAAACATCATTGGTTCCATTTTTTATGGTAATGTCTTGGGGATCTTTTTATTGGCCTTCTTTTTTAAATATGTTAAAGGCAATGCCGTTTTTGTCGCTGCTGTAATTACGCAAGGGATTGTAATTATAGGCTGGTGGTTAGATTGGATGTCTTACCTATGGCTCAATGCTTTTGGTTGTGCTTTGGTTATTGGCATCTCTATCTTTTTAGAAAGTTTTGATAGAATGATGAAAAATGGTGCTACCATTAAATCCTAATTTATAAAAAAAGCCCGTAACCTACAATTGTAGGTTACGGGCTTTTATAATTCTAGCAGCAATTACTTTGCCCCCCACTCTTTTAAAGAGTCTTCATTCATTTTAACGTAATCTGCATTTTTAGCTTCTTTAGAAGCCTCTAAAGATTCTTTAGCAGTCTTGATCGCTTTTTTCGTATCACCAGATTTAGCGTAAATTAATGACAATTGTCTCAGCTGGTAAAAGGCTGGTTTTTCGGTCATACTCATCGCTTTTTCCATCCAAACTTTAGCTTGGTTAATATCTTTTCCTTCTTGCGCATAATACACTGCAGAAGCATAATAATCACTAGCAGTAGGTCCGTTCATAGTTTTAGTAATAGCGGCAGCTACTTTTTTGTCTGTTGGCACTTCAAATTTTACTCCTACATAAACGTCTTCCCATAAAATTCCTAATACACCTGAACCGGAAGCCAAATCGTCAAAAGTCATGGTAAATGTTTCAATTTTTACAGGCATTTTTATAACAGTAGCCTTAACTGATGCAGCCACTTTAGAGGCATCCCAGTTTTGAGGTGTCCCCCCATTATTGGCATCCGTATAAAAAATAACCTCCCAAACTGAAGCAGCTGGTTTCGTAAAAACAGCATAAGTGCCCGCTTTCAATTCCTTCCCTCCTATAGTAACGGGGTCGCTAAACGTAATGGTTGTATTTTTATTAGCTCCTGTTCTCCATAATTTATCAAACGGCACTAAGTTTCCAAAAATTTCTCTACCCCGCATTGAGGGTCTAGAATATTCTAAAGTAACATCTGTTAAACCTACTTTTTGTTCTATTTTGGTAAACGGACTCGGTTGAGGCGTTTCTAACTGAGCTTGCACTCCAGATAGACCAAACATTGCGATTAATACTATTACTATTTTTTTCATTTTATCTCGTTTTTAAGTTGGTTTAAAAATACACAGATAGAAAAACACAACTGTTAAGTATTTCTTAAAATTTACCCAATTTAGTTATCGATAGAAAGTGAAAATAAACTTGCTTTTGTCCCCATCATGGGAAAAGATTCTGAAGAAATAAAATAATTTTTAGCATCTAGGACCGTTATTCCCTCTGCCTGAATAAAACCAATTTCTAAATTTGTTCGTTTTATGGTACCTGAGAAAAAGTTTTCATCAGACCAATCACTTACTTCAATAATAAAGGGCAACATTAAGAGATTGTACCCTAATAAAACCACCTTCTTTTCTTTTTGGTTGTAGGTAGCACCCGTTATCATTCCATTACTATGGTATTTCCCCATTTTTGTAGCGATATGCGACCCGGCATCCTTTGGAATCTTATAAGCTGCGGTGCCTTGGCTGTTCCACTGTTTGGTAAAAACCATAAGATAATCCTCTGAACTAATCAGTGCTTCTGCATCAAAATCACTCTTTGCAGTTCTAGTATTGGGTTGGTCTGGGTAAGAAAAATAAATTTTATCGGCCTCAACCGTTGTGGAAGCATCAAATGCTGCCTTGGATACTTTGTAAACACATAGGTCTTTTCTAATTCCGCGATGGTTACCAAAATCCCCAATATAGATAAATTGTGCATCTTGAGTCATATCTTCCCAATCCACATTTTCTGCATTGGAAATAGTTACGGTTCTGACAATTTTCATTGTAACGGGGTCTAGTTCAAATAACTGAGAGGTATGACCAGAATCATTATGCATTACAACCTTATTGTTGTAAAATATTAAACCTGAAGATTCCGTTAATTGCTCCGGTAAATTCCCAGCCAATTTTACGTTGTACTGTGAAAAAATGATATTTATTGCACCCATATAGGCGAAAAGGAAAAGGTATTTCAGTTGCATTTTTAACTATTATTTTACGGTATTTTTTTAAAGATATACAATAGTACTTCTAATCTATTAATTATGTCTAAATTTTAGGTAAACCCTAACAAATAAACAATTACTGGATGATGGGAATTCCTCATAATATAATTTTGTCTATTTTTTATAGTTAAAAGTTAGACAATTTTGTATATTTGTAGGTCCATTTGCCATAAATAAAGGCATTGGCACTGTAATTCATAAGGCAAACACTTATAAAACTTACCTATTAATCATTTAAAATGAAAATTCTAGTAACAGGTACAACAGGCTATATAGGCAAAAGATTGGTGCCTCTTTTAATACAAGAGGGTCATACTGTTGTTTGTGTTGTTAGAGATGAATTACGTGCAGAGGAATGGTATAAAAATGAACCATTAATTACAGTTGTAGAGGCAGATTTTCTCGATGCTACTTCCTTAGGAAGTATTCCTAAAGACATAGATGTAGCGTATTACCTAATCCATTCGATGTCCAATTCATCTAGTAATTTTAAATCCCTAGAAGAACAGTGTGCCATCAATTTTAAAGGCTATATGGAGACTACTGCTATGAAACAGCTTATTTATTTAAGTGGAATTACCAATGACCCTAAGTTATCTAAACATTTATCGTCTAGAAAATTAGTAGAAGAAACCTTAGCCTCTAAAAAATACGCTTTAACTACTTTTAGAGCCGGAATTATTGTGGGCTCTGGAAGCTCTTCATTTGAAATCATTAGAGATCTTGTAGAGAAATTACCGGTAATGATAGCGCCTAAATGGTTAAACACAAAAACACAACCTTTAGCAGTCAGAGATGTATTGCTCTTTTTATCGAAGGCTATTACCAAGGAAGAATTATACAATAAAGGCATTGACATTGTTGGTCCAAACGTACTTACATACAAACAAATGTTGTTACAATTTGCTCAGGTAAGAGGTTTAAAAAGGCATATAATTACCGTACCGGTAATGACCCCAAAATTATCCTCGTATTGGTTGTATTTTGTTACCTCTACCTCCTATAAACTCGCAGCTACCCTTGTGGATAGTATGGGGGTAGAAATTATTGGAAAACCCAGTGAGATAAATGCTATTTTAGACATTGAGCCAATTAGTTACAAAGAAGCTGTGGAATTGGCTTTTGAGAAAATTGAACAGAACAGTATTCTATCTAGTTGGAAAGATGCCGTAGTGAGTAGTGGCCGGTTAAAAGGAAGCATTCACAACTATATAAATGTTCCTAAATTTGGCTGTTTTATCGATTATAAAGAACGTAAGGTTATTGATAAAAAAAAGACTTTAGATAAGGTTTGGTCAATTGGTGGACCAACGGGTTGGTATTACGGCACTATTTTATGGAAATACAGAGGTTATTTAGACAAACTTTTTGGAGGTATTGGATTGCGAAGAGGAAGAACCAGTCCTACCGATTTAAGTGTAGGCGATGCTTTGGACTTTTGGCGGGTTATTTATGCCAATAAAGAACAACAGAAATTACTTTTATATGCAGAGATGAAATTACCCGGAGAGGCTTGGTTAGAGTTTAAAATTGAAGACGATATACTAAAGCAAACGGCAACATTTAGACCAAAAGGTTTGGGCGGAAGATTATATTGGTATAGTGTACTTCCTTTTCATATATTTATATTCAATGGAATGATTAAAAAGTTAGCCGCATAAAGTATAAATTAAATACACTGGTAAATAGTGTTGTTTTTTTGTTACACAACCTATATCTTTAATTGCTAAAGTACGGAGTTTAGGGTGCTGAACTCAATTGAAAAGCCTAGGAGATATAAAAAAAAGAGCAACAACAATATATTATCAATAATACTATAAGTAAAAGATATTAAAAAATTGATTTTATTACAATAATAAGTACTTAATTGCTAAAATTATAAATAGATTAGAACAAACAAGACTACCAAACCATTTTACAGCGTGTAAAGTAAAGCCATAAACCGCTTTTGGTAGCTTTAAAAAATTCTAAAATGGATGTTTGTGCTCAAGTTATATCTTTCGAGAAGAGTTTTATAATTTAGCAAGAATATCAGAAAAACAAACGATATAAATCATTAATATTATGGATGTAATAGATAAAGCATTAGAGTTTGAAAAAAGAAAAATGAAATCGCTATCCAATAGCGAAAGAGTTGAGATTTCTCGTGAAGCTAAGGCCCTTATTCTTGAATTAAACGAAATATATAAGGAAGATAAAAGCACCAAAATAATGGAGCTTATGAAACGACTAACCGCTATAAAGCGCAAGGTTGAAAAAAGGCTTAATATGAAGCCATTAACCTAGGTATATTTAACATTAAGGTGTTTGTTATGAAACTTGCTGCAGTCATCTAAAAAACACGAATGAAAACGATTGTTATTATTGGAGGTAGTAAGGGCATTGGCTTAGCCATCGCTAAAGCACATATTGAAACACATAAGGTTGTAGAGGTAAGTAGGTCAGTAGCAGATCTAGAACATCAAAACTTAACGCATTACCCATGTAATGTCCTTACCGATGAGTTGCCAATGATAGACCACATAGACAGTCTTGTTTATTGTCCTGGGAGTATTAATTTAAAACCTATTACTCGGCTAGGTATAGAAGACTTTAGAGAAGACTTTGAAATTAATGTCATTGGAGCAGTCAAGACCATTAAACACTATTTAAATACGCTTAAAAAGGGTTCTAACCCTTCTATTTTATTGTTTAGTACTGTAGCCACTAAACTAGGAATGCCTTACCATGCTAGCATAGCAGCGGCTAAGGGCGGTGTAGAAGGCCTTGTGAAGTCTTTAGCAGCAGAACTAGCACCAAGCATACGTGTTAATGCTATTGCCCCAACAGTTACAGATACAAGCTTGGCAGCTAAGCTATTGCGCAACGATAAAATGATTGAAAACATAAAAGAAAGGCACCCTCTAAAACGCCTTTTAGATCCTTCAGATGTTGCTCATATGGCTCATTTTTTATTAAGTGAAAAGGCTCTAAATATATCTGGGCAAGTTTTAGAGATCGATTGCGGTATCGTAAACTTAAAACTGTAAAATGAAAAGATTGCTTATGATTTTATTCTTTCCTATCTTTTTTTCATGCGGTTCAAAAACAATATCAGAACCTAAGCTTAGCATTTATGACATCGCAATTAATGAAATAACAGGATCTCCTATTGATTTGGCTGATTTTAAAGGTAAAAAAATACTTTTTGTAAACGTAGCTTCTAAATGTGGATTTACGGGTCAGTATAAAGAGTTACAGCAACTCTACAACACCTACCAAGACAAGCTAATGATTATTGGTTTACCTTGTAACCAATTTGGAAGCCAAGAAGCAGGTTCTAACGAAGAAATTGAAACCTTTTGTCAATTAAATTACGGTGTAACTTTTTTAATGACCGAAAAAATAAGTGTCAAAGGAGACAAGCAACATCCATTGTACGCCTGGTTAACACAAAAAGAGCGCAATGGTAAAACCAATACAACCGTAAAATGGAATTTTCAAAAATATTTGGTAGATGAAAAAGGTAGGTTAATAGACTACTTCTATTCTACTACAAATCCGTTAAGTAAAAAAATAACAAAACATATAACGGGCTAAGACATAGCTTGTATATTTAGAAACAGTTAGGTCTTAGATCAACTACATCAAAGTATACACCATACACCAAGAAAGATAGGCTTGCTACAATAAACTACTTTAAGTACATTTTCTAGTTTGTAAAGCAGGAGATACAATGTAGATATAAAAAACGCACTTATGAAACTAGCTAAATTTACCACACTTTTCCTTGTTTTAAATTTCGGCGCCTTAGCACTGGGTATGTGGCTTATGAACAATGGCCCGCAAACCACTTGGTACATGCAACTGAATAAGGCTCCTTGGACGCCTCCAGGTTGGGTTTTTGGTTTTGCTTGGACCACCATAATGATTTGCTTTGCCTTTTATATGGCGTATGTAGCAAAAAACAGCAACAACTTTAAGTATATTATTCCCTTTGCCCTACAGTGGCTTTTAAATGTTGGGTGGAATTATGCCTTTTTTAACCAACATTATGTTGGCATAGGATTACTTGTAATTGTTGCGCTAACACTAGTTGTTATTTACATCCCTTTACGCTACCGGAAAGAAACTGGAAATAAATGGCTCTTATTGCTTCCTTATTGTGTTTGGTTAATTATAGCAACTTCTTTAAATGCCTATATTTTAATCTATAACTAAATGAAAATTTACCGCTTACATAAAAAACAAAATTTGCCAATAGGCATAGATACAGCTTGGGAATTTTTATCGAATCCTGAAAATTTAAAAATTATTACTCCAGACTATATGGGGTTTAAAACACTTTCCGGAGCAGACAGACCCATGTACCAGGGGCAGGTCATACAGTATAGCGTAACTCCTGTGTTAGGGATAAAAACAAAATGGGTGACAGAAATCACCCATATGGTGCCAAACCAATATTTTGTAGATGAACAGCGCTTTGGCCCCTATGCATTTTGGCACCACAAACACTTTATAAAAGAAATAAATGGTGGTGTAGAAATGGAAGATATTATTGACTATAAGCTGCCTTTAGGGATAATAGGTGAACTTGTGCAGCCATTTCTTGTACAACCAAAGTTAGATGAGATTTTTAGCTATAGAAAAACGAAGTTAGTCCAGTTATTTGGCACCTATGAACAGCAAGAGGGTAACTTATGCTTTGCTAACAATGCAGAAGTACGACCAGAATACAAGGAAAAATAAACTTCCCGACATTAAATTAGTGTCATTTTATTTCACGAAATAACAATTCTTCGGATTTTTTCCTTATCTTATAGTGTTCTCTTGTAGATATTAGTAACAGTACCACTCCCCCAATTCCAATTCATTTCTTACTTTGATTCCTAAAAATTATTAAATTATGGAAGCAAATTATTAATTACTTTTTAAAACCAAATGTAGTATGATTGATATCTTAAGATTACTGTTTGAATTTGGTTCTGTAATTGTATTTTGTATGTTACAATTTATTATCTACCCTTCCTTAAAATTCTATTCTAAAGATGAATTAATAAAGTGGTACCACTTGGAAAGAGATCGTATCTTTTTATTTGCCGTTATTTTAGCTCCTGGGCATTTAATAGTGTCCGTTTTTCAACTTTTAAACAGACAAGATGCTTATACAATGACAAGCATTGGGGTTATTTTCCTTTTATGGCTGCATCATTTTATGATTGTAGAACCAAAACATCGTAAAATAATAGCGGGCATAGGTTCTACGGATCAGATATTGAATAGTATCACAAAAAACAACCTAGCACGAATACTGGTATTAGTATTCTTACTAGGTTGGTCTATATATAATACGATACTAGAAACCGATCTGTGGTTAAGCAGTTCTAGGAATTAGTTACACTCTTGTAATTTTTGCACCAATAGCTTGCAAACGCTCATCAATATTTTCATACCCGCGATCTATTTGCTCTATATTGTGAATGGTAGAAGTTCCTTTTGCAGATAAGGCTGCAATTAGTAACGAAACACCAGCTCTAATATCTGGAGATACCATTGTAGTTGCTTTTAAGGTAGATTTAAAATCGTGCCCAATGACCGTTGCTCTATGTGGATCACAAAGAATAACTTTTGCACCCATATCTAATAATTTATCGACAAAGAACAGACGACTTTCAAACATTTTTTGATGAATTAAAACTTCACCACGAGCTTGGGTAGCCACCACTAGAATGATACTTAATAGATCTGGAGTTAATCCAGGCCATGGCGCATCGGCAATGGTTAAGATAGAGCCGTCAATATAGTTTTGGATTTCATACCCATCTTTATGTTCAGGAATATAAATATCATCACCTCTTCGCTCTAACTGAATTCCAAGTTTTTGAAAAACCGTAGGTATTTGTCCTAGATCATCCCAACTTACATTTTTAATAGTAAGTTCACTTTTTGTCATTGCAGCCAAACCAATCCAACTCCCAATTTCAATCATATCGGGGAGCATTCTGTGTTCTGTACCGCCCAAAGCGTCTACACCTTCTATAGTTAATAGATTAGAACCTACTCCCGAAATTTTTGCGCCCATCCTATTTAACATCTTACAGAGCTGTTGTAAATAGGGCTCGCAAGCTGCATTATAGATGGTCGTTGTTCCTTCTGCCAATACAGCAGCCATAACAATATTTGCGGTTCCGGTAACCGAAGCTTCATCTAAAAGCATGTAAGTGCCTTTTAATTTTTTAGCTTCAACTCCGTAAAAATATTCCTCTTTATTGTATCTAAATTTAGCTCCAAGTTTAATAAAACCTTCAAAATGGGTATCCAATCGTCTTCTTCCAATTTTATCCCCACCTGGTTTTGGAATATATCCTTTACCAAAGCGAGATAACAAGGGGCCTACAAGCATTATTGAACCTCTTAGTCCACGCCCGTCTTCTTTAAACTGATCGGATTGTAAGTATTCTAAATTAACATCATCCGCTTTAAACGTATACGATCCTTTGCCTCGTTTCTGAATTTTAACACCCAAATCTTCTAGCAAAGCAATTAGCTTGTTCACATCTACGATATCGGGTATATTATTAATATGAACCTCTTCTGGAGTAAGTAATACAGCGCAAAGTATTTGTAAAGCTTCGTTTTTTGCACCTTGTGGAGTTATTTCTCCTTGCAGACGATGACCGCCTTCAATTTTAAATGTTCCCATTTAAGATAAGAATATTAATACCGTTTTTTACCGCGGTTGTTTGTATTATTATTATTTGATCTTTGATTGCTCTTTCCATTGGTATACCTAGAATTAGATTTCGCAACCTTATTTTTTAAGAATTGTCCGCTATCTGTTAAGGTTTCTTCCTTTTTAGCAAAATCTATTCTTCCATCACTTAACTCATATAAATGTTTAAAGATGGCACTGTCATCAACCACATCTTTATTCCAATTTAAGTAGCATTTTTTCATGTGATTTGCAATAGCGTATTCTAAGCCATCTCTCATATCACCTTCTTCCCACTCTACTGCAACATCTATCATACGTTTTATGTTATTCCCATAAAACCTGTATTTTGGAAAATTCTGAGGATACTCTAACGGCTCTGGTCGCTCTTGCAACATTTCCTTTGTAGTTATGGGGAATGGTGATTCTACATCCAATTTAAAATCGGACATGATGAATAACTGGTCCCATAATTTATGTTGGAAATCTGGCACATCTCTTAGGTGAGGTTGTAAATTGCCCATCACACTAATAATAGATTTGGCTATTTTATTACGTTCTTCTGTATCTTCTATAGATACAGCATAGTCTACCATTTTTTGAAAATGACGACCGTATTCAGGAATAATGAGCTGACTGCGCTCAGTATTATATTCTAAGTTTTCTACTAAATTCAAACTAATAAGATTTTTGCTTATTTATTTATAAACGTGAAGTTCTACGCTAATATTCTGCAAATTACTAAATAAATCAAACAAATACCAATTCTATACCATTTTATAACGATATCACCCCTTTTATTTCGCCTACTTCTTTATATTTAGCGATAACAGCAGTCGGGTTTTTCATATTTACAGTTATGGAAACACTCGTATATTTTCCATTTTTAGACTTTTTTGATTCTATTACAGCCCCTGTATTATCAAATATATTCTGTATTTGTAAAGCCTTATCCGTATTTGTTGGCACTATAAATTTGTAGAGGTAATCTGCTGGCCAACTGTTGTTTACTTCCAGTTGCTCTTTTAAGCGTGCGTAAAAATCCTCTGGGTTATCAGTGTTCATACTCTATTTTTTCTACAAATATAGTGCAATGGGTTTACCCATGCTACTTTTTGTATAGTTGCAATTTTAGTATCTTTGCTGTATTAATCTACGCTATTGAAACCAAAAAAAATAGTTCTTACTGGCGGCCCCAGTACCGGAAAAACTACAGTCATTGAGCAAATTAAAGCCATGGGCTTTTCTTGTTTGCACGAAATATCGAGAGATGTCACCTTAGAAGCTAGAAATGAAGGCATTTCTCAGCTTTTTCTAACACAGCCTTTGTTGTTTAGTGATCGCTTACTCGCTGGAAGAATTGAGCAATTTAAAACTGCTGAAGGCATCGAAAGGGAGCAGGTTTTTTTAGATCGTGGTATTCCAGATATTGTTGCCTATCTGCAAGGAACCGATATTGCATATGGTGAAAATTACACCAAAGCTTGTACCGATAATTGCTATGATGTTGTTTTTATTTTTCCGCCTTGGAAAGAAATACACGCCAACGATAATGAGCGGTATGAAGATTTTGACGAGGCCAAACGCATTCACCAACTCTTAGACAAAACGTATAAAAAGTTTGGTTATACGCCCCTTATAGTACCTCAAGGAACTGTTCTTGAGCGCACTAATTTTATACTAAAATCTCTAAATATTAGCTAGTGCAAAAAAATCCAAAAGATATTTTGCAACACTATTGGGGGCACGCCGAATTTAGGGGTTCTCAAGAGAAAATTATTGCTAATATTCTAGATCAAAAAGACGTATTGGCCCTATTGCCTACAGGGGGTGGTAAATCTATTTGCTACCAAATACCCGCTCTTGCCATGGATGGCATCTGCATTGTAGTATCTCCATTAATTGCATTAATACAAGACCAGGTAAATAGTTTAAGAGAAAAAGGCATTAAAGCAATTGCACTTACGGGTGGTATATCTTTTGACGAAGTCTCCAATCTCTTAGACAATTGTGTGTTTGGCGGATATAAATTTTTATACCTCTCCCCTGAGCGCCTGCAACAAGATGTGGTAAAGGAGCGTATTTTACAAATGAACGTGAACCTTATTGCCATAGATGAGGCCCATTGTATTTCTCAATGGGGCAATGATTTTAGACCCGCTTATAGAGATTGTTCTGTATTGCGAGAAATGTTTCCTGCCATTCCTGTTTTAGCCCTTACCGCCACGGCAACTAAAAAAGTAGCGGAAGACATTGTAGAGAACCTTCACTTTAGGACGAAACTAATTATCAAAGATTCTTTTTCAAGGGATAATATTACTTTTAAGGTCGTATGGAATGAAGACAAGCACTACCAATTAAAACAACTGTGTTCGCAAACAGACAAAAGCTGTATTGTCTACGTCCGCTCTAGACGAATGTCTGAACAAATATCCTCCTTTTTAAGCACGGCAGGATTTACCTCTACTTTTTTCCATGGTGGCATATCAAAAAAGGACAAAGAAAGCAAACTTAACCAATGGCTCACGAACAAAGTAAAAATAATGGTGGCTACCAATGCCTTTGGTATGGGTATAGACAAAGCAGATGTAGGTTTGGTTGTACACTTCCAAATTCCAGATAGTATAGAAAATTACTACCAGGAAGCAGGGAGAGCAGGGAGAAACGGGGCCCCGGCTGCAGCAATCTTGTTACTTAATAAAGAAGATGAATTACAGGTAAAAAGGCAATTTTTAAGCGTTCTACCCGATGTGGCTTTTTTAAAACTATTGTACAACAAACTAAATAACTACTTGCAAATACCCTATGGCGAGGGATCTCAGGAAAAGTACCTATTAAATTTTAACACCTTTTGTTCTACGTATAAATTAAATAGTTTGTTGACTTATAACGGACTCAAAATACTAGACCAGCATTCTGTTTTGTCGCTATCAGAAAACTATGCCAAACAGGCAACGGTAAAGTTTATCGCTTCCAAACAAGACCTTAACCACTATTTAAGTACGCACAAACATTTGGTGACCGTAGTACAAGCCCTTTTGCGAACTTATGGGGGAATTTTTGAATATGACATCAAAATAAACACCCTTTTAATTGCTAAAAAAACAACAACTGATGAGGCACTTATAACCAAAACCTTAACCCAGTTACAAAAGGATGAAATCATTGAATATACGGCCCAGCACAGTGATTTAGAGCTTACATTTTTAGTGCCGCGAGAAGACGACCAGACCATACATAGCTTTTCTAGAAAAGCAAAAGAATTGCAGCAGGTTAAAATAGACAATATAGATCAGATGATTCAGTATATCAAGAATGATACTGTTTGTAGAAACATACAATTGCTGGCGTATTTTGGAGAAAAAAAGAAGCGATGTGGTCAATGTGATGTATGCTTAAAACACGTACAATTAGACAGTTCTGTGATCGCTATAGCTGAGAGTGAAATTTTGATTATCTTAAAGTATGGGACTATGAGCTCCAGAAAACTAATACAAACACTACCTTACAAAGAGACTATTGTTTTGGAAGCCTTACAAAATTTATTAGAGGACCAAAAAATAGAAATAAACGAACAGAACCAATATCAAACACAACACATAGATGACTGATTTACGCATTGTTTTTATGGGAACACCAGAATTTGCCGTAACTATTTTAGACAGTTTACTGCAGCATAACTACACTATTGTTGGTGTAATAACTGCGGCAGACAAACCGGCTGGCCGGGGTAGAAAAATGCATACCTCTGCTGTAAAACAATATGCAGAAGCAAAGAATCTAACTATTTTACAACCTACAAACCTTAAAAGTCCTGAGTTTTTAACCGAATTAGAAAGCTTGCAAGCCAACTTACAGATCATTGTGGCTTTTAGAATGCTCCCTAAAGTAGTATGGCAGATGCCCAAATACGGTACTTTTAACCTACACGCATCTTTACTACCGCAATACCGAGGGGCTGCTCCTATTAATTGGGCCATTATAAATGGAGAAACCGAAACGGGTGTCACCACCTTCTTTATTGATGACAAGATTGATACCGGTGAAATTATCTTAAATGAGAAAATTGCAATTACTAAGGAAGAAAACGCAGGGGTTTTACACGACAAACTAATGCATCTTGGAGCAGAGTTAGTTGTACAAACAGTACAACTCATTGAAGAAAACAAAGTAAAGACCAAAAAACAGGACGATACTAAGACTCTAAAACTTGCGTATAAGATTCATAAGGACACTTGTAAAATAGATTGGAATCAAGACCTCCCTACTACCTATAATTTAATACGAGGGCTAAGTCCTTATCCTGCTGCTTGGACAACCTTATATAATGAAGATGCCGGCACAACCGTAAAAATTTACACCACAGCAATTGAAAAAAGCACACACAATTTAAAAATTGGGAGTTTGGTATTTGATAAAAAAACCATAAAAGTAGCGGTACCTAATGGCTATTTAAATGTGTTAGAATTACAGCTATCTGGCAAGCGTAGAATGAAAACTATTGATGTTTTAAACGGCTTACAACTGAAAGAAACAGCCTATTTCAGCTAAGTTCGCTTCATTTTAGCCTCAAAAAAGTGTAAAAAATGCCCTACTTTATTAACAAACCGTCCTAGTTATTAACAAAATGGTGCATTTCACCTAATTTTACTTGCGTTAACGCTAAATCCATATAAATTTGTTAGAAGAATATAAGTTATTAAAAACAACAATTAATTTTATTTAATTATGAACAAAACAGAATTAATCGATGCAATGGCAGCTGACGCTGGCATCACTAAAGCAGCAGCAAAGAAAGCATTAGAGTCTTTTTTAGGAAACGTTGAAGGATCACTTAAAAAAGGTGGTAGAGTTTCTTTAGTAGGATTTGGATCATGGTCTGTATCTAGAAGAGAAGCTAGAGACGGTAGAAACCCTCAAACTGGTAAAACTATAAAAATAGCAGCTAAAAATGTTGTTAAATTTAAAGCAGGTACTGAGTTAAGCAGCTCTGTAAACTAAACTGTATAGTTTTCAAAATAAAAAAAGCACTTCTTTCATTAGAGGTGCTTTTTTATTGGCATATTTTTTATTTTAAAAAAAAATAGTTACTTTAAAAGCATATTAATAAAATTATATGCCAACTAGCCACCCCAAAAAAGGAAACCTCCTTATAGCAGAACCATCCCTCACTGGTGATGTATCCTTCAACAGATCCATTGTTTTACTTGCAGAACACAACACAGATGGCTCTGTAGGCTTTATCTTGAACAAACCCTTACAATATACCATAAACGACCTTGTAGATGATATCAAGGCTTCTTTTAAGGTCTACAATGGTGGCCCTGTAGAACAGGATAACCTCTACTTTATTCATAAAGTACCTCATTTAATTGAAGACAGTGTAGAAATATCCAATGGAATATTTTGGGGCGGAAATTTTGAAAAAATCGTAGACCTCATCAATAACGAAATGATTACCAAAGAAGATATTCGATTTTTCTTAGGGTATTCGGGCTGGGATTCCTTTCAATTGGATGATGAATTATCGTCAAAATCTTGGATTGTATCTCACAATATATACGAAAGTGATATCTTGCTAAAATCTACCACTGCCTTGTGGAAAGAAAAAATGAATGAATTGGGAGGCGATTATCTCTTGTGGTCCAACGCTCCTGAAAATCCAGCTTTAAATTAAGACAGTCTCGCTGCAGCATTTAATTTCCCCAAAAGGTCTTTTGCTACTTCGTTACTGAATTCTTTTTTTCGATACTTGCTAATACTCTGTATGCCTGTGATTGCATTTGTTATGAATAATTCATCGGCTTTTTGAAGTTCAAATGGAGAAATAGGCCCTATTTCTAAGGTATAATTCTCTAATTTTTCTAAAATAGCAATCAATTTTTTACGGATAATACCATTTAGACACCCATTTTTTAAATGCGGTGTTTTAATAACGGTCCCCTTTACAAGAAATAAATTCCCGTTTAAAGCCTCTATTACCTGTTTGGAGTTGTTTAATAACAAGCAATTTTGATACCCGTTTTCACTGGCGTATATACTTCCCAATACATGTATAACTTTATTGTTGGACTTTAAGGTAGACAACATACCTTCATTAACGTAATGGTCTTTAAACAATTCTACTTCATAAGCAGTATCAGCATGGGTATAGAAGGGCGCTTCAAGCACCTTTGTTTCTATGATAAAACTAATATCATTGGTCGCTGGCAAATACAGTCCCCCTGAATTCCTAAAAACAGTTAGGCGGATCCGTACCGGATTGTTCTGTAAATTGTTGGCTGCAATAGTCTCCAAAATCTGAGCTTCTAAATATTCCATCGTAAAATTCATAGGAATCTCCATACGCAAAATCCGCATGGATGCCATTAATCGCAGGTAATGGTCCTCCCAGAAGTAAATCTTATCATGTACAACACGGATACTTTCAAATAGGGAGTCTCCGTACCTTAGGCCTCTATTATCTTGATCTAAAAATTGAGTGTTGTTTTCTAAAAAACTGCCATTAAAATTTACCATAAAAAAAGCCTTGAAAAAATTCAAGGCCAAAGATATTATTTATTTCAGGATTTTTATGCCGATCCTAAGACTTGTTTTAAACTAGAAATTTGATTGGTCCATAACAGTTTACCCTCTTCTACCTCGTCTTCCTCCGCAAAATCGGAAATAAACAAGGAAACGTCAGACGTAATATCATCGACTTTAATTCGCAACTCAAAATAACTATCATCATCTTCCTCTTCCCAAGAAAAACGAATAAATTCGTCATTTTTCTTTTTCAACAAATTGGCAACTTCTTCAGAACCATCCCAGATAAACGTAAATTTTTCACCTCTGGAATTCACATTATCTGCAAACCATTCTGATAATCCAGAAGGCGTTGAAATATATTGATAAAGCATTTGTGGTGATGATTGGATCACAAACTCTAGCTCGTAGTTAATTTTTTCACTCATTACTCGTAATTATTTAGAATGGGCAATATATATATTTCTCTATGATAAAAAAACTAAAAGATATATAATATTTTCATTCATTTTTTTTTTGATATAGAGAAAAAATAACTCTATATTTGCAGCCGTTTAAAAAACCTTGGCGAGGTAGCTCAGTTGGTTAGAGCGTCGGATTCATAACCCGGAGGCCACGGGTTCAAATCCCGTTCTCGCTACAACATAAAATGCAAGAAACAAACGGTTTAGTTCACACTAAACCGTTTTTTTTATGTCCATTTTTTAGGATATACTGTTCTTTTGTCCCTATTTTTTTAGACAACGCAAATTGTATTACTCCAAAAGAAATAGCCTTCCTCACTATTCTAAAAACCAAAATTTCTTTTTTTTTCATAAAAAAGCAGTGCTTTAATTTGTTTTACAACCTTGATTTTGGAGAAATCCTCATCCAAATCAATTAGACTTATTCCCAAAAGCAGAAAGGTTAGTCAGGCAACTAGCTCACACAGCAAGAAATACATCTACGCCCCACTAATTGATGAATATCTGGGAACAGACACAAATGCAGCCGCTAGGTCTTTTCTCCAAACAAAAGTTTTACTATTTTAGACAACGAACGAGAACCAATCGCCGACAACTTATTCCTAAAAACAACTTATGAAAACCATATCAAAAACTATACTGCTTCTTTTGCTCGCTGGAGGAAATTTAATTGTTGCTCAAGAAGCACCTTTTTTTATCCAGGGAGAAGATCCGAAAGAAACTGGAGTAAAATGGCAATTGGTCAAAGAAATGTCGGATGAATTTAATGGAAACAAAGTAGATGAAGAAAAATGGCAAATTTCGGGTCAAGGATGGATTGGTAGAGCCCCAGGATTGTTCATGGCTGAAAATATTAAAGTTGCAGATGGTAGTTTGCAGATTACAACCCAATTATTACCGCAAAAAGTGGTTAAAAATGGGAAAGAATTTACACATGGGGGTGGTTATGTGGGTTCAAGAAAAGGAATGACGTATGGGTATTACGAATGCGAAATGAAAGCCAATAAAACCTTTATGTCTTCTACTTTTTGGTTAATAAACGAGGGAAAGGGAAGACAAGGTTGTGATAAAAGAACAACTGAATTAGATATCCAAGAATGTGTAGGCCAAATTGAAAATAAAGCAGAATGGATGAAAAATTTTGACGAAAAGATGAACGCCAATACGCACAGTAGAAATATTCCTGAAGGATGTACGTATGAATCAGGATCTCATAAAGGCGGAGGAGTTATTGGAAAAAAAGTATATGACGATTTTCATGTGTATGGCGTATGGTGGAAATCAAAAGATGAAATTCTATTCTTTTTGGATGGTAAATTTGTTTCAAAAGTGAACCCCCCAGCTGATTTTGATATTGAAATGTATTTGAGAATGGTGATAGAAACCTATGATTGGAATCCGGTTCCAGAAGATGGTGGAATGACAGGCTCTGAAGCAGATAGAACCACGACCTACAATTGGGTTAGGTCTTGGAAATTAGGGAATTCTAAGTAATAGACCACACCCATGCGCTGTTGCGGTGTTATTTTAGTACTTCTAAGGCTACTAGCTTACAACTAATATCATTTCGTTGCAGTCCTTTTACCTCAAACAAAGCATTAAAATGTGTTGCTCCATCTGGTAATTCTGCTTTAAATTCTTCCAATAAATCCGGATCAGTAAACTTTCGTACCGTTGCAAGCACACCAATATCATTATTGGATACAAAATATAAAATACTTTTTTCGGGACGTATAGCAGTATAAGAAACCATGGCGTATTCTACATTTTGATGATTGCCATATTGGGTAACATATTCTTTTTTAGTACCCTCTTTTTGGTATTTGAAACCATCTTTAAAAGTTGTAAATACTTTACTATCTTTTAAAAACAAGGATTTTGATAAGTTCATGGTTTTAAACTGCCCCACAAATAGTATATTATGGTTCTGCATATCTTCATACTTGAGTTTGCTTTCCAAGGCAAGTTGAAAGTCGCTAGCATTAGACATAAACCACTGCGTTAGCGATTTAACCGTATAAGGACCCATTTTAGACATTAGGGTATAATCTGTAGGCTTTACTATCTTATCAGGATTTTTTTGAGAGTATTCAATTAAGTCATTGTGGTTATTGATTTCAGGATATGTAATTCCATAAAATTTACCATCTGATAATTTTTCATAAATTATAAACTGGTCCGAAATTACTAAGAGGTTTTGCGCATTCTTTTCAAAATAATTTTCCCAAACAAAACTCGGTTTTGCGCTAATGGTTCTTGCAATAACAACTGTAAGAACTGCAATAAGCATAAATCCTCCTAGTAACTTTAGGTATTTAGCTGGAATTGTAACCGATTTATTGGTACTAGTTTGGTCCTTATAATACGCATTGACATCTAAAAAACTTAGGTTGTATTGCCCTTTGATTATTTGGAATATTATAGTTTCATGCGCAGCAGCATCACTATAGTATGCGGTTAATTTTTTTCGAAGCTTATAGATATAGGACCTTACTGTACTATTGTTCTTATTTTCTGAATAATCAATACCATAGAGGTCACTACCTATGGTTACCTCATTTAATTCTTCCTCTTTTAGTGCTTTTTCAACGAGGTATTTTAACAAGTTGCTATGAATGTCCGAATTCACAAATAGTTTGTGCGCACAAATACGATTTAATGCCGCTTCGATAACTTTTGTTTCGTGTTCATTTTTCATATAGCACAAAAATACTAGGATTTTTTAATTAAAATATTTTTATTACAAAACTACACTTTAAGATTACAACCTTATAATTGCCAGTGTCTTATGTGGTTTTATAAATAGAAGAAATCACCGTTGCAATCACCGTTTTACAACAATAAATGACCTTGTTTTTTCTTATCAAGAAATAATATAATGTAATATTGTTTTATAGCGGCCTAACATAAAAATAGTTTTCAGAACTGCCAATCTGTTTTTAAAACAAGTATAATTCCTAGTCTCCATTAAATAATAGAAATTATGAAATCAAAAATAGTATTAATACTTACCATTGCTATTCATTTAACGTTTATCAAAAGTTTTTCTCAAGCATGGGATTACAACAATAACCGTATTGCGGTAAGTGCTGATGGCAATAGCGCACCAGATTACGAACACAAATGGGCCACTGGTGATCCTGACGATTGGGGCGCAAACGCTGCAATTCTTGCTATTTTAGCTAAAATGGAAATGCAGGATAAATTGGTTCATTTTTCTTACAATAACTTTATTGATGCTCCTGCAGGTCCCGATGAAAAAAACCAGAATAAATTAAGTTGTGATGGCGGCATAATTCGGTGGCATTTTGATGCTGATAAATTTTATGATGTAACCACGCAATTGGAAGAAGCTAAAAATAGTTTGGCAAGAGAAATGGTAAAGTCAACCGCTGAAGACCCCTTGTATTTCTTACACGCTGGACTTTCTGAATTCGTTTATCAGGCCGTAGAAAAAGCAATTGAATTGGGCGGATTAGAAAATTTAAAACATGTTAAACTGGTTTCCCATAGTGGTTTTAATGAAAATCACAAACGTAGAGAATGGCACCATACCTGGGAAGATATTCAAAAACTTTGTGGAAATAGAATTCAATATCATAAAATAAAAGATCAGAACGCTTGTGATCAACGTGATGTTTTATGGTGTTCGGGTAAAGATTTTTCACCTTGGTATTGGATGCGATACCATACAGATGAAAGCATTAACTGGTTATATACTCGTGTACAGGCCCATGAAACAGGTAAAGCAGATATATCAGATTGCGGATTGCTTTATTGGCTACTTACAGGTGATGAAAATGGAAATCCTCTAAAGTTTAAAAAATTTATTGGAACGGGTATTCCTAACGCAGCGCAAGGACTTGCAATTAAAAAAACCTTGGATGCGAACGCTAGTTTTACCTTAAATGCAATACAAGATTTTCCCGTAATTACAATTCCAGGTTTTGCGATTCCCTATAAAGATAACGCGCGTAAAGCAATGGCTATTGATGCCGTTCACTACAAAGGAGTTTATGCGGCTAGCAAGGTTAAATTAACAGCACCCAAAGGGTTATACGATATTACATTAACGTCACTCTGCGAAATTGATGGAGAATCTACGTATAGATTAAAGGTAAATGGTGAAGTGATTGGTGAAATACAAAATGCTACAACCGACAAAGATTATCAAAAGCAAACTTACACCTTCAAAAATGTTAAACTAGATGCGATGAATGATATCCAGGTGGAATTCAATTCACATTCTAACGGGAAAATTCCAGAGGATGATGCGTTTGCGTTTTCTAGAGGAATATGGACAGCGCTTACCTTTCATTGTATTGAAAAAGCTCCTGAAAAAAAAACAGCCAATAACTTTATCGCTATTGAAGGAGAGCACTTTGACTTACATGGCGAATGGACTTTTAAGAATGATGATATCGCTAGCGGAGGAAAATATATCCAATATACCGGAGCCAATAGTTACGAGGCTGTGGTGGAAAAAAACATATGCGAATCAAATTTTGAGGTTACAGAACCAGGCACCTATACCGTAAAATGGCTTATGCGGCAACCTGAGGATGCCGAAGGAGACAAATCAAATGATGCGTGGATTAACTTCCCGGATGCCATTCAAATTGGCCGTGAACCTATCAAAGGTTTTCATAAGTTTGTTGGTCGCGGTAAAGTCGATTTTGCAATGAATGGTCAATTAGACCTGCACGGTGAACAGCCATGGATGAAGGTTACCTTTGAAAAGTCAGGTTTTTATACCTTACAACTTTCGGGTCGTTCAGAATTACTTCAAATTGATAAAATTGTTCTTTATAAGGATATGAGTTTTGAAGAGGCTCTAAAAATGGCCAAATAGTAATCCGAATTTTAATTCCAGAAATAGGCTCATGATTGGACCAAAACCTCCGCTTACCTAGGAGAAGCGACTTTTGAGATTCTTGGTGCTAACACCGTAATCAAAAACTCGCTTTTAGGATACTGACTAGCTCCTAATTTGGTTTAATTTTCCTTAGAAACTGTTGTTCTAAGCACACAAAACAAAAGGACGAAACAGCAGGCTATCGCACAAAACCAAAAATACCCCTACGCAAACCCAATTGTTGTAGCTGTACCTACAGACACAAATGCAGCCTCTAGTATTTTACTCCAAAAAAAAGTTTTACTATATTAGACAGCTAACTAGAACCAACAGCATACAACCTATTGCTAAAAAGAAGTAGATCACCACATGGAAGATTTTAATTGGATGCTACAGCTTCTTGGGCGGTTGCACCCCCTACTCGTTCATTTCCCCATCGCCTTACTGGTCATTGCCTTAGTTTTTGAGTTACTCACCTTGGGTGGCAAGCGACAAGGTTTACGCGATGGAATTTATTGGATGCTGCATATAGGAGCTGCAACCGCAGTTCTTACGGCACTTATGGGCTGGCTGCTAAGCACCTATGATGAGTATACCGGTGACCTGGTTACCTACCATCAATATACAGGTATAGCCACTGCTGTTTTATCTGTAATTACGGTGCTTGTACTGCGCAATTTGGTCTCCAAAAAATTGGCCGATTACCGCTTGTACCGTTTCCTATTGACTGCAACAGTACTCACCTTAACCATTGCCGGGCATTTGGGTGCCAGCCTTACCCATGGTGAGGATTATCTAACAAGTGTTTTACCCGGAAAAGCAGCTGCCTATGATGCTACCAAATCAGTAGCCCTATTAGCAGAATTAAAACAATTAGATTCCTTAAGCCTACCACAGCAAGACAAACTAAACTTGGAAGTCCGAGCTATTTTTGCCCACAATTGCTACCAATGTCACAGTGAGAATAAGCAGAAAGGGGAATTGATACTGGACAGTAAAGAAGGCGTTTTTGCTGGTGGCGAATCGGGTCCTGTACTACGCCCAGGAAAGCCCGAAGAAAGTGAACTTTATAAGCGCATTACCCTGTCTCCCAATGATGATGATGTGATGCCAAAAAAGGGAAAAGTACTCAAGCAAAATGAAATAGCACTTATAAACCTCTGGATTAAAAATGGCGCTCATTGGAGCGATCAGGCCTTAAAAGTATTTCCGGAAGCGGCCTTGGCCTTGGTAAAACCCGAATTACCAAATGCAAGCAACCAATCGCACCCTGTAGACAAGCTCATGGCGGCCTATTTTGATGAAAACGGCCTGGATTGGCCAGCGGTTGTTGACGATAGAACCTTTATGCGACGCGCCTATATGGACATCACAGGATTGCTTCCCAAACCCAACGAGATCCAGGAATTTGTGGCGGATACCCGCCCCGACAAACGAAATATCCTGATAGACACCCTTTTAAGCGATACCCACAACTATACCCAAAACTGGTTGAGCTTTTGGAATGACCTACTGCGCAATGATTACAGTGGCACCGGATTTATTACCGGCGGAAGAAAACAAATTACCCATTGGCTCTATACCGCTTTGGAGGAGAACAAGCCGTATGACCAGATGGTAAAAGAACTGGTAAACCCAACCGAAGTATCTGAAGGCTTTATCAAAGGCATCCAATGGCGTGGGGTGGTGAATGCCAGTCAGCGTACCGAGATGCAAGCGGCGCAAAACATTGGACAGTCTTTATTGGGCGTCAATGTAAAATGTGCATCCTGTCACAATAGCTTTGTGAGCAATATCACCCTGGAGCAGTCGTATGGTTTTGCCTCCATTTTTGCTACCCAAGCCTTAGAACTAAACCGCTGCGACAAACCCTTGGGAAAATTTGCCACGGCAAATTTTCTATACCCAGAATTGGGAGCGGTAGAAGCCGAAAGTATCAAAGAGCGCTTGTTTAAACTCTCGGAAGTGATTGTAAAACCTGAAAATGGAAGATTGTATAGAACCCTTACCAATCGGTTTTGGGAACGCCTTATGGGGCGCGGTATTATTGAACCCTTAGATGAAATGGACAATGAACCCTGGAATGCAGATCTGCTAGATTGGTTGGCGTCCGATTTTATAGATTCGGGTTACGATCTAAAGCAGCTGCTAAAGCAAATCATGACCTCCAAAACCTATCAATTGCCTGCAGCAAACTATAAAAATAGCGCCGCCATTAAAAATGAATATGTATTTAAAGGTCCTATGCTAAGACGTATGAGTGCGGAACAATTTTCTGATGCGGTTAGTCAGGTGATAAAACCAGTCTTTGCGGCTTTGGCTTATAACCCAAAAGGCAATGCCCTACCCTACAATCGCATTTGGCATCGGGAGGTAAAGTTCGACAGGGATGTGCTGCCCGAACCCGGAAAGCGGTATTTTAGAAAAACAGTGATACTTCCAGAAAAAGCCATCGATAGTGCCACGGTGCTTATTTCAGTAGATCATAGCTACACCCTTTACATCAATGAAAAAAAGATATCTGAAGGAAACGATTGGACAAAAGTGGATCAATTGCAAGTAGCAAATGCACTTACTTCAGGAACAAATACCATTGCTATTGCAGGGATGAACGAAGGCACCATTGCCAACCCTGCCGGCATCCTATTCGCCTTAAAAATAAATCATTCAGATGGCAGTGAAACCATACTGCACGCTGATGGCAGTTGGAAAAGCACCGCCGAAGCCCAAAAAAACGATTGGATACAAGCCGACTATAATGATGAAAAATGGGCAGGCGTTCGCAATTATGGTACTTCCAATTGGGGGAATCTAATGGCGTTCACTTTTGAAGCGCAAAATGGTGAATTTGCAAGAGCCAGCCTGGTAGAGCAACACCCCTTCTTAAAAGCCTTGGGGCGACCAAGTCGGGAAAATGTAACCACCTCTAGGGACGATCAAGCGACTCTTTTACAAGCCTTGGAACTGACCAATGGCGAATTTTTTAACAAGATTCTAGATGAAGGAGCTACCCTTTGGCTCCATGAATATCACAACAATAGTGAACAGATTACAGAGGCCCTGTATCACAACGCTATGGGCAGGGCACCTACACCCACAGAAAAGGACCTCATGCTTGGGGTATTGGGAAAACAACCCACAAAAGAGGCCTTGCAAGATGTGTTTTGGTCTACCTTAAACCAACCCGAATTTCAATTTATAAACTAGGCACCACTATGGACAAACAAAACGCGCGTAGAGATTTTATAAAGAATATGGCAGCCGCTAGTTTAGCAGCCTCTGCTACCACCATTCCTTTGGCTAGTTTTTTAAGTGGTTGTAGTAGGCCCATTGATAAACTGAAAGCTACGGCAGATACCGTTATTCTCCTTTGGATGGCGGGCGGTATGGCACATACAGAAACCTTTGATCCCAAAGCCTATGTTCCCTACGAGAAAGGCGTAGAAAGCAAGCGTGTTTTAAGTACCTTCCCCAAGGTACCTACTAGTGTAGACGGACTCGATTTTTCAAAGGGATTGGAAGGTATTGGCGGACAAATGGACAAGGGTGCTATTATCCGTTCCTATAAAGCTGCAGATTTGGGGCATATTTTACATACCAGACACCAATACCATTGGCATACCTGTTACGAGCCACCACAAACGGTACAAGCCCCACATATAGGCGCATGGATTGCCAAGGAATTAGGACCTAAAAACCCTGTTATTCCACCATTTATTGCCATGGGGCAACGATTTACGGTTGGGGAGGCCGAAGAATTAAAAGCCTTTCACTCTGCCGGATTTTTGGGGAGTGAATACGGTCCCTTTTTAATTCCCGATCCTTCTACCGGTTTGGACAGTGTAAAACCGCCACAGGGAATGTCCTTAAAGCGCTTTGAAGCACGTTACAAGCTCTATAAAGAATTGGCCAACAAAAGTGAGGTGATGGAAGGTGCTAGTGATTACCAACGTGAATCTTTAATGCGCTCTATGGAATCTTCCTATAGACTCCTGAACTCGCCAGAGGCTAAGGTGTTCGATTTATCACAAGAACCCAAGGAAGTGTACGACACCTACAATACGGGACGCTTTGGTTTGGGGTGCCTACTCGCCAAACGCTTGGCGATGAACGGCGGACGCTTTATCAGTGTCTCTACAGAATACGAACCCTTTTTAGGGTGGGATACCCATGAAAACGGGCATAGCCGTGCCGCAAAAATGAAGGAACTCATAGACCGGCCCATTGCCCAGCTAATCCAAGATTTGGAGGAAAGTGGGCATTTAGACAGAACCTTGATTGTATTGGCGAGCGAGTTTAGTAGGGATGCTATTATGGAAGGCCGCCCAGGCGAACCCGTACAAGACCAAGTAGCCCAACCCGATATTATTGAAGATGAGAAATTCTACGGCATGCACCGGCATTTTACCGATGGTTGTTCTATTTTAATGTGGGGCGGTGGCATAAAAAAAGGTTTGGTGTATGGCAAAACCGCCGATGAACGGCCCTGTGCGTCTATAGAAAACCCGGTGGTAATAGACGAAGTACACCAAAGCATTTACCACGCATTGGGTATCCCTCCAGAAACCCAATATACCATAGAGGGACGGCCCTTTTATACAACGCCAGACGGCCATGGAAAACCCATCCTAGACCTGTTTGGGCAGCCCTTACAAAAAAGTACGGTATAACGCCCTAAATGGAATAGCCTATAAAATAATAATGTACTATATTGTCCTATAAAAGAAATAACAGTAGACATACAGTTAGCTCTACGCTACTTGCAATATGAAAAACTAATAAGAATGAACGAACAAGCATTTGAAGTTCTAGTGAATGGAAATAGAGAAATATATGCGAATCTCTATGAATATCCAAATGAATGCCCACACTGTCACAAACATATAATCCCTAAATATAAATCAGATTATTTAAGTGGAGAACAGTATACAATTTATATTACACTCATTTGCCCAAATACTAAATGTGACAAACCATTTATCGCGCAATATGGAAGAGAAAACCATAACAATTATTACTATGAAAAAATCGTCCGCTATTCGGTAATTACTAAAACCTTTTCATCTGAAATAATTGAAATTTCTCCTCAATTTCAGAAAATTTATAATGAAGCATTTTTCGCTGAGCAGAATAATTTATTTGAAATATGCGGTGTAGCATACCGGAAGTCTTTAGAGTTTTTACTTAAAGATTATTTAATAAAACTATTCCCAGAGAAAAAGGAATTAATAATAAAAAATTCAATTATGAATTGTATAAGTTCACATGTAGATGACACAAGATTAAAAACAACATCAAAGCGTGCAATATGGTTAGGGAATGACCATACACATTATGAAAAAAAGTGGAATGACAAAAATTTAAGTGATTTAAAAACTTTAATTAAACTAACTGTAAATTGGATTGAATCAGATGTTTTAACAAAAAAATTTAATGATTCAATGCAATAAATACTATAGGAAACAATAGCTATAAATAATACGGAGTTTGGTGTTTAATCAAAGGTCGTTGCGTGTTTGTAACGTCTGAATTTCCTTCGGAAATTCCTCGCACGTAAACCCGCAACTATTCTTATACAAACCGTTGGCAATAATTATGACCAAATTTCTAGAATTAACATATTATAATAATAGAGATTTTATATTTCCTAAGCATATTGAACCAATAATTGATACAAATCTAGTTGGTATTCAAACTCATTATATTGATTTGTCTGATAGCAATTATGGAGAGAATTTATTCCGTGAATTTCATAACATTGATGATTTAGATTTAATTTTAGAATTAATCAAAGAATATGGAGTGTTTTTCGAAAAATTCCTTTCCGCTAAATTTAGACACCGAATTCATCCATTTTTTAATAATGAAGAGAATTCTGAATATCTAATTGAGAAATGCAGATTTTATTATAAAATTAAAGAAAGTAGAAACAGTATAATTGGTCGAATAAAACACGATTTCCTTAAAGTTTCATTAACTAGGTTAAAGAATAATTTTATTTATCAAGAACTAAAGAAATCTGAACTAGAAAAATCGGAAATTAGAACATGTGCAATTTGTAACAATCAATTTCAACCAATAAAACTACCTGATTGGGTTTACTATGGTTCGAATGGTAATGATACAATTTGCTTTCAATGCCCAATTAGCAAAAATCAAAAAAAACAAGAATTAAAAAAATTAATCCATAAACTTGTTAAAACCTGCAACTTTATACCCAATTCAGATTTTAATCCAATCAATATTAACTTTAGCTCAAGGATTAATAAAGAAAAATGGAACGAGGTTTGTAAGATAATATTTCAAATGGGAGTTCAGGGAAATGATACGCTCCATAGCAGTTCTGTTTTCAAAAAGAAATTTGGTAGTTGGTTCAAAGCGCTTGCAGAATCAAATGTGCTTCCTAACGGTATTTTGGAATCTTCAAGAGGTTTTAGATGTATTGCAAGAAGTGGCAATGAATGTAATTCACTTGACGAAATGTTTGTAGACAACTGGTTATTTGAAAATAATATAATTGCAGAAAAAGAACCGATATATCCTAAACATGTAATTTATAATAAGTCTGGAAGAAGACGAGCAGATTGGAAAGTAGGTAAATATTTTATTGAATATTTCGGATTAAAAGGCGAGGAAGCATATGACAAAAAAACTAAAGAAAAATTTCTATTAGCAAAAGAATTAGATTTAGAGCTTATAGCAATATTTCCATCAGATTTAAATTCCATACACAAAAAACTTAATGTATTATTAAAATAACAAAACCACAACTTTCCATATACATAAACGTTGGCATTCATTGAAAAGGAATCTACAAACTATGATTGAAATAGATAAAAATATATTTGAAATTGTTAATTTAGGTTTCAATAAATTATTACCTGAAAAGAAAAATGATATAATAGCTGATTTTAAAAATCATCCTCTAGCAATAAAACACGAAAATTATAAATATGAAATACTAGAAGATGCAAAAAATCAATTATTATTAAAAACTTGGAAAGAAAATGATATTGGTTCTGGGAGAATTTTAGGAAATATTAAAAATGCAATAAATGTAAAATCAAATAATTTAATAGATTGGAGAAAAAAAGATGATTTTAAGAAATTAAAAGCAAATAGAGAAAATGACAAATTTTTATTTGACTTCTTTAAATCTAAAATTCAAGATGAAATTGCTTTTAAAAATTTCATTGAAATTGGATTTTCATATCAATTGATTGCCTATATTTTTTTTATAAAAAATCATCAAAAATATATGCCTATTTCGCAAGAGAAATTTGACGAAATATTTAGTTCTATAAATATCGATTTTAAAACAAGTCATAACTGTTCTTGGGAAAATTATTTAGAATACAATGAAATAATAAAATCATTTAGAAAACAACTAACAACAAAACACCAAATAGTTTCTCTACTAGATGCGCATTCTTTTTTATGGATTTATGGTCTTCAATTAGAAGAATCAGAAAAAAAAATCAAGGATAAAAAAGAAACTAAAGGAAAAACGCTTGAAAAGTATTTTAAAAGCCACTTTGATGACTCTAATTTTAAATTAACTACCAAAAAAGATAAAGATAAAGTAGGCACTAATTTTGAAATACAATCAGAGGAAATAAGAACTAGATTTCAACTTTCAAAAAAAGCAAAAAATATATTTTCATTTATAACTGGAGATTCTCATTTGTTATTTTATTTTAGAATTGATAGAGACAAATTCATTAATAAAGAAATAGAAGAAAAATTTAAGAATCAAATTAATCCAAAAACTGATGGTGAAACAACAATAACTTTAAATGACACAGAAGAAATTGACGAGTTATTTAAACTATTATTTATTAACGTTATATATCTTGAAAATAAACAAAAAGTAGTTTTTAGTCAAGGAGAAACTAATGAAAACTCAAGACAACTTTCAGATGAATTAAAAATATATCATCCTAAAAAAATTATTGATATAGATTCACTTGATGATTCAAAAACAGAAATAGACTATATTGAAATTCATCGAAAACAAATGGAAATTGGAGATTTAGCAGAAAAAATTGTTTTAAAAAGTGAGATAGATTTTTTAAAACCTAATTTTCCTAAACTTGCTGAAAAAGTACGACTTGTTTCAAACGATTCACACCTTGGTTGTGATGTATTATCATTTGAAACCGATGGAAAACAAAAACAAATTGAAGTAAAAGCAATTTCTACAACCAACAATTCAAAGAGTTTTATAATTACACAAAACGAATTATCCAAATCAAAAACATATTCAAATTATTATGTTTATTGTGTAACTAAAGTAAATTCTGAAAATCCAGAAATATTAAGAATTAAAAATCCGGATTTTGAAAAAAATGAGGAGTTTTTAATAAAACCATTAACGTATAAAATAACATTTGATTAAAAACAACGAAATGCCAACACTGTGTAAAAAAAATTGCTGGTAAAAGCCTACTTACGAAAATCCTCGCGGATTTTCTATTCGGTTTTTATTTTCTAAATTAGGTACTAAAACACGCTACGAAATCATAAACGTTACCTGCAAGCTGAAAAATGAGCGACAAAAAAGAAAAAAATCAAATTGATATATTTAAATCAGTAAAGTCAGAGGCTCTAACTGAATTAACACCTGAACTTTTAGAAACTGGACTTGATTTAATAACTGAATCGGACTTATTAAAAGATATTCCTGTATTTGGAATTGGATTTAAAGGTTATAGTCTATACAAAAAAATAACGGAGTCCTTTTTCACCAAGAAGTTGCTCAAATTTCTAATTGAATTAAATGAGATTCCATTATCAGACCGTGAAAATTTCATTAATGAATTGGAATCAAAAAATGAAACGAATAAAGCAGGGGAAAAACTACTAATAACTCTGAATAGATTAAACGATGACGAGAAAGCGACTATTATCGGAAAGCTGTTAAAAAAAACAATCATAGGAAAATTGGAGTATAAAGATTTTAATAGACTGACTCACATTATTGACAATGCTTACATAGAGGATTTAAAATTGTTGGAAAATAATTATCATCTTGCATATATAAGTGATGATGTTAAATCAAATTTACACCAAATAGGACTTATAAAACAATCGATTTCGGATGTTAAAAGACAAAGACAATCACAAATTAGAGTTGGGGGAAATGGAGATGATGTCCAACCTAAACTGATTTATAAAATTAACGATATTGGCTCAAAATTAATTGAATTCGGTTTTGATAAATAAAGCCAGCAGGTAATCGAGTAGACGGGGTCCGCCCCTAAGTAGGAACGGACTGCGCCTCTCACACCACCGCACATACAGGTCTCGTATACGGTTTCTGTTTGTCAGTACCGAGTTTTGTAGTCTCGCTTCCTTCAGATGTAACCTCGCGGTTACCACCCTTGCGACTTACTAATGGTTCGAAGCGTTACCTCCGCCCATAAGGGACTTGCACCCTCTAAATGAATTAGCTACCTTTCGGTAAAGTAAAAGATGTCCATGCTGGGCACACACAATGTATAAACGGCATTAAAACGACCGTTTATACGGTACGTTGTGCTTAATTTGCGAAAAAAAATATGGAACAAATTAGAAATTATAGTTTAGACGAATTTGAGGAACTTATTTTAAATCAATTTAAAAACATATTTGATTTAGAATTGTTAATCCTTAAAGGTCATATAATAACAGAATTTACTATAAACTGTTATCTTGAAAATTTATCGAATAAAACTGAAGCAAATTTTTTCAAAGAAAGATATAATCACAGTTTAAAAATCGGAATGATAGAACATTTCGGGAAATTTGGAGAGAAAAGTACTGGATTGATAAAGTCATTAAGATTGCTGAATAAAATAAGAAACGGAATTGCGCATACTCTAACTGTTAATGAAAATTTAATTCAGGAATATATAAATTCTGTAATTCAAATCGCAAGTGAAGATTTTATAAATCCTGACTATGAAATAAGACTGAGATTCTCAATGGCTACAGGTTATTTATGCGCTGAAATATTTCGTGAATATTATGACCAAAGAGAAAAAGAATAAAACTAAGCACACCAAAGAACTGAGGTAAAAAACAAACAAATTCTTCGTTAATTTGAGATACTATTATTCTAGGCTCATAGATTCAAAAATCTGGTTCTTTGCGCCTTTTTATTGTATTCATTTTCTATTTATCTAAGCACTATGGAAACGTAAGTTTCATCATAGGACCTTCCAGATTTTGCAATAGCAAAAGACTTGCCAGAACCCTTAGTTTTTATTTGCTAAATTAGGTGCTGAAACACGCAACGAATCTTATACCAACAAGTTCTGTTCAATTGACAAACTATGAAATACGAAATAGTAAAAGAAGAAATAGTTTTTGATAATTTTTTCAAAATAAAAAAAGCAAAAATTAAACACGAATTATTCGACGCTACTACAATAGAAGTTGAAAGACTTTCTTTTGAGAGAGGTGATTCTGTTGCAATTCTTATATATGAAAAAGATACTGACTCTTTACTTTTTACAAACCAATTTAGATATCCAACAATTAAAGAAAAAGATGGTTGGATACTGGAACTAACCGCAGGTAGTCTAGAAGGTAATGAAGCGCCTAAGAATAGAGTTAAAAAAGAGGTTGAAGAAGAAATAGGATATCAGGTAAACGAAATAGAATTTATAAGTTCATTTTTTGTTTCCCCAGGAGGTAGTTCGGAAAGAATTTTATTGTACTATTCAGAAGTTAATTCTTCCGATAAACTTTTTAAAGGTGGAGGTATGAAGTACGAAAAAGAGGATATCCAATTACTAAAGATAAAACCGAAAGAAGTCTTGCAACAATTGAAAGAGAATAAATTTCGTGATGCTAAAACCATCATTGGAATTCAATGGTTTCTAGCAAATAAAATTTAAAGATTATTTGAAGACATTTATAAAAACAGCAACAGAACAAGACTGTTTTATTTCATTTGCGCTACAACAAATTAAAAGGTTCTTTTTTTTATTGAACAGCACTTGCCCCGAATCTTATCTGCCAGCACGTTTAGGTTTTATTTACTAAATTAGGTGCTTAAACACGCCACTAATCGTATACATCAACAGTAACAATAATTTGAAAAAAATAAACTACAAAACAATATTTCTAGCTTATATTCCAATCGGAATTATACTTTTTTTCATTCTAAAATCGGAACTAAGTACTGGATTTAGAGGATACCATGACTTTGTAAAGTATACCATCTTTTTGGTTAGTGGAATCATAGTGTTTATTTACACTATAATAAAACAAGGGATAAAAATAAAGAAGAAAGTTGAAGTTAGAGAAGCCAAAATTATTATAATCCTACTTTTAATTTCTGCTTTTTTGGCCATTGGCTCATTATATATTCCAGATTATTTATTATACTAAAACTAAAAACACCCTATTATTTACTTCCTATAATTTCAGAATAGAATTTAAACAACTAAGCTTTACAACCACTTTTATAAAAATTTAAAATGAACGATTTATTAATATTGGATATATTTTGGGACCGACAACTGGTAAAAGATAAATCAGGCAAAGAGTTTGAAATTTTTAGAGGGAAAGATTACGACTATGACTGGGTACATTTAGGCCACGGATATTCAAAAAATAAAGATTGGATTTATTTTTATCTCAACACTTGTTTTGAGAAACATCTAAACAAGATTGATATTGCCAGCTTCAGTTTAGTTGAAGCAAATGAAGCTGAAAACACCATTTATTTTAAAGATAAAAATGCGGTTTATCTAAAAAGCTACATGTGTGGTTTTACAATCTTACCAGAAGTAAATTCAAGCGATTTTCAAATTATAGATATTGATAAAGGCTACTCAACTTCGGGGGAATTCGATTATTGGTATGAATCTAAACTACCATATTCCCTTTCTGAAATGACGCCCATTAATGAATGCTACCAAAGCGTAGAAAATGCCATTTATTATGGTCACACCATAAAAATGACTTGTGATGTAAATACTTTTGAACAAGTTCACCCAAAAGTGGATACACTTTTTAAAGATAAAAACCATCTCTATTTTAAAAGTGAAATAGTAGAAGGCGCTAATCCTGCAACTTTTCAATTCTTAGAAGAATGCATTGGAGAAGATGCTCCATATTATTTAGAATGTGATATTCATTTCTATGCTAAGGATGACCAATGGGCCTACTTTGTAAACGCACCTTTTGAAATTAAGATCATAAAGACTAAAGATTTGGAAAATTTTAGGTTTGAAGTGATAAATGAAATTGGATATGGAAGAGACTCTAAATACAGATATGAAAAAGGGAAAAAAAAACAATAAATTGAATAAAAACGTACTATTGCCAACAAAGTACTTTTATAGTTTCCATCATATCTTAATCCTGATTTAGCGATAGCAAAAGCTTGTTTTACTAGTTTATTTCATACTGCTATTAATGCTAGTTTCTTACTTTTCCCTTTAGAACCTATGCGGTAATAAATAGCCTTACAAGCCTTGTTGTGTTTACAGGCATAAAAGAGCATAGAAACAAAAGATTACGAAGTTTTCCATTGCCCACCTTACTTATTCCTGCCCGACCTCTTACACTGTTTCCTGACTCCCTTTTCGTAGGTGTTATGCCTACGTAAATACAAAGCTGAGATGCAGTGATTCCTCGTTATTTGGGAGCTTCTGATAATCCAAGAGGAGGAATAAGGTGGTATAAAGGACAAAGGATATTATTAATCATAAAACGTAATTCAACACTGTATTCCATAGAAAGCCCTAGTACATTGCTCCGCAGCTAATTAAAAGGTTCTTTTTTTAATTGAACAGCACTTGCTCCGCATCTTATCTGCCAGCACGTTTAGGTTTTATTTGCTACATTAGGTGTGAAAAACACCTAACACGCTATATACAAACGAATTATCACGAATTCACTTAAACTATACATCTATGAAAAATTGCCTAAAAATTATTGTCATAGTACTTTTTATAAGCTGTGAAAACAATAAAAAAGACACGACAACTATTGTAGAAGTAGACCAAACAACGCTTGCCCATCACATTGAACGCCTAGCTTCAGATGAATTTCTAGGAAGAAAGCCCTTTACGGAAGGTGAAGTAAAAACAGTGAATTATTTAAAAGATGAATTTGAGAAACTCGGGCTTTTACCAGGAAATGATGGAAGCTTTTTTCAAGAGGTTCCTATGGTAGAAATTGACGGAACACCTTCTGAAACTATGATTATTGCTGGAAAAAATGAAAGTATTGCATTAACACGCTTGCAAGATTTTGTAGCCACCACCAATAAAGTAGTACCTGATGTGAGCCTTGAAAACTCCGAACTTGTGTATGCCGGTTATGGCATTGTTGCACCAGAATATGGCTGGAACGATTATGAGGGCATTGATTGGAAAGGAAAAACAGCCGTAGTTTTAATTAATGATCCCGGTTTTAAATCGGGAGATTCCACCTTGTTTAAAGGCAATGAAATGACCTACTATGGCCGTTGGACCTACAAATATGAAGAAGCGGCAAGGCAAGGTGCTGCTGGAGTCCTCATTATTCATGATACAGAACCCGCTTCTTATGGCTGGAATGTGATAGAATCTAGCTGGAGTGGCGCTAAGTTGATCATTGAAAGCGATTTACCGATTTTAAATGTAGAATCATGGATAAGTGGTGAGAGTGCGCAAAAAATGTTTGATGCCTCTGCAATGAAAGGTCAAGATTATAAAACCCTCGCTAGTAATAAAAACTTTACACCAGTGCCATTAGACGTAAACGTTTCTGTAGCCATTAAAAATAAAATTAAAAAAGATGTTTCTAAAAATGTAGTTGCTTTACTACCGGGTACAGACAGCAAAGATGAATATATTATGTATACTGCCCATTGGGATCATTTTGGGGTGGGCAAACCTATTGATGGTGATTCTATCTATAATGGTGCTGTGGATAATGCCTCCGGAACGGCAGGCCTATTGGCCATAGCAGAAGCATTTAAGAAAAGTAACCCAACAAAACGTTCTATTGTATTCATGGCGCTTACAGGAGAAGAACAAGGTTTACTCGGTTCTGCCTATTATGCTGTAAACCCTATTTATAACCCTAAAAAAACGGTAGCCAATATTAATATAGATGCGCTAGCTAGTCCTGGAAAAATGAAAGACCTGACCATTACCGGTTATGGTCAGTCCGAAATGGACGAATATGCCAAAGAAGCCGCACTAAAACAAAACCGATACATTATTCCAGATCCTGAAGCCGAAAAAGGATATTTCTTTAGATCAGACCATTTTAATTTTGCGAAAATTGGAATTCCTGCCTTGTATGCGAGCGGTTCCTACGAAGGCTTTGATATCAGTATTGAAGCTATAACAAAGTTTAAGGAGGATTATGGCATGTACAAATACCATCAGCCCTCAGACGAATACCATGCTGAAACCACAGAACTAAGCGGTGTACAGTTAGATTTACAACTGTTTTTTAAGGTAGGATTAAAATTATCTAATGAAGATTATTTTCCAAAATGGTACAACGGAAGTGAATTCAAAGGGGCTAGAAAATAAAGCTAGTGCCAACAAAAGCTATAGACAATAAGGGCTTCGGGCATAACCGAAAGATTTGTGTATCTTTATAAAGTCGTTAAACTGAAAATTACACAATAGCGAAATATTCAATTTTAGCTTTAAACAAGAAAAAATAAATCAATACAATACCTTTTAGTTTTGTGCATAGGCGGAAACGAAAAATTTCCATAAAACCAAACTACGCCTAGCCTAACCGTTCTGTGCAATTAAAATAGTTAAATGAATTTTGAAGACTTAATCCGAGATGTTTACCAGAAAATTAAGAATATAGACGATAAAGGAGAGATGGCATCATACATTCCTGAACTGTCAAAAGTTAATCCAAAGAATTTTGGAGTACACATATCGACAATTAAAAAGGTTAACTTCGGTATGGGTAATTATAATGGCAAATTTTCTATTCAGAGTATCACAAAGGTACTTTCATTAATTCTGGCCTATCGCATTGTTGGGGATGAAATATGGGACAGAGTTGGAGTGGAACCTTCTGGTACAGCATTCAATTCTCTTGTTCAACTAGAGGCTGATAAAGGTATTCCTAGAAACCCATTTTTAAATGCAGGAGCTATCGTAGTATCAGATATACTTTTAAGTAATTTAAAGAATCCTAAAGAAGATTTTATCGACTTTGTACGAAGTATCTCTAACAATAAAGCATTGGAATATTCGAATAAAATAGCCCAGTCAGAAAAAGATGTAGGCTATAGAAATGTAGCCTTATGTAATTTCATTAAATCATTTGGTAAAATTGAAAATGAGCCCTCTGATGTTCTTGATTTCTACTTTGACTTATGCTCTTTGGAAATGAGCTGCAAAGAGCTTTCAGAATTATTCTTATTTTTAGCTAATAATGGTCTTGGAGTACATAACAACAAGTCAATATTGAGCGAAAGTCAATCTAAACGAATAAATGCTTTAATGCAAACATGTGGTTTTTATGACGAATCAGGAGAATTTGCCTTTAAGGTTGGGCTTCCAGGAAAAAGCGGTGTTGGAGGAGGTATTATAGCAATACATCCAAATCAATATGCGATTGCTGTTTGGAGTCCAAAGTTAAATAAGAAAGGGAATTCGCATAAGGGAATGAAATTTTTGGAAGAATTTACAACTAGATCTGAATTATCTATATTTTAAAAACTGCACGACACAGAATACAATTCATTGTGGAGGAATTCCTTCTCAAAAATTGCTTTACCAGTTCGCTGTGCAAGTACCACGTGAATTAATTAAATTTCTGCCACGACGGAAGTTCTAACTGATTGCGCGTGACAAATCATATACAGACACATTATGCCAAATTATTGAAAACAACCGACAAATGTTCAAATAATCCATACATACAATCTTAAAATTATGAATAAAAAGTCAGAATCAGAAGAGTTAATTATCATTAAAAGAGAAATTTCCTTTCAGAAAGTAGAAATAGAAACGCAATCCGCAGAACTACTCTTAATTAAAAAAGAACACTCTGTACAAAATGCTGAAAAACAAAAGCTAACGGATGAATTATTCATTGCAAACCAAGAACTTATCCTTCAGAATAATGAAAAACAAAAACGGGCCGAGGAATTAATAATTGCGAACAAAGAACTGGCATTTCAAAAAGAAGAAAAACAAAAACGTGCTGATGAATTAACTATTGCCAATAAAGAGCTTGTTTTTCAAAATAACGAAAAGCAAAAACGTGCTGATGAATTAACTGTTGCAAACCAAGAGCTTGTTTTTCAAAATGAAGAAAAGCAAAAACGAGCTGATGAATTAATTATCGCAAATAAGGAGCTTGCTTATCAAAATGATGAAAAGCAAAAACGAGCTGATGAATTAACTATTGCAAATAAGGAGCTTGCTTACCAAAATGATGAAAAGCAAAAACGAGCTGATGAATTTATTATCGCAAATAAGGAGCTTGCTTATCAAGCAGAAGAAAAGCAAAAACGGGCCGACGAGCTAATTCGTACAAATACAGAGCTTACACTCCAATACGAAGCAAAAAGAGGGTTAGCAACAGAACTGAGAATTGCCTGCGGCGAACTCAAAAAAACGGAAGTATATCTTAGAAACTATATTAAGGGATTAGAAGAAATGATGTATTTAACTTCACATAATGTAAGGCAACCTGTTTCACAAATTTTAGGCATTTCAAATTTACTAGACCTGTCTACAAATTATTCTTTAGAAGAGATGAAAAAAATAGTTGGTTATATCAAACATTCTGCACAATCTTTAGACAATTTCACAAAAGAACTCTCTGTATTTATGAAAGAAATTCACAGTAAAAATAAAAATAACTGGGCATAACACCATCTAGTAGAAATTGGTGCAGACGAGATAATATAACATTATGTTTCTTTAAACAACCATTTGTGGTTTTAGGCAGTTGAGTGTTCCAAACGTGAACTATAATAATTGAGATCGTTAATACTGAAAAGAATAAAATCTATAGAAATAAGTGATAGTTAGTCCTCATAAAAGATCGCTGATTAAAAAATACTTCTTCGAATTCTCATATAATATTAATAATGATAATGAAGTAGCAACCATTTCAGATTTTGAGCGATTTAAATCTCTGAATTAGCAAAGCAATATTCTTTGGCGGACAGCTACAACAGGGACAATGGACCTATTGTTTTGCAATAGATTATAGAGAGTCCAAAACAAGACAAAGGAAAAGCCCTATTCCAGTGCTCTATGCAAATTAATAGTTTTTTCATTTACTAGAATTTGCTACTCACCTACTCACCTAAAAGTTTGGTTTTTTTTGCTAAATTAGGGGTTTAACCCTGCAACTAATACTACACCTAGCTATTATGGACTTTTTTTATTAAAACACCTTATAGTTCTCCTCTTTTTCTATATAAAGTTATTTAACACAAACTATGGAAACACCTTCTGCTTCATTCATTAAAAACCCTCCTATTTATATTTAAAATCATATATTTAGTGAAACTAAACGCTAATGTTAAAATTCATTAGAAAAATTTGTAAAAAATGAAAGGTATCATCATCGCATTAATTTTTACAGGAATTTTGATTTCTTGTAATTCTGCCGACAAAACTAAAAACGGAACTGAGAAATCTGCCGAAACGGAAATCTTAACCTCTAGTGACTCTATAGCCGTGGCAAAAAATTATACTACCATAGATACTGATGAAGCCTTGATTGCAACAGCATTAATGGCTGCTCCAAAAGCAAGCAGAACCGGATGTAAAGTTATTGGATACAATATGGCTGGCGAATTTGTAACGCTAAGAGAAGGAGATAATGAATTTATTGTGCTCGCAGATAACCCCAATCAGAAAGGATTTAATGCCGCATGTTATCACAAAGAGCTTGAACCCTTTATGGCGCGAGGAAGAGCCTTAAAAGCAGCAGGAAAATCAGGACCAGAAATTTTTGCGATACGAGAAGCAGAAGTGAAATCGGGCCAACTTCATATACCTACGGGAGCAACCTTGCATATCTACTACGGAACAAAAACATTGTATAACCCTAAAACTTCAGAAGTGGAAGATGCGCAACTCCGTTATGTGGTGTATATGCCTTGGGCAACATCGGCATCTACTGGTTTACCAGAGATCCCAGCCGCAAAAAACCATCCTTGGCTTATGAATCCAGGAACACATAGAGCGCATATTATGATTTCACCTTTAGCAGAAGATAGTGAATAAATAAAAAAAGATATAGCTGCTCAAAACAGCATAATAAGAGACACCTATAAAAGCACAACCTTCGACAGTTTAAATCACTAAAAATAAGGTATTTAAAAACTTATTGCACCGTACCAAATCCATGTAAAAAGAGAGGAGGTTTTTGCGAAGCTTCTAGCTTGTATCCGGTTTTTAATAGTTAATTAGGTCGTTAATATACAGAACAAACCATACACGAGCACCTGAGCAACACCCTAACAAAACTTCAAAAGATAAAACAACAGAAATTCAACTGAATTAATAGTAGCACGATTATTTTAAATACTGAATCAAATATGCAATCACCAAACTCACCACAAGTCCGATATTTACTTTGCCAAAATCTTTGGCAATGATGATGTAGGTGAATTTTATTTTCTTTTTATTCAATAAATAGGTTATCCCTAATTCCCTTCCTGCCAAAATTCCAATAAATACCCAAGTTGTGCTCATGGGAATTGAATTGAGGTTGCCAAATACAAATAGAAAAACACCATAGATTAAGTCAATAATTGTGGCAGAACGAATATTCTTGGTGTTCGATTTTTGATTGACTATTTCCTGAATCTTTCCGCCCCGTTTCCTGAAAATATAAGCCATAATCAGAAGAATGCAGCCCAATGAGATTAAGAGTTGTTCAAGGGAGAGTTTTCTTGGAAGAAAAACATAAATATTCGCAAAATCCTGAATCAGCCATTGCGACCATAAAAATCCGGTAGAAAACCATTGCGCCACTAACCAATAATGCTTCTTTTTATGTTTATCGAGTTTAGCGAGAGAAAATTTAGATTCAAATTTTCTTGAAATAACAACATAGACCACCATGGCAAAGACAAAGGAAATTGCATACCCAAAGACCGATTTTAATATCATTTTTTCTATGATCATACCCGAAGAAAAAATACTTAAAATCATAAACGTGGTACTCACAGGAATTCCAAATCGAGTGATGGCTAGCAGGGCAATGGGTGCTAACAGATACCACCATGCTACTGTTTCTGGTAACGGTATGTTCGCCAATCTACCATAAGACACATCACCATCATTTACATACCATCCGTAACACAGGGTTATGGATAGAATACCGATAGCAAAAAGCCAAAGCCACCACCATTTTACCTTAAAATTTGAAGATATAAACGTACCTAGCGTCTGAATAACATCGTTGGCAATCACCGAATAGGCAGAAATAATAAAACCAATATACCCAATAACCAATTCCATAAGTGCATAAATAAAAGCACAGTAAATGTAGGGGGAAATTGATATGAAAAAATGCGATGTAAGAAAGATTTTTAAAAATTAATTTTTATGAATTTCTTAACGTACAATAGCGCTACATTTGTTCAATAATCCTCTAAAAATGCAAGGCATTAAGTGTTTATAAAAGCGCCACTAAATGTTTTTTAAAATCATTGGCAACGGCTCAATATTACCAAAACAAACTAAAATTAAAGACTTTAAATACTCATGCAACACCTAACCCCTTGGATTGTACTTATCTCCTACCTGCTTGCACTTTTGTTGATTGACTTTTTTGTTTTACACAAAAAAAATCGTGTAACTTCAGTAAAGAGAGCCATTTTTGAAACTATTTTCTTTATCATCAATGCCTTATTATTTTCAGGCCTGATTTATTATTTTTATGATACGTCTCTTGTAGCAAATGCAAATAATCTTGAACCCGCCCAAGCTGTAGTTAAATACTTAACAGGCTATCTTATTGAGCTCTCCTTAAGTGTAGACAACCTTTTCGTTATCGCCATTATCTTTACGTCCTTTAAAATTCCAAGACAATACCAGCACAAATTGCTTTTTCTTGGAATTCTAGGAGCCATCATTTTTCGTGCGATATTAATTAGTGTGGGATTGATACTTTTAGATAAAATTCACGGAATGAGTATTGTTTTTGGCTTGTTTTTATTGTTTACAGCCTTTAAAATGTTGAAAAAAGAGAGTGAACACAAAGACATTGAGGAACCCAAAGGGGTGATGAAATTTTTTCGATTCAGCAAGGAATTGCATGATGGAAAATACATAACCAAGGTCAATGGGAAACGAGTTTTTACAGCACTTTTTGGAGCATTGATAACAATAGAATTTACTGATTTACTTTTTGCTTTAGATAGTATTCCTGCAATTTTTGCGGTGACTACAGACCCCTTTATTGTTTATAGTTCAAATATATTTGCAATTATGGGCCTAAGGTCACTTTACTTTTTCCTTTCAAATATGTTGGAGAAATTTGTTTATTTGAAGTACAGTGTTTTCGCAATACTAATATTTGTTTCGGTGAAATTGATGACAGCTAGCTTAATTGAAATTCCCGAATGGTTTTCACTGCTATTTATTGGAATTTCACTCTCAGCAGGAATTTACAGCTCAACCATTACTATTAAATCGAAATAAAGTCAGTTGCCAACACAGGATTTTGAAATTATTAATTCAATTCAAATTTAAAACGATTGCGAAATTAAAGGCTGATAAAATTCTTTAGTGGAATAATGCGGGATAGCCAAAAACCGACCAAAATGAAAACCAAACCAGATTAACAAGGCAATTGACTTTCGTTGTAATGTTGCTCACATTGACTTTAACAACGTAAAGTTGTGAACAAAAGGAAAAGAAACAAGTAAAGAAGTTGAAAAAGAAATAGTTATTAAATCTGAAAAACCTGAATACTTCTTGCTTCGACCTGAAGTGGAAAAGGCCTACGGATATTCGCATGCTGTCAAAATTGGGAATGCGATTAAAATTTCTGGTGCTGTAAGTATGGACGATGATGGAAATCCAACTGCCATAGGCGATTTTGGGCAACAAATGAAAAATTGTTATGCAGATTTAGAAAAAATACTAAAACATTTTGGTTGCACTTTTGACGACGTAGTTGTGGAAAATATTTTTACAACCGATATGGCCTTGTTTATTGAAAACGCAGCTTACAGAAATGAAATTTACACCAAACAATTTCCAACAGGTTCTTGGGTTGGCGTAAAAGAATTGGTACTCCCTGAATTTTTGATTGAAATTGAATTGGAAGCACATAAATCAGAATAAAGCCTGAAGTATTGAGGATCGCAACTTCCAGTAGACAAAGTAAGGTTTTCTAATTGCGATTTATTCCTTAGAATAAGGGCTTAAACAAGTTAAAAACCACATTCAAAACCAATACATGAGCCTAAAGCCAACAACTTCTAAATACAATTAAAGCTATACCAATATTTATTCTCTGTTTATTAGGCTCTTGCAGTTATACGGCCAAGAATTAAACTACTCAAATTACAACAGGTTGTTTTAATTGGTTAACTGTGGTTTGGTCTAATCTCCATAAATTCAATTGAGACTTGGTGTGTTGTAGAAGGTCATCCCTGGCATCATTGCTTAGTTCTATTTGGACAAAATTTGTCGTCATCACTACAAACGGCTTAGGTTCTAATTTTTAATAGGTTCCTGATATAAGTGTTAGCGCTAAGAATATGAGTTAAGCATTCTTCCATTTGTGTTAAGGTTCTATTTACAGCTATGGTACATTTATGATCTAATTAAAATCATAAAAAAATGAAAACTAAAATAGCAACATTAATGGCTCTTGTATTTTTTACAGCCATTGCATGTAAAAATGATAAAAAAACAGTGGAAGGTAGTGATACCAAAGATGCTGTAGTGGAACAAGAAAAAACCATGACGTATCCACAAACAAAAGTGTTAAAAGTTCAATTGTTTGCCAAGAGCAACAGTAATGTTACTGGCGAAGTGGTCTTTACACAAAAAGATGACAAAGTAGTAATGGTAGCCAATTTACAAGGTTTAACTCCGGGTGAACACGCGATGCATTTGCACGAAAAGGCAGATTGCAGTTCTGACGACGCTAAATCAACTGGTGGACACTGGAACCCGGAAGATAAATTACACGGCAAATGGGGCGACGAAAATGGATATCACAGCGGTGATATTGGTAACCTTACTGCAGATTCTGACGGCAATGCAACCATGACTATGGAAACCGATCTATGGGCCATTGGCGGTGATGATGAAAATAAAAATATAATGGGTAGAGGAATAATTGTACATGAAAAAGCAGATGACTTTACAACGCAACCAACAGGTGCTGCTGGAGGAAGAGTAGCTTGTGGAGAAATTAAATAAAAAATCTCTTACAATTTGGGGTACATGGCAACAATGCTAATTCTGACAATTGTCTTTTCCATAAACACCCCAAGTTTTAAGCACAAAAGGCACAGTAAAAAGCCCTAGACAAGGGCTCTTAAGTTAATGGCTATTTTCTATTTTGCTTTACCCCCCATTTTTACTTTTAAAATCGCTTTATAGGCAACTACTTTCAGGGAGGTTTCGTTTTTATTTGTTACATTAGTTGCTTTACCAACTGTCTGTCAAAAACCAAACGTCAGCAACCATATCCAAACACGATAGCGATAACCTAAGAATTATTTATCCATGCAGTATACCAGTAAAGCAAGCTCTTCTTCAAAAAATGATGCAACCTTAAAAATTAAAGATTCAGAAATTGATTTTGGGACTACTCCAGAATCCGCGGATAATTTGCCAAACCCCGCGGAATTATTTTTAGGTTCATTTGCAGCCTGTATTCTTAAAAATGTAGAACGCTTTTCTGTTTTAATGAATTTTGAATACACTAGTGCTGAAATAACCGTAAAAGCAACACGCCTAGAAAAACCACCTAGGATGGACGAAATACATTATGAATTAAAAATACACAGTCAGGACAATAGCTTAAATCTTAATTTACTCCAAAAGAATATTGAAAAATTTGGAACAATCTTTAACACTGTTAAGATATCCTGCACCATCAGTGGTGCAATTAAACAGATATCGGAATGAATTCCTGGCTTACGCCGTGTACAATAAGCCCCAACAACTACCCTTAAAAAAGCAGCAAAGCTATTTCCGCAAAAATCGCAACTATAGCCTTTAAAAGAGCAGCTACAAAGGCCAAAAGAGTGCAGTCTGATTTTAAGGGATTACGCTAGAAAAATAGCACATATCTCAAGAGTAGTACTCATTACATATTTTTATAAATACATTGTAGTCAAAATTTCTATACTCCCTATTTTACCAAGATTTAAGATTGTATTTGGTACATTAGTTGCTTGAAAACAATGTAAGGCGGATGCATTACTTTAGTTCAATATAGTATGAAAACGTATAAACCAATACAATGAAAAATATAGCGTTAGTTTTATCAGGTGGTGGTGCAAGGGGAATTGCGCATATAGGTGTGATAGAAGAATTGGAAAAACTAGGGTATACCATTCACTCCATAACAGGAACTTCTATGGGAGCCCTGGTTGGTGGTGTTTATGCCGCTGGAAATTTGAAAGGATTTAAACAATGGCTTTTAAATCTAGATAAGGTAGAAATTTTTAAACTAATTGATTTTACCTTAATTAACAAAGGCTTTGTTAAAGGAGACAGAGTGTTTAACGAACTTAAAGAATTTATTCCAGACATAAATATAGAGGATTTAAAAATTAGTTTTTCGGCCATTGCCACAGACATCACCAACAAACAAGAAATGGTCTTTACAGAAGGTAATCTGTTACATGCAATACGAGCATCTATATCAATCCCCAGTATCTTTACGCCAGTATTAAATGGCAACGCTATTCTTGTTGATGGTGGTATTATAAATAATATTCCAATTAATCATGCAAAGCGAATTGCCAATGATATTTTAATTGCTGTAAATGTCAATGCCAACATTCCCCCAGCGAAAATAATTACTAGTACTAAAGAAAACACAGAAAAGCATATCATGCATCAAAGTCTATTGCAAAGTTTTAACCAAAAGCTTCATAAATTACTACCATCGGAAAAGAAAAATAGTTTGGGGTATTTTGATATTATGAATAGCTCTTTTGAAATGATGAGAGATCAATTGGTTAAATTAAACCTTGAAATTAATCCCCCCGATATTTTAATTGAAACCTCCCGTAGTATCTGTAGTATCTATGATTTTTACAAGGCACATGAATTGATTGAAAAAGGGCATCAAGCAACAGCAATACGGTTAAAGAATTATGAAAATTCAACACCAACATTGACTAAAAACGAATAAGCAACTTGCTCCTAAGCCTACCAAAGTTAAAAACATCCTTCTGAGCGTACCCTTAAGTTTGGAGCACATTTATAGCAACTAAAAATAGTTTTGCTTAAGGTGGTTGTAAAAATGAAACAATTATCGCATTACTCTTTTTCACCCCAAGGGGCTCCCGGAGCTTCTATTTCTTTAGTAAGATCAAATTTCACCGAAAAATAGCGCTCTGTTCCAACCCTTCGCAAATTATATGTAAAGATCGTTTTATCAACTGTAACCCACCAAACGTTATTGGAAGCATATGGGATTAAGTCTGCTGTTTGCTGGTCTGCAGGAAAAACCTGAATATGAGCTAAACCTGTATTTGGATTGGTACCACCATATTGGGTAACCTCATCAGGAGAACCATCTGTATGTCTATGATCGTGTTTTAAACTGAGTATCTGCTCCTTACTTTTACGAAAAACCCAAGTACGCGATTTATCGTCTCCTACAAAAAAAGGAATACGAATGGTGTTTGCTTCACAAGAACGAACATGCATCACTAGTTTTTCTCCCATAAAACCATCGCCTTCTTTGCCCCCTGCTACTATTTCTCCTTCATAGGCTTTTCCACAATGCTCTTTTAAGCTGTTCCAGAATAACTCTGAATTAGGGACCTCTTGGGCCATTAATTGTAACGGAACTAAAATTAAAAATAGAATTTTTCTCATGCTTCTTGTTATTTTAAATACAAACCCCTGAACGAGCTAAAATAGAAAAAACAATTTGGAGATACTTATAAAATTACTCTAATTTTCAAGGAGTAAGATTTACCTCCTATTTACTTCTAAAAAAGTGTCTTTAGACTCCGATTTATTTTTTAATTTTATAAGGTAAAGCTTAGTCCATGTCCACAAACACAAAAGCCATTGCCTTTTTAAATGATGCCTATCGCGCAGATATCGGTAGTTCCCGGAACAGTTACCCCGATATTAAAGGAAAATGTACCATAAGTACAGAAATTTCTAGCCTATCCGATATACATGTCGCAGAAATCATATATAGGACCCAGTCCTTTAACGGTTTTGATAAATATAACGATCCTAATGGGGAACACAAACAAGGTCGTTTTTATTATGCTGCTATTGCCATGGATGTGGTATGGGAGATACATTACTACAGGGATTATTTTGACAAAATCCCTTGTGAAGATCCTTCCGATGTATCAAAAACGATTCGGCATTTATTGATTACGCTTGCCCCTAGAACATAAAATGGCCACCAATTGGCAGCCATTTTATATCCTTCAAAATTAAGGCAATTATAAGGTCTTTAAACATTTTAAAACATTCCCTTCTATTCTAGTCTTAATATTAGAAACATCGGCCTTAACAAATTGTTCTCCCGTGATGTTTTCATACAATTCTATATAGCGTTCAGAGACTGTTGTTATATACTCATCTGTCATTTCTGGTAATGCCTGTCCTTCTAACCCTTGAAAGCCATTGCTTATTAACCACTGCCGTACAAACTCTTTTGACAATTGTTTTTGTCCTTCTCCCCTTTCTTGGCGCTCGGCATACCCATCTGCATAAAAATACCGAGAAGAGTCTGGGGTATGAATCTCATCAATCAATACAATTTTTCCATCTATGGTTTTGCCAAATTCATATTTGGTATCCACTAAAATTAAACCACGTTTTGCCGCTATTTCTGTTCCTCTTTGGAATAATGCATGGGTATAGGTTTCTAATTGTTTATAATCCACCTCAGAAACGATACCCCGTTTTATGATGTCCTCTCTTGATATATCTTCATCGTGATCTCCCATTTCTGCCTTTGTCGCTGGGGTAATTATAGGAATAGGAAACTTATCGTTCTCTTTTAGGCCTTCTGGCATTGCTACCCCACACAAGACTCTTTTTCCGAGCTTATATTCCCGTGCCGCGTGACCAGACATATAACCACGTATCACCATCTCAACCTTAAAAGGTTCACAAGCGTGACCAATAGCCACATTGGCGTCTGGGGTTGCCATGAGCCAGTTGGGAACAATATCTGCCGTCTCATTCATCATTTTGGTGGCAATCTGATTCAGGATCTGCCCCTTATACGGTATCCCTTTTGGCATTACAACATCAAAAGCAGAAAGCCTATCTGTTGCTACCATTACCATAATATCATTCGCTAAGCGATATACCTCTCTTACTTTTCCCTTGTATACATCTATTTGGTTTGGAAATTCAAAATCTGTATTTGTTATTGTATTCATACTGCCTTTTTAATTTTGATGCTCAATATTTCTATATGCTTCTATTACACTTTTTACCAATTTATGGCGAATAACATCCTTATCGTCTAAATGGATAATCTTAATTCCTTCTACATTGCCCAATACTAAAATGGCTTCCTTTAGCCCAGAAATTATTCTTCGTGGCAAATCGATCTGTCCCGGATCTCCTGTTAATAAAAACTTTGCGTTTTTACCCATACGCGTCAAAAACATCTTCATTTGTGCATGTGTTGTATTTTGGGCTTCATCCAAAATAACAAATGCATTGTCTAAAGTTCTCCCTCGCATAAATGCCATTGGCGCTATTTGAATGGTCCCATTTTCTATGTAGTGTGCTAGTCTTTCTGACGGTATCATATCTCTCAATGCATCGTACAAAGGTTGCATATAAGGATCTAATTTTTCTTTTAAATCTCCCGGCAAAAACCCGAGATTCTCCCCTGCTTCTACTGCAGGTCTAGTTAAGATAATACGACGTACTTGCTTCTCTTTTAATGCCTTAACTGCCAAGGCAACACCTGTATATGTTTTTCCGGTACCAGCAGGGCCAATAGCAAAAACCATATCATGTGTTTTTGCAGCTTCGACCAATTTTCGTTGGTTAGCGGTTTGTGCCTTTATAAGTTTACCATTAACACCATGCACCAAAACATCCCCACTACTTTCACTGGTGGCATAATCTGCTTTACTATCGCTAGTAAGGACTCTTTCTATGACATTCTCATCTATTTTATTGTATTTAGAAAAATGGTTCATAAGCATTTCTATTCGCTTATTAAATTCAACCAAATGCTCATCATCACCATATGCCTTTATTTTACTGCCACGTGCAACAATTTTAAGTTTTGGGAAGTATTTTTTTAATAAATCTATGTTTGCATTTTGATGCCCAAAAAATTCCCTGGGGCTTATTTCTGTAAGTTCAATTATGATTTCGTTCAAAAAAAATATATTAAAGGGTTAGGACGCAAATATTAATTTTAGTTGGCTATTTTTTTGTGTAATTTTGTGTAACAAATTTAATTAAAAATCAGTTTGCATCCGCAAAAACATATCAACAGTCTCATAAATGGCAATTATTACATTAACTACTGATTTTGGATATAAAGACCATTTTGTTGGTGCTTTAAAAGGAGCTATTTATAGTGAAGTAGAAAATGCTAAAATAGTTGACATATCTCATAGTATAAATCCTTTTAACATTCAAGAATGTGCCTATATCCTTAAAAATTCTTACCATACTTTCCCAAAAGGAACAGTACATATTGTTGGTGTAGATGCTGAATTAACAAAGGAAAACGAGCACATCATTGTCGCTGTAGACGGACATTTTTTTATAAGTGCTAACAACGGCGTTATGTGTTTAATAACTTCTGAAATTAAGCCCGATAAAATTGTATCCATTTATATCCCGGACTCCATTGACGGCTCTTTTCCTACCTATGATGTGTTTATTAAAGCGGCTTGCCATTTAATTCGCGGTGGCAAAATGGAGGTTGTAGGCAAACCTTTTAACACCCTTAAGAGTATTAAAGATTTTGTACCACAATTAATAGACAATGGCAATACAATTATTGGGAACATTGTATACATTGACAACTATGGCAATGTGGTTAGTAATATTCAAAAAAGTTTGTTTGATGCGTATAGAAACGGAAGAAACTATGAAGTTAAAGTACGTGGAAAGGTCATCAAAAAAATATTTTCTAAATACAGTGACATCATAGACTATTCTATTGAAAAAAATTATAGAAAAGGACCAGGAGACCTGCTGGCTTTATTTAATTCTTCCCAGTACCTAGAATTGGCAATTTACAAAAGTAACCTGACTACAGTTGGTGGTGCTTCTACCCTACTGGGGCTGGATTATAGGGATACTATTACAATAAATTTTTTATAAAATGATTGTACGCATTGTGAAATTGGAATTTAAAACTGAAAATATTGTTAGCTTTGAAAACATATTTAACGACACTAAACATTTGATCAGAGATTTTGAAGGTTGTCATTTTTTAGAATTATACCAAGACAAAAGCAATTCCAATATCTTTTTCACCTATAGTTATTGGGCCGATGAAAATGCCCTGGAAACCTACCGAAATTCAGCCTTTTTTAAAAATGTATGGGCAAAAACCAAACCGCTGTTTGCTGGCAAGCCTGAAGCTTGGACCGTAAACAAGATAGCAACTTTAAACTAAATACATGTACGCCATTTACAAACGGGAAATACAATCATTTTTCACTTCACCAATAGGCTATATGGTCATTGGTTTATTTTTAATTTTTAGCGGCCTTTTTTTATGGGTCTTTAAAGGAGACTATAATATTTTTGATTATGGATTTGCAGACCTGAGTAACTTTTTCTTTTTAGCACCTTGGGTATTTTTATTTCTGGTTCCTGCCATTACTATGAAAAGCTTTTCTGAAGAACGTAAAAGTGGCACTTTAGAGCTTTTGTTTATTAAACCCATTTCACTTTGGAACACCGTTTTGGGTAAGTTCTTTGGCACCCTTACCTTGGTTGTCATTGCTATAATCCCCACCTTTATTTATGTATATGCTATTTCACAATTAGGCACTACCATTGGTAATATAGATATGGGTGTCGTTATTGGTTCCTATTTTGGATTATTCTTTTTAATGGCCAGCTATACCGCTATCGGCGTTTTTGCATCTACACTTACTCAAAATCAAATTGTAGCCTTTTTATTGGGATTAATTCTATGCTTTGTCTTCTTCTATGGTTTCCAGGGTATTTCTACCTTATTTGAGGAAGGAAATTTGGTAGTTACCACAGCTTCGTTTGGTATGAAGGCTCATTTTGAAAGTATAGCCAGGGGTGTTTTAGACACCAGAGACTTGGTCTATTTTAGTGGATTAACAATCTTCTTTTTATTTCTTACCGTTGTGCAACTTAAAAGATTAAACCAATAATGAAAAAGACATTCACTACCGCAGCCATTGGTTTAGTTGTATTATTAGGAATCAACTTTCTATCCAATTATATCTATACCAGAATAGACTTAACAGAAGACCAAAGGTATACGCTATCTGCCTCTGCATTAAGTACGGTTGATGCATTTACATCTCCTGTAATCATAGATGTGCTTCTAGATGGTGACTTACCCGCCGAATTTGTAAAATTGAAGTCGGAAACAAAACAAATCCTTGAAGAATTTGCTGCTACAAACACCAATATAAAGTTCAATTTTGTAGACCCACTTAAAGACGCCAGCAATACGGAGGCCGTTATGGCAGAATTACAACAATTAGGCCTTACGCCGGCCAATGTAACGGTAGAAGAGAATGGTAAAATTTCCCAAGAATTTGTCTTTCCTTGGGCTATGATAAACTACAACAACAAAACTACAAAAGTAGCTTTGCTTAAAAATAAATTGGGTTCTACCACAGAAGAGCGTGTTACCAATTCTGTGCAGCAACTAGAGTATTCTTTTGCAGATGCTTTTAGCAAACTAAATCTTGTAGAAAAGAAACGCATTGCCGTCATTAAAGGGAATGGCGAGCTAGAAGATCAGTATCTAGCAGACTATTTGACTTCCATTAAAGACTATTATAATATTGGTGCTATAACCCTAGATTCTGTTGTGACAAATCCACAACAAACCTTAGACCAATTAAAGGCGTACGATTTAGCACTTATTGCAAAGCCTACAGAAGCATTTTCTGATGAAGAAAAATATGTTTTGGACCAATATATTACCCAGGGAGGAAAATCGATCTGGCTTATAGATAAGGTATCCATAGAATTGGATAGCTTGTTTAATGAAGAAGGTAAGTCCTTAGCATTTCCCCGAGATTTAAATCTTACTGACTTTTTCTTTAAATATGGGGTGCGGATAAACCCTGTATTACTAAAAGATATTTATGCAACACAAATAGTTCTAGCCAATGGAGAAGGCAACGACTCGCAATACAATCCAGTTCCATGGCCCTACAACCCAATGGTTTTTTCTAGGAATGACCATCCTATAAATAATAATTTGGAAGCCTTACGTTTTCAATTTGCAAACACCATTGATGTGTTAGACAATAATGCGTACAAAAAGAAAATTTTATACTATAGCTCTCCCCTATCTACTGTGGTAGGCACTCCAAACATTATAAGTTTAGACATTATCAATCAAAGTCCAGACAAAGCAGCGTACAATAATGGAAATAAGGCGCTAGCTGTCCTTATAGAAGGTGAATTCAATTCAGTGTACACCAATAGAGTAAAACCATTGGAGTTGCAAAATAACCTAGAAAAAGGACCAGCCAATAAAATGCTAATTATAGCAGATGGCGATGTTGTAAAAAATCAAATTAGAAACGGCAGACCTTTAGAACTTGGTTATGACAAATGGACAAATAACTTTTACGGCAACAAAGAATTTATGGTGAACAGCATAAATTACCTGCTCGATGATAGTGGACTTATAAACATCCGAACTAAAAAAGTGGGGATACCATTCCTAGATCAGGAGAAAATAAGCACCCAAAAAACAAAGTGGCAACTCATTAACATACTGTTACCATTGACGTTAACACTTATTATTGGTATTCTATTTAATTATTACAGAAAACGTAAATACGGTAAATAAGTGTTAATAAGTTTGTTTTCGTTGAAAGGACATTTAAAATATCTTTGTTTCACAGATTTTTAGGTGAGATGAGAAAATCTATAGACAACATATTGTCCAATATCTTAAAATATAGAAAATTATATAGCTGATGAAATTTATAGTATCTAGTACTTATTTATTAAAGCAATTACAAGTTTTGGGTGGCGTTATTAACAATAGCAACACATTGCCAATTTTAGATAACTTTTTGTTTGAATTGAAACAAACAAGCCTTACCGTTTCTGCTTCTGACCTTGAAACAACGATGAGTTCTGTTTTAGAAGTAGATTCAGACAATGAAGGAACCATTGCCTTACCTGCAAAATTGCTATTGGAAACCCTTAAAACCTTTCCGGAACAACCCTTAACATTTGTTGTAGAGGAAAATAATACAGTAGAAATTAGCTCTAACCATGGTAAGTATGCCTTGGCATATGTAGACGGAGCGGAATTCCCTAATGCAGTCGAATTATCGAGTCCGAGTACCACAACCATTTTGGGCGATATTTTAGCTACCGCAATCAACAAAACAATTTTTGCTGCTGGTAATGATGATTTAAGACCTGTAATGAGCGGTGTTTTCTTTCAGTTTTCTCCAGAGAGTTTAACCTTTGTTGCCACAGATGCACACAAACTAGTAAAATACCAACGTACCGATGTTTCTGCTTCTGAGGTTGCTGAGTTTATTATGCCCAAAAAACCCTTAACCTTATTGAAAGGAATTTTAGGAGGAAGCGAAACAGATGTGATCATTGAATACAATGAGAGTAATGCAAAATTTACCTTTGAAAATATAGAGTTAATCTGTAGGCTTATCGATGGAAAATACCCGAATTATGAAGCTGTAATACCTAAGGAAAATCCTAATGTCCTTAGTATTTCCAGAACGCAATTATTAAGCTCTGTAAGGCGTGTTTCTATTTTCTCTAACAAAACTACACACCAAATACGTTTAAAAGTCGCAGGGGCCGAATTAAACATCTCTGCTGAAGATATAGACTACAGCAACAAAGCCGAAGAGCGTTTAACATGTTCTTACCAAGGAAACGATATGCAAATAGGATTCAATTCTCGTTTTCTAATAGAGATGTTGGGCAACCTAAGTTCTGATGATGTATCCTTAGAAATGAGTTTACCAAACAGAGCTGGGATCTTAACACCTATAGATGGCGTAGATGAGGGAGAGTTGATTACCATGCTGGTAATGCCAGTAATGTTAAACAACGGCTAACGATAAATAGACCAATAAAAACCATAAAAAAGAGGACAAATTGTCCTCTTTTTTGTTTTCGTTATTTAATCCCGCTTACTTTTTACGGAGCAACTTTTGTAATTTATCCTGTTCTTTAATCAGCTTATCTTTTGCCTTTGAAATAGAAGCGTTTAGTTTTTCCATTGCTACTGGAGAAAGTTTTCCGGCAGCCTCACCCTTTTCTAATTTCTTTTGCAATTTTAGGATATTCTTTTCTCCCTTAGCAATTGCCTTATCTTGATTGGCAATACTTTTGTTTAATTTAGCTTCTTTTTTGGCCTCTTTTTCTAATTTTTTAGCCTTTTTCTCCGCCTTTTTCGCATCTTTTTCTGCCTTTTCTAATTTTTTAGCTTCTTTCTCAGCCTCCTTCACATTTTTTAAAACTTCTTCAGGGGTTTCTATCACAGGAGGTACAGTTTCTGTTTCCTGAGCAGTTAAACCAATTGTTCCAAAAAGTAGTAGCACAGCTACCAATACAAGCTTTTTCATAATTTCAATTCCGTTAATGTTAGTAAGCCAAAAGTATAACTTTATTTCATTCGTACTCAAAAAAAATCTACTTATAAGACGTAGGTATAAGTAGACTTTTTATAAATTTAATAGGATGGGTTTACGATATAAATGGTATGGTCATAAAGGTACTAGGAGCTTCGCCATTGCTTGCTTTCACTGCATTTACAATAGGCATTATAAAGCCGATAACACCAACAAAAACAAAACCTAATAAGCCAAGTCCAAAAAACAGTATTGCGGGAATACTAATTAAAATATATACGAGTAAACTCAACTGAAAATTGATAATCGATTTTCCGTGTTCATTCATACCTTCTACAGTGTCCTTTGATGTTAACCAAAGTATTAAAGGAACTATAAACCCTCCAATTCCTGTACAGTAATGTAATAATTGCGTTAAGTGTGTCACTGCCAATAAAGAATTATCGGTTCTTCTTACTTTTTGTTGATTGATGATTTCCATTTTGATTGATTTTTGATGTTACTATACCCTATAAGTAGTAAAAAATAATAAAATGTTACATTAAAAATAAAAAAAATAGCAATCCTATTAAAATTACTGCTCCTATTGGTTTAAAAAATAAACGCCTTTACATGGCTGTAAAGGCGTATTTTAATACTGTTATAAAGTTTTCAATTTAACGCTTAGGAACATCCCTATTCATTTCTAGCATATTAACATTAGTAGCTTCAACCCCTAAAAAATGCTTGCTAAAATAATCTGCTTTCAACCAAAAGAAATACTCGGTCATACTTCCGAAGCCATGTCGTTGGCCAGGCATCATCATAAAATCGAAACGTTTGTTGGCTTTTATTAATTCGTTCGCCATTCTAATCGTTGCTCCTGGGTGCACATTATTATCCACATCGCCCGTGACCAACAATAATTTTCCTTTTAAATTGGCCGCTAAGGTCTGATTCTTATCAATATCATATTTATAACTAACAACCCCTTTTTCATCTATTACTTCTTCTACGCCATGGTGCGTTTCGCTCCACCAACTGTTGTACATGGAATTATCGTGATTGCCAGCAGAGGATACCGCTACCTTAAAAAAGTCTGGATAGACCAACATAGCAGCTGTAGACATAAATCCGCCTCCAGAATGGCCAAAAATACCAACCTTATCAATATCAATAAAGGAGTGTTTGTCTGCCAATTGCTCTGCAACGTACTTTTTATCGGCCAAGCCATAATCCCTTAGGTTTCCGTACCCGTAATTATGGTACCATTTAGACCGGTCTGGGTGCCCACCTCTGTTGCCTAAAGTAACTACGATAAATCCAACCTGAGCTAACCTATCTAAGCGATTCATAGAAACCGAAAAAGATTTGTTAACAGCCTCCGTCTGCGGACCAGGGTATACATACTCTAAAAGTGGGTAGCTTAGCGTCTCATCAAAATCAAAAGGTTTGTACATAACACCATAAAGATCGGTAATGCCGTCATCTGCCTTTACCTTAAATGGCTCTGGAAACTGATACCCGGTTGCCATTAGCGCAGATAAATCTGCTTCTTCTAATTTTAAAACCAAATTACCATTACTAGATCTTAACTCCGATTTTGGCACCGTATTTACCCTAGAATAATTACTGACAAAAAACCGATTGGAGTCGGACATACTTGTAGCCGTTGTAAAATCTCCCTTGTTTAGGTTTTTTAATCCGGTACCGTTTAAATTAATTTTAAAAAGATGTTCGTAATATGGGTCTTGCCCTGGAGTTACACCGTTTGCCGTAAAAAACAGCGTGCGTTCTTTTTCATTGACACCAACAAAACTATTGGAATGATAGCTACCGCTGCTAATCTGATTTTTAAGATTTCCTTGACTATCGTACAAATAAAAATGAGCCCAACCATCTCTTTCAGACCAATGTATTATTTCTTGTTCATTGTTAAACAATACAATTTGTTTGGACTCTACATAGGTATTTAATTCTTCTTTTATCAGTGTTTTAATCACCCCTGTTTGAATGTCTGCCACACAGATATCTACTTTTTTACGATCCCTACTTACACTTCTAAAATAAATTTTACCTTGCTTAGAAAGCAATAATGACGGCTGAAAATCATCAGTCCGATCCATTTTTTTTGTGGGAGCACTAAATACAGTAATACTTTGCTGCTTGGTTGTATCTAATGGTACAGAAAGCACTTCTTTAGAAGGCATATCAAAAACTAATAGTTCTGGTTTAGAAAATTCTTTTTCACCAGGCATATGGTATTTATAGGTTTCTAATGTTGGTCTTTTTTTAGCCACCGAGTTTATTACCCATAAATCTTTTAATGCTCTTGCATCGGAACGTTGGTAGACAAACTTTTTAGAGTCATGGGTCCAATTTCCCCAAATCCCCTTACGTTTGTCCTTATTTTCTTCTTTAGTTTCATTGTTTTCTCCCCGAGAACCATTCCCATAACCGTAATTTTCTACGCCGTCTTCGGTCCATTGATGCTCAACAATAGTAGAATCTTTTTCGTCTTTAACAGCTTTTAAAAAATTGGCTTTATCCATCCAATACAAATTGTTTTGTTTAGAAAACAATACAATAGAACTATCTGGTGCAATATTAGCCCAACGCTTCCATTTTTTCTCTTCTTCTTTTTTGTTGTGGACAATTGTAAGCGAATTACCCCCCAATGTATACTCTAAATAGTAGACTTTATTTTCCTTTTTTGGGGCTTTTTTTGATTTTTCAACCTTGGTAGAATCTTTAGAAATGGTATCGGTTTTTATCTCTTTTTCTTCTTTGTCCTCTATCACATCTACTTTTTCTTTAGAGGTTACCCTAAAACGTATGGCAGTTTCATTCTTTACAAATTTAAAATTGAAACGCGGTAAATGCTGGGCATCGTAGGGATCCTTTGTTATTAAGGTAAGCCATTTTGCCATTTTAGCGTTATCAAACAGTTTGCTTTTGGCACCCTTATCGGCATCAACCAAATAGTAATTAGTGCCTGTTGTGGTTTTGTATTGGTACCAAAAACGATTGCCATTTTTTAACCAATTTGGGCGTACACTTGTAGAATGAACAATTTTCTTTAGGTTATCGGGTGAAAATTTAGAGGCAAGTCTATAATTTGGTGTTGGTACCGCGGTGGTTTCTTCTTGTGCAAATGTTAGTGTACTACATACAAATAACAGGAGCAACAAGACTGTTTTTTTAATCATTTTTTTGATGTTTTTTTCGGTTGAAACTGAATTGGAACTTACAAAAATATCATTACACTTTAGAACCAACTTGATTTTAACGTTTTATTAAGAGGATTCTAGCTTCTTATGAGTCATCCTTTTTGTTTAATAAGGAACTACTTACAGGCTAATGATAACAACCGTATTTATTTAGCGTAAAATGAAGATGCACCAACTTTATTAATTTGTATTTTTGCACCTATGTTTTCACAAGATACCATAGTTGCCTTAGCAACACCCTCTGGCGCAGGTGCCATCGCTATTATTCGGCTATCAGGACCCGAAGCAATTACCTTGGCCAATGCTAAGTTTAAATCTGTACGCCAAAAGGATTTAACCCAACAAAAAACACATACCATTCATTTGGGCCATATCGTAGATGGGCCTAAGGTGTATGATGAAGTACTGGTATCCCTTTTTAAAGGGCCAAATTCATATACGGGTGAAAATGTAATTGAAATTTCTTGTCATGGCTCGCAATACATACAACAACAAATTATACAATTGTTTTTGCGTAACGGCTGTAGAATGGCAGATGCGGGCGAGTTTACACTACGTGCGTTTTTAAACGGAAAGCTAGATTTGAGTCAGGCAGAAGCCGTTGCAGATCTAATTGCCTCCGATAATGAAGCAAGCCATCAGATAGCGATGCAACAAATGCGTGGTGGGTTTTCGTCAGAAATTAAAAAACTACGAGAAGAGCTGCTTAATTTTGCTTCTTTAATAGAGTTAGAACTGGATTTTGCGGAAGAAGATGTAGAATTTGCAGACCGAACGCAGTTTATAGCTCTATTATCTAGAATACAAGAAGTACTAAAGCGATTAATTAATTCATTTGCAGTAGGTAACGTACTAAAAAATGGCATTCCGGTTGCCATTGTAGGCGAGCCTAATGTGGGTAAATCTACCTTGTTAAACGCCTTATTAAATGAAGATAGGGCTATAGTAAGTGATATTGCGGGCACTACCAGAGATACCATTGAAGATGAGATTTCTATAGGCGGTATTGGTTTTCGATTTATAGATACGGCGGGTATACGAGAAACTGTAGATGTTGTAGAAAGTATTGGAATAAAAAAGACCTTTGAGAAAATAGAACAGGCTCAGGTAGTTTTGTATTTAAGTCCCCTTGCGCCCACCGCACAAAACCTCGCTGCGGTTACCGTAGAAATTGAGAAAATAAAAAATAAATTCCCTCTAAAAACCCTGGTGACCATCGCCAATAAAAAGGATTTGTATACTGCCGAGCAGATTGCAAGTATAGAAAGTGAAATTCCTTCCATCTTATTTTTATCAGCTAAAAATGGGGATGGTATAGAAACGCTAAAAGACAAATTATTAGGGTTTGTAAATACGGGTGCGTTGCGAAATAACGAAACCATTGTGACCAATACCAGGCATTATGACGCCTTATTAAAATCTTTAGAAGATATTGAACGTGTACAGCTAGGGATGGATGGTGGTCTATCTGGAGATTTACTAGCTATAGACCTCAAAGAAGCCTTATACCACTTGGGTGAAATTACCGGTCAAGTATCTAATGATGAGTTGCTTGGGAATATATTTGCCAATTTTTGCATCGGAAAGTAATCCCCTTGTATAAGAAGCCTTGGAACCCATAGTACCGCAGAGCACAACTTACAATACTACCAAGAGTCCCGACATCGCTACTCCTCCCGCCTGTTTTTCTGGTATTCAAAAACCTCAACCGCTTTTTGCCGAATAGCTGCGTTATTATGTTGTGACATTTTTTTTAAATAGGCGAATACTTGTCGGTCTTTGATGCGTTTTAAGGCTGAAATGGCTTCAACTTTTACTTGTTCAGAAGCCTGTGCATGCCCAACCAAGGAGGTGATGAATGGAAAAACTAAGGGCGAACCTGTATTCCCCAATACCAATAGTTGCTGAATGGTATCATTTTTAAATTTCTTTTCTTCCAATAAGTAACGGGTTAATTTTTTAGCCTGCAATGGGTTAGATTGCCTCAAGTGATACGCCATACCCCCTAAGGCCAATTGAGCGGTTGATTTTATAAAATATCCTTGCGATTCTTCAGGACCAAAAGCAATAGACTTAAGGACCTTTATAGCCATAGGCGTAGGATATTCTGTGGTGCTGAGTACAGGAATTAATATCCGCAAAAAGTCTTCATTTCCTTTGTTTTTCTCTAGTAGCATCGCAATTGCATTGGTTGCACTAGGGGTTTCTGTCATGGCTAAAGCGGTGCTTAGGACCTTAAACGCTATGGTATGCTCCAAATGGTTATTGAGGTAGGAAACAGCGGTATTGCAATATGCTGGTTGCAGATAAAAAAGGGCTCTAAACTTTAAATCTAAATTTTGGTTGAACCCCTGATTTAAATCCTTCAATGCTGATAATTGTGACATTAATGTCTCCCAACTGTCCGCTCCTAAGGTTTCTTGATAGGCCATTTTTCTAATATCCTCATCTGAAACCCCTTCACTTAAGCTGGTTTTATGGCTATATTTTTCCGATTTCTCTACACCTAAAAGGTCAGAAATAACACTTTGTTGCACTTGTTTCTTATCCTTTATAAGAACCAATACTTTGGCACCTAACACACTGAGCGTATCCTTATTTTGTAGCAATGTTTGCACCTCAGAAGTATGTATTCTTTTTAAAGTTCCCAAGGCATCTGCCTCAATGGTGCTATACTGTTCTATATTTAATTCCTGATTGTCACTTTTTGAGCTATAGGTCAGATAATCCAGTACATTTTTAGTATATTTTTTATGGCGACCATCCTTAGGTTGTAGTTTGTAGACCGCCCTATAAGTGCCTTGCGTATTTTCTTCTGAAGTTTGCCATTCTTTTGTATTCTTTTTGGGTTTTATAAATTGCATTCTAGCGATTATATCTTTATACAGTCCTACCGCTGTTTCAGATACTTCAGCCTCAAATTTAAGCATGCCTATTTTTCCAGAGGTATGGGCACGTACAAATACCGGTTTTAGTAAGTCTTGTAGGATGGTCTCTAATTGAATAGAAACGCCTTCTGTCTTTATATCTACTTTAGGGCTTACCAATTGATAACAAAGTAGTAGGCTATCCTTGGTTTGTGTTAGTATTGTTATGCTAAGATCAGCCGCCATGGTCATTTCTAAATGTTGTAAAGATTCACTGCTAAAAAAGGGTTGGTTTTTGGTTAAAGTATCAGCACTGTATAGTTTTTGTATATCGCTATATCCAAAATTTTCTGCGTTGTATGAATAGGCAAACTGATTTATAACCGTAGTACTCCTACTCCCTTTACAGCCCATTAACCATAGCTGCAAAAGAAGTATAGCACATATAACTCTTATTGTTTTCATTGTTTCTTAATCTTGTGAAAAAACTGGATCATCCTCATACCTTGCTATATTTGCTAAGGTAATGGGTGTAAAACCACCTTGTGCTATGGTACCAGAATCTTTAAAACCATTCCAACTAAAAAGTTGGTGTGTTTTGCGGTAACAATCATCAACAAATGGAATATCTATTGGAGAACAGATCTCACCATAAGCATTGATATAACCGCTTAATACCTCTATATTATAACCAAAATAGTAATTTACGCCAACTACAATTTCCTCCATATTTTGAACAAATATACCGGTGTATGCATTTAAATCTAATTCGCCCTTAACAAAGGTTAATTCTGCTTCCACACCACCACCAACAACACCAACAAGACTAAGACCACCTTCGCCATACACTTTTAAATCTATTACTGGCTTTGCATGTACGGAAGCTATAGTGCGTTCTATAGTTGCTTCAAATTCAAAACTCACCAAACCTTTAACACCTATAAGTCCTTTAAAATCTAAGCCTGGTAATAAGGGTATTCTCAATGGAAAAGATTTATCATAAGTTTTAGCATAGGTTTGTGTAAAGGATTTTTTTTGTGGGTATGTTTCATTTATACTAAAAACATTTTGTTCCATTGCTTGCACCAGGATTTTCGCACTCATGTTTATAGACACATTAGAAGGAGCATAAAGGTCACTACTTAAGCTTAGTACATCTACAGATTTACCCAAAAGGGAGCCGGTAGCTTTACTATTTGCTTTTACCCGAAACTCTGATTTATTACTGTCTTTATTTTCTACATCAAAAGGATAAATTTTTGCAAAACGGGTAATAGAACCTTCTATCGTTGCCTGAAAGATATCTGGATCTCCAAAATTCCAATTTTTATCATCCGTTTTATCAAGTTCATAAAGTTTTGATAGATTCCCTATTCTTTTGGGTCTATGGTCTTTAAAATTTCTCTTTTGAAGCGGTTTTTTTTGAGCCATTACGGTACCGGATCTATTGGTATAACTGTATTTATTTAGATTGTCAATTTCGGTTTTAGAATAACGGCTATAGGGTTTTAAGGTAACCATTGTTAACCTGCCATTAGACGATGTGCCCGCGACTTTTACCCGCTGTTCTTCACTCATAAATTTTTTAACATCGGCTTCTTTTTTAAAGCTTCCTATAGATTTTGGAGCTAAGGCTCTTCTTCCATCCAAATACTTGGTATCCGTTACCATTTTAGAAACTATATTGGCGTCCTTATTCCGTAAACTATACCCTTGGGCATTCAGTTTTTTCTCTATGGCATTGAGTTCACTAATATAGGTCTGGGCTGTTGTAGCCTTGCCGTTTTTTAGGGTCACCCTTTGGTTAGGTGCTATTGCATTTCCTTTGCTATCTACTAGGGTAAAGGGAACAAACTTTATTTCAGGTTTTCGTGTTAATTTATAATGTGAGTTGTTTGTAGTGACTTCAACGGGGCTCATTTTAGATTTTTGAACTGTCGAATTTTGAGCCACTTTCTTTAGTCTTGTAAAAGGGTCTTCTACTTTTTTAGTTCTGTGATCACGTACAACTTGAGATTGTATAGGAGACAGGTAAATACCTATAACAAGTACAAAAACCATACACATCATATTTCTATTGCGTTTTAATTTTGCTGTTCTTTTCATAATTCAATACTTAATGATTACACTATTTTAGATTCAAATTTTCCTTAGCAGCTTAGGGTCATCCGCAGCTGGCCTGCGTTTCTAATGACACCATAGCCCGTAGTAGGCAAGGCGGCGGTTGCGACTCTAATGTTTTTATTGTGGTTATCTGGTTGCTATTCTCGGACTACAAAAACGCCAGTGGCAAAAGCATTATTAGACAAGATTGTTGGCTCCCCATTTTTCCAGAGTTTCGCAATAGGTCCCTCTGACCCCACTACGTAGACATCCTTATTAAAAACAAATACAGCGTTGGCTTCTGATGAGATGCTGCCATCTGTTAAAGCTGTGGCTGCCCCATTTTCCCAGACCATAGCAACACCCTTACCGTCTCTATATTCCCTACCGGCAGCGTACAGCTTACCATCTTTAACAAAGATTTGATTGACTTTGGAAACCTCATCCCCATTGGTTAAAAAAGTTTCTACCCCATTTTTCCATGTTTTAGCTATAAACTTCCCTCCTACAAATTCTATTCCCCCCGCATAAACAGCATTATTTTCTATATAAACCGAGTTCACTTGCGAGATACCAGTTTCACTATTCTCTAGGGTCAGTTCTATGCCATTTTTCCACAATGTAGCTTGGCTTTTAACTGCCACAAAATATCCTGCGGCATATACATCATCACCTTCTACAACTAAAGCGTTCACATAAGCATCATTGTTTCCATCGCTAAGAACAATCTCCACCCCATTTTTCCAAATTTTAGCCACATTCTTGGTGCCATTAGACTCAAACCCTCCTGCATACACCGTACTACCAACTACAAAAACGGAAGTAGCTATCGCATTATAATTGCCATCTGTCAATGGAGTTCCTATCCCATTTTTCCATACAACAGCCATTTTATTAGCACCACTGTTTTCAAACCCAACTACGTACACATCTTTACCTTCTACGAATAAAGCATTTGCCTCAGCCTCTGGGATACCCGAGGTTATTGGTAATTCTTCTCCGTTTTTCCATAGCGTTGCCCCTATTACATCTCCAGGTTTTAGAATTGCCCCTACCGCATAAACGGCTGTCTTATGAGCCCCAAATAGTGGGTTCTTATCCTCAGAATCATCTTTGCTACAAGAAAAAACCAAGAGCAGTAGCCATACTAAAATGATTTGTTTATTTATAATATTCAGTGTTTTCATAATTTTATGTTTACTATTAAACTAGCTTTAATTACAACCTTCACCAGCATCTGCCAGTATCGTAAGGATACCCCCATTGGATATTTGCAGTTCGCAAACTTCTGCTGGAATACTACTAATAGGATTATTGGTGATACTTAATAATGTTAAATTGGTTAATAGTTGAAAACTGTCGGGAACAGTCGTTAAGTTGTTAGAAGCCGCGGTTATCGTGGTAAGCTTGCGTAAATTAGTAGACACCTCTGGAAAACTTGAAATGTCATTACTATTTATGTTTAATACTTCTAAATCTCCAAAAACATTAATGTCTTCAGGTATTCTAGTAAGGTTTTTATTATTCATTGTCATTTCCGTTGGATTAGAGATATCATTGAATTTAACGCCTGGGTAATTGTCTACACCCCATCCTAAAGTATTTCCTGGATTCGCACTGTATATTTGAATGAGGGCATCTTTTAGTGAGGAGGTAGAACAACTAATGCCATCATCTTTTACTAAGGACAGGCCATTAAAATCTACTAAAAAACAAATAGATATTGGAATTGACATTAGGTTGTTGCCCTTCATTTGTACACTAAGTAAATTGTTAAGAAATCCAATTTCTGGAGGTAAAATAGTGATTTGATTATCACTTATTCCTAAATATTTTAAACTGGTTAATTGTCCTATTTCTTCAGGTAGGGTAGTAAGTTGGTTCTCATTTAGCAACAATTCTGTTAAATAACCTAATTGGCCAATCTCTGGAGGTAAGGAAGTAAGTTTATTGTTTTGTAACATAATGTTTATTAAATTAAATAACTGGCCAATTTCTGAAGGAATTGAGGTAAGCTTATTACTACGTAAATCCGTAAATTCTAATTTACTTAACTGCCCAATTTCTGAAGGAATTGAGGTCAGCTCATTACTACTTATATTCAAAATTTTTAAACTACTTAACTGGCTAATTCCTGTTGGAATTTGGGTTATCTGATTATGTCCTATGTTTAAAGATTCTAATTTTGTTAACAGAAAAATTTCAGAAGGTAAGTTTGAAAGCTGATTACGATTTAAACCTAAACTTTTCAAATTTACCAACTGTTCAATCCCTGGAGGAAGAGAAGTAAAGTTGTTATAACTTAAATTTAAATTTGTTAAGGATTTTAATTGTCCAATCTCTGGAGGCAAAGAATTAATTTGGTTTATACCCAAATCCAACCTTTCTAAAGCGACTAATTCACCTATTTTTTTAGGAAGCGCAGAAATAGTTCTACCAGTCATACTTAATTCAATAATTTCATCTTCCGTATTTAAGGTAACTCGATCTAAATCACCCAAATCTGCTGTTGCATCAAGATCCCAACTAAGGGTGTTTTCGGGATTGGCATCCAAAATAGCTTGTAATATTTGCCGCTGGGTTAAAAGCGCGGTAATGGTAACGGTATACACAGTGGTACTGCCATCTTCGGCAGTTACCGTATAAACTATTGGATTGGTAAAGTTTTGTGCAGTATCATGGCTTATGGAGGCTAATGCCGATATTTTCACTTCCGGTAAAAGGCCTGTAATATTAGTATTGGGAGGCATTGTAGCAGTAATGGTCTTGTTTTCTTCATCTATTGTAGCCACTATATTGGTGCTTATAGCGTTGTTGGTAATTAAAAACACAAAACTTGTAATTTGCTTCTCACTGCTTTTCGGTTCAATTTGTGGCTCTGGCCCATCATCTTTATTACAGCCAGTTGCTGCAAATAACATAAGACAACAAATAAACAGATTGATTTTACAAGTGCTTTTCCAATTTAATTTAATAGTTCCCATATCCCACGTTTTTTATGTAGGACCAAGGTATCTCTCAATGGTTTTTAAGGGATAAACTATTATTTTAATCTGTAGAAGTAATTCTGCATTGTAATTTAAAAACAGGTGCTATTCTTGCATAATGATGCAATACAAGATGATAAAAATCTGATATTCAATTATTTAATAAATTCACTAGGCGCAACACCAAACTCCTCTTTAAATGCCCTACTGAACCAAGATGGATCGTTAAAACCGGTCTCATAGGCAATTTCAGATACCGTTTTTGAGCTAGATTGAAGTAACTCCTTAGCGCGTTGCAAACGAACTGAACGGATAAAAACTGCCGTAGATTTATTGGTAATTGCTTTTAACTTTCTATAAATTTGAGATTCACTTAAACTTAATTCAATTGCCAGGCTGGCGGAACCAAAGCTCGAGTTTTCAATCTCCCCATGAATTAACTTTATTACTTTCTTAAGGAATTTAGCCTCAGGATTTTCTGCTTTTTTATCTAAAAAGGAGGTAAAACTATCCTTTTCCATTTTTAGCAACATTTTTTTGCGCAGACTAATAAGCTGATTTAACCTTGTAAATAGTTCTTCCTTAACAAAGGGTTTCGTTAAATATGCATCAGCCCCATGTGAAAGTCCCTTAAGCCTGTCTTTCATAGCTACCTTGGCGGTAAGGATAATTATTGGAATATGGTCAGTACGCTCATCTGTTTTTAATAACTCACATACCTCATAACCGTCTTTACCAGGCATCATAACATCGCAAATAATAATGTCTGGCACTCTTTCTTTAGCCATTTCAATCCCTTGAATACCATCAACAGCATGTAAGGTTTGATATTTTCCTTTTAAACAGGTTTCTAAATAATGGGCTACATCATGATTGTCTTCTATTATTAAACTCAAGGGTAATGTTGAGTCTTCATCAATTGGAAAGGCTACCTCCCTAGGGCGCTGTGGGTTAAAGGCAACAGGCTCTGGTTTATGTTCAAAATGATAGTCTTCTGCGTACGCCGCATTTCGCGTTATAGGTAGCAATACAATAAATTCACTTCCCTTATTAATCTCACTTTTAACTTCAATAGATCCTTGGAGTAGGTTTACCATTTCATTTGTTAATGCCAAGCCAATTCCGGTTCCTTCTGTTGCCCTAGATTTACTTGTATTTACTTGGTAAAATCTATTAAAAACATGGGGTATATTTTCTTTTGAGATCCCCATTCCATTGTCTTTCACTTTAAGGACCAGCTGTTCCTTATTATTTTCAATGATACGGTTAATATGTACTATAATTTTTCCACTAGCTTTATTATTAAACTTAATGGCATTTGAAATAAGGTTATAGATAATGGCAGATACCTTTTCAACGTCATAGTCCATCACAAGGGATTCAATTTCGGCATATACCATTAGCTTAATATGTGCTTCATCTGCCATGGTACTAAAACTTTCACTAAGGTATTTTATAAAAGGAATGATATCGCCTTTGATAAAATTTATATCCATTTTTTCGTTTTCCAACTTCGCTAAATCCAAAAGTTCATTCACCAATCGCAACAAATTACTCCCGTTGCGCTCTATCATTTCTAAAGAATTTTCTGCTGAATCTAACTCCTTTTTTCTAAGGTTCGCCTTTAAATTACTTGCCATCCCTAGAATTACGGTCAGGGGTGTTCTAAATTCGTGTGTAATATTGGTATACAAATTACTTTTTAAATGATCTAAATCTTTTAAACGTACACTTTCTGCTAGGGCAAGTTTTCTAGAGAGCTGAAACCGGTATAATTTAAAAGCCAAGGCAATAAAAAGACCAACATACAGCAGATAGGCCCACCATGTTTTATACCAATGAGGGCGTATGTTTAATTTTATTTCTAAAGGAGCCTGATTCCATTCTTTGCCCCTTGCAAAACCATTAACTTGCAAGGTGTGGCTGCCTGATGGTAGATTTAAAAACTGAATTTTAGGATCTGTAAGCATATTCCATTCCGTATTATCTGGTAATAGCTTATACCCATATTTCATATTGTTATTAAAACTGTAATCAATGGTAGAAAACTCTAAATAAAAAGGGAATTGATTTTGTTTAAATTCAATTTCATTGGTATGAAAAACAGCATTTTTTAATATTCCCGAAACGTTAGACGGTCTCATTATTTGATCTTTTATTCTCAATTGAGACAAATAAAGCGGTTTGGGGGTGTCTATATTCTTTAAATTCTTAGGATTAAAGTAGGTAATACCTCCTATTCCACCCATATATAATGTACCATCCTTATCTTTAAATTTTGCATGAATATCAAACTCGTTACTCTGTATACCGTCAACCACATTGTATTGTGAGAAACTTTCGTTCTCTGGAATAAACTTAATAAGTCCGTCATTAGTACCCAACCACAGGTTACCATCATTATCATTTTGAACAATATAGACAACGGCATTTGGAAATTGGTCTTGCTCTGTCCAGGATTCAAATTCATTATCGCCTAAAAACAAATTTAACCCATACCTAGTACCAACCCATATTCTTTCTTGTTTGTCAATTAGAATATCATAAACAGAATTATGTGACAATGGTTTTTTTGAGTTCGCACTTTTATAATAGTTAAAAAACGTGGGATCTGAATACTTCTTATCGGCAAATTGAATCTTGGTTAATCCTCCTTGAGTACCCACCAAAATAGTATTGTCCTTATCCGCTAAAATACAGTCTGTAAAGTCATTTTTAAGCGAGTTTACATTATTAATTTCATTGCTATAGCGGAATATTTTAACCTTTTTGTCTGGTGACATTTCTAATCGAAAAATACCGTGTCCAAAAGTGGCCCCCCAAATATTGTTATTCTTATCTAAGGTAATATCCTTTAAAAAATCTCCATTAATTGAATTTGGATTATTGGGATCTGAGTGAAACACCAGAAATTCTGGATTATTGGGGTCAAATGTGGTTAAATCTATCATGGCCAGCCCCCTTGTTGTACCCAACCACATTCTTTTGTTTATTTCATCTTTTACAATAGCCCTCACTACAGCCCCAGAAATACCATTTTCCTTACTATTGTTCTGGGTTAAATAATACGCCTTACCATCCCTAATCAAATTTAATCCACCATCAGGGGTACCCACCCATAAATCGGTTCCATCCTTAAAAATAGAAAATATGACATTGTCATTTAATAAATGTTCTCCTAGTTTATCTTTAGAGATATTACTAAAATAGGGCTGACTAAAATCTATCAGATTTAGATAATTGGCGGTACCTATAAGAATTTTTTGTTTGCTAAGTCGCAATAATGCCTCAGTGGTATTGTTGCTTAATCCATTAACCGTTCCATACTGAATTTTTTTTATAACTTTCTTCTGCAACCAATCGAACAAATAAACTCCATTTCCTGTACCTATCCATACCTGTGTTTCCTTTTCTTCTAAAAATGAAGACACATGTTTGGTTTTAAAATTACCAGTTTCTTCCAATTCTATAAGTTCCAGTTTTTTGGCTTGAATATCATACCGATAAAAACCAAAATCACTCCCTAAGAGCAAATACTTTCCGGCCCTATAAATGGATTGTACATTACCATTAACTTTAAACTCTGGTATTTTTAAGAATGATTGCTCATCCTTTGTATTCAATCTGTACACCTCACCCTCAAATCCGCCAACCCATAAATCACCCGATTTATCGTGTAGCAATGCCCCTAGTGGTTTATTTTTTAAGAAATGTGATTGACTTAGATTGTCATCCTTTGCAGTAAACCTATATAAACCAGAAATACGAGAAGCTACCCATACTGCCCCATCGGGGTCTATTTCAAGGTCCGAAATAATTTCATTACCCCCTGAGTTTTTTAAGCGAATCCTTTTAAAGACATCCTTAACTGGATTGTAAAGGTTAAGTCCGTTAGCAATGGTTCCTATCCAAATATTCCCGTTCTTATCTTCTAATAATTTATTGATAAGGTTACCAGAAATAGTGGTAGAATCATTTTCATTGTACTTATAGTGTTTAAAGGTGCTACCGTCAAATTTATTTAAACCGTCTTGAGTGGCTATCCATACAAACCCCAACTTGTCTAGAAGTAAATCATTGGTAGAAACTTGTGAAAGACCATCCTCTAGAGTTAAATATTTAATCCGGGTACTATCTAGTTGCGAAAAAACAGTGTTGGCAAATAAAAGGCACAAAAAAATAAAGTGCATTTTAGTTGCAGGCAAAACAGGAAATGACCAATTGTTTTTCTTCATTTACACTAAGGAATAAGTGGTCTGTTTGGATTTGTTTTCTCTTAGGTACCCTTGTTTAAACGCATATAGAAGACTTTAAATAAAATATTTTCAATACACTTCTCAACTACCCTTTTGACTACAATTTAGTACTTTTTTATGACCTAATAATTTGATATTGCATAAAACTGAACAAATAACACTGAAAAACAACAGTTTAGGAGCAATTGGCACGCAAAAAACAATAATTGTGGAAAAGCACAAGGATGTGTTATTCAATAAGAAGGAAGAGGATTGACTCATATACCAAATATAATATAAGCCCAAGCAAACAGCGCTTAATTTGGATTTAGTCAACGGTACATAAAAAATTTACTTTAGGATAGGTTTAAGCTCAATATTTGTATAGTAAACAACCATATTTGGCCCTGCATGCACTTGTAACGCCAGTATACCAGCATCCGATTTTTTGTCTAATTGGTTGTCTGTTACATCAATAGTTTTATGTCCATTAATAAAGTGCTGTAACTGATTGCCTTTCGCTACAATTTTATAAGTATTCCATTGTTCTTGCTTAATAATGGCCTGAATTTCTTCACTCTTTACAAATTGTTCAATTGCCTTTTTTCCATCTTCTGCTATGGTGATTTTCTCTCCTCTTTTAGCGATAATCCCCCTGCCCTTTTCCTCGTATAATATGCCAGAATAATTAATGCCAGCTTCCATATCTGCCTGGTATCCACCAACCACAAACAAATCGTTGTCTATTACTTTAGATCGGTATTGCACCCCGCTATTACCGCCTATAATTTTATAGGAGAAGCTAAGTTCAAAATCAGCAAAAGAATCCTCATAAATTAAAAAAGTATTCTTTTCAATTTTATTTTCATCGGTTGTACGTCCTACAATACTGCCATCTTCTACAGACCAAATACGAGAATCCCCTGTCCATTTATCAAGGTTTTTTCCATTAAAAAGTGAAACTACATTTTCTTCAGATCCAGCTTCTTTTACGGTTGATTTACAAGCGCAGAGAAGCATACATATAACGATATAGACAAGTTTAACTTTCATTGGTTATGATTTTGTTGGTTGGTTGTGTAAAAATACTGATATATGTTTATCTATTCTATTATTAGAATAGAAATTAGAGCACAACAATTTATTAAAAACCCCTGTTAGGGTTTATAAGGCATTACAACAACATAAGTTCCTTAGAATGAATTGCTTTGAGAAGGTCTGCTTTAATTATACGATGACTATTAAAAAACTGCTTACCGTTTTTTAGTTTAAAAGAAACCTCAACCTTGCCATCTGGACTATCTGAAATAGCCGTAATAACAACTTTGCTTTTAGGGATACGTTTATAATCAACAATTCCTCCTTTTTTAATAATAAAGTTCTTTTTGGGAAAGTAAATGTGTTGGTATGAATTTGCAGTTGATTCACCTATCATTAAAACATCACCAATTTTAATAGCATCTACGTTGGTAGAAGTTTGTGCATTTACAGCAATTGAAATACAGAAAAAGGATAGTACAAAAATTATTGTCTTCATAAAATTAGTCTTCAAGATTACAAATTCTAAAATAATAAGAAGTGAAAAGAAATGAAAAGATGGCACCTATTTTTATAGAAATATTAACATATATAGGTATAAAAAAAGAGCACTGCTATAGATAGCAATGCTCTTTTTTTATTAGCTAAAGCGAAAATTTATTTAGGAACAATTATAAAATCTGATCGTCTGTTAACAAGATGTTTTTGTTCTGTACATTTTACACCATTGCTACATTCATTTTTAAGTTGACTCTCTCCGTAACCGTTGGCACTCTCTATTCGGGTATCCGCTATTCCATTGGCTATTAAATAACTTCTAGTAGATTTTGCCCTTGCGTCAGATAAATTAAGATTATAACCATCCTTTCCTCTTGAGTCTGTATGTGACTCAATTTTAATCTTTATTTCTGGAAACTCACGCATAGCGAACAGTACTTTTTCTAATTCTATTTCGGCTCTTGCAGTGATGTCTGACTTATCATAATCAAAATAAATAGGTTCAACATTAATTTTAATATCATCTCCATCCTTAACTACAAGGCTCTCAAAAGGCGTTAAATAAACCTTATTATTTAAAGAAGGTTCATTAATTATATCTGTTGTTGTTACCACAATGGATTTTTTAGAATACTTCCTTTTTGAAAACACTAATTTATTTGTTTTATCACATGGAAGTATAAAATTATAAAATCCATAAATATCCGTTTTTGTTGCTAATACCAAACCGTCTTCCGAATCGAATAACTCAACAATAGCTTCTATTATTGGTTCTTTTGTTTTTTCATCCAGGACATAACCGGCATATTCAAGACAATCTGTTGGCTTAATTCCTTCAAAATAATAGATATCATCATCTCCCTTTCCTCCAAAACGGTTAGAAGCAATATAACCATCATTGGAAGCCATTTCTCGTATATAAGAAAAATCGTCCATATTACTATTAATAGGTTCTCCTCTATTTAAGGGTAACGAAAATTCAAACTTTGGAAGTATCGCAGATGCAAAAACATCCAATCCACCTAGTCCATAATGACCATCTGAAGAAAAATATAAAATATCATTGCCTACAAAAGGAAACATTTCTCTTCCCCTTGTGTTAATCACTGGGCCCAAGTTTTCTGGAGAACCAGCAGCATCACCGGTATTTGTTAGCGCAACTACATAGATATCACTTTCTCCATAACCTCCTGGCATATCAGAGGTAAAATACAAGGACATTCCATCGCGACTTAAAGTTGGGTGCCCGCAGGAATAGTCTTTACTATTAAAGCTTAAAGAAGAAACATTTATTAATTTATTATCTAAAATGGTTCCTTTTAAAATTTCCATATTAGACAGTCCATCTGCATTTGCATTTAGTTTGTTCTTTTTGATATAATTACGTGTAAAATAAACAGTTCTTGAATTGTGTGAAAAAGCAATGGTAGCATCATGAAAAGAAGACTCCATATTCTCAAGGAATTTTTCAGGGACATAGTCCGTAACCTTGGGGTTTGTAAAATACAAATCTAAATAGGGCTGATTATTCCATGGATATAATTTATTTGACTTTAATGTATCTCTAGTTGATGCAAACACCAAGCCTGTTTTATACAATGCTGGTGCAAAATCAGACTTTCCGCTGTTAAACTCTAAATTGGTTAATTTATACATTGGGTTTTCAGTAGATATACTGTCTAAATGAGCTTTTTGAGCCAAGATCATTTTTAATTTCATTGGATCTTTGTAGTACTCTTTTAAAAGCTCATCTGCCTTACTAATTTCCATACTTGCTTTTAGACATTGGACCAGCTTAATAAGGTTTCCCTCTTCTATTTCTTTACCCTGAATAGCATATAATTTACTATACCAATCTTTTGCACTCTGGTACTCATTAATATTAAAATAACTATCTGCTAAACGTTGAATAATCTGTAAGGAAGGTCTCCGTTTTTCTGATGCCAAATCTTCATAAAGATTAATGGCTTCTTCAAATTTAAAATCAGAATAGAAAAGTTCTGCTCGTTCTTCTTTGCTTTGAGCTACTGAAAATGTAACTGAAAGTATAACTATATATAGTAAGTTTTTTTTCATAGTACTGCTTATTAAAAGAATCTTGGTGATAGTGCTCTTCTCTTTGTTCCAAATACGTTATACTTTAAAATAATTTCATGAGACCCGTTATTATAATCCCCTAAATCAGTTAAAGAATAATCATATGCATAGCCAACAAACAACTCGCGAACAATATAAAACCCTGCAAGGGCACTAACAGCATCATTATATCGGTAGGCCACTCCTAAACTCAATTTTTCATTGAGTAAAAAATTACCTGATACATCAACTGTCATTGGTGCTCCCGCAACATGTTTCGTTAAAAAAGCAGGTTTAAATTTCAAGGTTCTTGACAGATCAAAAACATAACCGCCCATCAAATAAAATTGACTTTTTCTATCGGTCACAACCTCATCGTCTTTATCATAAAGTTGAGAGTTAAACAAATTATTTGTAGATAAACCAAAATACCAATTGTTACTATATAGAAATGCACCTGCACCAAGTATTGGTCTAACAGTTTTAGCATTATCACTAAAAACAGGATCCATATCATCTGCATAACTGCCTTTAGACCAATCTATATTCAACACATCCAGGCCTGCATTAATTCCTAAGGATAACTTAGTGTAATATCCTATTGGTAATTCATAAGCAAAATTACCATTCACTTGTATATTATTAGAAGCACCTAGCTTATCATTTATAGCCGTAAGCCCTAATCCAACCTTTCTTCCAGCCTTTCCTTGAATTGAAAATGACTGATTATTTGGAGAGCCGTCTAGACCTACCCATTGTGATCTATGAAGTATAGTTGCTTCTAAGGTTCCACTTGTACCGGTATATCCGGAATTTAGTACCATTGTGTTATACATATATTGTGTATACTGAGGGGCTTGTTGCGCGGATAGGATGCCTACATTTAGTATTAAAGTAAGCAGCAATATCCCGCCTTTATTATTAATTAAATTCATAAGGTTTTGATTTGAAATGATTTTGGTTAACTATGGGTTTATCTTGCTAATTGAATCCATCCGGTTAGATTCCTGTTTAATTCTGGAATATTTATTATGTAATAATACGTTCCAGAGGGTAAGTGATCCCCTTTCTTTAAAACTCCATTGACATTAGCAATTCCGTTCCAATTATTTTGATAATTAACAGTTTTATAAACAAGGTTTCCATTTCTGTTAAAAACCTGTAATGTAGAAGCATATGTTTCTATACAATTTACTTCAAAAAAGTCGTTATAGCCGTCGTTGTTGGGTGTAAATTCATTGAATACAAAGAGACAAAACTCTTCCCCTAAAACAACGCCACAAGACATCGTTGAGACATCAACTGTTTCAATCTCAGAGCTACAACCAAAATCGCTATCGTACGAAACTTTAATAGTAGTATCTTGCAATTCATTCCAAGTTACCGTTACTGAATTATCAGTACTCGTACCCCCTTCTGTTATGCTTCCTCCTACTATGGTCCAAACATAATTTAGTTTGTTGCTTTCGGTTTCATACGTATATGTGCGTTCTGATATACAAACTTCATCAAATTCTCCAATTATAGTAACCGTTTCTTCTGCTGTAACAATAACATTGATTATTTGTCTTGTAGAACTTTCACAACCCGATGCTACATTGGCAACATAGTAAATACCACCATCTACAAGTGCAGCTGAGGGGTCTAACATAGTCCCTCCCGTCTCGCTATCATAAAAAACAACGTCCGATTCATTTATTTGAATATCGGCAATAATTGGATCCTCACTTTCACAAAACGTTTGTGTTGTATTTGAAGTAGTTGCTGACGGAGTCTCTGTAATATTTGCTGTAATTGCTAGCCTTGTTGCGCTCTCACAACCAGATTCCACATTCGCGACATAGTAAATACCACCGTCTACTAATGCATCTGAAGGATCTAACATAGTACCTTCTGTTGCCCTGTCATAGAAAACAACATTTGGTTCATTTACTTGAATATCTGAAACAACTGCATTCTCTTCGCCACAAAAAGATTGTGTGCTATTCAAAGTAGTTGCAGGAGGAGTATCAATAAAACTAACTGTAATCGCTAATCTTGTAGTGCTCTCACAACCAGAACCTACATTTGCAGCAAAATATACACCGCCGTCTACCAAAGGTGTCGTAATATCTAATAACAAGCCACTTAATAAACTATCATAAAAGACAGCTCCAGACTCATTTATTTGAATATCGGCTAGTGTTACGACATCTCCCATACAAAATGTTTGACTTATGTTAATTGTAGTGGGTGGTAACAAATCTGTTAAATTTACAGTAATCGCAACACGTGGTAATATAGAGGCCAAAATACCTTCTACACCAGCAAAATAAACTTGTCCGTCTACCAATGGTGTATTTATATCCAGTAAAACATCGCCTAACAGGCTACCAAAAAATGAAATATCACTATCTACTACCAAATCTGCCAAAGTAGGGGCATCTGAAGCACAGAATTCTTGTATGAGATCATCAACTTCCAATTCTGGTATATCTACGATAACCTCAGCTGTAATACTACACAACCCCCCGTCTATAAAAACTTCAAGTATATTGTCTATATCGGTTGTAAGATCAATTCCATCTACAGTAATATCAAATTCTAAATTAGAATCTAATGCGCCATTATATGTTGTACCATTTATAGATAGTGTAATAGCATCTCCAGGAGCAACATTACCAGAAACTACACCTGTTACATTTGTACTAGGGTTGCCTTGAAAAATACTAATTAGATTGGCTAGTGTTATACTAGAATCTAATGTTACAGTAGCTGCATTACTAGAATCTATTACATCTAATACTACTTCTTTTAAATCGCCTGGGGCATTTTTACAACCGGCTAAATCTTCGCTAATACTTACGTAATACGTATAAGGTCCACTTGTTTCATTTAAGCCAGTTATATTAAGTACTCCATTACCATCTATCGAATAAGTAACACTACCTACAACTAGGCCATCCGTAATTTCACTACTTCCGGCTGCATCAAAATACCATGAAAAAGTTCCTGCTATTGTACTAGAAGGCACCAATACAGCATCAGTTATGGAACAAATAGGGTCTTGGTTTCCAATCACTGTAATATCCGCAGCGGTTGGAATATCTACAACGTTTACGGCTACGGTAACCCTTGGGGATTCTTCTGTACATCCTATCTTTGCAGATGATACGTAATAGGTGGCGTCAGAATTTAATATGGGTGTTGTATAGGCTGTACCAGAATTCACTGTTGCCAACAAATTACCACCAATTAAGGCATCATACCATCGTAACTCTACATTACTAGCACCATCTGCTTCTGCTAAAAGATCAACAGAAGAACCAGCACAGATATTTATATCACCCACTGGGGATGTCATTACTGGCTGTGCAGGAGCTTTATAAATATCAAAAATTTTTATTTCCTGACTTAAAGCTACACTTAAAAGTGAAGATAAACGTACAGTAACTCTATCTATGGATGCACCAGGATCAAATCCAATCATGGCACTTCCTCCTCCTTGTAATAAACCTAAAAGATCTAAAGTTAATAGGTTTGATAAATTCTCAGAATAAATATTTTGAGTACCATTTTGAGCAATGATTTCAACATTATTCGCTAATCCTACCGCCAATAACGATGGGTCTACAGCTAATCTGATATAGAAATTATCATCAGCATGCGAAACGTTATCATAAAAAACGGTTTGTTCTATTTGTGCGGCGACGCCTAAAATACCTAAACTAAGTTCAGAAAATGTACTAGAGTTCCCATCTAAAATAAAATTTGGATTTGTAACTCCTGCGCCTCCAAGGTTCAATAAGTCTAAAGTTAAACCAGACCCATTATAAGCAGTATAATTAGGAAGACCACAACCTCCACCAGTACCATTGGTATAAAACGCTTCATAGAGTCCTAATGTTTTAGTGTTGAAAAACCCTAATAAAGAACCCATTCTATTTTGCAAACGAATCCTATTGTAATCAACGTCTGGGGTAATCGCTAAAAAATAATCATTATTGCTATTTACAACAACACGTAGCTCATCTGTGCCAAAATGGGTCGTATTATTTGATTCCCTTTGTAGAATTGTAGCGGCATTATTTTTGGCTTCAACTAAAATTTCTTGATTTCCAATGAGTAAGGTACCTACTATCTCTGATAAAAGACCTCCTAAACTTCCTCCCAATAAACTTGGAAGTAAATCATCTTCCGTTTCTATTTTTACATAGGATGTTGTATTCTGAGGTACAACGGTAGGAAATTGAAGTTCCAGATAACCTGAATATGCACCAGCACCCAATACAAGCCCAGAACTAGCATTAATTGCGGCATTGGTAGTTAGGTCTTCATCGTGAGCAAGACTTGCATTATCAGTTTGATATTCATCTGTTACTGAAGTTGCATAAATTTTTGTTTGGGCATTTATAGTTGTCGCTATGGACAAAAATAAAGGCAGTACTACAAAAACAACTTTTTTAAATTGAAGTAAATATTTACTCATACACGTAAGTTTAATTATGTTTAATAAGTTTTAACTTACATTTAACGCAATAAAAATAACGTTATTTTGTACGAAACACATAAACTCGATGAAACGACCACAACAATCGATAAAATGACTGATTTTATCGATTATGTGTATAATACCCGGTAAAAAGCAACAAAATAGGATAAAAAGCACGGAAACAAGACCTAAACCAAATGATTATCTTACGGTTAAGCAGGAAAACAAGTATTTTTCCTACGTATTTATGATCTAAATTTTACGTCATAAAAAAGTCTATTATCTTTCAATTAGATAATAGACTTTAACGTAAATCTGAGTTTTATTCTATAAAACGCCCCCTAAAGCATAGTGACTAACGTTATATTATTTGTAAAACATTTGCGTGAAAAAAAGTTTCCCTTCTGCATTGGCTTTAATATGAATTGCTGAATGTGTATAATCACCTTCCATAACCTTTTTGTGTATAGGACTATTGATCCACGCATGCACAACACCCTCAGCGGTAGTAAAATCCATTGCAAGGTTTTCAGCAACAAAATCAGCTTTGGCCTTTACAGCCAAATTAGAAGCTCTTAGATCAAAATTATCATGACTAATACGCCCTTCTGCAATCATATACTCATTGTGCTCTTTTGCAAAACTGTAAGCAACATTGGCAAATTTTAAAGAGATAAGCCCGTTAGATGCTCTATATTCATTTACCAACCCCAGAACATTACTTTCCATAGTAGAATTATTGGAAGTGCTTAATTCTTTATATAAAACGTCATCCTCTGTTTCGGCAGTAGAACATGAAGTCATTGTTATGATATAAGATAATATTACTAGAGTAAAAATTTTAAAATTTTTCATTGCTTTTAACATTTTTTATTTTTGCGAGTGCAAAATTACCCTGTATAAAATGTTTTTTATGCAATAAACACACCTACTACTTATTTTTACCGTTAAAGTGCATTAAATCGATCAGGCATTGTAAACAGTGAGTTTACCCAAGTTTTTTTAATCTAAAAAATGAGGCCGATAATCTATGAAGTAGTTTGTTATTTGAAAACAAAATGCCCTACAGTACTTACATTTTTAATTTTAAAGTGTAGGTATTTAAGGCCTCTGAAATAATGGGGAAATTACAGGTGAAGCTCCACACTGTTTTTTAATAGGTACTAAGAGTACATTTAAAGGAACACAAAGAAAGAGAAGTGAGGCCTAGAGGCAATAAAAATTGTATTAAATAAAAAAGAATGCCAGTATAGAAAGAAAGTTATGATCTTTTTATACTGGCATAAGTCCTATTAATTTGAGTATTACAAGGTATAAAACTCCTCCCACCCTTTACGAGGAACTGCACCCGTAAGCATCAAATTTGCCAATGGATTATTGGTAATCTGTTTTGTTTCTCGGTCAAAGACTAACTTGGTATTTAATCGTTGTGCTAACACCCCTAAGGTAAATACCTGACTCAATGGTCCTCCTACACTAAAAGGGGAACGTGTTTGTTCTTCTCCTTTACATGCTAATAAGAAGTTTTGAAAGTGATCCGATGGACTTTCCGGTACTATAGGTAAGTATCTTTCAATATCTTTTGAATTTTTAGAAGGAATAATTGATAGTGTGCTACTATGAGAACCTCCTTTAAAAGTGAGGTCTTTTCCATATATTATTTTACCCGGGTTTAATTTTGTAGTAGCTATTTTTCCATTACTTGGTGGTGGTATGTTTGGATCTGTTTTAGAAACGCCATATCCTTTAGGAAGCGGAGGTTTATTATCTAAACCATCATACCAGGTAATATCTAAGGCAGGCATTGTTCCTCGTTCTGGAAATTTAAAAACAAGTGTTGAAGACATGGGGAAGAAAAACGGATTGTGACCGTCTAATTTAATAGGGTCTACTTCATAGGGCAATCCAAGATCTAGGAACTCGTGAGCTGTATCCATAATATGTGCGCCCCAATCACCTAAAGCTCCCATTCCAAAGTCGTACCAACAACGCCATTGTCCATTGATAAAATCCTTATTGTAATCATGTTCACTAGCTGTTGATAGCCAAGCATCCCAATCTAAAGTATCTGGCATAGCCTCTTTTTTAGGATAGCTTGTCATGTTAGGATCAAATCCATGCCAACGACGACGACTATTCATATGTGCTGTTATGGCGGTCACATCTTTAATTATCCCTGCTTCCTTCCATGCTTTAAATTGAAAATAATTGGCCCCTGAATGCCCTTGATTCCCCATCTGAGTAACGACATTGTGCTTCTCGGCACATTTCATCATCAACTCAACCTCATTGAAAGTTCTAGCCATTGGCTTTTCAACATAAACGTGAATACCAAAAGACATGGCCAGCATTGTAATTGGGAAATGTGAGAAATCTGGAGTACCAACACTTACAGCATCTATCTTATCCCCCATCTTTTCAAACATTTCTCTAAAATCTTTAAATCTAGGAACGTCTGGAAACATTTTAAGAACCTCTAAGGTGTGCGGTGCTCCCATATCTGTGTCGCACAATGCCACAATATTTGCCAACCCGGTATTGTATAAGGCTTTGGTTATATCGCCTCCCCTATTTCCAATACCGCAACAAGCCAAATTTACCTTGTCACTCGGTGCTATACTACCAAAGGTTTTTCCCAATACTGACGATGGTATAATGGAGAGACCTGCCACACCTGCCATAGCAGAGGCACTTGTGCTTACAAATTTTCTTCTTTTCATACTGTTATTTTTTTATCTTATTCTAAACATTCAAGCTGTATTCCCTTCCATGAATGAAACAATGCTCTGCTTTTATAAAAATAGAAAAATTTATGACGTTTCTCTTCGTTTCAACAAATAGTAATTTATTTCTTAGAATATGTTACATAATTACAACTGATTTTTATTGAAATCATCCCTCCAAAAAGGTCTAACTAACGGGAAAGCAGCCCAGTATTAGTACATCAAAAATAAAATATCGATTTTGTTAATAAGTAGTATGCTTCAACAAACCAAAAAGACAATGAACCTTTTATTTTTGTTCTCTTTCTGAAATTGATATGGAGTATTTAAAAGAAGGTGATAAATTATTTAATGTTACTAGAGATGGGTTTAACGATTTTGCACGCTATTCCTTTTCTGAAGTTGTGCGCCTTACTAAAACTTTGGCCGTTCTTAAAAACGGTGTAAAATTGGTAAATCAGCCGAGAAAATCATATATCATTAGCGATGTTGGATATGCTGTATCCCAAAAAAAAGGTGTTCATTGGCATAGGGTAACACTAGACGCTATTAGAGATGCTCAATTGGAAAATGAAAAAATAGTTGCCTATGATTGGTTTCAAGAAAAGGAATTTAATATTACAGAAATAAAAAACATCTACAAGCTTTTAGCCTAATCCACAAAAGAAGGAGGTTGCAACTAGCTTAGGACAAGTATAATTTCTACAATTAAATAAACCAAAAGTCCAAAAAATAGCGCAGCAAGTATAATTAAAAAGTAGTCTGGGTTAAGTTTATTTTTCATAGCAATTGTAGTATAGGTCTTGGGAAATCCCTATAATATTCTAACCTGTTTAATTTGTAATAAAAGCGAAGGTAACCCAACCCAAACCCGTATTTTTATATATTGGTTATATTGACAATAATTGCGGTTAAACTTCCTATATTATCTATTTTAGTGCCGTTTAAAGAACCAAAGAAATCCAACTGTTTAATAAAAAAACATTAATTTCCTTTTATGCGCTGCCATAAATCAATAAGCAATTGCTTCCCTTCTGTCTTGTCTTTTGGTTGTTCTATAAAATGAAGTGTTCCGTTTTCATCCAGCTCTATCAAAAATTGAAATACAAAATTTTGAGCATTTGGCTGTATGCTCAACACTCCAAATCGCAAATCGTTAAAATAGAGTTTACCATCCTTTTTAGTAATGGTATACCACCCTTTAGTAATCCCTATCATCTTTTTCATTTTTTTATTGTTGATTAAATCACCCAACAACTCATGGTTTTTTGGATAGGATTGAAATTGAATGGGTTGGGTATCAAAAAAGGAGTAATACCCAATTAAAAAATGGTCTTTAACAGCTACATTGGCTGTCCATAATATGGTATTTAAAGGAGAGGGTTTGGTTTCTAACTCCACAAAATCAATTTGCTGCTCTTTTAGTGCTACTTCAAATTGTTTGTATGCAATGCCTTTACTGATAAACGTTAGCGCCAAATAACTACTGCTCATAATTAATCCCATTGAATTATAAAACCGTCGCTTCTTTGAACTACGGTTTTGACGCATTGCAAGAATCAAAAATACCAGAAATGGCACCGTGTATAAGGGGTCTATTACAAAAATGGTCTTAAAGGCTAATCTAAGGTCTAATGGCCAAAATAATTGTGTCCCCCAAGTGGTATGTGCATCCAAAAGCGGATGTGTGAAAAATGCCCAGAAAAATAACCAAGTCCAATTTTTTATACTTTTATGGCTTTCATAAGTGGATACCAACCAGCCAAAGATTGGCGCAAAAACAATAGAAAAAAATAGGGAATGCGTAAAACCTCGGTGAATTTTTAAGGCTGTTACCGTATCAGTAAAATAAGAGGCAAAAGTATCTAAGTCTGGTATGGTCCCTGCTATTGCGCCATACAACATTGCTTTATTGCCGATCTTCTTCCCTAATACTGCCTCACCAACTGCAGCACCTAGAACAATTTGAGTTAATGAATCCATTGAAAAAAAATAACGCTCATTTATAATCCAGTCTAAAATGGGTTTCTATGGTTACAAACCTACATAATAAAAGAAACAAATTAATTGGTTGTACTAAAAAGCAGGCAATAAATAAGAATTTCTTTCTCTTAACAAGTAGACATTGCCGCTTATCTTAATTAAAAACATTTTCTTTGTAATGATTTTCAAAAGATGAAATTATGAATTATATTTTAGAACCCTGGCCTTGGTATGTGGCTGGCCCGCTTATAGCCTTAATTATGTTTTTACTACTTATGGTAGGCAAGAGGTTTGGAATGTCATCCAACCTTAGAACACTTTGTACCATCTGTGGGGCAGGCAGTAAAAGCAATTTTTTTAAGTTTGATTGGAAGTCACAACGATGGAATTTAATTGTGGTTCTTGGAGCCATTATTGGCGGATTTTTAGGTTCTACCTACTTATCCACTACTACGGAAGTTGCTATTTCCCCTAAAACTATTGAAGACCTACAGGAATTGGGCTTTGCTAGTGCAGGTACAGCTTATTTGCCAACAGAATTGTTTGATATTTCCGCCTTAAGTAATATGAAAAGTGTCTTACTACTAGCTATTGGCGGACTCTTGGTAGGTTTTGGTGCTAGATATGCTGGTGGATGTACTTCGGGTCATGCAATTTCAGGGCTAAGCAACCTACAGTTACCCTCCCTAATAGCCGTAATTGGCTTTTTTATTGGAGGTTTATTTATGATTCATGTTATTTTTCCTTTAATTTTTTAAGCTATGAGAACACTAGTATATTTAGGTATCGGGATATTTTTTGGCATCACAATGTTTAAATCTGAAGCCGCATCATGGTTTCGTATCTATGAAATGTTTCAATTCCAATCCTTTCATATGTATGGCATAATAGGCTCTGCATTGGTGATTGGTATTGTTATGATTCAGCTTATAAAAAGGTTTGGTATAAAATCTTTTTATGGTGAAAAAATCCAGATCCTACCGAAGGACAAAGGCATACGTAACTACCTAATTGGCGGCATCATATTTGGATTGGGCTGGGCACTTTCTGGAGCATGCCCTGGACCTATGTTTACACTCATTGGAGCTGGGTATTTGCCAATTTTAATAGTGATTGTTTTTGCTGTTTTAGGTACTTTTTTATACGGAATTCTTAAAGACAAACTACCACATTAAAAAGATAAGTAGCGCAGATTGCTTATTCAACAAACTGCGCTACTTACTTCCTAAATCAATTTTTTAAGAATGATATCACATTTTCAATCCACATTAAACTGAATTACAAAGAGTTACCCCGTATCATATAACCTATTTCACTAGAGAGATCTTTAGATAAATTTATGGTAACCATCAAAATACTGCGACAAAGGTATAACCTTTTTAAAACGTAACTTTTATAGTCTTTTTATTTGCTGTTTTAGCTTTAACCTTAATGAATATTTTTTTCTCTTTAGTTGTAGAGTTTTCTAATACTATTATATACTTTCCCATAGCGAAAACCTTAGGTTTAAATACATTTGATGTCATTTTTATACAATACACCAATGTTTCATTTTCATCAAATACAGAAAGTAATGGTTTTACACCGTCAACATCCTCTATTGTAGGTAACCAAGCTACAGCTTTTCTGCCGTAATTATCTTCTTGTTTAATAGTAACTGGCCAACCTGGAAGTTGAGAACTAGCCCCTTTTGTAGGATCTGCATAGCGCGCCCAGCAAGCAGTTTCAATGGTTCTTTCTTTTTTATTAAAAGTAACGATACCATAACCAGTAGCTCTGTTATGCACTATTGCTGGTTCTAATCCTGTATGAAAAGGATTGCCCACAGCATATACAGTTAACTTATTTCCAAAACCATCAATATGATCTCCGGTATATGCCGGTTTATCATAACTGTGATTTTTACTATTTACTTCTGGCCAAAATCGCCTTGGCCAAATATTATTGAGGGCTGGTCCTGCAAAGGCATAACCACTGTCTCCGTGTTCGGTTACCCCATATTGTATAAAACTTCCCAAATGCTGATCCCCAGCAATATGAAAAGCAAAACATTTACGTATCGCTTCAACAGCTTTATCCCTTTGGTTGGCTGGCCAACCATTAGAATCCATATCTACTGTAGGGGTATCTCCCAATACATACTCCCCTTTTTCAGGAATTGGCAATGAAGGCACCACATTATCATTTAAAGCGGTCTTAGGCAAGGTAGCCACTGTTGCAAAATTGGTTTGTGATAAGACTACTTTCATTTCTACATTATTTCCCCAATCTTGAGACCAATCATCTATAAATTTATGTTGCCGGTCTCCTAAAAGAACAGCATCTAAATCTCTGTGCTTTTTAATATCAAAATCTTTGTTATGTATCCATCCATTCACCACATCGGCCTCTGGTGGTAGGATATGTTTGGGAGCCGACTTAAATTTTCTATCTTCTAGAATTGCAAAACTTAATCCTCCGTAATTCCAATGGGTATAATACACCCCAATTCCTTGTTTTACAGGCGTTGGGTCATAAGGATCGGGCAAGTGGCTTGTTTGCGTATATTGTACCATATTCACCCATTCTGCTGGCATCTTATACCCCCCAGAATCTTGGGCTAGCATACCATGTCCTTGGCTAATATCTGCTTTTTTTCCTCCTTCACCCCAAACATTACCGTGATATACATCGTGATCATCAGGAATAATAGCACAAGGTTTATGCCTAAATAACTCACGATAAGACCAACCAAACATCATCCATTTTCTTAAATAACCCAAGCAAAGATCGTCTATATCTCCTGTACGTTGTGCCCCAAAACCTCCGGTTCCCTCGTAAAATTGATCTCCTAAAAATAGTATGATATCTGGGTTAAGCTTAGATACATTATCATACACATCGGTATCGGGAAACCCATAATGCATGTTACAACTAAAAACGGCAGCGGATACCTCCTCCTTATCTACAGGTTCTTTGGCAATGGTACCATCATAGGTATATTGATGAATTTCATTTTTTAAAGGCAGCTCAACTGAAACGCGGTAAGGTGTGTCTTTTGTTGCATTCCAATCTTCGATGGCAAAATTAACAGCCCTCCCAATATGTTCAATTGTTTTGGTAGCTCGGGTACCCCAAACTCCATTTTCTTTAAACTGCAGAACAACCTTATGTCCTTTAATTTGTTCTATTGGAGCCAGTTGTGCTGTTATTTTTAATTTATTTTGATGTAAAGTATATTGGGCAAAACACACAGGTCCAAAGAGTTGTTCTTCATTCACATACAGGTCATCACCAGTAATTTTCCAATCTGAAAAACCAACAAATTCATCTGATTTTAGGCTTGACTTTGTATTTACATCCGCAAGTAATCCAAAATTCCCTGCAACGACATCTGCATCTATTGGAATACTTTCTGATACAAAAAGTTCGTTATTTTTTTCATTGTCCGTAATCGATACTTTTAAATCATAACCGTCTCCACGCTGTTTAAAATCGACCAGCAGTCTACTAGCAGTTGGTATTTTGGTAAAACCAGTAGCAATACGTTCTTTTCCAACCTTGAAATTACCGCTAAGTGCATACCCTATATCTAAGCCTTTTCCAAAAACAGCCGCAGATCTATAATCGTCAAACAAACCCTTTGAGCCTATTCTTAAACCAATACATCCACTTTCAGAAGATGGTAGCCTATCCAACATAGTTATGGTAACACCAATACTAAAATCTGTGGTTTTTTTAGGTTTTTGTATGGTTAATAATTGTAAGTTTCTATTGGCACCAGCTAGCCTACAAACAGCCATCCCATTTTTAAGCTTCCAGTCCTGCATACGATTGCCCCAATATTCAGGTCCAACCCATTTCATATCTGACCAATTTTCCCAATTACTATTAAAATTGACACCTTTTAATTTACTTCCTGAAGTCAGTATATCTAAAGGGAAAGCAGCTGCCGAAAAACTAGGTATAAATGCTCCAAGAGCAATGGTTTTAATATATTTTCTTCTGTTCATTACTTAGAGTTCATTTTAGTGCAATTTACAAAAATTAATTGTTATTATTAGGTCAGTTGCACTAAATATACTTATTTTGTTGTACCGTATTAATTCGATATCCTATGGCCAATAAAATCTATCTTATCAAAATATTCATATTATTTATTTTTATATGGAGTTGTACCTCATCCTCAGAAAACAAAATCCAACCACAGCCCATGTCGCTTTGGTACACTTCACCTGCTGAAAATTGGCTAGAAGCTTTGCCTTTGGGGAACGGAAGATTAGGTGCTATGGTTAATGGTACCATTAACAAAGAGCAACTACAGCTCAACGAAGAAAGCCTTTGGGCCGGGAAGCCTGAAGATCCCTTTCCAGAAAAAGTTGGCGTACATTATGCAAAGTTCCAGCAATTAAATCTAGAGGGCAAGTATAAGGAAGCGCTTCACTACGGTATGCAACATCTGGCCGTATCGCCAACATCAATTAGATCGTATGAGCCTTTGGGAAACCTAGACATCACTTTTAATCATAAAGCCGAGGCAGAAAACTACAAACGAGAATTAAATTTAAACAATGGTATCGTCACTATAAATTATTCAATTAATGGCAAACGTTTTATTCGGGAATCTTTTATATCCAACACCTATAATGTGATCTACCATAACTTCAAAAGTTTAGATGGCGAAGCTATTAATAGTCGTATTTCATTTTCTAGAAAAAAAGATATCGTTCAAACTATTAGTGAAGATAACATTCTCCAAATAAACGGTCAGATATTTGACGACCCCAATGGCTATGATGATAACCCAGGAGGCTCTGGAGAAGGCGGTCTGCACATGAAATTTGCATCGCAAATAGCGGTCTTATATAAAGATGGTAAATTAGGCAAAAAGGATACTACACTTACCCTAGAAAATAGTACAAATTTCACCGTAGTCGTTAGTGCCACCACAGATTATAATCTAGCAGCCCTAAATTTTGACAGCACTATAGACACCCAACTAAACACAGCTCAAATACTTGAAGCTGCCATGGAGGTTTCCTATTCAGAAGCCAAAGCCCAACATATTGCCGAACACAGTAAAATGTTCAATAGGGTACAATTATCATTAACGGACAGCTTGCTAGATACCATACCTACTAATGTGCGTTTAAAGAATGTAAGCAATGGTACCAATGACAATCATTTAACTACTTTATTCTTTCAATACGGCAGGTATTTATTAATGGGAAGCTCTGCAAACCGAGCTTCTTTGCCGAGTAACTTACAAGGGGTATGGAATAAAGATATGTGGGCACCGTGGGAATCTGATTTCCATTTAAACATTAATTTACAAATGAATTATTGGCCAGCAGACCTCTGCAACCTATCTGAAACATTTGACCCCTTATCTAATTATATGGTAAAATTAGCTGAGCAAGGCAAAACCACAGCAAAAAACTTTATAGGATCCCACGGGTGGATGGCACATCATGTATCCAATCCTTTTGGCCGAACAACACCTTCTGGATCTAATAAGGACTCTCAGCTAACCAATGGCTATTCTTTTCCACTGGCAGGTACATGGATGTCCCTTTCACTTTGGAGGCATTATGAATTTACCCAAGACCAAGACTATTTAAACACTACTGCTTATCCTGTATTGCAGGGAGCAACACAATTTGTTTTAGATTTTTTACAAGAAAATGATGCTGGGGAACTAGTCACTACCCCCTCTTACTCTCCCGAAAATGCGTATATAGACCCTGAATCAGGGGAAAAAATGAGGAATACCATAGCCGCTGCAATGGACATACAACTTATTAAGGACTTGTTTAAAGCCTGCTTAGAATCTGAAAAAATATTAGGCAAAAATATACTTACCAATAAGGTTCGGGCAGCGCTTGCAAAGCTTCCAAAAACCAAGATCGGGGCAAATGGAACTATTCAAGAGTGGTATTTTGATTATGATGAAGCAGAACCGGGCCATCGGCATATGTCTCATTTATACGCACTTTACCCTTCTAACCAAATTACACCGAAAACAAAAGAACTCTTTACTGCGGCAGAGAAAACCATAGAAAAACGCTTGTCTTATGGAGGCGGACAAACCGGCTGGAGCAGGGCTTGGGTAATTAATTTTTATGCACGACTGTTACAAGGAGATAAAAGTTTAGAGCATATCAACCAAATGATGGGACATCAACTTTCCCCTAATATGTTCGATTTAATTGGAAAAATATTTCAAATTGATGGCAACCTAGGTGCAACGGCTGGAATAGCCGAAATGTTACTGCAATCACATGAAGACGGCAGCATTAAACTGTTACCCGCTTTGCCCAAAGAATGGTCTTCTGGAAAGGTAAAAGGGCTTAAAGCAAGAGGTAATTATGAGCTCGATATTGAATGGGAAAATAAAAACATAACCAAAGCGGTAATTCGGGCACATAGTGGTGGGAAAGTATCCGTTTTTTATAAAGATAAGGAATGGGTTGTAGATTTACAGAAAGGAGAAAAGCAGGAATTATTTGAATAAAACCTTCAATTATTTTATGAGGTACTTTAAATTCATTTTTGCTAAATTTCACTATTAAATGGAATAAACTCTGATATATTGAATGGTTGCTTATTACCCTTTAATTATGCAGTAAACAACCCTAAACCTCTGATGTACAGTACAAACAATTAATCGTTTATGTTTATTAAAATTATGTGAACTATGAAATCTATCAATGGTATCGATTTATTTGTGATTGTTTTATACATGGTTACCATTGTAGGTATTGGTCTTTGGTATTCTCGTAGAAAAAGAAAAACTAGTGAAGGCTATTTTTTAGCAGGTAAATCACTTGCCTGGTCTGTAATTGGAGCCTCCCTTTTTGCTTCCAATATTTCCACAATTCATCTTGTTGGTCTGGCGCAATCTGGTTTTGAAGACGGTATTGTTTGGGGTAATTTTGAGTGGTTTTCTGCTTTTGAACTTATCATATTGGCATTTGTGTTCATTCCCTTTTATTTGCGCACTCAAATTACAACCTTACCGCAATTTCTAGAAAAACGATATGATGTGCGCTCTAGAGTAGTCCTTGCTATTTTTAGTATCCTCGCAGCCTTATTTATGCATATAGGAGTAAGTTTTTACGCGGGTGCTGTGGTTTTTGAATCCATTTTTGGAATCAATATCTTAACCTCAATCATTATCATTGCTGTGGCTACAGGCATTTACACAATCATTGGAGGACTAACCTCTGTTGTTGTAACAGAAACGGTACAAACAATAATATTAATTCTAGGTTCCCTAACCATAACTATACTTGCAATTTATCAACTTCCCGATGTAGGTATACATAGTTATAGTGAACTAAAACTTGCTGTAGATCCGGACCGCTTAAAAGCAGTAAGTTTTAATTCCACCACCAAGGGATTTACCTTTTTGGATATGCTTTTTGGGCATTTAATCTTGGGTATTTGGTATTGGTGTACAGATCAAACCATTGTGCAACGAGTCTTAGGAGCTAAATCTGAAAAACAGGCTAAACTAGGAGCCTTGTTTGCCGGTTTCTTAAAAATTCTACCCGTTTTTATTATGGTTATACCAGGAATTTTGGCCTTTGCCCTTTTCCACGATCAAATTGGTAGTGACACCAAGAGCGTCTTACCTACTTTAATTATGGAATTAATGCCAATTGGACTTAAAGGTCTTATGGTTGCCGCCTTGCTGGCTGCCGTTATGAGTAGTGTTGCTGCAGCTTTAAACAGTTGTTCTACATTGATCGTTTATGATGTGTTTGATAAAATAAAACCGAATCTTTCTGATACCGCTAAAATTAATATTGGTAAAATTACAGGCGTAGTTGTTTTGGTGCTGGCGGTAATATGGTCTCCTTTTCTAGGGAGTTTAGGTGCTATTTTTGCATTGATAAATCAAATGTTTTCCATTTTTGCACCCTCTATTGTAGCGGTGTTTGTTTGGGGGATACTATCAAAAAAGGGAACGGCTAACGCAGCATTTTACACCCTTATATTTGGAAGTCTCTTTGCTGCCATTGTTTTTTATGTTGAAAAATACATGCATATTGGGGGCATTGAAAACTACATCTCGAGTTCCAAAGGCTTAGGTATAAATTGGTTGCGACAAACCTATATTTATTTTATAATTTCTTCTGTTATCTATGTCACCATTTCTACTTTAGATAAAACAGAGCAATTTATAGCATCTGAGTTTTACTTAAAAGTAAGCACACCTTCGAAAACCATAAACTATTTAAGCATACTGTTAGTTGTAGTAATGTTAGTATTGTACTATATATTTTATTAATAAAATAATTATGAGCATACCTCTTAAACCAATGCGGTCAGAATTATTCAGCACTACAAAAATCCTTATTTTTGCTGTTCTTGCCTCATTTATGTCTTGTAAACAGTCTCTCCAAAATAGGGATGCACAAAAACCCAACATCATAATTATCCTTGCAGACGATTTGGGGTATGGTGATCCAGAAGTGTATAATACGGAATCTAAAATACCAACACCAAACATAAATGCATTAGCCCAAAGTGGTATTCGCTTTACCAATGCCCATGCTCCCAGTAGTGTATGTACCCCAACTAGGTATGGCATATTAACAGGACAATATGCATGGCGAACACCTTTAAAGAGTGCAGTGCTTTGGATGTGGGACAAGCCTTTAATAGAAAAAGATAGGCTAACAATGCCTAAAATGCTGAAAAGCAACGGATACAACACCGCAAGTATTGGCAAATGGCATTTGGGATGGAGATGGAAAGGATTGGATAATAACTATATGAACGATACCATTCCAATTGGCGATTACAGTCTAAAAGGAAGAAATGAACTTTGGAAAAAAATAGATTTCACAAAGCCAATTGGTGGTGGTCCCTTAGAAGCCGGATTTGATTATTATTTTGGGGATGATGTTCCTAATTTTGCACCCTATGCCTATATTGAAAACAATACCTTTGTAAAAACGCCAGATACCCTTAAACTTGCCGGAATGTATGGCGGACCAGGACCTATGACCAGCGGTTGGGATTTAACCGAGGTTATGCCAACAATTACCGCTAAATCGGTTGCATATATTGAAGAACAAGCAGAAAGTGACAAACCTTTCTTTTTATATTTTGCCCTTACAGCCCCACATACACCTATTGCGCCAACCAAAAATTTTATAGGCAAAAGCAAGGCTGGCTTGTATGGCGATTTTGTTCATGAAGTAGACTGGACGGTGGGTGAAATAATTGCGGCATTAAAGCGTACCGGGCAATTAGACAACACCCTTGTTGTTTTTACTTCGGACAATGGTTCTCCTCAACGCGATGGTCAAAATATGGGTGGAGCAACAGGCTCAGTAAAGAAGTACGGACATGACCCTAGTAGACCCTTAAAAGGTATAAAAGCCGATATATGGGAAGGCGGACACCGGGTTCCCTTTATTGTATCTTGGCCAAAGCAAATTAGCAATATGCAGGTTTCTGATCAACTTATTGGTTTAAACGACCTCATGGCTACCTTTTCTGCCATTACAAATGATAGCAAAGATGCCGTCCCTTTTGAAGATAGTATGGACTTTAGCACTGTTTTACAGACCAATGAAAAAACGCCAATCCGGGAAGATTTAGTGCATCATTCCATAAAAGGAATGTTCGCTATTCGCAAGGGGTCTTGGAAATTTATTGATGGTATAGGGTCTGGCGGCTGGAGTGGGATCCCAGTAGCAAAAAAAGGCAGCAGCTTACCCAAAGGACAGTTGTACAATCTAGATACTGATTTGGGTGAAAAAAACAATTTATATGATCAATACCCAGACATTGTAGAAACATTGCGTTTACAACTAAAACAATACAAGGAACAAGGGTATAGCAATCCTAATTTTAAAAAATAACCTTATGTTTCAACAACACCCCATTTTGCCAGACAATCCCTTGCCAATTGCAATCATTGGTGCTGGTGGCATTGTTAAAGATGCACATTTACCAGCTTATACCTTGGCAAAATTTCCTGTGATGGGTGTTTATGATATTGACCGCGCCAAGGCAATTGCTTTAAAAGGTAAATTTGCTTGCATACAAGAAACGTATTCCACATTAACAGAGTTAATTAAAGAGGCTACCAAGCAGAATGCGGTGTTTGACCTTGCCGTACCAGCAAATTATTATTGTTCTATTTTAAAACAACTTCCTTTTGGTGCCGCTGTACTTATTCAAAAACCAATGGGTGAAACCCTGGCGCAGGCACTAGAGATTGCTAATATATGTAGAGAAAGACAGCTGGTTTCGGCCGTAAATTTTCAATTAAAATTTGCACCTTACTGTCTTGCGGCCAAAGACATTATTTCAAAAAAACTCATAGGCGATATTTTTGATATAGAACTTAAGGTTTGTGTAAACACCCCTTGGGAGTTATGGGACTTTCTATACAAAAAACCCCGAGTAGAAGTAGTATATCACAGTATTCATTATTTGGACTTGGTCCGTAGTTTTTTAGGGAATCCTAAAAAAGTATACGCCAGCACCATTAAACATCCAAAAACCAAAGAATTAGCGGCAACACGAAGCAGTATCATTCTAGATTACGATGAATACACCCAAGCAAGAATTCTTACCAATCACGGGCATCACTATGGCACAAAACACCAAGAATCCTACCTAAAGATTGAAGGCACTAAAGGTGCAATTAAAATAAAGATTGGCTTGTCATTAGATTACCCCAATGGTAGACCCCCAAAAATGGAATATACAATTGTAGGTAATAAAAAAGGTTGGCAAGAAATTCGTTTAGAGGGAGCTTGGTTTCCACATGCATTTATTGGAACAATGGCAAATTTACAAAACCATATCCTAGATTCAAATTTTCCTCTTCTTTGTAGTACTACAGATGCCTTAGACACGATGCAATTGGTAGAAACTGTATACGAATCTAGCGCAACTGGTGGTACATTATTTAACCCTATTAAAATTAATTAATACTTATAAAATGAAAACAACATACAAGTACACTGTAGTTCTATTCAGCCTATTTACCCTATTTACGGTGAATGCACAATTGTCTGGCGGTGGTGAGGCGAATCCAAATTTAACAACGAATACCAAAGCCCTAGAATCTTTTAAAGATATGAGGTTTGGAATGTTTATTCACTGGGGACCCGTGGCTTTACGAGGAACAGAAATAAGTTGGTCTAGAGGCAAACAAGTGGCTATTGACGATTATGACAATTTATACAAAGAGTTTAATCCCGTTCTGTTCAATGCAGCTACCTGGGTAAAAACTGCCAAAGATGCAGGTATGAAGTATATGGCGCTAACAACCAGGCACCATGACGGCTTTTGTCTTTGGGATAGCAAACATACAGATTACGATATGGGAAACACGCCTTACGGGAAAGGCATTATAAAAGAATTGGTGGAAGAATGCAAAAAACAAGGAATCGTTTTTGGTGCCTATTATACCGTTTGTGACTGGAAACATGAAGATTACCCAGTTGTTTACCCATACAAAGAAAATGTACGTATTGATAGAGAAATAAAAGATCCCAAGGAAAAAGCAGGAATGCAACGCTATATCACCTTTATGAAAAACCAACTTAAAGAAATCATAGACAATTATGATCCTGCTTTTATCTGGTTTGATGGGGAATGGGAATGGGCATGGACACACGAAATGGGTATGGATATGTATAAATACTTGAGGGAATTAAAAGATGATATCCTAATAAACAACCGAGTTGACAAAGGTCGTGAAGGTATGGCAGGGATAACCAAAAGCATTAAATATGCAGGAGATTATGCCACTCCTGAACAACAAATTGGAAAATTTGACAATAAGAATGCATGGGAATCTTGCATGACCATTGCCACCCAATGGGCATGGAAGGCCAATGATAAACTTAAATCAAAAAAAGAATGTATTCAGACGTTAGTACGTACCATTGGTGGTGACGGAAACCTGCTATTAAACGTTGGCCCTATGGCCGATGGAAGGATTGAACAACGGCAAATAGACCGATTGAAAGAAGTTGGAGATTGGGTTAAAATAAACCAAGACGCCATATATGGGACACGAGGAGGCCCCTATTTACCTACCGATTATATGGTGAGTACAAGAAAGGAAAACAAGATTTATGTGTTTTTATTACAGCATCCTGAAAAAGAAATAGAAGTGACACTTCCAAAAAAAACTAGAATCACAAAAGCCTATTTTTTAGATGGTAATACACCCGTAACATTTAAAAATGGAAAAAATAGTGCAGCCATCACCCTACCGGATGTTTTACCTGATGATAGTGTATCAGTCATCACATTAGAGTTAAACACCTCCGCTATGGAACAAGAAATTTCTGCCGTACAGAATAATTAAACATCACTTATAAGCGTATAAAAACCCATGAAACACTTGTATTGTATACTTTTCTTAATTGTTGGAAGTGCTTGTAAAACACCCTTTGCCATACAACCACAACCCTTAAATGCAATTGTAAAAGAGAAGGGCGAAAGTAAAATTCTCCAAGGGCCTTCAACCCTTAATATTGACGGTTATTTTGTTTGGGGAGGAAGTGTTATTCAGGGCGATGACGGCAAATATCACATGTTCTTTTCACTATGGGAAAGTGGTTCCACTAATGGCAGCTTTGCTCAAAGCTGGGTTTTAGAATCTAAAATAGGCTATGCAGTTTCTGATTTTCCCGATCGTGATTTTAAGTTTCAAAAAATAATTTTAAAGGGTAGCAGGTATAGTGGAGATACGACCGCATGGGATGCGCAAATGGTACACAATCCGCATATAAAGAAATTTAAAGACACCTACTACCTCTACTATATTGGTGGCAAGGACTACGGAGAACAGCCCAATGGTTCTACCGGTGAAAATTTAGACAAAAGGTCAAGAGTACAGCAATCACTTTGTATTGGAGCCATTGCCTTTACCAATTTTGAGGACCTCATAAATGGAAATTTTCAAAGACCAAAAGAACCGCTATTAACAGCAAGAACACGAGTTAAACCGAACAATATTCTCCATGGTTCTCCCAAGGGAACTATTGCGAAACCCGATAATATTATCGTAGTAAATCCGGCGGTAGTTTTCAATCCAAAAACCAAAGATTACATGCTTTTTTTTAAAGGCAATTTATATGAACCTGGTTGGAAAGGAGCGCATGGTGTTGCCATAGGAAAAACACCCTTGGGGCCCTTTAAGGCTAAAGAAGAGTTTGTTTTTGACATACGAATGCCAGACGGTTCTATAGCAAGCACAGAAGACCCCTATGTTTGGTACGCCAAAAACCAGAAAAAATTCTTTGCGGTTGTAAAAGATTTTTCAGGGCGACTAACAGGAGAAAAGAAAACTTTAGCATTTCTCTTATCTCAAGACGGACTCCAATGGGAGGTAGCACAAACACCCTTATTTATAAATAGAACGCTCCATTTAACGAACGGCACTAAAGTAACCGTAGATCGCCTTGAAAGGCCACAATTATTAATCGACAAAAAAGGAGTCCCCCTAGTTATGTATGCCGCATCTGCTTTGGAAAATGTAAATCCTAAAACGGATGGTAGTAGTTTTAATGTTCAAATATCAATTTCCAACAAATAGTATAACCAATGAATACACCCATTATTATAAAAAAAGCAACTTCCCGAGATACTAGGTTTAAACTAAAGGACGGCGCTGGATCTGATGCTGTGCACACAACTCCAATATACGCCTACGCTGTTTGTAGTTTACAAACAGACCGAAAAATAGAAGGCGTAGGCTTAGCATTTACTTTAGGGACTGGCAACGGAATTGTTTGTCAGGCTATAGATTATTTGGTGAAACATATAGAAGGAAGAGAAATTAATGAATTAATGGCCGATTTTGGAACTACCTATAAAATTATGGCCGACGATCCCAATTTTAGATGGTTGGGTCCGCATAAGGGAGTTGTTCATTTAGCACTAGCAGCCATCGTCAACGCTTGTTATGATTTATGGGCAAAATCTAAAGGAGTCCCCTTATGGAAACTATTGATAGACCTATCGCCCGAAGCACTGGTCAATACCTTGGATTTTTCATATTATGAAGATGTTCTCACAAAAGAAGATGCCATTGCACTATTAAAATCTCAGCAAAACGGAAGAACAGCGCGAGAGAAAATTATAACAGCAGGATATCCTGGGTATGATACCTCTATTGGTTGGTTTAATTATAGCGATGAAAAAGTAGCTCAAAATATTTTGAAAGCGATGGATAATGGTTTTACTGCTATGAAACTGAAGGTTGGTTCTAAAAATCCAGAGCGAGACATTCGGAGGGCAGAAATGGTGCGTAAAATTGCGGGCGATAAGGCCACCATTATGTTTGATGCCAATCAACAATGGAATCTTAATGAAGCCATTTCCATTTGCAAAAAGCTACAAGACTTAAATCCATTTTGGGTTGAAGAACCAACACATCCAGATGATGTACAAGCTCATGTAACCTTAGCCAATACAGTTTCTGTAAAATTAGCTTTAGGAGAACATGTCCCCAATAAAATACTCTTTAAAAATTTCATTCAATCCGGTTGTATGTCCTTCAATCAAGTTGATGCCGTTAGAGTTGGAGGCGTTTCTGAGTTTATTCTTATAAGTCTTTTGTCTAGAAAACACAATATCCCTGTTGTACCGCATGTTGGCGATATGGGACAAATTCATCAACATTTAGTACTATTTAATCACATTTCTATTGGTCATCCAGCCCTACTTTTGGAGCATATTCCGCATCTTAAGGACCATTTTAAATTCCCTGTGCAGATCATAAATGGAAAATACCAAACTCCGCTAGAACCAGGAATGAGTAGTGATTTATTAAAGCTATAAAATTCAGTATATTTATATCACGTAGCAAACCATGCAATCCAAAGCATAAATGAAGGAAACAAAAAAAGTAAAAACGAAAGACAAAATAGTATTATGTGCCATTCAACTATTCAATGAAAACGGTGTACAAAGCATTACCAGTAGACATATTGCAGCAGAATTAGGCATTAGTCATGGAAATTTAGATTATCATTATAAAACAAAGGAAGACCTTATTTTGGCAATCTATAAAAGAATGCGAAAAGAAATGTCTGAATCCTATTTATTACGTGATGAATACGCCTCTCCAATGGAGCATTTTCACAGACTACTTATTCACACCGAAGAGTTCCAAAATAAATATCGCTTTTTCAATTTAGATGTTTTGGAAATATCACGTTCGTATCCTAAGATCAGTAAACTATTAAAAAAAACATTAGAAATTAGAAAAACCCAAATGCAATCTTTCTTTAATGAATTCATTACAGAAGGGTATATGCAACTTCATAAAGGTGATAAATTGACGCGCTTGCAGCACACCATTCGCATAGTAATTACCTTTTGGTTATCGAAACAAGAAGTCCTTACCAGTTCTAAATTTGATGAAAAAGGAGAAATGGTACTTCATATATGGGATGTTATGCTACCGTATTTAACGGAGAAAGGGCATAAAGAACAACAAAGACTAATTGGGGAATTTAGTGACCTATAAAAAAAGGCTTCATGGGTTAATGAAGCCTTTTTTTATAGGTTTTGTCATATCACTTCTTTAACACAAGGTGTTGAATAAAAAACTCCATCATTCTATCTCTATTCACAGCGGTATGTCCTTGATCTGGACCAATTTGAACTTCAAAACTTTTTCCTGCGGCCTGCAAGGCTTTAATAAGTTGTAAAGAATTGGCTGGGTGCACATTATTGTCATTGGTACCGAAAAAGATCATTAATTCTCCTTGTAAATCCTTGGCCATATTCATTAAACTAGACGCTTCGTACCCTTCTAGGTTATCTTCTAGTAAATCCATATAACGTTCCGTATAAATATTATCGTAATTACGCCAATCCGTAACAGCTGAATTTGCAACGGCAACGTGATATACATCTGGGTAACGAAGCAAACTAGTAGCCGCTGTTGTTCCACCATAGGAGGTTCCATATACACCTACCCTATCTTTGTCAAAATAAGGTCTATTGTAGAGCGATTTAATCCCAGCTGCAAAATCATCCATTTCTACAATTCCTAAATTACCATATAGGTTATCTAGCAACCTTTTCCCTCTACCTCGTACATTTCTTCCATCAACATTAGCCACGAGAAAACCATATTCTGTTAGCGCATTTGGCAGAGAAAATCTTTCGGTAAACGCATTGGTTGCAGGACCTCCATAGTTACTTAAAATAAGCGGGTATTTTTTTGCAGGATCAAAGTTTGAAGGAAAATGTAACATACCGTGCAATTCTGTTTCTCCATCAGCCGAAGTAAAGGTAAATACCTCTACCTTTTTTAAACCCATTGCGTGAAACTCGGTCATATCACTTTTTCCAATTTCAGCAATTTTTTTCCCTTTTATGCTCATTAAATTTGTAAAAGGGGGTATAGCATGTGTTTCTGAAACATCGACAAAATAGTTGTTGTTTGGTGCTAGTGAAATAGTATGATGATACGCAGGGTTTGTAAGTCTTGTATTTCTACTTCCGTTTAACTTTACACTATGCAATTGCATTTTCATGTGATTATCCCCACTTCTGGCCATATAATACACTATACCTTTAGCCTCATCTACCTTTACAAGATTAGACACCTCATAGGCATGGCTAGTGACCGGGTTTATTAATGTTCCATCAAAATTATACAAATAATAATTAGTAAAACCAGATCTTTCTGATGCCCAAATAAATTGGTTACCATTTTCCAAAATGTGCATTTCTGGACTATTCTCAGTAAAACTCGGCAACCACTCTTCACGCACAACCACCCTAGAAGTTCCTGTGTTAGGATTAGCAGCTTTTAGCTCCATAATGTTCTGCTTCCTATTGGTACTGTGATACAGCAATTCTTTCCCATCTGGTGTCCAACTAATATCATAAATATAGGTCCCTAGGTCCCCATCATGATAAGGTTTACCGTCTCTTAGATCCAAGATTGTTGTCTTTTTTGTTTCTAAATCATAAACCAATAAATCTACTGGTAAATTTTTTGCGCCTACTTTAGGATAGGCTTCAATCTCTACTGAATCTTGAATCTTTGTTTGATGGTACAAGACATAATATTTTTTCGCCTCTTTTTCTTCAAATCTATAAAATGCTATTTTTTTGCTATCCGGTGACCACCACATTGCCGTATTCTGACCTAATTCTTCCCCGTATACCCAAGTAGCAATTCCGAATTTAACTTGATTTTCCTCATTTCCATCTGTTGTAATGGCTATACTATTGCTCCCATCAATAGCACTCACATGCATATTTCTATCCTTTGTAAATGCCTTTAATTTACCATCTGGAGAATCTGCTGAAGCGTATTGTCTTCCACGTGCAGGTCTATTGCCCCACCTTCTTCTAGCACTATTCTGCATAGGTTCATTATCCTTTGCTTCCCCCTTGCCAACTGTATACACATAGTTTTGCCCCTCTTTTATATATTGAAAAGAAGTACCATCTTCATTCCAATTAACATACATTGGTGCCATTTTCACCGAACTTCTTATTTTTGGAGCTACTGTTTTATATTGCTCATAACCAGGCATTTTCTTTAGTTTATCCTGGGCATTTATAGTTGTAAATGGTGCCAAAAACAAAACCGCCATAAAAACAGTTTTAATACTATTCAATTTCATAGTTCTCTTAGTTAAATTTCAATTGCTAAATTTACAATTATTAAACAAAAATCTAACTTTTACGCAAAAAATGTTAGTATAAAAAGGTTGTTCTTGCTCTTTTTCTAACAATTACCTTATAAACTTTTAAAGACATAAACTTTAGAACAAACATTATCCCTATTTTTGTTCAAAATTGATTTTTATGCTTAACGTTGGAGTTTTAGGAGCAGGACATTTGGGGAAAATCCATTTGCGTTTGCTCAATGAATCAAATAAATTTAATTTAATTGGTTTTTATGATCCTGATGCCATTAACGGTAAAAAAGTAGCTGCGGAGTTTGGTTATACCTATTTTGACAATATCAATAAATTGATGGATGCCGTGGATGTTTTGGATATTGTTACACCTACGCTTTCACATTTTGATTGTGCCAAGAAAGCCATTGAAAAAGGAAAACATATTTTCATTGAGAAACCAATAACCAACACATTGGAAGAGGCTGAAGCTTTAATAGCACTCAAAAATAAACATCAGGTAAAAGGGCAAGTAGGTCATGTAGAACGTTTTAACCCTGCTTTTTCTGCGGTCAAGGATAGTATTATAAATCCTATGTTCATTGAAACCCACAGGTTGGCAGAGTTTAATCCGCGTGGCACAGATGTCCCTGTAGTGTTAGATTTAATGATTCATGATATTGATGCCATCCTTAGTGTGGTTCACTCTAATGTAAAAAGCATAAACGCGAGTGGCGTATCTGTTATTAGCAAATCTCCAGACATTGCAAATGCTCGAATTGAATTTGAAAACGGCTGTGTGGCAAACCTTACAGCTAGTAGGATATCATTAAAAAATATGCGCAAGTCAAGGTTTTTTCAACAAGACGCTTATATCTCTGTGGACTTTTTAGAAAAAAAGGTAGAAGTAGTAAGAATGAAGGATGCTCCTGAACAGCCAGGAGATTTTGACATGATATTGCAAAATGCGGAAGGTGAAAAAAAGCAAATTTATTTTGAAAACCCTGAAATTGACAACAATAATGCAATTTTAGATGAATTGGAAACTTTTGCAGATGCCATTACCAATAATACAACACCAATTGTAACATTAGAGCAAGGAACTCAAGCGTTGCGCGTTGCCTTGCAAATCATAGCATCATTTTAAGACGAAAAAACGAACGGAATGAAAAATATAGCAATTATCGGGGCAGGAACTATGGGCAATGGAATTGCTCACGTATTTGCTCAAAACAATTATAAGGTTAATTTAATAGACATCACACAAGCTTCTTTAGACAAAGGAATAGCAACCATTACTAAAAATTTAGATAGGATGGTAGCTAAGGATAAAATTACGGAAACAGACAAAACAAATACTTTAGCTAACATTACCCTATGTACCACTTTGGCTGAAGGGGTTAAAAACACGGAGTTGGTTGTAGAGGCCGCCACGGAAAATGTGGATTTAAAATTGAAAATATTTAAAGACCTAGATGCTTTGTGTGACGCGGATACCATTTTGGCTACCAACACTTCCTCCATCTCTATTACCAAAATAGCTGCAGAAACCAAGAGACCAGATAAGGTTATAGGCATGCACTTTATGAATCCCGTACCCATAATGCAATTGGTAGAGATTATAAGGGGCTACAACACCTCAGATGCGGTTACCGCAACCATAATGAAGGTCGCTACTAATCTAGGAAAAACACCGACAGAAGTGAACGATTACCCAGGTTTTGTTGCCAACAGAATCTTAATGCCTATGATAAATGAGGCCATAGAAACACTGTACAATGGCGTAGCTGGAGTTTCTGAAATCGACACGGTTATGAAATTGGGAATGGCGCATCCTATGGGCCCCTTACAATTAGCCGATTTTATTGGATTAGATGTTTGTTTATCCATCTTAAATGTAATGTATGACGGATTTAAAAATCCTAAATATGCGCCCTGCCCCTTGTTAGTTAATATGGTTATGGCCAAGAAATTGGGTGTAAAATCAGGCGAAGGGTTTTATGATTATTCAGCATCTAGGAAAGCCGAAAAAGTAGCAGCTCAATTTTTGAACTAAATTTTATTGTGGCAAACATAAAACCATTTAAAGCAGTACGGCCAACCAGAGACAAAGTTAGTTTGGTGGCTTCACGCTCCTATCAAAGCTATACACAAGCAGAACGCGAAGCCCGATTAGACCACAATCCGTTTTCATTTTTACATATTGTTAATCCTGGTTATAAATACGATAAAGAAATTTCAGGGATTTCACGTTATCAATTAGTAAAGAACAGATATTTAGAATTTAAGGAAGACGGTGTCTTTGAACAAGATGAAAAACCCTTGTTTTACATCTACAAAATAGTCGATAGAAATAAGCAAGTATTTAATGGTATTGTAGCCGCTGCTAGCGTACTGGATTATCAAAATAACCTCATTAAAAAGCACGAAAATACCATTGCAAAAAGGGAACTAATTTTTAAAGACTATTTAAAAACGGTAGGTTTTAATACAGAGCCAGTGCTTATTACCTATCCCGACAACAAAACGATTACAGCCATTATACAGCGTAAGCAACTAGAACGTGCCGAATATGAATTTACCACTACCTATAGAGACACACACTATTTGTGGCTTATAACAGAGGAAAATAGTATTGAGACGATTATAGAAACATTTAAAAACATAGCTGTTTTATATATTGCAGACGGACACCATCGTTCGTCTTCATCAGAACTCTTAAGTCTTGACCTAAAAGAGCGTAATAAAAACCATAAGGGAACAGAGAATTACAATTATTTTATGACCTATCTCATCCCAGAATCTGAGTTAAAAATTCACGAGTTCAACCGACTTGTAAAGGATCTAAATGGTTTATCAAAAGAGGAGTTTTTAATTCAACTAGATGCCTTATATCGCATTGAAAATAGAGGTGTAATTCCATACAAACCTACAGAAAAACATCATTTCAGCATGTATTTGGATGGCGAGTTTTATTCCTTACATTTGCGTAAATCTAGTTATAAATTTAAAACTTCATTGGATCGGTTAGACGCCCAATTACTATATGAAACCGTGCTAAAACCAATTTTAAATATTACAGATTTACGGAACAACAACCGTATCGATTACCTCAGTGGTAAAAAAGAAATTATCAGTATTAAAACGAAGGTAGATAGCGGAGCATTTCAAGTTGGCTTTAATATGATTCCCGCAAATATTGAAGAATTAAAAAACATTGCGGATGAGGGTTTAAGAATGCCACCCAAAAGCACTTTCATAGAGCCAAAACTGCGCAGTGGAGTAACTATTTATGAATTTTAATTGCAAATTAAAATTATGTCTATTACAGAATCCTTATTGAAAATAAAAAGTGAAATTCCAGACACAGTTACCCTTGTAGCGGTTTCTAAAACAAAACCTATCGCCGATCTTAAAGAAGCCTATACAGCTGGTCAACGTGTTTTTGGAGAAAATAAAGTGCAAGAAATGACCCAGAAATGGGAGGTTTTACCCAAAGATATTCAATGGCATATGATTGGACATGTACAAAGAAACAAAGTGAAATATATGGCTGAGTTTGTTTCATTGATTCATGGTGTTGATAGCTTTAAACTATTGAAAGAAATAAATAAACAAGCAAAAATACACAACCGTACCATTGACTGTCTGTTGCAAATACATATCGCTGAAGAAGATACCAAGTTTGGTTTAAGTGAAAATGAGTTGCTAGAAATTGTTTCTTCTGAAGAATGTGCCACATTAGAAAATATTACCATTGTTGGCCTAATGGGTATGGCTACATTTACCTCAGATGAAATCCAAATAAAAAAAGAGTTCGCGGCATTAAAATCTATTTTTGACAGGCTTAAAAACAAAGCGTCCAAGAATATAAAAATTAATACACTGTCTATGGGGATGAGTGGTGATTATAAAGTTGCAATTGAAAAAGGAAGTACTATGGTCCGGATCGGAAGTAGTATCTTTGGCACTAGAAATTATACATAAACAACAGTCGATAATTTATTTGATGTACGTAATCTTAGATATAGAAACCACCGGAGGAAAATACAATGAAGAAGGAATAACAGAGATTGCTATTCATAGGTTTGACGGACATAAAGTAGTTGACAAATTCATTAGTTTAATAAATCCAGAAAAAGAAATACAACCCTTTGTTGTAAAATTAACGGGCATAAATGATAAAATGTTACGCACAGCGCCAAAATTCCATGAGGTGGCCAAGCGTATTGTTGAAATTACGGAAGATGCGGTATTAGTAGCACATAACGCTCAATTTGATTATAGAATCCTGAGAACTGAATTTAGACGGTTAGGCTATAATTTTGAACGCAAAACACTATGTACCGTAAATTTATCTAAAGAACTTATTCCAGATATGGAATCTTATAGTTTAGGTAAATTAGTTCGTTCTTTAGGTATCCCTGTGAGCGACAGACACAGAGCAAATGGCGATGCACTTGCTACACTTCAACTTTTTAAATTATTATTGGCCAAAGATTCTGATAAAACCATAATAAAGAGTGTTATTAAAGAGGGTACTATGGGAGAACTTTCTACGAGACAAATAGACCTTGTTGAGCAGTTACCCACAGAAACTGGTGTTTATTATATGCATGATAAAGAGGGTGAAATTATTTTTATTGGCAAATCTTCTAACATTAAAAAAAGGGTGAACAAACATTTTACAGGAACTTCTAATGTAGCCCGAAAACTTCAAAAACAAACACGACGCATTACTTTTGAAAAGACGGGGAATGAATTGGTGGCACTTTTAAAAGAAAATGAAGAGTTAGTCCGGACAAAACCAAAATACAATGGACATCCTAAAAAAGTACTATTCTCCTTTGGAATATTTAAGAAGGAAAACAAGGATGGGTATTTATCGCTTTATATCGATAAAACAAAAGCAGCTGAAAACACCATCAGCACTTTTAGTAGTATAATTGCCGCCAAAAATTTTATGGCGAGCATCACTAGTGAATTTAATTTATGTGGTAAAGTAAATGCAATATCCCAAGCAAAAACCAATTGTGGCAATTATGAGGATGGTAAATGTCTGGGAGCTTGCCTACGAAAAGAAGACCAAAGCACCTACAATGAAAGAGTTTTAGCAGCAATAGACAAATACAGCCTTCACCATAAATCGATCTTAATTAAAGATAAAGGCCGAGAAATTGGTGAATATTCCGCTATTTTAATACAAAAAGGGGAATTTAAAGGATACGGATTCTACAATTTAAACCATCAAATAAATAATATTCATATCTTAGAAACTATTATCACAAAAATGAAGGGCTCTCAAAACGCAAATCACTTAATAGAAACGTATTTAAGAAAGCGAAAAGGGTTAAAAATAACTGAATTAGATTAATCCTATTGAAGAACGAAACCCCTAATACTGGCTGGAAAGGAAAATTACACGAAATTATTTACGGTACACATACACCTGCCGGTAAATTATTCGATATTATTCTTCTGGTGGTAATTCTTTATAGTATCATTGTAGTTATGCTAGAAAGTGTTCCTGATTTTGACAAGGAACACCATCAATTTTTAAATATCTCAGAATGGATTGTCACCATCCTTTTTTCTATAGAATATATATTGAGAATCATCTGTATTAAAAGTCCTAAAAAGTATATTTTCAGCTTTTTTGGAATTATAGATTTTCTTTCAACCATTCCAAAATACCTCTCTTTTTTCTTTATCGGATCACAATATTTATCGGCCTTTAGAGCCTTGCGCCTGTTACGTGTTTTTAGAATCTTAAAATTAGCCCGTTTTGTTGGTGAATCCAACAAGCTTTCTAAGGCATTAAAAGCGAGTAGAACTAAAATTTTTGTATTTGTCTTTTTTGTTCTTATTATTTCTGTGCTTTTAGGTACCCTTATGTATTTAATTGAAGGCCCTAAACACGGGTTTAACAGTATTCCACATAGTGTGTATTGGACCATTGTTACCTTAACAACCGTTGGCTACGGTGATATTTCACCCCAGACAGCTTTAGGGCAGTTTTTAGCAACCCTTATTATGATTATCGGTTATGGTATTATTGCCGTTCCTACAGGTATTGTATCGGCTGAATACGCATCTTCTAAAAAAGATGCCACGATGGATGACGGTAGGTCTTGCCCTAACTGTAGTGCAGAAATAAAACGTGCTGATGCTGATTTCTGCAGAAAATGCGGGTATAAATTAAATGAAGAACAGAAGGAAGAATAGTGGCTATTAAAACAATTATCTCTGTTATTGGACCTACAGCAATTGGCAAAACAAAAGCAGCAATTGCATTAGCGAACCATTTTAAAACTGAAATTATTTCTGCTGACTCTCGTCAGTTTTATAAAGAAATGACAATTGGAACTGCGGCGCCAGATCCAGACGAACTAGCTAGTGCACCACATCATTTTATACAACACAAAAGCATATTAGAACCCTACTCTGTTGGTGATTTTGAAAAAGACGCCCTTGCCTTGTTAGACACTCTTTTTGTTACAAATGACACTGTTATTTTAGTTGGTGGTAGTGGTTTGTATGTAGATGCCCTCACCAAAGGCTTGGATAGTTTTCCGGAAATTGACCCTACTATTAGAATTGAATTAAACGCTATTTTTGAAAGTGATGGAATAATTGCGTTGCAAGAGAAATTAGAATTCCTTGACCCTGAATATTACAACAAAGTAGACAAAGATAATCCACACCGATTAATCAGGGCATTAGAAGTTTGCATAGGCGCAAATAAACCCTACTCTTCTTTTTTAAACAAAGCTAAACCAGAAAGACCATTTCAAGTCATTACTGTAGGAATACTTGCCGAAAGAACAGTGATTTATGACCGAATTAATAAAAGAGTAGATCTTATGATGCAAGCGGGCTTATTAGAAGAAGCCAAGGCCTTACTCCCCTACAAATCCCTTAACGCATTGCAAACGGTGGGTTACCGTGAGTTATTTCAATATTTTAATGGGGAATGGACCCTAGATTTTGCCATTGCCGAAATAAAGAAAAATACCCGAAGGTTTGCAAAAAGACAAATGACTTGGTTTAAAAGGAATGAAAAAACATTCTGGGTTTCCTTTGATGACGATATTAAGAATATCATTCACACCGTAGAACAAAATAAAAAGACATAAAAAAACCATCCTATAAAATAGGATGGTTTTTTTTATAAATAATTTTTAAGCTATTTGTCTTCTTCTGTTTTAATCACCAATCGAAACCCTTCTCCGTGAATATTAAGAATTTCAACATTCTCATCCTTCTTTAGGTACTTTCTAAGTTTAGCAATATATACATCCATACTTCTTGATGTAAAATAATTATCATCCCTCCATATTTTTGTCAGCGCTAACTCTCTTGGCATTAAATCATTTTCATACAAGGCCAATAATCGCAATAGATCATTCTCTTTTGGAGATAGTTTTATTGCTTCCTCATCCTTAAACTTTAAAAACCGTAGTTTAGAGTTGAGTTTAAAATCACTAATATCAAATTCAAACTTTTTGCTATCTGCAGCTGTATTTGAAGATTTTCTTTGAAGAATCGCCTTAAGTTTCATCAGGAGTACTTCTGAATCAAAAGGTTTGTTCAAATAATCATCTGCACCCGCCTTGTATCCTTTAAGAACATCCTCTTTCATTGTCTTAGCGGTTAGAAAAACAATAGGAACATTTTCATTTTTTTCTCTAATCTCCCTTGCTAAAGTGTATCCATCTTTATATGGCATCATCACATCCAAAATACAAACATCATAAATGTCCTTCTTGAACTTTTCAAATCCTTCCATTCCATTTTTAGCCAATACAACATCAAAATTATTCATTCCTAAATAATCCTTAAGTACGATACCAAAATTGGGATCATCCTCGACCAAAAGTATTTTTTTGTTTACTGTTTCCATATTTTTTTAAATTTTAGGCAATTTTATAAAGAAAGTACTCCCTTTTCCTTTGTCACTTTCTGCATATACCTCACCTTGGTGATCATCTATTATTTTTTTTACATAGGCCAATCCTAACCCATGTCCTTTTACATTATGTATATCTCCTGTGTGTTCTCTGTAAAATTTTTCAAAAACTTTTTTTAACACAGCTTTACTCATTCCTAATCCTTGATCCTGTATTTTTATAATAATACTATTCTTAGTACTCTCCGTATAAACATCTATTTTTGGTGCTTCTGGAGAGTATTTAATTGCGTTATCTAAAACATTTACAACTACATTGGTAAAGTGCATCTCATTGGCTAAAATCTCCGTATTTGCCGCTTCTAAATGTGTATGTATATATCCGCCTCTGTCTTTCACTATTAACTCTACATGAGTAATTGCATCCTCTATTATGTCGTGCACATCTACCCTTTCCTTACTAATATCCAATTGGTTTTTTTCCAATTTAGAGATTCGCAAGACATTCTCTACTTGTGCATGCATTCTTTTATTCTCATCCCTAATCATCTGTAAATATCGCCCTACCTTCTCATTGTCATTTATTACAGAGGGATTTTTAATAGCTTCCACCGCTAGGTTAATCGTTGCAATAGGAGTTTTAAATTCATGCGTCATATTATTGATGAAATCTGTTTTTATCTCAGATATTTTCTTTTGCCGAATCAATTGATAAATAGCACCAGAATACGTCAGTAATATAATTATGGTAAATAAAAATGTCAACAAAGACATTCCCAATATAGAACCTACCAAATACTCTTTCTTATCTGGGAAATTAACCAGCAATGCAAAATCTGTATTGCCATCACTATCCCTAAAAATTGGAGTTCTGTGAATTGTAGCCGGATCGTATTTAAATTTCCTAGACCTAACAGACGTTGGTAAATCTTTACTATAAATTCCGTATTCAAAATCTATATCAATCTTTCTATCTTTAAACTCTTGCCCTAAGAGGATTTCTACTTCTTCTTTAGAAACTCTTTTATGCATGGGCTTGCTATTGGCAATGTCTCTAAAAGATGCTTCAAATGTAAGCCTCTCAATTCGGCCCATATCTCCAAATTTCTCAATTATTTTTATTGGAGTATAATTGTATCTTTGACCATCTAGACCAAATTCTTCTTTTAAGACTTCCTCCTTCGTAAAACTAGAAAAATTAGATACTGTTATAGTACTATCATCTACGATATCATTGTCAAAGAACGATCTTGAAACATTGTAATCCTCTTTTAATATACTATGTCTATATTTCGTTAGCTCCCTAGAATCATCATCTGTTTGTGTAAAAAACAACCTGCTTATTTCGAATTCTGATGGATCACCTACACTGTCCTTTAGTGCAATAAATTTTTCAACATAATCATTTACTTCCCTATTTTCTATTTTGCTGGCAACATTATCTAAAACTTGCGAAACTGTTTGATAAAATTGCTCCTCTTTATCCTCAATTGATTTTTTTATCCAATATGCTTGAACAAATATTACACCTGTTAAAGATAAGGTCATCAATACAATAAGTAGGACTAGTAACTTCCTGTTCATTTCAGCAAAATTATGATTTTAACATATAACAATGACCCTGTTTAACCTAACCTTAACATTAAAAGTTAATTTTTCAAATTAATTTCGAGTTTTGAATTAATTTATCGTGTATTTCTTTTGTTTTTAACCTTGTAATTGCAATATCTTCATTTATTAACATAAAATCTGATAAATTTTCTTTTTCATCGTCAGAAAGTTGATTTGCGATACGAGAAAGTACATTTTCTCTTGTAGTTTGATCTCTTTTTATGATTCTTTGGATGCGGTCTTCTAAGGGTGCAGTAATTAAAACTATGGTATCATAAAAATCTTGGTTCTTATTTTCAAAAATGATAGCACTTTCTTGGATAACATAAGGAGCATCTTGCTTTTTTGTCCATTGTAGGAAATGTTTTCGTACTGCTGGATGCACGATGTCATTCAATTTTTGTAAGACTGTTTCATCTGTAAAAACTTTCGAGGCCACATACCTTCTATTTAACTCATCACCAGTATATGCTCCTGCCCCAAGCAACTCAATAATTGCTTTTTTTACTTTCTTCGATGCATTCATAACTCGCTTTGCTTCACCATCAGAATCATACACAGGGATTCCCAATTCGGTAAACATTTTAGCTACAGTACTTTTTCCGCTTCCTATTCCCCCGGTTAAACCAACGATCATCATTTTCTATTCAATATAAATTCAACTTCATATTCAGTGAGCTTTACGCTATATAGGCCTTTAGGCTGTTTTACCACCTTTAGTTTTAAAACCGGTAAATCTCCTTCAGTATACGTATTAAAGTCTGCCACTAGACTAAAATCTGCCGCCCCAATACCTTTGAGCACATCTACCTTAGCCTTACACAACACTGCAACTTTATTGGGAAAGGTTCGTATATCCATTCCTTCTTTGATGTTCACCACTTCTACCGCCAGTTCAATCATTTTTTCTGAGAATCGAAACACATTTCCAGAAACCACTACAGCCTTCGCAGAAAACTTAGAACTCTTTAAATTGGAAGGAAGCACCAAACCCACCGTTTCCTCAAAACTATCAGCCACATCAGAAAAGTTTAAAGTTTCAGTAGGGATACTTTTTATCGTATCAATCTCACTTTTAGGCCCTGAAATAGTTATGGAATTGGGTGTGATTTTTAGTTCGTTTTCCAACATGTGGTTTTGTTCTAAATCTAGGGTCACGTTTGCATCAATAGGTACTTCAACAGTGTAGGATTTATACAAATCCACAAGCAAATCCTTTTTTAGATCAACAGACACAAGCATCTCATAGTTAGGTAATTGACTCTCTATTTGCTTTCTAAAAACTGATTGCCGTAAAAAGTAACTGTTGTTTTCGTTTTCAATGTCAGACAAATCCACATTGATATCTTTTCTATTAAAATTAAAACCTAAAAAATTAAAACCGCTGGTACGCAATATCACCTGTACTTCTTTTTTTGAGGAATTATTTGTAAAAAAAAGACTATCAGGAACATTAATATAGTTTAGATTAAATGTAGTATTTGCAGTATACGTCTCCGATAAATTACTCACAAACCAAGCCAATGTTGCGCACAAAACGAAGAGTAAAAATATTTTTACTTTTCTTCTATTTAGACCATTTTTTATTTTTTTTATCAAAATCACGCTTTAAAAAATAACTTAGGAAATAATTCTTGGGCTGTCCTTTTACTTGCAGCTAAAACAAGGGTGGATTTAATAAATCCATACCCATAGCCAACAAATTGTATGCCAACCGCTACTACAGATAGCAAGGCTATGGCTAATTTTTTATTTTTCAACAAAGAGTCAATAAAAATACCTCCAAAATACACCCCATAAGCATACATAAACCAAGGAAATCCTATTAAAAGAGCAACTAAAGCCCCTAGAAACCCAAAGCAAAATAAAGCTGGAAACCAATAGGTAACCTTAGCAGTTTCAGGATGCCATTTGTTTAAGATAGGACGCACCATTCCAAATTTATGAACCTGCGTATAAAACTTATTCCAATCTATTCTGCGTTTGTGATATACGTAAGCTTCCGGAATAAGTTTGGTAGCAAACCCATTGTCCCAGATCCGTATCGTAAGATCTGGGTCTTCCCCGGGATGAATATTACCATAACCTCCTGTTTTTTCAAAAGCTATTTTTGATATACCCATATTAAAACTACGAGGCTGAAACTTATTCACTGACTTTTTACCGCCGCGAATACCACCGGTGGTCCAAAAAGACGTCATGGCGTAGTTAATGGCTTTTTGCACCGTAGAAAAAGAGGCATGTGCTGCATCGGGGCCCCCGTAACAATCGACATACTCCGTTTGTAGGGATTTTTCTGCAGTTTCCAAATAATGAGGAGGCAAAATACAATCTGAGTCTAGTACTATAAAGTAATTCCCTTTGGCCTTACCCATTCCATAATTTCTAGAATCGCCCGGACCAGAGTTTTCTTTTTTATAATACGTTATAGGCAATTCTGAAAAACGCGCAACCTCCTCTTCTGAACTAATTGTAGAACCATCTTCGATTATTACAATTTCAAAAGGCTTCGCATAGGTTTGTTTTTCCAGACTTTCTAGCAACTCCCTAATTTCATTAGGCCTATTATATACCGGAACTATAAAAGAAAATAAAAAATCCATTTCTTATTACTGTAAACATAAAAGCCACCCATAAAAGGATGGCTTTTACCTATTTATAATCATTTATTCTTCTGTAAATCGCTCAATAACTTCTTGACTTACGCCAGTATTAGAAAAACCACCGTCATGGAATAAGTTTTGCATCGTTACTTTTTTTGTCAAATCTGAAAACAAAGACACTGTATAATCTGCACAATCTTGAGCCGTTGCGTTTCCTAAGGGAGACATTTTGTCTGCATATTCAATAAAACCTCCAAACCCCTTAACCCCTTGCCCTGCTGTTGTAGGCGTTGGAGACTGAGAAATTGTATTTACGCGTACTTGTTTTTCTTTTCCAAAGAAATAGCCAAAACTACGGGCAACAGACTCTAAATAAGCTTTATTATCTGCCATATCATTATAATCTGGAAAGGTTCGCTGTGCAGCCATATAGGTTAAAGCAACAATACTCCCCCATTGGTTCATAGCATCAGCTTTGTATAAACTTTGCATAACCTTATGAAAAGACAGTGCTGAAACATCCCAACCTTTGGCTGTGAAATCATATTTCTCATCGGTATAGGCACGCCCTTTTCTTACGTTGACAGACATTCCAATAGAATGCAGTACAAAATCCAATTTACCTCCTAAAATCTCAGTAGCCTTAGCCACCAAATTATTTAAATCTTCTTCACTTGTTGCATCTGCAGGAATAATTTCTGAACCTGTCTTCGCTGCTAATTCATTAATTTGCCCCATACGCATTGCGATAGGCGCATTTGTCAACACAAAAGTACCACCTTCTGCATGTACTCTTTCTGCTGTTTTCCAAGCTATTGAATTTTCATCCAATGCTCCAAAAATAATACCTCTTTTTCCTTTTAATAAATTGTATGCCATTTGCTATTTCTTTTGGTAATTATAAGACCGTAAAGATATTCAAAAAAAAACGAAAACTACACCCCTAGTTTAGCAACTGTTTTGCATGTGCAATGGCCGAATCTGATAAATCTTTACCTCCTAACATCTCTGCCAATTCTACGACCCTATCCGCTGCAGAAAGTTGTTTCATTTTGGTATGGGTTACGTTATCCTTATCCTCTTTATACACTTTAAAATGATGATTCCCTTTGGATGCTACTTGAGGCAAGTGTGTAATCGAGAAAATTTGCATCGTTTCGCTCATTTCCTGCATAATACTTCCCATTTTGTTTGATATTTCTCCAGATACCCCAGTATCGATCTCATCAAACATCAAGGTAGGTAGGTGTTCATACTTTGCTAAAACTGCTTTTATAGCCAACATGATCCGCGAAAGTTCGCCGCCAGAAGCCACTTTTCTTAATTCACCAAAAGCAGATCCCTTATTGGCAGAAAATTGAAACACCAGCTCATCCTTGCCATTGTACACAAAATTTGAGGTCTCATTGATTTCAATCTTAAAAACCGCACTCGGCATTCCCAAGGCTCCCAAAATTGTCTCTAACTGCTGTTTTAACTCGGGTATAATTCCCTTTCTGCGTTTTGATATCGTTGCACACAAATTGTTTAACGATTTTTCTTTCGCTTTTACTACGAGCTCCTTTTCTTTAATAGTCGCATCTATGTTTTCAGTAGCATCTACTTTAACTGCTATTTCTTCCTTAATTCGGATCAATTCTGCTATCTCCAATACACTGTGCTTCTTTTGTAAATCATACAACAACTGCAACTTTGTATTTACTTCTTCCAATACTTTAGGGCTTGCCTCTATTTTATTCTCTAACCTCCCTAATTCTTCAAAAATATCATCGACCTCTATATAAACCGACTGTACACGGTCGTTTAAGGCCGAAAATTGACTTCCATATCCTGCCAATTTACTTGAAACTTGTTTCAATTCTACCAACAGATGCAATATGCCAATTTGCTCATCAGACAATAGTTGATGCCCTTTAGACAGCTGTTCCATAATGTTTTCTACATTATTTAACTGCTCATATTGCTCTTCCAATTCTTCTAGTATACCCTCCTTTAATGGGGCATTTTCTAATTCTTGCAACAAAAAGGTATTGTAGTCGTGCTCTTTTATTCCTTCTTGTTTTGCTTGAATTAATTTTTCCAAGGCTTTGCTTTCTTTTTTTAAAAGCACCCAATCATTGGCATATTCTCGCAATAGATCTCCATTGGCAGCTAATCCGTCTATAACTTTAAATTGATAGGCATTATCCCCCAATTGTGCCGTTTGATTCTGCGAATGCACATCAATTAAACTGTCACCTAAGGCAGACAATACCGATAAATTTACAGGAGAATCGTTTATAAATGCTCTCGATTTACCACTCGGTAATATCTCGCGCCTAATAATGGTGTTTTCCTCATAGTCTAGGTCATTTTCCTTAAAAAAAGAGATAAGATCATATTTGGCAATTGAAAAGTCGGCCTCAATGACACACTTTTGTTCTTCATCTCTGAGCGATGACAAATCTGCACGTTTCCCTAACACCAATGCCAATCCACCTAATAAAATAGATTTACCAGCGCCAGTTTCCCCTGTAATAACAGTAAAACCATTGGTAAAAGACACATGTAAATGGTCTATTAAAGCGTAATTTTTTATAGAAAGTGATACTAACAATTTGCGTAATTAAAGATTACATCAAATATAAATATAATATAAAAGGAAGTGCAGGTTAATATTTTATTTTATTCCAAGTACTGGAATAAAATGGAGCGGCACTATTTAAAGTTTCTTTTAATTTTACAACATCCATTTTAGGGCCGTCTGAAAAAACATTTACAATTTCTTCGGATTTAGCATCAAAAAAAGTCTGCAACAAAAAGGCATTCGGTCTCCGCTTTGCCATAGTCCCTAAAAGTCGGATTGAACCAGAAACCACTTGCTTACCCGAACTATTGTTATCTGCCAACACATCCATACCTTTTCTATGGTAATTATACATTGCCACTCTAAACTCTCGATAGGTATTTGATAAAATATTATCTACCAATTCAAAACGAGTCCGCTCACTTGCAGATTTACTCCATCCTGCAGAATTATTCCCCTGCGCTTGCGTAACAATAGCTTGTGCTTTTTTAAAATACTCGGTTCCTCCTTCTAAGGCAAACGTATCAGCGTCTAAACCAAGCATAACATATGCATAATAAGACAATACTCCTACCAGGTTAGAATCGAATGTATTTTCACTAAATACAACCGGCTGAAACTCTATGTAAAAGAAATTAAACTGATTGTCCTTGTAATTAAAGATTGGGGTTTCGTAGGAGGTGTTAAAAACAGGCCTAGACGATTGTATTTGAATATCTGCTGTAAATCTATTTGACTCGTATTCTGAGACCGTGATAAACATCCTTGCATTAACGCGCTCCTGATCTTTGTAGATGCGATTAGACCATTTGGTCTTATTCATGAAATCATTAAGCGAACGTTCTAAAGTCTTAAAAACTTGCTGATTTGTCTGACCAACTTGATCTGAGTTTATGGTTACCGTACAGTTCAGTTCTTGAGCATTCGCTGGGGTGAAAATAGCCAAACAAAAAAGTGCGAGTACGAGTCTATACATTGATTTTTAAGATAATTTCGTTTATGATATCTAAAGCAACATCTGCCTTGGTCTTTAGTTCAAACGTTTTTATATCCAAATTCTTATCTATGATGGTAATTTTATTGGTCGATTTACCAAAACCAGCTCCTGTATCATTCAAAGAATTTAATACAATAAGGTCTAAATTCTTCTTTTTCAACTTTTTAGAAGCGTTTTCAACCTCATTTTCCGTTTCTAAGGCAAAACCCACTAAAAACTGATGCTTTTTTTCTTGTCCTAAGGAGTACAAAATATCTTTGGTTTTCACCAATTCTATCTGAAATTCTGCATCATTTTTCTTTATTTTCTGAACTGCTACTGTTTTGGGTTTATAATCTGCAACAGCGGCTGCACCTATAGCTATATCCACAGCCCCATAATAGTGATGAACAGCGGTATACATCTCTTCGGCTGAAGTAACTTTTACAAGCTTTATATGGTCATGTTCCAGATGCAGATGTGTAGGTCCAGAAATCAAAATTACAGTTGCTCCAGAATTAGCAGCTGCTTTGGCTAACTCAAAGCCCATTTTCCCCGAAGAGTGATTCCCAATAAACCGAACAGGATCAATGGCCTCGTAGGTGGGTCCGGCTGTAATTAGCACTTTTTTACCCTCCAGCGGCAAGCCATTGTGTAAAAACTGTTTTATAAAAGCAACAATATCTTCTGGCTCAGCCATTCTACCTTCACCATGTAATCCACTTGCTAATTCTCCACTACCTACAGGTATCATTAAATTACCAAAGGACAATAATTTATCAAAGGAGGTTTGTGTTGATGGATGCTTGTACATATCCAAATCCATTGCTGGCGCAAAAAATACAGGACATTTCGCAGAAAGGTAGGTAGCCATTAATAAGTTGTCACAGCTTCCATACGCCATTTTAGACAAGGTATTGGCTGTAGCCGGTGCAATAATCATAAGATCTGCCCACAACCCCATTTCAACGTGGTTGTTCCAAGAAGTGCCTGCCTCATCATTAGCCACAAAGGATGAAACCACCGGGTTTTTAGACAAGGTAGCTAAAGTAAGAGGGGAAACAAAAGAGCTGGCGCTATCTGTTAAAATCACTTTAACATTAGCGCCAGCTTTTATGAGTAAACGAACAAGAAATGTTGTTTTATATGCGGCTATTCCCCCAGTAATTCCTAAAAGAATATTTTTACCACTTAGCATTTCTATAAGTCTTTCGCTGTATTCCTATGGTATATTCTATCTTCTAACCACTCTGTTACTGCCAAAGCATGTGGCTTAGGAAGTTTTTCGTAAAACTTAGAAACCTCTATTTGCTCTTTGTTTTCAAAAACCTCATCCAAACTATCATTGTACGTTGCAAATTCTTCTAATTTTTCTAAAAGCTCTTTTTTAATATCAGCATTAATCTGAATTGCTCTTTTAGAAACTATTGAAATTGCTTCATATATGTTACCTGTAGCTGCATCAAACTCATTTTTATTAATGGTTGTTGTAGATACATCTGCCTTTGAATTTTTCAAATCGTTCATATTCATAGCTTAAATATATTTATTTTGTGTAATTTTCTAATTCTTTATCAATCTTTTCCACAAGGTTATCGGCCTTTTTAGCGTACTTGGTATCAGGAAAATATTTTAGTAATGTATTGTAAGCGGTTTTTGCATCCTTTAAACGCCCTTCTTTTTTTCGAGGGGTACTGTTTAATGCCAAGTTAGATGCTGCAGCTGTCTTGTAATACAAAGCATCTTCTCTATATACCGATCCTGGATTATCTATAACAAAGTTATCTAAAGCCTTTATGGCTGAAATAGAATGTTCTAAGGTATAAAATTCTCCTAGTTTGGTAAACTGCTTCCCTATCTCTAACGCTTTCTTTTCCTTTTTTGTTGTTAGCTCCTGAGCAATTTCATTGGCAGCAGCTAAATATTCAGAATCTGGGTAGGTATTAATAAAGTTTTGCAACTTTAATAGGGCTTTGTCCGTATCTGTTTGGTCTAAGGAATACACGGGAGACAAGTGATAATAGCTCTTAGCACTCATAAATGAAGCTTCTTGTGCTTTTTCACTTCGAGGATATGCTTTTAAAAATCGCTCAAATTGGTAACCAGCATCGTTGTACTGTCCTATTTCATAGTAGGTATTCGCAAAAAAGAACATAACACGTTCTCCTTGTGGCTTTCCAACATATTTTGGCGCTATTTGCTCAAACAAACGATTAGCTCTTTTAAAATCGCCATCATTATAAAACTTTTCAGCGAGCTCATACTTGACCTTTACTTCTTCATTTTTTAGAGCTTGTTGGTACTCATTACATGAAACCAACACTACTACTAACGTCAAAAGGGGTATTAATTTCTTCATTCTTAAAAACATTTTGCAAAATTAGTGATTCTATACGGATATAAAAAACATTTTTATAGTGCTAAAATAGTAATGTGAAAATAGTTGAACGAAGTTTTTGGCTAAGTTTTAACTTAAAATCCATTTAAACGGGCAAATAAATCTAAACTAGCTCTTTTTTAAAGTTGTTCATATATGCATTTAGTTTCGACTTTAAATCGTCAGAAGCCTCAATTAAAGGGAGCCTCACCTTAGCTGATGCAAGATTCAGATTTTCAAAGATTGCTTTTATCCCCGCTGGATTTCCCTCTCTGAAAATCAAGTCAATTCCCTCATGCATTGCTTGGTACAATTGCTGTGCTGCCGCTGCTCTATCTTCTAGACCCACCGCTATCATTTTAGAAAACTCTGCTGGTATACCCTGTCCAATTACAGATATAACTCCCGATCCTCCCGCTAAAACCGTAGCAAGTGCGGTAGCATCATCCCCAGAGATAACCATAAAATCTGTGGGTTTCTCTTTTAAAATGGATAGAATTTGAACCATATCACCACTAGCTTCCTTTATTGCAATTATATTGCTACAGTCTTTGGCCAATCTAAGTGTTGTATCGGCGGTCATATTACTACCAGTCCTGCCAGGGACATTATAAACGATAACAGGTTTAGGTGAAGCTGCAGAAATGGCTTTAAAATGCTGATAAATGCCTTCTTGAGTTGGTCTATTGTAGTATGGTGACACCGATAGTATTGCAACAAAATCGCTTAAATCCCTCTCTTTTAATTCGGCTACAACCGCCATAGTATTGTTGCCACCCACTCCCAGAACCAAAGGTAATCTCCCTGCATTCACAGATACAACAGTGTCGATCACCAATTGCTTTTCATTTGAGGTTAACGTAGCTGGTTCTCCTGTAGTTCCAAGTACCACTAAATAATTTACTCCATTAGAAATAGTATACTCAACAATATTCCTTAAGGCTGTAACATCTACAGATAAATCTTCTTTAAAAGGCGTAATAAGTGCAACGCCAGTACCAACCAATTCCTTCACTTGTTTAATCTTTAATATTATCACTAAAGAACCTAGTTATACCCTAGACCCTATTTAATCTCCCCTAAAACTGAAAGATACTTTCTCAGTTCATTTTTAAAAATGTTAAAATCCGTTATTGGTGTATTCAAGATTAAATCATTTAAATTTTTGTCAATCTCCCCAAAGCCTACTTTAATTCTAGCCTTAGATTGCAACGTCATTAATTGCAATACCAAATTATCATCCGTATAATAACTTATGAGTATATCATACTCTTTACTTAAAAACTCTAATGCGTAACTATTCACAATCTTACCGCCCCAACCCAAATCATTCTCCGAAAAAACTGGTGTAGCATAGGGTGAATTCTTGTCTTGTTCCTTTTTATAGCCAATAATTTTTAACCCGTTTGGCTGTAAAGAAAACTCCGTAATAAACTGATTAAACATCGCGGCGTCTTTTACCCTGTCTAAATCTACAATACAGCCTATTTTACGCACCCCCTTATTAACCCTTGAACAAGCTACTTTATTCTTCTTGCTCTGATTGAGGTATTTTAATCCTGCTTTACGCTTAAATTTATCTTTAATGCCTTTTAAAAACATGTACTTTTACATTTACACAAATGTAATTATTATCTACCACAATTTAACGCAAAGATAGGCAGCAAGATACTATTAAATATACAACATTTTGTTATAAATATAACAAAACACTCATAAGCCAATGGACACAACCGCTATAACAACTAGGAAAATAATAAAAGTTAATAAGGCAAAAAAAAGGTTAGTAAGCGATTTTTTAGCAATTGAAGAACCTTTAGAAATAAGCATAAGTATCCCTACTGCCACCCCGGCTGTCCTCAACAAAAATATATCCATTACTATGCGTACCCCAAATAATGACGCCAATTTAGCCCTTGGTTTTTTGTTTACAGAAGGAATAATCTCAGTCCATACCGCGGTAACCCAAATTATACCATCAGAAAACAAAATTAACCTCTTTCTTAAAAATGATTCCCAAATTGACCTCAGCACTTTAGATCGGAATTTTTACACAAGCAGTAGCTGTGGGGTTTGCGGAAAAGCGAGTATTGATTCCATAAAAACAGTGTGTACCATTGATACCAAAAAGGAGCGTTTTAAAGTAGATAGCACATGCATACAAGATTTACCTGCTAAATTAAGAGTGGCACAAGAGGTTTTTGAATCTACCGGAGGTTTACATGCGGCTGCCTTGTTCTCATTAGAAGGAGACTTACTCTTCTTAAGGGAAGACGTTGGTAGACACAATGCATTAGACAAGTTAATTGGCCATGCACTTACAGAAAACTTAATGCCTTTATCCAAACATCTGCTACTTTTAAGTGGTAGGGCAAGTTTTGAGCTCATACAAAAAGCCGCTATGGCAGGCATTCAATTTATAATGGCAGTTGGTGCGCCATCTAGCCTTGCCGTAGAATTAGCAACTGAATTTGACATAACGCTCATCGGTTTTTTAACAAAAGACAAATTCAATATTTATTGTGGAGAAAAGAGGGTAGAAAACCTTATTTTTGAGTAAATTGAGGTATTAATCACAACCGAAGGCCATTGAAAATAAGAATAAAAGGCAACACTATTAGATATAGACTAACTCGTTCTGAGGTTACTGCCTTATGTAGTAAGGGTAGCGTAATAGAAACTACAAATTTTAACACCAGCACCTTTACCTACCTCATAAAAAAATCGGAACTAAGCCGTATTACGGCTCATTTTGTTGAGAACACAATTACCGTACAGGTTCCTGAAGCCATGCTTGCCAACTGGGACACAAATACTGTCATAGGCTTAGAAAACACCCTTATTTTAGATGACAAGACTACCCTAGCCATCTTAATTGAAAAAGATTTTACCTGCTTGGATGAACGCGGGGAAGATGAATCTGACAATTACCCCAACCCTTTAGCAAAAAAAAAGAATGGCTAAAACTAAAAAAACCATCCTTCCAAATCCTGAAACACCAGAGAAATTCACAGGACTAAACACTAGCGAACCAAAAAAAGTAGCGGCTGGCATCCCTGCTGTTATCTCTTCTGCCAAGCACGTTTTTAGCGAAATGGGAATTGCTCGCGGACTAAAAGCTTTAGCAAACCTCAATCAAAAAGACGGTATCGATTGCCCTGGCTGCGCTTGGCCAGATCCAGATGATGAACGCAGTGCAATTGCAGAATACTGTGAAAATGGCGCGAAGGCAATTGCTGAAGAAGCCACAACAAAAAAATTAACGCCCGATTTTTTTACCAAAAATAGCATTGTAGAACTTTCTAATTTATCCGATTATGAAATTGGCAAGAAAGGAAGAATTGCCCAACCCATGTACGTACCAAAAGGAGGCACACATTATAAAGAGATTTCTTGGGAAGACGCCTTTAAATTAACGGCCAAGCATTTAAATGCATTAGACTCTCCCAACGAAGCAATTTTCTACACCTCTGGAAGAACCAGCAATGAAGCTGCATTTTTATACCAATTGTTTGTAAGGGAATACGGAACCAACAATTTGCCAGATTGCAGCAATATGTGTCACGAAAGTAGCGGTGTGGCCCTAACAGAAACCCTTGGTATTGGTAAAGGAACTGTAACCCTGGCTGGTTTTTACAAAACGGAGGTCATTCTTATTTTGGGTCAGAACCCAGGAACAAACCACCCAAGAATGCTATCTGCCTTGCAAAAAGCCAAGGAAAATGGTGCCACAATAATTGCTATTAATCCAATTATTGAAACGGGCTTGTTAAATTTTAGAAATCCACAAAAACTAAAAGGTGCCCTCGGGATCTCTGCCAAGCTAACAGACCTTTATCTTCAAGTTAAGTTAAATGGTGATATGGCCTTACTACAGGCCTTAACCAAATTACTACTAGAAAAAGAAGATGCGATAGCACATTCTGTTTTTGATTGGGATTTTATCAATCTAAAAACTAATGGTGTTGAAGAATACCTAAGTCATATCCGAAGTTTAGACCTAAACACTTTAATTGAGGCTTGTGGCATATCCCTAGCACAATTAAAAGTCGTGGTTGCCTTACTATCGGAAAAGAAAAAAATAATTGCCTGCTGGGCAATGGGACTAACCCAACACAAAAACTCAGTGAATACGATTAAAGAAATCGTAAACCTCTTACTTTTAAAAGGCAGTATTGGCAAAGAAGGTGCAGGCACATGCCCTGTTCGCGGGCATAGCAATGTACAAGGCGATCGTACTATGGGTATTTACGAAAAACCTCCCAAAGATTTACTTCATAAAATAGAAGCAGTTTTTGGGTTTCTCCCACCTCAAGAAAACGGTTTTGACACGGTGCAAAGTATAGAAGCAATGCACAGCAATAAGGCAAAAGTATTCTTTGGGATGGGGGGTAATTTTTTATCGGCCACGCCAGACACGCTTTTTACTGCAAAGGCTTTACAAAACTGCAACTTAACAGTGCAAGTATCTACCAAGCTCAACAGAAGTCACCTAATTCACGGTAAAGAAGCCCTAATTTTACCCTGTTTGGGTAGAACGGATAAAGATAGGAGTGGCGGCGAACTTCAATTTGTTACCGTAGAAAACTCTATGGGTGTAGTTCATAGCTCTAAGGGTAGCCTAAACCCTATTTCTGATAAATTATTAAGCGAACCACAATTAGTCTGCCGCTTGGCAAAAGAAACCCTCCCCAACTCAAAAGTTTCTTGGTCCCTATTTGAAAACAATTACGATGCCATTAGAGACCATATTGAAGCATGTATTCCAGGTTTTAACGATTTCAATAAAAGAGTTCGGGAACCAGGAGGATTTTATTTGCCAAATGGCCCACGAAACAACGATTACAACACTGCAACTGGCAAAGCGAACTTTACCGTTTCTAGCGTAACCTCTATTCCCTTACAGGCTGATGAATTTTTAATGATGACAGTGCGTAGTCACGATCAATTTAACACCACCATTTACGGTTTAAATGATAGGTACCGAGGGGTTTACAACGAAAGACGTGTTGTTTTTATAAACCCCAGGGATATCGCAAAGTTAAACCTAGCGGAAGGTGCTGTTGTAGACTTATACAATGTTGCCGATGACACCATAAGGATTGCTAAAAAATTCATCCTAGTAGCTTATAACATTCCGCAACAATGTATAGCCACCTATTTTCCTGAAACCAATGTTTTGGTCCCTATTAAAAGTACGGCCGATCACAGCAACACTCCTACTTCAAAATCGGTTGTGGTAACTATTAAAAAACATAACAGCTAATTTAATAGAAATAAAACTTGATTATAAAAAAAAGACCATGTACAAAAAAACAATTCTCCTAATCATTGCCACTTGCTCGGTTTTTTCAGCCTTTGCGCAGCACTATTTCGATATTGAATTCCCGAACGCCAATAGGGGTGCAGTCTGTCAAAAATACATTCAACTATTTAACCAAAGACCAAAAGAGGTTGGTTTCTCAATAGTAAAAGATGAAAACAATACGCTTTTTTTTCAAACTAACAGTAAAGAATGGTTTCAACAGTTATTTAAAAATGCTGGTGATGGCTTAGCAGTTGATATTGTTAGTAAAGATCGTTACAATTGTTCAGAGGATGAAATTGAAAAATCCCAAATTAAAGGACACTTATTAAAACCGGTTTACTCAAGTGCTTTACACAAAATATTAAAACAGGATGAAAAAGGAATGTTCAAAGTAAGGCTTGGCAGCATTCCATCGGATTTAATAGGCAAAGACTTAGAGTTTAATATTCTATTCTTAAGCAATAAAAACCTATGCTTGTACTATAACATCTATGATATAAAATCGTATCAATGGGAATTGTTAGATATGGGATTCTATTTAGATTCTTTGACCTATAAAACTAAATTAAGAGTTAAACTAGACCAAGAGAGTTATACTTTAAAGTATAAGACCTTAAAATTTAAAATACCCTTTCAAAAAAATAAATCTGAATATTCTCAAGAAGACATCAAACCGTTGTATGATTCTTTACGATTAACAGATTTCAATATTAAAAAAATACATATTAGAGCCTACTCCTCCATAGAAGGTAATCTAGAACGAAATATTGAATTACAAGAACAAAGAGCGAATAGTATTGTTAGTGCCATGCAATCATTTCAACAACCTACCATTGTAACTGAAGTTAATTCATCTGAAAACTGGGTCGAATTTTTAAATGACATTACTGGCACCGAGTATGAAAATTACAAAGAATTAAGTAAAGCCCAAATAAAATCTAAGCTTGCCAATGGATCTGCTTCTGACCTCGAAAAGTATTTAAAAAACCACAGAAAAGCAATCATTTCATTAGAGCTAGAAAAAAAGGATCCCTATAATAAAATGACAGCTGACGAACTTATGTCAACCTTTAACAAAACCATTATAGAAGATAATTTAGACAATGCCTTAGCAATTCAAAATTCTTTATTTGAAAGGCTAAAAGGAAAAGAGAAAAACCCAGATTTTCTGCAAAAAATGATTGTTCCAAAACAGCTTAAATTCGTTCAAATTTTTAACAAAAACTCTGCATTTAGAGCATTAATGGATATAAAGCAATTACTTATTTCTTACAATGATTTTTTAGAGCTTTCTAATTTAAGCCCTAAAGACCCTAGAATTCAATACAATTTAATAGCTGCTAAAATACAACTATGGCGTTTTAAGGCCCTGCCGATTAAAGAAGAAACGCTAAAAAAAGAAATACTCGAATTAAAAAACTTCGATATAAAAGCACCATTAATAAAGCGGATGATGGTAAATTTTCATATTACTAAAAGCGAGTTGTTAATGCAAAAAAGAGATTATATCAATAAAGACAAATCTGTTGCTTACATCTATGAAAACTACAAAAGTGTTCCTTTAACAGATTATGACTACCTAAGTCTAGCACAATATTTATCCTATTACTCTAACCACTCTAAAGCTATTAAGATTTTGGAGGACAAAGTAAAAAGCATAGAAGTTGATGAAAATCTGCTATTTTACTATATTAACTTAACTTTAATTGATACCGAATTAACACAAACCCCAGATTACAGAACTATTATGCTCAATGCCTTAAATATGAATAAAGAAAAATTTTGTCGCTTGTTCAATCCGTCTAATGATGGTGGTGTAACTTTTCAATTATTGGAAGATGATTATTTAAGAAATACATATTGTGAAAATTGTACTAAGTAAATTAACCTAATTTCCTTTTCTCTACTTTCTTAACCAATGCACCAACGGTTAAGCCTTGAACCAGTATTGAAAAGACAACTACTATATATGTAATTACTAAAAACAAGTCTCTGTGCATTTCTTGGGTCAATCCCAAAGCCAAGGCAATAGAAATACCCCCTCGCAACCCTCCCCAGGTCATGATTAAATTGGTTTTGGGCACAAAATCTAGTTTGTTTTTAAAAAAGTTTATGGGTGCCATTAATGATAAATACCGGCACATTAATACAATTGGAATAGTCACTATCCCTATCAAGATAAATTCACCTTGAAATGATAACACAAGCATTTCCATTCCTATTAACACAAAAAGCACATTGTTTAGGAGAATGTCTATAAGTTCCCAGAATTTGTCTACGTAATTTTCAGTAGTTGCAGACATTGCACTATCCCGAACGGTATCATTACCAACAACCAAACCTGCGGTTACCATTGCAAGCGGTGCGGATAAATGCAATTTTTGAGCTACAACAGTACCCACCATTACCGTTGCCAACGTTATAATTACCTCTATATCGTAATCATCTATAGATTTCATAAAACGATAGGTTAACCATCCTAAAAGCAGACCAAAAGCTATACCTCCCAACACCTCAACGCCAAATAGTTCCAAAACATCCAAGGCCGTAGTTTCTGTTGCTCCGGAAGAAGCAAATTGATAAATAGTTAAAAAAACAACGACGCCAACACCGTCATTAAAAAGCGATTCTCCAACAATTTTAGTTTCCAAGTTTTTAGGAACTCCTGCTTTTTTCAAAATACCCAGAACAGCAATAGGATCTGTAGGTGAAATTAAGGCTCCAAATAGCAAACAATATATAAATTCTACCGAAAATCCGAAGAGTTGAAGCAGAAAGAAAACAGCGGTTCCAACTAAAAATGTAGAAACTAGCACCCCCAAGGTCGCAAAAACAAAAATAGGCCATCTTTGCACTTTTAACTGCTCAAAATTGGTGTGTAAAGCACCAGCAAAAAGCAAGAAACTTAGCATAATATCCAATAAAACCGATTTAAAATCAATTTGTGAAATAATAAACCGCTCAGCATCCAATAAGGTAGAATCAAAGTAACTTATAGCAAATACAACCAAGGTAAAGACAATGGTTATTAGCATCAGCCCAATGGTATTAGGCAGTTTTAGGAAGCGTACGTTTATGTAACCAAAAATGGCCGAAATAAACACTAGTATTGCTGAAATTACAAAATAATCCATTTTAATTTTTTAGGTTCTGAGAAATCGAGTTAGGTTAAACTATCTAAAAACTCTTGCTCTGTAATGATAGGCACTTTTAAATTTTCAGCTTTAGTTCGCTTGCTTGGCCCCATTTTATCACCTGCAACCAAAAACGCAGTCTTAGATGAAATAGAAGACCCCACCTTACCGCCATTATCTTCAATCATTTTTTTAAGATCATCCCTACTCATTTCAAAAACACCCGAAACAACAAAGGTTTGTCCCTTAAGTTTTTCAGTCTGGTTTAATAATTTATCAGCAGATAACTCAAACTGCAGTCCATAACTTTTCAACCTATTGATACTTTCCAAATTTGTTTCATTTTGAAAAAAGTCAACAACGCTAGTCGCTATACGCTCCCCAATTTCATCTACAGTTGCCAATTCTAGTGCAGAGGCATACATTAAGGCGTCTATATTCTTATAAGCCTTTGCCAATTTTTTAGCTACCGTTTCACCTACAAAACGAATTCCTAAAGCAAATAGAACACGCTCAAACGGCACCTCTACAGATTTAGCCACACCTTGGACTAAATTTACAGCAGATTTCTCGGCCATTCGTTCTAAAGGTAGAATTTGCTCCACACTAAGCGCATACAAATCGGCATAATTTGTCACCAAGCCCTCTTTAAATAACAACTCCACAGTTTCACTCCCCAACCCATCAATATCCATGGCTTTTCTGGATATAAAATGCTGAATTTTACCAGTTATTTGAGGCGGACAGCCATATTCATTAGGACAGAAATGCTTGGCATCACCTGCGGAACGAACCAATGGGGTGTGGCATTCGGGACATTCTGTTATATACTGGGTTACTTCTGAGTCTTGAGGCCGTAAGTCCCTATTTACCCCAACAATTTTGGGGATAATCTCTCCTCCCTTTTCAACAAAAACAGTGTCTCCCTCTCTAATGTCTAACTTTTCAATCTGATCTGCATTGTGTAAGGATGCCCTTTTTACGGTGGTACCCGCCAACAATACTGGTTCCAGGTTTGCCACCGGGGTAATGGCCCCTGTTCTTCCTACTTGATAGGTAATTTCATTCAATACCGTAGTAACTTGTTCTGCTTTAAACTTATACGCCATAGCCCAACGGGGCGACTTTGCAGTATACCCTAGTTCCTCTTGATGGCGCAATAAATTTACCTTAACAACAACCCCATCTGTTTCATAGGGCAACTGATGCCGATGTACATCCCAATGTGCCACAAAAGCCATCACTTCAGCTACACTTTTACATAGTTTAGCAACTGTAGGTACTTTAAAACCCCATTCGCGCGCTTTTTCTAACATTTGAAACTGGGACGTAATACCCGTATTTTCTCCAACTACCCCATACAACAAACACTCTAAAGGGCGTTGAGCCACCAATGCACTGTCTTGTAGTTTTAAACTACCTGAAGCTGTATTCCTTGGGTTCATATACGGGTCTTCACCATTGGCAATACGCTCTTCATTCATTTTATGAAACCCATCAAAAGGCAATACAATTTCGCCTCGAATATCAAATTTTGCTGGAAAATCTCCGTGTAACTGTAAGGGTACCGATTTTATGGTCTTAATGTTTGTTGTCACTTCATCGCCTTGAAAACCATCACCACGAGTCACTGCACGAACAAGTTGGCCCTCCTCATAAGTTAAACTAATAGAAGCTCCATCATATTTTAATTCACAAGTAAATTCCACATTAGAGTCGCCCAATATTTTCTCAATCCTCTTTTCCCAGTCCATCAAATCTTCTTGGGAATAAGAGTTATCTAGCGAATACATTCTGTGCTCGTGCACCACAGTATTAAAATTCTTGGTGATTTGCCCCCCAACTCGCAAAGTAGGAGAATTCGCATCATAAAACTCTGGATGCTGTTCTTCTAAATCCTGTAGTTCTTTTAATTTTACATCAAATTCATAATCAGAGATGGTAGCATTATCCAACACATAATAATTATGATTGTGCTGACGTAATTCGAGTCGCAATGCTTCTATTTTTTCCTGTACAGACATTTTTATTGTAATATTTCAATTTCAAACAAAAGAAATTCTTATTCCCTAGATTTCTATTTGTGTATACTTTTTAATTTAATTTTCCCTTTCAACATCCGATCATTCCCATAGATATCCTTTCGAAGTTCTATCTCTGAAAAATTTTGATGCGCTAAAAGCGCTTGAGTTTCTTTTCCTAAATACTGATTGGTTTCAAAATACAAACTCCCATTTTCTTTTAAGTGTTTCCCTGCAAAATTAGTTATGGCCTTGTAGAACAACAGCGGATTCTCATCGGAAACAAAAAGTGCCAAACTAGGTTCGTGATTCAAAACGTTATCTGCCATTTGTTCTTTTTCCAACATTCTTACATAAGGCGGATTAGAAACGATGATATCAAATTTTTGTTGAAGGTTTGGTTCCTTGAGAATATCATCCTTCAAAAATGTAACAATAGTATGATTTGCTTCGGTATTTTTTTGGGCAACAACGAGAGCTTCTTCTGATACATCCAACGCATAAAGGGAAGCATTGGGTAAATTTTTCGCCAAAGAAATGGCAATACAACCACTACCCGTACCAATATCTAATATACTGACACTTGCACTAGGGGTAACATCTTCTACTATCCAACGCACCAATTCTTCCGTTTCTGGCCTAGGAATTAACACCTTGGAATTTACTGCAAAATCTAGATCCATAAAATGAGCCGTTCCCAAAATATACTGAATTGGTATTTCTTGTTTCAATTTTTCAATCGTAGCAAACAAAGGAGTTTCTTCTTCCTTCGAAAGCATAAATTCCGGTTGTAACGCAAGAATAAATCGCTCTAATTTAAGATAGTGCTCTATCGTCATATAGAAAAAACTATTTACTTCTTCTACAGGATACAAAGCATCCAATTCTTGGTGATAAATATTTTTTATCGCTCTCAATAACATTTTATAAACTAACTATTTAGATTAACCTATTAAACAGGTTATATTCAATTATTTACAACGCTACAATTCTCGAAGCATCCAAACCGGACAAGAATAATGACCAGTATTTCCCATGGGTGCATCAAGAGTAACAAAACCTGATTTTTTATATAGATTTTGAGCTTCTTTCATATAAGGCATCGTTTCTATATAGCATTTCTGAAAACCATACTCACTTGCTTTAGCGATACAAACCTCCATCATTTTACGCCCCAAACCTTTTCCTCTGACATCTTCTAAAAAATACATTTTCTGAAGCTCACATACTTTGCCCTCATAATTTTCTAATTGTGCAATACCAGCACATCCTTTAATAACACCATTATGGACTACCACAAAGTATGTAGCTTTTGGTACGTTGTAATTTTCATACATTTTATCTAGTGCCTTATCTGCATAAGCTGTCCCTACTTTGGGCACACCTAAATCTTCTAAAACACCCCGAATCACCCTAGCAACTGCTGCATTATCCTTTTGTAGTATGGGGCGAATACTTACATTATCCATTTAACAAATACTATATCTTATTATTGTTCTATTTTTGCGAGGTGAAGATACAAGAAAAATACATTTTACGTTGTATACAAATTGCCAAAAACGGTTTGGGAACTACATTCCCAAATCCAATGGTTGGTGCTGTCATTGTGTATAACGAAACTATAATTGGAGAAGGATATACATCTCCTTATGGTGGTCCACATGCCGAAGTAAATGCAATTAATTCGGTACACGACAAATCGCTTTTAACAAAGGCAACCATCTATGTTACATTAGAACCTTGCGCTCATTATGGAAAAACACCACCTTGCGCAGACCTCATTATAAAACACAAAATACCAAATGTTATTATAGGTCTAATGGATCCACATAAAAAAGTTGCTGGCGCAGGCATTCAAAAATTAAAAGATGCGGGTTGCACCGTTGTTTCTGGGGTATTAGAAAAAGAATGTCGGATACATCACAAACGATTTTTATGTTTCCACGAGAAAAAAAGACCGTACGTTATATTGAAATGGGCAGAAACGAACGATGGTTATATTGCGCCGACCAATGACCAAAGAAATTTAAAGGCAGAACCGTTTTGGATAACTTCAAACAAAGCCCGCCAATTAGTTCACCAATGGAGAAGTGAAGAACAGGGAATATTAATTGGCACCAATACCGTTATTGCTGACAACCCCAAATTAGATGTTAGAAATTGGTATGGAAAACCACCAATACGAATTGTATTAGACCCCAATTTAAGAATTAACAGTACCCATGCTATTTTTAATAAGACAGTAAAAACCATAATCATTACCTCCAAGGCGAATAAAAATAGCGCTATTAAGGGTGTTATTTATGAAGAAATAGATTTTAAGAGCAATGTAGCTCAGCAACTTTGCAATGTATGTTACAAACACAATATACTTAGCCTTATTGTAGAAGGAGGCACCCAAACTTTAACGACTTTTATTGCGGCAAATCTGTGGGATGAAGCACGAATCTTTAAGGGGACTTCTAACTTTATAAAGGGTATTAAAGCTCCATTGTTTACAGGTAAAATAAGTAGTAAAAACTGTTATGGCAAAGACACTTTAACCACATACTCAAATGATTAAAAACATTATTTTTGATTTTGGTGATATCTTTATTGACCTGGACAAATCTGCAACTGCAACAGCCTTAAAGAATTATGGCTTTACAGGACTAAGTAACGATTTAGAAAAACTGATGCACGCTTATGAAAAAGGACTGTTACACACTGATGATTTTGTAAAAAAAACGAATGTAATAGTACCCAAAGCGACAGAAAGTCAATTAATAGCCGCTTGGAATAAAATCATTTTAGACGTTCCTGAGGAGCGCCTATTGTTTCTAGAAGCACTTGCCAAAGAAAAAAAATACCGCTTGTTTTTATTAAGCAACACCAATGCTTTGCACATTGAAAAAGCGATCCAAAATATGGGTACTTCTCGGTACGAACGGTTTAAAAATTGTTTTGAAAAATTCTATTTATCCCATGAAATTCATTTTAGAAAACCCAATGTGGATATTTATGAATTTGTCCTTGACACAAACAATTTAACAGCAACCGAAAGCTTATTTATTGATGACACCAAAGAAAATACTGAGGCAGCTAAAACATTGGGAATACACACTTGGAACCTCAGGGTTGGTATAGAGGATATTATGGACCTAAACTCTAAAATACCGGTATGATTTCCTTAGCGCTAAGTGTCCTTTTTTCAAGTTTAATTTTTATAATTTTTAAGTTGTTTGACACTTATAAAGTGCAGACGTTATACGCTATTATTGTAAATTATTTTGTAGCCTGTAGTGTTGGACTATTCTTTTACAATGAAGAAATAATACCTTCTAGTATCCCTGAAAAGCCATGGTTTTTGGGCACTGCTTTTTTGGGAGTGTTGTTTATCCTAGTTTTCAACATTATGGCAAAAACATCCCAGAGATTTGGTGTATCTGTCGCTTCCGTTGCTACTAAAATGTCCTTGGTTGTTCCAGTAATATTAGGTGTTTATTTTTACGATGAAAAATTGAGTGCATTTAAAGTCATCGGTATTGTTTTAGCATTAAGCTCGGTATATTTGGCATCTATTAAGGAAACTAATACTATTTTTAAAGTAAAGGCACTCCTCCTTCCTTTTTTGGTATTCTTGGGCTCTGGCGCTATAGATGCTAGTATTAAATATTTAGAAGAAGCACATGTGCCCGAAATAGAAATTCCTTTATTCTCATCTATCGTTTTTTTATCCGCCGGGGTATCGGGTGTTCTTTATGTACTTTCAAGAGCTCATAAACACCCATTACAACTAAATATAAAAAACATCATTGCTGGCATATCGTTGGGAATCCCCAACTATTTCTCTATATATTTCCTAATTAAAGCTTTAAGAGGGAGTGTATTTAATAGTTCAACCGTTTTTACGATAAACAATGTGTCTATTGTGCTTTTTACCACCCTAATAGGCATTTTACTGTTTAAAGAAAAACTAAGCCTAAAAAATTGGCTAGGCATTACGCTTGCCGTGATCAGCATTTTATTAATGACTTTGTATTAATGCAGAAAAAGGAAGACACATACAATACTATAGACAAGCCATCTGCAGAAATACTGTACAAGGACAGGAAAAGTAAATTTTTCGGTTATGCTTTTCCTATTACAGAAGAGGCAGACGTAAAAGCAATTATTGATCAGCTAAAAAAAAAACACCATAATGCCAACCATGTATGTTACGCCTGGCAATTAGGGACAGACACCAAACAGTACAGGGCAAATGATGACGGCGAACCCAATAATTCTGCCGGAATGCCCATATACGGGCAAATACAATCTTATGATGTAACTAATATTCTGATTGCTGTTGCCCGAATTTTTGGAGGCACTAAACTTGGTGTTGGCGGAATTATAGCTGCCTACAGAACTGCTGCGCAATTGGCCTTAGACGAAGCTAACATCAAACAAAAAATCATAACACAGCACTACAAACTAACTTTTGAATACAAGGATATAAATAAAGTGATGCGGGTGATAAAACAAAACAACCTAGACATAATCTCTCAGAAATTAGAAGTAAACTGTACTTATAAAATTGCTACACGGAAAAGTAATTCAGATGCGATATGGCATATTTTTAATACCATACCGCAAATTGAAATTGAAATTGAAAGTTAAAAATCGTAAAACTTCTCAATTTTTTGTAAAACGTAATCTGGGCATTTCATAGGTCTTTTTGTTTCCTTATTTAAAAAGGCCAAAACCGTATTTGCCGTAACCAAAAGTTCCTTCTTCTCATTGTAAATTTCGTAATCAAATTCTATCTTAACAGAAGGTGTTTTTTTTAATTTGGTAACAACCGTAATTAAATCGTCGTACAAAGCAGATTTTTTATAACCAATTTGTAAAGAAATTACTGGCAATATAATTCCGTTATCTTCCATAACTCTGTAAGACACATCCAAATCCCGCAACCAGCTTAATCTTCCCATCTCTAAATACTGTGCATAGTTCCCATGGTACACAACACCCATCTGATCTGTTTCACCATATCTTACTCTAAAAGAAATTTCATTTTTATGCATAATATCCCAACAAAAATTATATATTTAAGGCTCGTACCTTCGTTAGCACAACATGCGAAAAAAAAACTTCAAATTCAATAGTAATTGATTTTTTTTTTAGGAATTTTGTTCACATATTTGTCGACCCAATTAGAAGGAACAAAATTATTGTTTTCTCTAAAACGAACACACAATACTAACCAAAAAAAAAGATAATTTAATAATGGGTGTTACTGCAGAATCAGTATGGAATAATTGTTTGTCTTTTATCAAAGACAACATTCAACCACAAGCATTCAAAACATGGTTTGAGCCAATAAAACCGGTTAAATTATCAGATAATTCTTTAAGTGTACAAGTACCTAGTAAATTTTTCTACGAATGGTTAGAAGAACACTATGTAAAACTCTTAAAAGTTTCCCTTACCAAAGAATTAGGTGAAAATGCCAAATTGGTGTACATCATTAAAATGGAAAACACTTACGGTAATCGAGAACCTTTTACAGAGCGAATTCCAAGCTCTAACAGAAGCACGGTTTCTGCACAAGAATTGGATGTACCTATAAAGTCTAAAAACCCAGAATTAAGAAATCCGTTTGTTATTCCAGGGATTCGGAATATAAAAATTGAATCTCAGCTTAATCCGAATTATAATTTCGACAACTTTTTAGAAGGTGATTCTAATAGACTGGCAAGATCTGCCGGAATGGCTGTTGCTAATAAACCTGGTGGCACCTCTTTTAATCCACTTTTAATCTTTGGCGGTGTTGGCTTAGGTAAAACACATTTGGCACACGCTATTGGTGTTGAAATTAAAGACAAATACCCTGAACGGACTGTTTTATACATTTCTGCTGAAAAATTTACCCAACAATACATAGAGTCTGTTAAGAAAAATACGAGGAATGATTTTATTCACTTTTATCAATTAATTGATATTTTAATTATTGATGATGTTCAATTTTTATCAGGAAAATCAGGAACTCAAGATGTTTTCTTCCATATTTTCAATCATTTACATCAAAACGGAAAGCAAGTTATCTTAACATCAGACAAGGCACCTGTAGACATGCAAGATATAGAGCAACGCTTATTATCTCGTTTTAAATGGGGCTTATCTGCAGAATTACAAACTCCGGATTACGAAACTAGAATCTCTATTTTAAAAAATAAATTGTATAGAGATGGGGTAGAAATGCCTGATGACATCATAGATTATGTTGCAAAGAACATTAAATCAAACATACGGGAATTAGAAGGTGCTGTTATTTCATTAATTGCGCAATCTTCCTTCAATAAAAAAGAAATCACCCTAGAGCTAGCACAGCAAGTTGTAGAAAAATTTGTTAAAAACACCAAAAGAGAAGTATCTATAGACTACATACAAAAGGTAGTCTCCGATTATTTTGAAATGGATGTTTCTACCTTACAATCTAAGACAAGAAAAAGACATATAGTACAAGCGAGACAATTGGCTATGTTTTTTGCCAAAAGATTTACGAAAGCCTCTTTGGCAAGTATCGGATCTCAAATTGGCAAAAGAGACCACGCTACCGTTTTACACGCTTGTAAGACCGTTGATAATTTAGCAGAAACGGACAAGCAGTTTCGCAAATACATAGACGACCTTACTAAAAAATTCTCCTAATTTTTAAGATGAAAACAAAAATTCTAATGGTTTGCCTAGGAAATATCTGCAGGTCCCCATTGGCTGAAGGTATTCTTAAAAGTAAGGTATCACCAGATTTTTGTACTGTAGATTCTGCTGGAACCGCGGGGTACCACATTGGAAGTCCACCAGATAAAAGATCTATTGCGGTTGCAAAAAAGAATGGGATAGATATTAGTCAACAATTGTGTCGCCTATTTACCAAAAGCGATTTTGAAACGTTTGACGTTATTTACGCTATGGACAAAAGCAATTATGCCAATATTATCACTCAAGCCAAAAACAAAGTAGAAAGTGCAAAGGTAAGACTGCTCTTAAACGAAGTGGAGCTCGGTATCAGTCAAGTACCAGATCCTTATCATGGCGGGGAAATAGAATTTGAAAATGTCTACAACCTCATTGACAAGGCGTGTTCTAAAATAGCCAAACAAATGACACAAAGCAATGAATAATAGCGCTACAACTTTAGGCAAAGTATACTTAATACCTACCACATTGGGGGATAATGAACCCTTGGAAGTATTACCCATTTCCATAAAACGAGCCATTGAAAACATAGATTACTATATTGTTGAGAATGAAAAATCTGCTCGCCGGTTTATAAAAAAAATAAGCTCTGGCAAATCGCAACCTAGTTTACATATTGAATTAATAAATAAATTTACCGATCCCTTATTACTTCCTAGTTTTCTAGATCCTTGTTTTGAAGGAAAGAATATTGGAATAATTTCCGAAGCAGGCTGTCCAGGTATTGCAGATCCCGGTGCCGATGTGGTTAAAATTGCCCATCAGAAAAAGATACAAGTAGTACCTCTAGTTGGACCATCCTCCATTTTCCTAGCGCTTATGGCTAGCGGATTAAATGGTCAAAGTTTCGCTTTTAACGGATATTTACCCATAGATTCTAACGAAAGGAAATCTACTATTAAAAGAATGGAACGTATTTCTAAAGATTTAAATCAATCTCAAATTTTTATTGAAACCCCCTATAGAAACGAAAAATTATTAGCTGAGTTCCTGAAGACATTGTCCAATCAGACACTGTTGTGTATTGCCACAGACATCACTCTTGCCTCTGAGCAAATAGCGACAAACACCATCGCAGAATGGAAAAAGATTGCTTTGGATCTAAGTAAAAGGCCCACAATATTTATTTTTCAAGCATAAAAAAACCCTAGCAAAACATTCTTTACTAGGGATTACTCATTTTCAAAGTGTAATATTATAATATTTTAGGTTTTCTTATCGCTTTTACCACAGAAACATCATAGCCCGCAAAAATTTTCATATAGTAGCTTAAGCTAGAACCATATGCATCTTTTACAGTATGCCCCCCTCTAGACCGCAAAAACTTTTTAACGTTTCCTGCACCGGCCAAATGGGCTGCAGCTAGCATCCCCGATTCAGTGATATCTAAACCCGCAATTTTACGTCCAGCAAAACGCTTAATATCTTTACGCAATATCCATTTGTTTCTAGATAAATTAGCGAAAAATACTTTCTCCTGTAAAATTGGATTGACTAGAAAGGAAGTTATATTGGTTACTCCCATTAATTGCAAGGTTTCTGCTCCAAACTGATATTTACCAATATATCCAAAATCGTTTGTAACAAAATAATCGCCTTGAGACTCTTTAAAAGCAAGAGCTTCTCTAAATCCTATATAAGTTTCTCCTAAAAACGGCGGAGTAACAATAGGTGCAACATCATTTATTATGTCAGTTTCACATTTGGGGTGTAAAACTTCAGTAGGTTCATTTATCTTAAGCAATCTAGGCACTTCCTCAATGGCTACCAACGGCTCCATTATATTGTAACTAAAACTTGTTAAAATAAATATCATGATAACGGGGATTAATGTACTAATCCACTTTCTCATATAGTTTTATTTCTTAAGACTTACAGTCGCAGTATTAAAATACTTCAGTTTGCTTAAATTTCTCGCTGCAAAGTTAGAGGTGTTTTTGAGACCCTAATGTTAAAAATGTATAAAAGATGCGTTTTTTTGGATATCTTGTAAGAATTAACAGTTAAATTACCTATCTATTAATTTTTTGCTCGTTTATCCATCGGATATATTGTTGCTTATTTCGGTTATGTTGCACTAAAGTCTTTGCAAACTTGTGATATCCAAAATTTTCAACGTTTGCAACAAAATAGTAATACCCATGTTTTTCAGGGCTTAACACTGCGTCAATGGCCGATATATCAGGCATTGCTATAGGTCCTGGAGGTAAACCAGCATATTTATACGTATTGTAAGGGGAATCTAATTCGAGATCCTTGTACAATACTCTTTTAATGACCTGGTTAAAATTGCCTTGGTGTAATTTTAAAGCATAAATAACGGTTGGGTCTGCCTGCAACAACATTCCTGTTCTAAGTCTATTTAAATACACGCCGGCTACCCTTGGTCGCTCATCTACCTTAGCGGTCTCTTTATGCACTATAGACGCCAACGTAATAACCTCAACAGCACTTAAATTTAACGCCTTAGCTTTTTCTAGTCGTTGGTCATTCCAAAACCGATGGTACTCCTTCAACATTTTATCGCGAAACTTTTCAGCGGAAGTATTCCAGAAAAACTCATAACTATTAGGTATATACAACGCTAATTTACTAGTTGCAGTAAAATTATTTTCCTTTAAAAAGTCGACATCCGTAAATGCAGTTAACAAAGAAACACTGTCCGCTTCAATTTGAGCCGCAATTCTGCCGGCTAAATCAGCTACTGTTTCTTGATTATTAAAAGAAACTTTCACTGGAATGTTAGTACTGCGTAAGGCATTGACAATCTCATTATTATTCATTCCCTTTTTAATTCCATACTTGCCTGCCTTTACATTAGAAGTATATCCTTTTCGTTCTGCAGTTGCCTCAAAATCATCCACATTTTTAAGAAGGGGTTGTACATAAGCTTTTACGCTATTAAAATCATCATTAGATTTTACATAAATATAAGCTGTTTCATTATTGAAACTTGTATTGGGTGTAAAAAACACACCGTATACCATATAAGCAAACACAGCACAAGCCACTATACCTAGCAACAATACAGCTATTATTATTCTCTTTATATACATTAGTTATTTATCTTTTGATATAATATTTCATCCTTGAATGCCCCATGTGCAAAAATCCAGTCCTTTTTAACTCCAACTGCTTTAAAATTTAATTTTTCAAACAGGTGAATACTGGCTGTATTAGAAACGATTACATTAGCATATACCTGATGCGCATCAAGTATATTAAAAGCATAATCACAAACCAAACTTAGCGCCTCTGTCCCAATACCTTTATTTCTATTCTTTTTCTCGGATACAATAATCCCCAATCCTACTTTTTTATTAGCTGGGTCAAAATCAAACAAATCTATCAAGCCAATCACCGTATCGGTAATATCACAAATACACAAGCGCAATTGTTTGGCTTCATAAATATCCTTATAGGCATTTCTCAAATACAACTCTAAAATCTGTTTGGAATAAGGAGCAGTGGTTCCACTAATCTCCCAAATAGACGTATTATTCTCTAACTCATATAAAAAATCCAAGTCGGTTGGCTCTATGGCACGCAAATAAATATGTTCCCCTTGTAACTTTAACATGTTATCTCTCCTTTAAAAACTTGCTTTGCAGCTCCTATTAAAAATATATTTGTATAACCCCTATCAGTGGGTTCAAAACTTATTTCTAAATTACCCCCCATTGCTTTAATAGGTATTCTGGTTGCTTTTGTTTTTCCGCTGTTATACATTGCCAGAGCAACGGCCGTTACCCCAGTTCCACAAGACAGCGTTTCATCTTCTACTCCCCTCTCATAGGTCCTTACCGCAAAACCACTACTAGTCTCTTCCACAAAATTAATATTACTTCCGGAGGCTCCGTACAAACCGTATCTTAACTTTTTACCTTCTTCAAAAACATGAAATGTATCAATATTTTTCACCAATTGCACATGGTGTGGTGAACCTGTGTTTAAAAAGGAGTAATTCTCTTTTTCCTTAATGTTTTCAACATCTATCATTTGAAGGCTAACGATATCTTTTGCAATTGTAGCATTATGCAATCCGTCTACTGCAGTAAATGTAGTTTTATCTTTAATTACGCCTAAAAAGCTGGCAAAAGCAACAAGACACCTTCCTCCATTGCCACACATACTACTCTCATTACCATCGGCATTGTAATACACCATTTTAAAATCTACTGAATCATCATTTTCCAAAAGAATTAATCCATCTGCACCAACGCCAAATCTACGATCACACAAAGAATTGATTAACTTTGTATTTTGTTTCGGGAATTTTAAAGATCTATTATCAATCATGACAAAATCATTCCCTGTTCCCTGATATTTATAAAAAGTAATTTGCATAATGACAAAGATATAATTTGTTAAGGTTTTTTTGGCAGTTAAAATGACGTTAAATTGAACCTTATGAAATATAAAAATTATAATTTTACAGTAATTAATGTTAATATATTGAATGATTATGAAAAAAATAACAAGCTTACTAGCCGTTTCAGTCCTTGCTGGTGTCATTACATTAGGAGCCTATAAATTATTTTTTGAGAAGGAAAATTTTCACATTATAGCCCAAGAGACTGATTCCTCAGTTTTTACAACCAGTAACACTCCCGTGTCCTATAAGGGAGCAGGCATTAACGAAGTAGATTTCACTGCTGCTGCTGAGAAAACTGTAAATGCTGTGGTACACGTTAAAAACGTATCCATAAATCAAGAGCAAAACCGTGTTTTAAAGTTTTTTTATGGTCCTAGTGCCAGTGTAGAACCACAAATAGGTACAGGATCTGGGGTCATTATTTCCGAAGACGGATATATTGTCACCAATAACCACGTAATTGCCAATGCAACGCATTTACAAATTACCCTGAACAACAATAAAACGTATGTTGCAGAATTGGTGGGCACAGATCCAAATACAGACATCGCCTTATTAAAAATAGATGCAAAAATAAAATTACCATATTTGGCTTTTGGAGACAGTAACAATGCTAAAGTTGGGGAATGGGTTTTAGCCGTTGGCAACCCCTTTAACCTAACCTCTACGGTAACTGCTGGTATTATTAGTGCCAAAGCCAGAAACTTGGATATGGGTAAAAACCAATCGTTTATACAAACGGATGCCGCGGTGAACCCGGGAAATAGCGGTGGCGCCTTGGTAAACACCAATGGCAATCTTATAGGAATCAACACTGCCATTAGTTCTAGAACGGGTTCTTATATAGGCTATTCCTTTGCTGTACCAAGTAATATTGCGAAAAAAGTAGTGGATGATATCATAGAGTACGGGAGTGTTTTAGATGGTATTTTAGGCATAACAACGCCACCAATAAATTCTGAATTTGCATTTCAAAAAGGCTTAAATGACATTGACGGAGTTTATGTTGACGAAGTAATGGAAGATTCGGGCGCTTTTGATGCAGGACTGCAAGAAGGGGATATTATAAAGCAAATGGATGAAATTAAAATACACCGATTTGCAGACTTAACCGGGTATTTATCGACGAAAAGGCCAGGAGATACTATTTCTGTAGCGTATGTACGAGAAAAAGAAGAACTTTCAACGCCTGTTGTCCTCAAAGAAAGACAAACCATCAACCTTCCACCTCCTCTAGGGTTTACGGTAAAAAACCTAAATGAAAAGGACAAGAAAAAGTTTAAGACAAAAAAAGGTGTCAAAATCATTGGTGTTCCAGAAGTACACAGCATGTACAACCTAGAAGGCAAGGTCCTTATCGCTGTTGGAAAAACTGAAATAAATAATATTTACGATGCTAAAAACCTATTTGGCTCCATAAGTAAGTATGAATATACGAGTATTACTATGGTCAATGAAAAAGGAGAAAGAGAACGCCTTATTTTCCAATAAGAAATGCTCTAATTTAAAAAAAATGCAGATTTTTTAAAAATCTGCATTTTTTTTTAAACCACTTACGAAAACGTTTGAAATATAGTACTTTTGCAAAAAACTAATCATTTAAATTCTATTTAATGAGTTCCAATACGTCCTATGAAAAAGAATTAGCTTTTCAAGCAGACCGTAGAAAAGCCACTACAGAGTTCATAAAAATTGTCAGTAATCTTTGGTATGACAAATCAATTGAAGTTGTTCTATTCAAAAATCAAATCATCGATAAAAATGTTAGTGACATTATTAACTTGCATGAATATGCGGGAGAATTTGTACAAAAACCGATTTCAATTTTTGACTCTGTAGAAATATTAAGAGCTATAAACGATATTAAATTGCCGCCTGCAAAATTAGATATTGGTAAATTAACCTATGAATACCATGCCGATACGAATAATTACGGAAATGTTAAAGCATTTGTCCTTGACAAACTAAAAGATGCAAATGGGGTTGCTGGTATAAAACCGAAAGATGTGATCCTTTATGGTTTTGGAAGAATAGGTAGATTGGTTGCTAGAGAATTGATGGCTAAAACCGGGAAAGGAAATCAATTACGGTTAAGAGCTATAGTTACCAGAGGCCCTATAACCCAAGATGTTTTAGAGAAAAGAGCGAGCCTTTTACGAACAGATTCTGTTCACGGGAAATTTACAGGAACCATTGATGTAGATTTGAAAAATAGCGCTTTACTTATAAATGGGACAACAGTGCATATTATCTCTGCAGAAAAACCAGAAGATATAGATTATACAAAATATGGAATTATTAGTGCGTTGGTCATTGACAACACCGGGGCTTTTAGAGACAAAAAAGCATTGAGCAGACACTTAGAATCGAAAGGAGCGTCTCGGGTATTGTTAACGGCCCCGGGAAAAGAAGTTCCTAATATTGTACACGGTGTAAACCATTTGGAATACGATCCTGATACCATAAAAATATTCTCGGCAGCATCCTGTACTACAAACGCTATAACCCCAATACTTAAAGTTATAGAAGATTCTTTAGGAATTAAAAAAGGGCATTTAGAAACGATACACGCTTATACTAACGATCAAAATTTAGTAGATAATATGCACAGCAAGTATCGCCGTGGCAGGGCAGCTGCTCTAAATATGGTGATAACGGAGACCGGAGCCGGTGTAGCTGTTTCTAAGGCAATCCCTAGCTTAGCTGGCAAACTAAGCTCTAATGCCATTAGAGTTCCTGTTCCCAATGGCTCTTTGGCTATATTAAATCTCGAAGTAAAAAATAAAACATCTAAAGAAAGTATAAATACAATTCTTAAAAAATATGCTTTAGAAGGCGATCTTGTAGAGCAAATTAAATATTCTTTAAGCAATGAACTTGTTTCTTCGGATATTGTAGGCACCTCTGCACCTTCTATCTATGACAGCCCTGCAACCATAGTATCTAAAGATGGTAAAAGTATTGTTTTGTATATCTGGTATGACAATGAATACGGCTATTCCCATCAAGTGATACGATTAGCAAAATACATCTCTAAAGTTAGAAGATTCACCTACTATTAATCGATTATGTGTTTGAAAACTTCGTTGAATGCCACAAATTGATGCTTTTTACAGGTATTAACTCATAAAAAATCGTCAAGTTTCAACGGAGTTTTTTTCTAATCTGAAAATATTAAATTACTTTAGCCGACTCAATAAGATTTTAAAAAAACACAATATGAAAGGCTTAAAGCTATTACCTATATTTATTGCTTTACTTGTATGGAATATCCAATTTGCACAAGAAGCAGATAAAGAAGAAGAGGCCCTATCTTTAGATAGCGGCACAATTGATAGTCAATTTGAATATGTATTTGATAAAGGAGGTAATTGGGGAGCTGCTGGCGTAAAATATGAAATAGTTAAAATTACGTACTTAACCAAACTGAGAGAGAATGTATTAGATACGCTTTCGGCCTACGGAAAAACAGAGGTTTCATTAAAAAACACGATTAATCAGCACGAAGCAACAATTACTGATTTAAACCAGAAATTAGATTTAACCACAAAAAATCTAACCACGGTTACCGAAGAAAAAGACAGTATGTCTTTCTTAGGCATTCAAGTTGCCAAAATTACATACAATTTAATGTTGTGGTCTATTATTGGAGGATTGGTTATCCTTTTATTGCTTTTCATATACAAGTTTAGAAAAAGCAATGTATTAACACAGGAGGCGAAGACCAATTTATCCGAACTTGAAGTTGAGTTTGAAGACCACAGAAGAAGGTCCCTAGAACGAGAACAAAAAGTAAGCAGGCAACTAATGGACGAACTAAACAAACATAAAAAATAAAAAAAGCTCCACTCGGAGCTTTTTTTTTAATTCAAACCACAAAAACCTACTAAATTTACACCACTTTAACGATACTTGATTTTTGTTCAATGCAGTAACTACGCGACATATAAATCAATTAGAATTCCAAAACCCTAGGATTTAATTGGGAGGAAATCCTGATAGACTTTATTTTTAGTCCACTTCAATTGAAAAATCATTAGTGTATCTTTGCTGGGAAGAAATAGTCATGAGAATAGATATTATTACGGTATTACCAGAATTACTAAAGAGTCCTTTTGAAGCTTCAATTCTAAAGAGATCCATTGAAAAGGGGCTTGTTTCGGTCCATTTTCACAACTTAAGAGATTATACAGACAAAAGCTACAACCAAATAGATGACTATCAATTTGGCGGAGGTGCTGGTATGGTCATGATGATAGAACCAATAGACAAATGTATTTCTAAACTAAGGTCTGAACGAGACTATGATGAAGTTATATACATGAGCCCAGATGGCGAGACTTTAAATCAAAAAATGGCGAACAGCTTATCTCTTGTCAATAATATCATTATTCTATGTGGACATTACAAAGGTGTTGATCAAAGAGTAAGAGACACCTTAATTACAAGAGAAATTTCCATTGGAGATTACGTACTTTCCGGCGGAGAATTAGGAGCTGCAGTATTATGTGATACCATAATACGGTTAATTCCTGGAGTTTTAAACAATGAAACCTCTGCCCTAACCGATACGTTTCAAGATAATTTACTAGCCCCACCGGTATATACACGACCAGCCGATTATAAAGGTTTAAAGGTTCCGGAAGTATTGTTGAATGGCAACTTTCCAAAAATTGAAAAATGGCGAGAAGATGAGGCCTATAAAAGAACCAAGGAACTAAGACCAGACTTACTTGATAATGATTGATAATTTACAACTTCTTTACGGTATAACCTCTATTTTATACGGCCTATTAACCATAGGTATTATTGCAGGGGCAATACTATACTATACCAAAAGGAAAGGGCTTGCCGGACTATTTATGATCATAGGAAGCATAGTACAGTTTCTAAGTATATTAGCAAACCCCATAGTATCAGCATTAGCAAATACAGTAGGCTTAGATAGTGAACGTATAATTTATATACATTATGCAATAAATAGTATTTCGTGTTTATTCTCTATACTTTTTGCTATCGGCTTTGTAATGGCTATGCTAAAGCTAAAAAAAGCGTCTTAACTTGAGATTAATAGTAAAATATATTATTTAAATCTTGCTTAATATAATTAATAACGTATTTTTGCACTCGATTTAAATTAACCTCTGGCGAAATCCGTGAACTGTTGATTTTAATAAACTTATATAAATAAATAAACAAGATGGAAGCATTAATTAAATTTGTTGAAGACGAATTTGTTCCAAAAAAAGATTTTCCAAAATTCTCTGCTGGTGATACAATTACAGTATACTACGAAATTAAGGAAGGTGAAAAAACTCGTACTCAGTTCTTTAGAGGTGTTGTAATTCAAAGAAGAGGTAGCGGTGCTACTGAAACTTTTACGATCCGTAAAATGTCTGGTACTATAGGTGTTGAGCGTATTTTTCCTGTAAATTTACCTGCACTACAAAAAATTGAAATCAATAAGAAAGGTAAAGTACGTAGAGCTCGTATTTTCTACTTTAGAGGTCTTACTGGTAAAAAAGCTAAAATTAAAGAAGTACGTAACTAATTTACGTCTCCTTATTCCAAATAAAAAAGCCTACCCTTTGGTAGGCTTTTTTTATACTCCCTATTTGCTACATCAACAACAAACAAGCTCCAAACAAAGGAATATGTTAAAGTTTTTGCTTATCACTTAATTTATTACTACATTGGAGTATGATTTGATAAAGGAATCATTTTATGGTTTGAACTTTTATCAAATTATTATAAAGTCACGTTCTTTATATTGTTGCAAGACCTCATATAAACTAATTAATGCACATGCTTAATTACTTTAACAAGTAGGCTTACCTTGAGTTGATAAAATTTAACAGTAAGCTTTTTATTTCAATTGTAGAAGTACATTTAACTAAAAAGTAGCAACAAGAAGAGACACAAACATAGCTTTGTTACTAAACTACAGTATGTTCTGTGTTTTAAACGTAGAAACAAAAATTTAATGCAATCAATGGTTGCCGTTTTGTTCCAGTAACAAAACAAAAAGTTAAAAGATTGTTTCTAAAAGCCATATCAATGTATATATTACAATGATATGGCTTTTGTTATTTAAATTTTTATCGCATTATCGTATAAAGGCCGTTATTTTTAAAACATATGTATTATGTAAGCAATCTTAAAATTGTATATTTGCTCTGCTTAAAATATATATAATCAAGTTTTAATATGCCTAAAATAATCTACACCAAAACGGACGAAGCTCCTTCTTTAGCAACGCAATCCTTTTTACCCATAGTACAAGCCTTTACAAAAAGTAGTGGAATAAAAATAGAAACGAAAGACATCTCTTTAGCAGCACGTATTTTGGCTGTTTTTCCAGATTTCTTGACCAAAGAGCAACAAATAGAAGATGCCTTGGCTCAGTTAGGAGAATTAGCAAAAAGTCCGACGGCCAATATTATTAAACTTCCAAATATTAGCGCTTCTATCCCTCAACTTAAAGAAGCAATAGAAGAACTACAATCCAAAGGGTATGCTATTCCTAGTTATCCTGACGAGCCTAAGGATGCACAAGAAAAAGAAATAAAGGTTCGATATGACAAAATTAAAGGGAGTGCTGTAAACCCAGTACTACGTGAAGGCAACTCGGACAGAAGAGCCCCCAAAGCCGTAAAAAATTACGCAAAAGCTAATCCACACTCTATGGGTGCCTGGAGTGCAGACTCTAAGTCTCATGTAGCAACAATGTCTTCTGGAGACTTTAAAGCCAATGAAAAATCTGTCACCCTGGCAACGGCAACTGATGTAAATGTTGTATTGGTTAAAAAGGATGGAACTAAAATTATTCTTAAAGAAAAAATCTCTTTACTTCCTGGTGAAATTATTGATGCTACTGTTATGAGTAAAAAGGCACTTATCGCTTTTTTACAGGAACAAATAAAGGAAGCTAAAGATGCGGGAGTTTTGTTTTCGTTACATATGAAAGCAACAATGATGAAAGTATCTGACCCCATTATTTTTGGTCATGCGGTAGAAGTTTTCTTTTCAGATGTATTTAAAAAATACGGTAAAATATTTGAAGCAAATGGTATTGGCTCTAACAATGGTTTGGAAACCTTATTGAACAAGTTAAATAATTTACCTAATGGTGAGGAAATTAAGTCGGAAATAGCAAAAGCCATTGCAAACGGCCCAGATTTGGCTATGGTAAATTCAGACAAAGGAATTACCAACCTACACGTACCTAGTGATGTTATTATAGATGCTTCTATGCCTGCAATGATTCGTAATTCAGGGAAAATGTGGAATGCAGAAGGAAAATCTCAAGATACTAAAGCTGTAATTCCAGATAGCAGCTATGCTGCTATTTATAGCGCTACTATTGACTTCTGTAAAGAACATGGCGCTTTTGATCCTACCACGATGGGCACTGTACCTAATGTTGGTTTAATGGCTCAAAAAGCAGAAGAGTACGGTTCTCATGACAAAACTTTTGAGATTGATTCTGATGGCGTTGTACAAGTAATAGATGCTAACAATACCGTAATAATAGAGCACAGGGTTGAAAAAGGAGATATTTGGAGAATGTGCCAGGTGAAAGATGCTCCAATACAAGACTGGGTTAAATTAGCTGTTTCTAGAGCAAGAGCAACCAATATACCTGCTATTTTTTGGCTGGACGATGAAAGAGCTCATGATATTGAATTAATCAAAAAAGTAAATACCTATTTACCCAACCATGACATTAGTGGTTTAGAAATTCATATTTTATCCCCTTTAAAAGCAACAGAATTTACCTTAGCTAGATTGAAAGATGGCAAAGACACTATTTCTGTATCGGGGAATGTACTTCGAGATTATTTAACAGATTTATTTCCTATTTTAGAGGTTGGTACTAGTGCCAAAATGCTTTCTATTGTTCCCCTAATGAACGGTGGCGGTTTGTTTGAAACCGGTGCTGGAGGTTCTGCCCCCAAACATGTTCAACAATTTATGGAAGAAGGACATTTACGTTGGGATTCACTCGGTGAGTTTTTAGCCTTAGAAGTTTCTTTGGAGTATGAAGGTGAAAAAAATAAGGATAAAAACACTTTGGTATTGGCAGAAGCACTTGGTGATGCTACCGAAAAATTCTTATTAAATGATAAATCACCTTCTAGAAAGGTAAACGAATTAGACAACAGAGGAAGTCATTTTTATTTGGCACTATATTGGGCAGAGGCATTAGCCACCCAAACAAAAAGCCCAGAATTACAATCGAAATTCAAAAAAGTGTATGCAGATTTATTAGAAAACACAACCAAAATTATTGAAGAGCTAAACAATGCACAGGGTTCTAAGGTAGATATAGGCGGTTATTATATGCCCAATGCTACTATTTTAGCAGCTGCTATGCGACCAAGCAAAACCTTTAATAGTATTATAGATCAATTGTAGTTTTTACCTATAATTAACAGTCTAAAAGAAAAGTCTTTTCATTCATTTGAAAGGACTTTTCTTTTAAAAAAATGTTAACTATTCTCTAGTCGAAAAAAAAGGGATTACTTTTACAAAAACCCAATTTTATGAACAGACCTCTTGTCTGGTTTTTTCTTAGCCTCCTATGCACCCTACAAACCCTAATAGGGCAAGAGAAATTCACATTGTATGGAACCGTTTCTGACGCCGCAAGTAATGAAACCTTAATTGGCGTAACTATAGCAATACCCGAACTACAAGCGGGGGTTATCACAAACGAATATGGATTTTACTCCATCACACTTCCTCAAGGCAGTTACCAAATTAGTATAAGTTCTATTGGATTTAAGGAAATTATTAAGACGATTAACTTAACCAAAGACACCACCTTAAATCTTCAACTTACAGAAGAGGCAGAACAATTGGAAGAAATTATCCTTACGGAAGATATTGAAAAATTAGATATCCGAAAACCACAAATGAGCGTGAATTCACTTTCCGCTGGTAGTATCAAGAAAATTCCTGCTATTTTAGGGGAGGCTGATGTCTTAAAATCAATTTTACTACTACCCGGAGTAACAAGTGCCGGGGAAGGAGCTTCTGGCTTTAATGTACGTGGTGGCTCTGTAGACCAAAATTTAATTTTATTAGACGAGGCTACCATTTATAACTCCTCTCACCTTTTTGGTTTCTTTTCGGTTTTTAACCCAGACGCTATTAAAGACTTAAAACTATACAAAGGCGGAATTCCCGCAAAATATGGAGGCAGAGTCTCTTCTGTTTTAGATATTTATCAAAAAGAAGGAAACAGTAAAACATTTAAAGCCAATGGAGGCATTGGTATTGTATCTAGCAGGTTACTCCTTGAAGGTCCTTTAAAAAAAGACCAAGGTGCCTTTCTATTAGCGGGGCGTAGTTCGTATGCTCACCTTTTTTTACCACTATTTGACAATGACAACAAAGCCTATTTTTATGATTTAAATACCAAATTAAACTATCGCCTTAACAAAAACAACAACCTATATGTTTCTGGATATTTTGGTAGAGACGTTTTTAGTATTTCCAATAGTTTTGTAAACACCTACGGAAACTCTGTAATTAACCTGCGGTGGAATCACCTATTTTCTGATAAGATTTTCAGCAATCTATCGCTTATATATTCTGATTACTTCTATGGGCTGGAACTGGATTTTGTTGGCTTTAAATGGAATTCCGGGATTCAGAATTTTAATGTAAAATATGATTTTAAACATTATATCTCCAATGATTTAAAATTGAATTACGGTGTTAACAACACCTATTACAGGTTTAATCCTGGTGAAATAGAACCCAATAGAAGTGATTCAGGGATTACACCTAGGGAATTAATAAACAAATACGCAAATGAATTTGCCGCTTATATTGATGCAGAACATAAGGTAACAAAAAACATCACCCTTCAATACGGCTTGCGTTGGAGTAACTTTATTAGGTTAGGACAAGAGAAGCTATTTATATATGAAAATGACCAAGCTGTTGATTTTAATTCCGATTTCCAAATATATGAAAGCGCAGAACCTATTGGTATTGAACGTTTTGAGCGAGATGCTCAAATTGCCAGCTTTAACAACCTAGAACCCAGACTAGCACTTTCTTACGCAATAAATGATTTAAATTCAGTAAAAGCCAGTTATAATCACATGGCGCAATATCTTCATTTATTATCCAATACAAGCTCTCCTACCCCATTGGATGTTTGGGCACCAAGTGGCAAGTTTATTCAACCTCAAATATTAGATCAATTTGCAATTGGATATTTTAAAAATTTAAAAAACTCAGATTATTCCTTTGAGACAGAAGCATTTTATAAAAATGTAAAAAACAGAATTGACTATATAGACGGTGCAAATCTTATTGCAAATGACGCTATAGAACAAGTGCTTTTAAATGGAAAAATGAGAGCGTATGGCTTAGAGTTTATGCTTAAAAAAAGCGGCGGTAATTTTAATGGTTGGCTATCCTATACCTTTTCTAGATCTGAACAAAAAACACCTGGAAGAACCGCTTTGGAAACCGGAATCAATAATGGCAAGTGGTATACGACAAGCTTTGATAAAACCCATGACGTATCCTTAAACACAAGTTATGATTTAAATGAAAAATGGAGTTTTACTAGTAATTTAATTTTTCAAACAGGGCAACCCACCAACTACCCCATTGGTAATTACGAATACCAAGACCTAAGCATCCCCATTTATGGGGAACGCAACAAACAACGCCTTCCTAGCTATCATCGGTTAGATATCGCAGCTACATTAACGCCAAGAAAGAATAAACGAAGAAAACTTCAATCGCAATGGGTTTTTGGCATTTACAATGTATACAATCGAAAAAATGCTGCATCTATAAGCTTTGGAAGAAATGAAGATACTTCAAACAATGAAGCATTAAGGACATCTATCTTTGGCATTGTTCCCTCCGTAACATATAACTTTAAATTTTAATGGTTATGAAAAAGCAGCTGGTTTATTTTCTTTTTTTATTGCTTTTATCGAGTTGTCAAGACGTAATAGAAATAGACACCCCATCCACAACACCTAGACTTGTAGTTGATGCTAATTTTAATGTGTATACTAATCAAAATCCTTCACAGGTAGAAGGATCTATAAAGCTTTCATTAACTACAGATTATTTTGATATTGAAAAAAAACCGATTAATGATGCCCAAGTTAGTATTACAAATGAAACAGATGGCACAGTATATCCGTTTACAGCCATAGACAATTCAGGCAATTATAAATCTCCAAACGATAGTTTTATTCCTGAATTTGGAAATCTATACCGATTAAATATCTTGTATTCTAATGAAAATTACAGTGCCGAAACAGTGCTTATACCTAGCGTGCCCATACATAAAGTAACTGAAGGCAGTGGCTCCCTTTTTGGTAATGATGATACAGAAATAATTGTAGAGTTTACAGATGACCCCAGCAGAAATGACTTTTATTTATTTGATATGGACTTTAATGAATTCCTAACTACTGAAGATGAGTTTTATCAAGGAGAAACCTTTGTATTTTCATATTTTTATGACAATTTAAGTTCAAACCAAGAAGTGACCATAAAAATAATGGGACTAGAGGAACAGTTTTACAATTACATGAATAATATCTTAGAGCAAAGTGGTGAAGGTGGTGGTTCTCCATTTCAGCCTACTCCTAGCACAATACGGGGGAATATAGTAAACACTTCAAATAGCGCTAATTTTGCACTTGGGTATTTCAGTATCTCTGAAACATACGCCTACACCCTTACCTTAAATTAATTTAGTATGTCTACACAACCCAATTCATTTTACAAAAGCCTCAAATTTTTTGCCCTTACCGTGGTATTAATGTTTAGTGGCCCCATAGTTATTTATCAGGCTTTTAAGAACGAAAGCCACCCTTTCTATCTTCCAGTACTTATCATAGGGTTTTTATTGGCTATTGCAGCTCTTGGGGTGTTTTATTACAGTTTACGCTTAATGATGACCGCCATATTTGGAGAAAAAGAAAAAAAGAATAAGAAACAAGTATAAAAAAAGCTCCCAATGGGAGCTTTTTTTATTTTATTATTACTTCGCGTTTATTTTGCCACGTTCACTGCTCTAGTTTCACGGATAACCGTAACCTTTACTTGCCCCGGATATGTCATATCCGTTTGTATTTTTTGAGAGATCTCAAACGATAATTCTGCTGCCTTATCGTCCGTCACCTTTTCACTTTCTACAATAACTCTTAACTCTCTACCCGCTTGTATTGCATAGGCTTTTTGAACGCCTACAAAACCAAATGCAACTTCCTCTAGGTCTTTTAGTCGTTGTATGTACGAATCTAAGACTTGCCTTCTTGCTCCAGGTCTTGCCCCACTAATGGCGTCACAAACCTGAACAATTGGCGAGATTAAATTTTTCATTTCAATTTCATCATGGTGCGCTCCAATGGCATTGCATACATCTGGTTTTTCTCCGTATTTCTCTGCCCACTGCATTCCCAAGATAGCATGTGGAGTTTCAACCTCTACCTCTGTATTAGGTACCTTACCAATATCATGTAACAAACCTGCTCTTTTAGCCGTTTTTGGGTTTAATCCTAACTCAGCAGCCATTACACCACATAATTTAGCAACCTCCCTAGAGTGTTGCAATAAATTTTGGCCGTAGGATGAACGGTATTTCATACGCCCTACTGCCCTAATTAATTCTGGGTGCAATCCGTGAATACCCAAATCGATAATGGTCCGTTTTCCTACCTCTACAATTTCTTGTTCTATTTGTTTTTCTGTCTTGCGCACCACTTCTTCAATACGTGCTGGATGTATACGTCCATCGGTAACCAATTTATGTAAAGACAAACGAGCAACTTCCCTACGAACAGAGTCAAAACAAGAAAGAATAATTGCTTCTGGCGTATCATCTACAATAATCTCTACTCCCGTTGCAGCTTCTAAAGCTCTAATATTTCTTCCTTCTCTACCAATAATACGTCCTTTAACATCGTCAGATTCTAAATTAAAAACAGAGACGCAATTTTCTACCGCTTCTTCTGTTCCTATACGTTGTATGGTGTTTATTATTATTTTTTTAGCTTCTTGTTCAGCGGTAAGTTTTGCCTCTTCCAATGCGGTTTGCATATAAGCCATTGCATCAGATTTGGCCGTCTCTTTAAGCGAGTCCAGCAATTGACTTTTGGCGTCTTCTGCGGATAGTCCAGAAATAACCTCTAATTGCTGTACTTGGCTTTTATGTAGCTTATCTAATTCGTTTTGCTTCTTTTCTAAAAACTCATCCTTATGATTAACCGACTGGATTTTAGACTCCAGCTGATCATTTAGTTTTTTACTTTTAGCCAACTCATTACTTACTTGCGATTCTTTATCTCTTGTTCGTTTTTCAGATTCGGACATCTTCTTGTCCTTACTAAAAATAACTTTTTCATGCTCTGCCTTTAACTCTAAAAATTTCTCTTTGGCTTGTAGTATTTTATCCTTTTTAATACTCTCACCTTCCGTGGTTGCATTTTTCAAAATAGACTCTGCCTCTCTCTTGGCAGATCCTATTGTTTTAGATGCTTTACCTTTTTCTAAAAATTTAGCAAGAATAAAACCTATTGCCAAACCTACTATAATTGCTATAATTAAAAACGTGCTATTTTCCATGGTTATATATATTAAAAAACCCACATTGGGGGTGTTTTGTACAAACTCCTATAAAACAGGATTAGGGCTAACAATTTGATCAAGGATCCTTATACAAGTAAGGCTTGCTTTTACAAACTAAACTCACCCTTTAAAACAAATTAATGTTGAGTTTGTCAAAAAAATACCAATGTGGGCAGTAACTTAAATTTTTATTTAATGAACGTATTTTATATGATGCTTAGCTTAGAGTCTACTATCTGTTCCAGTGCCTTTAAACGCTCTGTAACCTCTGAATTATCCTCTTGCTTATCAATACTCTTCTGTTCTATTTTAGAGGCAAACTGCAAGGCACACATTGCCAATACATCTTGTTTATCTCTAACGGCATAGTTTTGCTCAAACTTTTTTGCTAACTGCTCTATGTTTTTTGCAGCTTTTCGCAAACCCTCTTCCTGACTTGGATCAATCGTTAAGGGATAAACCCGGTCTGCAATAGAAAGTTTAATTTTTAGCTTCTCTGCCATAAGTATTAATTGTACATTATTCAGCGAGTTGAGCAATACAATGATCTAACTCTCTAATTAACGTATTTATTTTAAGCTTTGCTTCTGTTTTATTTGTATTACTGCCAAGCATCGAACTTGCCATTTTAAGAGCATTGTACTTTTCTTCCCATTCAGATACTAAAGTTGAAGAAGTGCGATTCTCATTTTTTAGAGCATTTAATTCTTTATCTAAACTAACATTAGCCTGCTTTAATAACTCCAACTTATGAAGTAGCTTACTCACTTTATTTTCTAAAGAATCAACAATTTCAACCAATTCGCTCATTTGCAATAAATCGATGCATTTCTCACAAAGTTAACATAGATTAAATTACTTCGCAATACTTTTTTCAATTATTCTTGCAAAGAATTAAATCCATTACGCTAATCCTTTGTTTTATTGGGTTTTATTTTTTTTAACTCTATTAGTTTTTTCAAATTAAGCGGGATTGGCTATTTTCGTACCAATATTAAAAATACTTATGAAAATTTACGTACTAATAGTTGGACTGTTTTTATTTATCCAAGGAAATGGACAAGAAAAATATCCTCAAAACACCTTTCAATCTCCTTTGGATATCCCCTTAATCTTAGCGGGTACCTTTGGCGAGTTGCGGTCCAATCATTTTCATTCTGGTATTGATATTAAAACACAACAAAGGGAAGGATTGTCTGTCTACGCCATTGAGAGTGCCTCCGTTACACGTATCAAAATATCGCATTGGGGGTACGGAAAGGCACTATACATTACGCATCCAAACGGCTACACTTCTGTATATGCCCATTTAAAGAAGTTTTCCCCAAAAATTGAAGCCTACATAAAAAAATTACAATACAAGAAGCAATCCTATGAGGTTGAAGCTTTTCCCGATTATGGTGAGTTAAAGGTAGACAAAGGGGAACTTATTGCTTATTCTGGTAATACAGGGGGATCTTCTGGCCCCCATCTTCATTTTGAAATTAGAAGCAGCGTCTCTAGCAAACCAATTAACCCATTACTATATGGATATGATATACGAGATGCTACAGACCCTACCCTGTTAAACTTGTTTGCTTACCCTTTAAGTGAAAATGCTCAAATTAACACTACCGGGAATAGAACTCAAATTAATTTTACCCGACAAAAGGACGGTTCTTTTTTAGCCGATAAGGTTTACGCTTCAGGTACCATTGGCATTGGTTTTAATGGCTATGACAGACAAGATATGGCAGCCAATAAAAATGGCGTTTATGCTGTGCAACAACTGGTTAATGGCAAGTTATATTCCGATTTTGATTTTGAAACATTCTCCTTTGGTGAAACCAGATATATTAACACCCTTATCGATTATGATTATTTTGGAAGGCATAGTCAACGTATTGTGAAATGTTTTAAAGAACCCAGTAACAGATTAAGCATTTATAACACCTTGCACAACGATGGTAAAATAGTGGTAAACGAAGGGCTAACCTATAATGTTACTGTACTTCTAAAAGACTTAAGTGGGAATATCACTACCATTAATATACCTGTTGAAGGTAAAAAACTAGAGTTAAAAGCACCAAAAACAATAGACGTAACAGAGAACTATATTATTGCAAAAAAACCAAACAATTACAATTTAGGCATTGCCAAAGTTTACTTTCCTGCCAATACTTTTTACGAAGATTTTTATATAGATTTAGAAGAGGGAGCAGATACGGTTAAAATTCACAACAATAGAGTTGCTGCCCATCGTAATTTCACGATTACTTTTGATGTATCTAAATATAGCGCAGAGGAACAAAAGCAGTTGTTTATAGCACGACTCAATGATAGACTTGCTCCAAGTCATTCTACCACTTACAAAAGAGAAAACACCTTTACAACGAGGACAAAAAACCTAGGCACCTACACCCTGGCAAAGGATACAATAGCCCCAGTGATTACCCCAAAAAACTTTAAACAAAAACAATGGCTTACCAATTACCAATATCTCAGTCTAAAAATTGTTGATGATTTAAGTGGTATTAATACCTACAATGCCTACCTTAACGGGGAATGGATTTTAATGAGTTATGAATATAAAACCAATACGCTTACCTACGATTTTGACGATAAAATACTTGATAAAAAAGAATGCAATCTAAAAGTTATTGTAACAGACAATGTAGGCAATTCTACAACCTATGAAAGTACTTTTTACAGAAAATAATTAATTTTGAAGTGGCTAAAACACATCTTCACTTTAGTTTTCATTGGCTCCTTTAATTTTTTAATAGGACAAACCGCATTAATAACTGGCGTTATTTTTGATGCGGAAAACAAGCCTATAGCCAATGTAAACATTAGTTCTGGTACTTTTGGAACCATCAGTAATGCCGATGGGTTTTACAATTTACAAGTAACGTCTGATAAGGAAATTGTGGTTACTTTTTCTCATATTGGATTCAAAAATATAATTCTAAAAAAACTTGTATTAAACACAAACGAAACATTTGAATTTTACCCCGTTTTAAACACCAATGTGGAGCAGATAGACGAGATAGTGATAACTGCTTCGGGATCTAAGAAATTGACCCACATTACCACAATTACACCTGCCATTGCACGTAAAATTCCCGGAGCAAATGCGGGCGTTGAAAATATATTAAAACTATTACCCGGTGTTTCATCCAACAATGAACTCAGTACCCAATATGCAGTTCGTGGCGGCAATTATGACGAAAACCTGGTCTATGTTAACGATATTGAGGTGTACCGCCCTTTTTTAATTCGGTCTGGACAACAAGAAGGGTTTAGTTTTATTCATACAGACTTAATACAGAAATTAGAGTTTTCTGCCGGAGGATTCCAAGCCAAATACGGTGATAAATTGTCCTCCGTTTTAGACATCTCCTATAAAAACCCCATCACTTTTAATTCTAGTATTACCCTGAGCCTCCTAGGAGTAAAAACGTCGCTGGAAACCATTTCAAAAAACAAAAAATTTACAACCGTAACAGGTCTTAGACATAGAGACAATAGCCTATTGGTAAATAGTACGCAAACCAAGTCTAATTTTAAACCCAATTTTTCCGATTTTCAAACCTATACAACCTATAAGTTTTCTGATAAGTTTCATTTAAATTTTCTAGGAAGCTTTTCGCGCAATAGTTATAAAAATAAACCCTTAACAAGGCAGACAAATTTTGGAACCATTAACGACCCCAAAGCGTTAGTTGTGTATTATAACGGCCAAGAGAAAAACAACTATAATACAATGCTAGCTGCATTAAAAGCCTCGTATTTTATTACTGAAAATATTAATTTAAAATTTATATCATCCTTATATCACACAACGGAAGAAGAATACTCAGATATTTTTGCACAATACCAAATAACCAGCGTAGAAGAAGATTTAAGCAGTGTAAATTTTGGTAACCCAACAGCTCCCAAAGTATTTGGTTCTCAGTTTAAGCGCACCCGAAATGATTTAGACGCCTTACTGTTTAACCTAAAGCATATTGGAAAATACACCAAAGAAAAAAATGTTATTGAGTGGGGCGTAGAATTTAAACACGAAGATATTCGCGATCAACTGCGGGAATCAGAATTCATTGATTCTGCCGGATATTTTATTCGCCCCCCGCTTACTGACTTTCAAAAAAACCAACCTTATACTCCAAATAACTCCCCGATTGTTGCATACAACAGTTTATTTGCCAAAAATGAAGTCACTATAAATAGGTTTAGCACCTATATACAATACAGCAAACAATCCACCTTACAAAAGAGTCATTTATACTATAATTTTGGCGCTAGAACCCAGCATTGGACCGTAACTACTAATAATTCTCACAATTCACAGTTTATAGTTAGTCCAAGAGCACAAATAGCAATTAAACCCTTTTGGAAAAAAGATATGTTATTCCGCTTTTCTGCAGGAGTTTACCAACAAGCTCCTTTTTACAGAGAGCTAAGAGATGCTACAGGAAGCATAAATACCAATGTAAAAGCACAAAAATCCATACATTACGTATTTGGTAATGAATTTAGTTTTTTGCTTTGGGAAAGACCATTTTCTTTAAAAAGTGAAGCGTATTATAAAGACTTATCCAATATAAATTCATATACCTTAGAAGATGTTCGGATTCGATATGCTGCAAACAATGCTACAACTGCTTATGTCTATGGGTTTGAAACTAGACTTAACGGGGCCTTTGTTCCTGGCACTGAGTCTTGGGTAAGCCTTGGAGTTTTAAAAACAGAAGAAAACATAGACAATAAGGGATTTATTGCACGGCCTACAGACCAAAGGGTAAAACTGGGAATCTTGTTTCAGGATTATGTGCCCGACATTCCAAATTTAAAAATGTATTTGAACTTAGTATACAACAGTGGTTTGCCTGGTGGATCTCCTAATTATTCAGATCCTTATATTTATCAAAGCAGATTAAGAGATTATAAGCGTGCAGATTTGGGAATTTCATATATTTTTGCAGACAGAAATAATTCCTTTCCCAAGGAGCAATGGATGCATGATTTTAAAGAATTTACGATAGGAGTGGAAATCTTTAATTTATTCAACAACCAAAACGCTATTACAAACACCTGGGTTAGGGATGCTACTAGCAAGCAACAATATGCGATTCCTAATTTTATGACAAGTAGGGTTTTTAATTTAAAAATAGGAATGCAATTTTAGAAAAATGAAAATGAAAAAAACACTACTTTTTATTGCAGTACTGGCTGTATGTTTTACACAAGCGCAAACAAACATCTATGAAAATCAAAATTTTGAAACATTAAGTAAGGACCACAAAACCTTAGCTATAATACCTTTTATAACCAATTTAGCACTAAAAAGCACCATTTCTGAACAAGAACTAAAGACATTAAAAGAGAAAGAAAGTTATGCGGTTCAGAATGCTTTAGAAACGTATTTTATTAGAGGTAATAAAAAGAAAAAATACGCAGTAGAATTCCAGAACACAAAAAACACCAATGCTCTTTTAGCTAAAAACAACATTACTTCTAGCACAATAGATGTCTATACTACTAAGGAGCTTTCTAAATTATTAAACGTTGATGGAATTATAAGTGGCAATATTGATTTAAACGTTTTATTGTCTAACGGAGTGTCTACAGACTTTAATTTTTTGGATTACTTTAACGGCAATGCAAATTATGGCCGTATCGGTATTAAAGTAAGTGATGGAACTTCCGGAAAATTATTATGGAAATACGAGAAGGAAATTAACAAGAAATCTGGCAAGAACACACAAGACTTGATAGACGGTATGATGAAAAAAGCTACCCGAAAATTCCCCTATGATAAAGAACGGCTGAAAAAGAAAAAAAACTAACGCACAACAAGCTTAGTTTTCCATAAATTCTTTTAGCACTGCTATAGTATAATCCATTTCTTGCTCAGTATTAAATTTAGAAAAAGAAAAACGCAATGACGGTTTGTCAAGGTCTTCAGAACTTAAGACCTGCGTTAATACATGTGACCCTTGATTACTCCCAGACTGGCAAGCACTTCCCTTAGAACAGGCAATCCCCTTAAGGTCTAAATGAAACAGTAGCATCATTGCTTTCTTAGGTTCAATAGGCAAACAAACATTCACCAAAGTATAGGTGCTTTCGTTAAGATTCCCAGATAAACCATTAAAGGTAACCCCAGGGATTTCTTTACTTATTTTATCAATAAAGTAGGCTTTTAGACCTGTAACATAAGCCGTTTCGGCATTTAAGTTTTCATAGGATAAAACAAAAGCTTCCTCCAAACCAACAATATTATGATAAGGCTCAGTACCCGCCCTAAAGCCACGTTCTTGTGCCCCACCAAAAATAAGTGGCTTTAAGATTTTATCTTTTTTAATAAAGGCAAATCCAACACCTTTTGGTCCGTGAAATTTATGCGCTGCCGCAGTTAAAAAATCTATTGGAGTCTTTTGTACATCCCATGGGTAATGCCCCACAGATTGTACGGTATCAGAATGAAACAATGCCTCATTTTTAGCACATAACGCACAAACTTTATCGATATCTAATTTGTTCCCTATCTCATTATTGATATGCATTAGACTAACTAATTTTTTAGAATCATCTTGTTGCAACAATGTTTCTAAATGCATCAAATCTGGACTTCCGTTAGAATCTAGGTTTACAAAATGCAATGCAATTCCGTATTCTTTTTCCAATTCTTCTGCCGTATGCAATACTGCGTGATGCTCAATTTTAGAGGTGATTATAGTTTGTATCCCCAAATCTCTTACAGCACACCTTAGAATCATATTATCGGCTTCTGTTCCACCAGAGGTAAATATAATTTCAGAGGGGTGCGCATTTAAGTATTTTGCAATTGTTTTACGTGTTTTTTCTATCGCCGTTTTCGCCGTTCTTCCAAAACTATGCGTCGAGGAAGGATTTCCATAACAATTTGCTAAAGCTTCTTGCATTTTAGCAATAACTTCGTCTCTAACTTGGGTAGTTGCAGCGCTATCTAAATAAACTTTTTGCATCAGTAATTATCAAATTTTATAATCCGCCAAAAATAGTGGATTTAAAATTAAAAAAATCTTAAAAAGGGTAAAAACTATACTTTATCAATCAAAAAACTTTTACATTTGAATTATGAAAAAAATTTATCTCCTAGGCATAATTACTATATTACTTTCTTGTAGTGATGGTGATTTACAAATAGAAACATTAAACTTTGATGATGTAACCGCCCAAAACTGTGGAACGCTATCTATTGACACCGAGCTTTTTTTCAAAATTAATGACAACGAAGCATTAATTTTAACATTGCAATCTGGAGTTTTAAAAAACGAAGTGTCTTCAGAGGTTATTACGAGTACCATCCCTAGTCAGTCTACCCTCACCTACCGTACATTTTCTAACACTGTTGCTAAAGAATACTTCTGTGATGCTCTACCGCCAGTCTCTCCAACCGTAACCGGAGAAATTGAAGCTGCAAATGGTACTGTTCTCATTGAAACTGCAGCTGGTGCCAACGGTTCTTTTGTGCATACAATTATCTTAAGTGATATTACCTTGTTAAAAAGCGATGGGACTCGGATTACGGATTTAACAATCAGTGAATTTGCGGAAATAACCACAACACCTTAGTATTTAAAACCGATCTTTGTCAATTCTGAAAAATATAAACTTCGGTGGCTCCTAAGCCATATTTTTGATAATCTGCGTCATAAAATTTTAGATTGTCATATCTGTTAAACAAGAAGTAAAGTTCTTCTTTTAAAATGCCCTCTCCGACTCCGTGAATAAATACAATTTTCTGAATTCTTTTCTGAATGGCAAAATTTAGTTGCCGTTTGGCGGTCTCCAATTGAAGATTAAGGATGTCATAATTACCCATTCCCTTACTCGATTTTAGAAGCTGATTAATATGTAAATCGACCTCCATTTTTGGCACATTTCTTTCTTTAGACTTAAGAACCTTACTATTCTTCCGTTTTGGTTGTTCTTTTTCTTTTTTAACTTGTGCGATATCGTAATTAGAAACACGAATGGTATTTGAACCCGCAACCTTAATAAGCTCCTTTGGCGCAAAGGAAATCTGAAAACCCATATCTGTTTCAACCGTAATTTCATTCCCTGCAATGTTAGTGACTACACCACTAATGGTATCATCTAAAACTTCTACTTTATCTCCTATTTTAAACATTTGCAATGATGCTACTACATCTTTTTCATTAATCTCAAAAAAAATAAACAAGAGGTTTATTTTCATTCCACAAAAATAATAGTAATTTTCCAGTTATAAATTGATTAGTACCAAAAATGCGTTTACCAATTTTTACAACCGACTTATCTAACTATATGATTCCCTGCATGAATAAGAAATTATTTGGTGTAGATTGCCCTGGTTGTGGTATACAGCGATCTTTATCTTTGATTTTTCAAGGAGATTTTGTAGGAGCTTTTCAAATGTATCCTGCAATTTATGCGCTATTATTGCTTTTTGGTTTTATAGGGGTAAACTATTTTTACAAAATAAAGTACGCTGCAATAATCATCACTGTTCTTTCAATAACTAGTGTCGTTTTAATATTAACTAATTATATATATAAATTCATTTAACCAAACTTTAAAATTATGGAACAACAAAAACTGCCGAATGGCACAATGATTATAGTTCTTGGTATTCTTGGATACTTATGCTGCTGTTTCGCAGGATTAGGTGTTATACCATCTGCTATCGCCTTTTTTATGGCAAAAAAATCTGAAAAAATTTATGCTGAAAACCCAGAAGCTTATGACAATGCTGGTCAAATAAAAACGGGTAAAATTGTAGCTTTAATCGCTTTAATTTTAAATGTTTTAATGATCGCAAGATGGATCTACGTGGTTGCTACCGGTGGTGTTGATACCATTCAGGACGCTTGGGAAGATGCTATGGAACAAATTCAAAACGCACAATAATACGATACCTATGCATAAAGAAGAATTACCCGGGGCAAGTACCGCTCTAACAATGGGCATCATTGCCTTAGTAACATCATTTGTATGTTGCGGTCCCTTTGCTGCTATTTTTAGTTTCATTGGATTGTCTAACGCTAAAAAAGCAAGACTACTATACGAACAAAATCCTGAATTATATACAGGTTATGAAAATGCTAAAACAGGTAAAATTTTATCTATTATTGGCTTAGTAGTAGCGCTATTATATTTGGTGTTTTTTATTCTTTATTTTGGGGTTATAATTGCCGCTATTACGGCCGGTGGCCTAAGTGAAATGCAATTCTAATTTTAATTTTAAGTAGTTATTAAATAAAAAGTCCCGAAACCTAGGTTTCGGGACTTTTTTTATTTACTAAATAAATCGTATTTAATTTGCCACTTCACTGATAAATTTTAATCGGTACAACCGCAACTCTTCATCTTCATAATCACCATCAAACTCCTCTATAGCAGCTTCTATACTATCTGTATCTGCTTCTAAAAAATAGTCGTGTATTTCCTCTTGTTGATCTTCATCTAAAGTTTCATCTACCCAATAACTAATGTTTAGCTTGGTACCACTATAAACTATGAGCTCCATTTCTTTAATTAATTCTGACAAAGTTAAACCCTTGGCATCTGCAATATCGGTCAATGGTAGTTTTCTGTCTATATTTTGAATAACATATAGTTTTAAACCAGAATTGGCACCTGTACTTTTCACAACCAAATCATCCGGTCTTATGATTTCATTCTCCTCAACATAATTCGCAATAAAGGCTAAAAATGGTTTTCCATATTTTTTGGCCTTGCCTTCTCCCACCCCATGCACATTTAACAAATCGTCCATTGTTGTTGGATACTTAAGTGCCATATCATCTAACGATGGGTCTTGAAAAACAACAAATGGTGGCACCCCGTGTTTTTTAGCTTCTGCTTTTCTCAGTTGCTTTAACAATTGTGCCAATTTAACATCTGCCACTCCACCCGAGCTTTTTGCAGCACTAACTATGGCATCGTCATTTTCTTTATTGTACACATGATCTTTGGTCATTAAGAAGGATACCGGGTTTTTTATATATTCTTTTCCCTTAGCAGTTGTGTGCAATATGCCGTATTGTTCTATTTCCTTACGTAGGTATCCAGCAACTAAGGTTTGCCGTATTAAGGCCATCCAATAGCCTGCATCCCTATCTCGTCCTATCCCAAAAAAGTCTTTTTCATCGGTTTTATGCGAAGAAATAAGTGCGTTTTTTTTACCTATTAATGCGTTTACCACTTCTTTAGATTTAAACTTCTCCATAGTACCTTGCACTACTTTAATAAGTTTAATTACATTCTCTTTCGCTTCTACTTTTTCTTTAGGATTACGAGTATTGTCATCCATCGCCGCACCTTCACCGTTAATCTCATCAAACTCTTCCCCAAAATAATGAAGGAGAAATTTTCTACGAGACATGGATGTTTCTGCAAAGGCTACTACTTCTTGCAATAAAGCATTACCTATTTCCTGTTCCGCTACGGGCTTCCCAGACATAAATTTTTCTAACTTTTCTATGTCCTTGTACGAATACAATGCCAAACAATGACCTTCTCCACCATCTCTTCCTGCCCTACCCGTTTCTTGGTAATAACTTTCCAAACTTTTAGGAATATCGTGATGAATCACAAAACGCACATCTGGTTTATCTATTCCCATCCCAAATGCGATTGTGGCAACAACTACATCTACCTCTTCCATTAAGAACATGTCTTGATAACGAGCTCTTGTCTTAGCATCAAAACCTGCGTGATAAGGCACCGCGCTTATACCATTTACCTGAAGTATTTGAGCCAATTCTTCAACCTTTTTACGACTTAAACAATAAATAATTCCAGATTTACCCGAATTTTGCTTGACAAACCGAATAATATCTGCTTCTATATTTTGTGTTTTAGGTCGAACCTCATAATACAAGTTTGGCCTATTAAATGAAGCTTTATATAGTTTGGCATCTGTAATTCCAAGGTTTTTTACAATGTCTTCTTGAACTTTAGGGGTCGCAGTAGCTGTAAGGCCTATAATTGGAATGTCTGCTCCTAATCTATCTACTATAGATTTTAAATTTCGATACTCTGGTCTAAAATCATGTCCCCATTCTGATATACAATGCGCCTCATCTACGGCCACAAAAGATAACTTCACGGATTGTAGAAATTCTACATACTCATTTTTAGTTAAAGATTCTGGAGCCACGTATAATAATTTGGTAACCCCCTTTAAAATATCCTCTTTTACTTCCTTTACTTGGGTTTTTGTTAAGGAGGAATTCAATACATGTGCTACTCCGTATTCCGATGATATTCCACGTATAGCATCGACCTGATTTTTCATCAGTGCTATTAAAGGAGACACCACAATAGCTGTACCTTCTTGCATTAATGCTGGCAATTGGTAGCAAAGCGATTTACCACCACCTGTGGGCATTATTACGAATGTATTTTTTCTTTGAAGAATATTATTGATAACACTTTCTTGAAGACCTTTAAATTTAGAAAATCCAAAAAACTTCTTTAGCGAAGCATGTAAATCAATTTTAGAAAGACTCATATGATATTATAGCAGTTGTACTTTATTAAAATAATAAATTCCAAGATACTCATTTTTTAGTATTCAGTCCTATATTTGAATCAATTTTAATTTCATTCAAATTTAGAGTATCACATAAAAATAAGTTTATGTAATTTTGTAATCTTAAAGATAATATTTCTTTTTTAAAAACAACCAATAATTATCACATTACGTTGAGTAACATTAAAACAATTCTGGATATTGCCAAAAGAACAATTTCTAATGAGGCTGAAGCTATTAAGCATTTAGCGTCGCTTTTAGATGAAAACTTTGCAGATACCGTAAATTGTATTTTACATTCTAAAGGCCGCTTAATTATTTCGGGCATTGGGAAGAGTGCAATCATCGCTCAAAAAATAGTGGCTACCTTAAATTCTACAGGAACTCCTTCTATATTTATGCATGCTGCAGACGCCATACATGGAGATCTTGGCACTGTCTTAGAACATGATGTGGTGATCTGCATTTCTAAAAGTGGAAACACTCCAGAAATAAAAGTATTGGTTCCTCTAATCAAAAGAGGTGGTAATATTTTAATTGGAATGACTGGAAATACAGATTCTTTTTTAGCACAACAATCCAACCATATTCTCAATACCTTTGTTGAAAAAGAGGCCTGCCCCAACAACTTAGCACCTACAACAAGTACCACAGCGCAATTGGTAATGGGAGATGCTATGGCGATCTCACTTTTAGAACTCCGAAGATTTTCGAGTACAGATTTTGCCAAAAATCACCCTGGTGGTGCCTTAGGTAAAAAATTATATTTACGGGTCAATGACATCGTTATCAATAATTTAAAACCAGAAGTTACAACGAACCAGTCTGTGAAGGAGGTCATTGTAGAAATATCAGAAAAAATGTTGGGCGCCACGGCTGTTTTAGAAAACGATAAAGTTGTTGGTATTATAACAGATGGGGATATTAGAAGAATGTTAAACAAACACGATTATATTGGTAGTCTTACCGCAAAAGATATTATGACCAAAAATCCAAAAACCATTGAATCAAGCGTTCTTGCCGTAGACGCATTGGCACAAATGCAAAAACAAGGCATCTCCCAATTATTGGCAGTTAACAACAACAACTACATAGGAGTAGTACATTTACATAACCTAGTAAACGAAGGCATTTTATAATGGCAAAGAAGAAGAATAAAAAGAATCCAGATGAAATGTCATTTTTGGATCATTTAGAAGAGTTAAGATGGCATTTAATAAGATCTACCCTAGCCATTGTTATCATTGGTTGTGTTGCATTTTCTATGAAGGGGTTTATTTTTGACACCGTACTTTTAGGTCCAAAACATATGGATTTCCCCACCTATCGATTCTTTTGCAATATTGCTACTTATTTTGGAATAGAGTCTGGTTTTTGTGCAGATACCTTGCCTTTCACCTTACAGAGCAGAACCATGGCAGGGCAGTTTTCTGCACATATTTGGACTTCTATATGGGCAGGATTCATCATTGGTTTTCCCTATGTCCTTTACGAAGTATGGAAATTCATTAGTCCTGGACTGTATGAAAAAGAACGTAAAAACTCTAGAGGGTTTATTTTTATAGCTTCTTTCTTATTTTTTACCGGTGCTCTTTTTGGTTATTATGTGGTTACTCCATTTTCAATCAATTTTTTAGGAACCTACGTGGTTAGTGCGGAAGTCTTAAATGAATTTGATTTAAGCTCCTTTATTTCAACGGTTAAAACCTCGGTAGTTGCCTGTGGAATTATGTTTGAGTTACCTATTATTATTTATTTTTTAACCAAGGTTGGACTCGTTACTCCTGAAGTGCTTCGAAAACACAGAAAAATAGCATTGGTTGTTGTCTTAATAGTTTCGGCTGTTATTACTCCTCCTGATGTTGCCAGTCAAATTGTAGTAACAATACCAGTACTTATACTTTACCAAATTAGTATCTACATCTCTAAAAGGGTAATTAAAAATGAGGAGAAAAGAATGAGTAAAAAAGCCCCAAAATCGAGCTAATATTGTTTATAAAATTTGGGAAGCGCTAATTAAGCAAGAAGGTTAAAATAACTGTAAATCTTCTTGTGAAACAAAAGAATAACTTAGATTTGGATAATCTATGGAAAAAATGAAGCTTAGAGCAGAGAATATCATGAAGTCCTACAGGGGCCGACAAGTAGTTAAAGGGATATCTCTAGAAGTTAACCAAGGAGAAATTGTTGGACTTTTGGGACCTAATGGTGCGGGTAAAACCACATCATTCTACATGATAGTGGGCCTTGTTAAGCCCAACGGAGGAAATATCTTTTTAAACGACATGAATATTACGCAGTTTCCAATGTACAAAAGAGCACAAAATGGAATTGGGTATTTGGCACAAGAAGCTTCCGTATTTCGCAAACTAAGTATAGAAAAAAACATTCTAAGTGTGCTACAACTTACCAAGCTAAGCAAGAAGGAACAACACATGAAAATGGAGTCTCTAATTGAAGAATTTAGCTTGGGTCACATTCGAAAAAACAGAGGGGATTTACTTTCGGGTGGCGAGCGCAGACGTACTGAAATAGCGCGTGCTCTTGCCACAGACCCAAAGTTTATATTACTTGATGAACCTTTTGCAGGGGTAGATCCAGTAGCCGTAGAAGACATACAACGCATTGTAGCCCAGCTAAAAGATAAAAACATCGGTATTCTTATAACAGACCATAACGTGCAGGAAACCCTTGCTATTACAGAACGGTCATACCTTATGTTTGAAGGGGGTATTTTAAAATCGGGTGTGCCAGAAGATTTGGCTGCTGATGAAATGGTGCGCCAAGTATATTTGGGGCAAAACTTTGAATTGCGTAAAAAGAAATTGGATTTTTAGCTATTGTCAGTTGGTCTTTAATCACTAAAAAAAATAAGGGATTAAAGACAGAGACTAACAAATCTACTTGACATTATTTCTTAGCAACGCTCAGCTTTTCACTTACAATAGAACTTAGTATATAAAAAATTAGAATTGCTGGTACGGCTAAATATTTCAGAGTCGCAAGCATAACAATACTTACAATTAAAAAAACATAGCGCAGTGCATTGTCTTTAAAACTGAGATTTTTAAATTTAAGTGCAAACAACTTTATATTCGCATTTAACAACCAACAACTCAGTAGCGTTATGCCAATTAAAAACCATTGATTTAAGATGATACTGTTCAACAGATCATTGTTTTGGTACCATAAGATCAAGGGCAACGAAATAATTAATAATGCATTGGCTGGAGTTGGTAACCCAATAAATGAATCTGTTTGATTTTCGTCGATATTAAATTGAGCCAAACGGTATCCGGAGGCAAGAGTAATTAAAAACCCCATGAATGGTATAAGATCCGTAATTGCAAGACCACCCAACATCATATTCTCTGACCCTTCAATAGACGCCCCTGTATTCCACCCTCCCGAAAGAGACATTTCTAACAATTGATACATAACGATACCTGGTACTAGTCCGCTGGTAACCATATCGGCCAAAGAATCTAATTGCAAGCCCAATTCGCTCTTCACATTTAAGATTCGCGCAGCAAAACCATCGAAAAAATCAAATACTATCCCTAAAAAAACAAACAAAGCAACCATTTCAAACATTCGGTCAACAGCAAAAAGTACTGCTACACAGCCACAAAATAAATTCAATAACGTAATAAAATTTGGTACATGTTTTTTCATTATTCAGTTGTTTGGGTTGATACGGACACAATTTCGGGACAACCTTTCCTTAAAAGCTAAAGTTGTTCCGGTCCTTTCAATTTTCGTAAAAATACCATTTCTTTAAAAATTACAACTTAAAAAGCTGCTTTTTTAAAAACGTAGGTTCAGTTCTGCCTTTTTGTTCGATATTTGTTCCCGCTAATTAATATGACCTTGAAAAATTACTTTACCATCTTTTTTTCAATCCTTCTTATGGGAATTACCAGTTTTGGTTTTTCTCAAGAGCAGGTAATTTCTAAGAATGCCCGTATAAGCGTCTTAACTTGTGGAAGTGGTGCGGAACTCTATTCTGCCTTTGGCCATAGTGCTTTTAGGGTTTGGGACCCTGTAAACAAAACAGATTATGTCTACAATTATGGAATTTTTGATTTTAATGCTCCTAATTTCTATTTAAATTTTGTTCAAGGAAGACCTTTATTTAAAGTAAGCAAGCAAGAATTTTCTAGATTTTTGTTTGAATATCAATATGAAAAAAGATGGGTTAAAGAACAAGTATTAGACTTAGAACCATCACAAAAGATAAAATTATACAATTATCTGGAAAACAATATTAAACCGGAAAATAGCGATTATATCTATGACTATCTATACAATAACTGTGCTACCAAAATTATTGATGTTATAAAATTATCTCTGGGTGACGCCGTTGACTTTAAAAAAGAATACCTAAAAGAAAAATACACTTTTCGGGAGTTAATGGGTCAAAAAATTGCTACAAATACATGGGGTAGTTTTGGGATAAACCTAGCTCTAGGTTCACCCATAGACAAACAAGCAACTACCTTACAACATACCTTTTTACCGGATTATGTGTTTCAACAAATTCAACACAGCTCCATAAACGGAAAACCTTTGGTTTTGCAAGAGAAAACCATTTTAAAAGAACACCAAAAAGTAATGAGTATCAACTTTTTGGGAGCCCCCTTATTTTGGTTTGTATTGCTTTTAGCTTGCGTATTATTTATTACTTATTTTGATTATAAAAACGAAATGTGGTCCAAATGGTTGGATGCCTTTTTAATGTTCATAACCGGTATTGCTGGCCTTGTTTTAGTATACCTTTGGATTGCTACAAACCATACAGCAGCTGCTTATAATTTTAATTTACTTTGGGCTTTTCCTTTTAATCTTATTTTATTTTACCTTTTAATTACTAAAAATAAACTACCCCAACAGCTTTATAAATATTGTATTCTTCTACTTGTTTTACTTGCCATAATTCCGATGGTCCAATTATTTGGTGTACAAAAATTTCATCCAGCTTTTATTCCGATAATATTATCACTTGCCGTTAGATATATTTTTATTTGGCACAAAACAAAAAATTAATTAAACACAAAAAATGAACCTACTTACGGTTGAAAACATATCAAAATCTTACGGAGAAAATATTCTTTTTTCAGACATATCCTTCGGAGTAAATAAAGGCCAAAAAATAGCGCTTATTGCTAAAAATGGGACTGGTAAAACATCGATTTTAAATATAATTTCAGGCATAGATACGCCAGATACTGGCCAAGTAAATTTCAGAAAGGGAGTACGGGTTTCTTTCTTACAACAAGAACCTGAAATGAATGATGACTTAACTATTGAAGAAACCATTTTTGCCTCTGACAATGAAGTTTTAAAAGTAATGTCAGATTACGAGGCAGCCCTAGCCAATCCAGAAGATGCTGAGAAATACCAATTGGCCTTTGATGCCATGGATAGGTTTGAAGCCTGGGATTTTGAAACCCAATACAAGCAAATTCTTTCCAAACTAAAATTGGATGATGTCCATTTAAATGTAGGATTGCTATCTGGTGGTCAAAAAAAAAGACTGGCATTGGCAGATGCCCTAATTAACAAACCAGATCTTTTAATTTTAGATGAGCCCACCAACCATTTAGATTTAGAGATGATAGAATGGTTAGAACAATATTTTGCAAAAGAAAATATTACTCTTTTTATGGTAACCCATGATCGCTATTTTCTAGAACGTGTTTGTAATGAAATTATAGAATTAGACAACAATACGCTCTACCCCTACAAAGGCAACTACTCTTATTATTTAGAAAAAAAAGAAGCTCGTATTGAGCAAGAAGCCGTAGAACACCATAAATCTAAAATTTTATATAAAAAAGAATTGGGTTGGATGCGCAAGCAACCCAAGGCTCGTACTACGAAATCCAAATCGCGTATAGACGACTTTAACGATATAAAAGCCAAGGCACACCAGCGCAGAAAAGAGCACCAAGTAGAGTTGGAAATTAATATGGAGCGCATGGGAAGTAAGATTGTGGAGCTTGCTAAAGTATCAAAATCGTACCCCGATAAACCAATTTTAAACAAATTTGAATACAATTTTTTAAGAGGCGAACGCATCGGTATCATTGGTAAAAATGGTACCGGAAAATCTACCTTTTTGAACATTATTTCAGGAGAAGATAAACCCGATAGTGGAAAAGTAATTATTGGAGAAACCATTAAATTTGGATATTACACTCAAAAAGGAATACAAATAAAAGAAGGTCAGAAAGTCATAGATGTTATCCGAGAGTTTGGTGATTATATTCCACTAAAAAAAGGCCAACAGATCTCTGCACAACAACTTTTAGAACGCTTTTTATTTGATCGAAAAAAGCAATATGACTTTGTAGACAAATTGAGTGGTGGAGAACGAAAAAGACTATACTTGTGTACAATTTTAATCCAAAACCCTAATTTCCTGATCTTAGATGAACCAACAAACGATTTAGATATCGTGACACTAAATGTTTTGGAAAGTTTTTTAATGGATTTCCCAGGGTGTTTGCTTGTAGTTTCGCATGATCGCTATTTTATGGATAAAATTGTAGACCACCTTTTTGTTTTTAGAGGTGATGCTGTGGTGGAAGATTTTCCAGGCAACTATTCCGATTTTAGAACCTATGAAGACAGTGTTCTTATAGAAAATAGAGAATCTAAAGAAAAAGAGGTTAAAGCAGAGAAGAAAACATGGAAGACCGAAGGGAAAACCAAAACCTTAACCTTTCAAGAACAAAAGGAGTATAATACTATAGAAAATAAAATTAAAAAATTAGAAGAGCAAAAAATTTCCCTTCAGAACAAATTCTCTGACACAAGTCTTTCTGGCGAAGACATTGATAAACTTTCAAAGGAATTGCAAGAAGTTTTAGATGAAATTGAAACAAAAACAGAACGCTGGTTTGCGCTGTCTGCAATTGTTGAAGGCTAATCTTAAAAAAATGTTCAGGCCAATTGCATACTTAAAATTTTTAGTGATAGCAACCAATCACCATGGGGTGCACTCCCCTTTTATATACAACTACATAACTAAATGTCTGTATACAAAGGAGCGTTTAAGTACCGGTAAAAGTGAAAACGCATTGTTAAAAACTATAGATTATTTTAATGTTTCAGCCGTTGACATCAAATACCCTGATTTAACAATAAGGCTAGAAAAAACACACCCCCATCTTAGTTACACCAATGAAATTGCAGATTTCGTTTATTTTCCAGGCCCCAGCCTTACAAAGCTAAAAGCAATTAAATACCATAATAATACCGTGGTTTTTATAGATAATATTCACAACACTAGGCAAACTGAAATACAGTGGGAGGCAATAAAAAATTTAGACACTATTAGGGTTACGGTAGACCTATTTTATTTCGCTATAGTTTTTTTTAGAAAGGAACAAGCTAAAGAACATTTTACTATTAGAATTTAATACTGTATTTTTAAATATATAATTTACTTCCTATGGACTATACCTTAATTAAAATTTGTGGAGTTGCCCTGGTTATTTTTATTGCCATTAATATCATGACCAAGAAAAAATCTAGAATAAGGAAATCGCGCAAATTTATGGACCACTATAAACGTAAAAAGGATTAAATTCATATCGAATATACTCACAAGATGAAAATATATACAAAAACAGGAGACAAGGGTACCACAGCCTTATTTGGGGGTACAAGAGTAGCCAAACATCATTTACGCATAGAATCTTACGGTACCATAGATGAACTTAATTCATGGATGGGTTTAATACGCGATCAAAAGATAGACAAGCATTACCAAAATATTATTGCCATTATCCAAGATAAGCTATTTACTGTTGGTGCCGTTTTAGCAACAGATCCTAAAAAAATGATTTTAAAAAATGGCAAGGAAAGGTTAAATATTGACAAAATAAGTGCTGCGGACATTGAACTTTTAGAGAAAGAAATGGACGCTATGAATGAAGAATTACCGGAAATGACACATTTTATACTTCCAGGCGGACATACAACCGTGTCATACTGTCATATTGCCCGAACGGTTTGCCGTAGAGCAGAGCGTTTGGCATCTCATTTAAACGAGAATGAACCCTTTGAAGCTTCTATTTTGTCATTTATCAATAGACTTTCCGACTACCTCTTTGTATTAGCTAGAAAGTTATCAAAAGATTTGGATGCAGCCGAAATAAAATGGCTTCCTGAAAAAAAAGTCTAATAATTCACTTTTTAGTTCGTTATCAATGTACTGAATATCAACTATTTTAAAAAAATAAATAAAATAAGCATAAAAAAGCTTGCCATTCTCGGTTAAAAATTTATTTTTGCAAAAAATTAAAATTAAACTATTACCATGTATTGGACTTTAGAATTAGCATCTTATTTAAGTGATGCACCTTGGCCAGCAACCAAAGACGAATTAATAGATTACGCCATAAGAACCGGTGCTCCATTAGAAGTTGTAGAAAACCTACAATCCATGGAAGAAGAAGGTGGGGAAATTTATGAGTCTATTGAAGAAATTTGGCCAGATTACCCAACAGAAGAAGATTACCTCTGGAACGAGGATGAATATTAATATTTTATAAAGAATTACATTAAAAAAGTCTCCTCGGAGGCTTTTTTTTTATGTAATTTTGGCAGTAATAAATTGTATTTCCTTCTATTTTAAAACTGGAATACCTTTTGCATAAACAATTATATTCCGCTCTATACGGAAATTAATCTAAACAGTTTGCACTTGATTAGTTTTTATGGCAGACTTTATAAATTACAAAACATATGAATTTTTTAAATTCCGTGCTTAAAACCTTTGTGGGTGATAAAGCAAAAAAAGATGTTAAGCTTCTACAACCTTTAGTTAATAAAATAAAGGCTTTTGAACAAAACTTAGAAAGCATAAGTATTGATGAACTCAGGCTTAAAACGGATAGTTTTAAAAAGAAACTACAGGCAGATTGCAAAGACTTAAATGACCAGATAGAGGTCCTAAAAAAGGAAGTAGACGCCTCAACAGACATTGATAAGAATGAAGATATTTATACGGAAATAGATCGTCTAAAGGAAGAGGTAAACAAAACCTTAGAAAACACATTAGAGGAATTATTACCAGAAGCATTTGCCGTTGTTAAAGAAACAGCAAAACGTTTTGTTGCCAATGAAACATTAACGGTAACAGCCACGGAATATGACAGACTTTTGTCGGGCTCTAAAGATTATGTTACCTTAGAAGGAGACAAGGCGCTATGGAAAAACTCTTGGGATGCTGCGGGCAAAGAAGTAACCTGGGATATGGTGCATTATGATGTGCAGCTAATTGGAGGTATCTCACTACATCAGGGTAAAATTGCAGAAATGCATACAGGTGAAGGTAAAACTTTGGTAGCAACCCTACCTGTGTATTTAAATGCATTAACGGGCAAGGGTGTACACCTAGTAACCGTAAATGATTATTTAGCAAAAAGAGATAGTGCGTGGATGGCTCCTATTTTTGAGTTTCACGGACTTTCTGTAGATTGTATAGACTACCATCAACCCAACTCAGATGCTAGAAGAGCTGCTTACAACGCAGATATTACTTATGGTACAAATAATGAATTTGGTTTTGATTATTTGCGTGATAATATGGCGCATTCCCCAAATGATTTGGTGCAACGCCCTCACAACTACGCTATTGTAGATGAGGTCGATTCTGTTTTAGTAGATGATGCACGTACCCCATTAATAATTTCTGGTCCTGTACCGGAAGGAGATCGCCACGAGTTTAACGAGTTAAAACCAAAGGTTGGAGATATTGTAAATATCCAAAAACACTATTTAACAGGTGTTTTAGCAGAGGCAAAAAAACTAATCGCTAATGGTGATACCAAAGAAGGTGGATTTCAATTATTACGAGTACACCGTGGATTGCCTAAAAACAAAGCACTTATTAAGTTTTTAAGCGAAGAGGGTATTAAGCAATTGCTGCAAAAGACAGAGAACTTTTACATGCAAGACAACAACCGCGAAATGCCAAAGGTGGATGAAGAATTGTTGTTTGTAATTGATGAAAAAAACAATCAAATTGAACTAACGGATAAGGGAATTGCACATATTTCTGGAGATGGTGACAAAGATTTCTTTGTAATGCCAGATATTGGAACAGAAATTTCTAAAATTGAAAATCAAAACTTAGAAATTGAAAAAGAAGCAGAACTAAAAGAAGATTTATTCAAAGACTTTTCTATTAAAAGTGAGCGTATTCACACCATGAGCCAATTACTAAAAGCTTATACTCTTTTTGAAAAAGATGTTGAGTATGTAGTCATGGAAAATAAAGTAATGATCGTAGATGAGCAAACAGGTCGTATTATGGACGGTCGTCGTTACTCTGACGGGTTACACCAAGCAATAGAAGCTAAAGAGAATGTAAAAATTGAAGCATTGACACAAACCTTTGCTACGGTTACTTTACAGAATTACTTTAGAATGTATAATAAGCTGGCGGGAATGACTGGTACGGCAATTACAGAAGCTGGTGAATTCTGGGAAATCTACAAGTTAGATGTTATGGAAATTCCGACCAACAGACCTATTGCTCGTGATGATAGAAACGATTTAATTTACAAAACTAAACGCGAAAAATACAACGCAATTATTGATGAAGTAACCAAATTATCGCATGCAGGAAGACCTGTATTAATTGGTACCACATCTGTAGAAATTTCAGAATTATTGTCTCGAATGCTAACCATTCGCAAAGTACCACACAACGTATTAAATGCCAAATTGCATAAAAAAGAAGCAGATGTAGTTGCGGAAGCTGGTAAATCTGGTATCGTTACTATTGCAACCAACATGGCTGGTCGCGGTACAGATATTAAATTATCAAACGAGGTTAAAGCTGCTGGAGGACTGGCAATAGTAGGTACAGAAAGACATGATTCTAGACGTGTAGATAGACAGTTACGTGGTAGATCTGGTCGTCAAGGAGATCCAGGAAGCTCACAATTTTATGTTTCCCTAGAAGATAACCTAATGCGATTATTTGGATCAGACAGAGTAGCCAAAATGATGGATAGGATGGGATTAGAGGATGGTGAAGTTATTCAGCATTCTATGATGACAAAATCAATAGAGCGCGCCCAGAAAAAGGTTGAGGAAAACAACTTTGGGGTTCGTAAGCGTTTGTTAGAGTATGATGATGTTATGAATGCTCAAAGAGAAGTAGTATACAAAAGAAGACGCCACGCACTACAAGGTGAACGTCTAAAATTGGATATTGCCAATATGATTTTCGATACCTGTGAAGTAATTACAGAGAACAATAAAAATGCTAGTGATTTTAAAAACTTCGAGTTTGAATTGATTAAATATTTTTCAATCACTTCTCCTGTAACCGAGGATGAGTTTGCAAAAATGGCAAGTCAGGAAATAGCTGCAAAAACATATAAGGTTACCTATGAGCATTATCAAAATAAGATGGAGCGCAATGCGGCTACTGCCCTACCGGTAATCAAAAATGTTTATGAAGAAAAAGGCAATAATTTTGAGCGTATTGTAGTTCCCTTTACAGATGGTGTAAAATCTTTAAACGTAGTCACCAATTTAAAAGATGCCTACGAAAGTAATGGGAAACAATTAGTTAACGATTTTGAAAAGAATATCACTTTGGCCATCGTTGATGATGCCTGGAAAACTCATTTACGCAAAATGGATGAGTTAAAACAATCTGTTCAATTGGCGGTTCACGAACAAAAAGATCCCTTGTTGATTTATAAGTTTGAAGCTTTTGAACTTTTTAAAGCCATGATCGAAAAAGTAAACAAAGAAGTAGTTTCTTTCTTGTTTAAGGGAGAGCTGCCAACTGGGGATACTTCAGATATTCAAGAAGCCAGAAACGTAAGAAAACCTAAGGTAAACTTAAAAGTCAGTAAGGAAGAAATTCCTAATAGTGATGAATTGGCTGCCCGTAATAGAGCTGCTGGTCAGACACCAGGAAGCAGGCCACAAGTAACTGAAACCATAGTTAGGGAAAGACCTAAAATTGGTAGAAACGACAGAGTTACCATTAAAAATGTAATGTCTGGCGAAAGTAAAGTTGTCAAGTATAAACAGGCAGAACCTTTACTTGCCAAGGGTGAATGGGTGCTTATTGAAGAATAAAAAACTATTTTATAAAAAGAAAAGCTGCTCAAATGAGCAGCTTTTCTTATCTAATACAAACACGTATCCATATTTTACACACTAGTAAAATAAGTTCTTCGAATTATTTATTGGTATTTTTATTGTTTTTACGCTTGCCCTCTGCCTTTTAGACATCGCCACAAATTGTACTACAACAACTAAAACCATTATCATAAAATATATCATATTACACTAGTTTAGATTTATTTCGTTCTGTTACAAAGGCTAACTCCTTGTTTACCTTTGCATTTTTATCCATATACAAACGAGCGATACTTTGGTTTCTTTTAATCGCTAAATTATTGGTGGCAGAAATGATCTTTGTATTTTTCACAACTACAACTTTCTTTTGTTGAACCTTGAGAGCATCTTGTGCTTGCGCACAAACTCCAATACAAATCATAAAAAATAAGGTCAGTATAGTTTTCATAAGTTTGGGACTTAGGTTGTTATAAAGTTACCCTGTATGCTTAGCACTTCTTTTTCTTTATCGTTTAAAAACAAGGTTTAGTCGTTATTAGGTAGAAACATAGATGAACTACCTACTCAAAATAAGGATCAAGAGGTATCCAAATTGTATTTTATCGATAAAACAAGGACTTCAACGATGCTATACAATTTACAATTGCTCTACTAATTTACTCACCAGCCTCAAAAGAACTTAAGCTATTTTAGATTTGCTACGTTTTGTATCGAAAGCCAACTCCTTTTTAATTTTAGAATTTTTAAACTTATACAAACGCGCTACCTTATTTGTTTCTTTTACGTTATCCTTCTTCATTTCAGAAACAGTTACCTCTTTCGTTTCAGTTTCTAACACTGAACTTTCTTTTACATCTTGTGCCTGAGCAAAAAATCCGATAAAAAGAACAAATAATAAAGTGGTAATAGCTTTCATAATAACTTTGTTTGATGATGTA
>NZ_JALKBA010000070.1 GCF_023015805.1 Cellulophaga sp. F20128
CCGACTTATCGCATTGGTGTTGTGTAGCTGAAACTATGTTAGAAAATCAACCTAAAGCCGTACAAAAAGCTATTGAGCATACTTACCATGTTCATGCAAGGGTTGGTTCTGCCCAGAGCCCACAAGTAATAGACCCAAGAGACTGTAATTACGATCAAGAATTACTTCAATTTCAAGAATGGTGGGGTCTGATGATTAAAAATGCAAAGGATAATAATCGGGAACAACTAACAATAACCCCAGAATACGGTCCCTTTCCATATACAATTCATACACCAAATACAAAGATTCCTATGGGTGACCAATGGGAAATTAATGAATTTATTAGAAAAGGAATCCTACAAAATTATAATATAGAGGTATAGGTCTCTATGTACTTATTATTAACACTATTTTTATGAAGTTTATACTATCAATCTTAGCACTCTGTTTATTTACTTACTCTTGCTCTCCTTCAAAAGAGGAAGGACCTGAAATTATGGCGGCTGAAGACGTTCTTATACGAACCTTGGGACCCGAAAAGGCTTCTAAATTTATTTTCACCTACATTGAAAATGATTCCTTAGATTCT
>NZ_JALKBA010000071.1 GCF_023015805.1 Cellulophaga sp. F20128
CCGACTTATCGCATTGGTGTTGTGTAGCTGAAACTATGTTAGAAAATCAACCTAAAGCCGTACAAAAAGCTATTGAGCATACTTACCATGTTCATTCAAGGGTTGGTTCTGCCCAGAGCCCACAAGTAATAGACCCAAGAGACTGTAATTACGATCAAGAATTACTTCAATTTCAAGAATGGTGGAGTCTGATGATTAAAAATGCAAAGGATAATAATCGGGAACAACTAACAATAACCCCAGAATACGGTCCTTTTCCATATACAATTAATACACCAAATACAAAGATTCCTATGGGTGACCAATGGGAAATCAACGAATTTATTCGAAAAGGAATCCTAGAAAATTATAATATAGAGGTATAGGTCTCTATGTACTTATTATTAACACTATTTTTATGAAGTTTATACTATCAATCTTAGCACTCTTTTTATTTACTTACTCTTGCTCTCCTTCAAAAGAGGAAGGACCTGAAGTTATGGCGGCTGAAGACGTTCTTATACGAACCTTGGGACCCGAAAAGGCTTCTAAATTTATTTTCACCTACATTGAAAATGATTCCTTAGATTCT
>NZ_JALKBA010000072.1 GCF_023015805.1 Cellulophaga sp. F20128
AAGTATTATTACCACAAATCATTGTTGATGCTTTACAACCTAATATTGTAGAACTTGCAATTGCTACCGATGATTTATCGCTACTAGTTGACGCCCTACAACAAGCTGATGCTGGCCTGGTGGAATTACTTGGAACTGATGGGCCATTTACGGTTTTTGCTCCAACTAATGCCGCTTTTGCAGCACTACTAGACAATCTAGGAGATAATTACATGAGTCTTGCAGATTTTGACACGGATGAAGAAAAAGAGATGCTTGCTACAATTTTAAAATACCACGTTGTTGCTGGTACTGCCGCCTATTCTTCTGATTTATCGAACGAACAAATGATCACTACAGCCCAAGGCGAAGATGTAACTATTAACTTAAATGGAGGTGTTTTTATACAAGATGCAACCGATTCAGATGCTGCAGTTACAGCAGCAGATATAGCCGCTAAAAATGGTGTGGTACATATTGTAGATAAAGTATTATTACCACAAATCATTGTTGATGCTTTACAACCTAATATTGTAGAACTTGCAATTGCTACCGATGATTTATCGCTACTAGTT
>NZ_JALKBA010000073.1 GCF_023015805.1 Cellulophaga sp. F20128
AATTCAGTTACTGTAGATACCAACAATACGGTGACTACTTTAGTAGACAATACAGATGGTAGTTTTACATATACCTCAGAAGACGGATCAGTAACTAGTTTTATAGGAACAGATAATCAGGATTTATCATTATCCGGGGATAACTTATCCTTAACGAATGATCCTACAGCAACAACTATAGATTTATCGAAATATACCGAAACTGTAGTAGGAGCAGGTACTATTTCTGTTGTTGATGATGGAAATGGAAATTATACGGTTAGTTCTGCGGATCCAGACGAAAGTATTTCAAATGAGGTAAACACTCGTTTTTCTGTAGTAGGATCTAATTTAGAAATTGAAGATGATAATAGTGTTTTATTTGTTCCATTATCGGAATTAGCAGCTGGTGGAGCTGTTGGTCCACAAGGTCCAATAGGAGATCAAGGTCCTGATGGAGACAAGGGTGCAACTGGAGACAAAGGAGCAGATGGAGATAAAGGAATAGATGGAGATCAAGGTCCAATAGGAGCCCAAGGTCCTGATGGAGACAAAGGAGCAACTGGAGA
>NZ_JALKBA010000074.1 GCF_023015805.1 Cellulophaga sp. F20128
CGCCTTAGAGTAAGGCTTGCCTCGCATGCAACAGCTAACAACACCTATAATTCAGTCTTACTGTTTCGTATAAATAAAATTCAGTACTTTTAATCTGGCTTGATTCCGATCCTGAAAAATCCTAACGGATTTCCCAGACCGAAATCATAGCCTAAACGTTAGCTGTAACATACTTTTTATGCGTTTTCCTAAATAAGGCAGCTTCGGGGCTTATTCTTTTTTGCTGCTTTCGCTTTATTAAATCAAGCAGTACGCAAGTAGAAACGTTTATCAGCGCAACAAAAAGCAACGGTATCTAAAGCTTACTTTATCGCATTCATTAAGTGTGGGGCTGTATAATTAAGTATGGTTTGGTTCAATTCCTTTTGCCGCCAGTACGCAAGCAGTACGCTGGCCGATTATAGACCTGTTTGCGTCCGCAACAGATATCTTAACTCCAAGACTCCACTCCTATCTATTTAGACTTGTAGAACGACTTAAATGCGGCAAAAACTCCTGGAAAACTTTGTTATAGTCTGCGCCTTAGAGTAAGGCTTGCCTC
>NZ_JALKBA010000075.1 GCF_023015805.1 Cellulophaga sp. F20128
ACTGGAGACAAAGGAGCAGATGGAGATAAAGGAGTAGATGGAGATCAAGGTCCAATAGGAGCTCAAGGTCCTGATGGAGATAAAGGAGCCACTGGTGATACAGGAGCTCAAGGTCCGGTTGGTATTCAGGGAGCTGTTGGAGACAAGGGTGCAACTGGAGACAAAGGAGCAGATGGAGATAAAGGAGTAGATGGAGATCAAGGTCCAATAGGAGCCCAAGGTCCTGATGGAGATAAGGGAGCCACTGGTGACAAAGGTGCAACTGGTGATACAGGAGACAAAGGTGCGACTGGAGACAAGGGTGCAACTGGAGACAAAGGTGCGACTGGAGACAAAGGAGCAGATGGAGATAAAGGAATAGATGGAGATCAAGGTCCTGATGGAGATAAAGGAGCCACTGGTGATACAGGAGACAAAGGTGCAACTGGAGATAAAGGAGCAGATGGAGATAAAGGAGCCACTGGTGATACAGGAGCTCAAGGTCCGGTTGGTATTCAGGGAGCCGTTGGAGACAAGGGTGCAACAGGAGACAAAGG
>NZ_JALKBA010000076.1 GCF_023015805.1 Cellulophaga sp. F20128
ATTTCGTTAAAAACTTCATTATTCGCTTCAAAAAAAAGAGCTATCGCCTGTTTTTCGTCTTCAGTGGCATTTGCAAAAATATTCTCAAGAATAGCAGCTCCCTGTGATTTTGGAATTGTTGTTGTAGGTGAAAAGTTTTCTTCAACCATAGCCTTATATTCATCTAAGACTACCTCTTTGGCTTTTTCTAATGTAGTTTGAGTAACATTTATATCTATATTGCCTAGTTCAAAATCTAAAGTATATGTTCCATTATCAATAGCTGGTATTAATAGACCTAATGTTGTATCGTCTATTTTATTGAGAATTACATCTGTGTTTCCTAGTTTAGCTGTGTAAGAATCATTTAAGTTAGTACCAACAATATTAAATGTAACGACCTCATAGGTGTTTATATCGTCATTTTCTATTGAAATGTTATTTTCAATTTGCTCTTCGCCATCATCGTCGATAGCTTCTTGCTCTTTTTCACATCCTAAAAAAAGTACTATAAAAGCAAGTAATACTAAAAATTTAAACTTCATAATTTG
>NZ_JALKBA010000077.1 GCF_023015805.1 Cellulophaga sp. F20128
TTTGAAGTAGCGGAACAATCGTCACACCCATCCCCATCTAAATCTTGACAAACAGAAGGATCTAATGGATCGGTATCATCACCATCTAAAACACCATCATTATCATCATCTGGATCACTGGCATCACAAATGCCATCTCCATCGGTATCCAAACCATCATTGGCTGGATCAAAATTATTACCAGCGCTAAAATCGGTATTTAAAGTAGCGGAACAATCGTCACACCCATCCCCATCTAAATCTTGACAAACAGAAGGGTCAAAGGGAGCTGTATCGTCCCCGTCAACCACACCATCGTTATCATCATCTGGATCACTGGCATCACAAATACCATCACTATCGGTATCCAAACCGTCATTGGCTGGATCAAAATTATTACCAGCGCTAAAATCGGTATTTGAGGTAACCGAACAATCGTCACACCCATCCCCATCTAAATCTTGACAAACAGAAGGGTCTAGGGGATCGGCATCACTACCGTCAACCACCCCATCATTATCATCATCAGTATCACTGGCATCACA
>NZ_JALKBA010000078.1 GCF_023015805.1 Cellulophaga sp. F20128
CGGGACAGCTTCCATAGCGTGATTTTGAATATTCAATATACCATGTATCCAAATCTATAGCCTTATTGGTCCAAGCCATATCGGATACCAACTCAAAAGTAACTTCATTATTTTCAATACCTTCAGGAGCAAAACCAAAACCAGAATTACTTTTATAAAATGGAGATTTTAAAAGTTCTATCGGGTTTGTGGCATAATAATCATGCACACCGGTATGTCCCGTTTTTCCGCCACTGTTTAGCATAAAACCATAAACCCAAGGCTTATTGTTATACCCTTCAAAAACTTCATAGTTAAATCCATTTTTATATGCAATACCATTGTATTCATAAGCATAATCCAGAATCATTACCTTATCATCAGGAATTCTACTAAAAAGTGCATTCGTTGTTTCCTTGTTCCAGATATTCCTTTGGTAGGTAAACATCCATCCCTGCACTACCCATACGGCATCCGGATTTCCTGATTTAAGGGACTCATAAATAGAACTTCCGTACTCTGCCAA
>NZ_JALKBA010000079.1 GCF_023015805.1 Cellulophaga sp. F20128
AAGAAATATATATCATTTAAAACTCTGTCAGTTTTATCTAAACCTCTAATACCATAATTTGCACTTAACAAATTTGCTTGTTTGTTTATAAAAGTTAAACTACCGTCTTTAGCCGCAGTATTGTGTGATTTACCAGATGAAGATCCATTTATAATATCAAAATCAACTTGACGCGTTCCTTCATTGATCATTCCTTGTCCTTCATTTAATGCATCCGGTATGCTATCATACATAAGCCCAAGACCAGCACCTGCTAATATAGCTCCAAAACCTGTAGTTCCTAAGGCAGAGGCTCCTACAACCGCAACAGTTCCAATGCCAAGTTGTAGCACATTTATATTAAACTTTCTTGCTCTCTCATTTAATTCGGCGTGATCTTTATTACTTATTGAACTTTGTGAATTAATAATTTCGTTAAAAACTTCATTATTCGCTTCAAAAAAAAGAGCTATCGCCTGTTTTTCGTCTTCAGTGGCATTTGCAAAAATATTCTCAAGAATAGC
>NZ_JALKBA010000007.1 GCF_023015805.1 Cellulophaga sp. F20128
ATATCAGGTATTGAAGGAGCTCAAATTTTAAAGAACAATAAAACAGGAGTAATGATTGCAGGAAAAATAGTTGATCTCACACCAAATCTAGCATTAAAACTAACCAAGTTTGTACTGAAAAAAGCTATAAAGATAGGGATACAAAAAGGGATTTCTTATTAAATAAAACACACCTAATTATGACAAAACTTGAAGAGTTAACAGCATTAGTAGTCAATGAACTCAATGACTTTAAAACTGGTATTGAGAAATTAGAGAAAATCAATAGGGCATTAATTGACACTAAAATTAAGATGGATTTAACCGAATATAAATCCATGATTGAAACCCAGCAACAGGAAATGACATCTCATAAGGAATTTATGAAAAGCTTTGAAAATCGTTTTAATAACAAAACCAATCAAGCTAAAATTTATCCTACTTGGGCAGTTGTGGTTTTTATTGTTAGCTTAGTATTTAGTTTTGCTTCTTTATCCTATATTATTTTAACCTAAACAATTTCAATTAATTCTAATAGAACTATAAACAAAACCAGATAAATATAGTTCTCCCTTACTTTTTTAATTAAAACTTGATAACATTAAGCAAATAAATCAACATTAACATCTTTTTTCAAAAAACTCGATCAGTTAAGTTATATACACAACCCAAATAAGATTTACAAAAATTGTAACCTTAAAAAAAAAGACATTAGAACACTGGTATTGGGATTAATTAAAAGATTGTAGTTTTTGTATGCGCCACATTACATATTCAACAAGGCTATCACATTTAGAGTTTCCAAATTCAAAAATATCCTGTGAATTTGCAGTATTGAGAAGAAATTTTTTCATCATATTCCTAGCCCTATGAAGTCTTACTTTCACATTACTATTGGTTAAATCAAGACCTTTTGAAATTTCCGAAATTTCCATACCTTCGACTTCTTTAAGCATATACACAACCTTGTACTTATGAGGTAATGCATCAATAGCCTTTTCAATAAAAGCGGTGGATTCTTTATACATAATCTTACTTTCTGGGTTCATAGAGGATGTATCCGCAATTTGAAATACGCCTGTTTCTTGCATAAGGTCTGCAACTTGATGTCTTTTAGATTTCCTTTTCCGTTGAAGGGCTTCATTAATTCCAATTCTTACTAACCAGGTTGAAAACATAGCTTCATTTTTAAACTGATAAATTTTTTGAAAAGCTTTAACGTATGCGTCCTGCATTGTATCTTCAACATCTGCTTCAATATCTATATAACTACGAATAGTTCTATAAAGCAGTTCATTATACCGTCTCATTAAAATTTCGAAAAGCTCAGTTTGACCATTCAATATTTTTTCTACAACCATAAAATCCGGCAGTAATGTTGTCGAAACAATTTCTTTTTTCTTTTCTGAATTTCCATTACCCATATTCACTCTTTTTTAATTAGATGCAATAATCCAAATTAGGTTACAAGAATACTATAAGAAATTCAACCAATACCCCCAATTTGTACAACATCACTCTTTTTATTGCCAATTCGATCATTTTTAGTAAATCACGTATAAATAAGAATAAACTATGAAGTTTTCTGGCTTCGTATTGTGTAAGCGACAGCATTGTCAAAAAAGAAAAAAAAGAGCTCTTCAAATCCCTAAAAAAAATAGTTTTTTGTAACCACAATACATTTTCTGCATCCAATGGATAATAATTATAAAAATTTTATCATGAAATCACTTATAAGTATGCTATTGTTTGAATTAATTTGTTTTTCATCCTACGGACAGCAAAAAGATGAATTGTCAGATCCAGAAGTAGCTTCTGTAGCTGTTGTCGCAAATCAAATTGATATTAGCTACGCAGAAATAGCGCTCAAAAAATCAAAAAATAACGAAATTCTTGAATTCGCAAATCGAATGATAACCGACCATAATGTGGTAATTAAACAGGCAGTTGATCTGGTAACAAAACTTAGTGTTACCCCTAAAGATAATGCAATTAGTAAATCATTAGTGGAAGACGCTGAAAAAATTAATAAGAAGCTACTTAAAGCTAAAAAAAAGAAGTTTGATAATATATATATAGATAACGAAGTTGCATACCATAAGGCAGTTATTGCCGCGGTAAAAAACTTATTAATTCCAGAATCCGACAATATGGAACTTAAGGAATTATTAGAAGCCGTTTTACCTGCATTAGAAGCACATCTAGAGCATGCGGAAATGGTTCAAAAGCAATTATAATCTTGTAATAATAAAACAAAACGATTATGAACTTCCTTAAGAAAAAAAAGATACTACTGTTTGTTACTGTTGTTATAGGATTTGGAATATCCATGGTAGCTCAAAACGCTCCCAAAAAACATATTGTTGAAATTAAAAAAATGAAGTTTATTCCAGCCGAAATCAATGTAAAAAAAGGAGATACGGTCGTTTGGATAAATAAAGAATTTTTTCCTCACGATGTAACCGACCAAAAGACTAAAGCTTGGGGTTCCGGACCATTCGGACAAAATGAAACTTGGAGCAAGGTTATTACCAAAAACGAAAATTATTTCTGCAACCTACATAAAGTTATGAAAGGAATTATAAAAATTAAGAAATAAAATATTAACGCAAAAACCAAAAATTATGACAAACAAATTTATGACCCCAGTGCTCCTACTAATTATGGTATTTAGCCTTTTTAGTTGCAATAATGATGATTCTGGTTCTACACCTATAATTCCTCCAGGTGAGGGAAGTTTAAATTTACCCCCATTAGATCCTCAATTAGTTCAAGAAGGCCAAGATGTCTTTCGATATGACACTTTCGGAGATGAAACATTTTGGACAGATGTATTACAAATGAACCAAGTAATAGAAACAGCTATAAGTCCGAATACAGCTTTAAATGTGGGTTTAAAGGTGGATGCCGAAGCTTTACCACCAGCTGTTGTTACTGCTATTCAAAATGGGGAGGTTGATTTAGATGACCCTCAAACCACGTTGGTCTTATTACAACTTAATGCTGTTCTTGGGGTTCAAGGACAAGTCAGTAAAAACCCTGATGGTAGCTTGTCGTTGGACAGAATGGGCGTTACTTGCGCGTTGTGCCACTCAACTGTTGACGACTCCTTTGCCCCTGGCATTGGTAGTCGTTTGGATGGATGGGCAAATCGGGATTTAGACCCTGGTTTAATTATTTCATTATCTCCAGCTCTAGACCAACCAACAAAGGATGTTTATGCTTCTTGGGGGCCTGGAATTTACGATCCAAGATTTAACAATGATGGTTTGAATAACCCAGTTGTCATCCCACCTGCGTATGGCTTATATGGCCTTCCTAAAGCTATTTTTACTGGAGATGGAGATGTAGAACGCGAGCCCGCAGGACCTGTGGCTTATTGGAATAGATATGTAGCGGTTACTCAAATGCACGGACACGGATATTTCGCCGATGCACGCCTCAATTTAGAAGTTGACCATAGAGAAAATGATGATTTAGTAACAGATAAACTGCCTGCTTTGCAAGCGTATCAATTTTCTATTTCAGCTCCCACAGCTCCCGTCAGTTCTTTTGATGCGAATGCCGCTGCCAGAGGAAAAGCGCTTTTTTCTGGAAAAGGACAGTGTTCAAGTTGTCATTCCGGGCCATTATTTACTGATGTTATCGATGGTGGGAAATTACATCCTCAAAATGCATCTGTGGCAGTAGATAAAGATTATGTTAATCGCTCAGCTACAAAGAAATGGAGAGTTACACCACTTAAAGGAATTTGGCAACACCCTCCTTATTTTCATGATGGCTCTGCGGCTACCTTGGCTGATGTAGTCGCAAGATATAACCAGCAAATGAATCTTAATTTAAATACGGCAGAAATGGCTGATCTTACTGAATATCTGAAATCTATATAGTTATTGGTTGGTAGTGTAAAAAGAAGAATAAAGACTTATTTAATATTCTGCTTTTATAAGCATCTTTTTGGAGCGATACATTCTTTAAGAATCAATCCCTAAAGAGGTGCTTTTTTTTATGTGCAAGTACTAAAGTTTGATAAAATGTGTCCTATTTAAAAAGATCTTGGTATTAGAACAATATATAATTGATTATTAACAAAATGAAAGGCCTAAAAGAAATCCTATTCTCTACCCGTACCATGACGGTTCTTTTGCTTTTATATGGTATTTCCATGGCAGTTGCAACTTTTGTAGAAAACGACTATGATACACCTACAGCAAAAACGCTTATTTATAACTCGATTTGGTTTGAAATTTTGATGCTTTGGTTGATTGTCTTGTTCGCTGCAAATATTAAGACTTATAGACTTACAAGACAAGAAAAATGGCCGCTATTGGTATTTCATTTAGCTTTTATTTTTATGTTTATTGGAGGCGCTGTAACGCGTTACATAAGTTTTGAAGGACAAATGCCGATTAAAGAAGGACAGACTACCAATGAAATTATCAGTGATCTCACTTATTTCAAATTGATTGTAAGCGATGGAAACAAAACATTAAGCTACGACAAAAACCCCTATATGATGTCTTATTTTAATGCAAAAGACACTAAATGGCCTTTCAAAAGAACCTTTAAACAAAAATATCGATTTGGAAATAAAGTTATTGCCTTAAAAACCATTGACTATATTCCGTTAGCCAAGGACTCTGTTCAAAAAACCGAATCGGGAAAGAAGATGCTCAATATTGTATCTTTAGGACATGGAGGTCGAGAAAATACTTATATCCCTGAAGGCGAAACCAAGAATATAGAAGGAACACTATTTAGTTTTAACAACCCGGTCCAAGGCACAGTTCAACTCAAGGAAACGGATAGTATCATTACGATTGTACTTCCCAATGATGGACACTACATGTCTATGGAAGGACAGCAAAAAGGTATCGTAACTGATTCTACCTTATTGGCGCAACGTTCTGGCGAACTTAAAGCGAATGCATCTGCCATTTTGAATCACAGGACACTCTACACCGTTAACACAACCAATTTCATCATCCCTGAAAACGCCTTCAATGGAAAAATTGTTTACTACAATGGGAACAAAAACGACCCGATGGATAAAAATCTTTTGGAAGTGATTCAGTTGGAATTAACCTCGGGAAATGAAATAGATACACTGTTGATAAAAGGGGGGAAAGGTGTTACTGAATTAGATAAAACTGTAAGGATTAATGGGCTGAATGTTTCCTTGGGATTTGGTTCCAAAATACTTTATACTGATTTTTATTTGCGATGTGATGATTTTTTACTGGAACGTTATCCAGGGTCAAATAACCCATCATCTTATGAAAGCAAGATAACCGTTATTGATGGAGAAACAGAGAATCAGCATCATATTTATATGAATAATGTGATGGATTATCGTGGCTACCGATTCTTTCAGGCCAGTTATTTCCCTGATGAAACCGGAACCATCCTTTCTGTAAATGCCGACAAATGGGGAACAAATATTACCTATTTTGGATATTTTTTATTGTTTACAGGAATGTTTTTCACGCTCTTCTGGAAAGGGACTCGTTTTTGGAATCTCAATAATTCTTTAAAGAAAATGCACGCGAAAAGTCGTGTATTGATTCCTTTTTTAATGCTTTTAGGCTTAGGATTCGGAGTGAATCTCAGTTTCGCCCAAAATAGTGTCGTTCAAACTACAGAGACAACAAGTTTAAAACGACAGAAACTTGGACCAAATGCTCAATTTGCAAAGCCTAGCGAGTTTGGACTCAAAAGGATAATTGATCCCGTTCATGCCGAAAAATTTGGACATCTTTTAGTTCAGGATTTTCAAGGCAGGATTAAACCTATGAACACACATAGTCTTGAACTACTTAGGAAGATTTATAAGAAAGATTCATATCACAAAGGAACACAGACTATATCTTCAGAACAATGGTTTATTTCCATGCAGATCGATCCTAGTTTTTGGGCCAATGAACCATTGATAAAAGTGGGTAAAAACGGAGGTGATAAATTAATAAAGGAAACAGATGCCAATGAAGATGGTTATACGTCATACACCAATCTTGTGGACATGAATACAGGCGTTTTTAAGCTGGAAGAACAGAATAACTTATCTTTCAGCAAACGGAAAGCCGACCAGTCTAAATATGACAAAGCCGTAATAGAGGTGACCGAACGCTTTAATGTTTTCAGCAATATCGCTTTTGGGTATTATACGCAAACCGTTCCAATAAAAAACGATTCAGCACAAACATGGACAAGTTGGATATACAGTACTGAAGAAAATTCTGTAATGATTGACACGACAGCTTATGCACTGTTAACCAATTATTTTAATGGTGCCAAAGAAGGGTTGAAAACCGGAAATTGGAACAGTGCTGATAACGCTATTGAAGACATCCGTGAATTTCAGCAGATTTGGGGTGAAAAAGTTATGCCACCAAAAACAAAGGTACAACTGGAGATTCTCTATAATCATCTAAACATTTTCTTCTGGTTGATGATAATTTACAGTTTTTTGGGTGTGTTTATGATCTTGCTTGGTTTTGCGGAGGTATTTTCTCTTGGATCAAGATATCATAACATGATTCGTATTTTGACCAAAACCTTATTGGGTATCATGGTTGCAGCACTAGTCGTACAAGTGATGGCTTTAGCATTACGTTGGTATCTTTCGGGACATGCCCCTTGGAGTAATGGATATGAAGCTATAATATTTATTTCTGGAATAGGTGTACTTTCAGGTTTGCTTCTTTACAGAAATCGGAATGCTTTTATTCCTGCAGCTGGAGCGTTGGTCGCCATGATCATGATGGGTTTTGCCCATGGAGGTTCCATGCTCGACCCACAGATTACGCCTTTGGAACCCGTATTAAAATCCTATTGGCTCATGATTCATGTTGGCATCATAACTTCCAGTTACGGATTCTTCGGCTTATCTACAGTATTGAGTGCAATTTCATTAATACTGTTCAGTGCAAAACCTACTATAAAAATAAAGCGTTCCATTAAGGAATTGACCATAGTCAATGAAATGGCTTTAACCGTGGGCATCTTTGCCCTTGCCGTAGGCACCTTTCTAGGAGGAATGTGGGCTAATGAGAGTTGGGGAAGATATTGGAGCTGGGATCCCAAAGAAACTTGGGCATTTATATCGGTTATATTATATGCTGTGGTGCTCCACTTGAGATTAGTACCGAAACTGAAGGGTAAACTTACTTTTAATATCGCAAGCCTATGGGCAATATGGCCGATTATATTTACCTATTTTGGAGTAAACTACTATCTGTCAGGATTGCATTCCTACGCTGCTGGTGACCCAATACCAATTCCTGCCTGGATTTATATTACTGCAGCAGGAATGCTTATTTTGACTTTGGTGGCTTACTTTAGAAACAAATTGAGCAAGAAACAGATTTAATTAGAACCAAGCAAAACCGATATAAGATTAGAATCGTTTTTTATCTGTCCCTTAAAAACAGACGTTACGGTTGAACTTCCCAAATCCTCAACACCTCTACAAGAAATGCAACTATGATTTGCTTTTAAAACAACACCTACATCCTCTGTGTTAAGTATAAAAGATAGTTCTTGCAATATCTGCATTGTCAATCGCTCTTGCACTTGTGGTCTTCGTGCAAAATAGTCAACAATTCTATGGATTTTAGATAATCCAATGATATAATCTTTTGGATTGTAAACAACATTGGCTATGCCTTGAATTGGTACAAAATGATGTTCACAAAACGACGTAAACGGGATATTGAGCTCAATTAAAGGCGTGTGATAACCAAACTCATTTTCAAATACAGTTACTTTAGGCTTGTTTTTTGGATTTAAACCCTTAAATACCTCGTTCACGTACATTTTTGCCACTCGCTTTGGTGTGCCCTTTATACTATCGTTGGTTAGGTCAAATCCCAATATTTCTATAATATCCTTAAACTTTTCAGTAATCAGTTCAATCTTCAATTCTTCATCTCTATCAAAAGCATCATCACGTAGCGGATTTTTGGCCACTACGTGATGATTGAAATTTTTTAAACTATCTTTTACTAAAAGGGTGTTTCCGTTTACCTCCATAAAATTAATTCTTGGCTTTATTGAAATTGTTTTCAGATAGTTTTGCCAATGAAAATGCACCAATTGCCATTACTATATCTCTCACCGCAACATCTACATAAGTCCAACTGAAAATTAAGGTCAAGGCTATTGCCACTAGCCATCCAGAAACCACATAAGCACCTAATTTCGTTTTTGTTAAAACCAGTACTCCAGCAATAATTTCGATAACACCAACTATCATCATAAATGTAGTAGGTTCAAATGGAAGCATGGATGCAAATCCTTCGGAAATGTATTGAGACCAATCGGTCAAAATGTTTGTAAATTTGTCTAGTCCTGCAACAATTGGAACTAAGCCAAAAGTGAATTTTAGCAAGGTTTTTACTAACTGTACGTTTGAGTTCATAATTCTACTATTTAGTTATTAATTTATTACACCCTTTTGATGGTAAATTTTAAAAAACGATACAAAATTTTGTAACTTTTTTTGCCTTTTTCAATCTAAACTAAAAGACACATGCACATGGAAGCTATTAATATTAATAATTATAACAATAAAAAAATAAAAGAAGCGCACGTGATAAGGCGTATTCTTGGAGGTGAGAAAGAACTCTACGAAATTTTAGTGAGACGGAATAACCAAAAATTGTTTCGGGTTATTAGAAGTTATTTAAAAGACACGGCAGAAATAGAGGATGTCATGCAAAATACTTATTTAAAAGCCTATGCCAAGCTGTATCAATTCAAATTGGAATCTTCATTTTCTACTTGGTTAATTCGCATTGCAATAAACGAATCGCTTGCTAGATTGAAGGAAAAAGGAAAACTATACCATTTAAACCAACAATCGGATATTTCAAAAAGCAATACCATTTTAGAAATTCCAGACCATAGGCAGTTAAACCCACAAGACACGATGATACAGATTGAAGCAAAGCAATTGTTGGAAAATGCTATTGACAGTTTAAGTATGAAATACAAGACTGTTTATATTATGAAACAGGTGGAAGAAATGAGTCTCAAAGAGGTAGCTGCTGCTTTAGATATATCTGTTGCCAATGTAAAAATACGTTTACATCGCTCAAAAGAAATGCTGAAAGAAAAACTTTACGAAGTCACAAATGATAAAAATGTCTTTGAATTTGGGTTTAGCAAATGCGATAGGATTACCGAGAATGTGATGAATATGGTATAATAGCTAACAATAAAAAGATTCAACAAAAACTATTATGCCTATAAAAACAGAAAAGCTCAATTAATTACATATTTGAATACACAAGTAGTTAGTTTCTTTATACAAACCGTATATGGAATAGGGCTTAATAACATGTATCAATCTGAATTACAGCAGATTAGATGTTTGAAGTTTTTCATCCAACGAAAAGTTAAAATTTACAAATTAAATCAAAAACAATGAAAATTAAACCAGTAAAGATCATATCTATCGGCTTCAACACACATGATGTCTTGCATATTGTAACCGCCAAACCGAAAGGAATTGAATTCGTCCCAGGGCAAGCTACCGAAATTTTTATTGATAAAGAAGGCTGGTATAACCAAGGTAGAGCGTTTACTTTTACTTGTTTACCAACAGATGATTATTTAGAATTCTTGATAAAAATCTATCCTTCTCACAAAGGAGTTACCAACAGACTACTTGATTTAAAAGCAGGAGACAAGCTTATTATAAATGATGTTTTTGGTGCAATCACCTATAATGGAGAAGGAACCTTTATTGCCGGTGGTACTGGAATAACGCCATTTATATCAATCTTTAGGGAATTAAAAGCACATAATAAATTGGGCAACAACAGACTTATTTATGCGAACAAAACGAAAAAAGACATCATACTTGAAAATGAATTTAAGGAAATGTTAGGTGATAATTTTATTAATATACTTTCTGAAGAAAAAATAGAAGGCTATTCTTACGGAAGGGTTTCCAAAAATTTCATAAAGAATAATTCGAACGTTTCAAATTCTATTTTTTATGTATGTGGCCCACCACATATGATGTTGGCTGTGGAAAAATATTTATTACAATTAGGGGTGAGTAAGAAAAATATTGTGACCGAAGAATTTTAATAAATATTTATATAGAAGTCAAATAATTTTATGGCACAATAAGATAACAAGAAAGTTAAGACCATTAAATATAGCGCGCACCTAATTGATAAATTTTTTGCTATGTTTCAAAAACATCTATCTGATATGGTTAATAGATGTTAGTAATTCTCTAAGTTCTGGTAAATTTCCGCCTTTCAATATGATTATTTAAATTATTTAACTTAAATTTTAACTATAAATTAAGTTCCAAGTACTAGCACTAGTACAAATTGATTAGACCTTTTTGTTATCAATCCTAATGGAGGCAATATGAAAAAATTAAGGAATCATAGAAACACTGATTGGAGCGATTTTTATTCAACACAACAATAATAAAAATATTGCTAATAATAACTTTGTAGTAAAATAATACTCCTCTTTTAATATGTACTTTATTACATCTTGACAGAAAATATAGAGCGCGTTACTCACAGCAAGCCTATGGACCCTTTTTCATATTTCTATAAGGTATTATTCTTAACAGCAAAACAATAGCAACGACTGAATCACCCACTAAACTAGTTTATTATGAAATGAGAAATTTAAATTTTCGTTTTATCAAAATCTATTGCCTAACATTCCGAAATTCCAATGATCCAATTTGAATCGTTATAATTTTATATTATAGATTGGTAACTATAAATCTTCTAATTTGCTTTTTAATAAATAAACAAGTAAATCCGTTTCCTTTTTATGTGTTCTAAAGGACAAAATAGCTGCACGTAATGTGAATTGGCTGTCAAGAATTGTTGAAGAAATAAAGACACGGCCATCTTCGAGAATATGGTTTAACAGAGCCGTGTTCAGGGCCTCGTTATCACGATCTTTAAAGTTAAATCTGAAAGCTATGATTGTCAGATCCGGTTCGCAAACAATCGTAAACCCCAATTGCCGTAATTCTTTGCATAAATAAATTGTAAGTCTCAACTTTTCTTCAAGGTAATCGGAGAAAATGTCTACCCCATATAGTTTTAAAGGTAACCACATACGCAATCCTCTAAAGTGCTTACTCATTTCAGGAGACAAATCCGATGGAGAATAATGCATTTCCTTTTCAGCATCTTGCATATAATTTGCAGAGTACTTATTGGTATTAAGTAAATGATTTATATCCTTTACCAGTAGCATTCCGGAACCATAGGGTAAAAACATACCTTTATGAGGATCAAGAATTACTGAATCAGCCTGTTTCAAACCATATAATTTATTTTTACCGTAAGTGGTCATAGCAAAAAAGCCTCCATAGGCTGCATCTACATGAAACCAAATAGAATATTCTCTACATATTGCACTTAGTTTTTCCAGAGGATCAATGGCCCCAACATCAGTAGAACCGGCATTGGCAATTGCCAAAAATGGTTTTAAACCATCATTAACATCTTTTTTTATTTGAGATTTGAGTTCGAAAGTAGAAATTCTAAAATCACTATCTAAAGGTATTTGACGTAAAACACACTCTTCCAGCCCAACGATATTAATTGCTTTGTAAATACTGTGATGTGTTTGTGTTGAGCAGTAGATTACACTTTTTAATAGATTCTTTGAGGTAATGTTTTTAGACTTTTTGGCTGTTGATAATGCAATTAGATTGGCAATACTACCTCCCGATGTTAAGTTTCCACCAAACCCTTTTGAATATCCTATTAAGTTGCCTACCCATTTTATTAATGCATCTTCCATTCTTACAGCACCTGGTGAGGCATAGAATATACCAGCGTATCTATTTGTAACTGCGGCGAGGTAATCACCTAGAGCAGAGCTATATATACCACCTCCCGGGATATAACCAAAATTACCCCCTGAAGCAGGATTTAAACCAGTATCAACTACACGCTCCTTTATTAAACCAAGTATATTCTCCAGTTTTAAAGTTTCTTTTCCAATTTCAAATAAATTATCCTGTTTTGTTTTATTTTGACCGCTATTATTAAAAGCTTTTGTTTCGCTAATTGTGTTTAAAAATTCATTGGCGAAATTCAAAATTACATTATCAATTTCTTTCCGTTTCTCCTCGTTTTCCTCCAAGGGAAAATTATCGTTAGAACAGGATTGATGCTCTTTTTTAAAATCCATAATTTATTATTATGAAATAGAATTTACATTTTCAATAAATGATAATTGACTCCTATAATTTATACCCAGTTTGGATATAACTTCTTTCCGCTCCTAATTGTATTAAACAATTTCTAATATCCTCTTCAAAAGCTTTTGGTCCACATATATAAAAATATTGATTTATATTTTTTATTTGTTCTTTCATAAAAATATAATCGACTCTTCCAGAAATCATATTCTGTGCTTTGGATATGCTCAAAATATTAATATAATTTTCACCAAAAAGAGGCTTCAAATCAGATTTAAAGAGGATGTCATTTTTCGTTTTGTTCGCATAAATCAATTTATTGTCCTTTATTTCTGTACCCGAGTTAACTAGTGATTTCAAGATGGGTACAAATGGTGTTATTCCAGTACCACCCGCAATAAAAACACCTCTACCCTTATATTCAAAGGTACTCCACGGTTCAGTTATTTGTAAAATTGCACCACTATCTAATGATGCTAACCCATTGGTCAAACTTCCTTTGTTCTGATTTATCTTGATATACAGTTCTAAAAAAGGACTGTCGTTGGTATTTGTAATTGTAAATGGTGCTACATCAAGTTCATATCCAGGTTGATCTATGCTTAAATCAATAGCCTGTCCGGGTGCAAATGTATATCCATAAGGTTTCTGTATTTGAAAACGAATTACATTGTGGTTAATTTGTTGTTTGTGTAAGATCTTGGATCTGTAAGGAAAAATAAAACCGTTCATAGAATAATCTTTTTTGGTTATCTATTTGATTAAAAAGTTCAAGTTTGGTTACAATTTTATAACATAAGCTATAAATTTCATCCCGATCATTTCAGGAATTCGCAATACAATCGTATACGTATCAAGGTCTGCCTTACCTCAAAAGCCTATAAACCTAATATCATTAGTTATAGAGGAGAAGTCATCAAAATTTAAGAAAGGTATATCCCTGGTTTTATTAATAGTTAGATTAAGGATAAAGTTCTAAGAGGTCGTTTCAAGTGGATTTTGGAGCCAGGGTAGGAAAAAATCAGAAAAGAGGGAATGTAATTTCACCTAACAACCAATTAGTTATTATAAAGGGTTGTTTAGCACCAAAATGATTGATTTAGTGTGGTTTGTAAAAAACAGGATAGTAACCAACATCATTCGGAAATCGACATTATTAATAAGCGAATTAACATTCTCAACTTCAACATTAAAAATATGGATCAAACTAACCTCTGATTTAGGATTATTTAAGATGAATACAATAGTAGATTTATCATCGACCCACTATTTATCAGTAAATATGTATTTTGATTATTCGTATCAGGATGATTTCTTTCCGAAATAGTTTTTTGAATTAATTTTGATTTAAGACAGTATTGTAATAGATAAGCATGACAATATCTACCTATTAAGTATCACAACAATTTCAAATTAACCGGACAAATGTATAAAACGCAACCCTAAACTGAGGCAAGAGGCTTAAGGACTAGCTAATAAAATAAACCTTAAAAAAACTTCAACTATCATAGGCATTAAGTAAAGCATACTAAATACCTAATCTTATAAGTTCTGTGGATGAAATTTAAGAAAAGATGCGGAAAAGGAATTTCGAATTAGAGATTCAACTGCATAAATCTTTTAAAGAATTTACTACCAGGTTTAATGAACATTTTAAACTCTTCAATAATTCTGGGCTAAATAATAATTATTTATCGGATGTTAAAATACCTACAAGATTAGAAATCCACAAAGCCAATCGGAATAGATGATGAGATTAATTTAAAAATTAATCACATTATCTAATGCATCGTCGGCATCTTTGTGCATAAAATTTGCTTGATAGTTTACGGTCGTCGTAATTGAGGAATGACGATAAAGTTTCTGAAGCATTTGAATTGGAATTTTCTCACCTGAAATATTTCCAAAGCTATGTCTTGCAATATGCATACTCATATTTTTTTTGATCCCAACTTGTATTGAAGCTCTTTTCAATAATCGATTAAGGTTTCTTGTAACGGATTGAATTCTTACAGAAACTTCTTCATAATCCCTTAAATTGGTGCTTCCAAGATATGGGAATATAAGATTATTGGGAGTTTCTAATTTTCTATAAATGTCGAGTAATACCTTTGCCTTATTTGGAACTTTCAAAGAAACAAGTTTACTGTTTTTGTCCATTCGATAGAGTAATCGGTTATCAACAATATCCGACCATTTTAACTTTAAGACATCAGCAACTCGAATACCTGCAAAATAAAAGCTAATGAGCCAAACATTAACTGCATTCTGTTGCGCTTCAGAAAGATTGTTAACCACTTCTAGCTTTTGAATTTCTTCTATATTCAATCCAATTTTTTGAGATTCAGGAATTCTAATTGTCATTTTGCCTTTACCAAAAGGATATAGCCCTCTGTCCGTAATAGATTCTGCAATAGCAAGATTATAAATTGTTCTGATTAAAATAAGGTAGTTAACGACCGTTCTAGGGGAAAGCTTTTTGCTATGTATTAAATAGGTTTCAAATTTCTTTAGTAACACAACATTTAACTTGTTAAAAGGAAGCACATCCTTACCTAAAAATTCCTTAAACTTTTTTAAGCGGCCAAACTCAGTATCATATTGATGATGTTTATTTCTATTTTTAAGATTTTTAAGGTGCATATTGGCAACAACAAAGAAATCAAAGCCCTTGTTTTCTACTATCTTGTTTCTAATTTCTGCAACTGATTCGTACTCTGGTTTCATTTCAGATTTTAAAACCTTATCATTAGCTTCTGCAACTTTACTGACAATAAAATTATTGAGCACCTTTGAGTTTGGATGGGACTTCCGAACGTTACGATTTTTTTCGTCCCAAAATTTTTCATCAATATATTGCCCCGTATTTAGGAAAGAACTTTTACGGTCTTTAGTTATCCGTATAGCAATAGGGTACCGTCCAGCTTTATTCTTCTTTTTTCTCAAAACTGCTCTTACCGTTGCCATATTAAAACTATTAGATTATAAAGATAATCATTTTAGGTACAACATAGGTACAACATTTGTTGGTTTTGTTTGCTATTATTTGATATTAAATAATATTAATCATTAATTAACACGTTGTATTTCAGTGTATTTGCATTAGTTTAGCATACAAGCATCAAACACTCATAACCCGAAGGTCACTGGTTCGAGTCCAGTTCCCGCTACAAAGTAAACCAGCTAGAAATAGCTGGTTTTTTTGTTTGGTAAAAAAAGTGAAGCTTGCTTTAGCTTTTTTTACCAAACAAAAAACACAAGGTCGCGTAGCGCCCTTGGTTTACTTTGTAAAGCTCCCCTTTAGGCCCTTTCCGAAATGCAATGAAGGAAAGAATCCAGGCCTTCTAACACATAAAATCATCATTACAAAACTAAAGCTACGCGCCCTTGGTTTACTTTGTAAAGCTCCCCTTTAGGCCCTTTCCGTAGTGTAACGAAGGAAAGAATCCAGGCCTTCTAACACATAAAATGATCATTGCAAAAAATGCTTTAGCTTTTGATGCCATAAAAAATACCACAACGCTTTAGCGTTGTAGGCTTTGCCTTGTAAAGCTCCCCTTTAGGCCCTTTCCGTAGTGTAACGAAGGAAAGAATCCAGCTAAACACTAATACTCCTAGGCTCACAATTCTTTACACACCCCTTAGTCCCCTCTTTTTAGAGGGGAGAACCTAAAAACAAAATTACGATTACAAAACTAAAACTACGCGCCCTTGGTTTCCTTTGTACAGCTCCCTTTAGGCCCTTTCCGTAGTGTAACGAAGGAAAGAATCCAGGCCTTCTAACACATAAAATCATCATTACAAAACTAAAGCTACGCGCCCTTGGTTTACTTTGTAAGCTCCCTTTAAGCCCTTTCCGTAGTGAAACGAAGGAAAGAATCCAGCTGAACACTAGATCTCCTAAGCCAACATTTCTTTACACACCCCTTAGTCCCCTCTTTCTAGAGGGGATAACCTAAGAACAAAAAGTACGATTACAAAACCATAGCGTAGCGCCCTTGGTTTCCTTTGTAAGCTCCCCCAAGGCCCTTTCCGTAGTGAAACGAAGGAAAGAATCCAATACTTAATTTAAAAAATAAAATTGTAATTACCGAATAACTTCAGAGTGAAAGCGCTTTACTGAACAGCATCTACGATTAAATTTCAGGGAATCATTTGTTTGTAAAATTTTTCACTTTCATCAACTCTGACAAACTAGTAGTAAATGGTATTGCAGAAGCTCTTCCAGACTTATAATTATTTAGTGCTCTAAAATTCCATGATAGATATTCAAATTCTTTAACTGAACAAGGTTCTAACTGTACAACCAAGTAACTTTCTTGCATAGGTTTTGGATAATCCAAACGCATTAAAGTATTCTTGCTGGTTACTCTATATTCAGGCTTTTTAATTTTAAAGATTCTAGATGACGAACTTTCACCATTTATATGTAACAGCAAATATTTTGCACTCAATGTTTCTTGATTAAGTTTTAAAGCCCCTCTGTCATTATTCATCCTAAAATTATACAGTAGCTTTTTGTTAATCCAGTCATAGTGAGCCTCTGATTTACAATATCCAACTAAAACAAAAGTTTCATCTGGAATAAACGCTCTGTTTTCATTATAGGGTTCTGGTAATGATTCTTTTACAATATCACTTTGCCTAGGAGGTGTTTTATATGTTTCAAAAGTGCGATAAGCAAGTTTTTCTCTTTGCGAAGCTCTATTAACAAAGTGTTCAATAATTTCTATAATGAAGGACTTAAGTTCCCCAATTCCACTATCCGTTTTTGATGGTCTAACAGGGAAAGCTCCTAATCCAGGTATAATCTCGTGAAAACCTTTTCTGTTTAGTGATTTATCTCCAGGATATAAAACATAGGCACCACCAGTTCTTCTAATGGCATCTTTATAGGCATGCATTTTTATTAAATCAGCATTTTTATAGATTCCTTTTTTGTTCTCTGTTTTTTCTTCATCTAAATCTTTTGCAGTATTCTGCTCAATAAAATCAGTTAGATTGGCTATTTTATATTTTGCATCAAAGTGAACATGAACTATTAATTCTTGCTTTTCAGCTTCTTTTTCCGAAATACCAAATGGCCAGAATGATAGTGTGTAATCTGGTCTTAATGTTGTAGTCCAACTTCCGGAATCCGGATATTCTTTCTTTCCACTGAATGATCGATTATAGTTAAATTGAATGTTCAATTTTCTAGTGTCCGTTTCAAAGACACCTTTCAATGCAGTATATTTACCTTGTTTAATTTGAAGGTTTAGACCATCTTTTGAGGGCTTAATTAGTTCTGAAATATCTTTAGGGTCTATTTCGAAGAGTTCTTGAAATAAGTCTAGTAGTTTAAAGAAGAGCCAATATTCATATAGTGTAGCAATGTCCTTTTTTCCTGCTCCATACACATCTTCGCCTCCTTGCCAAATCAGTTTGGCTGCTAGTTCAAACATTAGCCATGTTCTTAAAACCTCTCTATAACCTTCTTTTCTCTGGAGGATAGGGCTATTCAATTTTAAAGTTGTTGGTCTAGAAATATCTTTAAAAACAGAATGGTGTAATTGAGACTCTAACTCTCTTATTAATAAATTTGATTCAGAATCAAGATTTGAAGCTTTAGGAGCAGCTTTTTTGATATCGGAACAAAACTTTAAAAATGTTTCTAAAGCATGTTTAATAAAGCGATTTTCTGGTGTATCAACTGAATCTGTTTTACGGAGACTTGTAATTCTTTCAGGAAGTGTTTTTAAACCACAACTTTCTAAATAATGACCGGTAGGTAAATTCGTTCTTTTTCCACCTTTAACTAATTCTTTTACATTGCTATTAGAAAACCTTCTTACACTTCTAATATCTTTTTCTTCATATGCGTCAGTCCATTTGGTTACAGGTGCTGTCACTATTCTATGAATAGCATCCTTAAACTCTGCCGAATTAATTATGGATTTAATGAAGGCAAATTTTTGATATAGTGTTTGACTATCTTTAGAAAAGTCAACATCAAAATGATGAGAAACTGGAGAATTAGACTGTAAAAGTAAATCAGTACATTTCTCTGTGATGATTTCGAGCATGTCCCTGTAATCATCTCGATAGCCAGATTTAACGGATTGAATTTCTAATTTTATTGATCCAAAATTTTCTTGATTGTCTTTTTTTAATAAAGGAATCTCTAGTGTTCCAACGAATATATTTGGTGAGATTGTACCTATGTTCGATTTACGTTTATGCTGTTGAATTATATTATCACTAATATCACCAAGCATAAATTGATTGTCACTTATCTCATAGTCATAATAACACCCCTCAATTAACTGAAAGCGAGCTTCATTATTTTCAATAGCTGTTTCAATTCCATCAAATAAGGTTCCGTCTCTTTTGGAACTGATCCAAAGTTTTAATCCTTCTTGAACGGAATCTAAATTTATTTCTATTTCAGATAATTCTTTCATCTTCTAAGCCTCAGCATAACTTGCGAATCCATTATCTACTGCTCCTTTATACATCCTTGCAATTTTTTCTAAAGACAGTGGATATAGTACCTTATCATTTGAGTAATCAAAATCAACTTTATCGAAAACATCTTTAACCACCTTTAAATCCTTTGTCAAACAAAAACCGCCTAAAGTCTCTAGGATCGGAGATAACTTTCTTCTTGAACCATGAAGCTTTGGAAGTAACTTTTGCATAATAGCAATATCTAACTTTTCAGAAGTCGTTAGTACATTGTTTAAAGTATCTAATTGATTAATCAATCTCAGAATCTCAGAAGCACTTCTATAACCAAACTCTGCACCTGTTTTTTGTAATTCACCAAAGAAATTAAGTAGTGTTTTAGTGATTACATCTAGGTCTTTGGTGGTAAACGATTTGATGTTTGAAAGACTTATAAAGTTTTGAGCCATATTTGCTCCTTTAGCTAACAAAGCTTTCATATTTAGATCGTTTGCTTTGCCAAGGAAACCTTCCATTTCGCTATTATTAATGCGAAACTCTATTGTATTCGCTCTATCTAAAACTTTTGGACTAAACATATTGGTGGTTTCATCAATATTTACTGTGCCTATTATAAATAAATTTGCTGGAACTTTAAGTTTTGAAGGAACACCATTATCCACAGTACCATCAGCATAAAGTGGAATTTCTTCATTCGATTCCATTACACTTAGAAAATCCGCAAAATACCTTTCAACATGACTCAAATTCATCTCATCTAATATCAGAAAATGCGGAAGTTCAGGATTGGAGCTTGCTTGTAATATCAAGTCTATTACACCACTATCAGGCTTTACATATTCTTCCGGTTTTAATGCGTTAGGATAGCCGAGCAACGGTTCTCGATTGGTCCAATCTGCGCCTACCGGAATAATGCGATACTGACTTTCTTCTTGACAAATCCATTGTACATAGGCTTGGGATAACTTAGTCTTACCTGATCCGGATAAACCCGTTAAGATGACAAATGGTTTGGTCAGAAGGGAGCTAACAAATCGAGTAATGAGTTTGTCTGTGTATACTAAACCAGCACTTTTACAATCAGCTTGAAAACTTTTGATGTCAAATGATATTTGCTTTATTAAATCATTTTTAATATCAATTTCATTAACAATTGGCTCATAATCTTTTTCAAGAACGTTTATACTTTTTGAATTCAAATAATATCGCTTGGATTTATCTTTTAATTCTATCAAATCAAGATATCCAAAATTCGAGAGGAACAGTAAATATTCTTTTACCATTCTAAAATCATTATCACCAGGCGTACAGTTGGGCCATGATTTATATGGTTGCGTGTTACTTCTATAGCCAAATATTTCATTAACATATTGTCTCATAGGTAATTTTGAATACACTGAAAGTGGAATAATTATATCCTTAAGTTCTTCCGGAGATATGTACCAGTTAGACGGTGATTTAGATTGGCGTTTGATCTCGAATAAAATATTAAATATCAATTTAATAGGTGATACTTCGATGTTGTTGACACGCCATTCTTGAATGATTTCGTTTGATTCTATATGAACGTTGGGCAACGTAAAATTTGAATATAAATGTCTAATGAAGTCGTCATAACTAGGATTATCTTCTGCCATTGAAATCCCTAGGCGAGTAAGGTTAATTATGCCTCCAGTAGAATTTTCTAGTAGCTTAAGTGCCTTCCAATATTGCCCAGAATTCTCAATTATATTTTTATTTAATCCTCTATCTACCTTTGCTAAGTCAATTCTAGTTTCAAGTTCGGTTTGTAGTTCTAAAAGGTCATCTTGAAACTCTTGTGTAGTATGCTTCTGACCATTATGTTTGTATAGTATGCGTAATACTCCAATTAATATTTCGGGCGAATTTATTCCCTCGCTTGGAGTAGTTACTGCCCATCTCCATTTAAAATTTTCAAAAGGTATAATTGGTGGAATTTTAAATAGGGTCGTATCTTCTTTTACTTCCATAAACTTTATATAATGATTTAAAGCGGCCGAATACATATTGTTCCCAGATGTGTTACGGTCTATAAAGGATTGATCCTTTTTGATCTGATGAGCAAATTCTTCTACATTTGAAGTTTCCCAACTTTCTATTTCAGGAATATTATTCTCTTTAGCAATTTGGTTGATTAATTTAAAAGCGCCTATATAACTATTAACTGTGGATTCACTTTTACCTTTTATTTTCAAATATTGTTCAAAATCGTTTACCTGTCCCATCTGTTTTTTTACTTGTTTTTATCAACGAAAGAATAATGCACTAACCCACTTAAGTTCTCTTCCTTCCAATCATTAACAATGGCCTTTTTAATTGCATTCGCAAATACTTCAGCTGCCATAGGAGGAAATGCATTACCAACTTGTTTACATTGTTGTCCATGATTTCCTAAAAATTCAATTGAATCAGGAAATGTTTGAATTCTTGCAGCCTCTCTTACCGTAAGCTGTCTATCAAGCCACGGATGTATAGGGAACGCACTATGCCCAGGAACAAGAGTGTGGCTGGGTTGATTTCGGTCTAATCTAAATAACACCTTGCTAAAGCTCTTTATAAGCTTGCCAGTTCTACTGTATTTTAAATGTTCGGGTAAATCATCAGGATTTATTTTACACCCTTCGGTTATATAAGAAAATCGCTCAACAACTTCTGGTGAATGATTCATTGGAATGTGATTTTTAAATTTGGTTTGTGACTTATCTGTTTCTAACCCTGTTATTACTTGATTTATGCTCCTATACGGTTTTTCCCAATCTTCAGGTTTTGAATAAAATTTAGGTTTAGGCCATGGTATAATATTACCAGTTCTGTTAGCTAGAAAAATGAAACGTTTTCTTTTTTGTGGCACTCCATAATCAGCTGTATTAATGATTTTGTAATCATAATTGTTGTAACCTAATTCTTTTACTCTTTCTATAAAATTCTCTAGGAAATACCCATCTGCTAAGTTGATTAAACCAGCGACATTCTCCATCATTAGCCATTTAGGATTAAATTCCTCTACGTATTTTAAGTAGGTAAATATTAAATCATTTCTTATGTCATCATGTGGATTGTGCGATTGTGATTTCACAAACCTTCGTTTGCCAAACATTGAAAAACCTTGACATGGTGGACCACCTACAATAACATCAATTTCCTTATTTCCCACAACATTTTTTACATTCTCAAAAATTGATTCATTAGATAAATCACCTTCAATAAAAGGTACGTTTTTGTGGTTGTGTCTGAAAGTCTTTGCAACACCTGGATCAAAGTCTGCACTAAGCACATGTTGATATCCAGCTTGTTCGTATCCTATCCCAATTCCGCCTGCTCCAGAGAATAAATCAATGAAGCTAAGTTTGTTTTCGGATTTATTAATTACATTTTTTTCAATCAAACTATTTCTTTTTAACAGTAAATTCTCTTCTGAACCGTTGTAATTTTTATCCAAGATATGTTTTTTAAGTTCTCTTGCAATATGAGCACCCATTAAAGGAGGTACGGCATTTCCAACTAGAATACACTGTTCTTTTCGTGCTCCTGTAAAAATGTGTGAATCAGGAAAAGTTTGAATTCTAGCTGCTTCTCTTGGTGTTAAACTTCTATCCAAAGTAGGATGAACGGGAAAGGCATTGTTACCAGGAACCATAGTAGGAGCTAATTCCTTTCTATGTAGTCTGACATATGTATTTCCAAAGTTTTTACGTCTAATTTCAATTGGCAATTCTTCTGGTGGGGGAAGTTTGCCTCCCTCAGGGATAAGTTTATATCGCTTTAGAACTATTTCTCCATGTGTAAGTGCTAAATGATTAGGGAATTTTTCATCTTTTTTAATTAAATCACCGATAGCTTCCTGAACATTCTTTTTCGCTTTTAAAATGCCAATAGAATCATTGCTTTGTGGTGGGTACTTGAAAAGCTTATTTACCTTAGTCCCCACAATTATCACACGCTCTCTTTTTTGCGGAACACCATAATCCTTAGAATTCAAAACTTTTAGATATATATCATATCCAATTTTTGAAAAACTGTTAGCAACCATGTTTAAATATCTTCCTTTGAACATAGATTTAATCCCCTTTACATTTTCAAAAACAAAACATTTAGGCTCTAAATCGTCAACAAGGCGAGAGTAAGCTTCAAATAATACATTTCTTGGATCTGCCGAATTTTTATCGCCCATTACAGAAAAGCCTTGACAAGGAGGCCCTCCAATAATTACATCTGGCTTAACACCATTTGTACTTTCCAATATATCATGTGAGGTCAGAGTTGTAATGTCTTTACATATAAATGGAATATCTGGATAATTTAAATTCATTGTGTTTTCACTTTCCTTCCATATATCAGAAGCTCCTATAATTTCAAACCCAGCTTCTTTGAAACCAATATCTAAACCTCCTCCTCCAGTGAAAAGGCCATATACTTTTAATTTTTCATTCATGTTCAACTAGTAGTTCTTTTACACTGATGTTTAATATCTCAGCGATTTCATATAAACACTCAATACTTGGTTGTCTTCTATTTTGAACATATGAGTTTACCATATTGTAGCTCTTACCCAACTGTTCAGCTAACCAAATTTGCTTAATACCTTTTTCTTCTAAAACCTCTTTTATTCGGTTCATTTTTTTGAATTGTTTAATTCAGCGTACAAAATAGGAATAATAATTTATCATCTCATTACATGAGTACTAAAGTTATCATTTCATAAAAGTGAGAGGTAAAAAAAGGAACCTACAAAACAGTAGGCATATAGAATATTTGGTAGTAGCCTTGGAGTTCGTTTTACAAATCCTTGCTAATGGGTTTTTATTCCAATACACCTTCAAAAACACCGACAACTTTAAATGATGATAAATCTTCATCTTCTAGTATTATATTTTCATAAGTATTATCTGTTGATAAAGGTTTTAAAATAATGGATTGGTGTTTCCAACCATTCTCATCTTCATATTTTTTACTTTCATATTCTTTAACGGTATAACAAGAACCGAAATCCAAATCATGAATATTGGTATGTTCAACCAAAACTATTTGCCCATTCCTAGAACCGCCAGAGTATTTTCTAAATAAACAGTAAGTCCCATTTGGGATTACTTTATTCATAGACTCCCCAACTACCTGGCACGCAAATAAGTCTTTACTAGGTTTAATTTTATCAGGAATATTAAGCCAATTTACCTCTTCAACTTGTTGTATTTCACCAAAGTTTCCAGCGGCAACTTGAAGATCATATAGTGGAATGGCATTTTCAAACGGTTTTATATTTTCCGTTTTGAATACGATTTTTGTTATAGGCTGTTCAGATTTATAGTTCGGGATAAAAGTTTTAAAATATTCCCTCAATAAAGGATCGCAGACATAAACATAGGTGCCTTTAATCCCCCTAAGCATAATTGTTTTATAAATGTTTATAATAAAAGCTTTTAGTTCCTTGGGGTCTTTAATGGATTGTTTGCCATTTTTATCAAAGTAGTTTTCCTCATTAACAATGATTTCTTTTGTCTCAGGATCAAATGATATTTCGTTTCCGAATATTATTCCTGAATAGTTAAGATCATACCCTTGCGTAGTATGTATACATCCCACTTCGTTTATAGACCCTTCTGAATTTATCCAATCATTGGCTGTTCCGTTCCACTTTAGTTGTACATCGTCTATTTTAATGTCAAAAGCATCTTTATCTTTATTTGATATCCAAGCCCAAGAATAACCAGCAATAAGTCGTGAAAGTCCACTTTCTTTATCCCGTAATTTTATTTGTTCTATCATTGTTTCTAGCGAATCGAACAATGTAAACTCATACTCCTTTGAATTGAATTTTGGAGCTTCTTCCCTTAATCTTGTGTGTAACAGAGCGTCTATATAATCTACGTAGGCATTTCCTCCTTTTACTCGAAACTGAGACTTTAACTTAAGTATAGAAGTTTGCTTATTTTCTTTGAGGAGGTCAAAATCCTCTTTTTTAGCATCCGATGGCTTAATTGATTGCCCTTCATCATAGAATAAAACGGTATTCTTAGACTGCATTATAACCCAATCTAATTCACTTGAATTGTGTTTGTCTAAATTCAATGCCAGACAAGCTTTGTCATAAGCTCCAAAATAGGCACCTAGATTTACCCTACGTCTTAATCTATGGGATTCATCCACAACAAGCAGGTCATATTTTTCTTTACTCACCTGTGCTGGACCAATAACCATACTTGCACTTAATCCTTTAATATTTTTAAAGACTTTTTTTAGGGTAGTTCTAAATGAAGACATAGGTACCACCAATGCCATTTTAGGATTGGGAAGAACCTTTTTTATTTGGTCTACCAAATCAATAAAAACCTTTTCTTCTGTACCAAATTCATTAAAACTAAAATCCTCTAGTTCACTAGACAGCATTTTAAAAAGAAAAATTGCTAAAATTGTCTTCCCTGTCCCAGCTCCTCCTTCTACAATGATATTGTCATTTTTACCAGTTACTAGACTCTGCAAAATTTGAAGAAGGCCTTGACTTTGTTCTTTCGTTAAGCTTTTATAGGGTGAATACTTAAATAGGTCAGAGTTATCAATGTGTTCAATAGAATGTTTAGAGATACCTTCTGCCCGAAGTTGATTCCAAATTGTATTAAATATATCCCAATAGACTTCTTTCTTTTGATAATAATTATGATTCGCCAGACCAAGATTTCCGTTTAACAGCTTGAACATATTATCTCCTGACATGTATTTTATCAGGTTGGATTCTATATCTAGAGTAGCTGACTTATTGAATTTTTCACTAGTGATTAAATGAACAGATGTAAGGATACTTTTAGTCTTGTGCTTTAAATGAGTGCCCATTCTAGAATAGGCGTCCGTGGTTTCACCAATATAAGCTGTTTTGGTTTCACCATCACTCAGGATATATACTAGCGGCCAAAGGTCTTTGGCAAAATGATTATTGCTGAAATTTTCAAATAGACTATTTTCAAAATCATAATGATTTACTGTTACTTGCGTTGAAATCATTAAAGCTCTGTATATTTTTTAGCGGTTCCTTTTGCTTTTTCTACTGGGTATTTTTCTCCATTTTTTTTAATTTTTTCCAATAGAATTTCTTTAACATCAAATCCATATTTTTCCGCTAAAAGGAAAGCATAAGCGAGTACATCTGCCAATTCTTCTTTTACTTTTTCTTTGCCCGCTTCTTCAGAAGATTTCCATAAGAAATTTTCTAAAAGTTCGCCTGCTTCAATATTAAGAGCAACGGCAAGGTCTTTCGGATTGTGAAACTGTTCCCAATCCCTTTCGTTTCTGAATTTAATTAGGGCATCTGTTAATTCTTTTATGTCACTCATAAATTATTCTAAATGATACACATCACATTTGAGTATGGCAGATGCGCTATTAAGCAACTAATTTAGCAAATAAAAACAAACCTGCCTACCAGTAGATTGACAGAAAATCTACAAATCCCAAAGCGTCGGCTTTGTTCGATTTTTTATCTTTCCGAAATTCTTACTTTATTCGAACAAGCTTTGGCGGTCCGCCCCCTTGCAAATGACTTTCGGGATAACTCAGTTCCCAAATTTCTCCTTGGCTGCCTTGATATTTAATTGTCCAACCATCTGCACTAGATTCAATTTCAAGCAACTCATTTTTAATCATTGCTGCTATGAGTTTACAATTGGCATCAGTAATTACTTCACCATTTATAAACTCCCATTTCCCTATGATTTCTTTAATTTTCATCAGTGATTTCTAAGTGTACGCTTGTATTATTTCCATGCTTCTTTCGGATACCCTAAGATAACCTATTCTTAAACATTACAAATACTCAACCTCCTCCACCCCCTCAAACGCCACAGCCCTACAAAAGACAGCGAAGGTTTTTGTCTAGCAACTAATTTCCAAGGCCCGTATTTGAACGAAATGATTTAAAAGTCCAGCTAAAATTATGGAATTTGGGAAATAGGAAACATGGTACGTCCGTCTTTGGCAAGTCTAGAATGAATGCCATTTGCTATTATTCCTATAATTTCAATATCTTTGAGCCTATACAAAACCAATCACAAATGCAACGTATCATTAGTCTATTATGTATCCTTATTACCTTCTCCCTTTCTGCACAAAAGAACAAAAAGAATGATTCCAATAAAGAGAAGGCTACATGGGATGTTTCTGCTCCTGGAAAAGATTTTAATTACAAGACACATTCCTTCACCACTACTGAAGGCACTTGGATGAATCTAGATGTAAGTCCAGATGGCAAAACCATTGTCTTTGATATGCTTGGCGATATTTATAGCATGCCTATTTCTGGTGGAAAAGCAAAAGTGATTCGTAGCGGAATTCCTTTTGAGGTTCAACCTCGCTTTAGTCCAGACGGAAAACACATCTCCTTTACTAGTGATGCCGGGGGTGGCGATAATATTTGGGTTATGAATACGGATGGCTCTAATGCCAAGCAAGTGACTAAAGAAACCTTTAGACTACTCAATAATGCCGTATGGACGGCAGATGGGGATTACCTCATTGCTAGAAAACACTTTACATCTGGCAGGAGCCTTGGCGCTGGTGAGATGTGGCAATACCATAAAACTGGCGGTAGTGGCTTACAATTAACAAAGCGTAAAAACGACCAACAAGATGTAAACGAACCATTTACGTCCTTAGATGGGACCTATTTATATTATTCTGAAGATGTATATCCTGGCGGAAGTTTTGAGTACAACAAGGATCCCAACAGTCAGATCTATGTCATAAAGCGTTACGATTTTGAAGATGGAAAAACGGAAACCATTACGGGTGGCCCTGGTGGCGCTGCACGCCCTACCCTATCTCCAGATGGTAAAAAATTGGCCTTTATTAAACGCGTTAGAGAAAAATCAGTCCTATACATTCATACTATAGAGACGGGTGAAGAATTCCCTGTGTACGACAAATTAAGCAAAGACCAACAAGAAGCTTGGGCAATTTTTGGGGTGTATCCTAATTTTAATTGGATGCCTAACAACCAAGATATTGTAATTTGGAGTGAAGGGAAAATAAAGAAGATTAATACGGAATCGCTTCAAGTGGCTAACATCCCTTTTGAAGTTGACGTAAACATTGATTTAGCCGAAATAGTACATACGGCAACACCTATTGAACGTGATAATTTTACAGCAAAAGTCATCCGCGATTTAAAAACATCGCCTAACGGAAAAACCGTTGTATTTAGTGCCTTGGGTCATCTCTATAAAATGGAACTACCCAATGGTACCCCAACGAGATTAACTACGAACCCAGACTTTGAATTTGAACCTTCATTTTCTGCTAACGGAAAGGAAATTATCTACGTAAGCTGGAATGATATTGAAAAAGGAGCCATTTATAAAATTAGCAGTACGGGTGGTGCGGCTACCAAAATTTCGTCAGAAAAAGGAATTTACAGAACCCCTAGGTATAGTAATGACGGCTCTAAAATCGTTTTCCGAAAAGAAGGTGGCAACAGTGACCAAGGAAACTCGTTCACCAAAGGTGCTGGAATTTATACAATGTCTTTAACCGGCCAACATAGTACTAAAGTGACTACCGAAGGCGAAAACCCTAGATTTAGCATGGATGACAAACGCATCTTCCTACAAACGGGAGGCACGTATTTTGGCAACCTCACCAAAAAATTGATTAGTGTAAATTTAAATGGAAATGATGTGCGTGAGCATGTGATTTCAAAATATGCCAATTACATTGTTCCAAGTCCAGATAATAAATGGGTGGCTTTTTCAAACTTGCACAAAGTGTATATTGCACCATTGGTCATGAACGGACTAGCCTTAACCATTGATGGGAACAGCAAAGCGATTCCTGTACAACAAATTGCAAAGGATGCTGGCGTAAACATACACTGGAGTGCAGATAGCCAAAAGGTAATGTGGACATTGGGCGATGAATATTTTAGTAATAGCCTGAATGAGAAATTTACCTTCTTGGATGGTGGTCCAGATGAGGCAACGAAAATGCCAGAAAACGGCAGCAAAATAAGCTTATCATCTAAGGTTGATAAATCGAATGGAAGAATTGCTTTTACAAACGCTCGTATTATAACCATGAACGGTGACCAAGTGATAGAAAATGGAACCATAGTCATTAATGGTGACGAGATTGAAGCCATTGGCGAGGCTTCAAAAATTAAGGTACCTAGCGATGCCAAAACCTATAATGCCACTGGAAAAACAATTATGCCGGGCTTCGTAGATGCCCATGCGCACATCGGTGCTTTTCGTACGGGTTTACCAGCACAAGCCAACTGGCAGTTTATGGTAAATCTAGCGTTTGGGGTGACCACGGCTCATGACCCTTCAGCCAATACGGAAACCGTTTTTACCTTATCTGAACTTCAAAAAAGTGGACAACTCATAGGCCCACGACTCTACTCTACTGGTTTTATCCTTTATGGCGCCGATGGTGATTTTAAAGCCGTCATTAATACTATTGATGATGCAAGAAGCAGTATAAGACGTACAAAGGCATTTGGTGCAAAGAGCGTAAAGAGTTACAATCAACCACGTCGTGAGCAACGTCAACAAGTATTGCAAGCCGCTCGTGAACAAGGTATTAATGTGGTTCCAGAAGGTGGTTCTACATTCTTTGCAAACCTTTCTATGGTTATTGATGGCCATACTGGCGTTGAACATAACATTCCTGTAGCACCTGTTTATAAGGATGTGTTGGAAATTTGGGGGAAAAGTGGCTCGGGTTATACACCAACACTTATCGTTAATTATGGAGGTTTAAATGGGGAGTATTTTTACTACCAACGTGATAATGTGTGGGAAAACGAAAAGCTACTCAATTTTACACCAAGAGGTATTGTAGACAGTCGTTCTAGACATCGCACCATGGTTCCTTTAAAAGAATATGAAAACGGACATGTCCTAGTCTCAAAAACGGCTAAGGACTTAAGCGATGCTGGTGTTAAAGTAAATATGGGTGCACATGGACAGTTACAAGGTTTAGGTGCACATTGGGAAACTTGGATGCTTGCTGCCGGTGGTATGACAAATCTTGAAGCATTACAAGCGGCAACCATTAACGGTGCAAATTATATTGGTGCAGGACAGGATATTGGTTCACTTGAAAAAGGAAAATTAGCTGATTTAATTGTCTTAGATAAAAATCCTTTAGAAGCTATTGAAAACACACAGTATATCACTTATGTGATGGCAAATGGTAGGCTTTACGATGCTGAAACCTTGAATGAAATAGGAAATCGTTCAAAAGAAAAACCAAAATTATATTGGGAAGCACATGGCTATAACCAAAGTTTTGAATGGCATGAAGAGACACAGAGTTTTATGCATGGTGGTTGCACACATTAAATTATATCCATTTCTTAAGTGATAAACACCATATAGTACAGCCTACAAGGAGTGGTCTACGATATGGAATTCGTTCTGTGTAAACAGTAGCAATGCACATAATTTAGAACGCCCTAGCAAGGTAAAGAGGGTTTAAAGAAACTGATGGGGGAAAATTGGATCAATAGCTGATTAAAGGAATTAATATGTGATCTCTACGGCATCATAATCCACCCGCTCCATTGCGTTTGTACAAATCCTTACTTATGGGGTAGGTTTGCAAAAGCTCATCCGGCAGATCATCATCCATGACGTTTTGGATAGCATGCCTAAATGACCGCACGGAACCATTTAAGTTTGGACTCTTTTCATGTTTGTTTGAAGACACTTCATTTTTTTTGTTTAAAAAAAATACCATACACAAACTATTAGTTTGTATATTTAACATAATATAAACTTTGTTGAATTGTTTCAGTTTAATAAAAGCCAAAAATAGAAACTAATAGTTTGGGAAAAGAACAAAAAATAAACCAATTGCTAAGCGCTCAACCTTCAGGAGCTGTGTATTTGAGCTCGTGGCTAACAGAAAATGGTTTTTCTACGCAATTGTTAAATCGCTATAAAAAGAGTAATTGGCTCTATTCCTTAGGCACTGGGGCTTGGATGCGCGTGGGAGAAAACCCAACATATGAAGGTGCCATATACGCTTTGCAACAACAGGCTGAATCAAGTGTCCATATAGGAGGAAAAACAGCTTTATCTTTACTAGGAAAAGCACATTACTTGGAACTATCCACACAACAAATCATATTGTTTGGAGGCCATAAAGAAAAACTACCCGCCTGGTTTACGGCATACAATTGGAAGGTAAAAATAAATTACTTTAGCTCATCATTTCTACCTGCCAAATCTGGATTACAGACTTTGGAGCAGCGCAACTTTAGCTTACAAATATCTAATCCCATAAGAGCCCTATTAGAATGCTTATACCTAGCACCTAAGAAGCAAAAACTTGTAGAGTGCTATGAAATAATGGAAGGGCTTAATAATCTTAGGCCAAAACATGTGCAAGACCTTTTAGAGCAATGTACCTCTATAAAAGTGAAACGACTTTTTTTATATATGGCAGAAAAAGTAAATCACGATTGGTTTACGTACATAGATGTAGCAAAAATAGATATCGGAAAAGGAAAACGTTCTCTAGTAAAAGATGGCGTTTACATCGCGGCATACGGAATCACTGTTCCAAAAGCATTAGCAGAATATGAATAGTTATAAAAATCAAGTTGCACTATTATTACAAGTATTACCAGAGGTGGCAAAAGAAAAATGTTTCGCCCTACACGGAGGTACAGCCATTAACTTGTTTATCCGGGATATGCCTAGGTTATCCGTTGATATTGATTTAACCTACATTCCAATAGAAGACAGAGGTACGTCTCTTAGCAAAATAATTGCAGCTTTGGAGAATATTAAAGTGAATCTTGCTAAAATTTTGCCAGGTGTAAAAATCACACTACAGGAAAAGGTTTTAAAACTACAGCTTACTACAGCCAAAGCACAGATAAAATTGGAAGTAAGTCAAATAAACAGAGGCATACTAGATGAACTTGTCGTGTTACCATTGTGTGAGAAAGCTCAAGAAGAATTTGATGCATTTTGTGCAATTTCAGTAGTGCCTATGGGTCAACTATATGGCGGTAAAATTTGTGCTGCCCTTGACCGTCAACATCCGAGAGATTTATTTGATGTAAAAGACCTATTAGAGAACGAAGGGTTCACAGATGAAATAAAGAAAGGATTTCTACTGCTTCTGTTGAGCAGCAATAGACCTATAAACGAGATGTTGCAACCCAACTTAATTGACCAAAGAGAAGTACTAGCCAATCAGTTTAAAGGTATGAGCTCTGAACCTTTTACCTACAAAGACTTTGAAAAAACTAGGGCAACATTGATTACCACTATACAGCAAAGTTTAACGGCTAAAGACGAGGAGTTTTTAATAAGTTTTAGCAACTTAACCCCTAATTGGAGTATGTATGATTTTCAACGATTTCCAGCCGTACAATGGAAATTGCAGAACCTCACAAAACTTAAGGCGAACAATTTAGAGAAGTTTAACACATATCATATCGCCTTAAAAAAACTGCTGGAATACGAATAATACCTTTATTACAAAAAAAACTTTATATAAGAAACCACGAGCAAACCCATACTCAAAACATTACCAATACGCTATCTCCACTTCCTTATAATCCACCCGCCTAATAATATCGGGCCTATCCCCCGCTCCATTGCGTTTGTACAAATCTTTGCTAATGGGATAGGTTTGCAAAAGCTCATCCGGCAGATCATCATCCATAACGTTTTGTACATCACTTTCGGTTAGCGTATCGTCTAACCAAACGTCTATATCGTCATCTTGCAATATCACCGGGCGTCGGAACTTTTTATTGTGAATCTTCGCAAATAAGGGTGTTGCCTCCTTGGTAAGGATGCTAAAGGTGACCATCTTATCTTTGGTCACCGCATAAATGCCCGCTAAATTTATAGGCGTTTCATTCTTCCGCTGAAAATAGAAAGGCACCTTAAAATCCTTCCCATTTTTCTGGGCCGTATGGGGTTCGTAAAAGCCGTCTACAGGAACAATACACCTTCTGGTCAACGCACTGCTTTTGTAGTTGTTGGAGTCGAACAATTTTTCAGATCTAGCATTTAATCCTGAACCGTATTTTATGGTTTTTGCATAATATGCCTTGGCATTGGCGCCCAGCTCATAGGGCGGAATAAGTCCCCAGTGCACCGGAATCATATTCCTTTTTTTCTCTTGGGGAATAATCCATAGCGTAGGATGTGCAAAGCCGTTGGCGTAATTGTAGGTGAGTTCCACATTGGCAGCCAACCCACCACGGATGGCCGTTATCTTATAATGGTTCTCTAATTCTTTTGCTTTTTTAACAACTCGGGTACCGTAACACATGCTGTATGCTTTAGGGGAATCAAGATACTCATTTTTTAAAATACCCATGAGTACAAATGTTAATGTTGACAATTAAATGGCGCTAGCGCTCCATGCTGTTCAATTATAAATTACATTTGGAAATAATCCATAAGCTAGGATATTATCCCAATGAAAACAGAAGCCATCATCCATTTCGATTTAGACACTTTTTTTGTGTCTTGCGAGCGACTCATAGACTCCAAGCTGCTAAAGCGTCCGCTTTTGGTAGGCGGCACGGGAGACCGAGGGGTTGTGGCCGCTTGCAGCTACGAAACTAGGAAATTTGGAATACATTCTGGCATGTCTATGAAATTAGCGCGACAATTATGTCCGGAGGCAACCGTTATTAGAGGTAATTCTAGCACCTATACCAAGCACTCCCAAACGGTTACCGAAATTATCAAGGAACGGGTGCCTGTTTTTGAAAAAGCGAGTATTGATGAGTTTTATGCCGACTTAACAGGAATGGATAAATTTTTTGGCACCTATAAGTTTGCCACCGAATTGCGAAATACTATTATTAAGGAAACCGGCTTGCCCATTTCCTTTGGCCTATCGTCTAACAAAATAGTCTCCAAAGTAGCAACCGGTGAAGCCAAACCCAACAACCAAATGCGGGTAGATTACGGTTTGGAAAAACAATTTCTAGCCCCGCTTTCCATTCAGAAAATACCATCGGTAGGCACAAAAACCTACCAGACCTTGCGCAATCTAGGGATTACCAAGGTAAAAATTGTACAGGACATGCCCGTAGAAATGATGGTTAGCGCCCTAGGAAAACACGGGCAAACCATTTGGAAACGCGCCAACGGCATAGACCGTCCGCCCTTGGTGCCTTTCCACGAACGCAAATCTATTTCTACAGAACGCACCTATACCAAAGACACTATAAATATGGTGCAATTGCGCACCACCATCACCGCAATGGCCGAGAATTTAGCTTACCAATTGCGGCGGGCCGATAAACTTACCGCCTGTGTTTCGGTAAAACTGCGCTATTCCGATTTTCAGACCTATTCCAAGCAACTAAAAATACCCTATACCAGTGCAGACCATATTCTTATTCCCACCATTATAGAATTGTTTGAACGCTTGTACAACCGCCGTTTACTCATCCGATTGGTAGGCGTAAAATTCAGCGATATTGTTACGGGCAACTACCAAATAAACCTGTTTGACGATACCGAAGAAATGCTGAGTCTCTACGATGCTATGGATCATATTCGCAAAAAATACGGCGAAAAAAGTGTGATGCGCGCCACCGCTATGGGCGCAAAAACCATAGGGCGTTTTCACAATCCGTTTAGTGGGGAACCCCCCATAGTCTTAGCCCATAGAAAACAGTAATGTATCTCAACTGTCACTCATACTACTCCTTGCGTTTTGGCACATTTTCAGAAGTCACCCTTTTGCAAATGGCCAAGGACTATGGGGTGTCTTGTTTGGCATTGACGGATATCAACAATACCTCAGCCTGTTTAAATTTTATTCGGAAGGCCGAAGAGCTCCATATAAAACCCATTGTGGGAATCGATTTTAGAAAGGGAGCCGAACAATTGTACGTAGGCCTCGCCAAAAGCAATGAAGGTTTTCAGGCATTGAATGAATTTTTATCGCACCACTCGCACAAGGCTCTAGCCTTACCGCCAGAAGCCCCAGCACTCGCAGCTACTTTTATCATCTACCCTTTTGAAAAGGTCTTACAGCTTGAAAAAACCGAATTTAGAGTAGACGAATTTATCGGTATCTCTATAGAAGACCTAAAGCGATTGCCTTTTTCCAAATACAAACGGTTCCAAGACAAGCTCGTCATTCAACAGCCAGTCACTTTCCGGAACAAAAGAGATTTTAATGCACACCGACTCTTACGCGCCATTGCCAACAACACCCTTTTAAGCAAGCTACAGCAAACAGAACAAGGTCGACCTTCGGAACAGATGCTCCCCCTAGCCGATTTGCTAGAAACCTATAAGGACTTTCCCAACATTATAAAAAACACCGAAAACCTCATGGCGCAATGCCAGATCAGTTTTGGTTTTGGTGAAAGTAGGATCTCGCAGAATCAGCAAGTTTTTGGTGAATCTAAAGCAACCGATTATGACTATCTAAAACAACTTTGTGAGGCTGGACTCCCCAAACGATACACCACCATCACCAAGGCGGTTAGTGACCGATTGGCAGTGGAATTGAAGACCATTAAAGAAATGGATTTTGTGTCCTATTTTTTAATCAACCATGAGATTGTAAGCTATGCCAACTCCAAAGGGTATTTGCATGTGGGGCGTGGTAGTGGCGCCAATAGTATTGTGGCCTATATTATTGGGATTACCGATGTAGACCCTATAGAGCTAGATCTGTATTTTGAACGTTTTATTAATCCCTACCGCGTTTCTCCGCCCGATTTTGATATCGATTTTAGCTGGAAAGACCGGGAAGATGTAACCGCTCATATTTTTAAACGCTTTAAAAATACCGCCCTCTTGGCTACCTACAACACCTTTAAATACAGGGCTGTTGTACGGGAATTGGGCAAGGTTTTTGGCCTGCCAAAAGAAGAAATAGACAAGCTGTGTAAGGGGCATTTTTCCATGAACGAAATCGATGAAATGGGGAAACTGGTCTTAAAATACTGTGCGCTCATCAAAGGTTTTCCAAACTATATTAGTGTGCATTCTGCCGGGATTTTAATCTTAGACAAACCCATACATTATTACTCGGCCACAGACTTACCGCCCAAAGGTTTTCCTACAGTACAGTTTGATATGATCATCGCCGAAGATGTGGGTGTTTTTAAGTTTGATATTTTAGGGCAGCGGGGCTTGGCAAAAATTAAAGAAGCCATAGACATTATCAAAGAAAACAGGCCCGAACTCCCAGAAATTGATATCACTCAGGTTGAAAAATTTAAAAGGGACAAAAACATCAATGCACTCCTAAGCAAGGGCAAGGCCATAGGTGCTTACTATGTAGAATCGCCTGCTATGCGAGGATTGATGTGCAAGCTAGGCGTAAACGATTATTTGGGTTTGGTAGCAGCCAGTTCTGTGATTCGCCCTGGGGTATCGAGCTCTGGAATGAAAAACGAATATATTAAACGCCATAGAGAACCCAGTCGACGCAAGCAGGCCAATCCTATTTTAGCACAGATTATGCCCGAAACCTATGGGATTATGGTGTACCAAGAAGATGTGTTAAAAGTCGCCAATCAGTTTGCGGATTTGGATCTAGGAGAAGCCGATGTTTTGCGTAGGGGCATGAGTGGCAAATTCAGGTCGCGCGAAGAATTTACACGCGTAGAAGAGAAGTTTAAAGCCAATTGCAAGGCCAAAGGGCATTCCGATGCCTTAACCACCGAGGTTTGGGAGCAAATAGCAAGTTTTGCCGGCTATGCCTTTGCCAAAGGACATTCAGCTTCCTATGCCGTAGAGAGCTACCAGAGCATGTACTTAAAATGCTACTACCCCTTAGAGTTTATGGTGGCCGTTCTTAATAATGGTGGCGGATTTTACAGTGCAGAACACTATATACACGAAGCCCGTATGTGGGGCGCAACCATACACCCGCCTTGTATTAATTTAAGCGATCACCACAATACCATTAAAGGGAAACACATCTATTTGGGTTTTGGCTATCTAAAAAACCTAGAGCATTTGGTGGTGCAACGGCTGTTAACAGAACGGCAATTGTATGGGGCTTTTACGTCTTTTGATGATTTTATAGATCGGGTTATTATTAGCATTGAACAACTTTCTATCCTTATCCGGATTGGAGCTTTTGCCTTTACAGGCATCCCCAAAAACAAATTGCATTGGCAGGCTATTTTTAAATTGAATGCCAAAAAAAGGCAGTCCAACCACCCCAGTCTGTTTGCGACAAAGCACAAGCATTTTATTCTCCCCGAATTGGAACATTCCTGGTTAGAAGATGCCTATGACCAACTGGAATTATTGGGGTTTCCGCTCTACAGTTATTTTGATCTCATAGCTGAAAAAATGGAGAGTACTACTATGGCTGTAGATATGCCTGTGTATCTACACAAAGAAATTTTACTGTATGGGATTTTGGTGAACACCCGCTTTAATACCACCAAGAACAATAAAAACATGCGGTTTAGCACTTTTATAGATAAATCTGGCGATTATTTTGATGTGGTACACTTTACCAAGGTGGTTGATAAATACCCCATTCGCGGTATAGGGGTTTATGCCTGTTATGGCAGGGTTACCGAAGAGTTTGGACATTATAGTTTGGATGCCATTTGGACTAAAAAAATAGCCTTGCAGTCGGATCCAAGAGCTTCGGAGAGGCCTACTTTTAAGAGTTTGAAGGTGTAAAAAACCGCCATATCCTTAATAAAATCAACCAGTGAATAATCCTATAGGGTAAATAGATTGTTTAGAGCAAAAAAAAATTACTATATTAGTTAAGGAAAATTATTTCTGAGTAAAAAATCAAAGTAAATTTGCTTGGAGTTTTAGATTGTTTTTGACAACATAAAAAATCGACGTTGTTTATTTAATATCTCACAACATATTTTGAAACAAACCAGATTAATAAATACTTTTAACTAACCAATTAAAAACGCAGTAGTATGTATTCTCAGATATATTTAGTAGACGATGAGGAGATAGTGAATTTTATTCACCGTGTTAGCCTCAAAGAACTAGGGGTAGATGACAAAGCAATTAATTTCACCAATCCAGAAAAGGCTTTGGACCATGTGCGTTATCGCATTGCAACAACCGAACCTATTTTAATACTACTAGACATCCATATGCCAGAAATGACAGGTTTTGAGTTCTTAGAATTTATGGTGCTCGAGGATTTCTCTACAAACATTGATGTCGCCATAGTGACCTCTTCTGTGTCTGAAGCAGATAAGGCCCTAGCCAAGGAGTTCTCACAATTTGTAAAAGGTTTTGTTAGCAAACCTATCAATGCCGATCAGATGCGAGAACTTATAGGAGAGTCGGTATCTAATAAGTTTTTCCTATAAGTGTATATGCACTTGAGATAGGCTAGCATTGGAGATATGGCCGTATGATCGGGAACTAAGGTTTGTACAAAATGTACTAAGGCTCCTAGTCTGTTCCTTTTTTAAAATTGCTTCAAGAAAAGAAGAACCGTATTTTAAAAGGGCAGCAACGGTTCGCTACCTCAAATCTAAAACAGAATGTTCGTTTTAGCCCCCGGAAAAACAGGATACAACAAACCAAAAACGGCTCCAAAACAACTGTTTCTAATCCGTCATGACAACCGCAACTATAAGGTTTAGCGCTGCACCTAAAATCCCTAGTATTTGTAAAGCATTAAAACAATACTGTACTACCCCTATAAATCCACCAATTATTTAATACCAACTTTCTTAAAAGTTTAAGAATTTATCTTCCATAGCATAGCTTTTACTTCATTACTGATTTCTACTTTTTAAGCTCCCTTCTACCCATTACGCACTGTAATCCGTATGCTCCCTATATAGTTTGGCAGGAAACCCTATATTAGCATATGAAACCTTCTGCTTTGCGCACCCTAACCCTATATATTACCGGCAGTTTTAAGGAACTGTTGCAGTTTGTGGAAAGCACCAATTTTTCTAGAGCCTTTTTGGTAGGTATTGCAGTTACCTTACCCATTGTGGCTGGCCTATTACTGGGATACCTTGAAGCTGGACTAGCACTCTGTTTCGGGGCCTTTTGGAGTTCACCCAGTGATGTTAGCGGTAGTTTCCGACACAAAAATATAGGCATTCTTATTTCTGCCGCCTTGGCTATGGTAGTCAGTTTTATAGGAGGTTATCTGCATTACGAAGCATGGTTAACCCTTCCTGTATTGGGGGTTCTCAGCTTTGGAATTGCCTTTATTTCTGTATATGGCTTTCGGGCTTCGCTAATCAGTTTTTCTGGTCTTTTGGCTTTGGTACTAAGTTTCGCCTTTGATCCGGAAGCACTGGAAATTTATCAATATGCGTTGTTAGTTGGTCTCGGCGGACTATGGTATTTGCTCTTGACTAAAATTTGGCATCATATTAATCCGAAGGCAGAGACCGAAGAGTTTTTATCGCTTACCTATGTGCTTACGGCCGATTTTATAAAAACGAGAGGAAAATTGATTGACCCTCATGAAGACCGTGAAAAACTACAGTCCAAACTACAACAACTCCAAAGCGATCTTACTGAAAATCACAAGACCTTAAGAGAAATTTTAATTCTTTCCAGAAGGACTTCTGGTTGGTCTAATTATCAAGACAAACGCTTGCTGGTATTTGTGCAATTGATAGAAATGATGGAAACAGCAATTGCCAATCCCGTGAACTACGATCGAATGGATAGGCTCTTTCATGACCATCCACAGTCCCTAATAGTATTCCAACAACTTATTTTTAAAATGGCCCACCAATTGCAGGTCATTTCCGAAGTGGGCAACAACAAAAAAGGGCTCCCTAAAAACGATTCCTTAAGGCAATGTTTTAAAGCGGTGAATCTGGAAATAACCAAGTTGGGTAAGACCCTAGGTAACGAGGAGTATCTCATGCTTCAAAATTTCCTGGAATACCAAGAAAAGCAGTTCAAAAAACTAAAAAGAATAAAATGGTTGTTGGGTAATCCTAGTACCGCAGAAATTGATTTTATTGATAGGAAAGCTGCCAAGCGCTTTCTGGTTACCCAAGATTATGACCCCGTGCTCCTATGGCGAAACTTTAGTTTTAAGTCCACCATCTTTAGACACTCTTTACGGCTGGCCGTTACCATAATGATTGGTTATGCCTTGGGTTCAATTTTTCCCTTTCAAAATCCATATTGGATTTTGTTGACTATTATCGTGATTATGAGACCTAGCTACGGACTCACAAAAAGTCGCGCAAAAGACCGTATGAACGGGACACTTATAGGTGGCGTAATAGCCACTGCTTTGGTTTTCCTTATACGGGAGCCAATAATTTATGGAGCCATGGGTATTGTTTCGTTGATCTTTGCTCTTTCATTGGTCCAAAAAAACTACAAGGCATCGGCGGCCTTTGTTACCCTGAGTGTCATCTTTATTTTCGCTATTCTTGAGCCCGATGTGCTTAGTGTCATAAAATTTCGCGTCCTAGACACCCTAGTTGGAGCCGGACTCTCCTATGTGGCTATGCTGTGGTTATGGCCTACTTGGGAATTCGTTGAAATTAATGAAAGTATCGCAAAAAGTGTAAAAGCCAATGCCAATTTTCTTCATAAAATTGCTACCTATTATCAGCAGAAGGGAAAAATACCTACCTCTTACCATATTGCTCGTAAGCAAGCATTTTTAGAAACTTCCAATCTCAACTCGGCCTTTCAGCGTATGGCACAAGAACCCAAATCCAAACAAAATGCCATGGATACCCATTATGAGCTGGTTGTTCTAAATCATAATTTTTTGGCGTCATTGGCATCCATAAGTACCTATATACAGCATCATAAAACCTCGGAAGCCTCGGAGACCTTTACTATTGTCATTGGAAAAATAGAACAAAATATGGCGTTAGTACTGCAATGCTTGCATGATAACGAATGTAAGAATGCAGAGCAGTTTTTGGTAAAAAAACCCCTTTTTGATGACCAACTACCCCCCTACTATTCTTTAGAAATTACAAATCTGGCTTCCAAAGACAAGGAAACCATACGTGATCTGCAAGAAGCCCATTTGGTTTGGGAGCAATTGCAATGGCTGTTCTCGCTAAGCCGTAAAATGCTTCAACTGGCCGTAGCGCTGAAGCGCGATTAGATAACAATCGTATTTCAGTATCGGTTTTGAATATTGATCTGATAAAATTTTAGTGGACAATCTATAACCAAAAATAGTATATTTAAGGAAAATACAGGGTATTACCTTCTACACAAACTCCCCTTGTAACCCGTAAAAATCTCAATTCCCATTTGCTTCCATTGGTACTATTCACAGGGATTAAATCCCGAATTAAACCAGATCAATACCATTTTCTTCCTGTCTTCCCTATTTCATTTAGAACTTAGCCTAAATAAATATTCAACAAGTTATTTATTGCTTGGTCTCGGCGCCCATTTATTATAAGGTGTCATATCAAAGCTATTTACGTCTTCCATAGTTAAACCCAATGCTTTAGCTACACCTTGACCATATTCTGGATCGGCTTTATAGCAGTTTCTTATATGACGAATCTGAATAAATTTTTCTGCACCACCCACCTGTGCCGCTGTATTATTAAATAATAAATCGGCTTTGCCATCGGCTTTAATAATGCGAAATAAATCCCCAGGTTGTGTATAGTAATCTTCATCATCATCCCTAAAGTTGTGTGCATAAGCAGAACCATCCAATTCCAAAGGCGGTTCTTTGGCATCTGGCTGTTCTTGCCATTCACCGTAGCTGTTTGGCTCGTAATGAAGGGTACCTCCATGATTGCCATCTACGCGCATTGTTCCATCTCTATGATTGGAATGATAAGGACAAGTTGGCTTGTTTACTGGAATTTGATAATGATTTACCCCCAGCCTATACCGTTGCGCATCACCATAAGAAAACAGACGTCCTTGAAGCATTTTGTCTGGAGAAAAGCCAATGCCAGGAACTACATTTGTAGGATTAAAAGCAGCCTGCTCTACATCTTGGAAATAATTTTCTGGATTTCTATTCAATTCAAACTCCCCCACTGGAATAAGCGGAAAATCTTTTTTAGACCATACCTTCGTCAAATCAAACGGGTGAAAGCGATAGGTCTTTGCTTGTTCCTCTGTCATCACCTGAATATACATTTTCCATTTCGGGAAATCTTTTTGTTCAATAGCATCAAAAAGGTCTCTTTGTGATGATTCTCTATCCATCCCAACTATTTTCTTAGCCGCCTCATCCGATAAATTTTCAATACCCTGTTGGGTTACAAAATGAAACTTCACCCAATGCCTTACATTATCTTTGTTGAGAAGGCTATAGGTATGACTTCCAAAACCGTGCATGTGTCTGTATCCTTTGGGAATTCCACGATCACTCATGGTAATGGTAACCTGATGCAAGGACTCTGGGAGCAGGGTCCAAAAATCCCAATTGTTATTCGCACTTCTTAGGTTGGTTTTTGGGTCTCGTTTTACAGCCCTATTTAAGTCTGGAAACTTCATAGGGTCGCGAAAGAAAAATACAGGAGTGTTATTCCCTACCAGATCCCAAATTCCTTCTTCCGTATAAAACTTTAGTGCAAAACCTCTAATATCTCTTTCCGCATCTGCCGCACCTCGTTCTCCGGCTACGGTAGAAAAACGGCTAAACATCTCCGTTTTTTTCCCGATCTCGCTAAAAATTTTGGCTTTGGTATAGGCTGTAATGTCATGTGTTAACCTAAAAGTTCCAAAAGCCCCTGAGCCTTTGGCGTGCATTCTTCTTTCTGGAATCACCTCTCGGTCAAAATTTGCCATTTTTTCGAGAAACCATGCATCTTGCATTAACATAGGACCACGTGGACCTGCAGTTTGTACATTCTGATTATCTGGAACGGGTGCCCCGGTCTGTCTTGTGAGTTTTGATTTTTTTTCTTCCATTTCACTTCGGTTTTAAAAGCATTTATTTCATGCTATAAGATACACTATTTTCGTGACTCCATAAACGGCTTACCTTTTATTTTAACAGCAGTTTAACCCTAACTAACCCCAGGATTAACGTATCAAAAAGCTGTTTTCAGGGCACTCTTTATAAAACAGGTATATAGTACATTCATTTGTGTATAATGGTAAGCGGAAGACGCTAAATACCAGTGCGTCTCGTTTGTTTATGATGCAATATTTATACTAAGACAAGATAGTCAATTTAGGAATACCTATAGCAATACCATTTTTAAAGACAGCCCAAGAAGATGTTGGGGAGAAGCTTAAAGTTTAACAAACCAAGAGCAGGCATTGCGATCCTCTGTATGGCCGTATTAGCAACAATAAATAAATTATTATCTAAATACCCAGAGCTAAGCCATACCCAAAATTCCGCTCTGCCTTGGTTACAGGTAACTACTATAATCTATTGCATACTTTTCTGCTAAGGAGTATTCCCATAACAGCATCCAAAGGACATACCTATGGCAATCATAAAACCCTCCTAAATTTAGTAGTATACCTTTAGTGTATACGTTGCAATACTGCATAAGTAAGCTGTTAAAAAAATAGCAAACACATACGATATCAACCCATTGTGGGTAAGAAATCTAAATTTTTATGCCTCAATTTTCTTACTTTTACACAAAGTACACAATACAGAACTCGGTTTATTCTTAGAAAAAGCACTTCAAGTGTAAAGAAATCCGTAGGAGTTTTCAGCTATTTTCCGGAACAATCGGAAATGTAAAATTGAATCCTTCATTGTGTTTCTTTATAACTAACCAAGTACATATGACCATAGGAAAACATAATTTTGTCAAGGAAAATCAGATACCTACAAGTTTTTTGGCGGGGATAGCGTCATACGAAGGTGTTGTAAATACCACTAAGTCTTATGTTTAAATTCTTCCGTAGAATACGCCAAAGCTTTCTACCTGAAAGCAAATTAAAGTCGAGTATGCAAGAGCTAGCAAAGCTCAAGGCAGATTTGGAAACTAAAGATGCCTATAATAGAATTTTCATTGAGCAAGCCCCAACTGCAATTGCCATGCTGGACAACAATATGAATTATTTAGCAGTGTCTCAGCGATGGATTTCAGATTTTAAAATGGAAGACAAAGAGATTATTGGCCGTTCCCACTATGATCTCTTCCCCGAAATAGGAGATGCTTGGAAAGCAAATCATCAAAAATGCCTGCAAGGTGCTACTGACACTTGTGATGAAGCTCCTTTTGTTCGTGCTGATGGATCCGTACAATGGATTTATTGGGATGTACGCCCTTGGTATATTGCAAAAGACACTATAGGGGGTCTTATTATGCATACGGGCGATATTACCCACCTTAAAGACAAAGAAGAAGAACGCGTTCGTATTGAAAAAATCTTGGATAAAACGAATGAGGTTGCCCGTATTGGAACTTGGGATATCGACCTATTAAAAAATGAAGTTTTTTGGAGTAAAATGGTTTGTGAAATCCATGAGGTTTCGCATGATTATACACCCAATTTAGAAACTGCCATCAACTTTATTAAGAAAGGAGAGAGTAGAGATACCATTGAAAAAGTAGTTCAAGAGGCCATTATGAATGGTACGCCCTATGATGTAGAAGTAGAACTGGTAACAGCAAAAAATACGATTATTTGGGCACGTGCTATGGGACAAGCAGAAATTGTAGACGGTCAATGTATTCGCCTATATGGGGTTTTTCAAGATATCAATGAAAGAAAATTATCGCAACTAGCCCTAAACAAGGCGCATACAGAATTGAAAGCTATTTTTAATTCCAGAGCGGTAGCCATTGTAACAACGGATACTGATGGTATTATTAGACAGTTTAATCACGGTGCAGAAATTCTAACTGGATATACTGCTTCTGAAATGATTGGATTGCAAAGACCAAAAAAGTTTCACCTAAGAGAAGAATTAGACAGGTTTATACTTGACGTAGCAAAAAAATATGACAAAAATCCAAAGGGGTTTAGTCCACAATTGGAAATGTCTAAACACAATGCATACGATACCCGTGAATGGAATTACCTTAGAAAGGATGGATCTACATTACCCGCTCTTTTAACCTTAACATCTATGAAAGATGAAGAGGGTAACCTTATTGGTTATTTAGGGGTCTCTACTGATATTTCTGAAAAAAGAATTGCTCAGAATGAACTAGTTCGAAAAAATCAATTATTAAATTTTGCCGAAGAAATTACATTGATGGGCAACTGGCAATGGGATACTGTTGCAGACAAAGTGGAATGGTCTGATAACCTCTTTAATATTTTTAAGCTCGATAGGGACATAGAGCGCATCCGTTTTGACACCTATTTTAATTTTGTACATCCTGATGATAAAGGTATTGTATCTGAGTATTTTGATAAGACAAAAGAAGAGAAAAGACTTAATAAATTTACACATCGTATCATCGCAGGAGATGGTCAATTGAAATACATTCAGCTTCTTGGTGAGGTCATTACCAATGATGAAGGAGCGGTAATTGAAATGATAGGTACCTGCCAGGATATAACTACCATTAAGGAAGCTGAAAAAAAACTACATGAAGCACACTTGCAATTGCAGGCCATTTTTAATTCAGGCCCCATAGCCATTGTATCTACAGATCTTGACGGTGTTATTAATCATTTTAACCACGGTGCCGAAGTTTTAACCGGATATTCTGCCTCTGAAATGATCGGATTGCAAAAACCGTTTATTTATCACACTGAAGAAGAGCTAACTCAATTTACAAAGGATATTGCAAAGAGATACAATAAAAATCCTGAAGGTTTCCATCCACAATTAGAGTTAACCAAACAAAATGAATACGATACCCGGGAATGGACTTATATTAGAAAAGATGGCTCTACATTACCAGTTCAACTAACTTTAACAGGAGTTAAGGATGAAGGAGGTAAGAACATAGGTTTTTTAGGGGTTTCAACGGATGTTTCTGAAAGGAGAAAAGCAGAAGACGAACTCTTACGAAAAAACTATTTGTTAAACTTTGCCGAGAAAATTACAATGATGGGCAATTGGCAATGGAATACCCAAACCAATAATGTAAAATGGTCTGCGAACCTATATACTATTTTTGGCGTCAAAAAAGGCACAGCCATAACCTATGATACCTATTTTAGTTTTGTACACCCCGAAGACAAAGAAAAAGTCACGAATTACGTACAGAATGCCATTGCAGCCAAAAAAAAGAACTTAGATTTATTACACCGCATTCAACTAAAAGACGGGACTATAAAAACCATACAACTCCTAGCTGAAATTATTACCAATAGTCTGGATGACATCACCGAATTTGTTGGGACTTGCCAAGATGTAACAGAGCAGAAAATGGCAGAAAACAAATTCAGAGGGCTGTTAGAATCTGCACCAGATGCAATGGTTATAGTGAATGAAAAAGGAAAAATACAACTCATAAATAAACAAACTGAAAAATTGTTTGGATACAATGCCAATGAATTGTTTGGAAAATCTGTTGAAATTCTTATGCCACATAGGCTTACAAGTACTCATACCACACTTCGTGAAAATTTCTTCGCGAACCCTAAAACAAGAGGCACAATTCCGGGAGCAGAGCTCTTTGGAATTCATAAAAACGGACAAGAAATACCAATACAAATAAGCCTTAGTCCTTTCCAAACAGAAGAAGGGTTGTTAGTCTCTGCCGCAATACGTGATGTTACAGAACAAAAAATAACGCAAGCAAAAATAATTAATGCTAAAAATGAATTAGAATCCTTAGCTCAAAAGTTAACCATACAAAACGATCAACTGGCCGATTTTGCACACATTACCTCTCATAATTTAAGAGCCCCAGTAAGTAACCTTAATTCTTTACTCGATTTTTACAATAACTCTGAAAGTGAAGACGAAAAAATCATTTTATTTGAAAAATTTGAAAAGGTTATTCATCACCTTACAGGAACATTAAACACCTTAGTTGAATCGTTACGGGCTAAAAATGTGAGCTTAGAAGATATGGAAGATGTTTCTTTCGAAGAAGTTTTACACAAAACTAAAGAAATATTAGGCGGCCAAATTATGAATACAGCTGCCGTAATTACAAGTGATTTTTCTAAAATCGGTAAAATTAATTACAATAAAATTTATTTGGAAAGTATTTTTCTTAACTTGTTGAGCAACTCCATTAAATACAAATCGGAGGCTCGTGTACCAGTAATACACATTGAATCTGAGATTAATAATGGTAAAATAACACTGAAATTTAAGGATAATGGCTTGGGCATTGATTTAAAAATGCACGGCCATAAATTATTTGGATTAAACAAAACCTTTCACAGACATAAGGACGCCAAAGGAGTAGGATTATTTATAACTAAAACACAAATTGAAGCTATGGGAGGTACCATAAGAGCCGCTAGCAAAGTTAATGAAGGCACAACCTTCTACCTAAATTTTAATTAAGACCTATGCAAAAAAACCCTATTAATATTTGTATTGTTGACGACGACGATATTTATCAATTTACAATCATTAAAACATTAAAGTCGTTTAATTTACCCAAAAACATCATCGCTTTTGCTGATGGCGAAGAGGCCTTAAACTTTATGTTAGATAACTTAGGAGAAGACGCTAAACTCCCAGATGTTATCTTTCTAGATATTAATATGCCTATAATGGATGGATTTCAGTTTATGGATGAATACATTAAAATAAAACCCAAGGTAGGGAAGCCCATTACTATTTATATGGTCTCTTCTTCAGTGGATCCCGTAGACATTGAACGCGCAAAAAACATCAGTGCCATTTCTGATTATATTATTAAACCAATACGGCAAGGGCAATTGAAAACTATCCTCGAGAAATTGGAAAAAAACATAAGATAAATAATGCCTTAGTAAAAGGCACTAATACCATCAAATAGCAGAGGAAGAATACATACCGGTTATCATCATAAAATAGGGTACAAACTCTAATTGAATACGCAACTTAACGACAACAACGGTTATGGAAGCATCCCCGCAGTTAAGAGAATGTGCTTTTCGCTTTTAAATTCTTCCCATCCCCAGTTTTTTTACGAATAGCTAAAAACAATAACACCCAATGTCTTTTTATTATAAAAGAGACAATTTTTGGGCGTGTAAAACACACCATATAACCTTAATTCATTGAACTGATTATAGTTAATGTTAAAAATTAAAATTATAATTGTATCTTTTTTCTTACTTTTGCATTGTATTAGTAAGAAAAGTATTACCTTTTAACTTAAATTGCAAACCTAATTAAGAACTTAAAATTCAAAAAACTATTTTAAAAGGTATCATGAACGCTCAAATAGCAGCCGAAAATGTATGCTGAAAATAGGTTTTAAACGATTTTAATCCTCTTTTTACACTTAATAAGATTATGAAAATTGAAACCGTATGTATTATTGATGATGATCCCATTTTTGTTTATGGCACAAAAATTTTATTGAATTACAACAGCAGTTTTGGTTCTTCTGTTATAGTGCATGAAAATGGAAAAGAAGCCTTAGATGATCTTAGCGCCACAGTGAAGTGCGGAGAAAAACTGCCTGACATTATTTTCTTGGATTTAAACATGCCCATTATGAACGGATGGGAGTTCTTAGATGAATTTACAAAGTTGCCTATGGAAAAAAGACCTAGGGTATATATTGTGAGTTTTTCAATAGATAAGCAAGACGTTCAAAAAGCATATACCTATGAAATTGTAAAAGACTTTATTGAAAAGCCTTTGTCCTTTGAGATACTGACAGACCTATTCAAAACTATTGAAGCAGAATATGAAGCAGAATTTTCACTGTAACTGAGGTATTTTTTTGCTTAATTGAGCGCTACATTAGATATGGATGACCATCTTTTAAAACGGTCTTTCAAAGCCCGACTTTTTTTAAAACTCAAAAGCTAACTTTTCATCCCAAATTAATGAATCACTGGCATAGCACCCATTTCCATTTCTAATATGCCTCCTTTTGTTATTTCCTGATGTGTTATCCAATACCGGTCTAACGGCTTGCCATTTAATCGCATGGATTGAATGTAAATGTTCTCCTTAGAATTATTATTAGCCATAATTGTAAAGGTTTTCCCTGAATAATACTTGGGATCCAAATTGATTTTTATTTCATTGAAAACTGGGCTTGTAATCTGATATTTGTTATCCCCAGGAGCAATAGGATGAATCCCAATAGCTGCCAACACATACCAAGCAGACATTTGTCCCACATCCTCATTCCCACACAACCCATAGGCATCAGTTCCATAGGCATCCCTACAAATTTGTCGCGTTATTTTTTGGGTTAAATGCGGCACCCCAGCAGTGTTCAACATAAACGGTACGTGATGCACAGGTTCGTTAGGGTGATTGTAATAATTGTTCCATAGAAAATCATCTGGAGTATTTTCAAAAAAGGAAATCAATTCGTTTTTATAGGCTTCCTCTCCTCCCATCAATGCTTTAAGTCCGTCTATATCATGAGGTACAAACCAGCCTTGTTGGTAGGGATTGCTTTCAATACTACCTTGCCCATGTACTGTTTTCCCTTTCCAATCTAACCAAATCCCTGCACTATCTTTTGCTCTAAACCAATTCACTTCCTCATTCCAAATGTTCTTGTAATTTTCACTTTTCTTTAGATACTCTGCTGCTATTTTAGTTTTCCCTAAAGAGTTTGCCAAGGTCCCTAAAGCCCAATCTGAATACGCGTATTCAAGGGTTTTGGAGATATGATTATTAGAATACCCCAATTCTCCATTCCCTGTATGGTCTACCGTATTCTTAGCATAAGTAAATGCTTTTTCCACATCATAATTTCGAATGCCTTTTTCATACGCATCTACGATTACGGATACCGCTGGGTTTCCTATCATACAACCAGAATAGGAGTTTAACATTTCCCAACGAGGTAAATATTCCCTGCCACTATATTCTGCCATTTGCAACAAAGAATTAATTTCATCATTTACCAAAGTAGGATTGATGATTGTTTGCAGTGGAAATTGTGATCGGAACACATCCCAACCACTAAAAATGGTGCGGTAGGTAAAATTTTTGGTTTGATGCACTTTCTTATCGGCCCCGATATAATTTCCATTGACATCAGAAAAAGTTCTAGGATCTATCATGGTATGGTACATGGCCGTATAAAAAATAGTTTTCTCTGTATCAGTGGCTCCAGCAACCGACACACTTTGTAAAGCCGTATTCCAACTTTCACGAGATTCTTCTCGGGTTTTATCAAAATCCCAATGGTCAATGTCATGTTTTAAATTTTCTTTAGCACCAGCCATATTTACAAAAGAAATTCCGCTTTTCACCAATACTTCCTCCCCTTCGGTTGTACTAAAATTGCTAAAAAAGCCCAAATGGGCACCTTGCATTTCGGTTACACCCGTATGAATTTCAGCATTTTTAACTGCTAATTGATACTCATCTTGACGTATAAATTTCATTTTTCGAGGCACATCAGGTAGCTGGGCACTCCAAATACCATAATCCTTTAGGGGTTTGCTAAACTGACAATAGAAATACACCACATAATCTGCATTTCCAGCCCCAGCACCCCAACCACCACCTTCGGGCGGACATTTCATCCAGCCTTGAATGGTGTGCTCATCAACTACTTGGATGTATTGCTCTGTTGATGTACCACCTACTCTACGCGAAAGATCTATCTGAATTCTAGAGCTGTCATTTTCTGGATAGGTAAACCTAATAATTCCGGCCCTAGGTGCCGAGGTAAGTTCTGCCTTCACCTTGTAATCGTCTAAGGTAACTGCATAATACCCAGCCTTCGTAATTTCAGTATCATGTGTAAATCGTGAGCGATAGCCACTTTCTGGATCCTCTGGAACACCCCTATTGGTTTGTAGTTTTCCGGTGGTAGGTGTAACCAAAAAATTTCCCAAATCTCCAAACCATCCTACCCCACTCATATGGGTAAAACTAAAGCCTTCCATCGTTGGGTGTTCGTAAGAATAACCAGACCCATTATCCCCACCCGTAAAGGTGTCCGGACTTAATTGCACCAAACCAAATGGAGTTGCTGCACCTGGAAAGGTCTTGCCAAAGCCATGGGCATCTTTTGATTTTTTTCCATAGGTAATTGCTCCAATTATTGGATCGATATAATCTACAGCTTGCTTTTTATTTGCGTTTTTATCTTGACTTTTATCAGCACAAGAAAACAGCATTAACACAAGGAGTGCGCAACAAAAGTTAAAGCACCTTATTTTCTTCTTTTCAATTATCACATCAATTTTATTCATATAATTTCGTAGACTCTATGGTATTTACTTTACTAAAAAAAAGCATTATGCAACACCTATTATTTTAATCGCAACTCCGTAATTTCCCCTAGCAATTTCCCATCCTTCGTAAACAAGCCTGCTTTTAAAAGGGTTTTAGCCCCCACTCTAAAATCACCCTCATATTTTATAGCCTTAGCCGTAGGCACATCGCCATTGGTGGTATACAAAATATCATAGCCTATCGTTTCTGTTTGCAAATACACAATAGCCTGGTTGTGCAATTGATCTATGGCATAGGAAGGGTATACGCTATACATGCTACGAGCATAATTCACCTTATCGCGCTCTAATCTTTGAAAATGGTTCATTTCTAAAGCAGTTTGAAACCGCTCCCAACTCTTAACTTTAGGTGAACTCCACGACACCTCAGCACTTGCCAATGTTCTAGGGTACAACATGTATTCACTGTGGGTTGCAGTTGGTGTAAACTCTGCCCACAAACAGGCTTCATTTCCTAAAACTAGGCTAGCCTCTGCCGCAGTTAACTCCGCTGGCATGGGCTCATGATTGTATACTTTTGATAATGGCAATACCACGTTTGGCCCTTCTGGCTCCAACAAGGATGGCCCTTGCACCTGACTGATATAAGAATAGAGATAGGAACTCATAATGGTGGGATACCCTTCTTTAGGGGCTTGTAATTGAGGGGAATGATTGCCCCTACGCCAGGCCATAATAGTTGCCCCTTGGGCGCCTTTACCACTTAAAATTTCGTCCCAACCAATCATGGTCTTTTTTTGAGCCCTTACTATTTTATTTACTTTTTGAATAAAATGACTTTGCAATTCTTCTTCATCCTTTAAGCCAAAATCCTTCATAACATTTTGACAATGCGTACATTTTTTCCAATTGGATTTATTACATTCATCGCCTCCAATATGGATGTATTGGGACGGGAATAATTGGGCCACCTCCTTGATTACATCCTCCAAGAATTCATAGGTAGATTCTTTTCCGGCACATACAGCATTATCGGGGGCCTTACCACCAACCGCTACTTCAAAATTTGCATCGGTTTCTCCATCATAACAAAACAGTTCTGGATAGGATGCCACCAAGGCTTTGCTATGTCCAGGCACATCTATTTCCGGGATAATTTCCACATTCCTAACACGCGCATATTCAATAACCTCTTTGATATCTTCTTGGGTGTAAAAGCCACCTACCGTTTTTGGCTCATCTGCCGTTGCTGCCGTTCTTGACCACCAACTTATTCCAGTTCTATCTGCTCTCCAAGCCCCCTTTTCTGTTAATTTGGGATACTTCTTAATTTCGATGCGCCACCCTTGATCATCTGTTAAATGCCAGTGAAATTTATTCACCTTATAGGACGCTAAAATATCGATCTGTTTTAATACAAATTCTTTGGTTTGAAAATGACGCGATACATCTAACATTAAACCACGCCATTGAAACCTAGGATTATCTTTTACCACCATGCTAGGAATACGCATAACTTTGTTTGTGCCAAGTGGAATGGCTTGCCGCAAGGTTTGAAAACCATTAAAAAAACCGGCATATCCTTTGGCTTGAATGATAATTTTTGAAGGGGTAACTTCCAAAATATAGCCCTCTTCTGCAATTTGTGGATTCGTAGATTTTTGAAACAGTATATAGTTCGTCTTCCCTACTTTATTAGCGGTTGAAATTTCTATATGAAGTCCCGCATCAGCAACCATTGTTGACAAAACATACGGTTTTAAGTCGGCCACAACTTTTTTGGGCATGAAAATCATGGTAGTATTCGTCAGCATAAAATGACCAGAATGCCTAACAATCGATTCTGGTTGTGGAATAAAATGCAAGCTATCTTTTTCCGTTGCATTGGCTACAAAAATTGTTACTAGGATTAATAGATTTGTAAGCACTCTTTTCATTGATTTCTTCCTTTACTGTTTCTACCTACTCTCTAATCCTCCTAATGCGTATTTGCTTTAAGATTGGCATCATAATCCGTTAACATTTTTTGTAATTTTTGTACAATTTTTGGATTTTGTTCTGCCAGATTATTCGTTTCAGACATATCTAATTTCAAATTGAACAATTCTATTTTCTCCTTGACCTTCCGCAATTTCCAATCTCCTTGTCTCACGGCTTCAAGTATTGTATCTTTATAATAATAAAAACCCTTTTTTATATGGGGAGATTTCGCTCTTTTCTTACCTGACAACAAGGGCCAAATATTTTTTCCATCCATAGGTTTTTCTGAAATCTCACTATCCGTTAGGTAGGCCAAAGTGGGTAAAATATCTATGGTAGAGGCAACCTCAGAAGAAACCGTTCCTGCGGCTATGGTTCCTTTCCATTGCGCAATCATTGGAACGCGCATACCACCTTCATAGGTTTGAAACTTAAACCCTCTTAGCGGTAAGGCACTGCCTCCTTGTTCATCTTTAAGGTTCCAAGGCCCATTATCGGATGTAAAAATAACCAGTGTATTCTCGTCTATATTTAATGATTTTAAAGTTTTTAAGATCTGACCCATACTCCAATCTAATTCTTCAATAACATCACCATACAATCCCCTTGCGCTTTTTCCTTTAAATTCAGGCGAAGCATATAAGGGTATATGTGGCATGGTTTGGGCTACATATAGAAAAAACGGATTGTCTTTGTTATTTTTAATGAATTGAACAGCATCTTCTGTATACCGTTTGGTCAATGTAGACTGATCTACAGGATATTCTACCACCTCATCTTGCCGCATTAAGGGCACCTTACTTTTGCGCCACTTCTCTTCACGAAGGCTATCAATCGTCATACCTTCCTTGAACACTATATTTTCTGATACTTTAAAATTGCGATTCACAGACATATCATTACTAAATGGTATTCCAAAATACGAATCGAAACCCTGTGCTGTTGGCCAAAATTCTGGTTTATCTCCCAAATGCCATTTACCGATACAAGCGGTTGCATACCCTTTTGTTTTAAGCATATCAGCAATAGTAATTTCCTCCTGTGCCAAGCCACTATCACTATAAGGCCACAACACCACGGGTACACCAACACGTGGTGGATAAGAACCCGTTAGGAGCGCAGCCCTGGAAGGAGAACAAACCGGGGAGGCCGAATAAAAATCGGTGAATTTTATGCCGTCAGCTGCCATTTGGTCTAAGTGGGGTGTTTTTATAAGCGGAGATCCAAAAACACCTACATCTTGATACCCTTGATCATCCGTAAAAAATATAATAACATTGGGTTTCGACGGTTTTTTTTGAGCTCGCACTGACAAATTACAGCTTAAAAAAACGGTCAGTACTACTGTGATCAATTTCATATGGATTTCTTTTAATTATTTTTTAGTGAGTTGGCCATCAAATTGATAGGTTTTCCCTTTTTTGGTTTCAAATTCAATACGCTTGTTTTTGTATTCCAAAATACATGTCCCTCCATTTTTTGAAAGCACTTCAACCTCTTGCAAAACTGTATTTTTCCATCGGAAAGTCAGTTCAAATCCGCCTCTGGCTACAATTCCCGAGACACGACCATTTGCCAATGCATCCGGCACCGCAGGTAATAATGTTATCTTACCTAAATGACTTTGCAACAACATTTCTAGAATTCCTGAAGCTCCTCCAAAATTCCCATCAATCTGAAAAGGAGGATGTGCATCAAAAAGATTAGGGTATGATCCGCCTTTATTTTCTCGCAAAGGTTCTTCTGCCGGACTTAACAATCCGTGTAATAATTTATAGGCTCTATTGCCATCCAGAAAACGTGCCCAAAAATTTACTTTCCAAGCCAAACTCCAGCCAGTACCATTGTCGCCTCTGTATTCTAACGATTGTTTGGCAGCTTCCATTAAATCGGGAGTTTCTTCATAATTAATTCCATTTCCCGGATATACGGCCCACAAATGAGACACATGCCTGTGGTGGTTTTCTGGATTGTCTTTATCCTCTAACCACTCTTGCAATTGCCCGTGTTTTCCTATTTGGTTTGGTGCAATCTTAGGAAGCATTCCCCGTAGTTTTTTTGAAAATTCTACGTCTACCTTTAAGATTTCGGCCGCTTCAATATTGCTTTTAAACAAAGCTCTAATAATTTGATGATCCATAGTTGGCCCTGCTACCAAACCACCAATTTCAGGGGAGTTGGAAGGGGTACTAATTAAATAACCCGTATTAGGATCTTTGTATAAAAATTGTGAATAAAAAAGGGAAGCATCGCGTAGTAACGGATAATATTCTTTTAAAAACGCTATATCTCCCGTAAATAAATAGTGTTCCCAAATATGTGAGCTAAGCCACCCACCCGCAGAAAGCCAAATACCGTGATGGGATGCGTTTACAGGAGCAGCACCACGCCATATATCAATATTGTGATGTACTGCCCAACCTTCAGCACCGTAATGCTCCTTGGCTACAATCTTTCCAGTTTTTGAAACATCGTCAATAAAGTCAAATAAAGGTTCATGGCACTCACTTAAATTGGCAGTTTCTACAGGCCAATAGTTCATTTCTAAATTAATATTACTGGTATAACTGCTGAACCAAGGCGGATTCAATTTATCATTCCAAATACCTTGAAGCGTAGGGGGTTTACTTCCCGGTCTGCTGCTCGCTATCATTAAATAACGTGCATACTGCACATACAAGGAAATTAATTGTGGATCATTTTCTGATTTCCAAAAATCATAAATCCGTTTATTGGTTACCACAGCCGATTGCCCATTATCGCCAAAATCGATTTGAAAACGATGAAACAAGCTTTGGTAATCTTTAGTGTGTTTTGCTTTTATTTTTTTATACGATTCGGTACCAACCTTTGCTAAAATTTCTTTTACAATTTGATCTGGATTCCCGGATACATCATTAAAACTTTTGTAATTCGTTGCTGCAGACAAATAGATCGTAGCTTTTGAAGCATTGGTGATTTTTAGTTTCCTATTTACCGCTTGTAGTTGTCCATTTGTTTGTACAGTAATAGTAGCCACTCCTTTTAAAACCCCATCTTTTACTTTTACCTCTAGGGTTTGGGATGTACCACTACTTTTCACCGCCTTTGTATCATGAACAGCATCTAACCAAATGTCAAAATTCAATGCTTTTGACTTACTAGCGCTAAGGTTTACAGCAATGATCTGATCTGGAAAACTAGCAAGGACCTCTCTGGTATATACAACCTCTTTTACCTTATAAGAAACCGTACTAATGGCATTTTCTAAATCTAAGACTCGAGTATAATCGGTATACGTATCATGCTCCAAAAAATCGATATACAAATCGCCAAAAGGTTGGTAGGGCACTTGTTTTAGCGGTTCGCTCATAAACTCTTTTTGAGCTAGATTTTGGGCTGCTAGCTGCTTACCTTCTGTTAGCAACTGACGTATTTCTGCCAAGTAGGCACTAGCGCCTTTATTGGAGTAATCATGGGGTTTACCTGCCCATAAGGTTTCTTCGTTAAATTGAATGTGTTCATAGGCCACACCTCCATAGATCATAGCTCCCAAACTTCCATTACCTACCGGAAGTGCTTCTGTCCACACTGAAGCAGGTTTATCATAAAACAATCGTAGATCATCTTGTGCTTGTATCGATTGTAAGGCGAAGCCACAGCATACAATTAGGGCTCTCAATAATAATTTGATATTCATTTTTAGTATTTAATTTTATGTTGATTTATACCAACAATTACCATTTATCCAGAAGGACTCTAGGCCCCAATTTCTGTTTTAGTCGTTCCAATGTGCCTTGATGATGGCATGTATTTCTTCATTTTCGGGATCTGTATCACCCAATAGCTTTCTTTGGGCTAAAATCTCACCCTTCATTTCCTCAATGATATCCTTATATTTTGGATCTGTATACGCATTGCGCAGCTCATGTGGGTCTGCTTCCAAATCATAGAAATCCCAAAATTGCGTAGGCTGTTCTTCTTCCGAATATTTGTTTACTTTCAATCCGTTGCCATAGAAAAAGGCCAATTTGTATCGATCTCCTCGAATACCAAAATGTCCTGGGCGATCTTTGGAGTGTTGCGAGTACCTATAGTACCCATGTTTACGCCAATCTGAAGGCGTATTCCCTTTTAAATTTTCCCGAAAACTATGCCCTTGCATAGTTTCTGGGTAGTCTATACCTCCATAATCTGCAAAGAGGGCAGAAAAATCTACATTTTCTATAATATCTTTATTTCGAGCCCCAGCAATAACCTCTTTTGGGTACCGAATTACAAAAGGCATGTGAATGGACTCTTCAAAAATTAAGCGCTTATCAAACCAACCGTGCTCTCCTAAAAAATAGCCTTGATCTGCGGTATAGATAACAATAGTGTTCTCTGCCAAGCCTGATTTGTCTAGATAATCCAGGATCTTTCCAATATTATCATCGATTGCAGCTCCACAGCGCATAAAATCTTTTACAAATTTCTGATAGGTTTTCATGCGTGCTTCATCGGCACTTAAGCCTTCTACAGAAAAAGGCAACTCCGGGTAATTCATAAAATCTTTTCGCAATTTTGGATTTGCGGTAGCATCCAAATAGCGTTGTTGTAAATTATCTATAGATTGTCCTTTAAAGGACCTACCTGTAGTTGCTGCATCATTATCATAAAAAGATGCAGGTACAGGAATATCAACGTCCCGATACAAATCACTAAAACGTTCCGGATAATCAAAAGGCTCGTGGGTTGCCTTAAAATGGCACATGGCCATAAATGGTTTTGACTTGTCTCTATTTTCAATCCATTCTGTAGTCATTTCTGCAATAATATCGGTACTAAAACCTTGGTATGGCTTCCCTCCTTTGGAGTAATCTTCCCAATTCTCTTTGGTTTTCATCACGGGATTCCAATACTCTCCTTGCCCCGGTAACACACAGTAATAATCAAAACCCGCTGGCTCTTGTTTTAAATGCCACTTTCCAATTACTGAAGTTTGATATCCCCCAGTTTGAAACAATTTTGCAATATTATTATACTCTGGCGATAAGCCCGCACCCAAGGTGGTAATCCCATTTACATGACTGTATTGCCCTGTAAGAATGGTTGCGCGACTAGGAGTACAGATAGAATTAGAAACCAAGCAATTTTCAAGTACCGTGCCTTCTTTGGCCAAACGTTGAATATTAGGCGTGTGCACATAATCTTTTAAAACCCCACCATAAATTCCCCAAGCCTGGGACGTATGATCATCAGACATAATAAAAAGAATATTAGGTCTTTCTGGTTCCTTAGTCAGTTCCTTTTTAGCTGCTTCTTTACAGCTTAGGACTAGGACCAATAGTCCACTGAAAAGACTTAGTATTTTAAAATTTACAGAGAATCCTTTTAGATATTTAACACTCATAATTGACAAACTTAGATTGGATACGATTTTAGATCTATACGCTTGTAATTTACTTGGATTCATTCTATTATCCAAATACAAAATTCAAATATCGTATCAGACTCTGAAACAATTATTTTTTCGCCTAATGCATCATAAAAGGCCAGCGATTAGTTTATCACAAAATTGAAATATTAAAAACCCTTATTCTACAATTACTTTTATGATATTCTCTCCTTTTTCAAGTAAAAGTGTTGTTTCATTTTTATTAAGCTTCTTGTTATTGTGCGAAATTTTCAATGCATTATCAGGGAGCACAAATTCTGCTTCCATATTTTCAGGTAGTTCAATTTTATAGGTAGTTTCATTATCTTCAATCTTATGTTCCGCAGTGATAGCACCATTTTTTGTAGGCACTTTTATCTTGGAAAAAGTTAAACCACCAAGTTGTGGTTTTATTTGCGCAATATCAAAACCAGGCGTTAAGGGTGTAATTCCCCACATATATCTTGTAATCACATTCAAAGGAGCCGTTCCCCATGCATGGTTCCAATCGGCATTGGGTTTGTATTTTACATCCCAAGCTTCCATAGCCATTGTAGAACCTACCCGAATCATATTCCACCAATTGCGATCACCCTCAGTATTGGTTATAAGTTCTGTAGCGTATAAGGCCTCTCCGTTTTTAAAAAGTCCTTCCAATAAAAATTGTGCGCCATAAACACTACAGGCCATACCTCTAGATTTAACAAAAGCTGTGACCGTTTTCACATGTTCTTCTGGTACTAAATCAAAAGCCAAAGGAAACATATTGGCATGTAAAGAAGAATGACTTGAGCCAATACCGTCGGTATAAATGCCAAGTGTAGCATCAAACAATTTATCGTTGATAGCTTGTTTTGTTATTGCGGCTTTATTTTTAAAAAGGATGGCATCTTCTTTTTTATTAAGGTATCCTGCAATTTCTGCCATTAATTTAAGGTTGTAATAATAAAATGAATTTACTGCTGTATTGGTATCCACAATCTCATAGCCATCTCTTTCACCTTCTGGAGTAGCCAGCTTCCAACCTGTGTCCTTCTGCGCTGGTGGCCAATCAATAATATCTCTAATTTTTGTATTCGCTTTTTTGAAACCAAGTTTCGAAACTAATTCCTGGTTTAGTTTGGGCGACTTAGAACTTATCAATCCATCGCTCCCTTCTAAATCCATCAAGGTTTTTATTTTTAAATCATCATAATGCTTTTGTAGTGGCCCAAGATCTCCTGTATACATAAAATCTGCATAAAACATCAATACTGTATGCAGTAACCATTCTGTTGGCCAAGTTGGGTTTTTTATAAAATAATCATTGGTCCTAGTTGCCATAGTATACTCACTATCTACACTATAATGGCTCAGCTGATTAATATAAGCATCTGCTTCATAGGGTATGCGTTCTCTGTCACCATCTACATAATACCCTGTAAAACTGGTTGCCTTAATAGTGTGTTTACACATATCCCAAATAGAATCCATAACCACACTAGAGGATGAAAAGTAACTTGCGGCATCATTAAATTTATAGTGTACTGCTTTTTGCTGTATCTCAATTGCTTCAATGGGTACTTTTAAATTCTCAATTTCAAGATAGCGGAAAGGGATAATGGTTCCCAAACTGTCTGGCAGCATGATAGCGGCTCCTGTTGTATTTCTTTCGTAGGGAACGAGCTCCACAGTGGTTAACTGATTTTCCCTTAGATTTTCTACGGTTACTTTTTGATACCTGATATTTTTTCCAGGATCGTCATCTATCGCAAATGTGGCTTTTAATTTTTCCCCTAACTGAACAGTAAGTGGCTCCGTTTGGGCTACTGAAGATTGCATCTGGACTGTACCAAAAAAAGCCCTACCAAAATCGATAAAATAATGACCCTCTTTTATCTTTGTAACCTTTTTTGGGGTTATTAAGGAGGTTTGCAACTCAATTTTGTCAATTGTTTTTTGAGCCACAAGGGACCCCATAACAATAAAAAAGAAGATGCTTATATACTGTTTTTTCATGCAAATTAGTTTTGTTTTTTTGAGTTCATACCAATTAAAAAAAACGGGTATTTCTCATTTCCCGATTCATTCAATTAATAGTGCAATAAATATATATAAATTTTGAAGAAATACTGTCCTGTACTATGCTGCTTATCATAAACGGCAACTAGTAAGCTTACCTACTAGCCAAAACTATTCAATATCGGTATGCAATTGTATGCTGTAAAAAAAAATTCCTACTTTTAAACACATCTAACTAAATTGAATTCCAACAATCACCAATAGCATTTTTAACGTTATGAATACAACAATTAAAATTTTAGCCTTACTCTTAATTTTCACTACTACTAGTATAGCGCAAGACAAACCCATAGATTATGTGAATCCTTTTATTGACACCCATGACAGTCGCTGGTTCTTTTTTGCTTCTGCCAGTCGCCCTTTTGGTATGGTAAGTCTTAGTCCAGACACTGCAATAAAGGGCAGTTGGAAAAGTGGTTATATTTACGATAGCCTTCATGTTAGATCATTTAGTCATATTCACGCTTGGCAAATGGCAGGTATTCCTGTAATGCCCACCACCGGAAAACTAAGGAGTCACCTAGGTATGGAGGAGACAAAATCGGCCTTCTCCCATGAAACTGAAATTGCGCAAACGGGATATCATAAAGTGGTTTTAGATGATTACGATATTACTGCAGAGTTAACCTCAACACAACGAGTAGGCTTTCACAGATATACGTTCCCAAAAACGGATAGTGCCTATATCAATTTCCATACTGGCGCATTTTTGGCCCATGGCGATGTAGATTCTTCTTATGTTAAAAAAGTAAACGACTATGAAATAGAAGGCTATTCTCTTATTGGCAAAACGGGCCGCCGACCTAAACCCACCTATGTTTATTTTACAGCAAAATTAGATCATAAAATCAAAGAATTTGGAGGTTGGGAAGATCAAAAGCTTCTTCCACAAGCCAATGAAGTCTACGGTAAGAACAATGGTGCCTATTTGCGATTTAAAACCAATAAAAAACCAGTACTACTTAAAGTAGCCATATCCTATACAAGCATAGAAAATGCTAGAAAAAATATGGATGCAGAACTCTCAGGATGGGATTTTGACAAAACGGTAGCCGAGTCTAAAACGGAATGGAATGATATGCTTTCGCGTATTAAAATATCTGGAGGAACTAAAAAACAAAAAATTAAATTTTATACAGATTTATGGCATTCGCTTTTAGGGCGAAAAATAGTAAGTGATGTTGATGGCACCTATTGCGATATGACGGGACCAAAGCCTTTAATTAAACAAGTACCCTTAGACGAAAAAGGCAAGCCCATTTTTCCGCAATACAATTATGATGCTTGGTGGGGAAGTCATTGGACTCTAAATGTATTATGGTCTATGGTGTATCCTGAAATCATGGATGGCTTTTGTAGTACTATGGTAAATATGTACAAAGATGGCGGATTAATCCCTAGAGGACCTTCAGGCGGTAATTATACCTATGTCATGATTGGTGACCCTTCGTCTTCATTTATTGCAACTGCATACAATAAGGGCATTCGAAACTATGATACCAATTTGGCCTATGAAGGTTTGTTAAAAAATGCCTACCCTGGCGGAATAAGGGACCGTGCAGGATACGAACACAACGATAACCCTACCGGCGGCGGTATGGAATATTATGTAGAAAGAGGCTATGTACCAGAAGGCTTAAAAGGCAAGGGTGGCCATAAAGATGGGGCTTCTATGACCTTGGAATATGCCTATCAAGATTGGTCCATTGCTCAAATGGCAAAAGCAATGGGTAAAACAGATGATTATGAGCATTTCATGAAGCGTTCAGAAAATTATCGCAATTTATGGAATCCTGAAACTGGCCTTATTCACCCTAAAAACATTGACGGCTCATGGATTGATGATTTTAGTCCCATTGCAGAAAAATTCAATACCAAGGGTTTTTGCGAAAGTAATTCTGCCATTTACTCTAACTATGTACCACATAATATGGACGGTTTAATGGGTTTGTTTGGGGGTAAAGAAAAGTATACGGACTTCCTAATTAGCTCATTTAACAAGGCAGCTCCAGAACGCTATATAGCCGCACATGGCGTACACGCAAAGAGTTGGGTAGATTATGAAAACCAACCTTCCTGCCAAATGGCACATTTATTTAATTTCAGTGGTGCTCCTTGGCTTACACAAAAATATGTACGGGAAGTAAAAGAAGTAACTTTTGGAGACATTACACCTTATGGAGGTTATAATGGTGATGAAGACCAAGGACAAATGGGCGCTTTGGGTGTCCTTATGGCTATTGGCCTTTTTCAAATGGATGGCGGGGTTTCTATAAATTCACCGTATGATATAACTTCACCAATATTTGATAGTGTTGAAATTTCACTACATCAAAATTATTATCCAGGTGAAAAATTTACCATTGTTACACAAAACAACTCCGCTAAAAATGTTTACATCCAATCTGCAAAATTGAATGGAAAAAATTGGGACAATTGTTTTTTTAAACACGATGTATTTGCCAATGGTGGAAAATTAGATATAGTGCTTGGTGATCAGCCGAATAAAGCTTGGGGAAAAAGATAGTCCGGACTAAACCTAAAAAAATAAACCCGCAATATAAGTTGTATATATGCGGGTTTACTATTGTATTCAATTTTACCTATAACGATTGTCTTTCTTTCGAAAACAATTTTTCGTCTGGTTGCTCAGGAAGAGTCTTTTGCCAATCTTCAATTTTAGCAATCAAGTTTTTTACAATTTCGGTATGGGTATCTTTTACATCTGTTTGTTCATAAACGTCTGTTGTAATATCATAAAGCTCCACATAACTCAAATCATTATTTGCCGTGAGTTTCCATTTTTGATCTACTACAGCATAAGATACCCAATGATCGGGTTTATTTTTATTTGCTGGCCAACTAGCGCCTATTTTCCAAAAAAGTGGTTTGGTGCGCAAAGGATATGATTCTCCTAACAGGGTAGCAACTTGACTAATTCCGTCTGGTTTGTAGGCTGTAGGTAAAGCTACACCGCCTATTTCACAAAACGTAGGTAGCAGATCTACAGCAGAAATCAAAGAAACAGCATCAATAGCTCCTGCCTTTATTTTTCCAGGCCAACGTGCAATAAAAGGCACACCTATTCCGCCTTCAAAAAGCGAAGCCTTATAGCCTTTTCGTCCACCAGTGATCCCCTTAGAAGCGCCAACCCCAAAACCTGCTCCCGTAGCCGAATCAAACATCAGTTTTAAATCTTCAACTTTGGTAGCGGCCCTAGCCGGCCCATTGTCCGAACTAAAAATTACTAGTGTATTATCGGTTAAACCCAATCGATCTAAGGCATCTAACACCTCTCCTATTCTATCATCGGCATGCGATAACACAGAGGCATAAATATTATCTGCTTCTGATAAATCAGGAAAACGCCATTGGTATTTGGGAACCACATGATGTGGGGTATGTGGCTCATGCACCCATAAATTGATAAAAAAAGGCTTGTTTTCTTGCTTTGATTCTTCAATAAAAGCAATGGCGTTAGCCGCATCTTCATGTACCGGCATTTGCTCACCAGAACTATTAAATGCTCCAAAGGTATCATACCCATAGGTGCCTGGCGAAGGTGAATCGGGAATCATATTATTAGAAAGGTGCCATTTCCCAAAATGTGCCGTTGCATAGCCACTCTGTTGCATTAACCTTGGCAGTAGTGTGGTTTCATTGTCTAACCAATCTGGCATATTTCGTTTGGCATTACTAGGTACCCAAGCAAAATGACCATCAATATTATGGCGAGCCGGAAATTGACCTGTTACTACTGCAGCTCTACTCGGCGAACATACACCACTTGCCACAGTAAATCGTTGAAAATCGGTGCCTTCTTTTACAAGTCTATCAATATTCGGTGTTTTTACATAAGGATGACCATGAGCGCTTAAATCTCCCCAGCCCCAATCATCTGCAAAAATAAATACAATATTAGGTTTTGTGTCTTTCTTAGTATCCATTGCCGTTGGCTGTTCGTTTTTACAGCCTTGAAGCAATACAACAAAAATAAAGCACAATTGAAATAGATTGGTTTTTTTCATACTAACAATTTAATGAGTTCCATACATTACAAATCTATACAATCTGCACCGTTTTAACGGTGCTTAAATCTATCATACTATTTCTCAAATCGACCATAATTTAGCAATAATGAAAGAAATGAGTTAAATTTTGATAAAATAGAGAAAGTAAACCCCTTAATCTTATTCTAAATTTACCAATAACTAACACACAACTAATGCGGACTTTTCAAACACACTTCATCCTTTTCATTTTTCTACTACAGGGAATAGCTTCATTTTCTCAAGAACTCCATTTTTCAGCAGCACCTGAAAATTACCAATTGTATGCTCGTGATTCATCAAACACGGCTACGGTACAAATTTCTGGTGCCGTAAATGGAACCCCTGATTTTAAGCAAATGACGCTAAAGGTATTTAAAGATGGTGATTTAATAGACGAGAAAATAACTGCATTAAAAGACAAAAGGTTTTCGCTTGCAACTAAAATAAATGCGGGCTTGCATCAGTTTAGATTTGAGCTCTACCTTCAAAAAAAATCAAAAGACAGTCTTTATCTCACCGTAGACAATGTTGTATGTGGCGATGCCTATATTATTTCAGGCCAATCCAATTCCCATGCCAGCAGTAGCGAATCTAACTATAGTAGTCCGTTTTGCAGAAGTTTTGGTGTTAAAACGGGTTTTGAATCCTATTCCGAGGAGGATAAAAAAGTGCGTTGGGGCTTAGCAACCGGTAACTTAAAAGATCTAAAAGGAATTGGTGGTTGGTTTAAGAAAAATCCATTTGGTGTTGGAGTTTGGGGAATGGAGCTTATGAAACTTTTGGTTGAAAAGCACCAGGTTCCCGTTTGCATTATTAATGGCGGCAGTGGCTCTTCATCCATAGAGCAAAATATGCTTTACCCAGAAAAACCATCTTTAGACACCAGTTTTGGAAGGTTAGCTTATCGTGTTGACCAAGCGGGTTTAAAGGATAAAGTTAAAGCCATAATGTGGCATCAAGGGGAGTCTAATGCCAACACCCAAGAAAGTTATGGTGGGTACGCTTCTAATTTTGATATTCTTTTAAAGGATTGGAAAAGTTTGTATACCGGTTTGGAGAAAGTATATTTGTTTCAGTTGCATCCAGGATGCGGACGCACTTCGGAAGGGTACAACGCAGAAATGCGAGAGGTACAAAACCAATTAGCCGAAAAATATAAAATGGTAGATATCATGTCTACCATTGGTGTACCGGGCCACGACGGCTGCCATTTTTCCCATGAAGGATATTTAGCGTTTGCACGGCAACTGTTTCCATTGGTTTCTCGTGATTTCTACGGAGAAAGTGCAAATTATTCCATTACACCGCCCAAATTATTAAATGCTACCTATGACAATCCGAAACAATTGCGATTAACTTTTGATCAGCCTGTTTTTTTAGAGGAAAAAAGGGAAGTTAACGGGAAGGTTCACTACCTAAAAGATCAGTTTTTCCTTAGTGAAAAATTAGGTGCAACAAATATTCCGGCCATTGTTAAAAGCATAAAAAGCGATCAAAACACACTTGTACTCTCTATGGATAAAGCATCTAATTACAAGTTCATCACCTATTTACCAAGTAAATTTTACGCAGACACCAATGAAATTTATAATGGTCCCTGGTTATTTGGCTCTGAAAATAAAATAGGGGCTTTAAGTTTCCACCAAAGGCCTATAGCTAACCCTAGCGATCTCCTACAAAATTCACAATCATTATGGCATGGCTATACAATGCTTAATGGGACACGAAATGGCGTTAACTATAAGGTGGTATTTCCTAAAAAGGAAAATAAAAATAGGGACTGGATATGGAGGGCTCGTTTTTGGGGCCATGAACCCCAAACCGATATAGCGCTTTTAGAGCAAGGTTTTCATGTAGCCTATATTGAAGTAGGCGGACTTTTCGGGAACGAAAAAGCCATTAAAATTTGGGATGATTTCTATGCTTTTATTACTGACACCTATAATCTAAATTCTAAAGTGGTCTTGGAAGGTAAGAGCAGGGGCGGGCTAATCATTTTCAATTGGGGAAATAGAAATGCTGAAAAAGTGGCCTGTATTTATGCAGATGCACCCGTTTGCGATTTTAAAAGTTGGCCCGCTGGAAAAGGTAGCGGAAAAGGTTCGGAACAGGCATGGGCAGAATGCTTAACCCAATATGGCTTTTCGGAAGATGTGGCCCTACAATTTAATGGCAACCCAATTAGTCATATGGAAAATTTAGCCAGTTATAAAGTCCCAATTCTAGCTGTTGTTGGTGATGCAGATGATGTTGTTCCTGTTTCAGAAAATATAGCCTTGGTACAAAAACGATTGGTTTCTCTGGGCTGGGACCTAGACATTATTCACAAGCCTAAGGTAGGCCATCATCCGCACTCTTTAAAAGACCCAAAACCCATTGTAGATTTTATTTTAAAGTATACTACTAATTAATTGAAGCGTACAATGAAACAACTATCTGTAGGTCTTAAACCGTTTTTATTTGTCGTTATTCTTTGCATTTTTATTGGATCATGTTCCAATAAAGCTACGCAAAAAACTACAGCAATCTATGTTTCAGTTGCTGGTGATGATACTGGTGATGGCAGTATCACAAATCCCTATGCTACACTTCTGGAAGCTGTAAAAGCCTCCCGGAATTTGCGAAAATCTGGAGTTCATGATCCTATTGTCATTTATTTAAGAGAGGGACGTCATCAACTAAACCAAACCTTAGTGCTAGGATTGCTAGACGGGAGACCTACGCAATCCAATACAGGGTCCTTTGACACATATGGGGCAGGTGAAACAAGTCTGCCTCCCTATTTAACCATTGCATCTTATCAAGAAGAGCAAGCCGTGGTGAGTAGTGGAGTACCCATTACCAATTGGAAGCTCTTGAACAATATACCGACTGAACTCCCTATAAATGCGGCTGGAAAAGTATGGGTAGCCGATATGCCCAATACACTTGATAAATTCTATACACTTTATGATGGTGAGGGACGATTAAATCGCGCTAGAGATAAAGGATTTGCACCCACAAAACGAGGAGATAAAAGAACCCTTTATTTTCCTAAGGAAACTTTAAAAAATTGGAGTAATCTCAGTGATGTAGAAATTAACATACGGCCTTCTAGAGCATGGGCTATTAACATGCTCCCTTTAGCTTCGGTTAATGTGGCTGAAGGCATTGCGAAAACCGGAGTAACTGCTACCTATGACTTAGGTCCGCTTCCTGCGTGGGTACATACAAAAGACGGGGCTACCGCCTGGGTTGAAAACACACTAGAAGGTCTTAATGAACCTGGGGAATGGGTGGTAAATACAAAAACGAAAAAGGTGTATTTGTGGCCTAAAAATCCCGCAAAAAATGGTTCTCCTGAAGGGATTTTGGCGCCAAGTACTAGTGAACTTATTAAGGTTGAGGGGACTGTTGATTACAATGGCTCTACGGATACTCCAGTATCCGGAATTGCCTTTAAAGGCCTAACTTTTTCTCATGGAGACAGATGGGGCTGGACCACTGATGAGAGTCGTTTGGGATGGGGGATGCAACACGATTGGGATATGTTTGACAGACCTACAGCTATGCTGCGTTTTCGGGCAGCCGAAAACTGTGAGGTTACCGATTGTAATTTCATAAATTCCGGAGGCTCAGGAGTGCGATTAGATTTGCATGCGCAACGCAATCGCATTGAAAATAGCGAATTTGCCCATTTGGGTGAGGCCGGAATTCTCCTTGCCGGTTATGGCCCTGGTACAAAAAACGTTAATCATCACAATGATATTATAAACAATCACATCCATCATTTTAGTGAAATAACTTGGCATTCTCCCGGAATATGGGCCTGGCAAAGTGGCCATAACCATATGGCACACAATTACGTACATCACAGTGGGTACGCGGCTGTGCTCATCACAAATAGGGTTGAGCCTGATAGGTCTTTAAACGGAGAAGGAGGAAGAACTATTCGTCAAGATGAAATTCCTAAACAGATAAAAGACAGCACTAAAGAAACCTATGAAAACTGGAAGGTACGTGAGAAATACAATCATGCGAGACACAACCTTTTTGAATATAACGAAATTACCCACGCCGTTCAAAAGCTTTCCGATGGAAATGCCATATACGTTTCTGGTGCAGGCACAGGAAATATTCTTCGATACAACTACATCCATGATAATTTTGAGCATTCTTTTCCAGCGGCAATTCGTTGTGATGACGACCAGCACGAAACTCTTATTTACGGAAACGTACTGTATAACAACTATGGATTTTCTGCTGGAATTGCTTCCAAAGGGGTCAACGATATTATCAATAATTTTATTATACAGCCTTTAACAGCACCTAAATGGGGTTATGTTAGTTTTGAATGGGTTAGTGTAAAAGGATCAAAAGTGCACCACAATATTATAATTCCCCACCCTGATGGTGGCAATGCACATGGTGAACGACCTATTGCCAGAAGTGAGGACGGAGCTCCTTTCCTCGTAGAAACGGAAATGGACTCTAATCTTTATTATCATCCAACAAATCCGAAATGGATGGATAGACACTTTGATAAAATGCGTGCAGTAGGCAAAGAGAAAGCAAGTCTTTTTGCCAATCCAATGTTTATAGATGTTAAGAATAAAAATTTTGGCTTTAAAGAAGGTAGTCCGGCTTTAAAATTAGGCATTGAACCTCTTGATGTGTCAACTATGGGCCTTCTAAAAAAGAACCACTGAATCTAGTGATTAAAAATATATGACAGTATGGGAAATAAAAGATTATCAATACGTCCAGACAAAAAAACACTTATCCATGAGATATCGATTCAATTGCGCTCTTACTCCAAATTAGCGAGAAATACGATAGCCATGCGTTACCTAGTTCGTTTAGGGTTATTTCTCTTATTTACAACTGCTTTGCTTACCGGATGTAAATCCAAAGAAGGACTACCCAGAGAAGGCTTAAAAATATACTATATCCGCCATGCTGAAGGCGGACATAATGTAAAAAAGGCGTGGGAGGAAAAGGGAGTTCCGGAATCAGAATGGCCATCCTATGTCGGCAATCCTAATATGTTCACCCCTAGAGGCGAGAAAGAGGTGGTTGCGGCCACAGAGAAGCTGCAAGACTATAGCTTTGATTTCATAGCCACCAGTAACATCTGGCGGGTGCGCAACACCATTTTACCATACCTTAAGGCCTCCAATCAGACCGCCGAAGTCTGGCCAGAACTAAGAGAAGGACCAGGAATGACAACCATCCTGTCAAAGGATATTCCCGATCTTGATATCGAAATCCTCAACCTTGGAAACCCAATTGAACTACCGGAGATGGAGCAGAACTTTTTTGTGTTGCGCAAAGATTCTCCAAATGACTATAAGGCATACCCCAAAGGAAGTGAAGAAAATTTGAAGGTTGCCTATATGAAGCACGTCTCGCTTTATGCCATCGAAATGATTGAAAAACGCTTTGGTGGAACCGATAAATCCATCTTGCTCGCAGGACACAATAGTTCTGGCGTCTCCCTTCTAAAACTCTTGCTCAAAAAGGAGCCGGAATCAAAAAAAGGAATTACTAGTTCTGGAATTTGGATGGTAGAACAACAAAAGGATGGGACATATCAACTGAAAATCTATAATAATGAAGTTGTGGGAGAATAGCGTTTGTTGCTATCGAAAATGGCAACTTTGAATTGAAGGAGAATTCCCCAGCTATAAAATTAGGATTTAGGCCATGACCATCATTACATTCAAAACCTAGCAAAACAACAATCATCCATTTTAAAACATGAAAAAACTAGCTTTAGTCGTCATCCTTTTACTTTTCAATCTTGAAATTGTTTTCGGACAAGATCAATACATTTTTGCCTATGGTGGTGTACAAGTCAAACAATTTGTTAACGAAATAATAAAACTAACCGGCAAGGAACGCCCAAAAATCTGTTTCCTCCCAACAGCTTCAGGAGACAATGCCAAAGATATCATTCGTTGGTATGATCTGGTTCATGACCTATCTGTAGAGCCAACAGTGCAGCGCACCTTTGAGATAGGTTCTAAAAACCAAAAGGTTTCTTTTCAGGAAGTCCTACTTAATGTAGATGCCATTGTTGTAGGAGGCGGAAATACTGTTAATATGATGGCTGTTTGGAAAGCACAAGGAATAGATATAGTTCTTAAAAAAGCATTGGAGAAGGGCATTGTACTTGCCGGCAACAGTGCAGGATCGCTTTGCTGGTTTGAAAAAGGCATAACAGATTCACGACCCGTAAAACTGGGTGTGGTTGAAGGACTGGGGTTTCTAACATATAGCAATTGTCCTCATTATGATGCGGATAAGGCACGACAGGAACTTTATCATGAATATATTAAAACCGGAATATTTAAAGCAGGTTATGCCTTTGGAAGTAGCTCAGGAATTATATTTAAAAATGGAAAGCCATTTAAGGTGGTATCTACAAGTATAGAACACAATTCATACTTTGTATCTCTTCAGAATGGTGAAATAGTAACAGAAAAACTTGAGTCTATTGTACTAAAATAAAGTAACCTATGAGTAAAATTGCTTCTGGCATACAGCGTAGGGAATTCACCCCACATAGAATTTGACAACGGAGAACTACTAAGGGAAAATTGGATATAATAAATATATAAACCTTGATTTTTGAACCAATCTCAATAAAGCAGGTAGAATAAATCTATTAAATTAAATATTTAAAAAGATGAAAAAAGTTATTGATTTCAAATGGGTATTTATTGCTTTTGCAATGGTGGTTTTTACAATTAAAATAGCATGGTCAAACGGGCAGCCAACAAATAAAGAAATTAACCACAACGCTAAAATGGTCAATTCTACCGTTTCTCTGGATTCCGTGTCCAGAAATACCTTTATGGTATTGGGCAATACTTACATAAAGACCCTTGGGGCAAAGACAAGCATTCTTGCGTCTATAAACAAGGCTGTGGAAGACGCTCAAATTGATTTTGTTATCATGGTGGGCGAGTTGACCATAGGGGCTAGTAAGGAGCAGTTTAAGGCGGTAAAGTATGTGATGGCCAATTCCCCAGTTCCAGTTTATGTGACTGCTAGTAACCATGATCTGGCATATGACAACGGGGATTGGAAAACTGGTAAAAGTGATAATTATGCACGATTCCGTAGGATGTTGGAGACTGAAACCGAGTACACAATATCCAAAGGCCGCAGCTATTTTATTATGCAATCCCATATCGATAGTATAGGAACCAATTTCACCAATAACGAGCTGAAAAAGCTAGAAAACAACACCACTTATGACTTCGTTTATCATGTTATAGAGGTACCCTTGATTGGTGCAATTAACCTAGATAACAAACCTGTTATTGGCATTAGTGGTGGAAGTTCAAAAGGTGTTAACATCAATGCCTTTAATGGTCGTCATGTAAGAGTTAGACCTACCGAGAATAAGATTAATGATGATGAAGATGACTATCTAATTTTTAAAGAAAATGAAGGTTTTGTTGTGGTGGAATCATACGTTGATCGCAGCTTAAATAAAAGTTTTAAAATAAATATGAATCGCTCCACGGGAACTTGTTCTGTAGAAACGCAATATTAGCTTATATACAATTGCTTTATTGTACTATACCTCAACAAGCCTATTTAGGGCATTGAAATGAATATAAAATAAACTAGGACCTTATGAAATATAAAATACACTAACTATGGCTTTATAGCCTCCTTTGGGAACATCAAACATCTAATTATTTTAGGCGCTCTATTGATACTGTATTGGGTCTTTTTATATGAAATGCCCAGGGTAGCACCAATGAATAAAAACAAATTGCAGATAATTGAAAAATTAAGCATTGTTTTTTAACAACTAACTTTTAGACTGCCTAGATAGTGTGAATCATAGCTAAAAGTAAAAATTAGTATATTCAATTATTAGTTGATTTCTGTTCATACATTAATTGAGCAATAGAATGGTCTATTAAAGAAAAGGATTGGGGAAATAATTTTGAATTTTTGTACAAGAACAAGTATTGAAAATGAAATGCCCTGATAAAATTTTTTACTTTATTAAGTATTGTTGTTATTACTTTTTCTTGTGAAAAAGACCTTAAAGGCCCTATAAAAATCAATCAGGTAATCCATGTGAAGATCCCTCGGCTGGTTTTTTTGTTAAAATAGAAACATAGATTCAGGATTATTAATAAGTAATATAGATATAGCAAATATGAATTTAAGAACTTTAAAAATTAACACATTAGGTGCACTAATAATTTTGATGGCTTTTTCTACAATTTCATCAGCTCAAAAAAAACCTAATGTCATTGTTGTTATTACTGATGACCAAGGCTTTAATGATTTAGGAGCTATGGGAAACCCCTATATTAAAACACCCAATATAGACCAATTTTACAAGGAATCTGTACGGTTTACAAACTTCCATGTTTCTACCACCTGTGCACCAAGCAGAGGGGCTTTAATGACTGGCAGACATACCAACCGGGTAAATGTGTATCATACGATTATGGGGCGTTCATTATTGTATGATGATGAAGTTATTCTACCCCAAATTTTTGCTCAAAACGGATATACAAACGGAATGTTTGGCAAATGGCATTTAGGCGACAATTACCCGTACCGGCCAGAAGATCGTGGATTTCATGAAGTGGTACGACACGGTGGTGGTGGCATTACGCAAGGTCCAGACTACTGGGGCAATGATTATTTTGATGATACCTATTGGCACAATGGAAAAACAGAAAAATACAAAGGGTATTGTCCCGATGTATTCTTTTCTGAAGCATTAGATTTCATAGAAGACAATAAGGACAATCCCTTTTTCTGTTATATCTCTACCAATGCTCCCCATGCACCCTATAATGTACCTCAGAAATACTATGACCTTTATAAGGACCAAAGCGAATTGCCTGATCAGTTTAAGCGGTTCTATGGTATGATCACCAATATTGATGACAACTTTAAAGTTTTACAAAAAAAATTAGACGCCTTAAATCTAACGGATAATACCGTGCTTATTTTTATGACCGATAATGGAACAGCCGGTGGTAATAGAATTTTTGATGCCGGAATGAAAGGCTCTAAAGGCAGTGTTTATGAGGGCGGGCACCGAGTGCCATTGTTTATTCGTTGGCCAGACGGAAAACTCACAGGTGGTAAGGATATCGATAAATTAGTGGCGCATTATGATTTGCTTCCAACCTTTGTTGATTTACTTGGCTTAGATTTCAATCCAGTGAAACCATTAGATGGCATCAGTTTAAAACCACTTTTACACAATACAGGCGAAACCATACCCAATAGAGTAATGTATGTAGATACTCAACGCATGCAAAATCTTATTAAGTACAAGTCGTATGCAGTTATGGATGATAACTGGAGATTGGTCAATGGCGATGAACTTTACAATATAAAAGAAGATAAAATTCAGTCTAAAAATGTTATTGCCAATCACCCAGAAGTTGTACAAAGACTGGCTTTAGGATATGAAAAATGGTGGCAATCATTTATAGATGAAGGCGTAGATGAAAAATACAGTTATATAAAAGTTGGCTCCAATTATGAAAACCCTTCTCGAATATCTGCTCATGATATGCTTACAGGTAAATTTGGACATGTATGGCATCAATATGGAGCTACAACGGGTTCTGCGGCATCGGGTCGATGGAAGATAGAATTCGTGGCAGATGGAAATTACAAAATAAGTCTTAGACGCTTTCCTAGAGAAAGTGGTTTGGCCATTAACGCAACCTTCCCAGAAACACCAAAAACTCCAGAATTAGATAGGAGTATGCCTGCCAGTATAAAATCAGATTTTGAACAAGCCTATATTTATGTAGCCAATTTGGCAAAATCAGACAAAATTAAGGAGGGACAAGAGGAAGTAACTTTTTCTGGATATATCCCCGCAGGGAAGTATGACATGGAAGCACAACTCATAGACAAAAACAATGTAGTACATCCCGCCTATTATGTATATATAGAAAAAATAGCAATCCAATAATTAACAATATTATGTACAAAAGCAACCACAAACCCATTTTTGTTATCATATGCCTCTTTGCATATTCCCTTTTTAGCCCAAAGGCCATTGCACAAAACAGTTATAGCCTGAGTGATGGCAGCAGTTTTACTAGCAAGGATTTTTACCCTAATTTCAGTTGGGAAACCACTCCTATGTATTATATGTTTGGGGATAGCAAGCGCACACTTAGTTCCAAAGAGGTTCGTTTTATTGCTGAAAAATCAGATTTTATATGTATTGAAAAATCACATGGGTTAAATGAATTAGGGGCAGCAGAATTAGGAGCCAAACACGAGGCTGCAGCTTTTAAGAAAATAAATCCAAATGCCAAAGTATTATTCTATTACAACTCTGCCTATGCTTGGCCCTTTACCTCTTACAATAAAAATTTTACGAATAAGAATATTAATGACCATCCCGAGCTTAAGAAGTTTTTGATCATTGATCCTGAGACGGGAAAATTAGCACATCGAAATAATGTGTTCTTTTTTGATGTTTTAAATCCTGATTTAAGAGAATGGTGGGTAAACACAGTTGCTAAAGGGGTGGAAGAATCTGGTTGCGACGGAGCTTTTATTGACCAAATGCATGGCTTTGCTTGGTTGCGTAATGATAAAAGTGAAGCTGTTAAAAAAGCAATGGGTGAAATGATGACCAGATTAAAGGAGAGGCTTGGACCAGACAAGATTCTGTTGGGTAATAATGCTGCACAAGAGATCGCTTCATATGCCTACCCTGCCACAGACGCTATTATGTTTGAACATTACAACGAGAAGCTACTAAGCAAAGAAAAGCTTTTGGAGGATTGGGAAAATATGCTCCGAATTGCCAAGGATGGAAAAATGTCTATTTTCCGAATCGGAGTAGAATCGGATGTCCTTGGTAAAGAAAAGGACAAAGATTTTTTTAAAGGTAAAAAACGAAATAAAAGATATGCTGCCTTAGCCAAAGAACGTCTGGAATATTACCAAGCTTGCTTCCTAATTGGAGCACAACCATATTCATATTTTCAATATGGTTGGGGTTGGGCATTGTCTTCCGGATCATTAGTAAATTTTCCCGATTTATTAAAACCCCTAGGCACTCCCAAAGGAGCTTACCAACGTAAAACTGAAGATGGATGGGAATTTACGCGCGAATTTGAACATGCTTCTGTTTGGGTCAATACCGAAAAAGGAGAAGGAAAAATACGATGGAAATAAATAACCCCTAAACAATTGAACACCCAACGAATAGTCTTAAATTACAAGCAGTTAAAAACAATGTACCAATTATGAAACTACACCTAAAAACATTAATCGCAGAAATTTGGCAACGGTCAAATATAAAGAGCACAAAACACCTTGTTCTAATTTTAATATGCCCTATTATTCTTTTTTCATGTAAAGAAAAACAGGATAAAACGGAAAAGGAAGGTCCCGCAAAGAAGCCAAACATCATCTTTGTTATAACTGATGATCAAGGGTATGGTGATTTGGGACATACAGGAAACTCAGTGATAAAAACACCAGCTATTGATAAGTTTTCTAAAGAAGCAGTAAACCTAACCAATTACCATGTAGGCACCACATGCGCACCCACCAGGGCAGGATTATTAACAGGAAGGAATGCGAACAGAAATGGTGTATGGCATACCATAATGGGGGCTTCTATTTTAAATCGTGAAGAAGTTACTATGGCAGATGTCATGCAGGAAAACGGCTATAAGACTGGAATGTTTGGCAAATGGCACTTGGGGGACAACCATCCTTTTGCACCAGAAGAAAGAGGTTTTGACGAGGCCTTTTACCACGGTGGTGGTGGTGTTGGACAAACACCAGATTATTGGAATAATGATTATTTTGATGACACTTATTTTAGAAATGGCACACCTGAAAAAAAAGAAGGGTATTGTACAGATGTGTGGTTTGACGAAGCCTTAAGCTTTATAGAAAACAAAAAAGATGAACCTTTCTTCTGTTATTTAAGTTTAAATGCCCCTCATGGTCCATATAATCTTCCAGAGAAATATTATGACATTTATAAAGATGAAGATAGAATTGATGAAACGCAGAAGCGTTTTTATGGTATGATTACCAATATTGACGATAACTTCTCTAGACTTTTGAACAAATTGGAAACCCTTGGAATTGCAGAAAACACGATCCTGATTTTTACGACAGATAATGGTACTGCCAGAGGCTACAATGTGAATAAGAAAACAGGTGAAGTTTTTGGATACAATGCTGGTATGCGCGGCACAAAAGGAAGTGAATATGATGGTGGTCATAGAGTTCCTTTTATTATTAGATGGCCAAACGGAAAGTTAACAGGCGGCAAAAAACTAGATAACTTAGTTGCTCACGTTGATATCTTACCTACTCTTACAAAATTAACTGGTCAAGATTTTACGCCTAAAAAAACAATGGATGGTAAAGATATGAGTGAATATATCTTAGGAAAAAGTGAAGCAACACCAAGGTATTTAGTAACCGATACCCAACGTGTATCCTGGCCAATTAAAGATAAAAATAGTTGTGTAATGGATGACACATGGCGCCTTATAAAAGGCAAGGAGCTTTATAATATTGTTGAAGATCCAGGGCAAGAAAACAATATTGCTGATCAGCATCCAGAAAAAGTAGCAGAAATGAATGCTTTTTACAATAGCTGGTGGGAAGATGTAATTAAGGAAACTAAATATTCGGTTATTGATTTAGGCACCGGTAAAACTGATGTCTTAACCTGTCATGACGCCCGTACCATAGATTACTACCCACCTTGGAACCAACAAATGATTCGTTCAGGAAAACCTATGAAACCAGCCCCTTTTTCCGTAAATTTTGTAACTGCAGGGAAATATAAGTTTCACTTACGAAGGTGGCCAGCAGAGAGTGGTTTAGCTCTTGGCGCTGCCATAAAAGACGGAACACCTGGCACACACTATATGGCTGGAAACGCCAATGGAAAGGCTATGAAGTTTAAAAAAGCGCATTTAAAAATAGCAGACAAAACAATTACTATTGATGTAAACAATGCCGCTGAAGCCGCTGTTATAGAGATGGAAGTAGCCCAAGGCGAAACAGAACTTTTAGCCTATTTTGATATGGTTGATGGTACTCCAAGCAATGCATTTTATATTAATGTGGAGAAAGTAAATTAAATTTCTAAGTAATTCTTTTTAGAACCTAGCTAACAACCACTAACTTTTGTTTTATAAAAAAAGTTAGTGGTTGTTAATCAATTCACATTAATATATATTCCTATGAAAAAGTTTTTAAAATTTGTAGTAGTAATACCTATTGCATCGTTGTTGTTTTGTAACTGTAAAAATGCAAAAACTCAACCTAAAGAAGAAAAACGGCCTAATTTTTTATTCGTTTTGGTCGATGATCAATCTCCATTTGATTTACAGGTTTACGATCCTAAATCTATATTAGAAACGCCTAACATAAGTAAGTTGGCTGAAGATGGACTTGTATTAGAAAGTGCTTACCATATGGGATCTTGGTCTGGCGCTGTGTGTACCCCTTCTCGCCATATGATTATGAGCGGAAGAACCCTTTGGCATTTGCCTTCCCGTGGAAAACAATTTCAAAATCCTAATCCACCAGATAGTTTGGAGAATCAGACGATGGCCGCAGTATTTAACAGCGCAGGATATAAAACCATGCGCACCTGTAAAATGGGAAATTCATATGCAGCAGCAAATGCACAATTTACCGAGGTATATGACGCTACCAAACGAGGAGGTACGGAAGAGACAGGAAGTGCTTGGCATGCAAAACAAGTTTTAGGCTATTTAGACAGACGGAATTCAACACAAGAAGAAGATCCTTTTTTAATTTATTTTGGTTTTTCACACCCACATGATGTTCGCGATGGCACTCCAGAATTGCTCGCCAAGTACGGCGCTACAAACCATAAAGATAAAGAAAGTCTTCCTCCTGCCAATAGTAAACAACCTCCTTTACAAGACAACTACCTTGCAGCACACCCATTTTTTCATGGTCATCCTAATTTAAGAGATGAAGACAAGGTAAGTGGGGTATGGAAAAACAGAGACGAACAAACGGTTCGCAATGAGCTAGGGCGTGAATACGCTTGCTCTGAAAATATAGATATTCAAATTGGCAAAGTCCTTAAAAAGCTTGAAGAAATGGGAGAATTGGATAATACGTACATTATCTATACTTCAGACCATGGGATGTCTATTGGACGACATGGCTTAATGGGAAAACAAAACTTATACGAACATACTTGGCGCGTTCCATTTATTATCAAAGGCCCAGGCATAACTGCTGGGAAACGCTTAAAAGGGAACTCCTATTTGCTTGATATTTTACCAACACTCTGTGATTTGGCAGGTATTCCACAGCCTGAAACCGTTGAAGGAATAAGTTTAAAACCAGTAATTGAGGGTAAAAAAGAGGTTGTAAGGGAGGTTATGTACGGTGTGTACTCTGGAGGTACAAAACCTGGTATGCGAAGCGTAAAGAAAGGAGATTGGAAACTGATAAAGTACGACACTATGGATGGTACTGTACGGGAAACACAATTGTTTAACCTTGCAGAAAACCCAAATGAATATCTCGCTGAACATAAAAGGACTAAGGAAATGGAGACCAATTTGGCAGCTAACCCAAAATTTGCAAGTAAACTTGCGGAGATGGAAGCTTTATTATTGGACCAAATGGAACAACATGATGATCCATACCGCCTTTGGAATCAAAGCCAACACTAATAAACTACATACCCAATGAACAACCACTCTTTTAAGAAATTATTCCTTATTGCATTATTCCTATGCTGTAATATACTCGTTTTACAAGCACAAATAAAAAATGCATCGTTTGAAAAAGACAAGGTGACTGGCGAAAATGAGGTTGTAAAAAAGTTAAATGGATGGACTATTACTCGTGGAAACGTTGAATTGATTACAAACAATGTGTTTTCTGCCGTAGAAGGAAATCAAGTGCTGGATTTAAACGGGAGTGAACCTGGGAGTATTAAGCAGACGATAAAAGGACTTCAAAAATCTACTGACTATACTCTAAAATTTGAATATGCAGATCAAAAAGGCAGAAAACGAGATACTGAAACGCTGCTTGCAACTGCTAACATTATCATTAACGGAAAAACTGTTACAACACTCCGTAATTTGTCACCCGCACCTAATTATATAGGTGGTATTGGTTTTGGCTTTACATCAACAGCAAAAGGAACCGCTACTATTGAATTTGTTTCAACAACAAATGGCAATATGGGGCTAGTGATTGATAACCTTCGAATAACTGCTGGTTTACCCATAAAACCCCCTGTAAATACGCATTTGGTAAATGGTGATTTTGAAATGAAAGTGGATAGTGAAAGTGGGAATCCGCATATATATGGGGAGCAATTACCAGGATGGCTAATTATGCGGGAGAATATTGACCTTATTGCGATTAAGCGGTTTGGAACACCCAGTGGCAAGTGGGTGATAGATTTAGGAGGGCATGGCCCAGGTGGTATTGCGCAAACTATAACGAGCCTCTCACCTGGTGAAACGTATCGATTATCAATGCTTTATTCTAGACATAAATCCTGGGATGAAGAAGACCCATTAACAGGTGAAATTCTTATTGATAATGAAGTAGTATTGCGGTTAAACCGAAATAAATCTACAAAAGCACCCCGTTGGGAAAAGGTCACTTATGACTTTATTGCCCCAACCAATGGAGAAATAACCCTCTCTTTGTATTCAACAGCATTTAAAGTTGGTGGTGGTATATTATATGACGACATCAAGATTGAAAAAGTTAGGGATATTGTTGCTCCAAAAAAAATATCAGTCCTAATTGTTGACGGTTTAAGTAATCATCAATGGGAAACAAACACCAAATATCTTCAACAAATATTGGAAGCCACTGGAAAGTTCAACGTATCCGTTAGTACATGTCCAAATCAACAAAAAAATCCAAACGATTGGGAGAATTGGAATCCTGATTTTAAAAAGTATTCCGTAGTAATTCAAACGTATAACAATATCTTTAAAGAAAATGATTTGCAATGGCCTGTCCATATAAAACGATCTTTTGAAAAATATGTAGATGAAGGTGGTGGTGTTTATATCTATCATAGTGCTTCCAATGCATTTAAAGGGTGGGCTGCGTATAATGAAATGATTGGTTTGGGCTGGAGAAATAAGGATTCTGGTTTAGCTGTTACAATCAATGACAAGGAAGAACTAGAGATTATTCCAAAAGGAGAAGGTGAAAACTCAGGACACGGCCCTAGAACAGATCCATTGATAACTCGCATTGGTGATCATCCTATTCATATAGGTATGCCAAAAACCTGGAAGGCTGCTGACGTAGAAATTTATAAATATTTAAGAGGTACAACCAAAAATTTAGAAGTTATATCCTATGCCAAAGACCAAAAAACCGCATTAAATTTTCCAATGGAATGGACTGTAAATTATGGAAAAGGTAAAGTTTACTGTTCTACCTATGGTCATTTCTGGAAGAATCAAGATTGGCCTCCAAGTATGCGATGTGTAGCATTTCAACATTCAATGGTGAGAGCTTTACAATGGTTGAGTGGTACTGAGGTTGAAAATTTTGTGGAGGCTGATTTTCCAACCAGTGAAAGCATCGTTTTAAAACAACCTTTATTAGATTAACTTATTACAAAGCATAATATGAGTAACAAAAATAGCTTTTTTACTACAACTTCTTTTAAGTCACTGTTACTCCTGACTTTTATTCTCTTATCCTTTTATTCATGTCATGTAGAAAAACCAAAAACGACGACTGATATACAGAAAAATATAGACCCACTAGACAACTACACAGATTGGTCTATTTACAGAGGCGACAAAAAGGGAAATCAATACTCTGAATTGGCCCAAATACATGCTGCTAATGTGCATAATCTTGCATTGGTTTGGCAATACCAAACGGGTGATGCTACAAAAAATTCATCCATTCAAGTAAACCCAATTATTGTAGACGGATTGATGTATATTTCATCTCCTAGTTTAAATGCAATTGCTTTAGACGCTACAACAGGAGAAGAAGTCTGGGTTTTTAATTCCTCAAAATACAATGAAAATCAAACTGCTTTTAAAGGCAGAACAAGAGGAGTTACCTATTGGAGTTCTAAAGACGGTAGTGACCAACGCATTTTTCTTTTTGTTAAAAACAGAGTCTATGCTTTAGAAGCAAAAACAGGAAAACTCATTACTTCATTTGGAATAAATGGCCATATCGACTTACGTGAAAATTTAGATATGGATATTAATAAAGCATCCATTGAAGTAACGTCTCCAGGCATCATTTATGAAAACTTTTTAATAGTGGGCTCTCGCGTGCCTGAAGGATATAATTCTACACCCGGTAATATTAGGGCTTACGATGCCATCACAGGAAAATTTAAATGGGTTTTTCGCACTATTCCTAAAGAAGGTGATTTTGGGTTTGATACTTGGCAGTTTCAGGAAGATGAAACCTATGGTGGAGCCAATGCTTGGAGCGGTTTTACTGTTGATGAAAAGCGCGGTTGGGTGTTTTTAGCTACTGGGTCACCAGCCTATGATTTTTATGGAGGTCACAGGAAAGGTGAAAATTTATTTGGAAATTGTGTATTGGCTCTTAATGCGAAAACAGGTGAACGAATTTGGCATTACCAAACTGTTCATCATGATATTTGGGATTATGATAATCCTTCAGCCCCCATTTTAATAACCATTGATGATGGTAAAGAGAAAAAAGATGCCGTTGTTCAACTTACAAAAATGGGGTTTGTATTTGTTTTGGATAGAGAAACTGGAAAACCACTCTTTCCAACCTTAGAAATGCCTGTTCCAAAATCAGAGATTGATGGTGAAGAAGCATGGCCTACTCAACCTATGCCTACTAAGCCCCTTCCTTTAAGTCGCCAAGGCATTACTGAAGCTGATTTAACGGATATATCTCCCGAATCCAATGAATATGCAAGAAAAGAATTTAATACTTATAAGTCTGCAAGTTTATACACACCACCTTCGGAAAGAGGAACATTAACTAGCCCAAGTGTTTTAGGAGGAGTAGAATGGCAAGGTGGATCTTACGATCCGTATACTAATATACTTTATGTGAATGCCAATAATGTTGCTAGTATCTCAAAATTAAAAAAAGTATACGAAACTGCAAACACTTCTAAATTGACAAATTTAGAAGTTGGTCATCAAATATATCTGAATAATTGTGCCTCTTGTCACGGTATAGATAGAACGGGTATAGCGCCATTATACCCTGCAGTCATCAACCTGATTAAATCAAAAGAAGAGATTGCAGCAATTATAAAAAACGGCAAAAATACAATGCCCTCTTTTTCACAATTAACAACCAAAGAACTTGATGCTATTACTGAATTCATTGCTGGTAATGATTCCTTGGTAAAAGATAAAAAGAGTAATTCAGGCACAAAGACACGATACTTACATACAGGGTACAGTCTTTTTCTAGATCAAAATGGGTACCCTGGAACTAAACCACCTTGGGGAACATTAAATGCTATTGATATGTCTAGCGGTGATTATGTTTGGAAAAAACCTTTAGGAGAATATCCTGAACTTGTGAAACAAAACATACGCAATACGGGCACCTTAAATTACGGTGGGGCTGTTGCAACTGCTGGAGGTCTTATTTTTATCGCTGCTACGGCCGATGAAAAATTTAGAGCTTTCGAGAAAAGCCGAGGTCGTATTTTATGGGAGTACAAATTACCCGCTGGTGGCTATGCAACCCCAAGTGTTTTTATGCAAAACGGGAGACAATACATAGCAATAGTAGCTGGTGGAGGAGGCAAAAACAATACACCTTCTGGTGATTCTGTAATGGTATTTGCTTTGCCAGAAAACAACGATACTAAAAACACACCAAAAAATAGTACTGCAATCCCTAATAAATGGATTTCTCTTTTTGACGGCAAAACCTTAGATGGATGGGTACATATGAATGGGTCTCACAGTTATTCGGTAGAAAATGGTGCCATAATTGGAAGAACCACGGCAAAAAGTGCCAATTCTTTTTTATGCTCTCTTGATGAATTTGAAAATTTTGAATTGGAATGCGAAGTTAAAGTAGATGATATTACAAACCAAGGCATACAGTTTCGTTCTTCGGTACGTCCAATAACTGAAAAGAATCATCCAGCATGGAGAGCAGGGAGGGTTTGGGGGCCTCAGTTAGAAATACGTAGAAAGATGGGCGAAAATTCAATTACAACAGGTCTACTTTATGGAGAAGCACTTGGAACTGGTTGGATTTCCTCAAAAGAAAAAATAGAAAAAGGACATGATTATTTTATTCCTGAAGCTTGGAATAAAATTAGGATAGTTGCAGACGGCCCAAGAATTCAAACTTTTGTAAATGGTCACTTAATTGAAGATATTATAGATAAAGAAGTATACAAGTCCCATCCAAAAGGGTTTATAGCGCTACAAGTGCACGGTATTAACGGTGAAAGGCAATTTTCAATGGGATGGAGAAACATAAAAATCCGCAGCATAAAATAACCAATTGTTGTAGACAACACTACCCATAAAAATAAAACCATTATTTAAAATAATAATGGTTTTATACTTACTGGCTACAAGATATTTAATACCTTCTAGGGAACTAGAGAAATCAAAAATTACTATTTCCAGTCAATTTTAGCTTCTTTCGTTTCCAAATTAACCCAAATAGAAGCGTGTTCAAAATCGCGCTTTAGCTTCCAACCATTAACTTTCATATCATGCAATGGTTTCCCTAAGGGTTTATCAAATTCAGGATACCAATCTACAGCTCCATGTTTAAAGCGATATCCCCAATTGTAAATAAAATAAGAATTTTCTTGTGCCCCCACTAAAAAGGATGCCAGTGGAAATGTGATGTTTTCCTTTGAAATCTGTTGCTTTTCCGTCAATGGTTTTGCCATAAAATCTTTATCGATCCATGCATAACCAGGCCATCCCTTAAAAACTACTATTTTACCCGTCTTGCCTGCTTTCTCCATTTCTTGTATGTCTTTTAACATACTCTCTTTAGAGTTACTTTTAATGATACCAAAATGTTCTATCATGACAGCATCGGTATGTTCTGGAAAATTATTGCCGGTATTATTGTCTGGTATAGATCGTATCCCATTATAAACAATAAGTTTCTCACTCCCTAAGGCCTGGCGTGTTTCTGTGATGAGATCCTTTAATCCTTGTTGCATAGCGTCGTACTTTTCTTGGCCCCAAAGCTTGATATTATCTTTACTTGCAACCTGAATAAAAGCGTCCATAAAAACACCATCGGTAGGGCCATTTAAAACTTCCTTTTTTGCAGTTTCTACCCACCATTTTCGGACTTCAGGATTAGACAGGTCGTACCGTTTAATACTTCCATTTTTTAGATCATAGTTGCCGTCTTTCGTTTTTAACCACCATTCTGGGTGACTTTCATAAACAGCATGTGCTTTATACATGGAATAATCCAAAAAGGCATTCCAATAGAAAATGACTTTCATATTGGGATTCAACTTTTTTAATTTTATAGCTTCTTGCGCAATGCCATCTTCGGTATTGTTATAGGTTGGCAAGCCATGTCCTTTTTCCAATACGATAAAATTTGACTTAGAAGTAATAAATTTTGCTTCATCCTGGGTTAAATCCCCTGCTTTACCAAAATGAAATGCTATTGGCACTTTTTCCCAACTAAAAATTGGATATACCTCGTTTTTTTGTTGGGGTAACCTAGTCTCTATTTTAGCTGTATTACAACTAGAAAGCCCAAGTAAAAAAACACAACAAAGGCTTTTTAAAACAGTATTTTTATCCCGCAGATTCATAGGCCTAATTTATAGGTTTTAGTTTCATCGATTTTAAGCCTGATGTTTCAGGATCGCCTTCAATCAATGAGGTTGAAATAGTGTGAATTCCAGGTGTTTTAAATTCTATGATGCCCATATTGTAAAAAACAAATTTTTCGGTAGCGGCTTGTTGATTTTGAACCTTCACCCCTTCATCTGTCACTGTTTTCCAGACCAAACGACCACTTCCTTTATAACATAAGTCTATATAATACAATCCTGGTTGCTGTACATTAACGGTCCAAGTTATACTTCCATCTTCTTTCCAATTATTGACCTGGTCCGCGTGTTTCCATTCGCCAAACTTCTCCATCCAACGAATTTCATTATGCTCTGCATTATTAACTTCACCAAATTGTGTAAGTAATGTTGTTTCGATATTAGGATATACCCCTAAATTTGTTTTCACTACTGTTTTAGAAGCTTGGGTTTTTAGTTTAACTTCTATTACAGTTACCAAAGCATCCGGTTTTTTATAGGGAACGTCAAAGACTATCCAATTATTTTCTACGGTATACTTTAACTTTTTACCAGAGGCATAATTCAAAATAGTAGCCGATTCTATATCACTTTCTAAACCTGGCAGGTACAATTTACCATCCTGTGGCCAATCAAAAACAGAAAGAAACAAAGAATTATCTTTTGTAGTGACATCTCCCCAAGGCAAGGCATGCTGCCAAGGTGAACTTCCTGCATTGTAAATTACTTGAGGATATTTTTTAATCCACGCTCCTGTTTCTTCTAAAAAATTTTGTCCAATTTCGGGTACTACACCCAAACCATCAGGTCCAACATTAAACAAATAAGACCCCCCTCTCCCAACAGTTGAAATTAGTCTGTTTAATATTTCTTCTGGCTTTTTAAAATTATTATCATACCACGCATAAGACCAAGAATCATTATTGGTATCACAAGTTTCCCACAACCCTGGTAAATTTTTGGTGGGTACTTGCATATCTCCAATACTCGCATAATCTCCAAGGCCATGACCTACCCTGCTGCACATCATGGCATTAGGTTGTAGTTCCTTCACCATATCTACCAGTTCCGTAACATATTTTTTCTCTATAGCTCCTGGGGTATCAAACCAAACAAAATCGATATCGCCATAATTGGTACAAATCTCTTTAACTTGAGGTTTACATTTATTATAAAAATAGTCTTCAAAATCTGCGGCCTTACCCTCTTCATCTACTTTTGGCCCTCCAGTTGCTCCCGGGGTTGTCCAATCTTGGTTGTGTGAATAATAAAACCCAAAACCAAGGCCAATATCATGACAAGCCTTAGAGAGTTCCTTCATAGGATCACGGGCAAAGGGGGATGCATCTACAATATTAAAATCACTTGCCTTAGAATCGAACATAGCAAATCCATCATGGTGTTTGCTTGTGATAATAATATATTTCATTCCTGCGTCTTTTGCCAGTTGCGCTATTTTTTTGGCATCAAAATCTTTAGGATTAAAGCTTTTGGCTGTTTCCATATACTCTGCAGGCGGAATATTGGCAACCCTTGGGTTCATAAGCCATTCTCCAATTCCGTAATACGTTTTGCCTTTCCATTCACCTGCAAGTTTTGAGAATAAGCCCCAGTGGATAAACATCCCAAAATTGCCCTCGTCAAAAAGTTTTGCTTTCCCTGTTCTTAAGGCGTCCGAAGAGGCTGTTGCATCTCCCCACATTTCATCCATATTTTTCGACTTCTCTTGTGCAAAAGCATTGCAACAAAAAAGAAGGGAGGATACGATTAACAATAAAGTAAGTCTCGTTTTCCTTTGCAGTATTATTTGTATGGGCATAAATTGAATTTTTTTCATTATTTAATTATATTTTTTTTCATAAGTATGGCCTGTGTTTTTAGAAAAAACCAGGATTAACCTATCCCATTTTTTTTAAAAACAAGTTGTAATAAGCGGTGAACTAAAAGGCATTAAAACCATTAGGTAATGCCTTTTAAAGCTCAATTCTTTATTTGGGGTTAATACCCTTCATTCTGCATCCAACCGTTGTCAATATTTAAATCAATTTCTGACTGAGGAATTGGAAATAGCCATTCATTATCTGGCCATTGGGGTCTATCATTATAAAAAGGCGTATAGCAATTAACATAATCAGACAGAGAGCCCTGATCTGCAGTCCAATCTAAGTTAATATTGGTAGTTTCGGTGACTAGCCTATTGGTTCTAATCAAATCAAACTTACGCTTAAACTCTGCATTTAACTCCACCCGTCTTTCTTGCCAAACCGCGGCTCTAAAATCTGGCTGTGATAGGCCTGCTGTTAAATTATCCAATCCCGCTCTATTTCTAAGCGCATTCACAGCAGTATATGAAGCAGCATTTGGTGCACCATCCGCTTCGTTCTGTGCCTCTGCATAAATTAATAAGGCATCTGCAAAGCGATACAAAACAATATTAGAATTGGTGTATTGAAAACTAGTTCCTTCTTCTCCTGTATAATAAGAGATATCTATAAATTTTCTAAAGGTAGGCTGACAGAGATAAGGTCTCCCTGAGGGGGTTTCATACCTTGTCATAACACTAAAATCACGTCTTTCATCACCATCTTCAAAAGCATCATATAGATCAGGTGTAGGTAGTTGAACACCAACACCTGGAGGGCCTCCCTTAAAAAACAGTCCGTCTGGATTTGCATCCGTTTCTCTTCTTAAATCTCCTGGCCATCCCTCTGCTGTCAAGGGTGTTGCGTTAGGGTTTATACCCCAATAACCAGTTGCCGTACCAGTACCATTGCTCTCCCTACTCAACCAGTTTCCAAGACCTAAAACCTGCACATAAGACAACTCTAACATAGATTCTTTGGTAAATGGGTTATTATCATCCCACGCCATACCATAAGCCGGAGTACTATTGGCACCATTTGTTTTGCCTTCTAAATTTAAAGAATTAGGAGCATCGTCTATAACCTCCTTTGCTTTATCTCTAGCCAATGCCCAATTGGAGGCATCCCCTTGAATAAAATCACCTTGAGAAGTTCTTCGATGGCCAGCACGCGTTAAGTAAACCTCTGACAAAATTAACTTGGCTGTCCATTTTGTAATATGCCCATCATGCAAACCGTCTGTACAATTATTTTCTGCAAACTGAAGGTCTGGAATAATAATTTCATCATAAATAGTTTCTACACTAGCTCTGGGTTTTTGAAAATCTGCTTCAGTAGTTACCGCATCAACAATAAGGGGTACATCACCATAGGCACGAACCAATTGGTAATAGTAAAATGCTCTTAAGGCCCTTGCTTCGCCTAGAATTACATTTTTTTCAGTTTCATCCATATCGATCCCTGGTACAAACTTTAAAACATTATTGGCTCTTCCAATTCCTATCCACCATTCACTGTATATCCCAAATTGCTCAAACATTTGATGTGATGGAGTTACAGTATGTGTGCCAAAGGCATTGTGAAAACCTCCCTGTGTCCTACTTACCTGATCATCGGTATAGGCGTCTACAACCGGCCAAAACCTATTGTGTACATCATTCAATTTTTGATACACACCGTTGACGGCTGTTCTAGCATCACTTGCTGTTTGCCAATAATTACTTGCTGAAATGAAAGTTGGTGGTTCTTCAAGAAGATATTCTTCACAGGATATACTCATCACTGTAATCAGTAATAAGCCTATTTTTACTTTTATATTCATCTTTTTAAATTTTTTAGTTAGCATTTCTTTTAGAATTTTAAGTTAACACCCATTCTAATAACACGTCCTGCAGGGTAACCCGCATAGTCATGCCCCAAATTGGTAGTGGCAGAACCGCGTAAAGATACATCTGGACTAAAGCCCGTATAATCTGTCCATATTGCAATATTTGAACCTGAAACATAAACCCGCAATGCATTTAGGTTTAATTTTCTGGTTAGCTTGCTAGAAAAATTGTATCCAATAGTAATGTTTTGCAAACGAACAAAAGACGCATCTTCTATATAGCGATCGCTAAACAAATTAGAACCATTATTACCTTGATCTACTCTTGGCCAAAGGGTACTCGGGTTTTCTGGAGTCCACCGGTCATTTGTTACCGCCAAACCTTGGCGACCAGAAAAATCTAACAATCCGTAGTTTTGGATATTAGCAATATCCTTACCCAATTGAGAATCTATAAAAAAGCTAAAGTCTAAACCACCAATGGTAAAAGAATTATTGATACCAAAGGTTAGATCTGGTTGGGCATGACCAATTACCGTTCTATCATCTCCTGTTATTTCACCGTCTGGTGTAACATCCTCATACAATTGCTCCCCAGGGCGGGCGTTGGCAGTAACCGAAGGATAACCTCCGTTATAACCATCTACAAATGTATAAGTGGCATTTGGGGTTAGCTGATAAAGATCTACGCGTTCCTGATTGCTCAGTCCTTGAAATTCCACAAAATCATCAAACTGAGCAATTCCAGTTCTTTTGTAGCCAAAAAATGATCCTATTTCCTCGCCTATTATCAAACGTTGGGTACCTCCAGAAATATAACCTGGATCCCAACCACTAAATAGATAATCAGAGGCCATATCTTTTACCTTGGTTTTTCCGGTAGCAATATTGCCATTTAGTGTCCAAGAAAAATTATCGTTACTAACAAGTCTAGCATTAAATGCCAATTCGTACCCATTTGTTTCTAATGAACCGTAATTTTCGGTAAATGTACCCTGTCCAGACTGTACTGGAATTCTATTGCCTGCAAATAACAAGTCGTCTGTTGTTTTTTTATAATAGTCTAAAGTAGCCGTAAACCGATCTCTGAAAAATCCCATATCTATTCCCGCATCTAATTGTGTGGTAGTCTCCCATGTTAAATTTGGGCTAGGCAATTGATTCTGATAATATATAGTAGTGGTAGCCTCATTAAAAGGAGTTAAACCACTGGCATATTGATCTAAAGACTGGTAGGTACCAATAGCTTGATTTCCTGCCATACCGTAACTCAATCGCAGTTTTAACTCCGATACTGTCTCATTATTTTTTAAGAAATTCTCTTCTGAAAGTTTATATGCAAAAGCTGCTGCTGGAAAAAATGCCCACTTATTATTGGCAGCAAATTTTGAAGATCCATCATACCTACCCGTCAAGGTAAATAAATACTTATTGTTATATGTATAATTTACTCTTCCAAAAACTGAAGCTAATTTATTGGACGAATACCGCACCACATCTGGATCAAAAAACGTTGCAGAACCAGGATCATAATAGGTTAGAAGATCATTGGCAAACCCATAATTTGAAACATAAATTCCTTCGGTTTCAAACGATTCTAAAGACTGTCCAACAACCGCATTTATCCTATTGCGTTTTCCTAATTGTTTATTAAAGTTTAAGGTATTTGTTATTGAAGAAGTTGTTACCCTTACATCTCCAGTCTTTGCCCTTCCCCCTTCGGCAACATTATTAGGTAAAATATTGTACTGATAATAACGCTGTGCTGTATTTCTATTTTGGTAGGTAAAGGTTGTTTTAAAGGATAAAGCATCAGTAAAGCTATACTCCGCATTGACACTTCCGATAAATTGTGTGAGTAAATTATTATATCGATTGGCTTCTAATGCTGTAACAGGTGTCCAAAGTTCTATTCCTTCATCCTCATCATCGGCTAGAAGCCCTGTTGTAGGCGCAGCTCTAAGGGCTCTAACGATAGCACTTGTAGCTCCTCTCAAATTATTTACACCTGTACTAATCGCAGATTGGTTAGACGTTACATGCGAATAATTTATTGTAGTCCCTACCGTAAATCTTTCAGACATATTAGCATTCAGATTAATCCGTGTTGAAGCCCGTTTATAATCTGTACTTTCTACAACCCCTTTTGCATTTAGTAGGTTCGATGAAATTAAATAGCGAACTTCCTCATTTCCACCACTAAAATTCACATTCGTATTTGAAGTGGTTCCCGTACGTATTATTGTTTTTTGCCAATTACTACTTGGTATTAAACCGGCTCTAGCAGAATCTAATCGCACTATTTGTTCTGGCTCTGTAATAGCATTACCTACATTTGTAAAAGCTTCTCTATTTAAAATATAATAGTCATTTGATTCTAAGACATCTATGAAATTAGGAACCTCTGTAATACCATATTCTTGTTCTATAGTAATAACTCCCTTTCCTGTTTTTCCCTTTTTTGTCGTAATTAATATAACACCATTAGCTCCACGAGAACCATAAATAGCCGTTGAAGATGCATCCTTTAAAATCTCTACAGATGCTATATCCGACGGATTAATCATTGACAATGGACTCATAGAAGAACTTTCTACGTCTTGATTACCTAATCCTCCAGCACTTGTATTATCCATAGGAATACCATCTATAACATACAATGGTTCACTTCCATTTAAGGAGCTCACCGCTCTAACCCTAATTGAAGCTCCAGCTCCTGGTTCCCCAGAACTCTGAGTTACCAAAACACCAGGGGCTCTACCCGCCAGTGCCTGGTCTAAACCTACAGCACCAGATTTGGAAATCTCCTCTGCCTTTACAGAAGATACGGAACCTGTTAAATCACTTTTTCTCACACTTCCGTAACCCACAACAACAACTTCTTCTAATTCCTCGCTAGAGTTGGTTAAAACCACATACATTGTAACACCATCTCCAACAACAACTTCTTTGCTTTCCATACCTATAAAGGTGAAAACTAATGTATCTCCAGTCTTAGCAGTAATGGCATAATTTCCATCAAAGTCTGAAGTAGTTCCCCTTGCAGTTCCCTTAACAATAACAGTAACTCCTAATAAAGGTTCTCCTGATTCTCCTGTAATATTACCTGTAATCCGTTTCTCCTGAGAAAAAACAGAAACAGATAGCATAACAAGAAAAATAGTTAGTATTCTTTTCATAAAATTTAGTTTAATTAGTTAAAACGAATGTATCCTATTTATTAAACCTACTGTTTCTGTAATCACTCATATGTTTGCTCATATTGTGTAACAATAGCCTGCAACCCTTATTTACTACATTCCATAATTGAGGTATGAGAATAATTCGCAATGTTGTATTTATTTTCTAGCAAAGAATAAACAAGAATTGTGGGGCAGTTTACCTTATTGCATTTTAGCTCTATATAAAACAATCTGATTTCAATACTCTTGTTTATGCGAGAATAGAGCAAGATTAAGACGAAATAGAGTCAATAACTTTACTAAAAATACCCTAATTTGAACTCAAGAAACAACAAACTAAAACAAGGTATATACAGGAGAAATAAATACCATTTCTAGACTAACTCTTGGATGTAACCAAACTGCAATTAAGATGTAACTATGACAATTACAATAAAAGGACTTTTGGGGTTTACATTACTATTTGTTGTACAGTTTCTAACTGGGCAATCGGAAGCTACTAATATTCGTCCTAATATTATCTACCTAATGGCCGATGACCAAAACACATTATCTGTAGGTTGTTATGGTAATTCTGAAGTTCTTACTCCTCATATGGACAAGTTGGGAAATGACGGACTCATCTTTGACAAGCACTACAATACCACATCTATATGTATGGCTAGTAGAGCCTCTGTAATGACCGGAATGTATGAATATAAAACAGGTACTAATTTTAACCACGGCAATATGAAGCCTGAGGTGTGGCTAAAATCATACCCGGTCCTTTTAAAAGAAGCCGGATACATATCGGCTTTTGCTGGTAAATTTGGATTTGAGGTTGAAGGCAAAGGCCTTTGTGAAGATGATTTTGATTTTTGGGGAGGTGCTCCTGGGCAATCTAGTTATAAAACCGCTGCAAATAAATCGATGCAAAAATATGCAGAAAAATATCCACATTCTACCTTATCCTACGGTGCTTTTGGACAAGATGTTATTGCGGCATCTGTAAAATTAAACAAACCGTTCTGTTTATCCATCAGTTTTAAAGCACCACACAAACCAGCAACTCCTGACCCAAAATTTGATTCCATTTATCAAGGAAAAACATTTACCAAACCCGGTAATTTTGGACGAGAATATGCAAAACACCTTTCTGAACAAAGTAAATCTGGCCGGCAATATCCTAGGTTTACAGAATGGCATTACGATACCGACTACGATGGTGAGATGCAAAAATATTACCAACAAATTTATGCCATAGATGTAGCTATTGGAATGATACGAGATGAACTGGAAAAGATGGGAATTTCTGATAATACTGTAATTATCTACACCAGTGATAACGGCTATATTAATGGCTCTCATGGGTATGGTTCCAAGGTATTACCTATGGAAGAATCATCACGTGTACCACTACTTATTTATGACCCACGATCCAAAACCTCGGGCAAAAAATTAAGAACAAATGCGCTAACAGGAAACATTGATTTTGCGCCTACCATTTTAGAATTGGCAGGCCTTCCCATCCCAGAAAATATGGACGGAAAAAGTCTTGTCCCCATTCTAAAAAACCCAAAAAAAGACATTCGAAATCAAATGGCATTTATCAATGTATATGGTCCTATAGCCACGCATAGTCTTAGCTGCCTTACCAAACAATGGAAGTATACCTATTGGTGGTATGGAAAAGGAATGGAGCCTGTTGAAGAATTATTTGATTTAAAAAACGATCCCTTAGAACTTAAAAACTGTGCCACCGATGCTAACTACAGTTCAGAGCTCGCTATCATGCGCACAAAATATGCCAAGGAATTAGCACTATGGAAAAAAGAAAGTGTTCCCTATAATGATTATGAACGCTATGGCGTGTTGTTTGACAAAACAATTTCGTGGAATAAAAAAGAGAATCTAGCTGAAGGAAACAAACCTAGTAAAGACAAATAGATGAACTACAAATTCGCACTTTTAATGGTAATTCTCTGTCACAATCTAGGCACAACACAAGAAAAGAAAACCGTTACAAATCAGAAGAATTTTCCTGAATTTTCTTGGGATACCATGCCGCTTTATATGCACCTTAGAAAAGGTACAGCTTTCAATAAGAAAGAAGTTGCCTTTTTAGCTAAATTCCCCTTGATCACTTTTGAAAAAACTACAGGAAGTAAAACCTATGGCTCTACAGAGTCCGGTACCATTGAAGCTGCAAAAGCTGTTAAAATGATAAATCCTAAAACCAAAATATTATACTATAAAAATGTAGTTATCAATTGGGGGGCCTATAAAGAAGATGAAGTATTTCTAAAAGAATACCCTGATGCACTTCTTAGAAATGCAGATGAAAAAAAAGCCTTAATGCCGAATGGCAAAACTGGTTTTTTTGATATTTCACAGGAATATATTCGTTCGTATTGGCTAAACCATATAAGAAAAGTCACCGACAATCCCCATATTGACGGAGTATTTTTAGACGCCAATATTAAAGCCTTGGTTCCCGCATTTTTTAATAGCAGGGTGGGCACAGAAAAACAAAAAGAAATTGAGTTGGGTTACCTTTCCATGATGCAACAGTTACACGATCGTTTCGGAAAAGACAACTTACTTATTGCCAACATAATTCGTGTTCGACCCGAATTTAAGGATGAAGGGCAAGAATATTTAAAATTTTTTAACGGATCTTATATAGAAGGTTTTGAACATGAAAATTTTGGAATGACCTATGCAGAGTATCTTTCCAAAGGGATCCAAGCCGTTCAAAACGCAGCACAAAACGGGAATATCATTGCCATGTCTCTAGGGATAGGCAAAGCCTTGCAAAATTCCGAAATAGGTTTTGACGATAAAAGAGGGCAGCTTCAGAATACTGAAAAAATTAAAGAACGGATAGACTACCTGTTGGCCATATTCTTGGTCTGTGCAGAAAAGTACAGTTATGTATATCCGCATGACGGATATGGCATAGAAAAATCGAGTATTTGGATGAAAACATTTCCGCAATATAATAGGAAGTTAGGCCCACCAAAAGCAGCGGCAAAAAAGGAAGGATATGTCTATACAAGATCCTTTGAATATGTAGATGTTTGGCTAGATATTGAGCAGCAAAAAGCGGTGTTACATTGGAAATAAAAACAATACTTTATGAAACGAATTAAATTAGGCGGACTCAAATGTGCATGGATACTTGTATTGCTATTGTTTATTCAGTGTAAGGTAAGTGGTCAAAAAGATGAAGTAAAACCGAATATTATTATTTTTTATGCGGATGATTTAGGTTGGCAAGACACGCAACTAAATGACTTGGATGCTCCAACGCCTTGGGAAACACCCAATCTTTTAAAGTTGGCAAAAGAAGGAATAAATTTCACAAACGCCTATTCTCCCGCACCAACATGTGCACCATCCAGATGTGCTCTTTTAAGTGGATTACACCCAGCCAAAACAGGAATTACACATGTGTCTGGAGGGGATGTTCCGTCAGCTAGATATACAAATTATGTAGCGCCATACTACCCAATAGGGCTTATGCCTGAAAATTTTACTATAGCAGAATCTTTAAAAAAGAATGGATATATAACCGGACATGTTGGAAAATGGCATGCTGGTGGTCTTAAAATTCAAAGCCCATCAAATCAAGGATTCGATTTTGTACATGAATCGAGAGGAGCTCACCAAGGCCCTAAAAATCCTGGCAATCGTTTAACTGAGTTTGCAACGTATGCAAAGAATGACAAATATCGCTTAAGTGACGAAAAATATCCTCCATTTACTACAGAATCTCCAAATGGTATTTCTTATCCAAAAGACGATGTTACGGAGAATGCTCTAAAATTCATAAGGCAAAGTAAAGAAGAACCTTTCTTTTTGTATTTAGCACATTGGTTGGTACACGCGCCTATTCACACTAAAAACAAGGAATTATTACAATATTACAGTGATAAGTTAGGAGTAGATTTTCCTACCAAAGACATTCCTGTTACCACAGAAGGACAAACAAATCCTTACTATGGAGCTATGGTTACTACTTTAGATTGGAGTTTAGGTCGTATAGTAGATTTATTAAAGAAAACAGACGACCCAAGAAATCCTGGAAAAAAATTATATGAGACTACTTATATATTTTTCTCTTCTGATAATGGAGGTGTTGAAAGAGCAAATAGAGATATTGTTACAGATAATGCTCCTTTAGATGAAGGTAAAAAATACGCTCAAGAAGGAGGAATTAGAGTACCAATGGTTATTGCAGGACCAAATCTTCCAAAAGGAAAAACATTTGATTATTTAATAAATCAGTTAGATTTTTACCCTACGATTTTAAATCTTACGCAAAGTAAAATAGCAACTGAGTATAGTTCAGATTTAGATGGCTTAGATATTTCTGGAGTTTTACTAAATAATGAGAAAAACATTAAAGGTAAAAATGGAAAAGCGAGAGAAGATTTATGGTGGCATTTTCCCCATAATCAAGATCATCAAATGCAATCTGCCATAAGAGCAGGTGATTTTAAGTTGTACAAAAACCATCTAAAAGGTAATTACGAATTGTATCAATTGTACAACAATGGAAAAAGAGTAGATTTAGAGGAGAAATTTGATATAGCATCAAAATCACCTGAAGTTGTTAAGGCGTTGTCTGAAAAATTAGAGAAATATCTAAAAGATTATGATGCTAAACTTCCTTATAAGGATCCTTTAAAAACTAAAGATGCTTCCGAAAAACAAAATATAGCTTCTATTCCTATTGTGGAAATTGATTCATTTGACTCCAAAACAAATAAACTTTCTGTTACATTAGTAAATGGAAAAACGGACGTAACTGAAAGCTATGCACTTATAAAAATAGGCGACCCTCCAAGTTTTGATAAGAATGGTACTAAAAGAAAACTCGGAAAACATGGTACAACTTATATAAAAGTGCCTGTTGAAAGTAGTGAAAATGGATTAGCATACACTGTATCAGTTCCTAAAGAGGCGTTAGAGTGCGGTATTATTCTAATAGATAAAAACAAGTTTATTGTGAAAAGTAAATTTCATAAAATAAACTAATTAAACTATGAAAATTAAAATCATAAAGAACTCAGTTGTAATCTGTTGCTTGTGCTACCTTTTTTTGGTTCAAATTAGCAATGCTCAAAAAACGAATAACTCTCTAAAAAACAGCAGACCGAACATTATCTTTGTAATGACAGATGACCAGGGCATGGGCGATTTGTCTTGTATGGGGAACAAGGTTGTAAAAACCCCACATATTGATGCTTTCTATAAAAAATCGACCCGATTTACAGAATACCATGTAAGTCCAACATGTGCGCCAACGAGAGCTGCTTTAATGAGCGGCCGCCACGAATTTAGAGTGGGTGTTACCCACACCATTTTGGAGCGCGAAAGAATGGCTTTGGATGTTCATACCTTACCACAGGTATTACAATCGGCTGGCTATAACACTGGACTTTTTGGAAAATGGCATTTGGGCGATGGTGAAGAATATCTTCCACAAAATCGCGGTTTCGACGAGGTTTTAATGCATGGCGCCGGAGGCATAGGGCAGGTATCTTTGGGAGATTTTCCCCCAAACAAGGAAAATTTGTATTTTGACAATGTCTTGCTACACAACCAAACCATTGTTAAAACCAAAGGTTTTTGTACCGATGTCTTTTTTAATGCCGCCTTGGCTTGGACAAAAAAGCAACTTGAAGCTCAAAAATCTTATTTTACCTATATTTCTTTAAATGCACCGCACGCACCGCTTATTGCACCCGAGGCCTATACCAAACGTTTTTTAGATTTGGGGTATGATAAAGGAACCGCTGGTAGGTATGGCATGATAGAGAATATTGATGCTAATTTTGGGATGCTTATGAACAAACTAAAAGAGTGGGATGCTTTAGACAATACCCTTGTAATCTTTACCACAGACAATGGTGGCACACATTTAAGAGGTTCCTTAAACGGAGAGAAAGTAGTTCATTTTAATGCGGGTTTAAAAGGCGGTAAAAATTCACCCTATGAAGGCGGAAACCACGTTCCTTTCTTTTGGTATTGGAAAGGCGTATTATCAGAAGGAAAGGATATCAATGCCCTTACGGCTCATATCGATATTTACAAAACCTTTGCTGACTTGGCTGGTGCCAAATTACCAAAAAAAATGCAGCCTCTTGAAGGCAGATCCCTTTTGCCCTTACTAGAAAATACTGAAGAATCATGGGAAGATCTCATGTTATTTACCCATTGTGGGAGATGGGATACTGGCGAAACATCAGAGGCAAAATACAAGAAATTCGCTATACGTACACAGCAATGGCGCTTTGTAAACAATAAAGAACTATACGATATTTCTATAGATCCAGGGGAAACCACAAATGTTGCAGCATCGAATGCTGATATTCTAGCGAAGTTTAAGGCCCCGTATGATCGTTGGTGGAAAACTTCTTTACCCTTAATGGTGAATGAAAACCGCGATAAAGTTGCAACACAACCTTTGCATACTCGCTATTACAAACAATTAAAGGAACAAGGGATACCAGCTTGGCACCCAGAGTTTAACTAAAAGCATAAAAATGAGAGTAGCACTATTTTTTACTTTTTACTTTTTCATCACATTTCATATGCTTTCTGCTCAAGAAAGTAATAGATCTAACACTATATGGGAAAACCCTTTTAAATCCGAAACTTATTATCAAATAACACCTTCTAAAACAGTAAGAAATCAGAAAATATTTGAGGTAAAAGGTAAGAAAATAAAGGCTTTATTTGATTGGGAAGATAAAAAAGCACCTTTTGGGATGATTGTTACAAAGAAGGAATACGGCTATTACAATCTTGAATTTAAATACAAATGGGGTAAGCGAAAGTTTGAACCAAGGGCTAAAGAAAAAAGGGATGCAGGAATACTATTTCATATTCAAAAAAACAGAAATGAAATTTGGCCTTCATCCTTGGAGTGTCAAATACAAGAAGGTGACACGGGGGATTTATGGGTTATAAAAGGGCCTAAAGTTTCCGTTGTGCTAGAAGACGGAACAACTAAATTCATTGATTCCTCACAAAAACAAAAATACTTGCGCAACATAAAATTCAATAATTATGAAAATAAGGGATGGAATCTTGTACGCCTAGAAGTTCGTGGTTCAGAATCGGCAAAATTCTATGTCAACGGGCATTTGGTAAATGAAATTAAGGATTTCTTAAAGGATGATGATTCGCCCCTAACCAAAGGCAGTATCTTGTTACAAGCTGAAGGTGCCGAAATTACTTATAAAAACATACGAATCCAGGAGTTAGCTAGCACAAAATAAAGAACGACTAAGTAAAAAAATAGAAAATGAATCGTTATCAACTTAAAGCATTTTTATCAGTTTTGATTGCCTTCTTTGGGATTCAAACAAGAGCAGAAAGTCAAGAAAATTATTCGAAACCGAACGTCATTGTAATTATGACAGACGATCAAGGGTATGGAGATTTGAGTAGCCATGGAAATCCCATTTTAAAAACACCAAACTTGGACCGTTTATATTCAGAATCCATTCGGCTGACTAATTTCCACGTGAGTCCTTTTTGCACACCCACAAGAGCCGCTTTAATGACCGGTCGCTACCCCGGTAGAACAGGTGCTTACCGGACTAGTTCAGGAAGAACATTGTTACATACAGATGAGCAAACTATTGCCAATGTATTTTCCCAGAACGGGTATAAAACCGCTATGGTTGGCAAATGGCATTTAGGGGACAATGCCCCACATCGTCCACAAGACAGGGGTTTTGAAGAAGTGGTTTGGCATCGTTGTGGGGGTATAGGACAAGCTTCAGATTATTATGGAAATGATTATTTTGATGACACCTACGATCGAAATGGCACCTATGAAAAGTTTGAAGGGTATTGTACCGATGTTTGGTTTAATGAAACAAAACGATTCATAACTGAGAATAAAGAGAAGCCTTTTTTCCTCTACCTAGCTACAAATGCCCCACATGGCCCTTATTTAGTTGATTCAAAATGGAGTGATCCATACCAAGAAAAAGCAACTTGGAAAAATGGTCCTCAATTTTATGGCATGATTGCCAATTTTGATCATAATGTTGGTTTACTGCGAGAGGAACTAGAATCACAAGGCTTAGCAGAAAACACCATCCTTATATTTATGACGGATAACGGTACTGCCGCTGGAGGAGCTTTTAATGGTTTGGATTCTGAACCTAAGCAGGGGTTCAATGCAGGTATGCGAGGCAAAAAATCCTCAGTATATGAAGGTGGACATCGGGTGCCTTTTTTTATACACTGGCCTCAAGGCAATCTAACTGGTGGTAGGGATGTTGCGGCATTAACAGCTCATATTGATGTATTGCCAACCTTGGCAGACTTATGTAACATCACTGTTCCAGAAACACATCACCCAGATGGACTTTCCTTTAAAAATTCCCTAAAAAACCCAGAAGCTACTGCAACTCGTGATCATCTTATTGTTCAATTTCAAGGTGGAGCATATTTTAAAGCACAACCCACAGCCTGGGATGATAGTTGTATCCTGAAAGGGGATTGGCGACTTATAAATGGCAAAGAACTTTACAATATAAAGACCGATTTGGCACAGACAACCGATGTTTCTGCTGAAAATCCCAAAATTGTGGCTGAACTTCGTACACTATACCCACCCTTTTGGAAATCTGTTTCGCCTCGTATGACTCCTGTTTCCATTGATATAGGAAATCCAACAGAAAAAAAAGTGGTCTTAAGCTCACAAGATTGGTATATGGCTAGTGGTAATCCTCCATGGAATTTTGGAGCCATCCATAAACTCCCAAAGGTTACCGGCCCTTGGATGGTAGATGTTAAAAAAGCAGGGAGATACAAAATTATCCTAAGACAGTTTCCAGCTGAAGCCAATAAGATTGTAAATGCCGTAAGCGCTAAAATTGAAATTGCTGGATTGGTTATGGAATCCAAAGTAGCCGCGGGAAGTAAAGGTGTTGTTTTTGAGATAGCACTTCCAAAGGGAAAAACGCAACTAACAACATATCTTTATACTGAAAAAGGGGAAGTTGGTGGCGCGTATTTTACAGAAGTAATAGAAATTTAGGCTCATGTTTAATACCTAATTGCAACCAAGTAACAACCTATTTTTTCAACTCCTTCAACTTGAATCGTATTCATAAAAAAATTAAATTACCCATTATGAGCAAACTTAGTACCTTATTACTTTTTCTATTACTTTTTAGCCTTTCATTAGAAGCTCAAGAAAAACCCAACATCATTGTAATTTATACAGATGATCAAGGATATGGGGATGTAAGTGCGTTAAATTCTGAAGCCAAATTTAAAACGCCAAATTTAGACAAACTTATAGCAGAAGGTATTGCGTTTACAAACGGGCATAGTTCGTCATCCATTTGCACACCCTCACGTTATGGTTTATTAACAGGTCGTTATTCTTGGCGCACTTATTTTAAAAAGAGTGTTTTGGGCGCAGAAAGTAAATGCTTAATTGAAGATGGACGAATGACCTTGGCTTCACTCTTAAAAAATGAAGGCTATAATACAGCTATGGTTGGCAAATGGCATTTAGGTATGGATTTTCCTGGTGAATTAGGAAATCGCGATTGGTCACAACCGGTAAAAGACATGCCCTTAGACAAAGGATTCGATTATTTTTATGGCATACCAGCTTCTTTAAATTATGGTGTATTGGCCTGGTTTGAAGGACGCTATGCTAAAGTACCTCCTACCTTACACACCTATAAAAAAGAAAATCCAAGAAGTTCTGATTATATAGTAGCGCCTCCATACAACAATACCATTGAAGAAGTTAAAAAATATGGCGGTAAAAAAATTCTGGAAGTGGCACCAGATTTTATAGACAGCCAATGCCTAACAAGATTCACTACCAAAGCTATGGAGTGGATGGATACCAAGTTAGCGGATTCTAAAAACGGCAAACCTTTTTTCCTCTACCTCCCTTATACATCTCCTCATTATCCTGTGAGTCCTTTACCTGAATTTAAAGGACAGGGAGATGCTGGTGCTTATGGGGAATTTGTAATTGAAACCGATTATCACGTAGGGCAGATTATGAATTACCTTAAGGAAAATGGAATAGATAAAAATACACTCGTAGTATTTACAAGTGATAATGGTCCAGAAAATTCATGGGCAAGTCGCATTAAAGAATTTAACCACGATAGCCGAGGTGGCTTTAAAGAAGGCAAGCGTTCTGTTTATGAAGGCGGACATCGGGTGCCTTTTATTTTACATTGGCCAGCCGGTATTAAAAACCCTGGTAGACAATGGGATAAACCAGTAGGACAAACGGATTTACTAGCTACTTTTGCCGATTTACTGGATGTAAAATTACCTAACAATGCAGGGGAAGACAGTGAAAGTTTTGCTTCCGTTTTAGACAATCCTAAAACAAAACACAACCGCCTACCCTTAATAAATCGTGGTGATTCTGGTAGCCGTAACCAACGGTATTCCATTACTGAAGGAGATTGGAAGCTAAACCTACCTTCAGCTAATAAGCCCGCCGAACTTTACAATCTAGCTCAAGACCCAAGTGAAAGTAATAACATCGCTGATTCCAATCAAAAAAGAGTAATCGCATTAACTAAAAAAATGAATGCCATAGTTGTAAATGGAAGGACAACAAAAGGGGTAAAACAAGCCAATGACACAGGATATTGGGATGATTTGGCTTGGATGACACCCCAGGAATATGCAACCAAGAGCAAAAAAAGTAGTGAAAATGAAAAATAAATACCTGCAGCAAAATGTTTACATTTTGGTACTAACTCTTGTACTCCTTGTTTGTAGTGGTCAGCATACGTATGCTCAAAACAAAACATCAAAGCCAAATATTATTTACATTTTGGCAGATGATTTAGGCATAGGTGATTTAAGTGTTTATAATGAAAATGGTAAAATAAACACTCCGCATTTAGATCAAATGGCTGCAGAAGGTATGCGCTTTACAGATGCCCACACCTCATCATCTGTTTGCACTCCTACTAGATATGGCATCCTAACCGGACGTTACAATTGGAGAACTCCTTTAAAAAGTTTTGTTACCTGGGGAAATTCTCCCACTTTAATCAAAGAAGGGCGCTTAACCATGGCACAAATGCTTAAAGACAAAGGCTATACCACTGCTAATATTGGAAAATGGCATTTGGGAATTAATTGGGCTATGAAAGATGGTGCAAAGTCGTATGACCACTTTTCTACTTTTACAGATCGGGTAGATTTTTCAAAAATTGATTATAGTAAGCCCATACAATTTGGTCCTACTAATTTGGGATTCGACTATTCGTTTATGCTCGCTGCCTCCTTAAACATGCCTCCCTTTATTTATTTTGAGAACGATTCTGCCACTATGCTTCCCACAAAAAAATCGGAACAGAACCGAGCTACCCATCCCTATACTTCATGGATAAAAGGAGATATATCAGACGATTTTATACACGAGCAAGTACTCCCTACTTTTGTGGATAAAACCATTTCCTATATAGAGAAGAATGCAAATGAAGATAAACCTTTTTTTATATACCTACCCTTACCAGCCCCTCATAGTCCTGTTTTGCCCATTGCACCATGGACCGGCACTAGTGGTTTAAATGAATATGCCGATTTTGTAATTATGATAGATGATTTAATGGGGCGCATTTTTAAAACCCTAAAAGACCAAGGTATTGAAGAAAATACTATGGTAATTTTTACAAGTGATAATGGCTGTGCTGGGACAGCAAATCTTTCCTTATTAAAATCCAAAGGCCATAATCCAAGTTATATCTACAGTGGTAATAAAGGCAGTTATTTAGAAGGCGGACATCGGGTACCTTTTCTTGTAAAATGGCCAAAAATGATTGTAGCAAATTCGGTTTCTAATGCCACCATTTGTACCACAGATTTTATGGCAACTTGTGCAGATCTCGTCAACTATTCTTTAAAGGACAATGAAGCCGAAGACAGCTTTAGTATACTGCCCTTACTACTCAAAAAAGAAGGTTACCAAAGAGCGGCAACCATTCACCATAGTAAAACAGGCATTTTTGCAATACGGAAAGGGGATTGGAAATTAATTGTATCTCCCAACGCTGGCGTAAATGCCGCAGGCAAACCAGAGAAACCAAAAAAAGCACTGCCAGAGGAAATACTATACAATCTTAAAACTGATGTAGCTGAAAAAGTAAATTTAGCTGAAAAGTATCCTGAAAAAGTTGCTGAATTAAAATCCCTCCTCATCAAACAAATAACAGATGGTAGAACTACAAAGGGAAAAATTCAGGATAATGATGCCATTTCATCTCCTTGGGTGCAAACAGCCTTTACTTCAAAAAACACCAACTAAACAAACTAGCGTATGAAAAGGCAACTGATATTAATTTTAACCCTAATGTTTGGATCTTTTAACTGTGTCTCCCAGACCTCGTTAAATTCTAAAGCCGATTTGTATATTTCCACTAAAGGCTCAGATACTTGGTCTGGAACCTTGGCAAGTCCAAATTCACAAAAAACCGATGGTCCATTTGCTACTTTAGCCCGTGCCAGAGATGAAGTTCGTCATTTAAAAAAGCGTAAATCAGAGCATATTGTGGTTCACATCCGTGAAGGAAATTATCTGTTAAACAAAACGGTGGTATTTGGATTAGAAGATTCAGGAGAAGGAGAATACACCATTACTTATGCGGCATACCCTGGAGAGAAACCAGTATTTAGTTCAGGAAAAGAAATAAAAGGCTGGAAAAAAGTAACTACTGAGCTCCCTGGATTGCCTGAAGAAGCAAAAGGAAAAATAGTTGTTGCCGATGTTTCTTCTAAGTTTCTTACCCTTTATGATACTGAAGGAATGTTGCCACGCGCCCAGTCTGAAGGCATCATAACCGGAGAAGAAAAAAATGGGCGAAATCGACTTCAATTTCCAAAAGGATTTTTAAAAAATTGGTCCAATATCACGGATGTAGAGCTAAAAGTTAGACCACATCATGCATGGATTGTGAATATGCTTCCGCTAAAATCTGTAGATGAAGAAACACTTACCGCCACAACTTCGCTAGAAGCTACTTATGCTATGAATAAACTTCATTTTCTAAAAACTACTGAAAATTGTTGGGTAGAAAATGTATTGGAGGCTCTAGATAAACCAGGTGAGTGGGTATTAAACACTACAGAGAAAAAAGTATACCTCTGGCCACGAAACCAGTCTACCGTAATAGCTCCACAACTTTTAGAACTTATCCAGGTAGAAGGAAAAATAGATAAGGCAGGCCCTACAGACATTCCCGTTCGCAACCTTCATTTTAAAGGATTAACCTTTAAACACGGTGAACGATATACGGTTACTACGGACGATGCCGGACTGCAACACGATTGGGATATGTTCGACAAAAATAACGCGCTAGTTCGTTTTCGAGGTACTGAGAATTGTGTTATTGAACAGTGCCATTTTTTAGATAGTGGTAGTGGCGGCATACGTGTAGATTTGCATGGAATCAATAACAAAATTGCAAATAACCATATAGAACATATGGGAGGAGGCGGTATTCTGCTTGCTGGGTATGGGCCAGGAACAAAAGATGTCAACAAAAAGAATATCGTTTACAATAACAATATTCACAATATCGGTGAAATTTATTGGCATTCACCGGGCATTTTCGTTTGGCAAAGTGGGGAAAACCAAATCATAAACAACCTCATTCATCATACAGATTATACAGCAATTATTTTATCTGGTTGTATGACCGATTTTTTCAAGAAAAATCCGAATGGACGTGAATTAACGCGTACTATTCGTCGGCATGAAGTATCAGACCTTCCCAAAGATCTTGAACTTGAAGATGTTTTACCCTATTTACATACACATGACAACCTTATTGAATACAATGAAATTCATCATGCGATGCAGCGTTTAGGAGATGGAAATGCGATCTATATTCGGGGTGCAGGCAAGAATAATCATATTCGTCGCAACTATATTCACCATATGGAAGCAGATATGATTATGCAAGCAGCAATTCGCACTGATGGCGGTCAAACAGGCACTTTTATAACGGAAAACCTTATCTACAAAGCTACATCACAAGGAATCCTTACCAAACTAGACAACACGGTCGAAAACAACATTGTTGTAGATATTATTGCGCCACCTCGTGGTTATTATTTATCGGTACGAGAAGGGCCGTTGACAGGAGCCTCAATTCAGCGAAACATATTTTATTCGCTATCAGAAAACGACAAATTTATTGATGAATTACCTCCAGGTAAGGAAGGAAGTTCAGAAGATCGTCGTGGACGAACATTAGCGCGGGTAAAGGATGCCAAGACCGATTATAACATCTATTTCTGCAAAGCCGATGTACATAAGGGAAAAGAGTTCCTCCAAATGAATCAAAAAGAGGGGATAGATGAACACAGTTTAGCAGTTGACCCTATGTTTGTTGATCCTGAAAATGGTGATTTCAGATTTAAAACAGAATCACCTGCATTAAAATTAGGAATCGTCCCCATAGATGTATCAAAAATTGGATTGCGCCCAAATAATCAGTAAAAAAAAAATATGAAAAACCAGCTTTCACTCTTTCTATTTCTTGTATCAATTACCGTCGCCCTAGCACAAAAGGACGATAGCTCTAATGGGGTCTATGGCAACAAATACATTAATGCGGCATGGGGCAAATTGGATAAAAATAAAGATGACACATACACCAAAGCTGAAGCTAACAACGAAAGAATTTGGAATCGATTTAGCTATTTGGATGCGAATGCGAACAACGAAATTAGTGCAGCAGAGTTTCGTAAACTAGAGATTCCGTATTTGGAGACTGGAGGAGAACGAAAATTAAATGTTTTGTATAAAGAAACTGATGAAGGGAACCTTTACCTTGATATCTACTATCCTAAAAACAGAACTAAAGGCCAAAAATTACCTGTAGTTGTCTACACCCATGGCGGAGGTTGGGCAGCAGGTAGTCGGCACGGCGCTTCCAATGCCTCATTTAAAACCGTGCATACCGAACTTTTAAACAAAGGCTTTTGTGTAGTATCTGTAAGCTACCGACTTTGGAATAAAAAGAGAACTACTGCTATGCGAGACTGTGTTATAGACAGCAAAGATGCTTTACGGTATTTATCAAAAAATAGTAAGGAGCTAGGAGTAGATCCAAATCGATTCTTTTCTTTTGGCGACTCTGCTGGGGGACAAATTTCACAGATGTTACTCCTAAGCCCCCCTGAAACTTTGTTAGGCGATGCTGCCTTGGCCGATTACACCTATACTATGGTAGCTGGCGTTTCATGGTATGGTCCATCTGATTTTGAAAAAATGAGTTTATTTAATCATGATGATCGCCCTAATTTTACAGATAGATTTGAGCCTAGAATTTTAAAGCCTGATACTGATCCTAAGGATAAATTAGCATTTTACAGAGAAATGAGTCCGGTGAATTACTTGCAAAAAAACAGTGCTCCATTATTTATGATTCAAGGCGATAGCGACACTACCATTCCCGTAAAGCACGCTTACTATATGGCAAAAAAAGCAACTGAACTAGGTGCGCCTGTGACCACTTTAATTATTAAAAATGCAGGGCATAATTGGAGGCGAGTTGAAAATGACATCGACCCAACACGCGCATCAATTATTCAACGGACCATAGATTATTTTGTATCACATTTATAAAAACTAAATATGAAGAAAGTACATTCAATTATTACCTTTATTATATTCAATTTTGCCTTTTGTTTCTTAATAAACACCGCTTGTTATGCAACCCCTAAAATTGATACAATCCCAACAGCACAGACTTTAGAAGTAGCGTCATTATTTAAGGACCATATGGTTTTGCAACGGGATATGCCCATTCCAATATGGGGTAAGGCACAAGCAGGAGCTATCATTACAGTTGCCTTTGCTAATTCGGAGAAAAGTACTGTTGCAGATTTAAACGGAAAATGGCGTGTAGATTTAGATGCCTTAAAAGCTAGTTTTGCGTCAAGAACTATGCGGATCTCCTCCTCTGCAGATAAGGACGTTGTACAAATTTCAGATATTGTTGTTGGCGAGGTATGGATTTGTTCTGGCCAATCGAACATGCAAATGGGCTTTGATGGCATCCCAGAAATAAAGGCCCTAACAACAACGGCATCCAATATTAGAAGTTTTAACGTAAAACGAACCGTTGCCTTTGAACCTCAGGATAGCTGTGCCGGTGAATGGGTTACCGAACACCCAAATAGTGCCGTTGCATTTTCTTTTGCGCATTATTTAGAAAAATCTGCCAATGTGCCCGTAGGCATTATTTTAACAGCTTGGGGAAGCTCTTCCTTAGAGGCTTGGATGCCTCGAGATATGACCCAAACCGTACCACATTTTAAAACTATGATGGAGGAATTTGATGCTGACTCCGAAACCAAAACTAGAATTCAATCAATTTTAGACGGACCAAAACCTTGGCCAAATCAGGATGATATTTTCTTGCGCAGACAGTCTAATATCCTATATAATGCCATGATACATCCCTTGATTCCGTTTGCCTGTCGCGGCTTGGTTTGGTACCAAGGAGAACGCAATACACAATCCATGCAGGGCATGTTAAAAGAGCCGTGGTACTCAAGAAATTCGGGAATGCTAAAGTACGGTGATGCGCTACAAGAATGGGTAAAACGCTACCGAAAGGAATGGAGCAAAAATGATTTTGAATTTTTAGTAATTATGCTTCCTGGTTTTGGAAAAAATTTAGATGCCGGAAAGCCCATCGATCCTAAAAGTCCGGCTGCCCATTCCTGGGCTTGGATGCGTGAATCTCAATTAAAAGCCTTAGAGTTGCCCCATACTTCCGTTATTAACACCATAGATTTGGGAGACATTAAAAACATACACCCCAAAGACAAATTACCTATTGGAAAGCGTTTGGCTTTGGTTGCTATTAAAAATAATGGCGATAAAACCACCAAAGCAAACGGACCAACATTAAAGCGCGTTACTGTAAAAAAAGGATCCTTAGTTGTTCATTTTACCAATGCCAAGGACCTACAAACCGTAGATGGAAAAGCGCCTCGAAGTTTTTGGTTGGCGGACGAGGCCGGACAATGGTTTCCTGCCGAGGCCCGAATTAAAGGCAAGAGCGTAATGCTACACTGTTCTCAATTAAAAAACCCACTTTATGTTCGTTATGCTTTTGTAGGGAAACCAGATGTAAACTTGGTCAATGACGCCAACCTGCCTGCCTATCCTTTTAGAACAGACAGTATTAAACCATAATCATAAAAAAATAATTATTAACCATTTTTATTGATTCCATTTGCGTTACACCTATAACCAAAGGATAATTAATACCTAATTGATCAACATAAAATTAATCCATAAATCACAGCTATGCATCTAATAAAAATTAACCTATCATCCCTATTCATTCTTGCACTTTTTTTATTACCAACCGCTTTAAGTGCTCAAAATAATAAGCAGAAGAAAAATGGTTATGTAAAACTTTTTAATGGTAAAAATTGGGATGGATGGCGACTAGAATTGAGGAATAAGGATACCGTAATGGCTAAAAAAGTATATGCTATAGAAAAGGGTCTGGTACATGTTTTTAAAGATTTTCCTGATAGTTTAAATTTGAATACCGGTGATAATGGTACACATGGCCTTTTTTACACCACCAAAAAATACAGCAAATACATTCTAAAGTTTGACTATAAATGGGGCGATAAAATAACAAACAATTTTGATAGATGGCAATATGATGCTGGCTGTTATTACCATGTTTTTGATGCTAAAATTTGGCCAAAAGGAATTGAATACCAAGTACGATACAATCATATTACCAAAAAGAATCACACAGGCGATTTTTGGGCTGCCGGCACAACTTTAGATTGGTATTCAAAAGATGGAAAAACATTTCTTTCACCAAAAGATGGTGGAATAAAAAAAGAGCAAAAGAAAAATGAGCTTTACGGTCATGCGAACCCAAAACACAATGCACTAAACAACAAATGGAACCGATGTGAAATCATTGTGATGGGAGACAAATACACCATTCATAAACTAAACGGGAAGATTGTAAACATAGGAACTAATCTATCCGTAAGCGAAGGTATAATAGGGTTTCAATCTGAAACTGCAGAAATATATTATCGGAATATAAAAATCAAAGAATTTAATGAGGAAATTCCAATGGAAAAATTTCTAAAGTAGGAAGTATAATTTAGGTGGCAATTTTCTGCATTCAAATTAAAAATTAAATACATACAAGAAAACCATTAATAGAATATAGCTATGAAATTCATCCTAAAAATATGCTTTCTATACTTTTTACAGGCGTAGACAGTAATGTATTTGCTCAAGAACAACCAGATAAACCAAACATCCTATTTATGATGTGTGCTAATCTAGGAAGCTTATGTCAGACCCTCGGTATCTTTAACAGCAATAACACATTTACAATATTGCTCCCCTAGGATATAGTTTTAGCACTATGTGCTTTTAAAAACTCAGATGGAGAAACACCATGCAATTTCTTAAAGGATGTAGAAAAATAGGAGTTAGACTCAATTCCGATTTGATACATAACCTCTGCCACATTATAACCTTCATTACTTTTTAACAATTCTGCTGCCCGTTGTAACCTAAAATTACGCAAGTATACGTTGGGTATTTGTCCTGTAAGTTGTTTTAACCTTCTGTAAAAATGGGAGGTACTTAATCCAATTTCTTTGGATAATTCTTCTACACCAAAATTAGAATCTGAAATATTCTCTTCAATAACGGCTATGATCGTATTTAAAAATTCCTTGTCTCTATTGGAGATTTCAATATTTTCTTTTGGTATTGCACTATTCTTAGCGAAATGCTCTTTCAGCTTAATGTTGTTTTGAATAAGTTTATCTACTCTAAGCACTAAATGCTTTAATGAAAATGGTTTGCTTAGATATTCATCAGCTCCAAACTCCAACCCCTTTATCAAATTTTCTTCATCGCCTAAGGCAGTTAAAAGCAGTACTGGAATATGACAGGTTTCTGGCTTAGATTTAATGTTCTCACAAAATGCAAAACCGTCCATCTTAGGCATCATCACATCACTAATTACCAAATCTGGCTCTTGTTCTTTTATTTTTTGCAACCCGTCAATACCATTGCTTGCAATTAAAATATTATAGGTATTAGACAGGGATGTACTTAAGAAAAGCTGTACATCTTCTTCATCTTCCACAATTAGTATGGTATTTTTACTTTTTACGGTTACGTCTTCCTTATTTTTAATAATTTTTTTGAATTCACTAGGCAAAGGAACCCAATCCTTGATATATGATTTACTAGATACATTAATTGATTCGTCGCTTTCACCTTCCATTGTTTTAGACGGTATTAACACAGAAAACCTAGTTTCAACATTAGGTTCGCTTTTCGCGGAAATTTCACCATCGAAAAGTTCCACTAGCGATTTGCAAAAAGCCAAGCCAATACCACCACCACTACTATTTTCTTTTTTATTGCCCAACTGGTAAAATCTTTCAAAAATATTGTGAAGGTCTTTCGCAGGTATTCCTTGACCACTATCAATTACATCAATCTTAATTGTTTTCCCTTTTTCAGTGGTAACTATGTCAGATTCAATACTTATATTTCCATGAGGAGGCGTATTCTTAAAGGAGTTTGATAACAGATTAAATATGATCCGTTCTACCTTTTCTACATCAATAATAATCTCTTCGTTTGGGGAATTAACTTTATAAAAGAAGTTGATATTCTTCTCAATGGCGTAATTCTCAAAAGCCTCCGTGGTAGGGTAAATAAAATTACCCAAGGTGCTTTTGTTTAGGTTTAAACTAATAAATCCTTGTTCTGCCTGTCTAAATGTAATTAATTGATCGACTAAACTTAGGAGCCTTTTTGTATTTTTTTGGATTATGGCAAGGTATTTTGAATTGGTTGTATCCTTATTTGTTGAGATAATCTGTTCCAATGGACCAGCAATTAAGGTCAATGGCGTTCTAAATTCATGTGATATATTGGTGAAATACCGAAATTTTCCCTGATTAATGATATCGATCCTTTCCTTATCTAATTGCTCATAATTTAATTTTTGTTTTAGTTTTTCATGGTTTACAAAATAGATAATGATACCAAAACATACAAATGCGATAAGTGCAAAAAACAAAAGGTAACTCCACCAAGTTTGGTACCATGGTGGTAATATATCTACGGCAAGTGTTTTTATTTCCGAATTCCAGATATTATCTCCATTTGCCGCTTTGACCTTAAAAATATATTTTCCGGCAGAGAGGTTTGTATAAGTTATGGTAGCTTTACCCTCATTGCTTTCTATCCAGCGTTCGTTAAATCCTTCTAATTTATAGGCAAACATATTTTTAGTTGGCGTAGAGGTGTGTTCTACGACCAATTGAAAAGCTATGGTTTGTTCGTTTTGACTGATGCTTATTTTTTCCGTTTCAGAAATGGATTTTTCAAGAATTACTTTCTTGTGAAGCTCTTCTCCAATTTTTACTATTTTATTGTTAATTAAAAGCGAGGTAATTAAAACTCTAGGAGGCATTAAATTTAACTTAATGTTCTCCGGTTTAAATACGGTAATTCCATTTAGCCCGCCAAAATAAAAATACCCTGAATTTCCTTTAAAGTAAGCCCCCTGTCTAAAATTATTCTGCGCCAATCCATCGCGCACATCAAAAACTTTAATGGCGTTGTTTTCTAGATTAAATTTAACCAGACCCATATCTGTACTCGCCCATAATAGACTGTCATTTTCTTGTAATATACCATAGATGGCATCATCTGGTAAGAGGTCGTTCTTTCTAAAAAATTCAATGCTAGTTGGTGTTCGAACATCATCAAAGATTATTTTATTTAATCCCCCACCAAATGTGCCAACCCAAATATTTCCACCATTATCTTCATGCAATGAAAAAATATTGGAATAACTGAGCCTTACTTTTTCATCCTTATTGTCCGAAATTCGTAAACTTGTATTTATTTTTTCACCATCATATCTCCCGCGAATTAAACCTTTGTTTGTCCCAAACCAAAAAGCATCGTTCCGATCCCTTAATACGGCCTGAACACGTTCTTGCTGTAGTTCTAGCATCGATTTTACTTCAATAATAGGCGTATTTTGAGTTCTAATTTGTTCCCAAGGATTTTCTATTACCGCAATTTGAGTTCCTGAAATCAGAAAATTACCATCGTCTAATTGATATATATCCCGATAAGTTTGCTCTAGAAGAAGTTCTCCTTGATCTCTTAAATTAATTTTCTTAAAACGATCACTTAAGGGGTTATACACTACTAATTCTGTATCTGTACCTAACCAGATGAAGCCTTTTTTGTCCTCATAAATGCATCGAATAACCGACTTACTTAGCAAAGGATATTTAGCAGTAATATTATTAAACTTTAGTTTTTGTATGGTTTTATCGTTGACTCTATTGATTGTTTTGAATAGGCTTTTATCATAAACTGACACCCATAACTTGCCTTTAGAATCTTCTAAAATGGCCGTTATTAAATTACTTGAAATTGCATACTTATCATATGGATTGTGAGCGTAGTTTATAAATTGCTTTTGAGAGATGTCTAATTTATTAATTCCTCCTTGAGCCGTACCTATCCATAACACATCATAATTATCTTGAAAAATTGCATTGATATAATTACTACTTATACTTAACGCATATTTAGGATTATACTTATATGTAACAAAACCATCGTCTTTTTCAATATATTTTAAAAGTCCTTGCTCTGTTGTTCCTATCCATACATCCCCATTCTTATCTTCAAAAATAGTATTAACCTTATCCTGAATTTTATCAATCTTCTTGATAACATACAACCGATTTTCTTCTAAAGTAGTTTTAAAAAGTTCACCTTCTGCTGCGACCCAAAGTATATCTTTTACCTTTTTTATGGTAGTTATGTTTTTGCCATCAAAATTATCATAACTTGTAAAGTCCTCAATTTGAGGGTTTAAACTTGAAAAATTATCAACTAAGGTGATACTTTTTAAACCAGAATTAGCTGCCAAGATTAGTGAATTGTCTTCTACAAAATAAAATTCATTTATTAATGTTAAATTAGAATTTTCTGGTATGACATTTTCAGAAACCGTAAAACTACCTGTGTCTACATCTGTTAGTTGACAAACGTATAATTTATTTTGTCCGGAAAACCAGACTTCACCGTTGGGTCCGGCGCAGATATGGCTAACTTCTAACTTTGAGCTGAGCGGTACGGTATAAAACTTTTCTAACCATGGAATATAAACATCTATCCCCACATTGGTTCCAATCCAAAGAACCCCCCTGTCATCATTAAATAATTTAGCTATAAAATTACTAGAAATATTACCATCTCCCTTAGTTTGGGTGGTGAAGGTCTCAAATTCATAGCCATCGTATTTGATTAATCCGTTTGGTGTACCAAACCATAAAAAACCATATCGATCTTGGGTAATCGTATAGGTAGTATTTTGATTAAATCCTTCTTTATTAGAAAATCTTTCAAAATTTTGGGCTGTACTAACTAAAGCGTTTGATAAAGTAAACAGCACTATTTCCAGTAAAAATACTACGCTTAAGAGTCTTACTACACTACGTATTATGTTCTGTTTAATTGGAGAAGAATATTTCCTTTGATGTATCATTGAATTTACTAAAATAACAAATTCTAACACGTGCGGCTCCGTAAATTAAGAGCAAATGCAATTAAATGGTATTTTTATAAAAAAAGGGAAGGTATTATGGAGAGCTACAAACTAAGGTTTATTGTTCAATATCATTGGCGCCAAAACCAACCAACTCATTATCTCGAAATTCCGGCGTAATTTCAATGGGATTGCAGCATACTTCGCAGTCTTCAATATAAGTTTGCCTTGCCATAGAACGATCTAAAAGCATGGATATTTCTTCCCAGCAATAGGGACATTGAAAGAAGTGTTCGTACATACTTAAAACGCAACGTTTAACAACTGCCCTGTTAATTGCAACAACTGCAATTCTGCTAATTTAGCATCATACTTCGCTAAATTTTTATTTGTTTCTGCATTCAATAAGTTAATTTGTGCTTGTCTAAATTCTATGGAACTGATACGCCCCAACTGAAACTGTTCTATGGAACGTTCAAAATTATTCTGGTTGGTTCTTACGTTTTGCTCCTGAATTTCATAAATACGAAGTCTATTGTCATAGGCTGCTAAAGCATTCTTTACATCGGCATTGGTTTGCATGGCAACCTGTTTTATAGCCAATTCTTGATTCTGATAAACAATTTTAGCATTTTTTATTCTAGTGGTAGTACTACCCCCATCAAACAAATTCCAGCGCAGGCTAGCTCCCAATCCTAGCGCATTTGTTTTAGAGTTTGTTCCGCCAAAAAATGCTGAGGGTGCACTTTGGTTATAATTCCACCCATAGGTGCCAGTTAAGTCTAAAGTTGGCAAGTAACCCGACTTGCTTACTTTGATATCATAATCGTTAATTGTTAAATTACTTTTTGCCTGCTGTAAACTCACGTTATTCACTAATGCATTTTCTACATAGGAATTAAATGTTAATCTGGGTAAAAAGGTAACAATGGTATCTGCCCTGAATTTGGTCTCCAAATCCTGATTTAAAATCACATTTAAATCGCGTTTCGCAGTGCTTAACTGCAAATTATTATTTAAAACATTAATGCTATCGTTGGTTAAATCTACCTGCGCATTTAAAATATCTAACTTGCTATTTTGTCCGTATTCAAAAGCGTATTCTGCTCTGGTTACACGCTGACTAGATATTTGTAGTGTTTCGGTTAAAACTTGTTCGTTTTCTTCCAAACGAGCTATTTCATAATACACACTAAACAATTGCAGCAATGTGTTTTCTATTGTTTCACGCGCTTGTAATTCACTTAATTTATACTGCTCCTTTAAACGCTGGTAGTTATAATGCCTTCCTAAACCATCAAATAAGGTGTAGGAGAGATTTAATCCCGAATTATAACGACGTGCCTCGGCCTCATTTATTTCAGCATCTGGTCTAGGCTCACCGCCTTCTAAAAACTGTCCAGGATATTCAAAATTACTATTGGTATTACTATAATCTGCAGCTGCCGTTGCTGATAATGATGGGAGGTAACCAGAATTTAAAACAGCGGCATTATTTTCAGCTATTTCAATATCATTAGCGGCCATTTGAATGCCAAAATTACTTTCTAATGCCAATGTGATAGCAGCCGACTTTGTAAGAATAGGATCTTGTGCAAAACCGATCTCGACCACAAAAAAACTCACCAGAGATAAGAAGTAATATTGAAATATGTATTTATTAAGTTTATTCATCATATTAAAAATTATGCTACAATCTATACGTCTTTTTTAATGTTAAGACCCTCTAAATGGGTGGCTTCTTTTTGTTCTTTGATTGCACGTTCTACTTCCTCCTTAGTAACATCTTCACCTGTTGCCAACCATTTACTACCCACTTTAATGGTATTGCTAAAGGACAAAAATAACGGTAACAAAATCAAGGTAAGCACCGTAGCAAAACCAATTCCATACGCAATGGAGATTGCCATAGGCTTTAAAAATTGTGCTTGCCTACTCTTTTCAAGCATCAAAGGCGCTAAGCCGGCTATAGTTGTTACAGAAGTTAAAAATATAGCTCTAAATCTTGTTCTACCCGCTTCGTACAAGGCATCATCAAACTTTAGACCTTCTCTAAGGTTATTGTTAAATTTACCGATAAGCACCAGTCCATCGTTCACCATAATCCCAATTAAGGCAATTATCCCTAAAGCAGAGAGCATATTTAATGGGAAATCATGAATCCAGTGTCCCCAAGCAACAGCTGTTAAACTAAATGGCACTAATAGCATTAATAATAAAGGCTGACTAAAGCTTCTAAATGTAAATGCTATGGTAATATAAATAAGAATCAGCACTGAAAAAGCCACAAAACCAACGGAGTCTGTCATTTTTTGACGCTCTCTATTTTGCCCTTCATATGAAACGCTCACTGTTGGGTATTTAGAAAGAATATCTGGCATCACATCTTTACGCAAACTAGCCATAATATCTACCGCTGTTGTTGTTTTATCATCTTTGATATCTGCAGAAACCTCAATTTCCCTTCTTCCATCCAAATGATTTATGGCAACATCACCCCTTTCAATAGTATAAGTAGCAATTTCTTTTAAAGGAATTTTATCTCCACTAGGCGTTTCAATTCTCATTTCATCCAAATTGGTAATGGAGGAACGATCTTCTCTATCATACCGTACCCAAACTCTAATCTCATCTTGCCCCCGTTGAAAACGTTGCACTTGTGCACCAAAGAATCCGGCACGAACTTGACTCATTACACTTCTTAAATCGAGCCCTAAGAGATAGGCATTATCTTTTAATTCTAATCGAATCTCTTTAATCCCTGCTGGATCATTATCCGCTACATCTTTTAAAAGAACATTGTTTAACAAGGCGTCCTTTACTTCTTTTTTAGCGCCTTTGAGTTCATTGATATTATTCCCCAACAAGGAAACCGAAACTGGACTCCCTCCAAAATTACCGCCAGAGCCATATATTAAACTCTCTACCCCTATTACAGGACCCACCAACTCTTCTAACCTGTTGGTAACAATATTAGATTGTATCGCATCTGGACGTTGTTCTCCTGGCAATAAGCTAATTTGCAATTCGGCACTAGAGGAACCAGGACCCAAGGTCTTAATGAGGTTTACAAAAAGTACTTTATCTGTTCCTTGCAAATATTTTTCAGTGAGTTCCTTATTGACAATTTTAGCCTTTTCTTCTATTAGACTAATAATTGAGTCTGTAACCTTCTCATTGGTGCCGTTAGGCATGGTCAAGGTTACCCGGGCAGAATCACTTGCCGTTCTTGGAAAGAACGCAACCCTTACAATATTCCCCATAGTAGACCCAATGGTCAATAACAACATGGCTACAAAAATTGAAAACGTCAAGAATTTATTTTTAAGAGAAAAGTGTAAAACAGGACTGTACAGCTTATCTCGAAGCCAAACCATTATTTTATCTCCAAATACATTAATGACCCTAAGTTTACTAAATAAGGCAGCAATGCCTTTCTTAGGTTCTTTATCTTCAGGTTTCAATGCTTTGGAATGTGCCAAATGCGCTGGCAAAATAATTAAAGCCTCCACTAAGGATACAACCAAGGTTAATATCACAATGATGGAAACCTCACCAAAAAACTGCCCTATTCTACCATCTAAAAATAAGAATATAGAAAAGGCTAAAATTGTAGTTACTACCGCTGCTATAATAGGAGGGATTACTTCCATAATCCCATCAATAGCCGCTTCAATTGGGTTTTTTCCTTTCTCGTAATGTTGGTAAATATTTTCTGCTATTACAATACCATCATCCACTAAAATACCAATTACTATAATCATCCCAAATAAGGATAGTACATTGATGGTTACATTAAAAAACCCAGCAAAAATAAACATCCCTAAAAAAGCAACAGGCAATCCAAAAGCAACCCAAAAAGCAAGTCTCGTATTTAGGAAAAGTGATAAAAATATCAAGACTAGAATGATACCACTTATGGCATTTTCTATTAAAAGTGTGGTCCGTTCGTTTAGAGTTACCGATCTATCATCAACCACATGCAATTGAATGTGACTATTTTTTTCGTTATACTCTTTAATATACGTCTTTATTTTTTCGGCCGATGTTAACAAATCTTCCGTATTGGTACTTGTAATCTCCGCGTAAACCGCTATTTCTCCATCAAAATATAAGGCATTAGGAGTTTCTGAAAATCGATCTCTAGTGGTAGCCACATCTTTTAAACGAATGGTAAGCCCAGATGGATCTGCTCTAACAATTAAATTAGAAAGTTCATCCCCGTAGTAGGATTTGTTATTGGCTCTAATTAAAAACTCTTCTGTACTGGTTTTAATAGTACCCCCAGTAGTAAGAATATTTGAATTAGCAACAGCTTGTGCTACATCATCAAAGGAAAGATTATAGGCCAATAATTTACTCTCATTTACGGCAATTTCAATTTCTTCTTCAGGATAACCTGATATTTCAATTTGAGATATGCCATCCATTCCCCTAATATCATTTTCTATCTGTCTCCCAATATGTTTTAAAGTCGTTAAAGGAACATTTGCTCCACTAATAGCAAAACTTATCGTTTCTCTTATTATTTCTCTTTTTGAAACTACCAAAGGTTCCATGCCCGTAGGAAAAGAGGGTACTCTGTCTACCGCGTTTTTAACCTCCAAGAGCATAAAGTCTACATCTCTACCCCTTTCAATTTCTACATTGATGGTTCCACTATTTTCTCTAGACGTAGAAGTTACCCTGTCTATGCCTTGCAAGCCTTTTAAATTATCTTCAATTTGTAGAACAATACCTTCTTCTACCTCTTGTGGAGAAGCTCCTGGGTAAGCAATACTAATCGTTATATTTTGAGTTTCTGATAATGGAAAATAGGACGATTTTAAGTTGAGCGCCCCTACCACACCAAAAATAAAAAATGCAATCACAATAACATTTACGGCAACGTGATACTTGATAAAATAAGCTACTAGATTTCTCATTATTTGGCAGCTTTAGTTTTTCCTTCATAAATACTCACCAACATGCCTGCATAAGCTCCTACCACAGGCTTAGAAACGATTACTTCTCCATCTGGCACATTTTTAAGTACTACTTTTTTATCCGTAAAATAAATAGGGTTTACATCTATATAGTCTAAAACAGAATCTTTTACAACATATATTCGGTTGTTTTCTAACAACAAACCGCGATCAATTTCAATAGCGTCTTCTTCTTCTTTAGCATTTAAAGTTGCTTCCAAAAACATTCCTTCGCGCAAACCATCATTTGCCACCTCTATAAAGGCAGTAATGGTCTGTGATGCCTGATCTACTCTTCCGTTTATTCTGGCAACTTTACCGGTGTAGGTTTCTGTTTTGTTCAGGTTGGTTAAAGCTACTGGTTTACCTATACGTAACAAATCGCTATAGGTTTTACCTATAGCTACTTCTAACTCATACTCATTGGTATTAATAAATTCACCAAGTTTTTGACCCGACCGAACCAAGGTACCTTCGGTAACTAAAGCTTCAATTAAAATACCATTATATGGTGCCTTTATCTGGTATTTTGCAAGGCGTTGTTCTAGGTTTTTAACATTGTAATAATTGGTGAGTATCCCTTTGCCCGAAATAAAGAACTTTTCCTTTTCAGAGGTCATTGCTGGCAATTCTGGTGTCCCTTTATTTATGTCAAAATCTGTGAGATATTTATTCCATTTCTCAAACACTAACGGATAGTCTAGCCTTAAGTCTGGCATTATAGACGTTATTAAATTATAAAGATTACTTTTTGCAGATTGTACACTGGCATAGTATTCCGCAGCATCGATACTAATAATTGTTTCTCCTTTTTTATACTCTTGCCCTTCTTTAAATAACTTTCTACCTGTTTTAAAAACACCTTGGACTTCGGAGTACAACGCCAACCTTCTTTTTGCAACTAAATTCCCATTGGCTTCTATCATAATAGGAATGGTCCCATTTTTAACAGTATCAACAAAAACAGTTTTTATTATTTTTTTTGGTTTTGGAATTTCTTTCTTACCTCCACCCGCAATTGAATAAGAAGCTAGAATAGCTAAAGCTAGAATAACTACTCCTAAAATTATCAATATATTTCTACGCATCCTTTTTTCAACAAAACTAGGGATTTTAGCCCCTATTAAATTGTTAAATTAATCATAAAAAAAGAGCACCATTACGTGCTCTTTTAAAATAACCAACTTATACTAACTAACTAATTCTCTTTATCCTCTTCAAATTCTGTTTCTGCAACACCCGTTTTTGCCGCATTTATATCTCTAAACTTAAACCCAGGCTCTTTACCATCAAAATCAAAAACTAAGATCTCTTTTGAGTTTATAAAGTCTAAACTTTTAAATGAATTGAATTTATTATTTTGTAGTTGTAACACCTGTAAATTTACCAACTGCCCAAATTCTTTTGGAATGTCTCCCATTAATTGATTATTGGCAATAACCAACTCTTTTAGTGCAACAAGATTCCCTATTTCTGAAGGAATAAAACCAACCAAGGTATTTTCAAAAAGTCCCAAACTTTCTAACTTAGATAAAAGCCCTAACTCATCAGGGATCCTTCCAACCAATTTATTACTAGAAACGTTGAGTTCTTTTAAATTATGTAATTCTCCTATACTTTCAGGAATTTCTCCGGTAATTAAATTGTTAAACAACACCAAACTTTCTAACTGGGTTAATTTTCCAATTTTTTGAGGCAATTCGCCACCGAGCAAATTCATTTCTAAATTTAACTTTTTTAATTCTGTTAATTTACAAATTGTTTCAGGGATATTACCCTCCAGCCTATTAAACGCTAGATTTAAACTCTCTAGGTGTTTTAATTTATGAATACTCTGTGGAATTGTACCTTGAAGATTATTGCGAAATAATTTTAAACCTACAACGCGATCCTCTTTTACAGTAACTCCTTTCCAAGTAGCTACAGGAGCATTTAAATCCCATGTATTATTCCATTCACTACCATTGGTAGCATTGTATAAATCTACTAAAGCTTGTTCCTCCTTATGACTAATCTGGCCAAACGCTTGAACTATACCAAAAAATAGCGCAATTAAAACTATAAATCCTCTCTTCATTTTTACTTAATTTAACAAGTATTGTTGTACAAAGAGAAGATATAATTAGAGAATGAGCAAAAATATTAGTTCAAATGCTGTAAAAACGGTAATATTTGTTGCGAAACACACAATTTAGGTGGTATATTTCCTACATGATAGGTGCTATTTAAGACCTATAGCCCTTCTAAATCTATTGTAAGGGTTTCCCAGGTACTCATTAATTGTTTCAGTTTTTTCTTTTTCGCTTCATACTGGTCAAAGAAATTAGGCTTTGCTATGGTGGCATCGTAATTTAGCAAAAGATCTTGGTCTATCTTTTTTATTTCTTTTTCCAAACTAGAAATATCACTCTCTACTGAACTTAACTTATTCTTCAAGGATTTAATCTTTTTTTGATCTTTATACTCTACCTTTTTGTTTTCGTCTTTTTTCTCAGCCTTCTTTACTTTTGTCTTTTTTTCAATAGCTCTAAAGTTTTCTACTTTACGCGCATCAAGGTAGTAATCAATATCGCCTAAGTATTCTTTGATTTTACGATCCTTAAACTCGTATACCTTGTTTGTTAATCCTTGTAAGAAATCTCTATCGTGCGATACCAAGATCAAAGTTCCTTCAAAGTTTTGCAAGGCTTGTTTTAAAACATTCTTCGACTTAATATCTAAATGGTTTGTAGGTTCATCCATAACCAAGACATTTAAGGGCTGAAGCAACATTTTAGCCAAGGCCAAACGATTGCGTTCTCCTCCTGACAATACTCTTACATACTTATCTGCTTCATCTCCTCGAAACAAAAAGGACCCTAAGATATCTCTTACTTTACTCCTATTGGTTTCATTAGCAGCGTCAATCATTGTATCCAAAACGGTTTTACTCCCATCCAAATACTCGGCTTGATTTTGAGCAAAATATCCTATTTGAACATTATGACCTAGTTTTAAATGTCCCGTATATTTGATATCCCCAACCATTATCTTGGCAAGCGTAGATTTCCCTTGCCCGTTTTGTCCAACAAATGCAGTTTTACTATCCCTCTCAATTAATAAATCGATGTTTTGCAATACATGGTTATCTCCATAACTTTTAGACAGGTCCTCAATCTCTGCAATTATTTTACCTGGGGTTACAGAAATAGGAAAGCGTAAGCTCATAACACTATTATCATCTTCATCAACCTCAATTCTATCTATCTTGTCTAATTTTTTTATCAACGATTGGGCCATTGACGCTTTTGAGGCCTTGGCTCTAAACTTTTCAATCAGTTTTTCTGTTTGTTGTATCTGCTTTTCCTGATTTTTCTGGGCACTTAATTGTTGCGTCTTTAATTCATTCCGCTGAATGAGATATTTAGAATACGGTTTGTTGTAATCATAAATTCTACCCAATGAGATTTCAATGGTTCTATTCGTGACATTGTCTAAAAACATTTTATCGTGTGATACAATAACCACCGATCCTGTATACCCCTTTAAAAACTGCTCCAACCAAATAATAGATTCTATATCTAAGTGGTTGGTAGGCTCATCTAATAGCAATACATCGTTAGTTTGCAGTAACAGTTTTGCCAATTCAATACGCATTCGCCAACCCCCAGAAAAGGTTTCCGTTTTTTTATCAAAATCCTCTCTTCTAAACCCCAGTCCTTGAAGTACTTTTTCCGTTTCTCCTTGGTAATTATACCCTCCTAATATTTCATAATGATGTGTGATATCATTTAAGTCTACTATAAGCTGACTATAACTTTCACTTTCGTAGTCTGTACGTTCTGCCAATTGATGGTTTATAGAATCTAGCTTCCCCTCTAACTCCTTAATCTCTTCAAATGCCTGATACGATTCTTCAAGTACAGACCTTCCTTCCACAAAGTCGATATCTTGTTTTAAGAATCCTATTTTCACATCCTTGTCTGATGCAATTGTACCACTATCCAAGGGCATTTCTTTAGATAGTAATTTTAATAAGGTGGATTTTCCAGCACCATTTTTTCCTATCAGTCCAACACGGTTTCCCGGGCTTAGTCGAAACGATATTTCTTCAAATAAATATTCTCCTCCAAAAGAGACAGATAGGTTGTGTATATTAAGCATATTTTATAACTATTATTAGCTTTTAAATTCATCAAAATGATACATTTGTAAAAACTTTTGCAAATGTTAAAAAAAGGAAACAAACTCTATAGTATTTTAACAGGAACTTGTCCAAAATGCCATCTAGAAAGTATGTATACGGACAAAAATCCGTACAGAATGGCAAATATATTTAATATGTTCGAGCGTTGCTCACATTGCAACACTAAATATAAAATAGAACCGTCTTTTTTTTATGGTGCAATGTACGTTAGTTACGGAGTAGGGATTGCTTTTTCAGTTGCCGCCTTTATGATTTCATTTTTATGGATTGAAACGAGCTTATTTGTCAGCTTTTTGTGTATTGTTGGAACCTTAGTCGCTTTTATGCCAGTCATTATGCGGTTATCAAGAAATATTTGGATTAATCTGTTTATTCATTATGATCCTACTGCTGTAAAGAAGTAATATATCTTTTCAGAAAGCGTTTACAATCTATTTCTGAAGCAATTGGGGTCTTCTGCTCTATAAAATTATACAACTGAAGGGCTGCATAAGGTCCGGTCATCACCCCTCGTGAACCAAAACCGTTTAAAACAAAGACATTTTTAAATTTTGGGTGCTCTCCAACCAATGGTTTACGATCTGCAACTGTAGGCCGTATACCAGCTTTGTGATCTACAACCTCATAGGAACACTTTAAAAATGTATCTAATTTTTTTAAGAGTTCTTCTTTTGCCTCCGCAGACACATTATTGGTTTTATCATCCCTATTATATGTAGCTCCAATTCGGTACAAATCATTCCCCATTGGAATAATAAAAACGGATGATTTTACCACCTTATTTTCTTTTAGCTCTGGTGCCTTAATGGTTAATAACTCACCCTTGGTTCCATGTAGCGGTAAATAATTAAAATACGGATTGCCTTGTAATCCAAAACCTGTGGCAAATACTATTCTTTTAGCTATAATACCTTTGTATGAAACACTGTGGTTTTCTACTTTTAATTCTGAAAACTCAAAAGTTTCATTGCACAACGCTTCCTTTCTTTCAAGGTATGCCTTATAGGCCAATAAAAGGGTCTTGGTATCTATCCTTCCTGTGTCTAAAACTTCACCGTAGCCAAAGGGAGCATCAATATTAGGGTTCTTATTTTGAATAATTTTGGGAGATAAAAAGTGATGTAATTGTGGCTTATCTAAAGCCTCAAACCACAAATTCTGTTCTTCTATGGAGGCAAATTTACGCAATACAGGAATCTTATAATCGAGCTGCAGCTGCAACTTAACTTCTAAATTTTTGTACAATGGCAAGGCAATGCTTAATTGTTCTTTGGCGTTCCAGGCCAGGGTAAACCTTTTTAGAATAACAGGATTGTATAAACCCCCTGCTACCACAGAAGACGTCTGAGATTCATCTGCAATTACTTTAAAACTATTTTGGTTCTTTTCTAAGGTCTCACACATTGCAATACCCGCCAAACCTAAACCTATAACCAAATAATCTACCATCCCGCAAAAGTATAGAAAGTAGCTGGATTTATACCATAAAAAAACTCTCTTGGAAAAATATCCAAGAGAGTTTAATTTTATTTTTGAATTGGAATTCTAAAACATTTAATAGCTCCACATATCTTGTTCTCTATCCCTGATAGCCTCTTTAATTCTTTTAGACTCAAGCAATTGGAACAAGGCATTGTCTGAAATATAATCTTTAATTTCACGATCGCCATGTACATTCTCTTCTTTGTAAATAACCGCATTAAACCTTCTAGAGTTTAACAACATATCAAACGATATTGGACTAGCGGTATTTCTTTGGTTAAAGACCTTTGCTTCATGCAAAATTTGCCGAGCATCTGGATACCATACCCAGAAAAGTGGAATTTTATTACCTTCCATAGCGACAGACTCATCGTCAATAAAGTTAACATCTGGTGCTACTGGAGCAATACCTAACAACCGGTATTTTAATTCTCCCTGTCTTTTGTCAAAATACCAAACTCCTTTAATTAGGTATTCTTCCAAATCGGCAGCAACAAGATCTCTTTTGTTAATATACTCTGGAGAAACTGCTTCACCTGCATTAAACTGATCGTAACCATAATCGGTAGTATCTACCTTTTGCATAGAGGCCTTAAGATCACTTAATTGTCTTTTTTCAGTAAAGTAAGAATCGGCATACACCTCTAATTTTCCTTCTTTAATGCCTTTCATAATAACATGGTACAAAGATCTTCTATCTTTACCTATGTCTATTGTATCTACGGGGTAATACAGTGGAAAATTCACACGCTCATCCAAGTCAATAACTTCCCATATGGTAGTTGACCACAACATATCTCTGTCGTCTACGTAACCGTATTTTAATGGACCGTCATTATCTTTCTTTATTTGAGCCTCTGTTTTAACTCCAATTTCTGATGGCTTTTTAGCATTCAAAATATTTGATTGCCCCATAGCCGATAGCGAAAATGTTGCTACAAATCCTACTAATAAAATGTTTTTCCAATTCATCTTTAAATTTTATTTTTTAAGCTAAATACAAGCTACTAGTTATCTAGTAGCTTGCATATAGTTCACTTATTATTCTAGTTTGTAATTTCTACAAGTACACTAGAAACTTTCTTCAACCTATAGCTTTTATTGTTTGTAATGTAGGCTTCAATATCAAAGATCTGAACCATATCACCTCTTTTTGCTCTTTTTAAAGCAGATATTGCTCTACTGTCTAATTTTCTTCCTTTTACAACTATTGTTGGTTGTCCAGGAACTTTAAATTTAAATCCGCTCACTCCGATGTTTAAATCGAAATCAAAATCATCCAAAATGGCACCGATCGTTGACACTTCTAAATTTGTACGAGGCATTTTAACACTACCTGTTTCTCCTCTAATAGAACCTGTTGGACTTGGTATATCTTTAATTCTAAATTCTGATGAAGAATTAATTGGCTTACCATCAGGCAATGTTCCAGAAGCAGTAATCTTTACCGTTCTACCAGTACCTGGCGTCATAACATACTTACTACCACTTACCGCTTTTAAACCAGGAGCAGAAGCTCTTACTTTATTGTTTGGTATACCAGGTATAGAGATTGTCATTGGGTTTGCAACACCACGGTAAACTACATTCATCTTATCAGCTGCAATAAGTGCTGCGTTAGGCATACTAATTGTAGCAAAAGAATTGTTTACATCAACCGGAATTTCAACACCATCTTGCATAAAAAACAACTGCCCTGCAATAGTATGATCTCCAGCAGTACCTGCACTGATCAACATTTTTACACCACCATCTTCTAAGGTATAATCTGTTCCTTCAGAAAGCTTTCTACCATCTAAGGTTAATGCTGCTTTTACTGGTTTCGAAGAATTATCAGTTTTACTAATAATGATCTTACCATCGTACTTTTCGCCTGTGTAATACGCAGACTTCGTAGCATCAAGTGAAGTAGCAAAGTTCTTTAACGAAACTTGACTTGTTAAATTACCTTCTAACATTGCTTTTAAAGCATCTTCCTCTGTAGATTTAATATCTGACTGTAAGGCAGTTATTTTTGTTAAAGAAGCAATTAAAGGGAAACCTTCATAATGATAGTTTATCCAATCTTGCTTGGTTTTGTCTTTCTTCTCTACCTTACCATTAGCATCACCAGTTTCAAACCTAGCAACTACGGATTCTTTTAAACCTGCAGGCACCAATAGTGATACTTCAGCACGGTAATCTTTAATTTTTTGCATGAATTCTTTACCGCCTTCTGCTAAACCCTCTCCATTGAAGAATTTTTGATCCAAGTAATCTGACTTATCCATTACTTGGTAATCTGTTGGATCTTCAACTTCTTTAGTCATCGCATTTTTAAGCGCTTCTAAATAATCATAATACTCTTGTGAAAGTTTCTGTACTTTCTGAGCTTTTTTATAATCTTCAGCATATTTAGCCGCATCTTCTGAAGCCTTTGTTTCAAGACCTTCTAAGAAAGCTATGTTGTTATCTGTTGTTTTCTTGTTAGAAACTTCCATCTTCTCATTCATTAGACCGAATGCTGCTAGAACTTCTTTACTCATATTTAACGCCAGCATACAAATGAAAACTAAGTACATTAAGTTTACCATTTTCTGCCGTGGAGAATCTTTTCCTGATGCCATATTTTCTAATTAGTATTAATTAATAATTTGATTTGGGGTTATTAGTATTTACTAATTAGTTTTTACTCATTGCTGATAACATACCACCATATACTCCATTTAAGGACGATAGGTTTGTTGCCAATGATGACATTTGGTCTTTCAATGCTGAAGAATTTTGAACTACCTCTTCATTTATTGATGCTTGTTTACTAGCACTTTCTAACTGTACTTTGTACAAGCTATTTAATGACTCCATTTGAGATGCAGCTTGCACCATTTCATCAGAATACTTTTTAGTAGATTCCATTGCATCAACAGTTGGTGCAATTCCTTTGGCAGCACCTTCAAAGTTCTTGATGCTATTACCAAGACTTCCCATTAATTCTGCATCTACTCCAGCTTCTTTTAACATTTCATCTAATTTTTTAGATAATGATGCTTCAGCTTCTTTCACTTCTTGAGCGTCACTTTTCTTTTTAGAAGAAGCTTGACCGCCTTCTAATTCAGGGTACACTAAAGACCAATCTAGTTCGTCTTCTAGAGGTTCAAATGCACTAATTGCAAAAATAAGTGCTTCTGTTATAAGACCAACAGCTAATAGTACCCCTCCATTTAAAGGTCCTAATTCCCAGTGAAGAATTTTAAATAATGCTCCAATAATTACTACTGACGCTCCAAGGCCATAAGCCATGTTAAATAATTTCTTTGTTGATTTTGATTGTGCCATAATTTTAATTTTAGGTTTAATATAAGTATTTAGGGTTAAATTTATTCGGATTGTTGTTTAGTTGGTAGAATCTTCTTCTCCCATATAATCTTGTACCGTTCTAAAGCCAATATAGCTTCTAGCTGAATCACGGTATTCATAATCTCTTGTTGATACTTGTAAGAAATACGCAACGTCTTTCCAAGAACCTCCTCGTATTACTCTTCTATCATTACTACTATCTCCTCCATTAGGATTCATTGTAGAAACAAAATCATAGGTACTTGGGTCAAAACTAGAGTTGGTCCATTCAGAAACATTACCAGCCATATTGTATAAGTTAAATTCATTGGGCTCAAAAGATTTTGCCTCTACTGTATACAATGCCGCATCTGCTGCATAATCTCCACGTTGTGGTTTAAAGTTGGCCATATAACAACCGGTGTCACTAATTACATAAGGACCTCCCCATGGGTACATTCCGCCTTCAATACCACCTCTTGCCGCATATTCCCATTCTGCTTCCGTTGGTAATCGAAATTTATTTACAAACTGTTTGCCTCTTCCTTTTTGATCGTCATTTTTAAATTTTGTTCTCCAATTACAAAACGCTGTTGCTTGATCCCAGGTTACCCCTACTACAGGATAATCACTATAGGCGTCATGCCAGAAATAATCGTTGTGCATTGGTTCATTGTACGAATATTCGAAATCTTTAATCCATACAGTTGTATCAGGGTAAATGGGTAATTCTACCTGTTTGATAAAATCTTTTCTACTGCCTTTACCTTTGGCTCTAGCTGCCGCTTCAATATCCATCCAACTGTATTTATATACAAGTTGTGTAACATCTATAGTACGTTGACCATTGTATGCCTCTGCTTCAGGGATGTATAACTTATCCATCACCTCAACATAATATTCATCGGGATATTCAGACGTATCCCAAACAAGACTTTCATCTCTGTTTAATGCTCTACCTTCATATCCTGTTGGACCACCACCACTGTAATTATCTAACATATATTTGTCATACTCAGACATTTTAGTAGTATCTGCATCTTTAAAAGCAAAATCTCCAATTCCTCCGTCTTCTGGACTCAAACCTAGTTCATCTGCTAATATTGCTAATTTGGTTCTTGTAATTGAATCTTTTACCCAATCAACAAATTGACGGTATTCACTATTTGTAATTTCGGTATCATCCATATAAAAAGAAGTCACCGTAACTGTTTTAGTTGGCGCGTTTAATGCTTGTGCTTGGTCTTCTTCAGACTTACCCATAATAAATGATCCTCTAGGGATCAATTCCATTCCATAGGGTTTCTCTGGATACCATTTTTTTCCTTGGGCTCCTACCAATTCTCCTTTTGCTCCCGACTTACCACAACTGCTAAGTAGAAAAACAAATCCCATGGATAGTAACAATAGTTTCTTCATAATTATAGGTTAAATTTCGATTTAAGATATTCTGGTTCTTAATCACAATTATTACTCATTAAAACTTCATTTTAAATGAATTATTGTATCAAGACACGTTAATTACACTAATTTTTTAATTAAGTCCTTTTTTAAAAGCCTTAAACCACCTTTCTGGTATGTCTTGGTTGGTAGCCTCAACATAATCATCCTTGGTGCAGGGTAATAACGCAGCGATTTCGCTTTTATTATATGAATCTAAAATTGATGGTACTTCTACCCACCACCTCTCGGTTAGATTACTTTTATAAAAGACTAATTCCTGGGAGTCTGTAGGAACGATATACTTTGTGAAGTCTTCTTTATTGATATAGGGTACTTCTTGTATTCTAAAATTATACCCTTCTATAAAATACCATATTATTTGTGCCATGAGCTGAAAGGACTGCCTAGAATTTTCGCTTTCAAACAAGCCAAACACAGCTACTTTATCGCTAATACCGGCATACCTGGCAATTGCACAGATTTCTCTTCCTGTAAAGCCGTTGGGTGAAAAATTATCCAACATACCTACTTCACTTGCCCGGATAGCCCTGGCATCTAAACTAACAATATTAGCATTTCTCAGTAGAGGCTCTATTAAAGCAATATTGGAGGTAACTTCTCCCAAACGATAGGCATCAAAAAAAAGACGCTCCATTAGATCTATCTCTTCTTGAGAGTTAAAATAACTTTGGTATCCTATATTAGAAAAGTTAAAAAGATTATTGGGCTTATCGGTTATAATCTTACTCATGTAAGAATGGGAAGATATCAACTCTTCATGATCTCCAAAATCAAACCGACTATCTATATTTACAAGATTAATCATTTTTTTAAGGCCGTCAAATGCCCTATAGCAAGGATAGGTAATATCTTGTGTTGGCCCTATTACGATTGGAATGATATTTTCTTCCAAAAGTTCAGCTATTATTTCCTTTACTACAAAATAAGTATCACTAACCTCTTGCCCGGCATTAATATCTCCTAAATCTACAATAGAGGAATTCCAATTCCCCATCATTAATTTATAGAATTCTAAGCGTATAGCCGAAACATCTAATTGTTCTGGTTTTTTTTCAAAGGCATTTCTGGATTCATTGACACCAATAATGGCAATATTAGCTAGTGCCAATACTGGTAAGCCATCTCTTTTAGTGTGTTTGTATATTTTCTTTCCCAGTGCCTGAGGAGGAAGCAACTCGCAATGTGCCAAAACCTTATCTGCCACTGGCACCAAAAAATCAAATGCCATAATTACTTTTTAGTCTTAGGTTTTGCTTTTGCTTTTGCCTTAGCTTTCTTCTTTGGTGTTTTTTTGGCAATCATTTCTTTGGCCTCTTCCAAGGAAATTTTAGTAGCATCAACTGTTTTTGCTAATTCTACTTTAATTTTTCCTTTAAGCACATTGTGTCTACCCCACCTCGCTTTTTCAATGCGAATACCTTCTTCTGGCCATTCTTGAATTAGCTTATCTATTTCCTTTTGTTTCTTGGCTTCTATCAACTCTTCTATATCTGCCTTGGAAAGCGTATCGTAATCGTATTTTTTATTCACATTGATAAACATTCCGTTCCACTTTATAAAGGGCCCAAAACGTCCAACACCTTTAGTAACCTCCATATCTTCATAGGAAGCAATTGGCGCATCTGCTTTTTGCTTTTCTACAATGAGTTCTACAGCTCTCTCTTTGGTAATATCTAAGGCGCTTTCTCCTTTTTCCATAGAGATAAACTTTTTACCAAATTTTACATAAGGGCCAAACCTACCCACATTAGCAGAAACTTCTTCGCCTTCATATTCTCCCAAATCTCTTGGCAATTTAAAAAGTTCCATTGCTTCTTCAAAAGAAATAGAAGCTAAAGAATGCTCTGGCAATAGGCTAGCAAATAAAGGTTTCTCTTCTTCTTCTGCAGTTCCTACTTGTACCATAGGTCCAAACCTACCCAAACGTACAGACACTTGTCTTCCTGACTTTGGGTCTGTACCTAAAATACGCTCACCACTGGCTCGCTCTGCATTTTGCTCTACATCTTCTACCTTAGGGTGAAAGTCTTTGTAAAAATTCTTCATTACCTTGCCCCAGTCTTCATGTCCGGCAGCAATCTCATCAAAATCTTCTTCTACTTTGGCCGTGAAATTATAATCCAAAATTGTTTCAAAATGACTCACTAAGAAATCGGTTACTATCATACCTATATCTGTAGGCACCATTTTACCCTTGTCAGAACCCACAGTTTCTGTGAGACCCTTTTCTTTTAATTTATCTGATTTTAAAACCAGTTGTGTGTATTTTCTTTCTACACCATCTATTGTTCCTTTTTCTACATATCCTCTGTTTTGGATGGTAGAAATTGTTGGCGCATAGGTTGACGGTCTTCCAATTCCTAATTCTTCTAACTTCTTAACCAAAGAAGCTTCTGTATATCGGTAGGGAGCCCTTGAAAAACGCTCCGTTGCCGTAATAAAATTATTCGCTAAAGATTCTCCTACTTTCATAGCAGGAAGCATTCCTTCTTGCTCCTCACCATTTTCTTCATCATCAGTACCTTCCAAATACACTTTTAAGAAACCGTCAAACTTGATTACCTCACCGTTGGCAGTAAATTCTTCTGAATGCTTATCTGCTTTAATTTTAACATTGGTTCTTTCTAGTTGTGCATCGCTCATCTGTGATGCCAACGTACGTTTCCAGATAAGCTCGTAAAGTCTCGCTTGATCCCTTTCTAAGGACGGAGATTGCCGTGTCATATCTGTAGGCCTAACCGCTTCATGCGCTTCTTGTGCGCCTTTGGTCTTGCCTACAAAATTACGAACTTCACTATATTCTTTTCCGTAATTATCTACAATCGCTTCTTTTGCTGCATCTAAGGCTTCTTGAGACAGGTTAACACTATCTGTTCTCATATAGGTAATCATACCAGCCTCATACAACCGCTGTGCAACTTGCATGGTTCTACCCACAGAAAAATACAACTTCCGAGCAGCTTCTTGCTGCAAGGTTGAGGTAGTAAATGGTGCTGCTGGAGATTTTTTAGCCGGTTTCTTATCTAAATTAGCAATGGAAAACTTAGCTCCAATATTCTTAGTTAAAAAATCTTCTGCTCCTTTTTTACTAGAAAAAGTCTTATTTATTTTCGCCGAAAAACTACTTCCTGATGCTGTTTCAAACTCAGCGACTACCTTATAAGAGGCTTCTGCGGTAAAACCTTCAATATCTCTTTCTCGTTCTACTATTAATCTAACCGCTACAGATTGTACACGACCTGCAGATAAGCCTGGCTTAATTTTTTTCCAAAGAACAGGAGACAACTCATACCCAACCAATCTATCTAAAACTCTTCGTGCTTGTTGTGCATTTACCAAATTATAGTTAATCTCTCTTGGGTTTTCTATGGCTTTCTGAATGGCAGACTTTGTGATAGAGTTAAAAACAATTCTTCTTGTCTTGCTTTTATCTAGTTTTAATTCTTCGGCCAAATGCCAAGAAATTGCTTCTCCTTCTCGATCCTCATCACTCGCCAACCAAATTATTTCTGCCTTATCTGCTAAATCCTTAAGTTTTTTTACAAGTTTTTTCTTTTCTCCATCTACAATATATTTAGGTGCAAAATCATTTTCTACATCTACTCCTAATTCTTTGGATGGTAAATCTGCGATATGCCCAAAACTGGACTCTACCTTAAAATCTTTTCCTAAAAATTTCTCTATCGTTTTTGCCTTTGCGGGTGACTCCACAATTACTAAATTCTTCGCCATTGATTGGTTTTTGGTTTAACAAAAGTATGTCAATTTTTTTATTCTACATATTATATAAGTAATAGGCATAAAAAAAGACCACCTAAAAATGGTGGCCTTTCTCATTCTGAGTTAGTAATTATTCTAAATTAAGCCTACTTAATAAGGCTATTCCATCTTCTAAATATTCGTATTGATATAAAATATCATCTCCAATCATAATTAAATTTTCTTCCCGAGGAATAACATCAAAGGTGATAATGTCTTTAAAATGATTTATTTCAACCAGATTATCAACATCTGTCTTATCAAACACCCGTAAACCAGAATCTCCATCACACACAAAAAGTTTTTCATCCTTTATTCCCAATCCATAAGGACCATCTAAGGCATACATTTTTGCCAAAACTGGTGTCGTTATATCAGAAATATCAATAATAAACAATCCGCTTTCCGTTGCCCCACAAGCATTACCTCCGCGCAAGGTAACATAGGCGTAATCCCCAGCTACAACAACAGGATCACAGGCTGTACCATGTTGAAATTCTGACACAAATTCTGGAATTGAAGGGTTTGTTATATCATAGATATACATTCCGCTTTTGCTTCCTAAAAACAAATGGTTATCCCTATTAAAAATAGTTTCAATATCAAAACCAGCATATACATCATCTAAATCTTTAGGGTTTTCTAGGTCTGAGATATCAAAAACATTGATGGAATGATTATCTACAGCATAGAGGTAATCTGAAACAATTTTAAACCGAGCTAAGGAACCTCCTTGTCCCACTGATGCATCGGCCATTGCCATAATATCAATATTTTCAAATCGGTTTTGCACTTCAACTTTTAACCTTCGCTCCGTAACAACCTTCCAACCAACTTGAATCTCTTTATTGGTATCGATATCTTCCCACTCATATATTTCTGCTGTAGGCCAAACAATATTATCCCGTAAAACACCTTTCAGTCTATTTACAAGCTTAATATTATCCATATTAGAAATATCAAACACCAATAAATCTTGCATACTATCGGCATATAAAAAATTGTCCTTTACCGAAATATCTACATTACCTGCAATATTGATAAATGCCCTTTTCACTGGATTTTTAGGATTGCTATTGTCTATTAAATGTATTCCCTTGTAGGCATCATTTACAAAAATATAGTCTTCATACGCATATATTTTCCCTGATTCTTCAATAGGTCTTGGCGCAATAATATCGCCACCTTTTTCAAATTCGGCAATGCTAATGGTCACTGGTTTTGCCACTAAATAATCTGCAAACTTACTGTCGTCTAGATCTTCACTACACGAAATAAAAGCAACAAAGACCAAAGCAAGCCATAGCATCTTATTCATAAAAAGTACTGATTGTTTTAACATAGATACAAAACAAGACAAATGGTTGCGTTGCTCTAAAGGGAATTGCAAACGCAACAGGCTAGGTATTCGTTTAAATGTATACTGAAAAACCCAAAACTAAAGCTCCAAAAAAGTTTAGAAATCCGTGGTAATGTTAGATGTCTCATCAGAATCCGCAGGGAAACCTACCCCCTTTTTATAAACATAATAGGCTGGAATTTTAGACAACATTGCTGTAAACAACAAGCCTACAAAACATAGGAAAACCCCAAGTTCTGCTAAAAGCCCCATTACAAACAATAAACCAAAAATGACAAACCAATGTTTATTGCCCAATGCAAAACTAGATTTTACAATTTCTAAGGCAGTCAATTCCTTATCAAAGGCTAAAAAAACAGGAAACAAGGCAAAAGGCACAATAAAGTAAAATAGCCCTATACCACAAGCCAGAAGTCCCACAATTGAAAGCCCTATACTGTAAAAGGATAATTTTAATATTTTTCCCCTATACGCCGTATTGAAAAAATAAAAATAGCTTTCAGTACCCACTATTTTTAAATCCTTATGCTTGCAAATTCTATAAAAACCCGCCGTTAAAGTTAAGGCCACATACATAGCCCCTACCATTAATAAAGGCATAAGCAAGGCCGACGCGATAATTAAAATAGCTGGAGGATCTTCACTTTTAACAAGTTCTGGATCTGTCACTCCCATAATAATAAGGGGGATGTAAAAAAGTACAATTAGAGGTATAAAACAAAGGAAATTTAACAAGACCACAATAAAGCCCTGCAGCCATACTTCTTTAAATAATGCTATAGAACTATTAATAATACCTCCAAAATCTAGTGTTTTTCTGGCATCAATTTTCTGACTTACAGTTTCAAAATTCATTTATATTTTACTTTTAGAGCCCAAAATTAAAATTCTTGATGAAAGACTCCTAAAAAAGTATTAAAAATAACTGTCATATTGTCACATTTTTATATTTAGTGCTATCTTTGCACATTAAATTGATGAAGACAGAAGAATAACGCAAATGGAGAAAGTTATAGACGAAACGGTTCAAGGAAACACCTTATCCATCACAAACAAAAAAGACAATACCCGTAAGCTTTATATAGAAAGCTATGGCTGTGCTATGAATTTTTCTGATAGTGAGATTGTAGCCTCCATTTTGGCTAAGGAAGGCTTTAATACCACCGATGTTTTAGAAGATGCTGATTTAGTCTTGGTAAACACCTGTTCCATTCGTGAAAAAGCAGAATTAACCATTCGCAAACGACTGGAAAAATTTAATGCGGTAAAGAGAACAAGACCCCATTTAAAAGTTGGTGTTTTGGGCTGTATGGCAGAACGTTTAAAAAATAAATTTCTTGAAGAAGAAAAAATTGTAGATATGGTGGTAGGACCAGATGCCTACAAAGATTTACCCAATCTAATAAAAGAAATAGACGAAGGCAGAAATGCTATCAATGTGCTTCTTTCCAAAGAAGAAACCTACGGAGACATTGCACCAGTACGCCTAAACACCAACGGAATTTCGGCCTATGTTTCCATTACTCGTGGTTGCGATAATATGTGTACATTTTGTGTTGTTCCCTTTACAAGAGGAAGAGAACGCAGTAGAGAACCACAATCCATTTTAGAAGAAGTAAATGACCTATGGAGCAAGGGATATAAAGAAATTACGCTTTTAGGTCAGAATGTAGACAGCTACCTTTGGTATGGTGGCGGACTAAAAAAAGATTTTGATCAAGCGACCGACATTCAGAAAGCAACCGCTGTAAATTTTGCTAAGTTATTAGAAATGACAGCAATTGCACAACCTAAAATGCGTATTCGTTTTTCTACTTCTAATCCGCAAGATTTAACCTTGGATGTAATTGAAACTATGGCTAGCTACTCTAACATTTGCAACCATATTCACCTTCCGGTGCAAAGCGGAAGTGATCGGATATTAAAAGCAATGAATCGCTTACACACAAGAGTGGAGTATTTTGAATTGATAGACAACATTCGGAAAATAATTCCAGATTGCGGAATTTCTCAAGATATGATTGCTGGTTTTCCTACCGAGACAGAAGAAGACCACCAAGACACTTTATCGCTTTTAGAACATGTAAAATATGATTTTGGTTATATGTATTCCTATTCTGAAAGACCAGGAACAATGGCTGCTAGGAAATTAGAAGATGATGTACCAGAGGCAGATAAAAAAAGAAGATTAGCAGAAATAATAGCCTTGCAAAGACAACATTCTGGCTACCGATTGGAACAGCGCATAGGTAAGATTGATGAAGTATTGATAGAAGGAGAATCTAAAAGATCTAATGAACATTGGATGGGTCGAAATTCACAAAATTCAGTAGTTGTTTTTCCTAAGGAAAACAGCACTATTGGGGAGTTTGTAAATGTAAAGATTGAAAAATGCACCACTGGAACATTACTGGGGAGCATTGTTAAAAAGTAACAGCATATGGAATCAGTACAAGCTATAAAACAACGATTTGAAATCATTGGAAACGATGTAAAATTAAATCGCGCCATAGAAAAGGCAATTCAAGTTGCTCCTACCGATATTTCTGTTTTGGTAACCGGAGAAAGTGGGGTAGGTAAAGAAGCCATTCCTAAAATTATTCATTCCTTGTCTCACAGAAAACACGCCAAATATATTGCCGTGAACTGTGGAGCCATCCCAGAAGGAACAATTGACAGTGAGCTATTTGGTCACGAAAAAGGGGCTTTTACAGGTGCAACTTCAACCAGAAATGGATATTTTGAGGTGACAGACGGAGGTACCATTTTTTTGGATGAAGTAGGAGAATTACCGCTTACCACTCAAGTGCGTTTGTTACGGGTACTAGAAAATGGAGAGTTCTTAAAAGTAGGGTCTTCCCAAACTCAAAAAACCAATGTAAGAATCGTAGCTGCCACCAACGTCAATATGTTTGAGGCCATTAAAAAAGGAAAATTTAGAGAAGATTTATATTACAGATTAAGTACAGTAGATATAAATATTCCACCATTGCGAGAACGGCAAGATGATATCCATTTGTTGTTTCGGAAATTTGCCTCAGATTTTGGGCAGAAATACAAAATGCCAACAATACGCTTGGCAGATGACGCCATTAATTTATTACAAAAATTTAGATGGGCTGGTAATATTCGTCAGCTGAGAAATGTGGCCGAACAAATCTCTGTATTGGAATCGGAACGAAACATATCACTTGCATGTCTTAATGGCTATTTACCAAATGCAGGAAACTCTAATTTGCCCGCCATTGTAAATAAGGAAAAAAAGGAAGGCGATTTTAGTAATGAGAGAGAGATCCTCTACAAAGTGCTTTTTGACATGAAAGCTGATCTTAATGATCTTAAAAAATTGACACTGGAATTAATGAAAAATAATGACAGTGAAAAAGTACAAGAAGAGAATGAACATCTCATTCAAAAAATATATGGGGATAATGATACCGATTATGAAGAAGCCGAAAATGAATCTTCGGATTTTTTACAATTGCCAAACGCTGAGCGAAAGCAGGAAGAAATTACACCTCCCGTTAAGCCACAAGATGATAAATACCATTTTGCTGAAGAAATAGAAGAAGAAGAAACCCTATCTTTACAAGATAAAGAAATAGAACTCATTAAAAAATCCTTAGACCGAAACAAAGGAAAAAGAAAAGCAGCCGCTACAGAATTAGGTATATCTGAACGCACCTTGTATCGGAAAATAAAACAGTTTGATTTATAATTATGAATACCATTAAAAAAATAGGCTTTCTAATGTTCACCATTTTAACCGTACAGGCGTGTGGGGTTAAAGTAAATTATAATTTAACGGGTGGTAGTACTGGTGATGCAAAAACATTTCAAGTAAACTTTTTTCAAAATTACGCTTCTCAAAGTGCTGGCTCAACAGTTGAACCAGGTTTAGATAGAGACTTTACACAGGCCTTACAAGAATTACTGACCAATCAAACGAGCTTAAGCTTAACAAATACCAGTGGTGACTTAGTCTATGAAGGCGAGATTGTAGAATATAGAATATCTCCAATGACAGCTACGGCTCAGCAAACTGCTGCACAAAACAGGCTAACAATGGCAGTAAAAGTACGTTTCTTTAACAATACAAAAGAAGATACTGATTTTGAACAACGATTTTCTTTTTATTTTGATTATCCTGCTAATTCATTGTTGCAATCTGTAAAAGACGAAGCACATCAAGAAATTTTTGAACGCATTACACAAGATATTTTTAATAAATCTTTAGCCGACTGGTAATTTATGAAAGTAACGGATTTCACATACCTCTTACAACAACCTGACAAGGTAAATTCTCCGGTACTCATCAACCAATTAGAGGAGATTATTACAGACTACCCCTATTTTCAGGCCGCACACGCATTACACCTAAAAGGTCTTAAAAATCTGAATAGTTTTAAATACAACAAAGCCTTAAAAGTTACAGCGGCTCACACGGCCAACCGCGATGTATTGTTTGACTTTATCACTTCTCCTGAATTTTTAAACAATACACTGGCAGCAAATGCCATTAATGAATTAGCCCAATTAAAAGAAATAAAGGTTGATGCGGAAGAATTAACAAAAGCAGACATCGACAAATCTTACGTGGTTCAAAAAAGCATAGATGATCCATTGCCTCAAAATGAGGATGATGCCGACAAAATCTTAGATGATAATCTTTTTGAATCTAAAGAACCTATTACAAAGGAAGAGACAGCTGTTACAACTGAAAAATTAAGTTTAGGTGAACCCCTAAATTTCACAAAAAAGGAAAAATTTTCTTTTACAAAATGGCTCGAACTAACTACGCCTGCAATAGAAGAAGATCCTGTTCAGCCTGCTCCAGAAAAAGTAAAGAAACCGCGCAAAAATAAAAAATTTGATTTAATAGATAAGTTTATTGCCAACAACCCTAAGATTGTTCCAACAAAAAACATTGAATCTAAAATAGACATTTCAAGTTCTGTAAAATTCAACAAGGACGAACTTATGACAGAGACCCTTGCCAAGGTATACTTAGAACAAAAAAAGTATAAAAAAGCAATTCAAGCATATAAAATTTTAAGTTTGAAATATCCAGAAAAAAGTAGTTTCTTTGCAGACCGAATAAAATCAGTAGAAAAAATTCAAAAAGAAAACATATAAAAGATGAGTACGTTTACAATATTTTTAATCCTTATTATTATAGTTTGCCTTTTACTAATGTTAGTAATTATGGTGCAAAACCCTAAAGGTGGCGGTTTATCGTCTTCATTTGGTGGTGGTGGAACCCAAGTAGTTGGTGGTGTAAAGAAAACAGGTGATTTTTTAGACAAAAGCACATGGACTTTAGCTGCTTTACTAATAGGCTTAATCCTTATGTCTAATATGGCATTACCAGGAAAATCAGGAAATGTTGATTCTAAGTTACTACAAGACTCAAATATTGAAGCAACAGCACCCTTAACGGCGCCGGAAAACACACCTGCAGCAACTGACACTGGGATATTGGACAGTATAAAATAACAACAAATTGAATTCTAAAAAATGCCAGCTTATGACAAGCTGGCATTTTTTGTTTTACAAAGTGTCAGTTTTATGCTATGGCACAATTTCTGACTATACTAAAGAAGATTATTAAATTTTAAAAAAATCAAAAATATGGCTAAAATTAACATTAAACCATTGGCAGACAGAGTGCTAATAGAACCAATGCCCGCAGAAACTAAAACGGCTTCTGGACTTATTATCCCAGATACCGCAAAAGAGAAACCTCAACAAGGTAAAGTTGTTGCTGTTGGTCCTGGTACTAAGGATGAAAAAATCACCGTTAAAATAGGGGACACTGTTCTTTATGGCAAATATGCTGGAACCGAACTAAAATTAGAAGGTTCTGATTATTTAATGATGAGAGAAAGTGACATTTTAGCAATCATCTAAGAAAAAATTAAGTTCAAAAATAAATTCAATTATGGCAAAAGACATAAAATTTGATATTGAAGCAAGAGACGGTCTCAAAAGAGGAGTTGATGCTTTAGCAAACGCAGTAAAAGTTACATTAGGCCCTAAAGGTAGAAACGTAATCATCAGTAAATCTTTTGGAGCTCCAGTAGTTACCAAAGATGGTGTTACTGTTGCAAAGGAAATAGAGTTATTAGACCCACTTGAAAATATGGGAGCTCAAATGGTTAAAGAAGTTGCTTCTAAAACTAATGATCTAGCTGGTGATGGTACTACTACGGCTACCGTTTTAGCACAAGCAATTGTAAAAGAAGGCTTGAAAAACGTTGCTGCCGGTGCAAATCCAATGGATTTAAAAAGAGGTATAGATAAAGCAGTTGAAGCAATTGTTATTGATTTAGCCAAACAAGCAACCAAAGTTGGGGATTCATCAGACAAAATAAAACAAGTAGCTTCAATTTCTGCTAATAACGACGAAACTATTGGCGACTTAATTGCAAAGGCATTTGGAAAAGTAGGTAAAGAAGGTGTTATCACTGTAGAAGAAGCTAAAGGAACAGATACTTATGTAGACGTTGTTGAAGGAATGCAGTTTGATAGAGGATACCTTTCTCCTTATTTTGTTACAGATTCTGAAAAGATGGTAGCTGAATTAGAGAATCCATACATTTTATTGTTTGATAAAAAGATATCAGCAATGAAAGACTTACTTCCTATTTTAGAGCCAGTAGCTCAATCAGGAAAGCCTTTATTAATTATATCTGAAGATGTAGATGGTGAAGCATTGGCAACTTTGGTTGTAAACAAACTAAGAGGTTCTTTAAAAATTGCAGCTGTTAAAGCTCCAGGATTTGGAGATAGACGTAAAGCCATGTTAGAAGATATCGCTATCTTAACAGGTGGTACTGTTATTTCTGAAGAAAGAGGTTTCTCTTTAGAAAGTGCAACAATTGATATGCTTGGTACTTGTGAAAAAGTAGCTATAGACAAAGACAACACTACTATAGTTAATGGATCTGGCGATGCTAAAACTATTAAAACTAGAGTAAACCAGATTAAATCTCAAATTGAGACTACTACTTCTGATTACGATAAAGAAAAACTACAAGAAAGACTAGCGAAATTGGCTGGTGGAGTTGCCGTACTTTACGTTGGCGCCGCTTCTGAAGTAGAGATGAAAGAGAAAAAAGACAGAGTTGATGATGCACTACACGCAACTAGAGCTGCTGTAGAAGAAGGTATTGTTGCTGGTGGAGGTGTAGCACTTGTACGCGCAAAAACTGTTCTTGCCAAATTAAAAGGTGAAAATGCTGACGAAGAAACAGGAATGCAAATTGTAGCTAGAGCAATTGAATCTCCATTGCGTACTATAGTTGAAAACGCAGGTGGCGAAGGTTCTGTTGTTGTTTCTAAAGTTTTAGAAGGCAAAGGTAATTTTGGTTACGATGCCAAAACAGAAACTTATACAGACATGCTTAAAGCAGGTATTATAGATCCTAAGAAAGTAACAAGAGTAGCATTAGAAAATGCAGCTTCTGTAGCTGGTATGATCTTAACTACAGAATGTGCTTTAATAGACATTAAGGAAGAAGCCGCTGCTGGTGGTGGTGGACATAGCCACGGAGGTGGAATGCCCGGAATGATGTAATACCATCATTGTACCAAATAAAAAGCTCGTTTCAATATCTTGAAACGAGCTTTTTTATTTCAACTCAAATTAATTCCATTATAGGCTTCAATTACCGGTATAAATTACTGTAGTATAAAATGCTGGAATAGAAAACCAATATGCCATAAAATAGGGTGCCGCCCCTAATTTTTGGCCCTTTCTGGGTCCCGAAAGGGCTTCCCCAAAAACATCCCATTCATTGCCTTCATCGTCTGTTAAAAGAACAGCAGCTGTACCATTATACACATATTCAAATTCAAGGAGATTGTGTTCGGCCTCAATTTTAAAAGCAACCATAAAACTTTCATTTCCAACGACCATATACTGCTCACCTAAAAAATCATCATAAATAATTTTGACAGCCTCAAAACTAGGAAACCGATATACTTTCGCTTGTTTACCAGAAACTAAAGTCAAAACCCTTTCTTTTGAGTTTAATCTTGCATCTTTTTCTACTGGGAAAAGAAAGAAATCATGTTCCTCTGCATAATTACCATAAGGTGATATTCCGTAATCTCTAGAATGCCCTGTACTTGTGCTTACTACTTTTGAATTTGGATACATTGCTTTCCAAGCTCCCCATTGCATTTCTACCAAAGGGATTAAAGCTGCCTTTTCTCCAATCAATTCCCCATTAACAGCTTCATTTAAAATTTGGGACCAATTGCTGCCTGTTTCCCTATCATATGGAATTAAATTTGTATTGTACAACAACCCAGAAACCCCAAAAGTTGTTTCTTTTCCCTTAACAATTCTATTCCATCCAATCCCTGTACCTGTTAGCGGACAGTAGGTTAAAGCCAAGGATACATTGCCAATATTATCATTAATTATTTCATGCCAATCCAGTACAATATGTGAATATGCCCTAACATCATCCCCTTTTTTATACCCTATGACCAAGTCGTCCTCAGACAAATACGTCGCTTCCTGGGAGCTAATCATCAAGGGGTTTTCTAAAGCCGGAATTCCATCCTTTCCAGGACCACCATCCAAGATATCTTTTACCGGGATACTCCAAACACCCGTAGTATTACCTCCACTCTCACCAGGATTCCCCACCACTGTAGCATCTGTCTTTTGGCTACAAGATAAGCTTACACTTACTACAATTACCAGGAAACTCATTACCGTTTTTTTCATAGTTTTTAGTTTAAAATAGTACCGTTATTCTTTCTCAAAGTAAAAAACACCCCAGCCGTAAATCGGATAGTTGGCGTTAATTGAGTGCCATCAACATTACTGTAGACTGGTATCTCTAAGCGTGCATCAAATGCCAGTCTAGGAGTGATTTGCACACCAAACTCTGGCCTCACAAAAATCCATTCCCCTCCCGTATTTGGGATATTAGACCCATCTATTTGATCACTTTTAGATTTTCTGTATTTAATGACAAGACCAGGATTAACAATAGTATTGGCTACTAAAATCTGATCAACATAACCAAGATTGGATTGTATAGCATTCCCAAATTCATATACTGCCGAATTATTTAGATAAGAATTATTTTTTCCTGTGAACCTATAGATAGTACTTGCAATTAACTGTGCCGATGGCCTAAACCCTAAATTTTTAGAAAACGACAGCCATGCTAAACCATCCCAAGCGCCACTCCCCGGTTGTAAATCGGCCGTATGCAAAATACCTTGTTCGTTTTTAGCATCAGACACGCCAAGAGGCGCCTTTATTCCCAAACCGGTTGTTAGTATCCCATTATTAGCAATAAAATTAGGAATGGCATATTTTAGCAAAAAAACAGCATCCCCTATTCCGGATGTTTCACTAAAATTTTTATTTCCAAATTGATTAATTGTCCTCGTCTGATGTACTCTTGTAAATAACAATTCTCCAGAAAATCGATCGGTTATAGAATACCCAATATTCAACAACATAGAATTGGTAATCCGTTGTCTTGAATCATCGTCTAATTTCTCAGAACCTGAATTGAGCGTACTTAAATTATTATAATCGTAATTAAGCCCTAAAAGCAAGGTTCCTTTTACTTCATTGGGTAGCCCCAAATTATTAGATAGGGGTACTCCCCCTGAACAACATGTTTGTGCTGAACCGGCACAAAACAATAATAAATGAACTACAACAAGTAGATTTCTCATTTTAAAAAGCTTAGGTATAGCTAATTAGTATCTACTTCTGCATTAACCTTACAAAAGGAAGAATGGAAAACCATTAACGGTTTGATTGAACAAATACAGACTAAGTCGTTGTAAAAGCTGTGAATACCACAAAGAACCTAAAGATTTCCACAGGGTTATAGGGTATAAACTGCTGATAAAAAAGCATAAAAAAAACGCTTCAAACTTATTTGAAGCGTTTTTATCAGTTCATTGAATAAATAATATCCCTTATTCATTTTTATGATCATCCTTTACCTTTTCATCTCTATACAAACAACAGGCATGTATACTATTATAGGCTTTATCCGTTGCCTTTAAATTTTTAGTATCATGGCCTGCAGCTGCCACATTTTTCTGAATACTATCTATACTCGTTTTTCGTTCATCAAAAATAAGTTTAAGCTCATGTGTTTTTACATTCCAAATGGCGCTCTTTACCCCTTTTGTTTTTACACATGCCTTTTCAATACGATCTTTACACATCATACATACACCATCTACCTCTAAAGACGCCTTTGCGTTTTTATTTTGAGCAAATGCCATTGTTGAGAATAAAATTGTCAATACGAGAATTGTTCCTTTCATAATTTCTATATTTATTATTACATTTTACTTTATTTTAAACCGCAAGCCTGCATAATACATACTCCCAAAAATTGGACCATACACAAATGTTGTATCAAAATTAGCTCCAAATGGGTCATCTGATGCTAAGATAGGGTTGTCTTGACGCACATTTGTTATATTTTCCCCACCCAAATACATCTCAAATTTTGAAGAAAAAACTTTTGTTACCTGCCCATTTAATGTTGCCACTGTTGGCGTACGTTCTGGCAATTGATATTGAGCAGGATTACCAACTGTTGATGAAAAACGCTGTTGCCCCAACCAATTAAAGGTGGCATCAAACTTCCATTTTTTAATAAACTCATGTCCAAGAGTTTCATAAGATGCATTCGCAAAAAAACGATGCCTAGGTATTAATGATTTTTCTAATTTTTCAAATTCATATTGTGTTTGTATGTCATACAGCTTATATGCCAAGCGCATATCAAAATTTTCAAATACATTCTGGTTTATTTCAACTTGAAAACTATTGGCATAACTCTCACCGTCTAAATTATAAAAATGAACTGCTTGTGGGTTTTCCCAATCTACAACAATTTGGTTTTGAAAATCAGTCCTATAAAAATCAAATGTAATATCAGACTTCCTTCCAAACAAATGAAACCCTTGCAAATAAGACACTCCATAATTCCATGCAATTTCCGGATCTAGTCCATAAATTTCACCTCCTGCATTTGTGATATTTATATTTCGCGCTGTTCCAAAGATACTTTGATTTTCGGCAAAAATGTTAGCACTTCGCTTTCCACGACCAAGAGAAACCCTAAATGCAGAATTCTCCCAAGGTGAATAACGGGCGTGAATTCTAGGTGTCACAAAAAACCCAAGTCTATTGTGGTTATCTGCACGCATTCCTGCGGTAAGGGTCAGCTTATCCAAATTATCGTAGGCATATTCCAGAAACGCACCTACAGAATTGTCTATTCGCTTAAAAGCCATCGCTGTAAGCAATTCATCATAATCATCATAGGTAAAATTAATACCCGTTTTTATTTTATGTCTGGAGTCACTTATGATAGAACTATAATTAACATTAGCATACACACTGTACTGTTCTATATCATACACATTCATTCCAAAATAAGAATCTTGCTGGTGATTACTTACGGCAAACTGGGCTCCCAAATTTTGCCAAGGCAGCTCTGGGTTCACATATCCAAATTTGGCAGAAAAATCGAAACGCTCGGTATTAATTTCACTCCCCCAAGCATTGGTGGTTAACTTATCGGTCTTAGGGTTAAAATCCATTTGTCCTGTTTGTTTTTCATCCTTCATATATCTAAAATTAAAAAAACTTACAAACCCCTTTTCATTATCGGTATATTGCCAACGATTCATTAAATTCACCTGACTATAAATAGGCATATCCATAAAATCATCGTCATTTACATCGTGTTTTTTATTGTGCTTGTTGCCGTGCAAATACAATCCCGTACTCCATTTACTACTCAACTGCTTATTGATATGCGTATTTAACTCTAAGCGCTCACTACTAGCCCCATATAGATTTAAAAAGAAGGCATGGTCTCGTGAGGGTTTTTGAAGTTCCGCATTAATTTGACCCGCAATACTCTCATAACCATTAACCACACTCCCCGCTCCTTTGGTAATTTGGATACTTTCTACCCAAGTTCCCGGTATAAAACTCAATCCATACGCCTGTGAAGCACCGCGAACCGACGGAATGTTTTCTGTGGCAATTAATATATACGGACTTGTTAATCCCAACATTTTTATTTGACGTGTTCCAGAAATGGCATCGGCAAAATTTACATCGATAGATGGATTGGTTTCAAAACTTTCAGACAAATTACAACAGGCTGCTTTTAACAACTCGTCACTGCTTACAATCATTGTATTTTGCGCTTGTAAGAATAATTTAGAAGTAGCCTCCCTTTTTGCAATTACTGTTACTTCATCTAAAGTACTTGTTGGTTCTAACACATGCCGAATGGACTTGGGTTCAGAAATTAACAATGTATCTGTTTTATACCCTACAAAACTAATCACTAGGGCTTTGTAATTTGATTTATAAGGGATTGTAAATTTTCCATCCACATCAGTCACAACCCCAATGGTTGTATTTAACCAATATACGTTTGCACCTAGCAAAGGCAAGTCTTTACTAGCTGCATTTTTCTCCAGGATGGTTCCACTAAGCGAATGCTGAGACAACACCACTATGGGAAATAACAAGAGTATAAATAATAATTTATGCATTTAACTGTATTGTTTTATAGCATAGTATTTTTAGGACTATACAAAATAATATAAAATAGTTTGATTTTTTTGTTGAGATCGCAGCACTGTTTATGGCTACAAACAGCGGTATTATATTCCTATATAATAAAAACCTGATCTAAGATATGAATCTCTACAATCCTTTCTGGAGGTGAATAATTTGCATACAGCTGCTTGGCGTGCTCAAAGTTGCTAAGAAAAGCTATAAAAGAACAAGGTGTGTTCGCCAAAAAATATTTTTGTTGAATATTAGAATGATCAATGGCTTTAGCAGTTAACCTATCCAATCCCTTTACCACATCTACCACTCCTTGACAACAATGATTTTCTACAACCTCATTTGCAGGCTCACAACCAATAGGAATACAGTCAAATTCATCCAAAAACAGCGTAACACCTACAAGTTCTCCTCCACAAAAATGTTTTTCAATGGCAAAAGACATCGTAGAAGCAAGCACTAGAAAAACTAATACTACAGAAAGCACCTTATGTACAAGTTGTTTTATCACATTTCAAATTTATAAAAAATTAGCGTAGTTCCATATAAAACTAAAGACAATAAACAGAAGAGGTGATAATTACAAAATAACTTATATTTTTACCTAAAATTTTCAAACCTAACAAATGCTTCAATCCCTTACCCCTAAAGTTTTAGACCTTATAAATAGTAACGTCCACAATACCGATGAGCGCCTTTTAAGTATCTGTGAATTATTAGAAAAAAATGTTCCACATTACAACTGGGTTGGTTTTTATTTTAAAAACGGCGATAAAAATGAATTAAAATTGGGACCCTATGTAGGTGCTCCCACGGATCATACTATAATTCCCTTTGGCAAAGGTATTTGCGGACAAGTTGCCGTTTCCAATAAAAACTTTATTGTACCCGATGTAAAAGCACAAGATAATTACATTGCATGTAGTATCACTGTTAAAGCAGAAATAGTAATTCCTATTTTTATCAATGGTGAAAATATTGGACAAATAGACATCGACTCCAACACTTTTGACCCTTTTACTAAGGAAGATGAAACGTTTTTAGAGTTTATATGTGCAGAAGTTGCTAAAATTCTTTAAAACTTTGTGTTTTTGTTAATAAACCATTGCTGTTCTTAAAATCAAAAAAATTACTTTTGTGCCCTTATTCAATCCTTTACTAATAAGTACAAAAAAATGAGTACCACAAAAAAAGCTACATCGGCATTAATTTCTGTTTTTCATAAAGATGGATTAGAACCTTTGGTAAAAAAGTTTAATGAACTTGGAATAACAATTTATTCTACCGGCGGCACAGAAAAATTCATTAAGGAATTAGGAATTCCTGTTATACCTGTAGAAGATGTAACGAGCTATCCTTCTATTTTAGGTGGTCGTGTAAAAACTTTACACCCTAAAGTTTTTGGTGGCATTTTAAATAGGCAAGACAATGAAAATGACCAAGCCCAGTTAGCTGAGTTTGAAATTCCACAATTAGATATTGTAATCGTTGACCTATATCCTTTTGAAAAAACGGTTGCCAGTGGTGCGTCTGAACAAGATATTATTGAAAAAATTGATATTGGCGGGATTTCCTTAATTCGAGCGGCTGCCAAAAACTTTAAAGATGTACTTTGTGTTTCTTCTATGGAAGACTACAGTGAGGTACTAGATATAATTACGGCCAGTAACGGCACAACAACCCTTGAAGATAGAAAGCGTTTTGCCGCTAAATCTTTCAATGTGTCTTCGCATTACGATACTGCAATTTTCAACTATTTCAATGCAGAAAAAGAAGAAACTGTTTTAAAAATAAGCGAAACCCAAGGAAAAGCATTGCGCTACGGAGAAAATCCACACCAAAAAGGATTCTTTTTTGGAGATTTTGATGCCATGTTCAACAAACTTCACGGCAAAGAATTGTCGTACAACAACTTATTAGATGTAGACGCTGCCATTAACTTAATGAACGAGTTTAAGAATGACGAGCCTACCTTTGCTATTTTAAAACACAACAATGCATGCGGACTAGCATCTAGAAGCACTTTACACCAAGCCTACGTTGATGCATTGGCTGGTGATCCTGTTTCTGCCTTTGGTGGGGTTTTAATTAGCAACAAAGAAATAGACAAAGCAACAGCAGAAGAAATCCACAAACTATTTTGTGAAGTGGTTATTGCACCAAGTTATACTGACGAAGCTTTGGAAATAGTTAAAGGAAAGAAAAACAGAATTATTTTAATACAGAATGATGTTGCCCTACCTGACACTTTGGTTAGAACCTGCTTAAATGGTGTTCTCGTGCAAGAAAAAGACCATAAAACAGATACCATAGAAGATTTAACGAACGCTACAGAAACAAAACCAACTGCATCAGAAATTGAAGATTTAATATTTGCATCGAAGTTGTGTAAACACACAAAATCGAACACCATTGTACTTGCTAAAGGAAAACAACTTTGCGCTAGTGGAACAGGACAAACTTCAAGAGTAGATGCCTTAAACCAAGCCATACACAAAGCAAAGTCGTTTAACTTTGATTTAGACGGAGCTGTAATGGCAAGTGATGCCTTTTTCCCTTTCCCAGACTGCGTGGAAATTGCTGGCACTAACGGAATTACAAGTGTTATTCAACCTGGAGGGTCTATAAAGGACCAATTAAGCGTAGATTATTGCAATGAACACAAAATTTCTATGGTTATGACTGGCACACGTCATTTTAAACATTAATTTTGTTACATTCATCGATTAAACTTACTTTTAGTCCAGAAACTAATTTTTAATACATGGGATTTTTTGATTTTTTTACAGAGGAAATAGCGATCGACTTAGGAACAGCTAACACTCTAATAATACACAATGACAAAGTTGTTGTTGATAGCCCGTCTATAGTTGCTAGAGATAGAATTAGCGGAAAAATAATTGCAGTTGGGAAAGATGCCAACATGATGCAAGGTAAAACCCATGAGAACATAAAAACAATTAGACCGTTGAAGGATGGTGTAATTGCAGATTTTGATGCATCGGAAAAGATGATCAATATGTTCATTAAAAACATTCCTGCCTTAAAAAAGAAATGGTTTCCACCCGCTTTACGGATGGTGATTTGTATTCCTTCGGGCATAACTGAAGTAGAAATGCGAGCGGTAAAAGAATCTGCTGAGCGTGTAAATGGCAAGGAAGTGTATCTTATACACGAACCAATGGCTGCGGCCATAGGAATTGGCCTAGACATTATGCAGCCCAAAGGAAATATGATTGTTGATATAGGTGGTGGTACCACAGAAATTGCAGTTATTGCATTGGGTGGGATTGTATGTGATAAGTCTGTGAAAATTGCAGGTGATGTTTTTACTAATGATATTATTTATTACATGCGTACCCAACACAATCTTTATGTTGGAGAAAGCACTGCTGAAAATATAAAAATAACGATTGGTTCTGCCACAGAAGATTTACAGGAACCGCCAGAAGAAATGTCTGTACAAGGAAGAGATTTGTTAACTGGTAAACCAAAACAAGTTTCTATATCATACCGTGAAATTGCAAAAGCATTGGACAAATCTATTTTAAGGATTGAAGATGCTGTTATGGAAACACTATCACAAACCCCGCCAGAGTTAGCTGCCGATATTTACAATACAGGTATTTATCTTGCAGGTGGAGGCTCAATGCTTAGAGGGCTAGACAGAAGATTATCTCAAAAAACAGACTTACCTGTTTATATTGCCGAAGATCCTTTGCGTGCCGTAGTTAGAGGTACCGGTATAGCACTTAAAAATTTAGACCGTTATAAAAACATTCTAATTAAGTAGCGACTTAATTAGAATGTTTTTATAATTTTTTATAGCGTTAACCTCGCCAATACGTAAAATGAATGCAACAGATTATAAACTTTTTAATAAAAAACAAGAATGGACTTCTTTATGTTTTTTTATTAACGATTGCATTAGGACTTACGGTTCAATCTAACTCATACCACCAGTCCAAATATTTTAATTCTACCAATTGGTTTGCTGGTAATATTTATCAAACGTCATCGAATATAACCACCTATTTTTCATTAGAACAAGAGAACAAAACACTCTTAGATGAAAACAAAAGATTGCGCCACCAACTTTTTAACCAAGCCCTAGAATTCATAGATAGTATTCCACTAGACACTACACTATCTTATAACCTTATCACCGCAAATGTTGTAAAAAATAGTTATTCCCTCAGCAAAAACTACATCACCATAAACGCAGGACAAAAACAAGGTCTTGAACAAGATATGGGTGTTATGACAGCCAATGGCATCATTGGAATTATAGAACGCACCTCCCCTAAATTTTCCATAATACAAAGCATTCTAAATACAAAGTCTACCATAAATGCCAAATTAAAAAACTCCAATTACTTTGGATCTTTGGTTTGGGATACCAAAGACTTTAATACAGTACAACTTACAGATATCCCTAGAATGGTAGAAATTAAAGAAGGTGACACTGTTGTCACAGGTGCTATGTCTAGTATATTTCCTGAAAACATTCCGATTGGAACAATAACAGACTACAGTTTAAATACCTCTGAAAATTCATACAATATCAACATCAGCTTGTTTCAAGATATGGCGAATGTTAAGAATGTTTATATCATTAAAAATGAAAATTTAACAGAGCTTAATGAACTAGAAAAAGGAATTGAATAAAGATGAACAGTAAGACAATAGTACATATCATTCGCTTTTTCTTTCTTGTACTTGCCCAAGTACTGGTATTTAATAATCTTAATTTTTTAGGGTTTATCAACCCTATGATATACATTTTATATTTTTATTGGTACCCTGTAAAAGAGAACAGGGCCATATTACTTCTTGCTAGTTTTATACTAGGGTTAACCATAGATTTATTCTCAGACACTATGGCCATCCATACGGTTTCATGTTTAACTATAGCCTATATGAGATCTGGGATTATGCGATTTTGTTTTGGCGTAAACTATGATTTTCAAAATTTTAAATTAGCATCGACAACCACACTACAGCAAATTACATTTTTAGCATTGCTCATTTTATTTCACCATTTTATATTCTTTTTCCTAGAAATTTTCAGTTTCAGTAATTTGTTATTAATTTTAAAGAAAGTTTTAATTGTTGGCGCCGCATCATTAGTGCTATCTTTGCTGATAAGATCATTGTTTAGTATTCAGAAAAAATGAAAAAAGTATTATTATCTTCAATAATAATCCTGATAGGTTTAACCTTTTTGGGCAGACTATCTTTTTTACAAATTTTTAGCTTTTCACCAGATCAAATCTTAGAAGACACTGCTATAAAACCGGTTTATGACTATCCCGAAAGAGGATATATTTACGACAGAAACGGCAAATTACTGGTAGCCAACCAAGCGGCTTATGACGTTATGGTTATTCCAAGAGAGGTAAAACCCTTAGACACTTTAGAATTTTGTAATTTAATTGGAATTGACAAGCTTAAGTTTATCGATAAATTAAAAAAAGCAAGAATTTATTCTCCTAGGTTACCTTCTGTTGTGGTATCTCAGCTTTCAAAAGAAGATTACGCTAGATTGCAGGAAAAAATGCGGAAATACGAAGGGTTCTACATTCAAAAAAGATCCTTACGGTATTACGACACCGAAAGTGCTGCCAACGCCCTTGGTTACATTAGTGAAGTTACCCCAGCCGATTTAAAGAAAAACCCCTATTACGCTCAAGGAGAATTAAAAGGAAAAACTGGTGTAGAGAAGTATTACGAAAATATATTAAGAGGTACCAAGGGTGTAAAATACATTCAAAAAGATCGATTTAACAGAGATATTGGCCCCTATAAAGATGGCGCTTTGGATACACTTCCTAAACCTGGAAAAGAGATTTACCTTACCATTGACAAGGAATTGCAAGAATACGGTGAAAGATTAATGGTAGGGAAACGCGGAGGCATTGTAGCCTTAGATCCTAGCTCTGGAGAAATTCTATCGTTAATATCAGGTCCAACCTACGACCCCGCTCTCTTAGTAGGTAGAGAACGTTCTGCAAACTATAGTAAATTGTATTATGACAGTATTGCGAAACCCACTTGGGATAGAAGTTTGGAGGCCCAAGAATCACCCGGATCTCCATTTAAGGTTATAAATGCCCTGATTGCGCTACAAGAAAATGTCATGACCACAACAGACAAAATAACTTGTTACAATGGTTTTTATGTGGGTAAAAACAGAATAAAAAGAGGTTGCCATTGTGGAGGTGGCTTTCGCGATATGAATACCGGTATATACAAGTCCTGTAACGCCTATTTTGCAGGGGCTTTTAAAAAGATATTTGAGAATTTTGACAGTACTGATGATGCTATGGATATTTGGCAAAATCACGTAAAAAGTTTTGGACTAGGTAGTTATTTAGGAACAGATTTACCTGCCGGTAAACCAGGCAGAATTCCAGGAAAGGAGTATTACGATAAAATTTATGGTGACAATAGGTGGTCATGGTCCTATATTGTATCCAATTCTTTTGGGCAAGGTGAAGTATCAACAACACCTATTCAATTAGCAAATATGACTGCAGCAATTGCCAATAAAGGCTTTTATTATACGCCTCATATCCTTAAAAAAGTGGATGGTGAAATGATTACAGACCCGCAATACACTTTGCGAAAATACACCACCATAGATGCAAAGCACTTTGAACCCATTATTAAAGGAATGGAGAATGTATACAAACTTAGTGGTGGTACCGCACACTGGTTGCAAGTACCTGGCATAAACATTGCCGGAAAAACAGGTACTGTAGAAAATTTCACGAGAATAGATGGTGTACGAACGCAACTAACAGACCACTCAATATTTGTGGCTTTTGCCCCTGTAGAAAATCCAAAAATAGCATTGGCCATATTTATAGAACACGGGTATTACGGCGGTCGATTTGCAGGTCATATTGCTTCATTAATGATAGAAAAGTATCTAAAAGGAGAAATCACGCGAAAAGATCTTGAGAAAAAAATGCTTGAAAAAACATTAGAAAAAGAATACGCAAAACCCTATAGTGGCAAACCGTTTATTATTAATGAAAAAGTTTGGTAATAGATGAATAAACCCCACTTCCTATGTTTATTACAAATCAATAACAAAAAGCAACAACTTTTAAGATAAGCCTATATGTCTGGTAAAATGCTTTTAAAAAGAATTGATTGGCTTACTGTTTTCATATACTTTGCCTTAACCGCAATTGGTCTATTAAGCATTTATTCAAGCTCTTATTCTGAAACAAATCCTTCAATTTTAGACTTTAGCACCCTATACGGAAAGCAATTTTTCTTTATTTGCATTAGTTTACTAGCCATAATATTCATTTTTGCCATTGAAGCCAATTTATTTGAGCGCTTTTCAAGTGTTGCCTATGTCATTGGTATTGTATTACTCATTGGTTTATTCCCCTTTGGAAAAACCATTTCTGGGGCTACATCTTGGTATAACTTAGGCTTTTTTAACCTGCAACCCTCAGAGCTTGCCAAAGTAGCAACAGCACTTGCCTTAGCCAAATACCTCAGTGATATTCAAACAGACATAAAAAGAACCAAAGACCAGTTATATGCTTTTGGATTACTTCTTATTCCTGCCTTTCTAATTGTTTTACAACCGGATCCTGGAAGTGGTATTGTTTTTCTTGCACTAACCTTTGTTTTGTTTCGAGAAGACCTCCCCATTTACTATTTAGTAGTAGGTATGGTTATGCTCTTAATATTTATTGCGACCCTAAAGTACGGTACCATATGGGTAGTTATTAGTATAAGTATATTAATTGCCCTATTCTACCTTACAAAAAGAGCGAGTTTAAAAGTTTCAGCAATTCCTATAATTCTATTTTTTGTCACCTCCGTTCTAATTTCCATTTCTGTACGGTTTGTATTTGATTCTGTTTTTGAACAACGTCATAGAGACCGATTTAGTTTATGGCTTCGATTGGAAAAAGATCCTAAAAAACTTGAAGAAATCAGGAAGACTATTGGTTACAATACCTACCAATCTGAAAAAACCATTGAATCTGGTGGTTTTTTTGGAAAAGGTTTTTTACAAGGAACACGAACAAAAGGAGATTTTGTACCAGAACAACATTCCGATTATATTTTTACAACAATTGGCGAAGAATGGGGGTTTTTAGGCACAGCCACGGTTATCTTACTATTCTCCTTCCTATTATTGCGCTTAGTAGCAATTGCAGAACGACAAAAAAATGCCTTTAGCAGAATTTATGGTTATGGCGTAATATCTATTCTATTTGTCCATTATTTAATAAATATAGGAATGGTTATAGGATTACTACCTACCATTGGCATACCCTTACCCTTCATGAGTTATGGAGGCTCTGGCCTACTTGGTTTTACCTTGCTATTGTTTATTTTTCTAAAATTAGACGCAAATAGATTAAAGGAATGGGATTAAAATTTCCATGAATTTGTGTCCACTTTTTTTTCTAGAATAGTTTCTCTTTCTTCGGCTAGGTTTTCAAAAAAATCGATACCCGTTAATTTTTCTATACGATCTACAGAAACCATAAAAGAGACTAAAGATTTTGTACTTTCCTTATGTGGGAATAAAAAAGCGGCTACTTTTAGGTTGTTGGGAGTTCCTTTCGCTACTATTTTATAGAAATAATTGGGCACTGCCACATCTTCCTCCCCTATTTCTTCCAGGCCTTTTTCTAAAATACCACCTGTAATGACATAAATTTCTTTTTCTTTTTTTGCCCAAGTCCGCACTTGTATCTCCAACTTGTTCCAAATCCCCGCATTGAAATCATTTTTTTGAGGAGTAATATTGCTTGTATAAAATGTTTCATTATAGGCGTATTCCGAAAATCTACGATCACCCGCAGGGCAAAGATGCCCCCTATCAAAACCCGACCCTTTGTAATTGCGCCAGTCTGCCGATTTCGTTTTCACTTTAGGGTCTTCAATAAAATAAGGTCTTTTTCTATCATCATAGGTTAAATGCTCTTTTTTTAAGACATAGGCAACCCACTCGGCTTGCTCGTATTGTTCGTTATAAGACAGGGTATAATGATTATGACTAACAACATCTCCAGTGGTTGAACTCGCCTTTAGATAGCTTGCAATGTCTGTTGTTGAGCCTTTAGCTGCTGGGGCAGTATACAATGCCGGAGTATAAAAATTTTCAAACAACCAAAAACCTATAATGCAAAGTATAGAGAGTATGGTAAATACCTTTTTCTTATTCATACAACAAAGATAATCTTCCCAAACAAAACAGGACCAAATAAAAAGGCTCGGTTTATTTCTAAACCGAGCCTTTTTATTTTATGTTCAATCCATTAGCCTTTAACCGCAGCTACCTTATTGCTTTTAATATTATTCATCTTTAAATCTTCTAAGACACTTAACGCCTCTTCTACATAGACATCTCTAGATAGATCTTTATGCCATCGATCTCTTTTTTCTTTAAGAACAGAATCCTTAACAAAGAGATTTTTTTCATAATCCAAAGACTCAAAGCTCAAATTGGTTTTATAATCAAAAATACCTTTGAAGTGTTCCGCTTTTTTAATCAATTTATCTTTATCAACCTTGTAATCATTATAACTTAAAGAGACCACATTCTCATCTTGTTGCTCTTTTATCCATTTGGCATTTTCCTCTATTAATTTTAATTGAGCATTCGTAGACATACGCTTAGCACTATTTGCTATGGTTTCTTTATAATCAATATAGCCATCCCAAGGGGTATAATTTGCAGGACTTATTTTATCCCAAGCCAAAGGGTTTTGTTGCCCTCTTTCTCCTATGTCTATATAGCTATACTTGTCTGGAACTACCACATCACTTTTTACACCTTCCAATTGGGTAGAGCCTCCATTTATTCTATAAAATTTTTGAGTCGTAACTTTTAATGCGCCTAAATCTCCATGTTCATTACTACGAACAATATTTGACAAGGACCATACATTCTGAACCGTTCCTTTTCCAAAGGTTTGCTTGCTACCAATAACAACACCACGCTTATAGTCTTGCATAGCTGCCGCCAATATTTCTGAAGCTGAGGCAGACAATTCATTTACCAACAACACTAATGGTCCATCCCACTGAATACGTTCGTCTTTGTCTTCATGCACTTCTTTTTCATCAGTACCAACAGACGACTTAACTTGTACGATAGGCCCGTCTTTAATAAAAAGTCCAGCCATTTCTACAACCGTACGCAAAGAACCTCCTCCATTATCTCTTAAATCTAAAACCAAGCCTTCCATTCCTGCCTGCTTTAGTCTTTCTATTTCTTTGGCTACATCTGAAGCAGCATTACGATTGTTGTAATCCTTAAAGTCTACATAAAATTTAGGAAGATTAATTATTCCGTATTTATGATCATCTTTGGTTACCGTAGCCGTTTTAGCATAAGATTCTTCCATCTCTACTAAATCTCTCGTAATTTTCACTACTTCTACAGCACCATTTACTTTTTTAATTGTTAAATATACTATAGATCCTTTTGGACCTTTTATCAATTTAATAGCATCCTCTAACTGCATTCCCTTAATATCAACAGGCTCTTCATTGGCTTTCTGCCCGACCTTCACAATTTCATCGCCAACCTCTATACTTTGATCTCGCCATACGGGTCCACCAGAAATAACTTCTACAATTTTAACCTGGTCTTTCTTTTTTTGTAATCTAGCACCAATTCCTTCAAATTTCCCAGACATGCTAACATCAAATTTATCCTTGTCTTCTGGCGCAAAATAATAGGTATGAGGATCAAAACCTTCAACTATTGTATTCACATATTGCCCAAACCAATCCTCACGATCTAGCTCGTTATTGATAAAATCGAAGAAATCATCTAAGGTCGTTTTGGTTACTTCTCTAGCCGCAGCTTCTGCCTCTTTTTTAGATAATTTATGCTTAATCTTCTCTTCTACAAATGCTTCAGCATCTGCAGAAGAAACATCTCCATCTGTAAGCTTACTATCATACGTACCTATGGTAGCATATTTTAGCTGCTTGCGCCATCTTTCTTTAAGCTCCTTTTTTGATGCCGCAAAAGTTTGATCTTCATAATTAATATCTATTGACTCAGAAACATCGTAGTCAAAAGGCTCACTTAAAATTTCTTTGTAGATGACTTCCACATCTGCCATACGTTTCATCAACCTTTTATGAACAATGTCGAAAAAGCTAATATCCGTATTCTTAATCTGGTCATCTATTTGAAACTTATATTTTTCAAACTCCTTAATATCGCTGTCTAAAAAATATCTTTTAGTAGGATCCAAAACATCAATAAATCCTTCAAAGACTGTTACTGAGAAGTCGTCATTAATATCCTTTGGCTCATAATGTCCTTTCTCTAACATATATGCGATGATCTCTATCAGTAATTTGTCTTTATCATTCGCAGTATCAAAAGATTTATTTGTAAAGCTACATGAAGCAACCGCAAACAACATTCCTAATAACACAACTATTAAGTTCTTTTTCATCTATTTTCTATTTTACTTTTAGCAAGAGCTAAAACTTACTTTAATTAAGTCTTTGTATGTAACTTTTATATATTCTACCAATATACTGAAAAAACTATGCCAGTTTATAAATAGTGGCTGTTTTTTAACCAATTTTAAGATATTTATGCCCTTTCAATTTTAAAAAGCATTTCGGTAAACATATTAAAAACGTATTTTTACGGTATAAATTATACATGCATGCAAAAACCGCTAATACTTGTTACAAATGATGATGGCATAACGGCACCAGGCTTACGATCTTTAGTAAAGTTTATGAAAGAAATTGGGGATGTCGTTGTCGTTGCTCCTGATAGTCCACAATCTGGAATGGGACATGCTATCACTTTAAATAACACCTTATCTGCTAACTTAGTCACCATTGATGCAATTAATGGCGTTGAAAAGGAGTATAGTTGTAGCGGAACGCCTGCCGATTGCGTAAAAATGGGCTTACAAGAGCTTCTAGAACGCAAGCCAGACATTTGTGTTAGCGGTATAAATCACGGATCTAACTCCTCTATAAATGTGATCTATTCTGGCACTATGAGTGCCGCTATTGAAGCAGGAATCGAAGGAATCCCTGCCATTGGTTTTTCTTTATGTGATTTTTCTTGGGATGCTAATTTTGAAGACACAAAAGAATTTGTCCAAAAAATAGTACAACAATCGCTTTTAAACGGTATGCCAAAGGGAGTTGTCCTCAATGTGAATATACCTGCCAAACAGAATGAACCCATAAAAGGAATAAAAATTTGCAGACAAGCACGTGCCAATTGGAAAGAAAAATTTGACAAACGTGTAAATCCAATGGGACAAGATTATTATTGGCTTACGGGAGAGTTTGAACTCTTAGACAAAGGGGAAGATACCGACGAATTTGCGTTGGCAAATAATTATATTTCAGTAGTACCTACTCAATTTGATTTAACAGCACACCATACCATACATCAACTTAACAATTGGAATTTAAATGAACACTAAAAAAGAAGTCATCATAGGTTTTATCGTAGGAATTATTGCAAATACCTTTGGAACATTGGCGTATATTCTATTGTTTTCTGACTACGGTATTCTAGAAACATTTAAAGCGGCAATAGCTCAGGAACATGTAGGAAGTATTTTAGCGCTTGGCGCCATCCTAAATTTAGTCGCTTTTTTTCTCTTTTTAAGAGTTAAAAGAGACCACAGAGCAAGAGGTGTCCTTATTGCCACCCTATTAACAGCCCTTTTAATTCTTTACTATAAGATTTTTTAAAATCACAGCCATATGAAATATTATATAATTGCTGGTGAAGCATCTGGTGACTTGCACGGATCCAATCTAATTAAAGCATTAAAAGCTAAGGATACTTCTGCCGATATTAGATGCTGGGGAGGCGATTTAATGCAACAGGCTGGCGGCACTTTGGTGAAGCATTATAAAAGTATGGCTTTTATGGGATTTATTGAAGTCCTTGCTAATATTTCTAAGATTTCTAAAAATCTAAAATTTTGCAAGGCTGATATTGAGGCCTTTCACCCTGATGCCATAATTTTTATTGATTATTCTGGATTTAACCTGCGTATTGCAAAATGGGCAAAACAACACAATTACCGCACAAATTACTATATTTCACCGCAAATCTGGGCTTCTCGAGAAAGTAGAATAAAAAATATAAAACGAGATATAGATGCAATGCACGTTATTCTTCCCTTTGAAAAAGATTTTTACGAAGGCAAGCACAATTATCCAGTACATTTTGTAGGACATCCATTACTAGATGCTATCCAACTGATAAAAGTTCCAAATACCACTACCTTCAGAACTAAAAATAAATTAGATTTAAAAAAACCCATCATTGCGCTATTGCCGGGAAGTAGGAAACAAGAGGTTGAAAAAATGTTACACACTATGTTGTCCGTTACCAAATCATTTCCCGATTATCAATTTGTTATCGCCGGAGCCCCTAGCTTGGATTTAGATTTCTACGAGCCGTTTCTAAAAAATCCACAAGTGGGCTTTGTGGCGAACCAAACCTATGATTTATTATCCTTATCAACTGCAGCCTTAGTTACCAGCGGAACCGCCACATTGGAAACAGCCTTATTTAAAGTTCCACAAGTTGTTTGCTACAAAGCGCATTGGCTCTCTTATTTTATTGCCAAACAAATCATCACCTTAAAATATATTTCATTGGTGAATTTAATTATGGATCGCGAAGTGATTAAAGAACTCATTCAGTCTCATTTAACTACTAAAAACCTACGTTCAGAATTAAAGAACATTCTATCTGAGGAGAAGCGAAAAATAATGTTTGAGGATTATTATCTGCTTGAAAAAAAATTAGGAGGAATAGGTGCTAGTGAAAAAGCAGCAGCCCTGATTTTTAGCCACACAACCTTAAATAACAGCAATACTCAATAAAATTTACTAATTTTGATACCCAAGGGTCCTTAATTTCACTTGGAATGATTCGAAAAGCAACATTTATTCTCCTTATTCTAACACTTAGTAGTAGCTGTGTTTCAAAAAAGAAAACAACCTATGCCAAAGAACGCAAGGTAACTGTTGCTGGCTCTAGTACAACGAACCCGGAAAGCAAAAGAGAGGAATCCGAAGCCAACCAAACCGCTGATCAAATTATAAACTCTGCCCTTGCCTTTTCTGGTGTTCCTTATAAGTTTGGAGGAACAACAAAAAAAGGAATGGATTGTTCTGGCCTTTTATTTGTAGCTTTTGGTGAAAATGATGTTCCCTTGCCACGGGTATCCTACCATATGGCAAATGAAGGCAAGCAAATACGCGTACGTGATGTAGCAAAAGGGGATTTACTCTTTTTTAAAACCACAAAATCTGGAAAAAGGATCAACCATGTTGGTTTAGTGGTCGCTATAGATGACGATGATATAAAATTCATCCACTCTAGTAGTTCTAGAGGTGTTATTGTATCTTCTTTACGAGAAGGTTTCTGGAACTCCGCCTTTATAAAAGCAACCCGGGTCTTATAACGATGAAACCTTTCCATTACATTTCAGTAAAATTAGCGTTGTGCTTAATTACTGGAATACTCCTTGGTAATTTTTTAAAGCCATCCCTCTTTAACAGTATGCTCTTTTTGGGAGTGTTTTTAGCACTACTTACCTTTGCATTTTTTAAAGCCAAGAGAAACTCCATTGCTTTTGGTGTTATCAGTGGCCTTACTGTCATTGTGTTAGGCCTATTTCTAATTACAAAATCTAATCCAAAGAACAATCCAAATCATTATACCAATACGGAAAATAAACATCAGAATGTATGGCATGTTAAGATTTCCGAAGTACTACGGCCAACCAATTTTTCTCAGCGCTATATAGCAGAAATTCTTAGTATTAACCCAACTAAGGAAGTTGGAAAATTACTACTAAGCATACAAATAGATAGTAGTACCCAAGTATTACATATTGACGACCAAATACTAATTAACAGCACTCTTGAAGAAATTCACAAACCTTTAAACCCCTATCAGTTCAATTACTCAGATTATATGAATGGATTGGGAGTGTATCATCAACTCCAATGCACGGCTAAAAACATCACCCTAACCCAGAACCCGTTTATTACCAGTAAAGGTATTGCCGCTAACACCAGAAACAATATTATAGGGAAACTTGAAGTAGCTAACTTTGGCAACGAAGAACTAAGTATCATTAAAGCCCTGCTCCTAGGTCAACGCCATGATATTGATCCAGAAATAGTATCAGCCTATAAAAATGCAGGAGCCATCCACATCCTTGCTTTGTCAGGACTTCATATAGGCATACTCTTGTTATTGTTGCAGTTTTTACTGAAACCTTTGGAACGATTACCCAAAGGAAGAACCCTAAAATTAGTTGTCATTGTAGTCCTTTTATGGGGATTTGCAGTTTTAGCCGGACTGTCAGACTCCTTAGTAAGAGCGGTAACAATGTTTACTTTTGTGGCCTACGCACTATATTTAAACCGGCCAACAAGTACTTTTAACATTCTTGCCTTATCCTTGTTTTTTATTTTACTTATTAAACCAATCCTTTTATTTTCAGTTGGCTTACAAATGAGTTATGCTGCTGTTTTCTCTATTGTACTTTTTATTCCCTATTTTCAAAAATTATGGCAGCCAAAGTATTGGATAACTCGTAAAATATGGCAATTAATGAGCGTTAGTATTGCTGCACAATTAGGCGTTCTACCCATTAGCCTCTTTTATTTTCATCAGTTTCCAAGTTTATTTTTTATTTCGAACTTACTTATTATTCCTTTTCTTGGACTGATATTAGGATTGGGAATCCTGGTTATTTTTCTATCGATATTTAACATTCTTCCGCCTTTTTTAGCCAATTGGTACAATGCTATAATTCATGTCATGAATGGTATTATAAAATGGGTATCTACACAAGAAACCTTTCTCTACAGTGAAATTTCTTTTGATAGGCCACAATTAATCTTAGGGTATGTAATTCTTATATTACTACTATCCTTTTTGGCTAAAAAGAGTTTTAAAAGGGTTACGCTTTTATTAGCTAGCCTTATTCTTTTTCAAGGGTGGATTGTTTATTCTCATTGGAAAGCAAGCACAAAAGAATCTCTTATCCTATGGCATCAAAATAGAAATACAATTTTGATACACCAGTTAGGTAAAAAAATAACAAGCTTTTCCAATCATGACCAAATCCATAAAAAAGTTCTACGAGATTATCGGATTGCAGAACGTATTGACACCATAAGACAAAAAAAATTGCAAAATAATTACACTTACAAAAACAACAATTTAGTCCTAATAGACAGTCTTGGTATCTACCCTAAGAACTTGAGTTCCATCACTGTTTTACTGACCCAATCGCCAGAAATAAATTTAGATCGCTTTATTAAAGAAACAAACCCAAAATTGATACTAGCTGATGGCAGTAACTACAAAAGTGCTATTGCAGGTTGGAAGCGAACATGTGCAAAAAGAAAAATCCCTTTCTATTATACTGGTACCGAAGGGTTTTATACTTTTGATTAATATATAACTTACAGTGAGCAACAACCTATTTAGAAGAGAAGTAATACTAGCACAATTACAAAGTACAAAAAACTGGGATGTAATTATTATTGGCGGAGGTGCAACGGGTTTAGGGACTGCTCTAGATAGTACAACCAGAGGGTACAAGACCCTTTTATTAGAACAGATAGATTTTGCCAAAGGCACTTCTAGTAGAAGTACAAAACTGGTTCATGGCGGCGTACGTTATTTAGCACAAGGCAATATTGATTTGGTTCGGGAAGCTTTGCACGAAAGGGGGCTTCTGTTTCAAAATGCACCACATTTGGTTAGCAACCTCACTTTTATCATCCCAAATTATAAATGGCGGGGAACTTTCCTATACACAATTGGCCTAAAGATTTATGATATGTTGGCCGGAAAATTGAGTTTAGGAAAATCTAAAAGAATTTCCAAAAAACAAACCATTTCTAAACTTCAAACAATTAAAACCAGAGGATTAAAGGGTGGTGTTTTGTATCATGACGGTCAATTTGACGATGCGAGGTTGGCAGTAAATATTGCTCAAACCTGCATAGAAAAAGGGGCTACCGTTTTAAATCATTTTAAGGTAATTGAATTACTTAAAAACAATAAGGGCTCCATAAACGGTGTTGTTGTTCAGGACACTGAAACCAAAGCAACATACCGCCTAAATGCAAATGCCGTTATTAATGCCACGGGAGTTTTTACCGATGATATTTTACAAATGGACAATCCATTGTCTAAAAATTTAGTACGTCCTAGCCAAGGTATTCACTTGGTATTGGACAAATCATTTTTACCTGGAGAATCGGCTATTATGATTCCAAAAACAACTGATGGTCGCGTATTATTTTTGGTGCCTTGGCATAACAGAATTGTTGTAGGCACAACAGACACCCTTTTAAATAGTCATAGTTTAGAACCGAAACCATTGGAGGAAGAGGTGAATTTTATACTGGAAACCACCAATCACTATTTAAACAAAAGCGTTGGCAGAAAAGATGTACTAAGTATCTTTTCAGGACTAAGACCACTGGCTGCTCCAAAAGATAAATCAGCCAAAACAAAAGAAATTTCGAGAAGCCACAAAATTATTGTTTCAAATTCTGGTTTAATTACAATTACTGGTGGAAAATGGACCACCTACCGAAAAATGGCACAAGATACCATTGACAAGGCTATAAAATTAGGAAAGTTAAACAAGCAACCGTGCATCACACATCATTTAAAACTGCATGGAGCTACGGCCAATCCTTATAAAAAAAACCACCTGTCTTTTTATGGCACTGATGAAACAGGAATTCTTAAACTAATCCAAGAAACACCCAGTTTAGCAGAAAAATTACACCACAACCTGGAATTTCTAAAGGCAGAGGTTGTTTGGGCTATTAGAAATGAGATGGCAAGAACTGTTGAAGATGTTTTGGCTAGACGGGTGCGCCTATTATTTTTAGATTCACACGCCGCCCTAGAAGTCGCTCCACTGGTTGCCGATATTTTAGCAGTAGAATTGCATAAGGATGAAATATGGAAACAACAGCAGCTAGAAGAATTTAAAACGGTAGCAGCAAATTATATGCTATAAAAAAATCCTTTTTACCGCGAACAGTAAAAAGGATTTTCTAATCTTAAAAAGAATCTTTTTTATCGAATACCGTGCATCATTTTTATTAATGTTTTATTCAAAATCAACATTAATATTCCAGCTCCAATAGGTATTAAAGTAAATATCATAAAGAAAAAGGCCAACCCTTTTTCTTCAAGAATTGGATCCATATAACTCCCTGTAATACCAGCTGCTGTATTTGCAATAAAATTTGCTACAAACCATACCCCAAACATTAAACCTACAAGTTTAACAGGAGCTAGCTTGCTAACATAAGAAAGTCCTACTGGAGACACACAAAGTTCTCCTAGCGTATGGAATAGGTAAGCAAAAACCAAGAACATCATACTCACTGAAGCTGTTTTAGCCCCTAAAGGTATTGTTGTTGATCCATATGCCAAAATACCAAAACCAAGTCCTAGTAAAATAAGGCCAATTGCAAATTTCACTGGTCCGGTAGGATTGTATTTACTTTGCCATAATTTAGAAAACAATGGCGCAAATGCGATAATAAAGAAAGAGTTTAATATCCCAAACCAAGATGCCTTAACCTCTGCAACATCTGCATTAAATTCTCTAACCAACATCCAAATTACAATACCCCAGATAATAACAAAACTGGTCCCGAGTAGCAAATTGGAAAGTGAATATTTTGAAAAAGTTTGTTTAAACAACATTCCCAGAACCCACGTAATAATTATCATTGGTACTATAGTAAGTATGGTATTAAACACTTTAAACATCATAGCTCCGTCACCTACTAATAGTCTATCTGTATAGTCTGCAGCAAAAATGGTCATAGAACCACCTGCCTGCTCAAAAGCCCACCAAAAGAAGATTGTAAAAAAGGCGAGTACGCCTATTACAATTAACCGATCTCTAGTAACCTTTGAAGATTGTACTTCTTTCACAACCTCCTTAGTATCTTCTAAAGAACTTTCTAAGGCATCATCAAAATCTTTGGTTTTAATAGGCGAAAGTCCTATTCGTCCAAAAATCTCCTGAGCGAAATAAAATTGTAACATCCCAAAGAACATAAAGATACCTGCCAAACCAAATCCATAATGCCAACCAACAGATTCTCCAATATAACCACATAATAAAATTCCTAAAAAGGCCCCAGCATTTATCCCCATATAGAAAATAGTATAACCCGCATCCTTTTCTTTTCCTTGGTTTTTATACAATTGACCAACCATCGAAGAAATATTAGGCTTAAATAATCCATTACCTACAATCAAAAGTCCTAGTCCTACGAAGAAAAACGGATCTGAAAATACTTCTAATGCCATAGAGGCATGCCCTAAGGTCATTAACAAGGCACCTAATACTACCGCGTTACGATACCCCATAAGCTTGTCAGCAATTAATCCTCCAAAAATTGGTGTAATATATACTAGCCCTGTATACCAACCGTACAAAACTAAGGCCTCAGCCCTTTCCCAGCCCCAACCTTCATCTAAAACTGAAGAAACTAAGAATAAAACTAATAAGGCACGCATTCCGTAGTAAGAAAAGCGCTCCCACATTTCAGTAAAAAACAATACAAATAACCCAGATGGGTGTCCTAATACTGTTTTTTGGTTGGTTTCAGATCCTCCGTATTTAAATTCCATAATTAAGTTTGGTTTATATTTTTAATTAATATCTATTGAAAAAGTATTTTCAACTTACATATGTTCCTAAACATATTTGAAAGTCTTACAGACTGACTATTTAAATAGCCTTCCAAGTTTACTAATATTTTTGCTAAAATAGCAAACTTTTTCTCTAAAATACTGAAATTAGCCCACCAACTATAGTATGAACTTCAAACCAAAAACATTAATGCATAATGTTTATCTTTGAATCTTGAAACAAACCATATATGATTACCCCAATTGAAGGATTTTCAAAACTCACCAAAGAAGAAAAAATAAACTGGATTGCAGCCAATTACACCACTAATCCCGAAAACACAAAAGCTTTTTTAAAAGTGTATTGGAACAGTGATTTGCAATTGCAAAAGTTACATGATGAATTTATAGAAAACACCATTTCCAATTACTATCTTCCTTTAGGTATTGCACCCAACTTTTTAATTAACAACAAATTATATGCCATTCCAATGGCTATTGAAGAAAGCTCTGTTGTTGCAGCCGCTAGTAAAGCCGCTAAATTTTGGCTGGGTCGTGGCGGATTTAAAACGACAGTTTTAGGTACAGAAAAAGTGGGTCAAGTCCATTTTATCTATACGGGTGACGCTAAAAAATTAGAACGGTTTTTTATCCTCATAAAACCAGTGCTATTTAGTGAAACGGCCGAACTTACAGCAAGTATGAAAAAGCGGGGTGGCGGAATTACTAAAATAGAACTGCGAAACAAAACCAATGAGCTCGCTAATTATTATCAACTCCATTGCACTTTTGAGACCTTAGATGCAATGGGCGCCAATTTTATAAATTCCTGCCTAGAACAATTTGCCAAAACTTTAAAAAAAGAAGCTTTACTTTTTTCAGCATTCGATGCAACTGAAAAAAACATAGAAATTGTAATGAGTATTTTATCCAACTACGTACCCAATTGCCTTGTTAGGGCAGAGGTTAGTTGTAAAATTGAAGAGTTACAAGAAAACCCAAATATATCTTCGGAGAAACTGGCCCAAAAAATAGTACAAGCGGTTACTATAGCTAAAGTAGAGCCTTACAGAGCCGTAACCCATAACAAAGGGATTATGAATGGCATTGATGCCGTTATATTAGCAACGGGTAACGACTTTAGAGCCATTGAAGCAGGGATACATGCATATGCAAGCAGATCTGGCAGCTACACAAGCTTAACAGATGCGAGCATTGAAAATGGTATTTTTAAATTCTGGATAGAAATCCCAATGGCATTAGGAACTGTAGGTGGTTTAACCAATCTACATCCCTTAGTAAAAATAGCTTTAGAAATATTACAAAAACCAACAGCAGAGGAGTTGATGCAAATAGTTGCTGTAGCGGGCTTGGCTCAAAACTTTGCTGCCTTACGCTCCTTAGTAACTACAGGAATACAAGAAGGGCATATGAAAATGCACCTCCTAAACATCCTTAACCAATTGGGCGCCACTGAAACTGAAAAGGAACAGTTAACCACCTATTTTAAAACACATACAGTTACCCATAGTGCCGTGGCTTCTGCTTATAACAAATTAAAAAATGACTAAGGAGTTTTACAGCAATGGAAAATTATTACTTACTGGAGAATATGCTGTGCTTGATGGTGCACTTAGTTTAGCAGTACCTACCAAGTATGGACAATACATGACTGTCACAAGAAGAGCAGATAAGCTCCTTTTGTGGAAAAGCTATGATCATAAAAATTCGATTTGGTTTGATGTTGGTTTTGACCGGGACACCATAGCCTTAGTTCATCAAGAAAATAGGTCGTCAGTTTGGCATGAAATAGCAAAAACACTACAGTCCATTCTTAAAGAGGCCAAGAAATTAAATCCCAATTTTTTACAAGACAAACAAGGTTATACCATAGAAACAAAATTGACTTTCCCTAGAAATTGGGGACTGGGATCTTCATCTACCCTAATCAATAATATTGCACAGTGGGCAAAAGTGGATGCCTTTTTATTGGTTAAAAACACCATGGGAGGCAGTGGATATGATATTGCTTGTGCGCAAAACAACGAGCCTATTTTTTACCAAAAACAAGGGGACATACCTAGCGTAACAATTGCTGCGTTTAAGCCTGAATTTGTTTCAAATCTCTTTTTTGTACATCTGAACAGAAAACAAAACAGTAGGGAAGCGATTGCGGCCTACCGACAGTGCTTATTTGACAAAAAAGAACTACTTACAGCTATTAGCGCTTTAACAAAAAAAATTGCAAGTGCAGAGAATCTAAAGCAGTTTGAAACTCTTATAACGGCACATGAGGAAATCCTATCTGAGGTACTACAAATTCCAACGGTAAAAAAACAATTGTTTCCGGACTATAAAGGAAGCATAAAAAGTCTTGGCGCTTGGGGAGGCGACTTTATATTAGCTACAGGTGCCACAGAGGCAACTGCTTATTTTAAAGGCAAAGGCTACCCAACCATACTTAGTTATGCTCATATGATTAAATAAAAAAAGGCCTCACTAAGTGAGGCCTTTTTTTTATTTAATCCTTATCGCTATCAATTAGTAAAATATAGCTCTATTATCTTCAATGGTTGCTGCATCTTTTAATGCAGTATACACATCACCATTTACTCTACTTGCAGCGGTTGACTGTACCATATTTGCGTAGGTACTATAGTTCTCTAATATAGGAGCCTCCAATTTTTTTGTTACGGTCACAATAAAAACACCTGTTTCACCCTCTAACAAACCGGTTGATTCACCTTCATTCAATCCAAAGGCATTTCCAATAACAAAAGCCTCTCTACCCGCACCAGGTATTGTTGGGGATTTCATTGTTATTGCACTTGCTGTTGACGCTGAAACCTTATTATCTGTAGCAAATTCTTCTAATGATTTTCCAGTGTTTGCCGCTATTATCTGTGCCGCCTTTTTCTGTTTTCTTATTTTAGGCAATACCAAAACTGAAGCATCTTCAGCAGACATAACTCCTGCTGCATATTTACCAGTTAATTGCACTACTGCATATCCATTATTCACAGAAAAACGCTTGATATCTCCAACCTTAGAATCATCGTTAAAAGCCCATTGAACAATTGCTCTCTGTGCCGATAAGCCAGGTAGGCTTTCATCCAATTCTTTAATTTTATTTACAGGTCTCGCGATATAATTTCTTTCCTTTGATAATTCTAAAAATGATTTATCCGCAGCTTTGGCGTCTACTTCAAATTTAGAAGCATCCGTAAACAAACCGTTAATAGTTTCTTCTGAAGAATCAATCTCTCTAGCCAATGTTGCTAGCTGAACAACATCTTGCTTAGCATCTACTTTTACAATATGAAATCCAAACTCAGTTTCAATTAATCCAATATGCCCTACCTTATTTCCAAAAGCAAAGTCATTGAATACAGGAGTCATTGTCCCTTCTTCAAAATATCCCAAATCTCCACCTCGTGGTGCCGAAGGTCCATCTGAGTTTTCACGTGCTAAAACAACAAAATCAGCTCCTGCTTTCTTTGCTTCTCTTAACATTTCATCTGCTACCTTCTTTGCTTCTTCTTTAGTTCTTGTCACCTTAGGGTCTACTCTTTCAGCACCTTCCCATGCAATTAAAATATGGCTAGCCTTTACAGAACCATTTTCCTTTTTGTTGACCATTTTTGAAACCTTAAAATAATCACCATCTCTATATGGCCCATAAACTTCACCTACACCCAAGGTCATTAGGGTATCTGCAAATTTAGCGGGTAAGCTATTTTTTGCTTTATAAATAGAATCAAATTTTATATCTGAATTACGATCTAAAAAGGCAGCAACATCTGTTGTATTTTTAAACCCTAAAATAGTATCATTGTATTCTACTTTATCATTCAAAAGACTTACTACCATATCTTTTACAGCATTTTCATCTTCTAAAGATGCCTTTTCTTCAAAGTAAACAAATTGAAAATCTCTAGCATTATCTTGCTTGTATTCTTCCTTATGTTGATTAATAAAGGCCGTAATTTCACTTTTACTTACTGCAATAGAACTATCTGCAATAGAAGTATAAGGTACTCTTGCATATTTAATGTCTATTTTATCATTTGCCAATTTGTAATCTAACTCTCCTTCTTTTAAAGTAGCGCCTAAACCAGCTTTAACTAAATTAAAATAAGTCTGTTCCTTTGCTATTTGCATAATAGCTTGCTCTTGTTCTAACCACAAAGCATATTGACCAGGACTATTGTCCTTTAATGTGCTAATAAACTCTCTAAATTTAAATTCATCAAAAGCCCCATTTTCATTTTGGTATTGTGGGTTTTGAGCAAAATTAGGATTAGATGCAATAAAGTTGATAATTTGATCTTGCTCTATACCAATGCCCAACTCATCAAATTCTTCGCTTAAAATAGCACTTCTTACTTCTTGATCCCAAACACTATTAACAACCTGCATAGAAGTTGCTCCAGACCCAAATCGATTCGAGGCACTTTCTACCTTTCGTCTAAAATCGTCTATAGAAATATCGGTGCCATTAACTTCGGCCACGGTAGATCCTGTTTTTGCACCAGAAAAACCATCTGCTGTAAATATCCCAGATACAACAAATGCAAATAATGCCATCCCAATAATTAAAATAAGTATTGTTGTTCTTTTTCTTATGTTCTCTAAAATCGCCATTCTATAAAAGGTTTAAAATCAGTGCGCAAAATTACCATTTCTTTTTGGGAATTAAAATTTAAATTTTATCGAATTTTAATTCCCCGAAAAACTACTCTTTTTCAAGTATATGTAGGCTTACCAAATCTATTTTGGTATTGGACACTTCTAGTATTTTAAAATTGAAGTTTTCTATTTTAATTTCTGAATCTTTTTCAGGTATTTTTCCGGTTTCATTAACGATTAAGCCACCAAGCGTCTCATATTCATCACTTTCTGGAAGCTCTAATTTGTAGTTTTCATTAATATAATCTACATCCAAACGCGCTGAAAATTTATAGGTAGTTTCATCAATTTGATGCTCTACTAAATCTGTAGAATCATGTTCATCTTCTATTTCTCCAAACAATTCTTCTACAATATCTTCTACGGTCATTATCCCAGAAGTACCTCCATACTCATCCAAAACAACCGCTACGCTTTTTCTTTTTTTAATTAAAACATCTAATATATTACTTACCAACATCGTTTCTGGAACAAATTCTAAAGGCAATAAAATACTTTTAATGGTTTTTGGTTTTTTAAAAAGCTCAAAAGAATGTACATAGCCTATAATGTCATCCACGGTATCTTTATAGACCATTATTTTAGACAATCCGGTATCTGTAAATAATTTTGTTAAGTTTTTTGGTGTTTCATGCAGTTCTACGGCTATAATTTCTGTTCTTGGCACCATAACCTCCCGTGCCTTCACCGCCGCAAATTCCAATGCATTTTGGAAAATCTGAATTTCCGAATCAACCACATCTTCCATAGCAACTGTTTCTAGTTGTTCTGTAATATAATCGCCCAACTCAACCTTACTAAATGCAAGCTGACTATGATCACCATCCGTTTTAAAGAATACTTTCAATACAAAGTCTGACACCCTTATCACAAAGTTGGAAATCCAAGAAAAAATAATATAGAAAAAATAGGCAGGTATTGCCAACGCCTTTAAAAAAGAATTTGCATAAATCTGAAAAAGCACTTTGGGTAAAAACTCTGCTGTAATTAATATAACTAGGGTAGAAACAATTGTTTGGGCCACTAACCCAAAATCTGTTAATAGGACATCTAAAAAACCACTCCCAGTTGGCAGCATTCCAGTGAACCAAGTCATCAGTAAATCTCCCATATACATACCGTACACAACCAAAGCGATATTATTACCAATAAGCATGGTGGCAATAAACTTTGAAGGCTTATATGTTAATTTAGATAATACGGTAGATAAAATCCCTTCTTGTTTTTTCTCTATTTCTAAGTGGATTCTATTCGCTGAAATAAAAGCAATCTCCATGCCTGAAAAAAAAGCCGAAAAGAGTAATGATAAAACTATAATAACTATAGAGGTGCCCACTATTATGAGTTATTGTCTTGTTTTCTTTTTTCAAATTTTTTCCTGTAATGTCTACGAAAAGCAAACATCCCAATAGAAACCACTGCAAAGAAAACAAAGGTGTAAAATTCTTCACCAGCACTCCACAATGCATAAATTTGATATAGGGATATAATAGCTACTGCTAAATATAAAAACTCCGTATACTTTAATATTTTCATCATAATTCCTCGTTATCTTTAAATGTTTTTACTCCCGTTGTTTTATGGGCATTTACTTTGGTTAACTTTTCATCCGAATCGAAGCCCGTACCCAGCATGACAGATTCATCTTCAGGATTTACAAACTCAAACTTTTCTTGTGTAAATATCCATTTATTTATTTGATCATAATACAATTGTGGCGTTTTAAACTGTTTTCCATCATAGGTATTAATAACCACATTTCCATGCAAACTTATCAATTTTGTTGAAGTATAACTAATACCATAATCGGCCGTAATTACACTTTTTTTATTTTTTTCATCGTAGATATCTACTTGCAGCCCTTTTGGAAAAACGTTTCTGGGAAAACTAAGATTGTCATAATCCTCCATAACTGCCGCTGTTAAAACCGCCTGTACCTTAGTCACTGTTGCTTCTGCATTTTTAACGGGTTCTTGGGTTTCTGTATAGGTAAACACCAAATCTTTAGCGACCCCCTGGGGATACACCACCTTTTGTGCTTCATCACCCACGCGCTTATAGTTATCCTTGCACGAAAAAAGCATTGCCATACAAAATATGACAATGCTTTTAAATAAACTATATGTTTTTATAATTCTCATCTTATAGGTTAGGCACCTTTACACTACCACCAACCCAACAGTTAAACTTAACTGTTTTGCCTTGCATATTGTTTGAAAAGATATCCGTTCTTGACGGCGCTCTATCATTATATGCTTTGGCTGTTGCTGATGCCTTATAGCTTAAAGATGGATCTACTCTACCTGCTTTTCTAGCCAATTCAGCCGCTTTCCAGTTAATCGCTAATTTCTCGAACTTCGTAGAACCACATTCATTTGCACTAGAACCTACAGCACTAGCCATTAATAAATATGCATTTCCATTAGAAGGGTCAAAATTTAAAGACTGTTGTGCGTATTTATAGGAAGTAGCTTTATTTATTCTACTATAACTAGCCGCTATTTTATATAAAATTTTAGACTTTTTATATGGATCTGTCTCTAACTCACTTGCCTTAGTGAAATCTTGTAAAGCTCCACTTTTATCCCCTTCCTTTAATTTTAAAGCCGCAGAATAAACATACGCATTTGCCGAAGGTTCCATAGCCAATTGTCTTTGAAACAATTTTTTAAACATTTCAGAATCCAAACATTCCTTATTAAACATTCTACTTACTGCTCTTTTTACCCACTCTAAGTCATCTTGTTTTGCGTCAAAATTCTTCTCGTACAAGGGAATCAAGTTCTCACAATCTGCTAAACTTCCTAGTTTAACATCCATATTATTTGCAACAATACCGTACTTTTCAGAATTTTGAGTGTCTGCATCCAATTGACTTTTCTCAGCTTTTGTAATGGTACCAGCATCTTCTTTAACCAACAATTTAGCTATTCTATCTGTAACCTCTTTGTTTATTTCCTCGATTTTTTGAGATAAATCATCATAAAGGTCAAAAACGGTTTGCAACTCTTGCTTACCTTCTTTATGTAAATCTACCAAACTTTTAAAGTATAGGAATAATGCTCCAGTATTTTTAAAATTCTTTCCGTCTTCTCTAAAGGCAGTGTTTAAATCGTTATACAATTCCTCGGTAGTAGACATATCTTCACTAGACTTCAGCATTGCCTTATCAATAAGACGATCTGCCTTGGTACTGTGTTTTGTAGGGAAATATTTTCCCCAATTATCATACAAGCCTAAAAGGGTATTTACTAAAGCGGTTCTTTCTGCCCCAGTAGCGCTTTTTAGTTTATGTTTTAAAATATATTCACCATAAACATAGTTCGCAAAGTGATAATCTGGACATGTTTCATAGACCATTTTCCAAGGCTCATAAGCAGCATCGAAGTTTTTCACTTTTACGTGTTCATTGTAAATAGAAAGGTTATTTCTACATTCCGTATCATCCACAGCCGCAGCCGTGCCTTCTTGTGCATTACTTACACCCATAACGCTTAAAAAAGCAATCGCTATATAGTAAAGTTTCTTTTTCATCTTAATTGGTTTTTATATAAATGGTTATTACTATTCTTTTTAATCTATTGTTCGCTTATGGAACCATTTTGCATTTAAAGATAATCCTATACTTACCTTAATATAATTTTCCTTAATAAGGTCTGCATTTGTTGTTCCTCTTTGGCCGAGCTCAAATCCAATATTAATATTAGAGAAAGGATCGTTAGGAGTATTCATTGGTAAACCAACTCCAAAAGTTATGCCAAAGTCTTTAATACTCTCATTATTAACAACTAAACCTGAATTTCCAAATTTAGTCCCTGCCCTATATGTAATTCGCTTATAATAGTCTGTAAAGGATGTATAGTCTGGTATATAGAACCCACCCAACGCAAATCTTGTTGCATTTTCATAGACCAAATTATCAACGGTAAAAAATGGCGCACTATAGTCATCTAGGCCTTGAAAACTGGTTTCAGTTCCAACAAACCATTTTCTATCTTGGCCAAAACCAATACCTACGGTTGTATTTGTAGGGACCATTATTCCTCTATCTTTTAATCCTAAACGGTCTAAATTTACATCAATATTTTCTATCTCCTGCCCGGTACTCGCAGAAAAAGAGCCAACAGACTTTGTATTTCTAGAAGACATATTAACCTGAGTATCGATACCCAAATAAGTATTCATCCTAACTTTATCTGTAATCATTGGTGTATAATTAGCGGATAATTTAAAATTCCCTCCACTAATATTAGATTTTCTAAAATCAAACGTTCCAAATTGAACATTTTCAACAGTTTGTACTCTTCTGCTTTCTATGGTTCCAAAATTTAGGTTTGCTGTAGCCCCAATATTTATATTTTTTGCCAGTTTATACCCAAGAGAAAAGTAAAGAGTATTTAAGCCTCCATCTCCACTATATTCATTATTTATTAATCCTGCATCTGGATCTGTTAACTCAGAACTAATTCCGTAACCAACGGAACTATATGGCCTTAAGCCAAAGCCTACTCCTAACACATTGTCTATCAGCGGAAACCCAATAGCTAAATACTCTAGGTTTGTCACGGAAGCGTTTTGTTTCTCATCTCCTCCTTTTAATCCTATTTCTTTTCTAGATATGGAAGCAGTATATGTCATTTGCCTCAAATTGGCATATCCTGCAGGGTTATTTAAATTTATATGTATGCTATCTGTGAACATACTGATACCACCCATCATTTGATTTTCAACAGAATTTATACCTCTTAAATCCCCTATACCAAAGTATGAATATGGTGAAACCGTGCCGTTTTGAGCGTAAATAGTACCTGCCATACAGCATACTATTGCAATCGTAATTTTTCTTATCATTTAGTCTTTGTTGTATTCCAGCAAACAGTTAAGTCCCTCTACAAGGAAATTGGAATGCGCAAATATGGTATTTTTTAATCGTTTTGACAAGAATTGAGCGTCGCCGCCTGTTAAAATAACTGTTAAATCCGCAAATCTCGCTTTATATTGGCTAATTATACCATCTATTTCGAAACAAATTCCGTTAACAACACCACTTTGCATTCCTGTTATTGTAGAATTTCCAATAAGCTCAAAATCCCCCTCTTTTTCTACCAATGGTAAATTTGCCGTTTGGTTATGCATTGCATTAAAACGCATAGAAACTCCCGGCGATATCGCCCCGCCTAAATATTCTCCCTTACTAGTAATGATATCATACGTAACACAACTACCTGCATCTATAACCAAAGTATTTCCATTTCTGTTGTGATAAAAAGCGGCAGTTGCCAATGCAATTCTATCTACACCTAAAGTTTTGGGAGTGCCATACCCATTTTTAAATGGTATTTTGGTCGTGGCGTTTAGCACATGTACCTTACAATACACAGAAAGTTGCTTCACATCTTCCTCCCCCAAAGTTCGTACAGAAGAAACAATAGCGTTTTTAATATACGGAAACTCATTAAAAATAATTTTTAGGGAATTTAAAAAATCTAATGGCATTATAGTAGCAAAAGAAACTAGTGCTTTTCCCTTATAAACCGCCATTTTTACTGAGGTATTACCCGCATCAATAATTAAATTCATAGTACAAAGATTAAAAAATGTAAAAAAACTACAACCTTTTTTTGCATTTTTGTTTGGATATCGAAAATTAGAAATTATATTTGCAGCCGCTTAACGGCATGGTGCCTTAGCTCAGTTGGTAGAGCAATGGACTGAAAATCCATGTGTCCCTGGTTCGATTCCTGGAGGCACCACTTTAAAAACCCGAACAGAAATGTTCGGGTTTTTTGCTTTCTTTATCCTGTGAATCAACACTTTCTCTATTCTCCTTAAAATAAAACCATAAGTGAACTCTTTAAGAGTCACAACAGCGCCAATTATACAGATTTATCCTACATATATACAAATTAACATCAAAAATAAGATGTCCATTCGTAAATTAATTGTAAAGTCTCCCCACGCATCGCTTGAGCAATACATTCATAACTAGTAAATAATATACATTATGGCTTCTGTACAATTCAACTTCATTTCGGAGGGCGATAACAATCAATTAGAATTCAACAATGTTCTAATTGAAGTTACAATCCCAATATTTTCTTACACTAGCAAACGGACTGAAATTTTTCGCTATGCTAGTAGTCATATATCTTTTATGGCGTCACAAAACATTAATACTAACACTTATAAAGTAAACTTACCTCTAGATGAACTATCTGGTAAAACTATCGAGGATATTTATGGCTTCTATTTATACCATTTTATTGATATCCTAAAAGATGATGGAATTAATATTAATGATTATTCCTTTAAATTTAACATCACAATCAAGGATGACACTAATCAAATTATAGCCACTCGAGAGTTTGAAGGTATTTACTATTTAAAATCATCCTATTCATCAGATTTTGACCGAAGATTTCATCAAGTAGAATATGAAAAATATATTAGTATTTATGGTGAGGCTAACTCTAAAAAGAAAGACGCACTAAACACCCAAGGCATAACCAACCTTTCCAATCAATATAATAAAAGAGTATTTTTAATTAACAAGGAAGCCTATGAATTATTCAAATATCTATTTGACTCTGGGTATCCTGATAGAGATATTACCGATAAATTTGTTTTGGATTTTATTCAGGTTCTTGTAGATCTTAATGGAGATTATCCCCAATTATCTTCTGAAGAATTTACCATTGGATATACACAACTAGTAGATTTTTTCAAAAAAACAGAATACACAGTAAACAAAGAATTCTTTGATTATTTAAAAAATAATTTTAACAAATTATTTGATTTCCCTATAACTATACCTAAAATTGAAACCTTGGAAATAGGAGGTGAACTGCAAATTATTACGGAAGACGAACTATTAAAACAGGATTTGGATTTTTATGACCTCTTTATGGAATATTTACAAATAAATGGAAAGTCAAAAACCATCAAATACAACTGGACTTTAGCCCAAGACACAATAATAAATAATACAATAAATTTTAAATTTAGTAATGAAGTGCCCTTAATTTCTAACAATGTTTCTGGTCCAATTACCATAAGGGTAAAAGGTTATGATGGGGCAATTTTATGGGAAAAAAAATATAATAAAGAGGATACTACCTTACAGAATCTTGATTTAAAAATTAAAAAATACCCCTCTGGAGAAATTGAAACTGACTCCAATACTGGAAGACCTAAAAGTAATAAGAGATTAAGAGGAAAAGTGCTGCAAAATGGAAACAAATATACTTTAAATGAGCTTACTGTAGTTATTCAAGGGAAAAAGGGGGAAGATGAATTATTTAAAATCATTGGGTCTGCAATGACAGATAAATCTGGAAATTTCTCACTAGACTATCCGTACGGGAATTATCAAGTTGCCCAAGCAATGGTATCGCTAATGCCAAATAGCCCAGTAGATTTAGTAATTAATCTAGAAAATAATAATGAAACAATTTCGGATGATTTTATATTCTTGCTTTTAATTGACGAGGAAATTGTTGTGACCGACAAAGAAACGAATGAACACGACGATTGTGACTGTAATTCTAAAATTAGAGCCAAACGACTACCTGATCAAGAAGATTTAATTAATTCAGATGAATATACTCAAGATATTGGAGGCGCATGTCTAAATCTTTCAACTCCGAACAGGACTTTACGAGAATATAGCTACAACGCCATTGTTCGCGTATCAGACCCAGAAGTAGCCAACTATGTTTTACAAAAAGTAAAATTAGGAAGGAAGGTACAATATAACCTAGTAGGTGATAAAAAAATAATTACCCGTAAAGAGATAGATTTAAATAATCCGATTAGATGGGAAGATGCACCAGACGCCAAAGAAAACTTGTCCCTATATCAATCAGTCACTGTTGCTACAGGACATATACTTCACTATAAATCGGTTTTTAAGGCAGATGGCTATTCATTAGGCGACTTAGTCTACTCGCTACCGTTAGCCCCTGGTCAAAAAAAACAAATCGTTGTATTTGAATCTTCTCATTCATTAACTGGGGCGGAATCACAATCTATCTCACAAGGGGAAAGTCTTTCTGCAGAATTAGTTAGTGATCGTTTTATCACAGATCAATTAAGTGGAGGGTTAAATGAAGATGTCAGTGGCAGAAGTAAAGCACATACATCGGGAATGTCTGCGGGTATAGGAGCAAGTGCATCCTATGGTGGTATTGGTGCTTCATTAGGAGTAGCAGGTGGTTTTTCGAATTCAAATTCGTCTGCTTCACAAAATAGCTCTAGGAGTATCTCTCAGTTTTTTGGCGAAAAATTAAGACAGTCACTTCAACAAAATGCAGAGAGCTATAGACAACTAAATGCCTCTGTAGTAACAACAGTTACAGAAGGACAAGAGTACGGGGTAACAGCTGAAACAATAGCCAATCATAACCACTGTCATTCCCTCACTATGATGTATTTTGAAGTATTGCGTCATTATGCAATATATCAAGAACTTTCTCATGTAGAAGAATGTGTTTTTGTTCCTCTTCTTATGACCAATTTTTCCACAGAAAATATTCATAAATGGAAGGATATTTTAGCTACAAACCTACTTCCAACACCATCAAATACCTATTTAAAAGCATTTTCTTATTTAAGACGACAACATCCATTATTAAGAGCTTTTGATGCCAACGAACGCATTAAAACAGATTATACTAGGGTCGACTTTCCAGATGGAACATATGCCGATGAAGTAATTTCTGAACTAACGGGATATTTAAAAATTAATGTTCATATCCCAAGACCTAAGACCCGTTTCGATAGAATTTTATCCTTTCCTATAATCAAAACAACAATAACTACAGATGCGGGAATAGATGTACCCGGAACAATTCGTCAAAACATCAAGGATACTGTCATAGGTGCCGTTGCACCCTGCGCAGCCAAAGGCCCTAGTATAAAGCGGAATACTACTTCAACGGAGGTTTTAACTAGAGGACAAATTTTTGATATGTTTATGACGTTAGATGCCAATTACGAAACTGTGCCTCCTGCTCAATGTATAAGGGTCAGTTTTGATGGTTCAAATGGAATAAATGTGTTTAACAATTTCGTAGGAATCGTGTTTGATGGAGATGAAACTCCAACTGAAATGGATTTTTTTGCTGGAATGGAAAAAGAGAAAAAATTATGGGAGGCCTATGCTAAAATATTAGATATGGACCTAGAACAACTTTTTAGTTACTTTAACGGAAATGTAATTGCAGACTGGGATAGAATATTTAACGAACACATTGCGCCCCAAGTTGTTAGTAATCTCATAAAAGATAGTTTTGGAAGTGGAGGAGCAAGAATATCTATTACACCCCTTGGAGATATTGATCTTACTGAACAACAAAAATATAAAGGAGGAAATAGAATACTAAAATATTATATAAAGGATAATGGAATACCCGCAAATAAAACCCGTAAATCTATTGAGAAGATAAAAATTGATTTTACCTCTCCACTGACAGGCGAACATCATGATCTGTTTTTTAATTATATAACTTTTAATCTACATAGCATACAAATAAATTACAGGAGTGACTACCATTCTTCAACATTAGTCAATAGAAGTTTGAAAAATGATTTACACGATGACATTGAGAATATATTAACTCCCCTTAACTCTCTTGAGAAAAAGAATCCAAGAAAAGAGGATGAATATATCGTTAATGAACTTATAGAACACCTCAATAGTAGCTTAGAACACTATAATAAAGTCTTATGGCGAAACTTGGATGCCGATAGACGCTATATGCTACTCGATGGGTTTAACATTCAAACTTATACTTCAACTGGTCATAAATCGGTTATGCGTAGCTTGGCATCTGTTGTTAAAAATGAATTGGTAACAATAACAGGTAATTCTATGGTATTCCCGGTAGCTAGTGGTTACCGGGTAGGTCGAAATAATATGATCGAGGAAATAGGCGACAATTTATTCGTAGAAAAATCATTATTTGACTATTACAAACCAATTACACCAATGCCTCCTTACAGGTTAAGTGTACCAACGCGGGGGGTATTTATGGAAGCCATTCAAGGTTCTTGTGATGCTTGTGAAATGGTTAAAGAAAATTCTTCTCAAGATTGGGACAAATTCAGGACAGAAGATCCAACATCGATTGCTCCCGTAGTAACCCCAACACCCACTATAACAGAATACAAACCTGAATATAAAAATTTTGCCACTCCTATGGTAAACATTCAAAATGCACCAGATGCGCCTGCACCTGCTGCGGGATTATCGCAACTCTCTGAAATATTAGGAAATCCGGGGGCTTTTAACGATATAACAGGCTTAGCCAAAAACCAAGATAATGCGATTAAAACTTATCTTTCAAATCAAGAAAACGCCAAAGCTTTTGCTGAAATGTCCAAGAGTTTAGCGACGCAACAACACAATACTCAGAATTCACAAGGAATTGCAGATGGTATTACACAAGCTCGCCAAGCTGGGAATATTACAGATGAAGATGCACAAAACTTAACTAGACAGCATTTGCAACAACAAATCGATGGCGGAGAAAGTGTTAGAGAAACAGCTCAATTTGATCGTGAACAAAATAGACCATCATTAGCTCAAACCGCTTCAGAAGCAGTAAGCAGAGGGCAAACGGTTCAAGCACAACGCACCGATGCTGATGGAACCCATGAGTCAATAAACGTGAGACCTTCTGAAGGAGCGCAACCGATAAATATAAGTTACCAGATTGATAGAATGACACAGCCTACTATGGGTTGCTGGGCAACCGTAGCAACAATGCTAATGAACTGGAAAATGAGGAGAAATAATACAATTGAAGAAGTATTAACAACAACCGGCAACAACTTAAGCCCTGCAATTGAAAATTACTACCTCGATATGTTTATTAACCAAACAGGCTTAGCGGCGTCTGAAAAAAATCAATTCATTGAAGCCTTAGGAATGGAAGCTATGCCATCTGCTAGCTACACCTTACACCAATATTACAATTGGCTGAGCACCTATGGTCCTCTCTGGGTAACCATTGACGCCAACAGTTCTAGTGGATTTTCACCCCATGCCTTATTACTTTTCGGAATGGAAGGAGATTTAAATATTCCAAACGATGTAACCTTTAAATTCGTTAATCCCCAAAATGGTCAGGAGCAATTTGAATTTTTCGATGATTTTATAGAAATGTTCGAACAAATGGTAACTGATAATACAGGGAGTTTATTCTTACAAGTTGTTAGGTTTCGTGACCATTTAATTCAGCAATCAGAAGGTCAAAGCATTTCTAATAACACTCATTGGAACATTCCTTCTTCAACCGTAATTGATTATGCAATCCAGGTAGCGCATGACGAATTTAATACTTGGTGGACAGGAGGGTTGTTAGATAACAATACTAATGGAATAGCAAAAGTTACTGAATATTGGTTGCCACTAAAAGGGTCGGTTTCTGAGGCTGAAGAAACAGCAGAACAAACTGCGCCAACACAAGTGGCTTGGAGTGCTGCATTTATTTCATATTTATTTATGAGGGCTTATTTACATGCGGTAGTTAGCCATTTTCCAAATTCGGCTACATTTAATGGTTATTCACTCGCTGACTATGATACCTTTACCAATATTACTAAAAGAGTTTTATTAAGACATGCAAGCAGTTGTTTAGACAATTTAGGCATATTTAAAGCTAGTGGAAATCACATAAGTTATATTTCAAGAAGCATGCAATTATCTGGAAACACAATCGCTTTATACAATCCTATAGATGAACCTGTACAATTAGGTGACTTAATTGTAAATGGGAGATCAGGAGCTTCGTATGACATAGATGATACTGGTAGAATTACCCCTTCAAGTGGCCAAAGTCACGTGGATATCATCGTGGAGATAGTAGAAATTGATGGAGATAAATTTGCAAGGCTTGTAGGCGGAAATACGACTAATTCCTCAAATAAAGTTGCTTATAAACTTCGCCCAATAGATCTTGATGGAAAATTAGTTCAAGAATCTAATGTAACCAATATTCCATTAGATGTAGTAAATCAAAATATAAGGGACAATATGACCGCAATTGGTTCTGTTGGTTACCATTCAATAACTGGAGTGCCTGGATTAATTAATGGAGCAGGGGATTATGAAAGAATATTAATTAGCGAAACCGATGTATTAGTTAGGTACTTATAGCTACAGTTAAATTATATATAGATAGAATTTTAATATCCAAACCTAAAATGGTGGTTGCTATCGACCACCATTTTCCACTAATATACGACTACAAATTTGCTCCTTTTTAGGTAACCTTATATTTCAATAATTAATTATTATTTGTTTCAGATTTGGTGAAGCAATAAATTCCTTCATCCGTAATATACTAAACAATAACCCAATTTTTTATTTTGGAGACACGAATACTCTACAAAACAGACTGAAACATCATCAAATTCACTATTTTAAATCAAATTTCACCAAAGCAGAAAACTACTGTGTTTCCATTCATACTGTACCTCTCACTGCTAAATTAATTTAACAAAATTGTATCTTTACAAAAACTCGAGCCCCAATGAAACAGTATTATTGTTTGTTTTTTGTTCTATTTTTAACCGTAAACAACTACGGACAATCGTCGATTAAAAAATTATTAAAAAAGCACAATACAGAAAGCATTCCGTATTTATCCATAGATTCCTTACTACAAAAAAGTGATGTTATTTTATTAGACACAAGGGAAGAAATAGAGTACAACACAAGCCACCTTAAAGGCGCTATCTGCGTTGGCTATGACTTGTTTAACATTGAATCTATCACTTCCAAAATTGAAAATAAAAATGCAGAAATTATTGTATATTGTTCTATTGGTATTCGCTCTGAGGATATAGGTGAAAAACTAAAAGCTGCGGGCTATACCAATGTAAAAAATTTATATGGCGGTATTTTTGAATGGAAAAATAAAAATAATCCCATTTATGATGCTAATGACAATGAAACCAACAAAGTGCATACCCATAGTAAGTATTGGAGTAGATTGTTGACCAATGCAGAGAAAATAAATTAACTATCCTTGAAAAAATCGAACCACAACCTCCTACTTATTTTTACGCGCAACCCTGAACTTGGAAAGTGTAAAACGCGCCTAGCCACAAAAGTTGGCGATGAAATTGCATTGGATATTTACAAATTTTTATTAGCCCACACCGTTGCGATAACAAAAAATGTGGATGCCACAAAACAAGTGCATTACTCAACTTCCATTTGGGAGAATGATATTTGGGAGAATGATATTTTTGACAAAAAACTCCAATCGGGCGAAGATTTAGGCATACGGATGCAAAATGCCTTTAAACAAGGTTTTGAAGAGGGCTATCAAAATATTATTGTTGTTGGTAGCGATATGTATGATATAGAAACTAATGATATAGAAAATGCATTTGAACAACTATCTAAACACGATTTTGTGATTGGTCCTGCAGAAGATGGTGGTTATTATTTATTGGGAATGCGTATTTTTAACACAGCAGTTTTTAAAAATAAAAAATGGGGAACAGAAACTGTACTCAATGACACTTTAAATGATTTAAACAACAACACTTTAAAACTGCTGACACCTAAAAACGATGTTGATTATTATGAGGACATTAAAGATATAGAAGTGTTTCAGCCCTTTTTAAAAAATAGAATAGAATGATTAAAAAACAATTAGATGAATCTGTTGCCTATCTAAAAAATAAAGGATTCAATGCTCCCGTATTAGGTATTGTATTAGGAACAGGATTGGGTAAACTAGCAGACGAAATAGAAAACCCAATAGAAGCACATTACAACCACATTCCCTTTTTCCCTTTGGCCACAGTTGAGTTTCATTCCGGAAAATTAATTTACGGCACCTTAGAAGGCAAAAAAGTAGTAGTTATGCAAGGTAGATTTCATATTTATGAAGGCTATGACTTACTAGATGTTACCTACCCCATTCGTGTAATGCATCAGTTGGGTATAAAACATCTGTTTATTTCAAATGCTGCCGGCGCCATTAATTTAAACTATAAAAAAGGGGACATTATGCTCATTGAAGATCACATTAATCTTCAAGGAGGCTCACCGCTAGCCTTTAAAAATGTTTCGCTCTTTGGCGATCGCTTTGTAAATATGAACGAACCTTATGATCTTATCATGCGCAATAAAATAAAAGCAATTGCAAAGAAAGAAGGTATTTCACTACAAACTGGAGTTTATGCTTCTGTTGTTGGTCCACAATTAGAAACCAAGGCCGAATACCGAATGCTTAAAATAATTGGGGCAGATGCAGTAGGTATGAGTACTGTACCAGAGGTCATTGTTGCTAATCATCTAAAATTACCCATCCTGGCTGTATCAGTCTTAACCGATGAATGTGACCCAGACAACCTACAGGCTGTAGATATAACTGAGATTCTAGAAATAGCAGGAAAAACGGAACCAAAAATGATCCGTTTGTTTCGAGAACTACTGAAAAGTATTGAAGCCTAAAAAATACTACAAATTCCTTTTTTTGTATTGCTCCTTAAAAAAAACAAAGCTGTGTTTGTTAGTTTTATAGAAATTGACAGACTTATAAGGTAAAAAATAATGAAAATGAGTTTTAAAATAGGAATTACACTAATCTTGATAACGATCGTAGGTTTCTTTTACACAACCACCACTAATAAAGTAACCGAAATACCTTTTGGTCCCGCACCAAGTCACCAGACATGGAATGTATTATTGCAAAAAAATGTAGCTGAAAATGGAGATGTTAATTACAAAGGGTTTTTAAAAGATATCGATCAGCTCGAAGGATATCTTAGCTTATTACAACAAAATGCCCCAGCAAAAAATTGGTCTAAAAATGAAAAGTTAGCCTATTATATAAATCTATACAATGCAGGGACAGTTAAGCTAATTTTAGACAATTACCCTACCCAAAGTATTAAAGACATAAACGCACCATGGGATAAAAAAATAGTTGCCATTGGTGATGTTAAATTTTCCTTAGGAGCAATTGAGCACAAAATTTTAAGGAAGATGAACGAACCCCGCATTCATTTTGCTATCAATTGCGCCTCTTATTCTTGCCCTAAGCTTTTGAACAATGCATTTTTAGCAAACACAATGGAGGAGCAACTGCAGACTGCAACAAAAGAATTTATAGGAGATGTAACACGAAACAAAATCACAACAGATAATGTACAGTTGTCTGAAATTTTCAAATGGTTTAAGTCAGATTTTACAGAAGATGGAACTTTAGTAGATTTCATCAACAAATACTCAAAAACGAAGATCGCATCAGACGCAAAAATTAAATATACAGATTATAATTGGAGCCTTAATGAAGCAAAGTAAAAGCAACCCTACGCTCAGTATCATTATTCCTGTTTTAAATGAAGAAGCTGCAATAGAACCACTTATTGATGCTATTCGGCAACGGTGCACTGCAGGGAATATTAAAGAAATAATTGTGGTAGATGGCGGCAGTACAGACACTACCATTGCTATTGCCACCATGCTAAACACCACTATTTTACATTCTAAAAAGGGAAGGGCAAAACAAATGAATGTTGGTGCAAATTACGCTACAGGCGATATCCTCTATTTTTTACACGCAGATACAATACCTCCACCTCATTTTGACACTTCAATTTTAAATGCCGTAAACAAAGAGCAGTATGCCGGCTCATTTAGATTGAAATTTGATAACAACAGTTTATTTTTAAAATTTTTCGCTTGGTTTACCCGTATAAATCATAAAATATGCAGGGGAGGCGACCAATCACTTTTTATAACGAAAAATTTATTCACAAAACTAAATGGTTATAATGAAGACTATATTATTTACGAAGACGGTGAATTTATAGCTAGATTATACAAAGAAAAAATATTTATCATTCTACCTGACAAAGTCATTACTTCGGCCCGGAAGTATCAAGAAATAGGTATGCTAAAATTACAATATCATTTTGGCATGATTCACCTTCAAAAAAGCATAGGAAAAAGTCCTGAAGAACTATACAATTACTACAAAAAGAACATCGCTAATTAATTATTTATTTTCAAAATCCAACAAAACACCTTCACTAATCCACTTTGCAAGTGCCTGCCTATTTTCAGGAACCAATATACGCTTCTGATCTTTTTTATTTTTAATGTTCCCAATTTCTATATACGCCATTGCAGGCAGCGTATTTTTAACCAAATAGAGACCACTTCTATCTAAAAAAGTTCCTGTATAATCTCTGCTAGGCTGGTATTTTTTATACTTTGCGTGAAACATTTTATGGATGCTTTCTGCCAAACGTTTACCATTTGTACTTTTTTCGTGATGGTAAAAGAATACATCTATATTTTGCCCCACGCTTCTACTATCTATATGCGTAACAATTAACCTTTGATACATTCCTTTATTTTGAAGATATAAGTCATTTACAGCATCTACTCGTTGTTTTAATCTGGCCAATTGATTTAATGGAATGATTTTATCTGGGTAACACACCTCATCATAATCTACAGTTAATAATTTTTCATCCCGAATACCATCGTTATTATCTCTTATAATAATATAAACTAGAGCTCCATGAGAAATTAATTCCTTCCCTAAACGCAATGTAATATCGTAGGCATACTCATCCTCAGAAATTAGTTTTTTTCCGTATTTTGTTACTGCCCCAGGATCTGGACCCCCATGACCTGAAATTAAATAATAAACTGCCCCGGCTAACTTGCTACTTTTCTTTACTACGGTAGCGTGTTTTTCCCCAAATATAGGATAACCATTTACAGCTGCTTTGGATTCATCATTCCCTTCTAATGTTGCATTTTTGTTTGGTATTTTATACGATTTACCTTCGTATAAATGTTTGCCATTCCTTAAATTACTCTCATTAAGCGCAACAAAATCTGAGTAATAGTGCGATGGATTCATTCCAAAATTCTTTAATAGCGTATAAATACCATCTCCTTTTTTAGCGACCACCGTTTTTAAATCCTCTTGGGCAAAAACAGATGTAGCCATAAAAAACAAAACCAAATAGGGTATACCAATCTTTCTCATCATCTTTCTCTTCTCTTTACTACAAATATTATCAAAAATACTGCCCAATTCCAAAAACCAAGCCTTTTGATGCATTTTTTGTGATACCATAACCATAATCTATCCTAAATATGGCATTAAAAATACGCTTGTGCATAAATCTAATTCCTATACCGGGATATATCCTAATATTTTCATTTTTTATAAAATCATCATAGCCACCACCGGGATTACGCCAAGTACCTCCATCTACAAATGCATTTCCTTGCAATACAAACCAATCCTCATCTAACAAAGTATGCCTATATTCTGTATTCAAAACTATGGAACCTGTTCCTCTGTCTATCCGATTCCCTACTCCCCTTAGGTTAACATTATTGTCTACTGAAAACGGGGCAAATGGTGTTTTATCATTCGTCGCTAGTCCCAATCGCAATCTATTGGCCCAGTTGCCTCGAATGCCAATTCGTCTGTAATACATTAAATCCGTAAATCCAACTAAGAAATTGTCTGAATTCCTATTAGAACTGTTCACATATTGTAGATTTAAAACACTTTTAAAACCCGATAAATATTGAAAATCATATTCAATATTATTGTAATTATACAAGGCCTTATACGAATACTTACGAATGTCTAATTGTTGCGGAATTGCAGGGTTTGTAGCCCCTTTTAAGTAATTGTATTTTTCCCTAAAAAAATTCATTCCTAGGTCAATACTATTTTTCTGATTAAATTGATACAAACCCATAATTTCAAAAGCGGAATTGTGGTATTTGTAATCTGCTGATGTATTATCAAAAAAAACAGGCTCTTGGGTTACAAGGTTGTTATAGCTAAGGGCTACTCCCGTTTTTGAATTAAAGAGGTAAGGCGCTCGTAAGGCTATGCCGTAAGAGTCAAAAATATCCTTTTGATAAAAGGCACCTATGATCATGTTTCGGCCCGTTAAATTAAATTCTTGCAACCCTATTCTGTAGGCAAATTCATCGTTAGATGAGGTATATACATTTGCAAAAGGTATTAGTGTGAAATTTTCTTCAATTGTAAAAACAACCACATATGAGGTACTAGAATTAGAGTGCAATACAAAGGATGCATTGGCTATTGAAGGTAATTTTTTTAATTGATTCACATCCGTTTCCAAGGCTAATGAATCTGCCATTGCCCCTGCTTTTACAGAAACTATTTTTTCTAAAAAAGAAACCTTTGTGTTTTTTGTCCCAACGAAGTCAACTTGATCTATTTTATATTCCTGAGAAAACCCTACCGCATAAAAAAAAAGCAAAGTCAAACTAAAACCCATCTGTTTTAGTTTACTTGTCCCCATAAAACTCTTTTAATACTTGTTCTGCTGGTTTATTTTGGGGGGTAAATCTATTATTGTTTTCCCCTCCTGCTTTTTCATGCCTAATAAACCATTTCCAGACATAACCACCTGCAAACCAATTTTCTTTCCAAAACATTTCTAAGATTGCTTTGGTCGCTATGGCTTGTGCTTCTAAATTTACATTCCCTTCATTTCTATCCACCAACCAAGGTTTGTGCGCCGTATAGTTCATACTTCGATACCCATATTCTGTAAAAAGCACAGGTTTATTTACACTTTTAGATAAGTTCTTTATCTTTTCTTTATGGGTTTGCCATCCTGCTTTTAACTGATCAATGGTAGGATGTTCTTCTTCTGATAGCGGGAAATAAGCGTCTATACCAATAAAATCTATGCTTTCCCAAAAAGGCACACGATCATACTCATCCCAATTGGCGGCATAGGTTAATTTCCCCTTGTAGATAGTCCGTACCTCCTGAATTAGATTGTTCCAAAATATAGGTCTACTCTTTACAAACTGTTCCAGTTCGGTTCCAATACAAAATATTTCAACATTTTCCTCTTGCGCCAATGTTGCGTAATTGATAATAAATTTATGAAATGCCTCTTCTAACTTCTTCCATGCTACTTCATCGTTCATTGTTAAATTCCCCGTAAATTCCCCTCTAGAAATCCAAATATGAGGCTTTAGCATTACTTTGATATTGTTTTTGTGTAGGATTTCGATATACTGTTTGGCTCCAGCCTTTGTTTCTCCAAACCACTGCCTATCAGTATCAAAAATTATTTTAGGAGATGTAATATCACGTATAAAACCAAAAGGCATAACGGCCGCGGAATTCGCATTAATAGATAAAATTGGTGTTACATTTTCTTGATTTATTTCTTCTCGGGATGCCACAAAACTCACCCCATTAAATTTGTCTGCAACCTGACTATTACACGAAAATTGCAGGCAACACAACAATAGCAGTCCAATTTTTTTCATTTTAAAAAGTAATTTGACTCCTAAAATACATTATTTGTAAACGATTTTTTAAAAAATAGCGCGCAATCCTAAATTAAAGGTTTCACCAAGCCCTGTATTACTCCCTGTTACAAAATTAGTATACAGCAATTCTACGTTCAAGGCATTTGTTAATTGGTATTTTGCTCCACCGCCTAATGCTGTATAATTTTGAGCAAAATTATTACCCAAATCGAGCCGTTGAGAGTGTTGCACCAAAGCAAGCAAGGTAAATTTGTAAGTAGGAAAATAACTTAGAAAAACCCCAGGAGTTAGACTTAAGCTGTTGTTGGCAAAACTCTCCTCCCTGTCACCAAAATTCAATTCGGTATTTAGCTCCGAAAATAACTGCCAGTTATCTCCAGGGAAGGTATAATCATAGAAAAATTTATTTTGCCAAATAAACCCTTTCTGATCTAAAAAAACATTGTTCTCTACTTCCTTATTCACCAATGGAATATAAAAAGAACTTTGAATAGAAAAGTTCCCTACAGCTTCAAATGGCACAAACTTAACAGATGGTGCAAAAGCTGTTAAACCAGATCTAGACACACCATCTTCACTGGCAAACTTAAAAACATCAAATGTTTTGCTGCCATCAACAGCATTAGATCGTATTTTTAATATAACCCCAAGATTCCATCTTTTCTGCTCACCAACACCGGTATATGCCTCTACTGTAGATGTAAAATAACTAGCCCTTGGCACCGCAATCTTTGTTTCATATTTAGCTTCGGTCTCTGTATATAAATTATTAAACCATTTTATATCCCACTGCCCTTTCCCAATTAATTTTGAAGGTGTATACTGTTGAATATTACTTTTAGGACCATCATTGTCTTGAGAATACCCTAAAAAAGAAATTAAAAAACTTATTACTATTACAATTGTTATCCGTTGATGCATGGTGTATATTTTATGGTTGGCACTATTCCCTTTTTAAAAATTAATAGCAAATTAGTGATTTGTTATGGTTTGTCGTTGTATATTTAAAAACCTACAACATCCCTTATTTTAAACAAAACTATTCCCTAAATATCACATTTTATGGACAAATGCAATCCATTGATTTCTTATTTAGAGTAAGTATAAATAAAATAACCTTCTTAAGTTTACCTTAATACTTACGACATACAAATTAACATTTTTACATTTTATGGAACATATAGTAATTATTGGCAATGGTATAGCAGGAGTTTCGGCAGCTCGGCATATTCGTAAATTATCAGATAAAAAAATCACCATAGTTTCTGCCGAAACCGAATATTTCTTTTCTCGTACTGCACTTATGTATGTGTATATGGGTCATATGAAATTTAAGCACATTCAGCCTTACGAAAATTGGTTCTGGAAGAAAAATCGTATCGATTTGGTTCAAGGGTATGTTACTAAAATAGATGCCAACCGCAAAGAAATAGTACTAGAAAATACTACGATTTCTTACGACAAATTAATTATAGCCACAGGTTCCAAACCAAATAAATTTGGCTGGCCAGGCCAAGATTTACAAGGCGTACAAGGATTGTACTCAAAGCAAGATTTAGATAACCTTGAAAAAAATGCCCCCAATAAAGAGCAGTGTAAACGAGCCGTAATTGTTGGAGGTGGGCTTATCGGCATTGAAATGGCAGAAATGCTGCGCAGTAGAAAAATACCGGTTACTTTTTTAGTACGGGAAGAAAGTTTCTGGAATGGTGTTTTACCAAAAGGAGAATCGGCACTTATTAACGAGCATATTGAAGAGCACCACATTGATTTACGTTTAGGTACTAATTTAAAGGAAATCATTGCGGATGAACATGGATGCGCCAAAGCTGTAGTAACAGACAAAGGCGATACCATAGCATGTACTGTTGTTGGTCTTACTGCCGGTGTATCACCAAATGTAGATTTTTTAAAAGAGACCGACATTGAAATTGGAAGAGGCGTTCTGGTAAATCGGTTTTTAGAAACAAATAACAAAGACATTTATGCCATAGGAGATTGTGCAGAGCAGCGAGAAGCTATTGGGCAGCGCCGAACCATTGAAGCCGTTTGGTATACCGGGAGAATGATGGGAGAAACTGTGGCGCAAACCATTTGCGGAAACCCACTAGAATACAAACCTGGACATTGGTTTAATTCTGCTAAATTTTTAGATATAGAATACCAAACTTATGGATGGGTATTTAGTGAACAGAGCAAAAATGAGTACGAGGAGCATTTTCACTGGCGACACGCCAAAGAAAAAATCTGTATAACCATTGCATTCCATAAAGAAACGAAACAATTTTTAGGCATTAACACTTTTGGCATCCGAATGCGACATGCAATTTTTGATCGCTGGTTAACACAGGAAAAAAATATGGATTACGTCATGGAATATTTAAAGGATGCGAATTTTGACCCCGAATTTTACAAACAGTACGAGTCTGAAATCATATCCAAATACAATGCAACATATGGAACAACCATTACAGCAAAAAAGAAAAGCTGGAAACGAATTTTTAACAACGTTTAATTTTTAATATGAAAACAATAAAAAATATAGGCCTTGTTATTTTTTTAATCGGACTAGCAACTTTTGCATCCTTAACCGTCATTGGTACCTTTAAAGTAACTCCTGAAATCGTTGATGACTATTTAACAGCAAAAAACATTCAAAGCGAAATTTTTATAAATGACATCAATAATACGCTTGTAAACAAGGAATTTAATGGTATTTCAGGCCTAGCCGCTGTTGTGTCCTCTACTTTAGAGAATGCCAATGCCCAGCATAGAAAGAACAAAGAATACAATAAGGTAATCTACACCAAACCAAGTGATATGGCTGCCGAAATTGGCAAAAAATCAGGTACTGGTTTTATTGTTGAAAACAAAGGCCTTATGTGGTTCTTTACCTTTGGATTTGGCATCATTGGTGCCCTTTTATTTATTGTCCCAAATGTAATCTTCCTCGGTAAAAAAGGCATTAAAAATGATGGCATCTATCACGAAAACGCTACAAATAGAGGTTGGATAGCATGGCTTGTTTTTATCTTTTTGGTTAGCTTCTATATCATACTCTACTTTTTTTCTGAATATACGGTGAACTGGACCTATTTGGTAGACCCCATTAGTGAAAGTTTAAGCGGAAACCCTGCAGGTCATTGGTTTGTTTACGGCTTTATGTATTGTGTGGTCATGAGTGTAATGGCCGTTAGAATGTATATAAAATACCGCCATAATACGTATCAAATGGTCCGTACAACATCCGTACTATTTTTTCAAATTGTATTTGCTTTTTTAATACCTGAAATTATGGTAAGGCTACAAATGCCATATTATGATTTTAAGAATGCTTTTCCATTAGATTATGATTTCTTTTTCCAATGGAACATAAAATCCCTTATCAATACTGGGGGCATTGGACTTTTTATCCTAGTTTGGGGTATTGTACTAACCTTGGTAATTGTGCCTGTAATGGTTTATTTCTTTGGCAAAAGATGGTATTGTTCATGGGTTTGTGGTTGTGGTGGTTTAGCGGAAACTTTAGGTGATCCTTATAGACAACATTCTAGTAAATCTTTATTTTCTTGGAAAGTAGAACGCTGGTTAGTTCACTTGGTATTGGTCTTTGCTGTTGCTATGACAGCAATGACACTTTATAGCTTTTTTACGGATGCCAATACCGTACTCGGCATAAAAACCCAAACAGTACAAAATAGTTACAGCATCCTTATAGGTGCTGTTTTTGCTGGGGTTATAGGCACCGGGTTTTATCCTATTTTTGGAAACAGGGTATGGTGTAGGTTTGGCTGCCCATTAGCGGCCTACTTAGGATTTGTTCAACGTTTTAAATCTCGATTTAGAATTACAACAAATGGTGGACAATGTATATCATGTGGTAACTGTTCTACCTATTGTGAACAAGGAATAGACGTGCGTGCTTATGCTCAAAAGGGAGAAAATATTGTGCGTTCTAGTTGCGTGGGTTGTGGAGTTTGCTCTGCCGTTTGCCCACGTGGTGTATTAAAATTAGAAAACGGACCAGAAGAAGGTCGGATAAACCCAACACAAGTGTTGTTAGGTAATGATGTGGATTTAATGGATTTGGTAAACAAAAAATAAATATGTTTTCTCGCATCCTACTTTTATGCGCTTTACTTCTTGCATCTAGCAAAGGACCTGTTGAAGAAAAGTATGTAAAACAATATTATCCTTCTGGTGAATTGAAAGCAGAAGGGTGGCTGCAAAACAACACCAAGGAAGGATTTTGGAAATTCTACCATAAAAACAAGACATTATCAGCACAAGGACACTTTAAAGTAAATAAAAAAGAAAAGTATTGGTACTTTTACAGTCCAAATGGCATACGCTTAAAAGAGGGGCACTATACCAACAATGAAAAAACAGGTTGGTGGCTCTTTTATGCAAATAGTGGTAGTATTAATCACAAATGCCAGTTGTTACATAATGTAAAAAATGGATATTGTTTGATCTACAAAAACGAAAAACTGACTTCAGCAGAAAAATATAAGAATGGAAAAAAAATTAAAGAATGGTTTAGTCTTGTCAAATTCAAAAAGGAAAACAATATATCCGATTTAAAGTGATGGCAGTAATAAACGTAATTATTCCGGCTTATAACGAAGCAGATTCCATTGGCAAAGTTATTCAAGAAATTCCATCTTCTGTTTCTGAAATCATTGTTATAAATAACAACTCTACCGATGATACCGCAAAAAATGCAAATCAGGCAGGTGCAACAGTACTCACTGAAAACCAAAAAGGATACGGTAACGCTTGTCTAAAGGGGCTAGACTATATTTCCAAAAAGGATGATAAACCTGATATAATCGTCTTTATGGATGGCGACTATTCGGATTACCCCGGGGAATTAACCAAAATAGTAAAGCCAATTATTGAAGATAATATTGATTTTGTTATTGGTGCACGGACCAAAGAACTTCGTGAAAATGGAAGTATGACGCCACAACAAGTTTTTGGAAACAAATTAGCTACAGTGTTAATGAAACTGTTCTTCAAGGCCAAATTCACAGATCTAGGTCCATTTAGAGCTATCAAGTACGATCAGTTACTTGGACTAGAAATGAAAGACAAAACTTATGGGTGGACGGTAGAAATGCAACTAAAAGCAATAAAAAAGAAGCTAACATACGTGGAAATCCCTGTTCGCTATAAAAAAAGAATTGGTGTTTCTAAGGTATCAGGCACAGTAAAAGGTACTATCTTTGCCGGTATAAAAATCCTTGGATGGATATTTAAATACAGCTTCAAATAGTTATGGAAATTGCAATAACATACATTATTATTGGTATCTACAGTTTATCACTCATACTGATTTTTTTTTACAGCTTGGCTCAACTTAATTTACTGATTAATTATTTAGGGTATAAAAAACAAAACAAAGACGCACCAAAATTCAACTTATTAGATGCAAGGGAAGTACCTTTTGTTACCATCCAACTTCCAATTTTTAACGAAGAATACGTAGTAAAACGGTTGTTAGAAAATATTGCAAAAATGGAATATCCTTCCAATAAATTAGAAATCCAGGTTTTAGATGATTCAACAGACAGTTCTGTATTGGACACAGCTGAACAAATAAAAAAACTACAAGAAACGGGTTTAGACATACAACACATTAGAAGAACCAACAGACAAGGATTTAAAGCAGGCGCATTAAAAGAAGGTTTAAAGACGGCAAAAGGTGATTTTATTGCCATTTTTGATGCAGATTTTTTACCGGGTACAGATTGGCTAAAGAAAACTGTACTTTATTTTAAAGATGAAAAAATAGGTGTAGTCCAAACCCGTTGGGGCCATATCAACAGAGATTATTCCATACTAACAAGAATACAGGCTTTTGCCTTGGATGCGCATTTTACACTAGAACAAGTTGGTAGAAATGCAAAAGGACATTTCATTAACTTTAATGGAACTGCCGGTATATGGAGAAAAACTTGCATTATAGATGCGGGTAACTGGGAAGGAGACACACTAACCGAAGATCTTGATTTAAGTTATAGAGCACAATTAAAAAACTGGAAATTTAAGTATTTAGAAGATGTAGAAACACCTGCAGAATTACCGGTTGTTATTTCAGCGGCACGTTCGCAACAATTTCGTTGGAACAAGGGTGGGGCAGAAAATTTTAAAAAATCGGTTTGGAGTGTGGTTTCTGCTAAAAACATTTCCTTTAAAACTAAGTTTCACGGGGTTATGCATTTGCTCAACAGTTCCATGTTTTTATGTGTGTTTCTCGTTGCGGTTTTAAGCATACCAATGCTCTATATAAAAAACAGAAATGAAACCTTGGGATGGGTTTTTGAAGTGACAAGTTTTTTTATACTAAGTACCGTTATTTTGTTTGTCTGTTATTGGTTTACGTATAAAAGTATTCAAGGAAGCGGATTTAGTAAGTTTGTATCCTATATAAAGCTTTTCTTTACTTTCTTTTCTGTGGCCTTAGGTTTTTCGCTGCACAATAGTGTTGCCGTATTAGAAGGCCATTTTGGGAAAAAAAGTGAATTTGTACGTACCCCAAAATTCAACATAAATAGTATTTCTGATAGTTGGAAAGGAAAAAGATACCTTGCTAAAAAACTATCGCCTCATGTGATTTTAGAATTTGGTTTAACGATCTATTTCTTATTTGGCATGTATTCTGCCATTCCCCTAAACGATTTTGGACTGTTTCCCTTTCACTTTATGTTGTTTTTAGGATTTGGCTATGTCTTTTTTAAATCACTATCGTCTAAAATCTAAGTGGTAATAGGTAAAAAATAGTTCTCGATATTGCATCCTTACTAATTTTTACTGTTCTTCGTAATAAATAGCACTATTGTAATGTTACCTAAAATATTATCGTATTGGAGATTACACAAGATTCCTTTAGTACTGCTTGTACTTAGTTTCGCATTCTACTATACCTTTGCGTACCATTTAGATCGGACCAATTTCCTAAAACTCATTAGTTTATCCGCCGCCCTATTCTACCTGTGCTATAAATTAATTCAGTTCGAAAAATGGAACTTTAAATTATTATTAGCCGCGGGGATACTCTTTAGAGTAGTCTTCCTATTTACGGAACCCATGCTCTCCCAAGATTTTTACCGCTTTATTTGGGATGGAGAATTGCTTGCCCAAGGCATAAACCCCTACCTCTATACGCCCGACTATATCATGCAAGAAGGCAAAATCATTATTGAAAATGCAGCACAACTGTATGGTGGTATGGGAGAAATAAGCGCAAAAAACTATAGCAACTACCCTCCTTTAAACCAGCTAATATTTGGCCTTGCAGCCCTTTTTTCAGGAAAAAGTATGTTTGGAGGCATCTTAACAATGAAATTATTTATCCTTGCTGCAGATATTGGCATTCTTTATTTTGGAAAAAAACTATTGGTGAAATTAAACAAATCATCGCACCTTATCTTTTGGTATTTCTTAAACCCCTTAATTATAATTGAATTATCTGGAAACCTTCATTTTGAAGGAGTTATGTTATTTTTCTTTATATGGGCTATGTATTTGATAACAGAAAAAAAATGGCGTCTGTCGGCACCTATTTTTGCCTTCTCAATTGCAGTAAAATTAGTACCCTTATTATTTCTACCTCTTTTTTTAAGGCATTTTGGTTTAAAAAAAACGATCCTATTTTACGTACTTGTGGGAGCAACCTTAGTTGTTATATTTCTCCCATTTATTTCTAAAGAATTTATTTTAAACTATTCCCAAACCATAGGCTTATGGTTTTCAAATTTTGAGTTTAATTCTAGCTTTTATAATATCGTTAAAAAGCTAGCTGAGTTAAATGGCAGCAAAAACTGGGAAACCATTAAAGCTTTTGGAAAAATATCGCCTTATATTACCATAGGCGTCGTTCTCATTTTTTCATTTTTAACCAAAAACAAAAAAATAACCGGACTTTTCACTTCCATGTTATGGGTTTTATGCATTTATTATTTTATATCTACAACAGTACACCCTTGGTATGTGATATTTGTTGTCTTATTAAGTGTATTTACAAAATTTAGGTTTGCCATTGTATGGTCTTCTGCCGTATTTTTAAGTTATTGGGCATACGCCAATCCCAACTATACCGAGCATTTGGGGATATTATCTATTGAATATATTTCAGTATTTGGATTTATGATTTACGAAATACTCAGATTAAAAAGGCAAAATTCACTATTCCCAAAAAACATGGCTGCCCACTAGGTTACTAAAATTTTATTTGTACATTTGGCTTGCTAATGAGTAACAACACAAACATATTATCTAGTTATAGGGTTTCTACACCCACAACTGCGTTTACTCCCATACGCCGTCGCCCGTAAGGGTACAAACTTCTATTATGGAATTAGGTGAGTCCATTTCCGCATTTAAAAAAAAATACTATACACTAACATTAAAGCAAAATTCAATGAAAATTGTTATTGCTAACGAATCGCATTTTAAATTTGCGCAAATAATTTCAGATACTATTACAGAATCTGCAAAAGTACGTGGAACAGGTATTGCCAAGCGTACACCTGAATACATTCAAAAACGATTGCAAAATGGAAATGCCATTATTGCATTGGATGGAGAAAAATTTGCAGGATTTTGCTATATAGAAGTATGGGATCACAATAAATTTGTTGCAAATTCTGGGCTTATAGTTCATCCTGATTATAGAAATCAAGGGCTTGCCAAAAAAATAAAAGAACGCATTTTTGAACTGTCAAGAGAAAAATTTCCGGAGGCCAAGATTTTTGGTATCACTACGGGCTTGGCTGTAATGAAGATGAATTATGAATTGGGATACAAACCTGTTACCTTTTCTGAGCTCACTACAGACCCTGAATTTTGGAAGGGTTGCCAAACTTGCAAAAATTTTGATGTTTTAACGCGGACAGAACAAAAAATGTGTCTGTGTACGGGGATGTTATTTGACGCTGCTGCCAAGAAAAAAGAAGTTCCTAAAAAGGAGGTAGATAGTAAGGTTTTTAAAAGATTAAAAAACATAAAAGAACAGTTGTTCTTAAAAAAGAAAAAGAAAAATGAGTAAATTAGTTTTAGCATACAGTGGAGGACTAGACACTTCGTATTGCGCAAAATATTTATCGAAAGACAAAGGTTTTGATGTACACGCGGTAAGCGTAAATACCGGTGGTTTTTCAAAAAATGAGATTGCCAACATTAAAAAGAAAGCTTTAGAATTAGGGGCAACTTCCTATACTTCTATCAATGCTGTACAGACCTTTTATGACAAGGTTGTAAAATTTTTAATTTTTGGGAATGTATTAAAAAACAACACCTACCCCTTATCGGTAAGTGCTGAACGTATTGTACAAGCTATTGAAATTGTAAACCACGCCAAAAAAATAGGCGCAAAATATATTGCACACGGTAGTACTGGGGCCGGAAATGATCAAGTAAGGTTTGATATGATTTTTCAAATCATCGCTCCAGAAATAGAAATCATAACTCCAATTAGAGATAACAAACTATCTAGAGAGGTAGAAATTGCTTACCTAAAAGAGAACGGTGTAGATTATCCATGGGAAAAAGCAAAATACTCGATCAACAAAGGACTTTGGGGAACATCGGTAGGAGGTGATGAAACATTAACCTCTAATCTTCCGTTGCCAGACACTGCATACCCAAGTCAATTACAAGAAAGAAACCCCATTGATATTAAACTAACCTTTAACAAGGGAGAATTGGTAGCCATCAATGATGAAAAAGATAGCGCAATAAACAATATTACAGCATTAAATGACCTTGCGTCTAAATATGCAATAGGCAGGGATATTCATGTTGGTGACACCATCATTGGTATTAAAGGCAGGGTAGGATTTGAAGCTGCTGCATCTTTAATTATAATTAAAGCACACCATTTACTAGAAAAACACACGCTTAGCAAATGGCAACAATTTCAAAAAGAACAACAGGGTAATTTCTATGGAATGTTGTTGCACGAAGGCAACTATCTGGATGAAGTAATGCGAAACATTGAAGTCTTTTTAACCGATACACAGAAAAATGTATCTGGTGATGTTTTTGTAAGCCTGCATCCCTACAGATTTGAACTAAATGGAATTTCTTCTAAACATGACCTTATGAACGCCTCTTTTGGTAGTTATGGAGAAATGAACGAAGGATGGAGTGCAGACGATGCCAAAGGATTTATTAAAATTCTATCTAATTCAGGAAAAATATACAATCACGTAAATAAAGAATAATGATTACTATTGGTATTATTGGAGGATCTGGCTATACGGGAGGTGAGCTTATTAGGCTACTGTTAAATCATTCTAAAGCAAACATAGAATTTATATACAGTACTACCAGAGCCGGTAAAAAAATAACGACAGCACATCCTGATTTATTAGGACAAACGGAGCTTGCGTTTACAGCCGATGTTAATCTGAACGTTGATGTTGTTTTTTTGTGTTTGGGTCATGGCAATTCTACGACATTTTTAAATCAAAATTCCTTCTCAGCAAATACTAAAATTATTGATTTAAGCAATGATTTTAGGCTGAAAAATGATGCTGTTTTAAACGGAAAAGAATTTATTTATGGCTTACCCGAAACCAATACCCCTGCCATAAAAACTGCCAATTATATAGCCAACCCTGGCTGTTTTGCTACAGCCATTCAGCTGGCATTGCTTCCTTTAGCTAAGGCAAATACACTAGAAAATGAAGTACATATTAATGCGGTTACCGGGAGTACGGGTGCTGGAGTAAAACCATCAGACACGACACACTTTAGCTGGCGAAACAACAACGTTTCTTGGTACAAACCTTTTACGCACCAACATTTAGGTGAAATAGGCGAAAGCCTTAATGCTTACAATAACACTGTAGGAGAACTATTATTTCTTCCTCAGAGAGGGAATTTTGCCAGAGGTATTTTTGCAACTGCATACACCAATTACAACGGTAGCTTAGAAGATGCTATAAAATTGTATAAGGACTTTTATGCCGACGCTAAATTTACCAATGTTTCCGATGAAGCAATTCATTTAAAACAAGTAGTTAATACCAATCAGTGTCACATTCATTTACACAAGCACAACAACAAACTATTAATAACATCGGCTATTGACAACCTTTTAAAAGGAGCATCCGGACAGGCGGTTCAAAATATGAATTTAATGTTTGGCTTTAAGGAAACCGAAGGCCTAAATCTAAAAGCAGGAGGATTTTAAACGCATCCATCAAAAACATTGGGATACACCCAGGAGGCGTTCATCTGAAAACGATTTTAATGTTTAGAGGCAAGCCTCGACAAATTAAACCCTCCATGAGGGATTTACTAAAAAACAAACCATACTATTATGAAACTAGCCATTATAGGTACAGGAAATTTAGGTTTATCCATAGCTAACGGAATTTTAAATTCTAATGGTGCTACAACCATGTATTTGACAAAAAGGAATACAGAAAGCATCAAAAAATATGAAAATTACGGTAATGTAACCGTTACCTCAGATAATAGGGAAGCCGTTAAAAACTCTGATATTTTAATTTTTGCCGTACAACCCAATCATTTTGAAACAATTTTAAATGACATTAAAGATTTACTTACTGAAAAACACATTGTTATTTCTACCATTACAGGCTTTAATATTCAAAAAATTGAATCTATTGTAGGGAAGGAGACTTTTATAATTAGAAGTATGCCCAACACCGCTATTTCTGTTGGAAAATCCATGACCTGTATCTGTAGTAATGTAGCAGGGAAAAAACGAATCGAATTGGCCAAAGCTATTTTTAATAGAATGGGACATTCCTTAGAAATTCCCGAAAGTCAAATGCAAGCTGCCACGGTAATTTGCGCAAGCGGAATTGCATTTTGGATGCGCTTAATACGCGCCACTACACAAGGTGCAATACAATTAGGGTTCGATTCTACAGAGGCACAAGAATTAGCCATGTACACTTGTAACGGTGCCGCTAGTTTGCTTATAGAATCTGGCAACCACCCCGAGGAAGAAATAGACAGAGTTACTACGCCTATGGGCTGTACCATTAAAGGTTTAAATGAAATGGAACACCAAGGATTAAGTTCTTCTTTGATTAGAGGAATTGTAGCTTCGTTTGATAAAATAAATGATATTAAAGTAAAAAACTAACCATGAATTTATTTGACGTTTACCCATTATATAATGTAACTCCAGTCTCAGCGAAAGGCATTAAGATTGTTGATGACAAAGGACAAGAATATTTAGATTTTTATGGAGGACATGCCGTTATTTCCATAGGGCATGCGCATCCGCATTACGTGCGCAGAATTAAAGAACAATTAGATTTAATTGGATTTTACAGCAATGCTATACAAAACCCATTGCAAGGGGAGTTGGCCGAAAAATTGGTGGAGCAATCTAAATGTTATGATTATAATTTATTCATGTGCAATTCTGGAGCAGAAGCCAATGAAAATGCATTGAAACTCGCCTCCTTTCACACCAATAAATCACGAGTAATTGCCTTTAAAAACGGATTTCATGGCAGAACATCTGCTGCTGTTGCAGCAACGGACAACGAAGCCATAAATGCCCCAATAAACAAACAACAAAAAGTTACTTTTTTAGAATTTAACCATTTAAAATCTTTTCAAGGAGAAATTGAAAAAGGTGATGTTTGTGCGGTTATTTTAGAAGCGATACAAGGAGTTGGGGGTTTAGACGAGCCCACAACAGAATTCTATCAGGCAATTGCTAGTTTATGCAAAGAAAACAATGTGGTACTAATAGCAGATGAGGTACAATCTGGCTACGGAAGAACCGGAAAATTCTTTGGTTTTCAACACCACGACATAAAACCTGATATTATTACAATTGCCAAAGGTATGGGGAACGGTTTCCCTGTTGGTGGCGTATTAATACAAGAAGAAATAAGAGCCTCTTACGGACTTTTAGGAACTACATTTGGCGGCAATCACTTGGCTTGTGCAGCATCTTTAGCTGTGCTTGAAGTTATAGAACAAGAAGATTTGGTACGTAACGCTGCCAAAATGTATTTGTATTTTGTTGAAAAAGCAGCGACAATACCACAAATCAAAAAAGTAAAAGGGCGGGGCTTAATGCTAGGTCTACAATTTGATTTTGAAGTAGGTGAACTTAGAAAAAAGCTTATTTACAACCAATTTGTATTTACGGGTGGCGCAAAAGACAAAACCTTGTTGCGTATTTTACCGGCATTAAACATTACAACCTCTCAAATTGATTTATTTTTTGATGCTTTAAAAGCAGAATTAAACTAATAAAAATGACAAATTACCTCTCTGTAAAAGACATAGAATCTCTTCCCAAGTGGGTAGAAGAAGCCAAAGCCTTAAAAGAAAACCCCAAGCAATTTAAAACCTTAGGGGAAGGAAAAACAATTGGTCTTTTATTCTTTAACAATAGCCTACGCACACGATTAAGTACGCAAAAAGCAGCAATTAATCTAGGTATGGATGTGATTGTAATGAACTTTGGCAGTGAAGGTTGGGCGCTAGAATACGAAGATGGCACCATAATGAATCAAGGTAAATCTGAACATGTAAAAGAAGCTGCGCAAGTTGTTTCTCAATATTGTGATATTATTGGTATTAGGGCATTTGCAGATTTAACAGACAAAGAACAAGATGAAGCTGAAATTGTTTTAACGAGCTTTAGAAAATATGCAACAGTACCCATTTTAAATATGGAAAGCTCCGTTGGACACCCCTTACAAGCGCTAGCCGATGCCATCACTTTATCGGAACAAAAATCCAAGCCAAAACCAAAAGTTGTGCTTTCTTGGGCCCCACATCCCAAAGCATTACCCCATGCTGTTGCCAATTCTTTTATTGAAATGATGCAATTGCAAGAGGCAGAGTTTGTTATTACGCATCCTAAGGGATATGAGTTAAATCCGGCTATTACTAAAGGAATTACCATAGAGAATGATCAAGATAAAGCTTTTGAAAATGCAGATTTTGTGTATGTAAAAAACTGGAGTAACTATCAGGATTACGGTAAGGTACTTAACCAAGACAAAGATTGGACGGTAACTTTAGACAAGCTAGGTAGTGCCAAATTTATGCATTGTTTACCTGTGCGAAGAAATATGATTGTTGCCGATGAAGTATTGGATAGCAACCAATCTTTAGTTATTGAACAAGCCAATAACAGAACCTATGCCGCTCAAATAGTATTGAAAAAAATATTAGAAAGCATTGTCAAATGAAACAGAAGCTGTCGATTATAAAAATTGGAGGAAATGTTATTGAAAACAAGCAAGAACTCACCAAGTTTCTGCAAGCTTTTTCAAAAATACCCGGGCCTAAAATATTAGTTCATGGTGGTGGTAAACTAGCAACAGAACTAGGGAAAAAGCTGGGGATTCAATCAAAATTAGTAAATGGAAGACGTATCACAGATGCTCAAAGTTTAGAATTAATAACGATGGTGTATGGTGGCTTAGCCAACAAAAATATTGTTGCCGAATTGCAGTCCTTAGATTGTAACGCAATTGGACTTAGTGGTGCAGACGCCAATCTTATACAAGCTAACAAACGCCCAATTGGCGAAGTAGATTTTGGTTTTGTAGGTGATATTACTTCCGTAAATTCTGATGCACTAACTAAAATCCTTGATTGCCAATGGACGCCAGTATTTTGCGCTATTAGTCATAATAAAAAAGGACAATTATTAAACACCAACGCAGATACAATTGCTTCTGAAATTGCAATAGGAATGAGCAATATGTACGAAACTACCTTGTATTATTGCTTTGAAAAGAAAGGTGTTTTACGAGATATAGCGAACGAAGATTCGGTGGTTACACACATTAACACCAATACCTATCAAGAGCTTTTAGATAAAAATATAATTGCAGACGGCATGCTTCCTAAATTGGAAAATTGCTTTAATGCTTTGCACAAAAAAGTTGCTAAAGTATGCATAGGAGATATTTCAATGCTAGACGAAAAAGCCACTTTACACACAACCATAACCTTATAAAATGGAACAAAAACAGCTTACTGAGAAAGCAATAGCTTTATTAAAACAATTAATCTCCATTCAATCTTTTTCATCCGAAGAAGATAAAACGGCAGATGCAATTGAAAAATGGTTTGCCAGTTTTAACATTCCATTTACAAGAGACAATAACAACGTTTACGCCAAAAGCAAATACTGGGATGACAACAAACCAACACTCTTGTTAAACTCTCATCACGATACCGTAAAACCAAATTCGGCTTACACCAAAGATCCTTTTCTCCCACATATCGAAAATGGTAAATTATATGGATTGGGAAGTAATGATGCCGGTGGTTGTTTGGTATCGCTAATAGCGACATTCACCCATTACTATGCAGTGCAAAACCTCAGCCACAACCTCCTAATGGTTGCATCTATGGAAGAAGAATCGGCTGGTCCAAACAGCTTGCGAGGTTTACTACCAAGTTTGCCAAAAATAGACGTTGCTATCGTTGGGGAACCAACACTTATGCAGCTTGCAATTGCCGAAAAAGGATTAATTGTTTTTGACGCAGAAGTAAAAGGCACTCCTTCACATGCAGCACACCCCAACAATGACAATTCTATATACAACACTATAAAAGTATTGGAATGGTTTAAAAATTATTCGTTCTCCAAGGTATCTGAAGTGTTAGGGAAAGTAAAACTAACGGTTACACAGATAAACGCTGGCAAGCAACATAATGTAGTGCCAGCCAAAGTAGATTTGGTCATTGATGTAAGGGTCAATGATAAATATACAAACCCGGAAATTGCGGAAATGCTACAAAATGAAGCTCCTTGTAAAATGACAGCCCGTGGTTTAAATTTAAATTCATCAGCTATAGACAAAAACCATCCTTTAGTACAGGCTGGCATTGCCTTGGGCAGAGAAACATATGGTTCTCCAACATTATCAGACCAAGCGGCACTAAGCTGTCAGTCTTTAAAATTAGGCCCTGGAGACAGTACTAGATCTCATTCTGCAGATGAATTTATTTATGTAAATGAGATAGAAGAAGGAATAGATTTGTATATTAAAATATTAAATGGATTTTTAAAATAGATTTAAATATTAAGGGATTAACCATTAGTACAAATCCCTCAATACTCAATACTCATATCTAACTATTAAATAAAAAAAATGAAACTCTGGGACAAAGGATTTAGCACGGATAAAAAAATAGATCATTTTACCGTTGGAAATGATAGGGAATTAGACCTATTATTAGCAAAATATGATGTCATAGCCTCCAAGGCACACGCCAAAATGTTAGGCAAGATTGGGCTGCTTACCCAAGATGAGACCAATGCCTTGGTAAAAGAATTAAATGAAATTGCCAAATCTATAGCAAAAGGAACTTTTATCATTGAAGATAATTTTGAGGATATGCATTCCAAAATTGAATTTGTATTAACCGAAAAACTAGGTGATACGGGTAAAAAAATACATACCGCACGTTCTAGAAACGATCAAGTTTTAGTTGCCATGCATTTGTACCTAAAGAATGAACTTACAGAAATTAAATCTGAGGTTAAAGTACTTTTTGATTTGCTTTTAAATTTAGCCGACAAATACAAAACGGTACTCTTACCGGGCTACACCCATTTACAAATAGCGATGCCTTCTTCTTTTGGTCTTTGGTTTTCTGCCTATGCAGAAAGTTTAATAGACGATTTGTATTTTATTGATGCAGCCTATAAGGTTGCCGATCAAAACCCTCTAGGAAGTGCTGCTGGCTATGGAAGTTCTTTTCCCATAGACAGAAGTTTTACTACAGAAGAAATGGGTTTTGAAACCCAAAAATTCAATGTAGTTGCTGCCCAAATGGGTCGTGGAAAAGTAGAGAAGGCTACTGCTTTTGGCATGAGTGCTATTGCTTCTACCCTATCTAAAATGGCAATGGACATTTGCTTGTACATGAGTCAGAATTTTAGTTTTATTTCTTTCCCTGATGAATTAACCACGGGGAGTAGTATAATGCCTCATAAAAAAAATCCAGATGTTTTTGAACTTGTACGAGGCAAATGCAATAAATTACAAGCTATTCCTAATCAGTTAATTTTAATAACTAACAATTTGCCAAGTGGCTATCATAGAGATTTACAGTTGGTAAAAGAAGTAATTGTACCTGCCATTCAAGATCTAAAAGCATGTATTGAAATACTAACATTTAGTTTAAAAGAAGTTCGCGTAAACGAAACTATTTTAGATGACCCAAAGTATGATTATTTGTTTAGTGTGGACACCTTAAATGAACTCGTTTTAAGCGGAATACCATTTAGGGATGCTTATAAAAAAATGGGGCAAGAAATAAACGAAGGAACATTTAGTCCAAAAAAAGACATCAAGCATACCCATGAAGGTAGTTTAGGCAATCTATGCTTAAAAGAAATCAGAGACAAAATGGATAAAATTTATTCTAAAAATTAAACTTTAAAACCCCTTTTTTTTAGGGGTTTTTTTTGGTTAAAATCCCTGTCAAAAAACACGACTACACCTCCTAATTATTCTTTCTTCCTGCATTCTAATTCATAGTATTCGTGGGCTTTAGCTATCCTCAAAGTAACGATTTCCCTTTAAATTTTAAGGAGTAAACGAGTAGGCACATCTACTAATTCGTAGTGTTAACACTACAATTACACAGGTTCACAACAAATAATTTCATGAACTGCGATTCATCATCATATTTGACATAGATATTCATTTATCTATAACACTGAACCTTATTATGCTAAAAAATATTTTCACTGTATTCGTTTTATTTGCAAGTTTTACTTCTTTTGGTCAATCTTTTACAACCACATGGGTTACAAGTAACCCGGGAGTTTCTGCAAATAATGAGATAACCATACCTACAGCTCCTAGCTTTACTTATAATTATACCGTAGACTGGGGAGACGGAAACACCGATTCCAATATAACTGGAGACATTACACATTCATATGCAACTTCTGGAACGTATACCGTATCCATTAGTGGCGATTTCCCTTCCATTTACTTTAACAATGCAGGGGATAAAGCTAAAATTATAGAAATATTAAATTGGGGTATTATACCATGGCAAACTATGGAAAATGCTTTTTATGGTTGTATTAATTTAAATTTTGATGCCATTGATTCTCCAGATTTATCCCAAGTAACCAGTCTAAAGAATATGTTTAGGGGCTGTACAGCCTTCAATGGTATTGTAAATAATTGGGATGTGAGTAACATCACTGATATTTCTGGACTTTTTTACGAGACAGAAATTTTCAATAGACCTCTAGACAATTGGAACACGGCTGGCGTTACCGATATGTCATATACATTTCATAAGGCTAGACTATTTAATGAGCCGCTAGACAATTGGAACACCGCTTCGGTAAATACAATGGAATTTCTATTTTCAGAAGCAAGCAACTTTAATCAAAACATTAACAACTGGGATGTTTCGCAGGTTACTAATATGTTTGGAGCGTTTAGATACACTGGGGCATTTGACAAACCTTTGAATAATTGGATCCTCAGCAATGTAACCAACACAGCTAGCATGTTTCAAGGCTCTAGCTTTAATCAAGATATTAATGGCTGGAATGTAAGTAACATCACCACAATGTCAGCTATGTTTAGAGAAGCTAAATTTAACTACCCATTAAACAATTGGGATGTGTCTCAGGTGACCGATATGTCTTTTATGTTTCACAGACACCGAACGTACAATCACCCTCTAAACAGTTGGAATGTTAGCAATGTAACTTCTATGGAAAGTATGTTTGATGCTTGGATTTGGGGAGCCATCTATAATCAGCCGCTAGACAATTGGGATGTAAGTAAAGTCACAAATATGAAATACATGTTTCGGGAGAATTCTGACTTTAACCAAGACATTAGCAATTGGGATGTAGGTAATGTTACAAACATGCTAGGAATGTTTCAAGAGACTCTAAAATTTAACCAAGATATAAGCGCATGGGATGTCAGTAATGTCACTACTATGAATGCAATGTTTCAGGAAGCTCACGTCTTTAACCAAAACATAAATAGCTGGAATGTTTCTTCTGTTACGGACCTGACTGCTATGTTTTTTACAGCTTCTGTTTTTAACCAACCTCTTAATAATTGGGATGTAAGCAGTGTTACTTCTTTTGAAAAAATGTTTGGGGAATCCAATTTTAATCAAGATATAAGCAATTGGACTACAACAGCAGCCACCTCAATGAATTCGATGTTTTTGAATGCCGCTGGTTTTAATCAAAACTTGGCATTATGGGACATTTCTAATGTTACAAACATGACATTTATGCTTTCCAATAGCGGAATGTCTCAAGAAAATTACGACAATACGTTAATAGGATGGGAAACCCAAACGGTACAAGACGATATTACATTGGGTGCTACAAACCTAAACTACTGTGACGGCAGAGTGGCAAGACAAAACTTGATTGACAACCACAATTGGAGCTTTACAGCGGATATCATCAACTGTCCTTTTGTTTTATGCACCACAATTTCTTCTCCCTTAGATGGAGATACTAATGTTCCTGCAAATTTTGATCTTCGATGGGCTCCGGCACCAAACGCTACAGGATACCGAATAAACGTAAGGGCAGTAAGATCAGGCAGCACTATTGTAATTGCAAACAATGAAGATGTTGGCAATGTTGTTGGTGTAGATTTTACGAGTGATTTTGTTGCTGGGGATATTGTCTATGCAACAGTAATACCCTATAATGCTGAAGGACCTGCAACAGACTGTAGTGAAATAAGTTTCACAATTGTAGATACTTGGATCAATAGTCCAGATGCCTTTATCTTAACCATTGATACAAGAATTTTGAATAGCAACTCTTCAGCTGACAGTCAACTTAGTCTTGAAATTAATTCTACTTATTCTTCTGAATATAACTTTTCTATTGATTGGGGAGACCACCAGTTTAACAACAACGTAACCAGTGGCCTAACCCATAGCTATACAACGCCAGGAATATACACGGTTTCAATTATAGGAAATTACCCTTCACACTACTACTCTTCACCAAATAGGGATAATAACAAACTAGTGTCAATTGATCAATGGGGTACACAAGAATGGAAATCCATGCGACAAGCTTTTTATTATTGCCAGACAATGACCTATAATGCAACAGATATTCCAGACTTATCAACAGTAACAAACATGAGCAGTATGTTTGGTGCTGCAAGCAGCTTTACCGCAAACATAAATAATTGGGATGTAAGTAATGTAACAGATATGTCATTCTTATTCATCTCAACTTTAGAATACAATGAACCTCTAGATGGTTGGGACGTCAGTAATGTAACGAATATGCGGGGAATGTTTCTCGGTACAAAAAAGTTTAATCAACCCATTGAAATTTGGGATGTAAGTAGTGTTACAACCATGTCTAGAATGTTTGAGCAAGCGGTTGTATTTAATCAACCTTTAAACAATTGGGATGTGAGTAGTGTTACCAATATGTCTGATATGTTTGAAAGAGCTGTTGGTTTTAACCAACCTTTAAATAGTTGGGATGTAAGTAATGTTACCAATATGGCCGAAATGTTCAACGGCTATATCACGAATCTAATATTCAATCAACCATTAGATAATTGGGATGTAAGCAATGTAGTCAATATGAATTCTATGTTTGATCGATGTGTTGACTTTAACCAGCCCTTAAATAGTTGGAATGTTGGAAAAGTAACGGATATGGCCTCCATGTTTGACGGTGCCATAAGTTTTAATCAACCTTTAAATAATTGGGATGTATCATCTGCCATACATATGAACGCCATGTTTGCGGGCGCCTCAACATTTAACCAAAATATAAATAGCTGGGATGTCACCAATGTGATAAATACAAGTTATATGTTTTCAAGGGCTACAGCTTTTAACCAGCCATTAAACAACTGGAATGTTAACTCGGTTGTAAATATGTCTTCTATGTTTAGAAATGCAGAAGTATTTAACCAGCCAATAGATGCCTGGGATGTTAGTGCTGTTGCCAATATGTCTTCTACCTTTCAAGAGGCTGTTTTATTTAACCAACCCTTAAACAGTTGGGATGTAAGCTCTGTCACCTTAATGAATTCTACCTTTGAAGGTGCTCTAGTTTTTAATCAAAACATAAATAATTGGAATGTTGCGGTTGTAACAACCATGGAACGTATGTTTAATGAAGCGATAAGCTTTAATGAACCTTTAGCTAATTGGGATACAGGTGAAGTTGTTACTATGAAAGAAATGTTTACTGAAGCTTCCGCTTTTGACCAACCAATAGAAAATTGGGATACTTCATTTGTGTATACTATGGAGTCTATGTTTAAAGATGCAACCTCATTTAACCAACCTTTAAACTCTTGGAATGTTGCCTCTGTTATAACAATGCAAAGTATGTTTAACAATGCTACAGCATTTAACGGTAGTATTGATGGTTGGAATGTAAGAAAGGTAACCACTATGCAAGATATGTTTAATAACGCTACTGCATTTAACCAAACCCTTAACAATTGGCGTGTTGCTGGCGTAGAAAACATGGATCGAATGTTTCAAAATGCTAGTAGTTATGATCAAAGCTTTAATCGTTGGAATATTGGCAATGTAAGTATGCGTTCTATGTTTGAAAACGCAACTGTATTAAACCAATATTTTGGAGATTGGAATGTAAGCAATGTTTCTAACATGAATGATATGTTAGACAATACGGCTCTTATTAGAGAGAATTATGACAATACGTTAATTGCCTGGTCCGAGCAAACCTTATCAACGGGTATCAATTTAGGGGCAGAAGGCTTGCCATATTGTGATGCCTTAGAGGAAAGACAAGCGATGATAGCCAATTTTGGATGGAGCATTACCGATGATATTTTAGACTGTCCAGTTCCTGAATGTACGCAACTTAACGCACCCTTAAATGGTGATACTGACATTCCTATAAATACAAATTTAAGTTGGGAACCTGCACTTTTTGCCAGAGGTTACTATGTAACGGTTCGTGTAGAACCCGGAAACACAATCATTGTTAATAATGAAACGGTAAACGATACTTTTTATGAGTTTGCTTCTGAGTTTTCTGACGGTGATACCGTTTATGTTACACTTACACCTTTTAATGACGAAGGTGATGCTGTTGGTTGTACAGAAGAAAGCTTTACCATAGTTTCTGGAAATCCAGCTGCAGTACCAGCATGTACAAACCTAAGCATTCCTTTAAATGGAGCAATTGATGTCCCTATTGATACTGATTTGGAATGGAGTCCTGTTCCTGAAGCAGATGGATATAAAATTACCGTAGGGACCACAACTGGCGGTACAGATATTTTAAATAACGAAGATGTAGGCAGTGCAACAATCTATGATTTTACCACTAATCTACCAGAGGATACTACCCTATATATCACGGTTATACCCTATAACGAATTGGGTGATGCCACTGGATGTACAGAAGAAAGTTTTACAACAGAATTAATACCTGTTCCGCCTGCTTGTACTAATCTTACTAGTCCACTTCATGGAGCTACAAATATAGCTCTAGACACGGATATCAGCTGGAATGCGGTGGATGGTGCTACTGGGTATCTCGTAATCGTAGGAACTACACAAAATGGAATAGAAGTAGCAAACAATATAGACGTTGGAAATTTTACTACCTACAGTTTCCCAAGTGATTTAAGAGAAAACAGAACACATTACGTAACTATTATCCCCTATAATGAAGTTGGTGATGCTACAAATTGCACAGAAGAAAGTTTTAGAACCAGGCCCACAAATGCACCACTTCCAAATTGCACCAGCCTAAGCGACCCTTTAAACGGTGCTATAAATATGGCCGTGGATACGGATCTAAGTTGGAATACTGTTACTGATGCAACGGGTTATAGAATAACAGTAGGTACAACTGCTGGAGGTATTGATATTTTAAACAATTCAGATGTTGGTAATGATACCACATTGAATTTAAACTCAGACCTCCCTGA
>NZ_JALKBA010000080.1 GCF_023015805.1 Cellulophaga sp. F20128
GCTATTCTTGAGAATATTTTTGCAAATGCCACTGAAGACGAAAAACAGGCGATAGCTCTTTTTTTTGAAGCGAATAATGAAGTTTTTAACGAAATCATTAATTCACGAAGTTCAATAAGTAATAAAGATTACGCCGAATTAAATGAGAGAGCAAGAAAATTCAATATAAATGTGCTACAACTTGGCATTGGAACTGTTGCGGTTGTAGGAGCCTCTGCTTTAGGAGCTACAGGTGTTGGAGCTATATTAGCAGGCGCTGGACTTGGGCTTATGTATGATAGCATACCGGATGCATTAAATGAAGGACAAGGAATGATCAATGAAGGAACGCGTCAAGTTGATTTTGATATCATTAATGGATCTTCATCAGGTAAATCACAAAATACTGCGGCTAAAGACGGTAGCTTCACTTTTATAAACAAACAAGCAAATTTGTTAAGTGCAAATTATGGTATTAGAGGTTTAGATAAAACTGACAGAGTTTTAAATGATATATATTTCTT
>NZ_JALKBA010000081.1 GCF_023015805.1 Cellulophaga sp. F20128
TGTAAAATTAGTACCAACATCATCCTTCCAAAATCATAATCGCTCAAACACCCTTATTTTTCGGCCTTTGACAAAACTATTGTTGAAGTGTAAAAAAATACCGATAACGGTAAAAACACAAAAATCCCTTTATCGAAATAAAATGTATTTCAGCTTGTGATTGCCCCTGTTATTGAAAAGTAATTTGTAAGAAATAGTAGAATGAAGTGATTAACAAATGGTTCTTAGAAGCTTTTACCTATTACGCTACTTTAGATTTGCTACGTTTTGTATCGAAAGCCAACTCCTTTTTAATTTTAGAATTTTTAAACTTATACAAACGTGCTACCTTATTTGTTTCTTTTAAGTTATCCTTTTTCATTTCAGAAACAGTTACCTCTTTTGTTTCAGTTTCTAACACTGAAGTTTCTTTTACATCTTGTGCCTGAGCAAAAAATCCGATAAAAAGAACAAATAATAAAGTGGTAATAGCTTTCATAATAACTTTGTTTGATGATGTA
>NZ_JALKBA010000082.1 GCF_023015805.1 Cellulophaga sp. F20128
GAACAATCGTCACACCCATCCCCATCTAAATCTTGACAAACAGAAGGGTCTAGAGGATCGGTATCATCACCATCGGCTACACCATCGTTATCGTTATCTGGATCACTGGCATCACAAATACCATCTCCATCGGTATCTGTACCGTCATTGGCTGGATCAAAATTATTACCTACACTAAAATCGGTATTTGAGGTAGCCGAACAATCATCACAGCCATCACCATCTAAATCTTGACAAACAGAAGGGTCTAGAGGAGCCGTATCACTACCATCAGCCACACCATCGTTATCATCATCAGTATCACTGGCATCACAAATACCATCTCCATCGGTATCTAAACCGTCATTGGCTGGATCAAAATTATTACCAGCGCTAAAATCGGTATTTGATGTAGCCGAACAATCGTCACACCCATCACCGTCTAAATCTTGACAAACAGAAGGGTCTAGAGGATCCGTGTCGTCACCATCGGCTACACCATCGTTATC
>NZ_JALKBA010000083.1 GCF_023015805.1 Cellulophaga sp. F20128
AGAAGTTAGCGATTATTTAGAAACCGAAAGAGAAGTTTAGCTTTGGTTTTGTCAGTCTAGATTTTTTGTTTCTTTTTCATCAATGGAAAAAGAAAGAGAAGACCTTTTAATTTCAATTGGTTCTCGATACACTATCTCATTCTTCGATAGCACTCGAACTGACATCTGTGTGCTGTCTGCATTATATATATATATATATATGGATAAAAAGACTCAAGAGTGAAAAGTGAGAAGACAGTTTCCAGTTGGTAGTGGCAGAATTAATTTTATTTTAAAAGTTAATCCCGAATACCATTGAAAGCTGAGGTCTAATGTCTAAAAGTAAAAAATTTGAGTTACGATCAAAAAAAACGACCTACAAAAACAGAGCGTAAATCTTGAAGTGAGGGTTCGTTAAAAATAATCCGTCTTGTGATGAATTCAAATGCAATTTGAAGAAGTTAGCGATTATTTAGAAACCGAAAGAGAAGTTTAGCTTTGGTTT
>NZ_JALKBA010000084.1 GCF_023015805.1 Cellulophaga sp. F20128
ACAGACAATACAGATCCATTAGACGGTTGTTCCTATTTAGCAGCAAGTGTAACCCTTACACCAAATTCAGCCTGGGAAGCACTAGACTGTGATGGTGATGGGGTAACTAACGGTGACGAGACTACAGACAATACAGATCCATTAGACGGTTGTTCCTATTTAGCAGCAAGTGTAACCCTTACACCAAATTCAGCCTGGGAAGCACTAGATTGTGATGGTGATGGGGTAACTAACGGTGACGAGACTACAGACAATACAGATCCATTAGACGGTTGTTCCTATTTAGCATCAAGTGTAACGCTTGCACCAAGTACAGCTTGGGAAGCGCTAGATTGTGATGGAGACGGAGTAACCAATGGCGATGAAACTGCAGATAATACAGATCCATTAGACGGTTGTTCTTTTCTACCAGCAAGTGTAACCCTTACACCTAATGCGGCCTGGGAAGCGCTAGATTGTGATGGAGACGG
>NZ_JALKBA010000085.1 GCF_023015805.1 Cellulophaga sp. F20128
TCTAAATCTTGACAAACAGAAGGATCTAATGGATCGGTATCATCACCATCTAAAACACCGTCGTTATCATCATCAGTATCACTGGCATCACAAATGCCATCTCCATCGGTATCTGTACCGTCATTGGCTGGATCAAAATTATTACCAGGGCTAAAGTCTGTGCTTGAGGTAGCGGAACAATCGTCACACCCATCACCATCTAAATCTTGACAAATAGAAGGGTCTAATGGATCGGTATCATCACCATCTAAAACCCCGTCGTTATCATCATCGGTATCACTGGTATCACAAATGCCATCTCCATCGGTATCCAAACCGTCATTGTCCGGATCAAAATTATTACCAACGCTAAAATCTGTGTTTAAGGTCGCGGAACAATCGTCACACCCATCCCCATCTAAATCTTGACAAACAGAAGGGTCTAGAGGATCGGTATCATCACCATCGGCTACACCATCGTTATCGTT
>NZ_JALKBA010000086.1 GCF_023015805.1 Cellulophaga sp. F20128
CGTTTTACGCAGGAACACATTGAACTCTATAAAATGCTTCTTAAGTATCATAACAATTTTAAATCTATTGGGAATATGTATAGAAAACGCAATCCAAACCTTGCTAAGGAAGTATATGACTTAGCCAATGAAATAAAAATACATCTTAAAAAATTTCAATAATGATAGGAAAAGGCAAAAGTATCTCGCATACCAGAGCTTCCATGTCCTATGGGTGGAATCAGGAAAAGGATGCTGAAATTGTACTAAAGGAGTTTCTATATGGAGAGTCTCCTGCAGAAATAACCAAGGAATTCAAAATGCTCCAGGACCAAAACTATCACTGTACAAAGAATACATTATCCTTTGTGATCAGCCCCACAATTAAAGATGGCAGAGGTTTGGATAAACATAAATTAGAGGAAATAACAAAACGATTTATAAACGAAATGAAACTAGGAGAGCGACAAGCGATAGCGTTTGTGCA
>NZ_JALKBA010000087.1 GCF_023015805.1 Cellulophaga sp. F20128
CGTTTTACGCAGGAACACATTGAACTCTATAAAATGCTTCTTAAGTATCATAACAATTTTAAATCTATTGGGAATATGTATAGAAAACGCAATCCCAACCTTGCTAAGGAAGTATATGACTTAGCCAATGAAATAAAAATACATCTTAAAAAATTTCAATAATGATAGGAAAAGGCAAAAGTATCTCCCATACCAGAGCTTCCATGTCCTATGGGTGGAATCAGGAAAAGGATGCTGAAATTGTACTAAAAGAGTTTCTCTATGGAGAGTCTCCTGCAGAAATAACCAAGGAATACAAAATGCTCCAGGACCAAAACTATCACTGTACAAAGAATACATTATCCTTTGTGATCAGCCCCACAATTAAAGACGGCAGAGGTTTGGATAAACATAAATTAGAGGAAATAACAAAACGATTTATAAACGAAATGAAACTAGGAGAGCGACAAGCGATAGCGTTTGTGCA
>NZ_JALKBA010000088.1 GCF_023015805.1 Cellulophaga sp. F20128
CTTCTCCTTTCTTTTTCCATTGATGAAAAAGAAACAAAAAATCTAGACTGACAAAACCAACGCTAAACTTCTCTTTCGGTTTCTAAATAATCGCTAACTTCTTCAAATTTCATTTGAATTCATCACAAGACGGATTATTTTTAACGAAACCTCAATTCAAGTTTTACGCTCTGTTTTAGTAGGTCATTTTTTCTTCTTATTAAAATTTATATCGCAACGGAATGTCCTCCGAACATTCTGGGCGAGTGAAATTCTTCTTTTAAGATTTTGTGCCTAGAACTTTTGTAATGGGCATTCATTTTTGAAAATTCTGATTAACCTTACGCTTTATTATGGTTGACTGTTGTTGGTTAATCGTTGTTTGTCTAAACGCTTTATGATTTTGGGATAATGTCAGTTCGAGTGATTTTGAGGTACGAAAAATTGTATCGAGAACTTTTGAAATCTAAAT
>NZ_JALKBA010000089.1 GCF_023015805.1 Cellulophaga sp. F20128
TTTCAATAAAACGAACTTCTGAATTACTATAAATAGGCTTACCATCCGCAATCAATTCTACTCCAATTATCCGTACCCGAGACTCCCCTTCTGTATACATAAATTTGATTTCTTTAATCCTTTGCAAATACTCCCTTTTTATGGGCCATTCGAAAGAATTATCCTTAGAGGTCCAATTACCCACAAGGATGTCATCGGAGTTTACGATAACAGGAATAGGTTTTGCCATTGCTTCTTTTACCAACGTTCTAGCCGATTTTAAAGGGTTTGCGAAAGGGGCTATTGCACTCACACCTTTCGATTTCACCCAGGTATCTTCAAATGTTCTATTGTCATAGGGTTTATTTAAGCGTAAACTTTCTAATTTACCTGCCATTCTTTCCCGATAATAATCACGGATTAATCCACCCCACATTCG
>NZ_JALKBA010000008.1 GCF_023015805.1 Cellulophaga sp. F20128
CCTAAACACTTTAACTCTGTCCTAACATGTTAGTTGTAAACAAACTAGTTTGCATAAAAATAATTATGTGACCCTGAAATAAATTCAGGGTGACGGTTTTTAAGAATCATACTACAATCAACCACTAGGTACGGTTTCCCTAGAGATACCAATACTAAAAATTTGCTTTATTTTACAGCAAATTCTGTTTTGCAGTCTTCACAAATATATTTGTGTTTAATTCCCAAAGGAAGAATACTAGCAAGAAACCCCAGAATCACCCAAAAGAAGGCCTTAACACCACTCATCTTAGAATACAATTCTATTTTTTCACTATTGCAGTATGGGCAATGTAGCGCTTGACCTTCGTCATCAACGGAATACTTCTGAATAGAATCTAAAATTCCTTGCGACTTTTCTACATCTTCCGATAGCACCTTTAGTTTTACTCCTCCTATAGCATTACTCACCAATGGATCAGTGTCTATGGTATGGTTATCAGTTAAAAAAACTTGTACTCCTTCTGCCTCCAATCGGCCCTTAACAATTAGAGCCTCTGCTGAATATTGAAATTTTGCGATGGTTTTAAACGTGTCACTCATGGTTTATAATTTTAGCAAATAACCTTACTATGGTTGTTGTTGTTTTGAGGGTTTATACGAATGTAAGCAAAATCTGCCTTCTTTATTCTCCTAACTTCCGCTATGGTGTATCCCTCCATATAAGGCTTCAAAGATATCCTTTTTATTGATTGTTGGAATTACATCCCTCAAAAGATGAATATGAATATTCTTCCTTAGTTGTTCGTTTTATAAACCTAAAAACCAGCTTGCTTACACTAATTGTAAGCAAGCTGGTTTAAAAACAAATAACTTATTTAACCTTCTAAGTTGTCTTCCTTAGACTGGTTTTTTGCAACTTCTGCTTTTACCTCTTCCGCTTCTAAATCTTTGCCCTTTAAATACTCTGGCAATTGCATACCTGCCATATTAAACATTTCTTGTAATGGTGGTACCGATTTATACATCCCAGAGATAAAGTTTGCCGTAGAACCTTTGCCATCTGCAGATTTTGCTCCTGAATCCCAAACGGTAACCTTGTCTATCTTAATATTTTTAATGGCTTCGGCCTGTGTTCTTACCAATTCTGGCAATTTGTCTGCTATCAGTAATAATACGGCATCTTTAGGGTTGTTCCCCGCAGCTTTTACGATCTCATCCAAACCTTTGGCTTGTTTTGTTAATACCTCCAAAATCCCCTGAGCTTCTGCTTGTGCTTTAAACAATATGGCATCTGCTTCCCCTTTTGCAATACGTCTAGTTCTTTCTGCATCAGCTTCTGCATCTATCTCTACTTTTTTCTTATCTATTTCTGCAGGAACCACAATATCTGCCATTTGTGAGCTACGTACCCGTTCTGCCCTAGCCAATTCAGCCAATTGCTCTGCCGCATAGGACTCTTCCAATGCCTTTGCTGTTTGTACCTTTTCTGATGCTATTGCTGTACGTTCTGCTTCTGCCTCTCTCTGGCGACGTAACGAATCTGAATTCGCCACATTAATTTTGGCAATATTTTCTCCTTCTACTGCCTTTGCATTGGCTGCCGCTACTTGTGTACGCTCATCTTGAACTGCATTTGCCTCACCAATGGAACCATCCCTATTTTTCTCTGCAACAGATTTACGGGCCGCATTAATGGCGTGGGCTGCTGCCTCCTTACCCAATGCCTCAATATATCCAGATTCATCAACAATATCCGTAATGTTTACGTTGATTAACTTAAGACCTACTTTTTTAAGTTCGCTCTCGACACTATTAGATATGTTCGTTAAAAACTTGTCACGGTCATTGTTGATCTCTTCAATATCCATAGATGCTACAACCAAACGTAACTGACCAAAAATGATTTCCATAGCCAGATCTTGAATTTCTTGCTGCCCAAGCCCTAACAAACGCTCTGCAGCATTTTGCATAATTCCTGGCTCTGTTGAAACACCAATGGTAAAACGAGAAGGTACGTTTACACGAATATTCTGCTTACTCAATGCATTTTTTAAATTTACCTCTATAGAAATAGGAGTTAAATCCAAAAACTCATAATCTTGAATTACAGGCCAAATAAAAGCTGCACCACCATGAATACACCTTGCTGAATTACCAGTACCCACCTTACCATACACCACTAAAATTCTATCTGACGGACAGCGTTTGTACCTCCGTATAAAGGAAATGATAATTATAAAAAAGAATAAAATGGCTACGGCGATTGCTATTAAGCCAGCATTACCGCCCAATTGTAAGGGTACTAAAATCATATGTTTATTTATTTAGAAATTCAACTATTAATATTCCGTTATCGGTTATCTCTTTTACTTTAACAACATTACCCTGTGTTAGGTCTTTGGCTTCATCAGTAAGCGCATCTAATTCTCGCAAAGAACCTTGTACGTTAACGCTTACCTTACCAATGGAAGACCTATTTGCTCCAATGGTTAAATACACCTCACCAACCTGATTTAATGCATTTTTTAATTTTAAGGTACCGCTACTCTGCAATTTACTGAGGTAGTAAAATAATGCTGCCATTGCAATCATCATTAGGAGTCCACACACTATCGAAATAAATATCGTGAGTATGTTGGACAGCCCTGCCTCAATACAAGCAATACCTGTCCATCCAAAAATAGCCAAGAAACCCGACAAATTCTTTATGGACAAAAATTGAAATCCAACTCCAGCATCTCCTTCAATTTCGGCATCAACATCACCTCCCAAATCATCCGCATCTCCCCCAATTAACGTCAACACTAAAAAAACAATAAGCACAACTGAACCAATTAAGGCGATGCTCCAATAAATTTTTGGAAATAATTCTAATCCGACATACCACTCTTCCATAAAAATAAATTTAAATCCTTATAGAGGGCTTATGTCCTCTAACTTGTTAATTATTGAATTTGAAAGATAGTGAAAATCCACTAGGTAAAAAGCGCTATTCATTCACTTTCTTAAAACTATTTCAGTTATAAAATAGGCGCTTCATTTTCGTCAAAACAAATAAAAGAATATTCTATTTTCTACTTATTGGTAGTTATAGTAGTGACTTTGTTACAAAAAAATTAAGGGAAAGCTATTTTTGGTTCGATTTGCATAAAACAAAAAAGGAAGTTGTCATTTACAATAGTAAAAACAAATAAAAACTATTTCTTTTTCAATATCTTATTATTGTTTTTCAATAATTTTTATATATTTGTTATCGAATAACAATAATATTCATCACTTATGACCAAAAACAAACTACTGAACATTGCCATACTTGCATGCAAAGGCCTTAGAATACTATGGATTTTTATTTTTACAATCTCAACCCTATTCTTTATTCATTTTCAAATAAATAAAGATTTCTATAAGGATATGGAGATAAAATTCAATGAACCTAGTGGCTTTAATATCAGCAGTTCCGAAACATTATTTACACAAAACTCTGAAGGCGATAAAAAGTCAAGCTCTATTCAGCAAATAACAACAGCCTCACTCTATATTAACTATATTAAGTTTACCGCGGTACTGCTTTTCTATTTCTTATCACTTAAAGAATTTCAAAAGGTCATTGAGTCCGTAAAACACCTCAAAACGTTTCAATTAAACAATGTAAATTCTTTTCGACGCATAGGAAAATATGCATTCATAATTTTTATATTATCAAGCTTTACCTTTATTACCTATCAACACACAGCTACAAGTGGTTTTCAAATATCATTTACCCCACTAATTCTTATGCTATTAGCTTTTATTTTGGCTGAAATTTTTAAAGAAGGCAACATGCTGCGAAAAGAAAACGATTTAACAATATAACTATGCCCATAGTTGTGAATTTAGATGTAATGCTTGCTAAACGCAAGATGAAAAGTAAGGACTTGGCAGAAATTATTAACATCACTACCGCCAATCTATCCATTTTAAAATCGGGTAAGGCCAAAGCCATTCGTTTTTCTACCTTGGAAGCAATTTGTAACGCCTTAGACTGTCAGCCATCGGATATATTAGAATATGTGGAAGAAAATGAATAATTTTAAGCAATCAAAACTCATCCAAAATGAAAAAATCCCTATTCTTTACCTTTCTGATGATCACAACTTTTGCAACAGCACAAGCCATAAACGACGATCTAAAAAATGCGCTTAAAACAGATAACACAACTGCTTTAAAAAAGTTAATCAATTCAGAAAACATAAACAATTGCCATACAATTGAAACTTTTGAATATACAATCTTGGCACTAGCAATTAAAACAAATGCAAAAGGGTGCTTTACCAGCTTGTTGGCAGAAAAGGCAAATATAGAAAAGGCCTGTGGAGACAAAACCCCACTTATGTATACGGCAAAGTATGGCCGATTAGATATGGCCAAGGCTTTAATAAAAGCCGGTGTAAAATTAAGAGCCAGAAACAGCAAGGGAAGATCTGCATTAGACTATGCTAAAAAATATAAGCAGCAAGAAATAATGGATTATTTCACATCCTTTGATCAATAAAATGGAAGCCCTTAACGAAATCTAAAAAACATAGTAAATGCGCAAACTTCTCTTTCTTTTAACCTTCTTAAGTACGTTATATACTACTGCTCAAAAAGCCTATACATTTACCGAAATAATAGATTTAGAAACTACCCCTGTTATTAGTCAGGGCGCCACCGGAACATGTTGGAGTTTTTCTACCTCTTCCTTCTTAGAATCGGAAATTATAAGGCTTAGTGGAAAACACATTGATCTATCAGAGATGTATACGGTTCGGAACACCTATCCAAAAAAGGCTGAAAATTTTGTTATGCGCCAAGGCAAAGCACAATTTAGCGAAGGAGGCTTAGCGCATGATGTGATCAATTCTGTACGGGATTACGGGTTAGTTCCCCAAGAAGCTTACAATGGCCTACTAGGCGAAAGCACATCTCACAACCACGCAGAAATGGTTGCTGTATTAGAGGCTATGGTTAAAACCTACGCCGCCAACCCCGGAAGAAAATTAAGCAGCAATTGGACCAAAGCAATCGCTGCGGTATTGGATGTTTACTTAGGAGAAAATACAATGTCTTTTGCATATAATGGCAAGCAATACACGCCCACTTCTTTTCTTGCAATGACCAAGATTGTCCCAGAAGATTATACCACCATAACCTCTTTTACTCATGCGCCTTTTTACGAATCCTTTATATTAAACATTCCTGACAATTGGAGCAATGGAAGCATGTTTAATGTTCCTTTGGATGAAATGATGCAGACGCTAGATAACGCCTTAAAAAACGGGTTTACGGTAGAGTTAGATTGTGATGTAAGTGAACGTACATTCTCCTCTAAGCATGGTGTTGCGGTTATTCCTGCTAGTTCAGATAATAACACAAAAGCTTTGGAAGGAGTATATCCTGAACAAATCATTACCCAAGAGTATCGTCAGACTGAGTTTGAGAATTTTACCACCACGGATGACCACCTTAAGCATATTACCGGACTGTTAAAAGACCAAAACGGCACAACGTATTATAAAGTAAAGAATAGTTGGGGTACCGATGAAAGCCGGAATGCCAATGGAGGCTATGTGTTTTTTAGCGAAGCGTATATGCGTCTTAAAGCCATAAGTATTATGATCCATAAAGATGCCCTACCAAAAACAATTGCAAACAAAATATAAACGTATAGAAAATTGGATAAAACAAAAAACGCGAAGCTAAGGCTTCGCGTTTTTTAATTCTATATATGTCTGTAATTAATCTGCTAAGACAATAACTTTATTGTCTTTCATCTCAATAGTACCACTAGAAATGGCCAATACAGTTTCTCCATTACTCCCCTTAGAAAACTTACTTTCAAAAGCTTCATCTACTGTCACATTTCCTTGAATCCTAACATTACCATTTTGTAATAAGGATACAATTGGAGCGTGATTTGATAAGATTTGAAACTCACCATTAATTCCAGGAACCGTTACTGAGACAACTTCTCCAGCAAATAATGTTGCTTCTGGGGATACAATTTCTAAATACATAATCTATTAGTTTACAGTTGGCAGTTGACAGTTGACAGTCTTAAACTAAAGACTGAGCCCTGAAGACTACGAACTAGTTTACGCTTCCGCTAACATTTTATCTCCTGCCTCTATAGCCTCTTCAATAGTACCTTTAAGGTTAAATGCCGATTCTGGTAAGTGATCTAATTCACCATCCATAATCATATTAAATCCTTTAATAGTATCTTTAATGTCAACTAAAACACCTTTAAGACCTGTAAATTGCTCTGCTACGTGGAAAGGCTGAGATAAGAAACGTTGTACACGTCTTGCTCTACCTACTGCCATTTTATCTTCTTCAGATAATTCTTCCATACCAAGAATTGCAATAATATCTTGTAATTCTTTATAACGTTGTAACAATTCTTTTACACGTTGTGCACAACCATAATGCTCTTTCCCTAAAATTTCAGGAGCTAAGATTCTAGAAGTAGAATCTAAAGGATCTACCGCTGGGTAAATACCTAGTTCAGCAATTTTACGAGACAAAACTGTTGTTGCATCTAAGTGAGCAAAGGTTGTTGCAGGAGCTGGATCTGTTAAATCATCCGCAGGAACGTAAACCGCCTGTACCGATGTAATAGAACCTCTTTTTGTTGATGTAATACGCTCTTGCATTGCACCCATTTCTGTTGCTAATGTTGGTTGGTATCCTACTGCTGAAGGCATACGACCTAAAAGCGCAGAAACCTCTGAACCAGCTTGTGTAAAACGGAAAATATTATCTACGAAGAAAAGTACATCTTTCCCTTGTCCTTCACCAGCACCATCACGGAAATATTCTGCAATAGTTAAACCAGATAATGCAACACGTGCACGTGCTCCAGGTGGCTCATTCATTTGTCCAAAAACAAAAGTAGCCTTACTTTCTTTCATCACTGATTTATCTACTTTAGATAAATCCCATCCGCCTTCTTCCATAGAATGCATAAAATCATCACCGTATTTAATAATACCCGATTCTAACATTTCACGTAGTAAATCGTTCCCTTCACGAGTACGCTCACCTACACCAGCAAAAACTGAAAGTCCACCGTGCCCCTTGGCTATATTGTTAATTAATTCTTGAATTAATACGGTCTTACCTACACCAGCACCACCAAATAAACCAATCTTACCACCTTTTGCATAAGGCTCAATAAGGTCAATTACTTTAATACCTGTAAATAATACCTCTGTAGAAGTAGATAAATCTTCAAATTTTGGAGCTTCACGGTGAATTGGCAATCCATCTTTACCTGCTTTAGGTAAATTTCCAAGACCGTCAATAGCATCTCCAATTACATTAAACAAACGTCCGTAAACATCATCACCAATTGGCATTTGTATAGCGCTTCCTGTTGCTTCAACCTCAGCTCCACGACTTAAACCATCTGAAGAATCCATAGAAATAGTTCTCACCGTGTTTTCACCAATATGTGATTGCACTTCTAAAACTAAAATAGAACCATCTGCATTTTTAATTTCTAACGAATCATAGATTTTTGGAAGTTCTGCTCCTTCTTGAAACTCCACATCTATAACTGGGCCAATAATTTGGGAAACTTTACCTGTAACTTTAGACATTGCTATCAGTATTTATTTTATAAAAAAATTCTTATTTGTAAAACACAAGCCTGTAACACACAGTCCTTATGATTTTCAGGCTGCAAAGATAGGCCTTTCAATTTTAAATAAAAACTACTTTTTTGTGTTTTTTTAAGTTCCTTAAAACCTTTTCTTAAATTATAAAAAAAGCGCCTTCGAAACGAAGGCGCTTTTGCTATCACAACTCTAGCATTATTTCCTATTATTGTAAGGATATTGCGTAATTTATTTGATAGTCGTATGCCTTTGTAACATTTCCGGAGGCTATAAAGTTAGAACCGTAGGTTGCATCAATTGCCTCTAAAAACTTATTTGCCATAAGAGCATATCCTCTAGCCGTTAAATGTATACCATCTAAACTCACGAGGCCACCTCTTACCAAAGCGGTGTTTAAGGTGTAATTGTCAAATTTAATACCTGTCGTAGAGGCTTGAATCAATATCGCATTTAAATCTACCAAGGCTAATCCATTTGTGGAGGCTACTGAAGCTATTGTACTATTGTAAGCATCTGTAGCGTCTTTTATCGCCATAAGCTCATCACTATCCAATGCATTTTGATCATCGATACCACTTACTGCTCCTAAAACAAGCCCGCCTTCTTCAGGAGTAATAGCTATATTTTGTTGGAGCTTTCCTAAAACCTGAAGTACTTCTGGCGTTATCATTGCCGATCCATATCCTTGTTTTAAGGCATCTTGATCTATAGTAAGCAGCAACAACTCATTTTCAGTCATTTGTCTAAAGCCTAAAGGGTTAGAGGGAGTAACGGGAACATCGATAAGAAAGCGATTTGGCCCTTCATTAAATGTTATGGCATATTGTGCAGCTAATGCTTGTGCACTTGCCGGCGGTACGCTTTGCCCAATTAAAGCCTGGGTAAATATCCCTGCTACGGCTTGATAAAAACCAGTAAGGTTTGCTGCTTTTTCTGCATCTAAAACCAACGCATTATTAGGAACCTGAGTAAAATGAGGTAGACTTGTAATATAGGGTACATTGGTAATTACCCCTTTTGCACCGTTTGCTGTTAATTGCGCAACAATTCCTGTTAATACAGCTCCAAAAAGTCCAGGATCTGTAATATCATTTGTTCCATATTCAGCAGCATTTGGATTCCCTGTTTGGTCTACTCCCATACCACCAGAAGTAGCATAACTTAATACATCGTTACCCCCAATTTCAGATAAGGTAAAAAAGGATGGGTCCTGCTTAGCTGCCTCTCCTAACATGGTTGCTCCTGCAGAAGTAGCCATACGCCCAAAATACGGGTTTAGGGTTCCGTAACCAGCAAAGGTTACATGAAAACTCTTGGCTCCCGGAACACCTACATTATTAAAAGTGCTTCCCAGGTTAACTGTTGGATCTGTAGTTATTGTTGGCGCTGGAGCTCCCAAATCTGTATAAAACTCATCTAATCGTTGCGGTCCTTCACCATTAAAAATTAATCGGTAAGGCACTAGAACCGAAGACCCCACAGCCATTGCTCCCGTATTGTCTGCCATTAAAGGTTGTGTAAAAGGACCCCCCGAAGCATTGGCAAACATTTTTGACAGTAAATTTGGGAATGAATTTTCCTGAGCAGCCTTAAATAAAGCACCGTCTGTAAAGCCAGCAGTAAAAGAAGCCCCTAAGGCCACATAGTTTGAAAAATCTGCTGAACCTGCAGTTAAGGCTGGCAATTCTACTGCCACTACTTCTTCTTCAAGAAAATCAGCTTCCTCACTACATGCAGAAAATCCTATCAATCCTGCTAATAGCCATATATATTTAGTTTTCATAATATTTAGTTTCATCTGTTTAATTTTTTAGTATTTTTTATAAGTCAGATGTAATTCACCACGGACTATCTTAGTTCATTCTAAGCACAGCTATGGCTCATTTCATGGTATTATAGATTATTAATTGTAATTCCAACATAGTACATAGATCCAATATATCCTGTTCCAAATGCGGTAAAATACTCTTCTCCTAAAAGATTAGTTGCACCTGCTTTTAACGATGTTTTGATACTTGGTATTTTGTAGTTAATCTGTGCATCTACGGTATGAAATTCTGGAACTACACCACTTCCAAAAGTAGCTTCCCAATAATAATCGTCACTATACCTATAGGCTACATTAAATCCGAAATTTTTAAATACTTCCGTATTTCCAAATGATGCTTTAAATTTATGTTCCGGGGTATTAAAGTTGGTTTGAAAATCTGGATTAGCAGCCTGATCAAAGTCTTGCTTTGTAAACGTATAACTTCCACTTAAATCAAAATCCCCCAATACTTTTGCCGTTAACCCTATAGAAGCACCATATGAATTAACATCAGCATCTGAGTTTGTATAAGCACTGTACCTAGTAACATCGTCAAAATCAATTGCATCTATAGACAACCCTCCATCACCTACAACGCCATACAAAGGAGCATCTACCACCCCTTGAGATATAAAATCTTTATAAGAGTTATAATAAGCGCTAAAGTCTACAACTAACTTATCTATTTTACCCCTGTACCCAACCTCTACCGAAGTTACTTGCTCTGGCGTTACGATATCAGGATTAGAAACAACCAAATCGGCTGCATTCTTGGTTATTTTATACTTCTCTACAGATTGCGCACTATAGGAGTTACTATAAGCTGCACCTCCTGTTTGAGTTAGTTGATCTGGCTGAGAAGGATTGTTGACATCATAAGTTCTAGAATAACGATCCAAATTGCTAGGAGCAGACCCTACTAAAATTGCCCTACCCGCATCTAATCCAATAAATAAATCTTGGGTAGTAGGATTTCTAAAGCCTGTTTGCACTGACGCCCTTACGTTATGATTTCTATTTAGAGTTACCCCAGCTGATAATCTTGGGGATATAAATCCATCAAAGAATTCTGATTTATCATACCGTGCAGACCCTGTTAATTTTAATTTTGCTTGCTCGTTTAAATCAAATTCCTTTTGAACTTGCGTATAAATACCATATTCTGAGTATTGAATTGGGGCATCATAATCAGTATAAATGGTTCCAGAAGAATTTAGATTGTACTTTCGGTACGATCCACCTACTTGAATATCTACCACATCAATTAAATGCTCAAAATTGTAATTTGCATCTGCGTGATAGTATTTAGAAGCATCCTGAAATTTAGACCCTGTTGTTAAATCTGGATCATTAATACTTCGGTTAAAAGCCGCATTATACCCTGCACTTCCTGGTAAGAAACGCCCCGTATCAGCAACACCTCTGGCCGTGTCATGTTTTTGCTGTTCACTTAACCCTTGTGGGTTCCCTGAAAACTCAATACCAGCATAGGTCGCAATATATTCCTCAAACCATTGTTCGTCACTTTTCCATGCTCTATTGATATTAATCCCTGTAAACACCATATCATAGGAATCACCCGCCTTATCAGCTACAACATAACCCCGAACAAAAAAGTTATCATTTCTTACCTCTAATTTATGCTGCTCTTGAAAGAAGTTATCTATATTATACCTGTTTGTACCTTGGTAAATTGTAGAACCTGTTCCAACCTTACCAACATAAGATATTTCCAAATTATTGTCTAGGATTGGTCGGTAATACAAGCCCCAATCTGCCTTTACACTTTCCGCATTATAGTCGGTTAAGTCGCGCTCATTGTATCCTGTTCTACTAACCACCACATCAGGAATTGCTCCTATTCCCGAAGCAGCTCTAATGTTTGTAGATACTTCATCTCCATATACATTAATACCATCATAATTGGTACTTGTTCTAGTTCTTGTTGGGTCAATTTTATCTACTTCGCTAGTTGCTGCCCAGTCTGTTCCTTTTAAATATCCAAAGTTTACCTTGGCCGCAAAATTATCAGAAAATTTATGTGCTGCGCGAATACCAAAATCGGTATACGTATTATCTCCGGCTGCTTCTTGCGAAGTAATTCCTCGTTTAATAAACGTACTTATTCCTTGATGATCAAATGGATTTTTACTACGCATAAACAAAACACCATTAAAGGCGTTTGCACCGTATAATGCCGAAGAGGCTCCTGGCAATAGCTCTACACTAAGCACATCGGTCTCTATCATACCTACCAAGTTCCCTATAGGAAAATTTAAGGCTGGAGTTGAGTTGTCCATCCCATCTACTAACTGCATAAAACGCGTATTTGCAAAAGTTGCAAATCCACGTGTGTTTATCGATTTAAATGTTAAACTATTGGTATTAACATCTACTCCTTTTAGGTTTTCTAACCCTCCATAAAAATCTGCAGATGCCGTATTTTGTATTTCTTTAAGTCCAAAACGCTCTACGGTTACAGGGGATTCAAAAACACGCTCCGGAGTTCTAGAAGCAGAAATAACAACCTCGTCTAATAGACTAGTTGTCTCCTCAAGTTTTACCGTTACGTTTTGATTGTTAGTAGTTACATCTACCATAGCATCTGCATAGCCAATGCTTGTAATTTTTAGTTTAAACGGTGGTGTTTCGGATGTCGTTAAAACAAAATTACCATCAAAGTCTGCTACTGTACCTTCTGCCTTACCAACAATTACAACGTTGGCACTCGGTACTGGCTGATCGTCTTGATCAACAACCTTTCCTTTAATTGTTGTTTGCGAAAAACCCAAAGCACCAAAAATTAGGAAAGAAAAAAGAATTAAATTTCTCATTCTAGTCTTAAATTAAATTAGTTTAGGTTGTTAAGTTATATTAATTTTTCATTTTAGCAAGGAAAAACCAAATAAATTATGCGTGCATAGTATTTTTTTAACATAAATAGGTGTTATATTTTCACTATTCCGCAAAATTAATGTGGTATATCTTTAAATTAACAAGCTTTGTGGTTCTAATCTTACATTAGCAAACACAAATAAGCCCAGAAATTTTCATTTCTAGGCTTATTTGCATTTCTTTATGGATAGTGATTTATTCTACCGTTACTGATTTTGCTAAATTTCTTGGCTGATCTACATTACACCCTCTCATTAAAGCAATATGATAAGACAATAACTGCAGGGGTATTGTTGTTAACAATGGTGTTAAAGCCTCTAAGGTATCAGGAACTTCAATAACATAATCTGCCAAAGCTTTTACCTGCTCATCACCTGCTGTTACAATCGCAATAATTTTCCCTTTTCTAGATTTTATTTCTTGAATATTACTTACCACTTTTTCATAGTGCCCCCGACTTGTAGCGATTACAATTACGGGCATATGCTCATCTATTAATGCAATTGGCCCATGTTTCATTTCTGCTGCTGGATACCCCTCTGCGTGTATATAACTAATCTCTTTTAATTTTAAGGCCCCCTCTAAGGCTACTGGAAAATTATAACCACGACCCAGATACAAACAGTTGGGAGAGTCTTTGTATACCGCTGCAATTTTTTCAATGGCATCATTAGATTTCAAGGCAACCTCAACCTTGGTTGGTATATACTCTAATTCTGTAAGGAATTCATCTAATTTTTCCTTTGACATACTTCCTTTTTCTTGCGCTAACTTTAACGCGATTAAGGTAAGTACCGTAATTTGAGTGGTAAACGCTTTTGTAGATGCAACGCCTATTTCTGGTCCGGCATGGGTATATGCACCAGCATGTGTTTCCCTTGCAATTGTAGAACCAACCACATTACATACTCCAAAGACAAAAGCTCCGTTTTCTTTTGCCAACTTAATTGCTGCCAATGTATCTGCAGTTTCACCCGATTGAGAAATTGCGATTAAAACATCTTTGTCTGTAATAATTGGGTTTCTATATCTAAATTCTGAAGCATATTCCACTTCAACTGGGATACGCGCCAAATCTTCAAAAATATATTCGGCCACCAAGCCCGCATGCCATGATGTACCACAAGCCACAATTATTATTCTATTGGCATTTAAAAATTTATCCAAATGTTGGTCTATACCCGCCATTTTTATCAGCCCTTTTTCGGCTAACAATCTACCGCGATATGTATCCAAAATTGCTCTTGGCTGCTCGTATATTTCTTTCAACATAAAGTGATCATAACCACCTTTCTCTATTTCTTCAAGATTCATTTGCAACTCCAAAACATTAGGATATGCCACTGCATCATTCTTTATTTTTCGCAACTTTATTTCTTTGCCCAGTCTAATAATAGCCATTTCTTCATCTTCTAAATAAATTGCATTATTTGTAAACTCAATAAAAGGAGATGCATCTGAGGCAATAAAAAATTCATCTTCACCAACACCTATGGCTAAAGGACTCCCTAACTTTGCGACAACTATTTCGTCTGGTTTTTTAATATCAAAAACAGCAATAGCATAAGCACCTACCACTTCGTTTAAGGCGAGTTGAACTGCTTTACCGAGTTTTACCTGTTCCTTTTTTTGAACTTCCTCAATAAGATTTATTAAAACCTCGGTATCGGTATCCGATTGAAAGGTATAGCCCCTATTAATAAGCTCGGTCTTAATTGATTCATAATTTTCAATAATTCCATTATGAATAATAACTAAGTCTCCAGAATTTGAGTAGTGTGGATGTGAATTTACATCATTAGGTACCCCATGTGTAGCCCATCTAGTGTGACCTATACCAAGGTTTCCTTTTACTGATATGTTTTCGGTAGATTTCTTTTTAAGGTCAGAGACTTTCCCTTTCGTTTTAGATAAGTTTATTTGATTCCCATCAAATAATGCAACACCTGCACTGTCATATCCTCTATACTCCAAACGCTCTAACCCTTTTATAATTATAGGATAAGCTTCTCTATGACCTATATAACCAACTATTCCACACATATTTTTATGTTATTTAAACAATTACAAAAACTGATGATGCACAAATTTAATCAGAAAGTGCAAAAAAAGTATCAATTTACTGCTGTATAACGTAAAAATACTATAAGTGGTATGTGATTAGTCTATTAATTAGTCTCTGTATAGAAAATTTCTAGTTTCAGCTTTTTATCTTCATTTTCTGGAGTAACATCACTACCGTGCAAAATAGTACCCAATGGATTTATTACTGAATAGCTAGGTAAAAAAGCCTCAGGGTCATCATTTAACATTGCTCCTGTAATATTCGCAAATCGAATATCAGAGGTTACAGATAATCCCAAAGTAGCATTGGTAGAATCTCGAATAATAAGATTATTTAGGTATTCTGTTATTCGTATAGTATACTTTAATCCTTTTCCTGCCGTTTCTTCTAAAACACCACCGTGATTAGGCAATACACCCAAGGCAGACTCATCAATAGAAGGATCGTATTGAACAAAATACAACGGAGAATAGGTTTCAGAATTATACAGGTATAATCTTGGCGGCTCAATTGTACCACCCGCAGCATCTAATGAATTTCTATCTACATAAAAAACAAGATTAGCCTCGTTAACGATCCAATTATTTGCTTTAATTTGATTTATAGCAGTTCTACCGTTTACTTCATCAAACAATTTAATCTCTGCAAACGCACCAGCACCACCTTTTAAATAAATTTTATCTGTATTTTCACCAGTATTCATTTTATTCAGGATCTCTGCAGGATAGTCTTCATTGACGAAAATATTCACCGCATTGGAAATACTTGCATTAATCTCTAAAATATAGGTAGAATTAGCCTGCTCTATAGTATCGTCTGAAGTATCACTTACCGTATTGTTAGTATTAACTCTATCATACTCGTAATTGACTCTAATTTTTGCATTATTAAAATCTAATAACAACATAATATCTTCTGAGTTTCCTGAAGCTGAAAGGTAAATTCCTCTAATAAAATCTTGAAAATTAGTTTGACTTAACAATTCTGATTGCCCTTCTTTATCTAAAAAGTTCTCCTGAAAAAAGGCGGTATCAAGGTTCGCCATTACACCTGGAAAAAGACGTGTCGCTACCTCTTCTGACTCATCTACATCTTCCGTATCAGCATCATCTTCTTTAAAAATCAATGTTTCCATATCTGAAATGGTAACGGTTCCGTCATACAAAACATCTGAAACAAAAGTTGGTGAAAATTCTTGATTTGAATAATACGCTTGTCGGTCTACAAAGTTTGAATCAGGATCTAGATCTCTTAAAAAATAAGTAGAACGCTCTACTTTTAAATTAAACGGCTCAACTCTATTACCATAAATACTATCCAAATCGTATTGTTTTGGATAGGTATTCGCCACGGTATCAACATCTTCATTATCAAGAGTACCATCACCGTCAGTATCCGCATTTAAAGGATCTGTACCAAAAGATTGTTCTTGGATATCTGTTAATCCGTCGCCATCAGAATCACTATTGGCGTCTGAAGAATCCAAATCAAATTCATCGTCAACACCATCACTATCCGCGTCTCGTAATAGATCATCTTTTACAAGGTATGGAATGTATAACAAAACACTAGTTACGGTTTCATTTTCTGGTATCGTTGTAATACTTTCATCTGTATCTGCACCATCTTCAGTAGACTGTGCATACAATCCAAATATAGGATTACCAACTCCGCTGGCTAATCTTATCTGTGTATTCACAAAGGCATTGGTTTTTCCGTAAACAGGGTCATTAAATGTTCCCAATTGAAAAATTGGTAAATTATTAGTCTGTACTGCCTCTATTTTTTTATTATAAGCATAAACATTAAATTCTGCTTTATTGGTTGAAAAGGGTTGACCTGAAATTACGCCATTACCTATTGTTTCTAATTCATCCTCGCAGGCCACAAAAGTGGTCATTAATACAATTCCCGCTACAGCAGAAAAAATTAATTTCTTATAAAAATTCATGTAACTTATTTTAAGACTTCATTACTGTAAAAATTTGTATACGCTTCTTCAAACTCTTGAAGAGGAACGTAAGACAACACAGGTTTTTTGAGGTTGGCAATGTATGCATCTAATTCTTCTGGAACTTCTTCTGAGGCTAAAATAACTGCATCTGAATAATCTACCGCTACTTTTAACAAATTATTATAGTTAGGCGTTGCTAAAGAACTTATCTTATCTTCAGCTATTTCATCAAAACCTATCTTATTAATAATACCGCTATCTAGCTCATTATCAAATCCTTTGCCGTAAACAGAAGTTACAACTTTACTGTCTGCGAACAAGGGTTCATCAGCATAAAATTGTTTTAGATACAAAGGCACTAATGAGGCCATCCAACCGTGTACATGAATTATATCTGGAGACCAGTTTAATTTTTTTACAGTTTCTACTACTCCTTTTGCAAAGAAAATAGCCCTTTCATCATTATCTGGAAATAAATCTCCATTTTCATCTGTAAAGGTTGCCTTTCTTTTAAAATACTCTTCGTTATCAATAAAATAAACCTGAATACGTTCTTTTGGTATTGAAGCCACCTTTATAATTAAAGGCATATCCATATCATTAATTACTAAGTTCATACCAGACAAACGGATAACTTCGTGCAACTGATGCCTTCTTTCATTGATGTTCCCGTAACGAGGCATAAAAATTCTAATTTGCCCTCCTTTACTATTCACCATACGTGGTGTTTCATAAGACATTTGCGAAACTTGATTCTCTGGGAGATAGGGCATTAATTCTGAAGATACAAACAATATCTTTTTACCATTCATAGAAGCTGAATTTTATTAATCAAAAAAGCGTGAGTGCAAAATTACAAAAATTATAGAGATTAGCAGTAATTATAGTAAGTTTGCTAGCTTTTAAATTTAATTTATGCCAATATTTCACAAAACTGACGCTTTAAAAAATCATTTTTCTGCCATTTCTAAAGGAGATACCATAGGTATGGTACCCACAATGGGCGCCTTACATTTGGGACATATTTCACTAGTAAAAAAGGCTTTTAAAGAAAATAAACATACAATTGTAAGCATTTTTGTGAACCCAACACAGTTTAACAACCCAGAAGACTTAGAAAAATACCCTAAAACTTTAGCTGCAGATGTTGCATTATTACAAAAGGAAGTCTCTAAAGAAATTATTGTTTTTGCCCCTTCTGCCGAAGAAATATACAATGGCACGATAAAATCTAGTAGTTATAATTTTGGATCCTTAGAAAAAGTAATGGAAGGTGCTTTTAGAGATGGACACTTTGATGGGGTAGGAACTATAGTTGAAAAATTACTTACCCTTGCACAACCAAATACCGCCTATTTTGGTGAAAAAGATTACCAACAACTACAAATTATTAAAAAGCTCGTTCAATTAAAAAATATTCCTGTACGCATAATAGGATGCCCCATAGTTAGAGAAGAAAACGGATTAGCCATGAGTTCTAGAAACGAAAGACTAACTCCTGAACTAAGAATAGAAGCCGCTTTTATCTACAAAACCTTAAAAACTGCCAAACAAAAATTTGGCACAAAAAGTGCAGTACAAGTTACAGCCTGGGTTACCGATCAGTTTCAACAAAACAAATTATTGCAATTAGAATATTTTAACATCACTGAAGCCAACGAACTACAGCCATTTAAAAGAAAATCTAAAAACAGGAAATACAGAGCATTTATTGCCGTTTATGCGGATGACATTAGGCTAATTGACAATATTTCTTTAAATTAATTACCTTTGCCCTATGCAAATAGAAGTTGTAAAATCTAAAATACACCGTGTAAAAGTTACAGGTGCAGACCTAAATTATATTGGGAGCATCACCATTGATGAGGATTTAATGGATGCAGCCAATATTATTCAAGGCGAAAAAGTACAAATTGTAAACAACAACAATGGAGAGCGACTGGAAACATACGCCATTCCAGGTCCAAGAAAAAGCGGAGAAATTACACTAAACGGAGCGGCTTCTAGAAAAGTAGCTGTTGGTGATATCCTTATATTAATTACCTATGCACGTATGGATATTGAAAAAGCCAAAACATTTAACCCTGCTTTGGTTTTTCCTAATGAAGAAAATAATCTGCTTACCTAACATTGACTAGTTCTTTAAAAAAAACACTAAAAACAGTACTTCCAATTGCTATTGGTTTATTTTTAGTTTGGTATTCTTATAATTCTACCTCTGCTGAAGATAGAAAACAGATAATCTATTATATTAAAGAGGCCGATTTATTTTGGGTATGCATCTCTTTAGGTATGGGAATTTTGAGTCACATATCTAGAGCAATCCGATGGAATTATCTTTTAGAACCATTAGGCTACAAACCAAAAATAACAAACAACATTCTCATTATTTTAACCTCTTATTTTGCTAATTTAGGAATCCCTAGATCTGGAGAAATACTTAGAGCCACAGCCTTAACAACCTATGAAGACGTCCCTTTTGAAAAAGGGTTTGGAACTATCGTAACAGAACGAGTAGTAGACTTAATTATGTTACTGCTCATCGTTGTAACCACCTTCTTTTTGCAAACAGATATCATTATAGAGTTCTTTACAAACAAAGGTTTTAACCTTAGTAAAATAGCACTACTTATAAGTGTTTTTGGCATACTAGCAATTGTATTTATTTACTTTATCAAAAAATCCACACATCCATTTTTATTAAAAATAAAAACCTTTGTTACCGGCTTATTACAAGGGGTCACTAGTATTTTTAGAATGAAGAATAAGTGGGCCTTTATCTTTCATACTATTGTTATTTGGACTGTTTATGTTGGTATGTTTTGGGTAATAAAATATACTGTACCCGAAACCATACATTTATCCCTTAGCCAGTTATTAGTAGCCTTTGTTTTTGGAGCATTTGCTATGACCGCAACCAATGGTGGAATAGGCCTATATCCAATTGTTGTAAGTAGCGCCTTGGCCATTTTTGGCATTAGCAGCGTTTCTGGCGATGCATTTGGGTGGATTATGTGGATTTCACAAACCCTACTAGTTGTTGTTTTTGGTGCAATATCTTTTCTAGTATTACCGTTATTGAAAGGAAACAAATAATTTTTCAATAGTCAATACCCCAAAATAATGAAATATCTTATTCTAGCTTTTACCCTGTTTTTAGGGCTAAACACCTTTGCTCAAGTACAAGAAGAAATTTTTGAATCTTTTAAACTTCAAGAAAGAAGAGATGTTAGCTACTATATTCCTGTAGATTATGACGAAGAAGAGCAGCATACCCTAATAGTGGTTTTAGATGGGGACTATTTATTTGATGCCGTTGTTGCCAAGGCCAAATTCTACCATAGGTTTAATGGAATGCCGCCTGCAATTGTTGTTGGAATAAACCAAAGTAAGAATCAACTGCGCTATGAAGACTGTGCTTTTGATGCAGAAAACGGATTGCCTACAGAAAAAGCAAAACTGTTTTTTGAGTTTCTTGGAATGGAAATTATTCCAAAATTAGAAACTACCTATACCATTTCTCCCTTTAAAATGATTGTAGGTTATGACCTAACTGCTAATTTTGAAAACTACTTCTTATTTAAAGAAAACCCTTTGTTTAACTCCTATATTAGTATTTCTCCAACACTTGCTCCTGAAATGGAAAGTAGAGTCCCAGAAAGAATAAATGCATTAGACAAAGAAATTTTCTATCATTTAATTACGGAGACAGAAAAAAGCAACAGCACACAACAAATTACTCAATTACACACTGCTCTAGCGGCAATAGATAAGGAAACTTTTCATTATTATTACGACGAATATGAAACGGACCATACCTCTATAGCGGCCTACGGATTAGGCAAGGCTTTTGAAGATATTTTTGAAATATTTAAACCCATCAGCCCCAAAGAATACAAGCAAAAAATTATAACATCAGACGAACCGGTTTTTGATTATTTAAAAAACAAATACATTCTTATAGAAGAAACCTTTGGTTTTACTAAAAAAGTAGACCTCAATGATATTATGGCCATTTACGCTGCTTCTAAAAAGAAAGAAGAACCAGAATCTCTAAAAGAACTGTCAGATTTATGTAAAAAAGAATTTCCAGAAACCATGCTGGGCTTCTATTTTGAAGGAGAGTATTTAGAGGAAATAGGGGAACCTAAAAAAGCTTTGCGAACTTTTGAAAAAGCATTTGGTATGGCCGAAATAGATTTCCTAACCAAGGATATGGCGCTAGAAAAAATGGATGCCCTAAAAGCAGATTTTGGATATTAAATAATTTCAATTTTTTGTAGAACATATCTGAAATGGTGCTTCACAAAAAATTAAATTTTCAAACTTTATAGTACCTTTGGCCAAAACCAATGAATTAGGTAATGGCTAAAACAAAAACAGCTTTTTTCTGTCAGAATTGCGGCACACAACACGCAAAATGGGCAGGACAGTGCGGTACTTGCAAAGAATGGAACACCGTTATTGAAGAAGTAATCCAAAAAGAAGAAAAAAGCGGCTGGAAAACTCCTTCTGCTACTGCTAAAAAAGTAGCACAACCTTTGCGGATTAAAGAAATAAGCACTGAAAAAGAATTACGCCTCAATACGTACGACCTTGAGTTTAACAGGGTTTTGGGCGGCGGCCTAGTCCCTGGTTCCCTAACCTTATTGGGGGGCGAACCAGGTATTGGAAAAAGCACATTGCTTTTACAAATCTCTCTAAAGTTACCCTATAAAACCCTTTACGTTTCTGGTGAAGAAAGCCAGAAGCAGATTAAAATGCGGGCAGACCGTATTTTTCCCAATAGTGAAAATTGCTTTATTCTTACAGAGACAAAGACACAAAATATTTTTAAGCAAATTGAAGCTATTGAACCAGACATTGTGGTTATAGACTCGATACAAACCTTACATTCCGATTATATAGAATCTGCAGCCGGGAGCATCTCACAAATACGGGAATGCACTGCAGAACTAATAAAATTTGCCAAAGAAACCAACACCCCAGTGATCTTAATTGGCCATATCACAAAAGACGGTACCATTGCAGGTCCCAAAATTTTGGAGCATATGGTAGATACCGTTTTACAGTTTGAGGGAGACAGAAATTATGTTTACCGAATACTACGCGCTCTTAAAAACAGGTTTGGCTCTACAGCAGAATTAGGGATTTACGAAATGCAAGGCAGTGGATTAAGAGAAGTGAACAATCCTTCTGAAATATTAATTTCTAAAAATGATGAAGGCTTAAGCGGTACCGCCATATCTGCCACCTTAGAAGGCATGCGCCCCTTGCTTATAGAAATACAGGCATTGGTAAGTACTGCGGTTTACGGCACACCACAACGCTCTACCACAGGATACAATGCCAAGCGTTTAAATATGCTTTTGGCAGTCTTGGAAAAAAGAGCTGGTTTTAAATTGGGTGCCAAGGATGTTTTTTTAAATATTACTGGTGGTATTTCGGTAGATGATCCTGCAATAGACTTAGCTGTTATAGCCGCAATCCTATCGAGCAATGCTGATATTGCTATTGAAAAAAGAATATGCTTTGCTGCCGAAGTAGGTTTAGCCGGAGAAATACGATCTGTACAGCGAGTAGATCAACGAATCTCTGAAGCCGAAAAACTTGGGTTTACTACTATTTTTGTTTCCAAAAACAACAAGATAACCTTAAAAAATACAGCGATCAAAATACAATTGGTATCAAAAATTGAAGATGTAGTTGCTCATTTGTTCCAATAGAAAAATACTATCTCAATATGCATAAAAAAACCGATTAGTTTGTTTTAAAACAAATCCCCTGCTCTGAGTTTTTCTACTGACCACAGCTTTTTGACTTTTTACATCAAAAAAGTAATGGTTCACCACAACAAATAAGCAAGCCACCATAAAAAAAGACCAAGCAGTTTACCGCCTGGTCTTTTTTTACCTCCAAATTAGCCTAATTTATGGTGCTGGATTCGGTATTTCTTTGTGAATTTCTTCTATTCCTTGAAGTACTTCATCACTTAATACTATAGCTGTACTGCCTATATTCTCTTTCAGTTGCTCCATATTGGTTGCGCCAATGATTGTGCTTTTTACAAAAGGCCTAGAGTGAACATACGCCAATGCCATTTGCGGTAATGATAAACCATGTGCTCTGGCTAAATCGTAATACTTCTGGGTTGCTAGTTCTGCTGGAGCGCTACTGTATCTATTATAATTAGGAAACATAGTAATCCTTGCATTTGCCGGTTTTAAACCTCCAAGATACTTTCCGCTTAACACTCCAAAACCTAGTGGAGAATACGGCAAAAGGGCAATATCTTCTCGCATAGAAATTTCTGCTAAACCAACCTCAAAAGTTCTGTTTAACAAACTGTAGGGGTTTTGTATGGTAGCCATTCTTGGTAATGTTCTATGTACTTTGCTTTCTTCTAAAAAGCGCATTGTTCCCCAAGGTGTCTCATTAGACAAGCCTATATGTTTAATTTTACCTGCAGTAACCAGATCCCTTAGCGTCTCTAAAACTTGATGAATATTATCTTCCCAATAATCGTCTATTTTATGTTCATACCCTCTTTTACCAAAGAAATTTGTTTGGCGTTCTGGCCAATGCAATTGGTATAAATCTATATAGTCTGTTTGCAAACGTTTTAAACTGTCTTCAACAGCAGTGATTAAACCCTCTTTCTGAAAGCCAGTTGTTCTAATATGCTTTGTAAAATCAGACTTCCCTGCTATCTTAGAGGCTAAGATAATCTTATCACGATTCCCTGTTTTTTTAAACCAAGTACCAATTATTTTTTCTGTTTCCGCATACAACTCTGCCTTTGGAGGAATGGGATACATTTCTGCCGTATCAAAAAAAGTAACACCCTGTTCTATGGCATAATCCATTTGTTGGTGACCTTCTGCTTCATTGTTTTGCCTGCCCCATGTCATTGTTCCTAAACAAATTTCACTGACCTCTAAATCTGTATGTGGTAGCTTATTGTATTTCATTTTAGTGTGCTAAAAGTTATAGTTTTAATCGTATCAAAAGTACCAAAATTGGCATTCTAATCAAATAGAACATCATTCATAATTAAAAAAAAGCGTTTATCATGGATGACAAACGCTTTTTTTTAATTTAGGCAGGAATTTTAGAGAGTTCTAAAGTACTCTACAAGAGACCTAGCCTGCTCTTCTGTTAAACCTTGGTTCGTCATTAAGGCATTGTTATATTCTTTAAACAAAGCTTTTGCAATAACATCTTCCTTTAGCATGCCCTCAGGATTTAAAATCATATTCATTACCCACTCAGGACTTCTTCGTTCCATCACACCTTTAATAGCTGGGCCAATTAAACGAGTTTCAACAGTATGACAAGCGATACAAGTTGTACCAAAAATAGCTTCACCCTTTGCCGCTAATTCTGTATTTACTTCGGCATCTAATTTCACCGAAGTAATAGGACCAACCCCTTTGTTTTCCATATCAACTGGCACACCTTCTTCTACCTTTGCAGCATTATCCGCTTTTTTGGTTCTGTTCATTTCAAAACCATCTTCTTTTTTCTCTTCTTTTTTACCACCGCAGCTTACTACAAAAGCACTTACTGCTAGAATTACAAGTATTTTTTTCATCTGACTATTATATTTAATGGTACTAAGATAAGCATTCGTATAATTTAAACCTTCTCTTCTAAAAATTTATATCCTCTTTTGTGAAAATTGTAAAAAATCACAAGAATAATTTGCATTTCCGCAGCTATTTTTTATTTCACCCCTGCTTTTAAAACTCCTTGATACCTTAAAAATTTAGTCTGCATAACATCCAAACCATTCGTTTAACAGTCCAAGACTTACGCTTGCTATTTTAAACAAAAACCTTATAAAAAATATTTTAATTTACTTTAGATAATTCCTAAACAATTACCCTTTATCCTGTGGAACATATTGCTCTTTACAAATGGATATTCAAAACCTTTATTTAGGATAAACCTCTAGTAATAGTTGTTGTTCTTCAATTGCGGTTAAAAATTCTGATTTTAAGGTGTTTACCAAATCGGTCACCGAAGTATTATCTTCAATCGTTGTCACCCCTTGTCCGGCAGACCAAATCGTTTTCCAAGCTTTGGCTTCAGTGTCTAGTTCCTTTCCAAAATCTATTTTCGTGTCTTTTTTAAGATCTTCCGCTGTGATTCCTGCTGCCTTTAAGCTGGCTCCCAAAAAATTAGCATGCACCCCAGATATGGAGGCCGTATACACAACATCACTGGCACCAGCATCAATTATCATTTTTTTATATTCTTCTGAGGCATTACTTTCCACTGTATTTATAAACCGAGTGCCCATATAAGCAACATCGGCACCCATTTGCATGGCCGAAGCCACATCCCTTCCTGTACTAATGCAACCTGAAAGAATAATAGTCTTCTTAAAAAATTTCTTGATTTCTGCCACCAGTGGCATAGGGTTAATTGTTCCCGCATGACCTCCAGCACCAGCGGCAACAAGTATTAAACCGTCCACTCCAGCTTCTGCTGCTTTTTCTGCATGACGCTTTTTAATAATATCATGAAAAACCAACCCTCCATAGCTATGAACTGCATCAATAACCTCTGAGACTGCCCCCAAGGAGGTTATAATTAATGGAACTTTATGCTTTATACACAACATTAGATCTGCTTGTAATCTTGGGTTTGTAGCGTGTACAATTAGATTTACTCCAAATGGCGCTGCTTTTTTACCCGTCTCCTTTTCAAAGGCTTGCAATTCGGCTTTTATTTGCACCAACCACTTTTCAAAACCATCGCTTGTTCGTTGGTTGAGCGCTGGAAAAGTACCAACGATTCCATTTTTACAACATTCTACTACCAATTTTGGCCCAGAAATTAAAAACATTGGAGCCGCAATTACAGGTAATGAAAGGTCTTTTATAAAAGGTGCTTGCGTATGCATTACTATGATTTATTTTTGAATTACTTTAAATATAGGGTTTTCCTATAAATTTTTACAACGAATTGCATCTCTTCTTCAAAACTATGCTATTTTTGTTATTTATTATGCGTGCATAACAAATAATTCTTAAAGCTATGTATTTAAAAGAGTTTGAAATAAGATGGAGTGATATTGATGCCAATTGGCATTTGGCAAATTCTGCCTATGTTAATTTTATGAGTCATACCCGTATGGGGTTTCTAATGGAATTGGGGTTTAATCAAAAAACAATGGCTAATCACAATATTGGGCCTGTAGTTTTTTACGAACATATTTACTACTTTAAAGAAGCCTTTTTTGGCAAACCTGTAAAAGTTTCATTAGAACTATTAGGACTGAGCGAAGATGGAAAATTCTTTGAATTTCATCATAATTTTTACGACGAAAAAGGGAATAACTTTGCCCATTGTGAAATTTTAGGAGCTTGGATCGATTTAAAATCACGATCGTTAACAGGGCTTCCGGATGTATTTTTAGCTGCTTTTTCTGCCATTGACAAGGCAGAAGGATTTAAAGTTCTTACCAAGGAAGACACCCGTAAATTTGCAAAGTCTCCAAAAAATTTAAGCTTATAATTTTGTTGGAGCCTGTTTTACTTTTTGTTCGGTTTGTTTGGTGGCCAAATACAGTCCAACAACCACCATCATTGTACCTATAATTTTAACGGTGGTCAATTGATCATTACCTGTAAAAACAGCAAATAAAATTCCCATTAACGGCTGTGCATAAGTAAACGCACTTACCGTAGATGCTTTTAATTTAGACAAGCCGTAAGCATTAAATAAATAGGTTAAAAATGTTGTTCCTACTACAACAAACACAATAGCTTCTATACCCTCTTTAGGAATGGTTGCCCATTGTATTTCTCTAAATTCTGAAATGGTAATTGGAAAACTAATAATACATCCAATGGTAAATAACCATTTTAAAAGCGTAATAATAGCATACTTTTCAATCAGTTTTTTAACTAAGATTAAATAACCCCCAAATGTCAATGCATTTAAAACAAACAATGCATTTCCTAAGGGTATGTTGGGAGCATCATGCCTTAATTCTGCCCCGTATAAAATAAGAAATAAGGCCCCCATTAGGCCAAGACCCACACCCAACCCTTTTTGAAGTGTTATCCTTTCTTTTATAAATAGGGCCGAAAGTACAACAACAATTATAGGCACTAAAGTTATTAAAACGGAGCTATTAATAGGCGTAGAAAGTTCTAATCCCTTAAAAAAAGAAAGCATGTTAACACTCATTCCCAACAAAGAACAGACAAGTATTCTGCCCCAATCTTTTCGTTCTATTTTTTCGTTAGGCACAAAAAAAGAGCAAATCCAGAACAGTACAGATGCCCCCAAAAGACGTGTCATAATAAACCCAAAAGGTTTTATATGCATAGGCATTACTCCCTTGGCAATGGTATGATTAATCGCATATATGGTAGTAGCCGCTAGACAAGCAACGATAGCTAGTGTTCTTTTGCTCAAGCGTGTATTTTTTCTTTTGCACCAGCAATTACTTTTTTACTATTTCCAATAAAAATAGTAGTGTCTACAATAATTACAGGGCGTTTTAAAAAGGTATAGTGTTCTAAAAGTAATGCTTTAAAATCGGCTTCAGTTACCTCCTTAGCTCCAAGATTTCTTTCTTTGTACAAACGCGCTCTTTTACTAAATAGAGCTTCGTAGCTTCCCGCTAAATTATACATTTCTTCTATCTGACTTTTAGTCATTAATTCTGTTTTAATATCTTGCAACAAAAAGTCGTCTAAGGGTGCCAACTCTTTCAATATTCTTTTGCAGGTATCGCAAGTACTTAAGTAATAAATTTTTTTCATTTTTTAAAAATATGGACTAAATCTAGTAACGATGTAAAAAAATCTACACAAAGAAACCCAATTTGAATGAATTGTACTATTTTTATCCCAAAACATAATTTTGGAATACACCGCTCATATCACCCTACAAAACAGAAAAATTTTATATAAATTTTTGACAGAAACACCTCGCGAACTATTGTTAGAAATACCAAAAAATTTCAACAATAATATATGGTGGAACATTGCGCATGTAGTAGTCACCCAACAATTATTAGTCTATAAATTTAGTGGTTTACCCATGCTTGTAAATGACACAATGGTTGAAAAATTCATGAAAGGTTCTACTCCAGATGGTACTGCTACAGATGAAGAAATACAACTAATTAAAACACTTTTGTTTGCTACACTAGAGCAAACTGAAGCCGACTACAAGGCTGGTAAATTTACAACCTACAATACCTATACTACAAGCGTAAATATTACTTTAAGCACAGTAGAAGAAGCAATGGAATTTAACGGTTTCCACGAAGGCATTCATTTAGGTGCCATTCTAGCCTTAAAACGCAATATTGGGAATTAAGTGTTAGGTGTTAGTTGTTAGTTGAAAATTCAAAACACAGAACCACAGCTACAAAGGAGACAAAAATGAATCAAGAGTCCAGACTTTAGATGATCAACATTAGACTCTAAACCTACTGCCCGACTTTTATTTTTAATAAGCTATTGGCTTCTGTATACGGTATACTAAATTCTATTTGTCCGTCTGCATAGGATGCCACTTCATAGGCGTTGTACAACAACTTTATACCGTTTTTGGTATACCCTATATTTAAGGGAAGCCTATATTCTTCCTCCTCAAACATAAAACCTGTATCATTGATAGGAACATCTTCTGGAATCTCTTCTTGTGTTCTAAATCTAAGTTCAGCAAGCCTCTCAAAAGCTTTCATATCAGAAAATAATTCTTCCTTTTTAAGTTGTCTTCCCTTTACTTTATCAAAATTTAAGAATGTAGTAGACAAATAGCCATGCGCCCCACCTGTAAAAACATAAGACTCCAACGCAATTGTCACTAATTCAGCATTCTCAAATAATACGGCGCCTTTAACTTTTACTTCCCAACGTGCAGCATGCCCAGGAAATTTTTCCTTTACTGCAAAAAACTCTTTTTTAAACGAATTTGCGGCTTCGTTGATGGTGTGTATTGGACTGTTTTCTTCAAAAATCAGAAGCGCTAGTATTTCTTCTTTTATGGATGTATTTATGGCGACGGCCAGCTTGGTATCTTTTAGAGCATTGGGAACATTTACCACAACCAAAGGAGCGTCAATTTCATTTTCATTGGATAAATTTAAGGTTCCAAAAGAAATCTCATTCTTGTTTTGACAACCAACCAACAGCATTAAAAAAAGCGATAAGAAAAATTTATTATTCATAAAAATAAGATTGTAAAGTGGTATTGAAATATGCAAAGATAACTATACATTTGTGTTATCTTACAGATAAGAATGAGTAAAAATAACTTAAAATTCAACAGTAAAACGATTCATGGCGGCCAACAGCCAGACAAGGCTTATGGTGCTGTTATGCCTCCAATTTATCAGACCTCAACCTACGCGCAAGCTACGCCGGGTACTCATAAGGGATATGCATATTCTAGAAGCGCCAACCCTACAAGAACTGCCCTTGAAAACTCTATAGCCAGTATAGAAAATGGCAATTACGGTATGGCATTTGGAAGCGGCCTAGCGGCCATAGATGCCGTTATTAAACTTTGCAACCCTGGAGACGAAGTTGTTTCTACAAACGATTTATACGGAGGAAGTTATCGCTTATTCAAGAAAATATTTGAAAAATATGGAATTATTTTTCATTTTATCGGGATGGAGAATGCTGCAAATATTGAAAAATACATAACCGACAAAACCAAACTTCTTTGGGTAGAAACACCAACCAACCCAATGATGAACATTATAGATATTGTTGCGGTTAGCAGCTTGGCTAAAAAACACAATGTATTACTCGCAGTTGACAATACTTTTGCTACACCTTATTTACAAAGACCGTTAGATTTAGGTGCTGATATTGTTATGCATTCGGCCACAAAATACTTAGGAGGCCATAGTGATGTTGTTGTTGGTGCATTGATAGTAAACGACAAAGCCTTGGCAGAAGAACTTTATTTTATACAAAATGCAAGTGGTGCAATTTGCGGACCTATGGATAGTTTTTTGGTTTTACGAGGTATCAAAACACTGCATGTTAGAATGCAACGCCATTGTGAAAACGGCAAGGCGATAGCTACCTATTTACGAAATCATCCTAAGGTAGAAAAAGTATTTTGGCCAGGATTTAAGGATCATCCAAACCATAATATAGCCAAAAGTCAAATGAAAGATTTTGGCGGAATGATCTCCTTTATTCCTAAGGGAGGTACCTATGCAGCTGCTATTAAAATAGTGGAAAAACTACAAGTTTTTACCTTGGCAGAATCCTTAGGCGGTGTAGAAAGTCTGGCAGGCCACCCGGCCAGCATGACCCATGGAAGTATCCCGAAAGCAGAACGTGAAAAAATTGGAGTGGTCGATGCCTTAATTCGGTTAAGCGTTGGAATTGAAGATGAAGAAGATTTAATAGAAGACCTAAAACAGGCGATTGGATAGCAATTTTTATCAAATTTTTAAAAAAACAAGGGGTAAATTATATAAAAAGTATAATTTTGTCCATTTAATATTTAATTCAATAAATTAACAGTTGTAAAGTTTCTATATGGAAGCACAGATAAATGCATTTATGGATGAAGTAAGGATTCGTAATGGTCACGAGCCAGAATTCATTCAGGCGGTACAAGAAGTTGCCGAAACAATAATCCCCTATATTGCAGATCGCAATATTTACACTGCCAAAAAAATCTTACTACGCATGGTTGAACCTGAAAGATTAATATCTTTTAGAGTATCATGGACAGATGATAAAGGAGAAATTCATGTTAATAGAGGGTATAGAGTTCAGATGAATTCTGCCATAGGCCCTTATAAAGGCGGTCTTCGTTTTCATCCAAGTGTAAACGCGAGTATTCTAAAATTTTTAGCCTTTGAACAGGTTTTTAAAAATAGCCTAACAACCCTTCCTATGGGTGGTGGAAAAGGAGGATCTGATTTTGATCCCAAAGGAAAGTCTGATGATGAGGTAATGCGTTTTTGCCATGCTTTTATGATAGAACTTTGTCGCCATATTGGTCCTAATACAGATGTACCTGCCGGCGATATTGGTGTTGGAAGTAGAGAAGTTGGTTTTCTTTTTGGAATGTACAAGAAAATTAAAAATGAATTTACAGGTGTTTTAACCGGTAAGGGACGTACTTGGGGTGGTTCTCTCATTCGTCCTGAAGCCACAGGCTACGGAACGGTGTATTTTGCACAAAGCATGTTAAAAACACAAAATCAAGATTTTACAGGCAAAACGGTAGTGATCTCTGGTTCTGGAAATGTTGCACAATACGCAGCTGAAAAAGCATTGCAATTGGGTGGAAAAGTTTTAACACTATCAGATTCTCAAGGTTATATTTTTGACAAAGATGGTATTGACCAAGACAAACTTGCTTTTGTTATGGATTTAAAGAATAATAGAAGAGGTCGAATATCTGAGTACGCCGATAAATATACCTCAGCAACCTTCTATGAAGGGAAAACACCATGGGAAGTTGCTTGTGATATCGCCTTACCCTGTGCCACTCAAAACGAATTGGGTGGAGATGACGCCAAAAATTTAATTGACAACGGATGTATCTGCATTGCCGAAGGTGCAAATATGCCGTCAACGCCAGAAGCAATTCACCATTTCCATACCAACAAAATATTATTTGCACCAGGAAAAGCATCTAATGCTGGTGGTGTGGCTACCTCTGGTCTTGAAATGTCTCAAAACTCCTTGCGTATTAGCTGGACAAGGGAAAAGGTAGACGATAAACTAAAAGTTATTATGGAAGATATTCATAGTTCATGTATTAAATATGGCAAGGATGAAGATGGGTATTGTAACTATGTTAAAGGAGCAAATATTGCCGGTTTTGTCAAGGTTGCAGATGCTATGTTAGCACAGGGAGTGATCTAGCCTACAGCCTTGAGTCGAAGTTAGCTAGTGGACAAAATTACAATCGAGAAGTTGGGTATTACATTCCACCTTCTCGATTTTTTTGTTGTAGGCCAAAACTTAAAATTGAATACTTCTAAATCTCTATCTTTGTTATCAACTAATACCTAACAATGCAAGTTACTACCAAAGCAATTGTACTTTCTGCGCTAAAATATGGAGACAATAGCTTAATTGTTAAAGCTTACACCCTTTCCGACGGGTTAAAACCATACCTACTAAAAGGAGTTTTATCGTCCAAAAGAGGCAAATTAAAAACCGCATATTTTCAACCCTTAACACAACTTGAGCTTGTTGCAGTACACAAAAACAAAGGAACTTTAGAGAGTATCCGAGAGGCTAAAATAAATTACCATTACCAAACTTTGCACAACACTATTGCGAAAAATACAATGGCCCAATTTTTAGCTGAAATGCTTAGCAATAGCCTGCTCGAGGAAGAGCCCAACGAAAGCTTATTCCTTTTTGTTGAAGCGGCATTACAATGGCTAGACAATCACACCGACATTGCTAACTTTCACCTCTTTTTTTTACTGCGATTAACCAAATACCTAGGCTTTTATCCAGATACAGAAAACAAAGCTTATTTGTACTTTGATTTACTAGAAGGAGGTTTTACTAATGTAGCCACTTTAAACCCAATGCTGAAAGGTGAAAATTTAAATTATTTTAAAACCTTCTTAGGCATAAATTTTGATGCCATACATTCTGTAAAAATGAACAAAACACAAAGGCAAGAATTATTAAAATCCTGTATTCTGTATTTTGAATTACATTTACAAGGTTTTAGAAAACCGAAATCACTTGATGTTTTAAATGAAATTTTCCGCTAGTATGCACAAAGTAATAGTACTTCTTTTTTTAATTTGTTTGGAACACACCATTGCTCAAAAAGTTGTCATTTTAGACCAGGAAACACATGAACCTATTCCTAGTGTTGCTATTTTTAATCACGACAAGAGTAGAACAACACTTTCTGGCCTTGATGGAAGTGTTGATTTTACTTTATTTGATAAAAATGAACGCATCACACTAAAACATATTGGATATCAAACCAAGAGAACTACAAAAAATACAATTTTAAAGCACGGGAACACAATTTATATGACCCTTACAGCAGAAGAACTAGAAGGTGTTGTCATGTCAGTTTCTAAATGGGAACAACAAAAAAAAGATATTCCTCAAAAAATAGCTAGTATCAACGCTAAAAATATTGCATTTTCTAATCCACAAACGGCAGCAGATTTATTACAAAACAGTGGAAAAATATTTGTTCAAAAAAGTCAATTGGGTGGAGGAAGCCCTATGATTAGAGGGTTTTCTACAAATAGATTATTAATTACAGTAGACGGCGTACGTATGAACAATGCCATATTTAGAGGTGGAAATCTACAAAATGTCATATCTATAGACCCTTTCTCTATTGACAAAACAGAGGTTATTTTTGGCCCAGGTTCTGTTATTTACGGTAGCGATGCCATTGGTGGTGTAATGAATTTTTATGCTGAAAAACCAGAGTTCTCTAAATCGACTTCCCCGCTCCTTTCTGGAAATGCTGTTTATAGGTTGTCTACCGCTAACGGTGAAAACACCATGCATGTAGACCTGAATTATGGAAAACAAAAATGGGGCTTCTTAAGTAGTTTTACCTATACTGATTTTGGAGATTTGAAAATGGGGCAGAATGGTCCTGACTCCTATTTAAGAACCAATTATGTGCAAACCATAAACAATGTAGATCAGCTTGTACCTAACAAGAACCCTCAAAACCAGGTTACCACGGGCTACAACCAAGTGAATGCAATGCAAAAAATTGAGTACAAACCCAACATTAACTGGAATTATGATTTGGGACTCTATTTTTCCGAAACTTCCGACTACAACCGATATGATCGATTAATACGACCAACAAGTGACGGCACGGGCCTACGCTCAGCAGAATGGTATTACGGCCCACAACAATGGTTTATGGGCAAGTTACAAATGCAGCACCACGGTAAAGGAAAATTTTATGATCGCCTAAAGCTGATAACAGCATTTCAACACTTTGGAGAGAGCAGAAATGACCGAAATTTTGGAGCTACAACTTTAAGCACAACCGAAGAAAAAGTAAACGCAATTTCCACTACTCTTGATTTTGAAAACAAACGAATAGGTGACTTGCGACTTTACTATGGTCTTGAGTACTTGTTTAATAAGGTATATTCTGATGGATATGAAACAAACATTGATACAGAAGCTATTGCTAATGCCCCTTCCAGGTATCCAGATGGGTCTACATGGCAAACAGCTGCAGGCTATATAAATGCAGAATACAAAGCAAAGCCAAATTTAACACTATTGTCCGGGTTACGCTATAGCAACGTATGGATCAATGCTATTTTTGACAAAACGTTTTACCCCTTCCCTTTTGATGATGCAAATCTTAACACTGGGGCCTTAACCGGAAGCATTGGACTAAGTTGGTTTCCTAAAGAAAGTGTTCAAATTACATTTAACGGCGCTACAGGTTTTAGAGCCCCAAACATAGATGATGTGGGTAAAATTTTTGATTCTGAACCCGGTTCTGTGGTAGTTCCTAACCCAGATTTAGAAGCTGAATACGCTTATAATGTTGATTTGGGTATTCAGAAAAATTTTAACGACAAATTAGTGATTAACGCTGCCGCCTTTTACACCTATTTGGTAGACGCTCTTGTTCGAAGAGATTTTACTTTCAATGGCGTTTCTGAAATAGAATATCACGGCGAACTCAGCAATGTACAAGCCATACAAAACGCCGCAAAAGCATATGTACATGGGTTTGAATTTGGTGCAGATGCCTTTTTTACGGAACACATATCTTTCTCATCGAATTTAACTATAACCAAAGGAATTGAAGAAGAAGACGATGGCACCCAATCTCCGGGAAGACATGTGGCCCCTGTTTTTGGCGATGTTCATTTGATTTGGAAAAATGAAAAACTAAAGACAGATCTCTTCTTTAATTTTAACGGCGCAGTGCCTTACAACAACCTGTCCTCTTCTGAGAGAAGTAAAAGCTATATTTACGCTACCAATAGCGATGGCAATCCCTATTCGCCTAAGTGGCACACTTTAAATGCCCGTACGAGCTACTCTATTTCAAATAAATTAAAGACTACAATTAGTTTAGAAAATATTACCAACCAAAGATACAGGACCTATTCTTCCGGTATTGTAGCCCCTGGAATTAATTTTATCGCGAGTCTAAAGTATTCTTTTTAAACAAAAAAAGCTTGGTTTACACCAAGCCCTTTTCCACCAAAAACGATACCTACGTCTTAATTAGTTTTCTACAGACTCTTTTACTTCATTTGCCGTTTTCTTAGCTTTATCAGCTACATTTTTAGCCGCATCTTTAACATCTTCTCCTGCTTCTTTAGCCTCATCAATTACATTTCCTGCAGCATCTTTTACTTCTTCTCCTGCTTCTTTCACAGCATCAACTGCATCCTCACCAGCCTCTTTTACTGCGTCAACTGCATTCTCACCAGCTTCTTTCATATCATTAGCCGTTTCTTCTAGTGCGTCACCAGCTTGTTCTGATGTATCTTTAGCTTTATCTACTGCTTCTCTACATGAAACAAATGATACACTTAATACCATCATTAATACTGAACCTAAAATTAATTTTTTCATTTCTTAGTTTTTATTGTTTGTTAAATTATACTTCATCTACGTTGAAAACTTATATTTAGATGTAAATGATAAAAAAAATATAACAAAATACACAACAATTTTTAAATTAATAGGTTGCCCTTAGCTCTTTCAAAAATAAAAATTTAGAACAAAATAGGCATTTACATTACCCCTAAACGTACTCACTAGTTCACAACACTTAGTTTACAACAACCTAAAAAACAGTGTATTTCGCAAAGTAATGGAGGCCACTAAAAAAAGACAGTCTCTTTTACTTTTATGCATTTGTATTAAGGTAAAATTCACTAATTTTGCAAACTTAAAATGTAGTACCAGAAGCACTTAATATGAAGTTTGAGGAATATAAAGGATTAGATTTACCAAAGGTAGCAGAGAACATACTTGACTATTGGAAAGAGAACAACATTTTTGAAAAAAGTGTTACCAATAGAGAAGGCGGAGAAGGATATGTGTTTTTTGAAGGGCCACCTTCTGCAAATGGCATGCCTGGTATACACCATGTAATGGCACGTACCATTAAGGATATTTTTCCTCGTTATAAAACAATGAAAGGTTTTCAAGTAAAACGCAAAGCTGGTTGGGATACACACGGTCTACCAATAGAACTCGGTGTAGAAAAGGAATTGGGAATTACTAAAGAAGATATTGGAAAAAAAATATCAGTAGAAGAGTACAATGCCGCTTGTAAAAAAGCCGTGATGCGCTATACCGATGTTTGGAATAAAATGACCGAGCAAGTTGGCTATTGGGTGGATATGGAAGACCCCTACATAACCTACAAGTCTAAATATATGGAATCTGTTTGGTGGTTACTAAAACAGATTTACAACAAAGACCTTATTTACAAAGGATATACCATACAACCCTATTCCCCTAAGGCCGGCACCGGACTTAGTTCACATGAACTAAACCAACCGGGCACATACCAAGATGTAACAGACACCACGGTTACTGCCCAATTTAAAGCAAACAAAGAAACCTTACCAAAGGAGTTTAAAAATATAGAAGGCGATATCTATTTTATAGCTTGGACAACAACACCATGGACATTACCCTCTAACACAGCTTTAACTGTAGGGTCTAAAATAGAATATGTATTGGCGCAAACATTTAACCAATACACCTTTGACCCTATCTATGTAATTTTAGCTAAAAACCTAGTAGGCAAACAGTTTAGTGGAAAATTCAAACTTGCTGAAAATGATGAGGATTTTACCAATTATACATCGTCAGACAAAAAAATACCGTATAGGATTGTTGCCGAAGTTAAAGGCACAGATCTATTAGATGCAACCTATGAGCAGTTAATAGACTATGTATTGCCTTACCAAAATGCAGAAAATGCATTTCGTATAATTGCAGGCGACTTTGTTACCACAGAAGATGGTACTGGGATAGTACATACAGCACCTACCTTTGGTGCAGATGATGCTTTGGTTGCCAAACAAGCCACACCCGAAATTCCACCCATGTTAGTTTTGGATGAAAATGATAATCCTGTACCTCTCGTAGATTTGCAAGGAAAATTTAGACCAGAACTAAAAGAATTTGGCGGCAAATATGTTAAAAACGAATACTATAACGACGGTGAGGCTCCAGAGCGATCTATAGACGTGGAAATAGCCATTAAATTAAAAGAAGAAAACAAAGCATTTAAGGTTGAAAAATATGTACATAGCTACCCTAACTGCTGGCGCACAGACAAACCCATACTTTATTACCCACTAGATTCTTGGTTTATCAAGGTAACAGACGTTAAAGATAGAATGTTTAGCCTCAATGAAACCATAAATTGGAAACCTAAATCTACAGGAGAAGGACGTTTTGGCAATTGGTTAGCCAATGCAAACGACTGGAATTTATCTAGATCTAGGTATTGGGGTATTCCATTACCAATTTGGAGAACAGAAGATGGTAAGGAAGAACTAATTATTGGTTCTATTGCAGAGTTAAAAGAAGAAATGGCCAAAGCTTTAAAAGCTGGCATCCTTGAAAAAGACATTTTTGAAGATTTTGTTGTAGGTGATATGAGTGAAGAAAACTATGAAAAAGTAGATCTTCACAAAAATATAGTAGATCAAATCACCTTGGTTTCTGCGAGCGGTAAACCAATGAAAAGAGAAAATGACTTAATAGATGTTTGGTTTGATAGTGGATCAATGCCCTATGCACAATGGCATTATCCTTTTGAAAACAAAGAGCTTATAGACGAGAACAAGGCATACCCAGCAGACTTTATAGCCGAAGGGGTAGACCAAACACGCGGTTGGTTCTATACCTTACACGCTATTGCCACTATGGTTTTTGATTCTGTTGCCTATAAAAATGTAGTTTCCAATGGCTTGGTATTAGACAAGGAAGGCAAAAAAATGTCTAAACGCTTAGGCAACGCAGTTGACCCTTTTGAGACTATGAACACGCATGGGCCCGATGCCACACGTTGGTATATGATCTCAAATGCAAACCCTTGGGATAACTTAAAGTTTGACATAGAAGGTATTGCAGAAGTAAAGCGAAAATTCTTTGGAACGCTATACAACACCTATTCTTTCTTTTCACTGTATGCCAATATAGACAACTTTAGTTATGAAGAAGCCGACGTTCCTTTGGCAGAACGCCCAGAAATTGACCAGTGGATTTTATCAGAACTACACTCCCTAATACACAAGGTAGACCTCGCTTATGGTGATTATGAACCAACCAAAGCTGCTAGGGCTATATCTAACTTTGTTCAAGAAAACCTAAGCAACTGGTATGTTCGTTTATGTAGAAGACGATTCTGGAAAGGAGATTACCAACAAGATAAAATATCTGCCTACCAAACACTTTATACTTGTTTGGAGACCGTAGCAAAGCTATCTGCCCCTATTGCTCCATTTTTTATGGACCGACTTTACAAAGATTTAACGCAGGCAACCACCAAAGAAAAAGCTGAAAGCGTACATTTGGCTGATTTTCCAATATACAACGAAGCCCTTGTTAACAAAGCGCTAGAAAGTAAAATGGAAAAAGCACAGACCATATCGTCATTAGTATTGTCTATTCGTCAGAAAGAAAAAATAAAAGTACGCCAACCCTTACAAAGAATAATGGTTCCTGTATTAGACGAAAAGCAGAGAAGCGAGATAGAAGCTGTTGCAGACTTAATTAAGTCCGAAGTTAATGTAAAAGAGATTGAACTTTTGGATGATGCCTCTGGAATATTGGTCAAACAAATAAAACCAAACTTTAAAGTTTTAGGACCAAAGTTTGGAAAGGATATGAAGCTGATTGCCAATGCTGTAAGTAAATTTAACCAAGATGACATCCAAAAAATTGAGCAGAATGGCGAATTAATTATTGCAATTGATAATAAAAGTATTAATTTACAGTTACAAGATGTAGAGATCTCATCACAGGATATTGAGGGCTGGCTCGTTGCTAGCTCAGGCAATTTAACAGTTGCTCTTGATGTTACCATAAGTGAAAACCTTAGAAAAGAAGGGATTGCCAGAGAATTGGTAAACAGAATTCAAAACCTGAGAAAAGAATCTGGTTTTGAAGTGACAGATAAGATCGATATAAAAATATTAAAGGATGGTTATGTAGAAAATGCTGTTGCAGATAACATAGCTTATATTAAAACAGAAACATTAACAGCGGAACTTAATTTTGAGGAAAAACTGGACAATGGCACAACAATTGCTTTTGACGAAGTAAATACAAAATTGTTTATCCAAAAACATTAAAACTATGGCGCAAGATTTAAATGTAAGATACGGCGATAAAGATTTAGAGGAATTTAAAGTTCTTATCACCGAAAAAATAAATAAAGCTAAAGAGCATTTAGAACTTTTAAAAAGTTCGTATATGAACGATGGCAACAACGGTACTGATGATACCTCACCTACCTTTAAAGCCTTTGAAGAAGGCTCGCAAACCATGAGTAAAGAAGCAAATACGCAATTGGCTATTCGTCAAGAAAAATTTATTCGCGATTTAAAAAATGCCTTACTTCGGATTGAGAATAAAACCTTTGGTGTATGTAGAGTTACAGGTAAACTAATTAATAAAGAACGATTAAAATTAGTACCCCACGCAACATTAAGCATTGAAGCTAAAAATATGCAACAATAATAAAACGCCCTTTAAAGGGCGTTTTTTACAACCACAAATGAGGGTTTTTCTTTTTTTACTAACCATAATAGTAACAGCCAATTTTTTAAGTGCTCAAAAAATTGTTAAAAAATCTTTTGCCAACAATCGCATTGATCTAATCAATATAAATTCAGAAAATTGTTTTGAAGTTACTCTTGAAACTTCAACAGTTAATGAAATTTCGGTTTTAGCCACTATAAATGGTGAATACCAAAGAGATTTATCAGTACAAATCAATGAAGAAGAATCTACCTTATCTGTCAGTGCCGGATTTACACCAAACTTCACAAACCCAAATGACAAATTAAGCGCACACAAGGTAATCTCTATATCCTTACACATTATTATACCCAACAATAAAAATGTAAAACTGTATGGAAAAAGTTCTAACGTTAACGCTTCCGGTAATTTTAATGATTTAGACATCTCTCTGTCTGATGGGTATTGCAAATTAACAAATATTGGGAATCATGTATCTACAACTACCCAAAGTGGTGATATTTTCTTAGAAAATAATACTGCTACCATAACAGCAACGACCAAATACGGTAAAATATACGACAGCAATATTCCTAAAGGAAATGGTGTATTTCTTTTATCCTCTATTACTGGAAACATACATATCTCTAAAACGAAATAAATGCCTATTTTTGCCAAATCTATTTAGTAAAGAATGAGTCTAAAGAAATCTATCCTAGTAATTATACTACTTTTAGTAGTAGACCAAATAAGCAAAATATACATAAAGACACACTTTACGTATCAACAATCTATAGAAGTATTTAGTTGGTTTAAAATATTGTTTATAGAAAACGAAGGTGCAGCCTGGGGTGCAAAATTAAGCGATGTTTTTCCGGTGTCAGATAGTACTGGGAAATTAATACTAACCGTTTTTAGATTGTTTGCAGTTGCTGGTATTGGGTATTGGCTCTACGGCACAATTAAAAAACATGCACCAAGTGTACTTATTCTGGCAGTTTCCCTAATCTTTGCAGGGGCTTTAGGTAATATTATAGATTCTGTTTTTTACGGTGCCATTTTTGATGAAAGTTATGGAAAAATAGCTACTTTATTCTCCGATGAGCCCTATAGTAGTTTATTTCATGGCAAGGTTGTAGATATGCTTTACTTTCCAATCATTCAAGATGCCATTTGGCCTTCTTGGATTCCGTTTGTCGGGGGCAATACCTTTAGTTTCTTTGAGCCCGTTTTCAACATTGCAGATATGGCTATTAGTACTGGCGTGGGTATCCTTTTGGTTTTTAATAAAAAAGCTTTTGGAACTAAAACTGAAATATCTGCTGAGGAGTAACACAGTAGTTTAAGGGAATATCTTCCGTATAAACATCTGTAATTTCTGCTTCAGGTTCAAAAAAAGACAATCCTACCTTTATAACATTTGGCTTACAATTGGCTAGAAACTGGTCGTAATACCCTTTACCATAACCTATTCTATTCCCTAACTTGTCATACGCTAATAACGGAATAAAAACCACATCCATTTGTAGAGGATGAATTTCTATACCATCAGTAGGCTCTGGTACATTGAAATTATTCTTTTTTAATAGGGTACTATCGGTAAGTAAAAAGTGAGTTAAAGAAGTATCTGCATTCATTTTTGGCAGAATAATGTTTTTGTCTTTCCCTTGAAGAATGGTTAGAATATAACTAGTGTCTATTTCCTTTTTTTCTACAATTGATAAAAAAATATGATAATACGTATGCTGCCATATGGGCAATTTTAATATCTGATTGGATATTTCTAAACTTTTATCAGCCACTTGAATAGCTGATAAATTATCCCGTTGTTCCTTGTACTTAATCCGTAGTTCTTTTTTATTCATTGGTACGCTTAAAAAGCCATTTTATTTTCTAGATGAAATAGCTTCGTATATAACTACAAAGATCATCATTATTACATAGACGCCCATTGCAACCACATATAACTCCATAATTACTAATTTTATGGAGCTAATGTAGATAAAAAAATTATAATTAATCGATAAAGTGCTTGTTTTTATCGATAAAATGCAGTCTATTATAGAATTCCTGGTATTCCACTTTCTATGCTCAAAAGATAAAACTTTTATCCAGAAGAGAACAACCCGATTCAAAATTAATTGCAACCCTATCTATTCCGTTAAATAAAAACATAGTAATTTCACTACTTCAATTACTAATGTGATTATTTTTGCATCATGTCTAAAGAGATTTCCATAAAACTACAGTTAAGCACACTGCCTACTACTCCAGGTGTCTATCAGTTTTATGATATTAGTGAAAAAATTCTGTATGTAGGCAAGGCTAAAAACTTAAAAAAAAGGGTTAGTTCGTATTTTACGAAGAATCACGAGTACGGGAAAACCAAAGTGCTCGTCAAAAAAATTGTGCACATAAAGCACATTGTAGTTCCTACAGAATCTGATGCCTTATTATTAGAAAACAACCTGATTAAAAAATACCAACCTAGGTATAATGTCTTATTAAAGGATGACAAGACCTACCCTTGGATTTGCATAAAAAACGAACGCTTTCCAAGAATATTTCCCACCCGAAATCTCGTAAAAGACGGTTCTGAATATTTTGGTCCTTATACCAGTATGAAAACCGTTAGGGTGCTTTTAGACCTCATAAAAAGTGTGTACCCCTTGCGCAACTGTTCTTATGATTTATCTGATGAAAAAATAAATGCCGGAAAATACAAAGTGTGCCTAGAGTATCATTTAGGCAATTGCAAAGGCCCTTGCGAAGGGTATCAATCTTCCGAAGAATATCAAAGACAAATTGTTGAAATTAAAGAAATCGTAAAGGGTAATTTTAAATCTTCGGTACATTATTTTAGAACTCAGATGAAAGAGTTGGCCTCAGAAATGAGATTTGAAGAGGCTCAAGAAATTAAAGAAAAGGTTGAAGTATTGGAAAATTATCAGGTAAAATCGACCATAGTGAATCCTAAAATAAACAATGTAGACGTTTTCTCTATCATTTCTGACGAGAGTTATGCCTATATTAATTTTTTACAATTGTCACATGGAGCCATTATAAGATCGCACACCTTGGAGTTAAAGAAAAAATTAAATGAATCCGATGAAGAATTACTACAGCTGGGGATTATAGAGATAAGGCAACGATTTAAATCGCATTCCACAGAAATCTATCTTCCATTTGTAGTTACAGTAGACAAGGAGTTAAAAGTAACAGTCCCCAAATTAGGAGACAAAAAAAGGATATTAGAGTTATCTGAAAGAAACGCCAAGTTTTTCAGAATGGAGCGCTTTAAACAATTAATGGTTACAGATCCAGACAGACATACCAATAGAATAATGGCGCAAATGAAAAAGGATTTGCGTTTATCCGAAGAACCTAGGCATATAGAGTGTTTTGACAATTCTAATATTCAGGGTTCTAATCCAGTGGCAGCCTGTGTTGTATTTAGAAATGGCAAGCCGTACAAAAAAGACTACAGACACTACAATATTAAAACCGTTGTTGGACCAGATGATTACGCTTCTATGGAAGAGGTTGTATACAGACGCTATAAAAGATTAATAGATGAAGAACAATCATTGCCCCAGTTAATTGTAATAGATGGTGGTAAAGGACAATTATCCTCTGCCCTTAAAAGTTTAGATATTTTAGGTTTGCGTGGTAAAATAGCAATTATAGGTATTGCTAAAAGATTAGAAGAGATTTATTTTCCAGGCGATTCAATTCCCTTATATTTAGATAAGAAATCAGAAAGCTTAAAAATAATTCAGCAGCTACGTAACGAAGCACATCGATTTGGGATTACATTCCATAGAGTAAAAAGAAGCAAGGCCGCTATTAACTCCGAATTAGAAAATATAGAAGGTATCGGAGAAAAAACAACAATGGAACTTTTAAAAACATTCAAATCTGTAAAACGAATTAAAGAAGCCAGTTTAGAACAACTAGCAGCAATAATAGGTATGTCAAAAGCAAAAAAAATACACAACACTTTTCATTAAAAATGTATAAAAAAATACTAATATTACTTTTCGCTATTCTAGGCACAACAACCTATGGGCAAGCCTTACAAACCAATGACAGCATAAAAGTTGGCTTGGTATTAAGTGGGGGTGGAGCAAAAGGATTAGCACATATTGGCGCCTTAAAAGTAATTGAAGAGTCTGGAGTAAAAATAGATTACATTGCCGGAACAAGTATGGGTGCAATTATTGGGGCACTCTATGCCGCTGGGTATTCTGCCAAAGAATTAGATTCTATTTTTAACACTACAGATATCTCTCAATTAATTCAAGATAATCTACCTAGAGGCGCAAGAAATTTTTACGACAAAGAAGACAATGAACGTTATGCCCTAAGCCTACCGTTTAACAACTTTAAAATATCGTTTCCTTCTGCCATTTCTAGTGGACAAAATATATATAATCTCTTGGCCGAATTATTATACCCCGTTAAGGACATCAATGATTTTAACAACCTTCCCATACCTTTTTTCTGTATTGCAACAGACATAGAAACCGGTGAAGAAGTTCTTTTAAATAAAGGCTATTTACCCGAAGCCATTATGGCAAGTGGCACCTTCCCCTCTTTATTTGAGCCTTCGGAAATTGACGGAAGAATTTTAATAGATGGTGGTGTAGTAAATAATTATCCCATTAAAAGATTAAAAAATATGGGAGCTACGGTTATTATTGGTGTAGACGTTCAACATGGCCTTTCCAAAAGAGAAAACCTATTATCTGCAACGGAAGTGTTACTGCAGATTAACAATTACCGAACTGTTGCCGCTATGAAAGAAAAAGTAGCTGAAACAGATATTTATATCAAACCCAATATTGATAATTTTTCTGTTATAGACTTTGCCTATGGAAAAACGATAATTACAAATGGCGAAAAAGCGGCAATGACCAAATATGATGACTTAAAGAAATTAGCAATAAAACAAAATACTACTTCCTTAAAAATCAAACCTTTAGAAGCAATAGATTCACTACAAATTAAAAATCTAATTATAGAAGGAAACAAAGACTACACTAGAGCCTACATAAAAGGAAAGTTACGGTTAAATCTAGATGAAAAAATTACATTCAGCAAACTGCAACAAGGCATCAATAATTTAGCTGCTACTAATAATTTTAAAACTATTCGGTACAAATTATTTTCTCAGGAATCTATAGATTCGGATGAGAGTGAATTAAATTTTAAACTCACCTTAAAAGAGAACAAAAACAAAATGTTTATTAAAATGGGTGCTCATTATGACGATTTATACAAAAGTGCAGCCATAATTAATCTGACAAAGAAAAATATTTTTTTACAAGATGATGTGGGTTCCTTCGATTTTATTCTAGGTGACAATATTAGGTACAAAATAGAATATTATGTAGACAAAGGATTTTATTGGAGCTTTGGATTTAAATCTATCTACAATACATTTAATTCTGAAATAGATTACGATATCATCAAATCTAATTTTGAAGTACCGAATGACAATATTAACAACATCAATTTAGATGTTATTAATCTTACCAATCAAATGTATGTTCAAACAGTGTGGAATGAAGAGTTTTCGCTTAGCCTAGGTGTAGAGCATCGTTTTTTAAAATTAAGCTCAAGGACTTTGGTAGAAAATGTACCTGAAAATCCTGATGGCAATCCCCCTTCTAACGACAATTTTAGAACCATTCTAGAAAAAAGTAATTATTATAGTGGGTTTGGAAAACTAAAATTAGACACCTATAACGACAAATATTTTCCTACCAAAGGCCTGTATTTTAATGGTAATTTTCATTTTTACATGTTGTCATCCGATTACAACAATAATTTTAAAGAGTTTTCCATTACCCAAGGAAATATGGGTGCCGCCTTTACCATAGCCAAAAATTTATCCATCAATTTAGAAACTGGAGGTGGTTTTAAATTAGGAACATCTAATGTGCGCTCCTTAGATTATATTTTAGGTGGTTATGGCAATGATTTAAGCAATAATTTTATTCCCTTTTTAGGGTATGACTTTCTTAGTTTAACAGGCAACAGCTACATAAAAGCCTACGGAAGGTTAGACTATGAATTTAGCCCAAAAAATCATTTGTTATTTGCAGCCAATTATGCCAACGTAGCAGATGACATTTATAGAACTGCGAACTGGTTTACAGTACCCAACTATTCTGGGTATGGAATTGGTTATGGCCTAGAATCATTTATAGGGCCAATACAAGTAGTTTACTCTTGGTCACCAGAAAGAACCAAAGGCAACTTCTTTTTTAGTTTAGGGTATTGGTTTTAACAATCTAATTGATTTAGCTAAAGCAAGGGATTAACTAAATAATCACTTATTTTTTCCGATATTAGCATATTAATATTACGTTTTATGCTTCAATTGAGAATAGATATTACTGCCCATTTACGGGCAATGTGGTGATAGATGACACCTATCATAGCCTTTTGTTTTTCACTTATAAAGCAAGAGAATACTACTACACTTAATTTTAAATCACAACAGTATGGCAACATTAGATAAATCATCATTACAATTACCTAAAGAAAATTTAGAAGCTGAAGATTTTCTTCCGCTATTAGGCACAGACTACGTGGAACTCTATGTGGGTAATGCCAAGCAGGCTGCTCATTATTACATGTCTGCCTGGGGTTTTCAACCCTTAGCATATGCAGGTCTGGAAACAGGATTAAAAGATCGCGTATCCTATGTAATAGCACAAGACAAAATTAGATTGGTTCTTACCTCTCCTTTAAATTCTGGAGGAGACATCAATAGACATATAGACGCACATGGTGACGGGGTTAAAGCTATCGCCCTTTGGGTAGATGATGCTACTAAAAGTTATCAAGAAACCACCTCAAGAGGCGCAGACAGCTATTTTGAACCAAAAAAAGAGGAAGATGAGAATGGAGTGGCCGTTTTCTCTGGTATTCACACCTATGGAGAAACCGTTCACATATTTGTAGAAAGAGGCAATTATAAGGGTGTATTCTTGCCCGGTTTCAAAGCTTGGAACCCTCACTATAAACCCACAGATGTAGGCCTTAAATACATAGACCATATGGTTGGCAATGTAGGATGGAACGAAATGAACAAATGGTGTGAGTTTTACGCCAAAGTAATGGGGTTTGCCCAATTGGTCTCTTTTGACGATAAAGATATCTCTACAGAATACACCGCCCTTATGAGTAAGGTTATGAGTAATGGCAATGGCCGTATTAAATTTCCCATAAACGAACCCGCAGAAGGAAGAAAAAAATCCCAAATTGAGGAATACATCGATTTCTATAATGGAGCAGGGGTACAACATATGGCGTTAGCCACAGATAACATCATTGAAACCGTTACAAAATTAAGAGATCGAGGCATAGAATTTTTAACGGTACCTAGCTCGTATTACGAAACCGTTTTGGACAGAGTTGGTGAAATTGACGAAGATTTAGCCCCGCTAAAAGAATTGGGTATTTTAATAGATAGGGATGAAGAAGGGTACCTTTTGCAGATCTTTACAAAACCCATTTTAGACAGACCCACAATGTTCATAGAAATTATACAACGAAAAGGTGCTAAATCTTTTGGAAAAGGGAATTTTAAAGCACTTTTTGAAGCCATAGAAAGAGAGCAAGAAGCTAGGGGAACCCTATAAAAATCGGTTATTTAATAGGAAACTATTAATTTTTATTACGAAAAGCTAAAGTTCTGTTAACAGTTTAGTTAAAGTAAGTTAAAACCTATTAATGCAATAGAATATTGTAGTATTTTTGTCGGCATAAGGGGTGGTTCCCTTATAACTTTAAGTATTGGTTTTTCATAATTTAAAGTTTGGTTGGTTATTTAGGAAAAGCCCAGTTTTAAAGCTGGGCTTTTTTTTATACAATACTTTGGAACAAAAGTTGTTTAAATAAATGTAAAGACGATAGATTGTTTTTTCAATTTTAGTAATTTTACACCCAAGGGATATGAAAAAAATATACATTATACTGCTTGTACTAACTACTCTCTCTGCAAACGCACAAGAAAACAAAAGTGCTTTTAAGGCTGGGGAATGGTTAAAGTTTAGATTGCATTATGGAATATTCAACGCCAGTTACGCCACACTTCAAGTAAAAAACGACAAAATAAACAACATTCCTGTATACCATGTTGCTGGGGAAGGGAGCACGGTAGGCCTTGCCAGAATATTTTTTAAAGTAGATGATGTTTACGAAAGCTATTTTGACAAAGAAAACGGAAGACCTTATAAATTTATAAGAAAAGTTAGTGAAGGTGGTTACACCATAGACTTGGATATAGATTTTGACTACCAAAAGAAAAAAGCCATTTTAAACGACAATAAAAAAGGCAAAAAGATTGAATTTACAATTCAAGATAATATCCAAGATTTAATATCTGCTTTTTACTATCTAAGAAACAATTACAAAGCTGAAGAATTAGTAAAAGGAGAGTTTATTGAACTAGACTTGCTATACGATGATGACGGTATTTTTAAATTTAAACTTAAATATCTCGGAACAGAAGTTTTAAAAACGAAATTCGGAAAAGTAGAATGTCATAAATTTAGACCTTATGTAGAATCTGGGAGAGTATTTAAAGCACAAGAAAGTTTATCGCTTTGGGTCTCTAATGATGATAATAAAATTCCTATTCGAATTAAAGCAGATTTGGCAGTAGGTTCCATAAAGGCAGATTTAGACGGTTACGCCGGATTAAAACATCAGTTTAAAATAATAATGGATTAACTTTGATGAAGGACCAAGAGAAGATAAAAGCGCAAATTTTAAAATTAGAAGAGAAATACAAAGGCTCTGGTCAAGATTTAAGTGCTTACCTAGATGGCTTACTTTACCAAAGATATCTTACGTATTGGGACTATATCCATTTAGATACCCTACTTAGTTTACAAATACCCAAGACTCATTTTCCTGATGAAGAAATTTTTATAATGTATCATCAAATTACGGAATTATACTTTAAATTAATCTTACATGAACAAAAGCAAATTGTTGATGACAAGTCTCAAAATGTAGATTTCTTTATAGAAAAGGCGAATAGAATTAACAGTTATTACAAAGTCCTTATTTCGTCATTTAGCATCATGATTAACGGAATGGAAAGGGAACAATTTTTACAATATAGAATGGCATTATTGCCAGCTAGTGGTTTTCAATCGGCACAATATAGAATGATTGAAATATATGCCGCACCCCTTGAAAATTTAGTACACCACACGAAACGAGATCAATTTTCTTCAAAAAATAATACAGAGGAACTCTATGAAGAAATCTATTGGAAAAATGGAGCCACAGATAGAAACACCGGAGAAAAAACGCTTACGTTAAAACAATTTGAATACCGATACACTCCGCGTCTTATACGTATTGCTAAAGAAGTAAAAGACAACACCATCTATCAAAAATATCTAGCGCTACCTAGCAAAAGTCGAGAAAACAAAGAATTAATTGATGCCTTAAAAGCACTAGACATTAATGCAAATGTAAATTGGCCCTTAATGCATATGGGCTCTGCCTATAGATATCTTGCCAAAGACAAACAACCCATTGAGGCTACTGGTGGAACAAACTGGAAAGACTACCTTCCTCCCAGCTTTCAAAAAGTAATATTTTTTCCTAACCTATACTCAAAAGAAGAGTTAAATAATTGGGGGAAAGAATGGATAGACCATATCTTTAACCCTGAAAAATGATAATATCAATGCAAAAATCCATTATTCTGCTATTAGCAATAGTCTCTTTTATTTCTTGCAAAGAAAGTAAGATTGAGGAAAACAAAGACAACCTACCCGAGGTCGTAACTATAGAAAAACCAATAGTTGCGTTAGAATACGGTTTTAATTTGGATGATTTTACGGTGTTACAAGATACCATAAAAAACGGCGATAGTTTTGGTGAACTAATGACAAACAACAAGGTAGATTATCCAAAGATTTACAAAATATCACAAGACTACAAAGACACTTTTGATGTTCGCAGAATAGGCGTTGGTAAACCTTACCTTATTTTAAAGTCTAAAGACACCACTGGCGCCGCTCAAGTATTCATCTATGAGAATGACCGTATCAATTACACCGTTGTAGATTTTAGGGATTCTGTAAATGTTTATAAGAAAAAAAAGAAAGTAACCTATGTAGAGCGCGAGGCGTCTGGGGTAATATCTACATCCTTGTCTGAAGCCATTTTAGAGCAAGGCATAGATTACAATATCACGAACAACCTTTCCGAAATATATGCATGGGCCATTGATTTCTTCCGACTTCAAAAAGGAGATAAATTTAAAGTAATTTACAAGGAACGCTATATTAATGATACTATCTACGCAGGAGCAGAACCAATTAATGCAGCTTATTTTGAACACAATGGAAAACCCTTCTATGCTTTTGAATACATAGCGGATTCATTAAAACAAATAGTAGATTATTACGATGATGAAGCAAATAATTTACGAAGAGCTTTCCTAAAGGCACCAATCAAATTTAATTATAGAATATCTTCTCGTTATAACTTAAACAGAAGAATAGCTTATTATGGCTATAAGGTAAGAGCGCATAAAGGGACAGATTACGCAGCTGCCGTTGGAACTCCAATAATAGCAACTGCCAATGGTACTGTAGTAGAATCTACCAGAAGAGGAGGAAACGGAAAATATGTTAAGATTCAACACAATAGCACCTACAGCACCCAATATTTACATATGAAAAACAGAAATGTAAAAAAAGGACAGCACGTACTGCAAGGAGATATTATTGGATGGGTAGGAATGACCGGAAATACCGGAGGACCGCATGTTTGTTATCGCTTTTGGAAAAATGGACACCAGGTAGACCCGCTACGCGAAAAGTTACCGGTTGCTGAAGCTATGGCCGATACTTTAAAAATTCACTATTTAGAGCATATAGCTCCCAGAAAAGAACAGTTAATGAAGATGGGATTTCCTGAAGAGGTTCCTCCTATCAATAACGAAACCCTAACCAACCTCTAAGATGGCACTACAAAATACAAATCCAACCAAAACCAATGCCTGGAAAAAGCTTCAAGAAAACTATACGAAGACCAAAAATCTTCAAGTAAAAAACTTGTTTGCGGAAGACAGCAAGAGGGCCGAAAAATTCACCTTAAAAAACGATGATTTTTTATTTGATTATTCTAAGAATAGGATAACTGAAGAAACTATGCAACACCTATTAGAATTAGCTAATGAAGTTAATTTAAAAGGTGCAATAGAAAGCTATTTCAAAGGGGACCTTATTAACCAAACCGAAGGAAGGGCTGTTTTGCATACCGCATTGCGCGCAAAAAAAACGGATACAGTTGTTGTTGATGGCGAAAATGTAATGCCCGAAGTCTATGCCGTTAAAGAAAAAATAAAAACGTTTACCGAACGTGTAATTTCAGGAGAAAGCAAAGGGTATACTGGCAAAGCATTTACCGATGTTGTAAATATAGGCATTGGCGGATCAGATTTAGGACCTGCAATGGTTGTAGAGGCTTTAAAATTCTACAAAAATCACCTGAAAATGCATTTTGTTAGTAATGTAGACGGGGACCACGTCTATGAAACGCTGAAAGAGTTAAACCCTGAAACAACATTATTTGTAGTTGTATCCAAAACATTTACTACCCAGGAAACTTTAAGTAATGCAACTACGATTAAAAAGTGGTTTTTAAAACCTGAATTTAATGCCAAAGAAAGTGACATCGCTTTACATTTTGCAGCAGTATCTACCAACACTGCTAAAATTGCAGAATTTGGTATAGACGCAAACAATGTATTTCCAATGTGGGATTGGGTTGGAGGTAGGTTTTCATTATGGAGTGCTGTGGGTCTTAGCATAGCTCTATCTGTTGGATACACCAATTTTGATGAATTATTAATGGGCGCCAATGCAATGGACGAACATTTTAAATCAACCGAATTCTCTGAAAACATCCCAGTAGTATCTGCACTTTTAAGCGTCTGGTACAACAACTTTTACCAAGCAGAAACGGAAGCGATTATTCCTTATTCTCAGTACTTAAGCAGATTTTCTGCTTATTTACAGCAAGGAATTATGGAAAGTAACGGCAAGAGTGTTGATAGAAATGGAGATCCCGTTGATTATCAAACAGGAACAATAATATGGGGAGAACCTGGCACAAACTCTCAACACGCCTTTTTTCAACTCATACACCAAGGCACCAAAATTATTCCTACAGAATTTATTGGCTTTAAAAAAGCGTTATATGGGGATCAAGATCATCATCATAAATTAATGGCTAACTTTATTGCACAAACCGAAGCACTACTTAATGGTAAAACCAAAGAGGAGGTACTTTCAGAATTAAAAACACAAGGTTTGGCTCCTTCAGCAATAGAAACACTACTCCCATTTAAAGTTTTTGAAGGTAATAAACCAACCACAACAATACTCATAAACAAACTTTCTCCAAAAAGTTTAGGCAAGTTAATTGCTTTATATGAGCACAAAATATTTGTACAAGGTATTATTTGGAATATTTTTAGTTACGACCAATGGGGTGTAGAATTAGGCAAGCAATTAGCGAATAACATCCTTTTAGACCTAACTTCTGATAAAAATGGAAAACACGACCACTCCACATTGAATATTTTGCAAAATTTTAAGAATTAAAACACCTCTAATTATTTTCCAAATACAGCTGATAACTTATTGTCTATCAAGTCTGGTTTAATTTTTTTCACTATTTTTGCACCGACTAATTTAACATACTGTTAACGTGCATGTGATAGTTATTTTTCACTTTTGCAGCATCAACAAAAAAAACTAAAGAACAATGAAAAAAATTTCTCAATTTTTATTATTAGCTGTCGCATTCCTATGCACTACAGTTATGATGTCTCAGGTAACTTCGTCCAGTATGACTGGTCAAGTTACAGATACTGAAGGGCCCGTTATGGGCGCAACTGTAGTTGCAACCCACACACCTTCTGGCTCTATTTATGGAGCAATTACAAATGACCAAGGACGTTTCAATTTACCAGGCATGCGTGTTGGCGGTCCTTATAGTATAGAAGTATCTTATATTGGTTATGGAAAAAACACGACCAATAATATAATGATCAGACTGGGTGCTGCGTACATTCATAATGTAGTATTAAGTGAAGAAAATGTTTCCTTGGATGAAGTTGTTATTTCTGCAAAAAGAACAAAATTTTCAGCAGAGAAAACTGGAGCAACAACGAATATCTCTAACGAGCAAATGTCTACAATGCCTACTATTAATAGAAGTATTTCTGATATTGCCCGTATTTCTCCATACGCAAATGGGATGAGTATTGCAGGTGGTGATGGTCGTTCAACGAATTTCACTGTAGATGGCTCTAACTTTAACAACAACTTTGGCTTGAGTTCTAGCTTACCAGGTGGTGGAAATCCTATTTCATTAGACGCTATAGAAGAAGTACAAGTAGTAATTGCACCTTTTGATGTTCGTCAAACAAATTTTATTGGAGGCGGTATTAATGCGATTACAAAATCAGGAACTAATACATTTAAAGGTTCTGCTTATACGTATTACAATAACCAAGAAATGCGAGGCAATAGAATTGGTGATACTGATTTTGGAGCACGTAATGAAGAATCAACCACAACGTACGGTGCAACTTTTGGAGGTCCAATTATAAAAAATAAATTATTCTTTTTCGTTAACGCAGAATCTGTAGTTCGTCCAGGACAAGTGGTAAATTGGAGACCTTCTGAAGATGGTGTTGCCAACCTTGATTTGTCGCTTTCACGTACTAGTATTGCAGATATGGAAAGAGTAAAACAGCATTTAATCACTAATTATGGGTATAATCCAGGTTCATACAGCGATTATCCTGCTGATGAAACTAACAAGAAACTTCTTGCCCGTATTGACTGGAATATTAATCCAGGAAATAAACTGAGCGTACGATATAACTACGTTAAAAACCAAGGGTGGAATGCTACTAATGGTAACTCAAACAATGCGGGCTCCCGTAACAGATCAATGGATCGTATTTCACAAAATTCTATGGCGTTCTCTAATTCTACGTACTCTATGGATAATATTGTAAATTCAATATCATTTGATTTAAATAGTAGAATTTCAGATAAGATTTCAAATCAATTTCTTGCTACCTATTCAAAAATACAAGATGCACGTGGTACAAACTCTTCTCCATTTCCATTTATTGATATTATGAATGGACTTGATGGATCGGGGAATCAAATTGATGAACCTTATATGTCTGCCGGTTATGAATTATTTACTTGGAATAACGCTGTAAACAATAATACCTTCACAGCTACAAATAACTTAACTTATTATTTAGACAATCATAAAATTACTGCTGGGGTTAGCTTTGAGCATCAATTGGCAAACAATTCTTATATGAGAAACGGTACTGGTTATTACCGTTATGCGAGTATTGATGACTTCCTTAATGAAGCCGCACCAAGAGATTTCGCCCTTACTTATGGTTATGATGGTGAAGAAAATCCAAATGCAGAGGTTGCATTTAGTCAATTAGGTTTTTACCTTCAAGACGAATGGAACATTAATCCAGATTTCAAATTATCTTTTGGCGTTCGTGCTGATTATTTAAAGTATAAAGATAATTTAATAAGAAATAACTCAATATACGACCTAGATTTTGGCGGTAGACAAATTGACAGTGGTAAATGGCCAGATGCTAATGTTCAGTTTTCACCAAGAGTTGGTTTTACATGGGATGTAAAAGGTGATCAAACCATGAAACTACGAGGAGGAACTGGTATTTTTTCTGGAAGATTGCCATTGGTGTTTTTCACCAATATGCCTACCAATTCAGGAATGGTACAAGGAAGCTATGCTGCTACTACCACCTATAACGCCGATGGTTCTGTAAATACTGCTAGTCCTGCTTTAGCAGGCTTGGCCGGTCCAATGATTACAGATGTAAATGAAATGATTGACAGGTTGAACTTACCAAATACGATATCTCCTGAGGATGGTGTTTTACCAAGAGATATTAATGGTGTAGCTTCTGATTTTAAAATGCCACAAGTATGGAAAACTGCTTTGGCGCTCGACTTTGAAGTTCCTGCTTCTTTCCCATTGTCTGTTACTTTGGAAGGTATTTACACTAAAAATATCAATGGTGTAATGCTTAAAAATTACAATATAGAACAGCCAGATGCAACATGGCAGCGTTTTTCTGGTCCTGACGACAGATACATGTATCCTGATAATAGTGACATCACTTATACTTCAACGGATGCATACGTATTGTCTAACACCAGCAAAGGTTGGGGTGCCATCAGCAATATTACTGTGAACGCACAACCAATACAAGATTTAAGATTAATGGCCGCTTACACCTACACAGAGTCTAAAGAGATTTCTGGAATGCCTGGTAGTAATGCAGGTTCAGCTTATTCCGGTTTAGCTGCAGTTAATGGTCCACATTTACCTGAACTTCAACGTTCACAATATGTAGTACCTAGCAAAGCAATTGCATCTGCTTCCTACAAACTACCTTGGTCTAATAATACCTTAAAATCAGCTACTTTAATTAATTTGTTTTACTCTGGTTACTCTCCTAACGGATATAGCTACACCTATACAAATGATATGAATGGCGATGGTATCACTACAGATTTAATTTATATACCAAGTGCCAAAGGCGATATCAATTTTACCTCTACGGCAGACGAAGATGCGTTCTTTGCTTTTATGGAACAAGACAAATACTTGAGTGCAAATAAAGGTAAATATGCTGAAGCAAATGCAGCACGTAGTCCTTGGGTTCATAGTTTTGACTTAAGACTAGCACGTGAGTATTATATAGGTGCTGGTGAAACTAAAAATACCTTACAATTTACGCTGGACTTTATAAATGCAGGAAATATGTTAAATTCAGAATGGGGTGTAGAAAAAAACAACAACATCTCAAATAGAGGACAAATTCTAAGATACGAGGGTGTGGATGGTAATAACGTTCCTTCCTATTCATTTGTTCAAGTTGCTGGAGAGTATCCTGTTAACACCTATGACTATAACTACTTTTTTGGTCAAACTTGGAAACTTCAAGTAGGCGTTAAGTATTCTTTCTAAACAAAAGAATCAAATAACTTTTGTTATCGTGATTGCCTAACCGCTATTATATAACAAAACAATCTTAAATAAATTTAAACCCTGCCAGCCGGCAGGGTTTTTTATTGTAAAAATTCACTATTTTTGAAATATAAAAAAAGCAACTATGTACGAAACTATTTTAAACTTACACTCCTATTTAGCCTATGCAGTATTGGCTATCTTATTCCTAGCCGTAGCAAATGCTATTATGGGGCTTGCAGGTAATAAAATTTTTAACCTTACTAAAGATTTTAGACTTTCATTGTTTGCCTTGATTGTATCACATATTCAATTATTAATTGGGCTTATTTTATTTTTTGTTTCTCCTAATGGGCTAAACGCGATACAATCTAACGGAATGGGAGGTTTAACTTCTGCCGCTCGATTGTTAGCTGTAGAACATCCTTTTATTAACATTATCGCTATCGTATTTATTACCATTGGCTGGTCTAAACACAAAAAAGTGATGGAAGGCAATAAAAAATTTAAGCGTATTGCTATCTTTTATGGCATTGGACTAGTTCTATTTTTAAGTCGCCTACCATGGGGACAATGGCTATAAGACTACTCTACTAGCTTAATTAAAGTGATGTATACGGGAAAATGATCACTATAACCTCCTGTATAATTACCACCGGCGTAGGTACGATAGGGATAGCCTTTGTATTTCCCCGAAGTAGTTACCAAATAACTGGGGTTAAAAATACCCACATTCCAAAAAGAGTAGGTCTCTTTAGTAGCACTTAGAAGGTTTCCTGTAAAGAAAATCTGATCAAAAATGTTCCATTTATCACGGTATGCTAATGAGCCCTCTCCTTTCTTATAAAGTTGCTCCATTGGATTAAACAAAAGATCTGAAGTTACTCCTTCAATTTCTCCTACAGTTTTTAACACCTTTTTAAGGCTGTCATCAATTGGGTCATCGTTAAAATCGCCCATACTTATTATTCTAGCGTTAGCATCTAAGCGCACTAAAGAATCTATAATACGTCTATTTAGCTTAGCAGCGGCCATTCTATTTGGTTTACTACGTGCCTCTCCACCACTTCTAGAGGGCCAATGGTTTACTATAAAAAAGAATTCTTCATCATCTAGCAGCCCTCCAACCACAAGTTGATCCCTTGTATAATCTCGGAACTCATTTTCCTTAAAGAGCAACAACCTATGGCTTTTAAAAGAGGTTGGTGAAAACATTGCTTTTTTATACAACAAAGCAACATCTATTCCACGTTCATCAGGAGAATCAAAATGTACAATCCCATAGTTTTTGTCTCGTAAAGTAGGCTCATTGACCAAATCCTCCAAAACTGTCCTATTTTCGACTTCACAAACCCCAATAACATCCGGAGCTGTATGTATTTTTTGGTGTGAAATACCAGACAAAACATCTGCCATGTTACGCAGCTTATTATGGTATCGAATAGCTGTCCACTTGTCTTTTCCTGCCGGTGTACGATCATCATCAAAAGTATCTGGATCATTAATGGTATCAAATAAATTTTCAAGATTGTAAAAAGCAATGGTTTTTACCTGGTATTGTCTTTTGTCTTGAGAATGAACCCCAAAACACATCAAAAGACAAAACAAAACCACAAAATACATGTATTTAATACAGGTTTTACCTACACACATTAATAAGAAATTTTATGAAAAGTAAGAAAATATAATTAATTTTTTATAAATTAACGTACTTATGAGACTGTTCCTTAGTATTTTAACACTTTTTACAGCCATACAATATAGTGTAGGACAAGAAACTTATGTTCTTAAGGGACGGGTTCTTAGTAACCAACTTCAAACGGAAATAAACAATGCTTCAGTACAAATTGAAGGAACATTAAATTATCAAAAAATAAGCAATGGAACCTTTTATTTAACCACTAAATATAGTGGCGAACATATTCTACAAATTGCTGCGCCTAACTATATCACCAAAAGAATACCCCTTACAATAGACAAGGAAATTATGGATTTGGGCAATATCTATTTAGAAGAAGATATTACGATAGAGCAAACAGACAATCTCATTGCATTAACAGACAATGATCTCTCTACCGATGAAAGTACAACCATTACCTCTGGTTTATTACAAGCAACAAAGGATGTCTTTTTAAATAGAGCTGCTTTTGATTTTGGACAAGCTTTTTTTCGGGTACGGGGGTATGACTCACAATACGGTCAAGTATTAATCAACGGTATTCTTATGAACCAGTTATCTGATGGCAGACCTCAATGGAATAACTGGGGTGGACTAAACGACGTTACAAAAAATCAAGATTTTACACATGGTTTACAACCCTTAGATTATGGTTTTGGCGGTATCCTAGGAACTACAAACATAGACACTAGACCATCTTTAATGCGATCAGGGACAAGAATTTCCACCTCAGCATCTAACAGAACCTATGCTGGAAGATTAATGGTAACACAGACGGTACCAACCAATAAAAAAGGATTCAGCTATAGCATATCTGCCTCGCGGAGATGGGCCAAAGAAGGTTATATCAACGGTACACTTTATGATGCCTTTTCTGTTTTTGGCGCAGTTGAATATCAATTCAACCCTAAAAATAGCCTTACCCTTACTGCCATCCTAGCTTCAAACAGACGTGGTCGCTCTTCAGCTATTACCGAAGAAGTATTTGAACTGATGGGGCGTACCTACAACCCGTATTGGGGAACTCAAAATAATGTCATTCGCAATTCTAGAGAACGGGAAATTGAACAACCAATCGTTATGATAAATCACAGCTACGAATCAAAAGCCTTACGAATAAACACAGGAATTTTATATCAATTTGGGCCTCACTCTAAAAGTAGGATGGGCTATTTTAATTCCCCCAACCCAGACCCTACTTACTATAGATACTTACCGAGCTATCATATTAACAGCCCTATAGGAGCCAATTTTGAAAGTGCAGAAACCGCAAAAAAGGCATTCCTAAATAACCCGCAATTAAACTGGAACAATGCATACCTTGCTAACGCTAGTATATCAAACAACGATGCTGTTTATGTTCTATACAACGATGTAACAGATGACAAAATCTTAACGGTTAATAGTACTGCCAACATTGTCCTAAACGACAAATTTGCATTAGATTTTGGGTTGATGGTAAAAACTTTGAATGCTTCCAATTACGCCAAAATAGATGATTTGTTAGGTGCTGCTTTCCATAGGGATGTAGATCCTTTCTCGAATACAATAAATGACATTGAAGGCAATCTGCAAAAGGCAAGAAATGATATTTTTAATTATAACTATGATTTATACGCCAGCACCCTAACAACCTTTTCTCAATTTAAAGCCAGGTATAATAAATGGAATGCCTCTATCACCACAAGTCTTTGCAATACCAACTACCAAAGAAACGGGTTATTTAAAAATGAACGTTACCTAGAAACTTCAAAAGGGGAAAGTGACAAAATTCATTTTTCCAATATGAATATAAAAGGGACCTTTACCTATAAATTAACGGGTAGACATTGGTTCAATTCACAATTTGCACTTATAAATAAGGCACCTGTTTTACAAAATGTATTTATTAATCCGAGAGAAAACAATGCTACGGTTCCAGCAATAAAAAGTACTGAAATAATAACCACTGACGTTAATTACTATTTACGAATGCCTAAGTTAACTGGGCGAATATCCGCTTTTTATACGGAATTCAATGCAATGACAGACATCAACTTCTTCTTTGTTGAGTCTGGAGTAGGTTCGGATTTTGTACAGGAAGTAGTTACAGACATAAACAAACTACACAAAGGGCTTGAAATTGGCTTAGAATATCAACTTTCTAGCACAGTAAAAGCCTCTGCCGTAGCTGCCCTATCCAGATATACCTACAACAACAATCCAACAGTTGCCATAAATTTTGATACGGCTGGCGCCACAGAAGACATCATTAACTTAGAAGGCACCGTAAACCTAGGAAAAGCAGATATCACGGACTACAAACTAGCTCAAGGCCCTCAAAAAGCATTGGCCTTAGGACTAGAGTATAGAGATCCCAAATATTGGTGGGTGGCAACATCAGCCAATTTTTTAGGCAACAATTACGCCAATATTTCAACTATTACTAGAACAGCTAGTTTTTATTTAGATCCCGAAACGGGTCAAAACTTCCCCGATGCAACGAATGAAAATGTGAACAATTTATTAGCCCAGAAAAAAATGGAAGACTTTTACTTACTCAATCTTGTAGGAGGAAAATCGTGGTTAATAAATCACAAATACATTAGCATTTTTGCCAGTATAAACAATGTATTTGACACTGTTTATAAAACAGGCGGGTATGAACAAAGTAGAAATGGTAATTATGGTCAATTGGCACAAGACAACCTTAGTGGAACACCCTCCTTTGGAACAAAATATTGGTATGGATATGGGCGTACTTATTTTTTAAATATCGCTGTAAGTTTCTAATTATGATGAATAAAAAAAGCATATACACCCTTATTTTATTTAATATCATTTGCCTTGGATGTGTAAAAGATAAAGATTTTGATATCCCTAAAACTACTTGTTCAGAATTACTTGCCAACACTACTTTTGAAGAGCTAAAAAGTTTGTCGGATGATGGCATTGTACATATTCAAGATGATTTAATTATTGAAGGCTATATAATTTCTTCGGATATTGAAGGCAACTTTTTTGGCACAATACACTTACAAGACAAACACACCAACCCAACTATGGGGCTTGAATTTCACATAGACCTCAGAGAGCATCACCTTCTTTACAAAAGTGATAGTAAAGTCTTTGTTAAATTGAAAGGGTTGTACCTAGATACAAAAAATGATGCCATTTTAATTGGCGGCGTGTTTTCTTCTTTTGGAAATAAATCTGTAGGTAGACTTCCTAGTCTACAGGTTTCAGAACACCTATTCGTAAGTTGTGATGACCAACAAGCCACGCCAACCAAAACCAGTTTAAGCAACTTAAAAGACCAATTGATAAATACTTTAATTGAGTTGGATAGCCTTGAAATTGTGGATAACGAATTGGGGCTTAGTTTTGCGGAACCCAAACTAGAAACAGAACGCACCCTCAAAGACTGTCACAACAATGAAATTAAACTCTTAAACAGCGGTTATGCCGATTTTCAAGCGCGTATAGTACCAGACAAAAATGGAAGTATTAGTGCGGTACTAGTAAAAGAGGGTAATGAATATAAATTGCGTATTAGAAGTTTACATGACATTAACTTTACCAATAACCGTTGTCCTGAAATTGTAACGGAGTTTACCTCTACCAACATTTTTATTTCTGAAATAGCAGACCCCAACAATAATACGGGAGCTCGCTTTGTGGAACTCTATAATTCTGGCACCGAACACCTAAGTTTAAACCACTGGAAATTAAATAGATATACGAATTACAATACTGAAGTAAGTTCTACCATAGACCTGTCTGCCTATACAATTAATGCGGAAAGTGCGTTGATTATTTCTCCAAATGCCAATGAATTTGAAACTGTTTATGGTTTTCCTCCAGACATAGCCGTAGGCGTTAATAGTCCGGCAGATTCCAATGGAGATGACAACCTAGAATTGGTAGATCCTTTTGGTACTGTAATTGATGTTTTTGGTATTATTGGCGAAGATGGTTCTGGTACAAATCACGAATTTGAAGATGGAAGAGCCCTTAGAAAGCCCGAAATTACGCAAGCCAACAAGGTTTATTCTTTTAACGAATGGGTTATTTTTAATGATACTGGTGCATTAGGAACTACAAACCTACCCCAGAACGCACCTCAAGATTTCTCCCCTGGTGTCAGGTAATTTTATTCTATTTCTTCAATTAAATTTCTGAGGTCTTTTGGAGTAACTGGTTTTAATATATAATCACTCACCACATCATATTCTTTTACCCTTTCTATGTCCCTTGGATCTATAGAAGAACTAATAATAAATATGGTGACTTGTTCTCTAATATTGTTAGGGATTTTTAGAAAATCTTCAAGAAATTCCCAACCATCCATTATGGGCATATTTAAATCTAAAAATATTAACCGAGGTAACTCAATACCATCAACAATCATTTTTTTTAATGCATTAATAGCATCTAATCCGTTTTCAAAGACATGAATAGTTTCACAAAAGTTTGCGTCTTTCATTATGCGTCGGGTACCATAAACAAATATTTGATCATCATCTATAATACAAGAGCTACTAATTTTTTTCATACAACTAATTTATTTTAAAATACAAGGTAAAGGTAGTACCAACATCAACAATACTTGAAACTTTAATTTTACCATTCATTGCTTCCATTTGCCCCTTGGTGATAAACAATCCAACCCCCTTAGAATCCTTGTGTTTATGGAAAGTTTTATACATTCCAAATATTTTTTCTTTGTGTTTCTTTAAATCTATACCTAGACCATTATCTTTAAAGGTCAAGATTATTTTATCTTTTACTCTTTTGGTTTTAATATGAATTACCGGCAATCTTGTTGGGGAACTATACCGGATACTATTGGTTAATAGGTTTAATAAAATACTTTCTAAATAGGCAGGAACAGCACTAACGGAGTGCGCCTCAGGAATGGTGCAATTTATGGTTACCTGATTATCATTTACTAATGCAACTACACTCTTTTTTACATTGTTAAACGCATGTGAAATATTTACATTCTCTAATTTATCAATTATATTTAATTTAACGTTTACAACTTCATTTAAATGCACAATAGTTTCGTCTAAACTTTCTGTTGAATCATTTAGCATTCCCATCAAATTTTTCTTTTCAGCTTCGTCCTCTTCAGTTGACAAAAAACCCGTAAGCATGGATAAGTTGGTAGAATGCGACCTTAAATTATGAGATACTATATGTGCAAAATTTGTAAGGCTATTGTTTTGTTCTTCCGTGATTTTTAAAACAGCTTTTAACTTATTCTCTGCCTGTTTACGAGAGGTTATATCCACTATTTGAGTAATAAAATGAGCTATACTACCGTCAATTTTAGTAACTTTTGTTACGGATAATATCACATAAACAATATGACCATTTTTATGGTAATAACGTTTTTCTATTTGATAACCATCTCTTTTTTCATCTATCAATTCTTGTAAAAGGGTAAGATCGGTGATCAAATCATCTGGATGCGTAATATCTTGAAAAGTTAGCTTTATAAGTTCTTTAGAAGAATAACCCAAACTAGAGGATAAACTGTTGTTTATTTTTAACCACTTACCTTCTATACTAACAAGTGCCATACCCACACTAGAATTATCAAAAACACCAGTAAAAGATTCTTTATTTTTAAGTAGTTTTAATTCTGTATTTCTATGGTCTGTAATGTCCCATTTTGCCCCAATTACCTTTGTTAGAACCCCATTTTTATCATGCTGAACCTGAGCAATTGATTTTATGTGTTTTATTTTACCATCTTCGGTTTGTATGCGATATTCTGTATTAAACTCCTTTCCATGATTTAGAGATATTAACATCTCATGAATGACTCTTTCTTTATCTTCTGGATAGATCACAGATTTCCAAGCCTCAAAATCATTGGAAAAATTCCCTTTTTCCAATTCAAAAAGATAATACATGTTATCATCACAATTCAATTGTTTGCTCACAATATCATAATCCCATACCCCAATACGAGCAGACTTAGCCGCCAAATTAAATCTTTCTAAAGACTCCTTATAGTTAATCTCCGCCTTTTTTTCCGCATCGATATCTTGAAAAGTACCCGTTAATCTCACTGCTTTCCCATCAACCAACTCTACTTTTCCAATAACCTTTACCCATTTTTCTTTTCCATCAACGGTAAGTATCACAAATTCATCATTCCAAGGTGTTCCGTTTGAAATTGCTTCACTGACATAGGCAAATATCATTTCCCTATAATACCCCTCTTTATAAAAATTAATACCATCTTCTAAAGTGGGTATAAAATCTTCAGGAGCATTGTGAATCTCTTTGGTTATTTTAGTCCAATAGACTTCATTGCTAATTAGATTAACCTCCCAGCCACCTATTTTAGCCACTTCCTGAGCTTTTAACCTATACTTCTCTTCAATTAGTTTCTTTGTAATATCCTCCCTTACTATAACTAAGCCTCCTATTTCACCACTATCATTTTTCCAAGAGTTAATTTTCCAGTTCAAACATTGTAAACTCCCATTTGGAAGTGTTAAATGCTCTATCTCAGAAATCTTTAAATTCTTTGTTAAACAGCGATCGTGTATTTCCCTAATTGCAACAGAAGTTGTAGGAAAAATATCATAATACGATTTTCCAATTACACCTATTTCATCAGCATTAATAGTTTTGAGCCAGAGTTTAGAACATAGAATGAAATTCATTTCCAAATCAAACACTCCTATTTCTATGGGGGAATCTGTAATAAAGCAGTCTGTAAGCAGTGTATTCAAAATATATATGTTAGTAAAAAAATAAAGGTAATACTATTTTAAATAAAGTAAGAAAAACCCTCTTTTTATTTGGATTTTTGTTGTGAAAAGTACAATAAACAACATAAAATAAAATTTTGATAGGGATATTAGCATTATAAGCCTACCAATACTAGGAAAGTAGAATTATGGATCTTCTTCCTAAATTCATTTTATTTACTCACTAGCTAAGCCTATAAATTGCGAACATAACAAGAGGTATGTCACAAAAATCTTCCTTAAATTTAGTAATTTTATACCCTTGTTAAAATAGATCCAATGGTAAAACCCGCTCGCCTTACAGTTGCCGTAGTTCAAACTTCCCTGTTTTGGGAGAGTCCCCAAAAAAACAGAAATTCTCTTGAACAAACAATTGATTCTTTTTCTAAGCAGGTAGATCTTATAGTGCTTCCAGAAATGTTTACAACTGGTTTTACAATGCATCCCAACAACATTGACCCCCGAGAAGGACAATTAACAATATTATGGATGCAACACCTTGCAAAAGAAAAAAATGCTGCTATTACCGGGAGTATTCCGTTTGTAGATAACAACAACCATTACAATCGTTTGTTTTTTGTTTTACCCAATGGAGAATATTCTTGCTATGACAAAAAACACACCTTTACCCTGGCCGGAGAGGATAAAATATATACTGCAGGAACTAAAAAAATAAGCATTCCATATAAAGGGTTTCTAATATGCCCTTTAATATGCTACGATCTTAGGTTTCCTGTTTGGGCTAGAAATACGGAAAATTATGATGTATTACTCTATGTTGCCAATTGGCCTAAACAACGGATACACGCTTGGGACATTCTCCTAAAAGCAAGAGCTATTGAAAATATGGCGTATTGTATTGGTGCCAACAGAATTGGCACAGACAGCCTAGGAAATGAATATACAGGACATTCTGCGGTCTATGATTGCCTTGGAAAAGAACTTGCTTTTTCTACTGCAAACGAAGTTATTTTTACGGTTTTAGAAAAATCTCATATTAATGAAACTAGGGCAAAATTAAAGTTCTTAGAAGATAGAGATCCTTTTACTTTATGATTTCAAATTCATATTTTTCTTCCCAATTGGCTCGTATCTCAATGGAATTGGGTGCATAGTTAACCTTTTCCGGAAACTTCTTTTGAAGGTAGCTCCCTGTATCCCATTTTTTATTACCGTTATGATCTTCTATAACTCTAATTTGATAGTTTGAAGGCTTTAAATTTTTAAAAACAAACACCTTTTCTGTTGCTGCAAACTCTTCCCTAACAATTTTATCATTAGACTCATTTAAAATTTGAACAATTACTGGGTAGGTCACAGCCCCTGTTAGTGTCACATTTAAAACACCATGTTCTACAGGATCTACTGGAGACAACCCAAAAACAATGGTATCATTAACATTCCCAAAGAAATCTGTTATTGCAGAAGGCAACAATCGCACCCGGTATTGATTTTCTGCGGGAACTACTAAATTAAAATTCAACCTATTTTTTACGGAATCTAAGGCAGTAATTACAGCGACACTAATAGTATCTTTATCTAGTATGGTAATCTTAGAAGTATCTATTTTTTTTATGGGAATGTTGGCAGACACCCAAAAAGGATTTTCTAAGCTGATACTCTTATTTTGTGTAGCACTGATCCTCAAGGAGTCTAGAGGTAATTTTCTAGATTTTACTGTAAATGTATCTATTGTCCTTTTCACATCATTGACCACTCTAAAAATTAGTGAATCTGCCGTAAACGGACTAATCCAATAATTTAAGGTATCCTTTTCCAATTCCTTAGAAACTATGGTTTTTACACTATCGGGTAAAGGAGTTAATCGCTCTATCGTAAGATCCGACCCATCCCCTTGGTATCCAAAAATTATTTTATTTTTTGCGGCGTAACTCGGTACTGAGGCTATAAACTCAGGAACCTCTTTAAATAAGTCTAATACAAATATTGAATCTGTAGGAATCGTAATGGTATATCCCAAAAAGCCAATTCTATCTATATTTTGATCAAACTTATAATTGCTTCCTTCGTCTTTTAAAGCAAAAAGCGCATACTTGCCCTTTTTTAGATTTTTTAAACTAAAAATAGCCGTGCTATCCAAGGTATTGGTGATATATAGCGGTGGTTGTTTGTAAATTGTAGAATCTGTATAAGAGCTATCTACTTCATAGAGCATTACACTAACAAAATTATCTACCTCCTTTTTATACGCATCATTGACAACCCCAGTTATAGAAAGTGAATCTAAATAATCTCCGGTTGAAAAAACATAACTTAAAAAACTACTGGGATTACCTTCATTATTATCTTCTATACTTTGCCCAAAATTAAAGGTATAGGTTGTGTTTTCCCTCAAGGTATCCTTAATTTTTATTTCTATGTATTTGCTTGCAGACCCTTGCGGAGTAATTTCTGGTTGGTTTTTTAAAGGCGGAGAAATAATAAGCTGTTTTTGGACGTCTTTCAACTTTATATACTCATCAAAATACAAGCGAATAGTAGGAGATTTAAAGTTGACTGTTTTATTTGCAGGCTCTGCTTTTAAAAGTACAGGAGGGGTGACATCTTTTTCCCCACCCGAAGGTGTACCCCTTCTAGCACATTGCAATAACGCAAACACCATCAACACTAAAAACACAAAGCCTAAAATACGTCTTGCCATAACCAAAATATTAGCACAAAGAAACAACAATTTGTACAAAGATAAAATTATGGAACTACGGCTATTGTAACTACATAAATGACAACGCCTTTTGCTTTTTTTAAAGCCGTTGCACAAGCTTCAATAGTTGCGCCTGTAGTGATAACATCATCAACTAATAAAATGGTTTTATTCTCTATGTATTTTTTCTCTATTAGCTGATACAACTCTTGATTTGCTTTCCACCTAGAAAATCTATTTTTCTTTGTCAGCGTCTTGGTATTTGCCGTTTTTAGCAAGATATTTTCATTGAATTCTGCCTTAAAATGATTTGCCAATTCTTGGGCGAATAAAGACACCTGGTTGTACCCTCTTTTTCTTAATTTTCTCTTGTGTAATGGCACAGGCACAACAATATCTATTTCTAAGCGTTCTTTTATTAATGGCGCGTACCAAAGGCCGAAAAATGTTCCTAGCTGTGCCTGATTTTTGTATTTTAAGTGATGAATGATGTTTTTTACAATCCCATTTTGGGTGTAAAACAGAAAGGAATTTGCCTTTTTTATATCAATTCTACCATAGAAAATACGATCAATTGGGTTTTCATCGGTGAAATTATACTCGGTGAGTGGCAGCTGATTTCGACAAACGGTACAAATTAATCGTTCACCTTTACCCAAAGGTGTATTACAACCAAAACACCCTAGTGGTATTAGTATCTTATTAATATGATTTAGTATATTTGACAACCTATTATCCCAAATTATAACCTACTTAAAAAGCATCCTACTTAGTTGATGGACTCACAAGATAACAATTTCAATTACAAAATAATTACGGCAGCTTTGGCAGCGGTCATCATAGGTATTCTAATTGCGTTTTATTACAGTAACGCCCAATCTAACAATAAAATCAACTTTATTGAAGGGGAAAAAAAGATTTTGGTAAACAAGCTTACTCTAATGCGTGCTAATATTGACAACCTGGCATCTGAAAACCAAGTAAACGATATTGACCTAAAAGTAGCAAATGACCGTATCAATAATTTACTAGATTCTATTGGACAGTTAAATTTTGATATTGACAAGTATACGGAAAGTAAACGTCAATTACGAATGTGGGAAGTTAAATATGACAGCCTTAATCTTAAATACAACTCCCTTAATTACAATAATATTGTACTTAGCAGAAGTATTATAGAAGCAAAGGAGAAAGCAGAGGAGTACAAAAACAATGCGAATACTTTAGCAGATAGAGAAGAAGCATTGCGACTAGCGAATAAAAAATTAAATAACGAACTCAAAAATAAAACCTATCTAAAACTTGACAAAACTGACGCTCTTGGTATAAGAATACGAAACGGGAAGGTTATATATACCAATAAGGCGTCTATTATTACAAAACTTAATGGGTGTACTACTGTTAAAGGCAATCCCAATGAAAGTAATGCGGCTAAAACCTTGTATTTTCAATTCTTAGACCCTAACAAACGTGTTATTGCTCATAATGCCAATATTATACAACTTAACGGGAATGAATACAGCAAGCGTTTAGATCTTATTTATACAGGTATTAATAAAGAAGTTTGTGATGAAATTAATGTTCCTGCTGGCTCTTTACATCCTGGCTTCTATACCTTGAATGTATTTGAAGATGAAAAATTGCTTTCTTCTAAAGAATTTGAGTTAAAATAATTCCATGAATTACCACTAAAGTTCTATTTTTGCCGAATGGCAAATCAAGAAGACAAATTTAAGAAGGTTATATCACACGCAAAGGAATACGGTTATGTATTTCAATCTAGTGAAATTTATGATGGTTTAAGTGCTGTTTACGACTATGCTCAAAATGGGGTAGAGTTAAAAAACAACATTAAACAGTATTGGTGGAAAGCAATGGTGCAGTTGCATGAAAACATTGTAGGCCTAGATTCTGCCATCCTTATGCACCCAACAATATGGAAGGCATCCGGACACGTTGATGCATTTAACGACCCATTAATAGACAATAAAGATTCTAAAAAAAGATACAGAGCAGATGTCTTAATTGAAGATTACTGCGCTAAAATTGAAACCAAGATTGAGAAAGAAGTCACCAAAGCGGCTAAACGTTTTGGGGATGCTTTTAACAAAGCCGAATTTGTTGCTACAAACCCACGGGTTGTTGGCTATCAAGAAAAAATAAATGCAACCCTCTCCAGAATGGGTCAGTCTTTGGAGAAGGAAGACTTGGTAGATGTTAAAAACCTTATTGAAGAGCTAGACATTGTTTGCCCTATTTCCGGAACTAAAAACTGGACAGAGGTAAAGCAATTTAACCTTATGTTTGGCACCAAATTGGGTGCTTCTGCTGAAAGTGCTATGGACCTATACCTAAGACCCGAAACTGCACAAGGTATTTTTGTAAACTTTTTAAATGTTCAGAAAACTGGGAGAATGAAAATTCCGTTTGGAATTGCCCAAATAGGAAAAGCATTTAGAAATGAAATTGTTGCGCGACAATTTATTTTTCGTCAGCGCGAATTTGAGCAAATGGAGATGCAATTTTTTGTACGTCCTGGCACCCAAAAAGAATGGTATGAAGCTTGGAAAGAAAATAGAATTAAATGGCATTTATCACTAGGATTGGGTGAAGACAATTACCGTTTTCACGATCATGATAAACTAGCACATTATGCAGATGCAGCCGCCGATATAGAATTTAAATTTCCGTTTGGCTTTAAAGAATTGGAAGGAATACACTCTAGGACAGATTTTGACCTTAGTAGCCATGAAAAACATTCGGGTAAAAAATTACAATATTTTGACCACGAACTTAACGAAAGCTATGTGCCTTACGTAGTAGAAACCTCTATAGGTGTAGATCGTATGTTTTTAGCCGTATTGTCCAACTCCTTAGAAGAAGAGGAATTAGAAAACGGCTCTACACGAACGGTTCTTAAAATTCCTGCAGTATTGGCACCAACCAAAGCAGCAATTTTACCACTAGTTAAGAAAGATGGTTTGCCAGAAATTGCACATCAAATCATTGACGATTTAAAATGGGATCATAAAGTTATTTATGACGAGAAAGATGCCGTAGGCCGTCGTTACAGAAGGCAAGATGCCAACGGAACGCCATTTTGTATCACTGTGGATCACCAAACCATAGAAGACCAGACAGTTACCATACGCCATAGAGATACTATGGAACAGAAACGTGTAGCCATAGCAGATTTAAAATCCATTATTGATTCTGAGGTAGCTATGAAAGAGTGGTTAAAAAGGATTTAATCTCCTCAATTTATAGAAATACAATCATAGCTTGTTGCTAGTTAAAAAGACTACAACAAGCTATTTTTTTATATTAATTCAAAGTTTTCAAAAACTTTATAGCACATACCTTAACTGTAACCCTCCGTAATAATTTCTATTATTTCCCGGGTAATAATAGCGAGGCTCTGCTCCTCCAAAACCTACCGCATTGATCAATACGGATTGTGCGTATTTGGCATTAAAAATATTACGAACCCCAATATTAACTGTCGCGCTAAAATGGGCCCCAAAATGTTTCGCAAACCCAATCTTACTATTTACAACTGAAAACGCATCGCTGTATAAGGTATTGGCATCGTCCATAGGAATTTCACCAACATATTGCTGCGTTGTGTTCCAAAACAATCCATTAGTATGCTTTAATTGTAACCCAACATTAATTTTATTTTTTGGCACACCTGTTAACCAATTGCCAGAATACGTATGCTCTGCATCCAAAAATTCTTTAAACTTATGATGGTTATAGGTATACCCTAGAAAAGGAATTGCTTTTACTTTTCTACCCAAAGGTAATTGGTAATTCATTTCTACTTCAACCCCCTTATGTTGTGTGCTTCCTGCATTTTTTCCAATAAATTCATCGTTCCCAATACGCTGAGCAACCAATAGGTTTTTAATATTCATCTGATAAAAAGCAAGATCTATTTTTAATCTATTAGCATCAAAAAACAATACGGATCCCAGCTCATAATTTATCCCGGTTTCTTGGGCAATATCTGGATTTATCACTCCTTCTGGAGTGAGGGTTTCTTCTATATTGGGATTGGAAAAACCCCGGCTAATATTCCCGTACATTGCATATTTTTCAGAAAAATCATAGTTTAGGTTTACACTCGGTAGTACAATGGCGCTAAAGCTTTTTCTTGCATTCTTATTAGCAGCACCACTATTGAATAAATCTCGGTAATTGTATTTTGTATTATTAATTGCCAATCCAAGTTGCGCTGTAAATTTCTTTGAAAACGGCAAGGTTACCGTGCCAAAGGTGTTTAATTGAGATCTATACTCTTTGTTATTACTTATTCTATCACCTTGAAGACTTCCATTTCCGTCAGTGTCTTGATACAAATTTTCAAAAGTCTTCCAATTGTATTCATCTTGGTATAATTCTGTACCAATGGTATAATTGCCACTGTATTTTAAAAAACCAAATGATCCCATAAAGCGAGTTCTAAAGCCATATCCATTGGTAAACTCATCCAATATATTAAATGGCCTAGGTTCATAATGGTCTAAATACGTATAAAATAAACTTGTTGTATTTTTTAAGTTGGGCGTAAATTGATGCGTATAGGACACCCCCAACAAACTGTACTTATTGGCCTCATAACCTTGGGCTTCACCCCATGTAAAAGCAGCTTTTTGAGGAGCTGTATCAAAGTCGGACTTACTAATTGAAGATGCTATTTGGGCTGTATAATCTATATAATTTACCAAGAGCGAAACTTTATTTTTAGCATCTATAGTATAGGTAGAATTTAGTAAAAAACCATCGCGGTTAAAATCACTATTCTCCCTATAACCATCGGTTTCCGTATGACCATAGGTTATACCCAAAGTAAAATCTTCCTGAGTATGAGAGAAGGCAACATTATTTTTTATTAAGTTATAAGAACCCACCGTAAAGCTATTCGTTAATAAGGTTCGCTCTTCTTGGTATTGTTTTGCAGTTAAGAGGATAGCACCACCTAAATTAGCTCCAAATGCAGTCCCTTTAGGCCCTTTAATAACAGTAACTGAGTTTAGGTTTTCTAAATCGTAAGCCTCGATACTAGAACTACCTGTGCCGTTGGTTATGGGAATCTCATTGTAGTAGAGTCGTAACTTATCTGTTCCGTATAGTGTTCTAGCGCCAACCCCTCGAATGGTAATCCTATTTGTATTTAAGGCACCCGATAAAATATAAACCCCTGAGATTTGATTTATAGCCGCTACAGCATCTAACGGACTGTAATTTTGAAAAACGGCAGCACCTATTACACCAGATGCTACTGTACCTATAGCTTGATTTTTCTGAATGGCATCATCGTAAACCACAACCCCTTTAAGCCTTGTAATAGTATCTTGCTGGGATTCCTGGCTGTACGTTTGTAGTGTATAAGCCAGTAAAAAGGCAACCATTATAAATCTCATACCAACACCACTTCGTTTAAAAAAAATCATTTTCAGAAAAACGAAAATACAGCTTTTTTTAATGAATCTATTCCATTTATGTTTCTTAAACACCATTGTTTTTTCTATTTTTAACATTCTTAAAAATGAAAAATGAAAATTGTATCCTACAATGTAAACGGCATTAGAGCCGCACTAAACAAAAGCTTTATAGAATGGTTAACAGCAACAGACCCAGACGTCATCTGCCTACAAGAAATTAAAGCCATGGAAGAACAATTAGACTTATCGTTGTTTGAAGCAGCCGGCTACCACTACAATTATTGGTACAGTGCTCAAAAAAAAGGCTATAGCGGCGTTGCTATATTATCTAAGACGAAACCAGATCATATAGAATACGGTACCGGGATTGAATATATGGATTTTGAAGGCAGAAATCTTAGAGCAGATTTTGGAGATTTATCCATTATGAGTTTATACCTTCCTTCGGGTACAAATTTAGCTCGTTTAGATTTTAAATTAACTTATATGGCCGATTTTCAGACCTATGTTAATGAACTAAAACAAGAACGCCCCAATTTGGTTATTTGCGGGGATTTTAACATTTGTCATAAAGCCATAGACATACACGATCCGGTTCGCAACAAAAACGTCTCTGGGTTTTTACCTGTTGAAAGGGAATGGATTGGGAATTTTATGGATAATGGATTTATAGATAGCTTTAGACATTTCAACAAAGAACCTCACAATTATTCCTGGTGGAGTTATAGAGCAAACTCAAGAAACAATAACAAAGGTTGGCGACTAGATTATGGAATGGTAAGCAAGCCCTTAGAAAGTCGCTTAAAAAGAGCACTTATTTTATCGGAAGCCAAACACAGCGACCATTGCCCTATTTTAGTTCAAATTGATTAAAATATAAACTATGCGATATCTTATTATCTTAGTTAGTAGCTTGTGCCTGTTTAGTTGTAAAAACGAAAAAAAATCTATTTCCAAAATGACTCCAAAGTTAATCGCTGCTGCAAATTTTGACACCATCATAGAAGGAAAAAAGGTTACCCTATACACCTTAAAAAATAAGTCTGGCGCCCAAACTCAAATCACCAATTATGGAGGAACAGTAGTTTCCTTATGGGTGCAAGATAAGGAAGGTAATTATGGTGATATGGTGCTTGGTCACAATACTATTGCTGAATATTTAAATAACCCCAAAACCTATTTTGGTTCTTTAATTGGCAGGTATGGCAATAGAATTGCTAAAGGTAAATTTTCAATTAATAATATTGAATATTCGTTAGCTACCAACAACAATGAAAATCATTTACACGGAGGTACTAAAGGATATGATGCTGTTGTGTGGGATGCAAAACAAATGGATGCGCAAACGCTTGAACTAAAATACCTATCACCAGATTTGGAAGAAGGGTATCCTGGGAACTTGTCAATAACCGTTCAATACCAATTAACGGATGCCAATGAACTAAAAGTTGAATATTGGGCAACCACAGATAAAACAACCATTGTAAATTTAACCCATCACTCTTATTTTAATTTAAAAGGAGAAGGTAATGGCACTATTAATGATCATTTGGTGCATATTAACGCATCTCGGTTTACACCTGTAGATGCCTCTCTAATACCAACTGGGGTGCTCGCTTTGGTTAAAGATACACCTATGGATTTTACAACAACTAAACCTTTGGGCAAAGATATTAATGCAGATTACGAGCAATTAAACATTGGCCTAGGGTATGACCACAATTATGTTTTAGAGCAAAACCCTACGGGCATTCACCTAGCTGCAAGGGTAACAGAACCAACTACGGGTAGAATTATGGAATTATACACCAGTGAACCCGGTGTTCAATTTTATAGTGGAAATTTTCTTGATGGCGATGTAACCGGAAAAAGTAACAAGCCTTATGAGTATAGGTCCGCATTTTGTTTGGAAACACAACATTACCCAGACAGTCCTAACAAACCACAGTTTCCAACTGTGGTATTACATCCTAAAGAAGAATACCACAGCGTAACTTTGTATAAATTTAGCATAGTAAAGTAGCTTACTTATTGGAGACTACTTTGTATGTAGGGTCTTCTAATACATTAACATCTATTATCTGATCTGCATTATCTAATAAAACTAGACAATCTTTACTAAGGTGCTTTAAGTGTACTTTTTTACCCACTTTTTGGTAGCGTTCTGTAAGTTTGTTTAAAGATTCTATGGCAGACATATCTGCTACTCTACTTTCTCTAAAATCTATAACTACCTCTTTAGGATCATTTAAAACATCAAATTTTTCTGCAAATGCTGTTGTAGACCCAAAAAACAAAGGTCCAAAAATCTCGTAATGTTTTACACCATTATCATCTACAAACTTTCTTGCCCGTATACGTTTTGCATTTTCCCAAGCAAATACCAATGCAGAAATTATTACCCCTATTAATACAGCCAAGGCCAAGTTGTGCAAAAGCACTGTAATAAGAGTTACCAAAATCATTACAAAAATATCTGGTTTAGGCATTCTTTTTAAAGCCTTAAAACTTGCCCACTCAAAAGTACCTACAGAAACCATTACCATAACACCTACCAATGCAGCAATAGGTACAAGCTCTATTATTGGCGCACCAAACAATATGATTAACAATATTGTTAACGATGCAATTATACCAGACAGTCTTGCCCTTGAACCTGCTGATAGGTTAACCAAAGTTTGCGCAATCATAGGACATCCACCCATTCCACCAAAGAAACCATTTAATATATTTGCTCCTCCTTGCGCTACACATTCTCTGTTACTACTCCCTTTTGTATCCGTAATTTCATCTACTAAGTTCAAAGTAAGTAAGCCTTCAGTTAAACCAACAGCTGCCATTATTAATCCGTAAGGCAAAATAATTTTAAAAGCTTCTAAAGTAAACGGAATAGTGGGTATGTGAAAAGAAGGCAATGTCCCACTTAGCGACTTTAGCTTTTCTCCTGGTAACGTATCTTGATTAATGATATCTACTACTTGCTTGGTTTCTATATTTAAAAAATATACTACTAGAAAAACAACAATAATTCCTATTAATGAAGCAGGAACTGCTTTAGTAAGTTTGGGAACAAAAACAATTATTGCAATTGTAAACAGTACCAAGCCCACCATAGTATACAATGTTCCTCCTGTTAACCAAACTGCAGCATCACCCACACCAATTTTAAATTGATCCATTTGTGCCATAAAAATAATAATAGCCAAACCGTTAACAAACCCAAACATTACGGGTTGAGGCACTAAGCGAATGAATTTACCAAGCTTTAAAAAACCTATTATCATTTGAATAACTCCAGCCAAAGCAACTGCTGCAAAAACGTATTCTAAACCATAAGAATCCATTAAAGCCATAAGTACAACTACAGTTGCACCAGCACCACCAGAAATCAAACCCGGTCTTCCCCCAAAGATTGCTGTAACCAACCCCATAATAAAAGCACCATACAAACCTACTAAGGGCGAAAATCCTGCAAGAATGGCAAACATCAATGATTCTGGTATCATTGTCATTGCCACCGTTAATCCTGCTAAAATTTCAATTTTATAATCTACCTTCTGTGAAAAATCAAATAAATTTAAATACTTCTTCATCTTACCTTAATTTGAGGGCGCAAAAGTAGTGCTAATTAGCCTTTTAGAGAAAATAAACACCGTAAAACTGAAAAATGCTATCTTTAAAAGACATAACTCAACGCCTTATTAAGCAACAAAACGTTTTATAGGAATGTAAGAAACAGAATCAAATGAACACAAAAACCGACTTTACTTTAATAGGTGCGGGTATAATGAGTGCAACCTTAGGTGTGCTTTTAAAACAACTTATTCCTACTGCTAAAATCACCATCTACGAAAGACTAGATAAGGTTGGTGCCGAAAGTTCTGATGCTTGGAACAATGCAGGCACAGGACACTCAGCCTTTTGTGAATTAAACTACACACCAGAGAATGAAGCTGGGCAAGTAGATATTTCGAAGGCCTTAAAAATTAGTGAATCTTTTGAAATTTCAAAACAATTGTGGGCGTATTTGGTAAAAAATAATCTTATTCCCACAACGACTCCTTTTATAAACGACATTGACCATATGAGTTTTGTTTGGGGTGATGAAAATATGGAATTTTTAAAAAAAAGACATAAGGCACTGACCAAATATGCCATTTTTGAAGATATGCTGCATTCTGAAGATCACCAAGTAGTTAAAAACTGGGTACCTTTAATGATGGAAGGCCGAGATAGAAACCAGAAAATTGGCGCCACCCGAATGCCTATTGGTACTGATGTAAATTTTGGAATGGTTACCAGAAGTATGATTGCCTATTTAGCATCTTGTGATGGGGTAGCAATACATCTAGGTCACCAAGTAGAAGATATAACTGATAAAAAAGATGGTACTTGGCAATTGGAAGTTACTGATTTACACTCCAAAGTAGAAAAAACAATGAATACCTCCTTTGTTTTTATTGGAGCCGGTGGTGGCGCATTAAAACTATTAGAAAAATCTGATATCCCTGAAGCCAACGGTTACGGAGGCTTTCCAGTAAGTGGTCAATTTCTAAAATGCAACAACCCAGCTATTATTTTACAACACGAAGCGAAGGTGTACGGTATGGCCGAAGTAGGCGCTCCCCCTATGTCTGTTCCTCATTTAGATACTCGAATGCTCAATGGCAAGCGCTCGTTACTTTTTGGTCCTTACGCTGGTTTTTCTACAAAATTTTTGAAAAATGGATCGTATTTCGATTTACCACTGTCCATAGATGCACACAATATTTTTCCAATGTTAGGCGCAGGATTTCACAATATTACTTTAACCAAATACCTCATTGAACAGGTAGTACAATCGCCCAAAGAACGTCTCCAAGCTTTAGAAAAGTATTATCCTACTGCCAAGATTGAAGATTGGGAGCTTATTACAGCAGGCCAGCGCGTACAAATTATTAAAAAAGACGCTGAGCAAGGCGGGGTGCTTAAATTTGGAACAGAGATTGTCACCAACAAAAACAAAACCCTAGCGGCTTTGCTAGGGGCTTCTCCGGGAGCTTCTACCGCTGTATCTATTATGCTTTCTGTTCTTCAGGAATGCTTTCCGGAAAAACTAAAATCTACAACCTGGCAAAAAAAATTAGAAGCAATGATTCCAAGTATAGGCAGGTCGCTCATTACCGATGCTAGCTTATGTAGGCATACACGCCAATACACTACGGAAGTATTAAAATTGGAAGATCATTAAAAAATCTGGAGTTTGTAATCGAGAAGTTTACGGTTTGTATGGTTAAAATTTTACAATTTAATAGCCCCTGAACAAGCATTGTCTAAAATCAAAAAACCGCCCTGAACCTTTTAGGGCTCAAGACGGTTTACAACTAATAACCAACCTAACTTCTTTTATTTTACTCTTTGCCTAGTAACACGCATAACCTTGTTTGTAGACTTTACTCTTTTCTTTTCACTAGTAGATTTTCCAGATTTCAAGTACTGAATATATCCTTTTCCTTTAAACTCATAAATTGTGCCAGAATTAGGATGATACAATTCTATAGTGCTATCATTTATCACATACAACTCAAAATAATCGTCTCCCAAATACCCATAATCTAAGGTCAATGTTTTTAAGGTGGCATCATTTTCTATATCATATACCTGATAATCACCCTCGTAATCCCATACTAGATTAGAAACATGAATATTATTTTCATCTATAGAGGATTTAAATACATCATTAGTAGGCGTGGAAAAAAATTGCAAATAATTTTCGGCATCAAAATCGTTGAGAGCACCTTCTTGGCTCGTATAGGTTTTTTCCCAAGCATCATACTCCTGTAAAAAATATTTTATATTATCGTAGAAAACAGTATCATAATTAAACGTACGTTGATTGTATCCTCTTAAAAAATAAGAAGTATCTGAAGAGGCATCATACAGTTCTATGGTTTTAGAATTTACAACATAAACCTCCAACGGCCAGCTTCCATCTGCAATATGCCTCACTCGAATACCTCCGTTTATAATATCAAAATAACCAATTTCTATTCCATAACCACCTCCAGTTTTTCCTATACCCACAATATTATTGTTGGCATATATGCTACCATTATCAAACGTAATGGTAAAAGCACGTTGTAAAAAAGGCACTTCACCATTTCCTGTGGTTTCATTAATATCTACATACCAAAGGTCATAGGCGTGTATCGCAGCATCTACGGATACTCCTGTCTCTATAAAATCGTCCTCAATAAAGACCTCCGTATAACAAGAGGAAACTAAGGTTCCCATCATTAAAATTCCAAATAGTAGTTTTGTTTTCATAATTAAAAGTATTATGGTTTAATAGGGGTAAAACAAAGGCCATGCCATAAATTATAACAGCTTGATTATCAGAAGTGTTTTTCAATTTTTAAAGAACAGGAAGGCGAATCTTTAAGGGTGGCACTTTTTTTAATTACTTTTGATTGCTATATTTACTAGGTATGAAAAATGATATGAAATTTGCTGTTTTAGGTGGTGGTAGTTGGGCTACTGCAATTGTAAAAATGCTCACCGAGAATTTAAGTTCGGTACATTGGTACATGCGCAATACAGAGGCCATTGCTTATATAAAAGAACACCATCACAATCCTAACTATATAAGTGCGGTAGAGTTTGATGTAGAAAAACTAGAATTAAGCGCAGATATTAATGCGACAGTAAACAATGCAGACGTATTAATTTTTGCCATCCCTTCCGCGTTTTTGGTAACTGAACTTGCCAAACTCACTGTATCTTTAGAGGATAAAATTATTTTCTCGGCCATTAAAGGTATTGTTCCAGAAACAGGTTTAATTGTGGGGGAGCATTTTAACGAAACCTATAACATTCCATTTACCAATATTGGGGTAATCACTGGGCCCTGTCATGCGGAAGAAGTTGCCTTAGAACGTTTGTCTTATTTAACCATTGCCAGTGCAGATGAAGAAAAGGCAAAATTAGTAGCAGATAAGCTAAGTAGTGATTATATCAAAACAAAAACCTCAGATGATATCATCGGCACAGAATACGCCGCTGTATTAAAGAATATTTACGCTATTGCAGCGGGTATGGCCCACGGTTTAGGATACGGTGACAATTTCCAGAGTGTTCTTATGAGTAACGCCATTAGAGAAATGAAACGTTTTATAAAACGGGTACATCATATGAAACGCAATATAAATAACTCTGCCTATTTGGGCGATTTATTGGTTACTGGCTATTCTGTTTTTAGTAGAAACAGAATGTTTGGCAACATGATTGGCAAGGGCTATACCGTTAAAAGTGCTATGATGGAAATGAGTATGGTAGCCGAAGGTTATTACGCTACTAAAAGTGCATATTTATTAAATGAAAAACACACAAAAAAGACTAAAACACCAATTATTGATGCCGTGTATGCCGTATTATATGAAGGTAAAAATGCTAAAAAGGTGTTTAAAAATTTAACGGAGAAGCTGGATTAATCTGTTCTAACCATAAAAAATTTTAAATAAAACATAAGGTGTTCAATTGCTTTTAAAGCTCCCGTGACTATCCTTTTATAGGGTAAAGTGATAATGAATACGGTCTATATACAAGTGAGGAATAATAAGAAAAGCCTATCTACTAACCTAAAATTCGTTAGATGGACATTTTTAGTCAAGGAGCATAATAAATCACCATCCTGAAATTCTCTGTCCTGCTACTGAAAAAAAGTACGCACCTTGAATCCAAGAAATTTATCGCCCTAAAACTGATTCCTTGCCTTTTTATTTCTACTACTTCTAAAATTCCTACTGTTTTTTGTCAAGTAAGCAACTAAAGCCAAGCCAACAGAAACCAGAATAATTGGAATAAGTAATTCGAAAAATTCATTTGGTAAGCTCATAATTACAAGATACGAAAAATATTTAATTTCTTCAGCATTATCAACGGAATGGAATATTACTAGGCCATAGTAAAAACAGTTGGACTTTTATCCGTAAATTAGGGTTGGTAAACCAAAAACTAGCAATCCTTATTTTTTACAACGAGATAACATTAACCTATTCAATTTAAAAAAAAATGAAAAACTACTGGTGGATATTAACCCATTGCCTTATAGCAGTCTTGTTTGTAGGATGCTCCGAGGAACCTTCGGAAATTGTTGATTCCTACATTTATGTTCAAAAAAATGGCCGGGAGAAAAAGGATTGGAAAATTATCTGGGAAGACAATTTTAATGAATCGGAATTAGACACCACAAAATGGACAAAAATCCCACCCAATGGAGCAGACTGGGGCAAGCATATGAGCAGTGACGAACAATGCTATGACCTATCTGAAGGAAAACTGTATTTAAGAGGAATTATTAACCCAGATACTCTAAGTGATCCAAGACCATTTTTAACCGGAGGAGTATATTCCAAAGGAAAGTTTGCCTTTCAGTACGGAAAGATTGAAATACATGCCAAGCTAGAGAGCGCACAAGGTGCTTGGCCCGCAATGTGGATGTTAGCAGAGCAAAAAAAATATGGAGCCTATCCTAAAAATGGAGAAATCGATATTATGGAACACCTCAATTTTGATGATATTATCTATCAAACGACCCACTCCTACTATACCCTAGAACTACATCAAAAAGACAACCCGCCACATTCTGGAACTGCAGAGTTGGATGTTTCTGAGTTTAATACCTATGGCCTAGAGTGGTATCCAGATAAATTAGTTTTTACACTAAATGATAAAGTAACTTTTACCTATCCGAGAGTTAAAGGTGTTGACCCTTCACAATGGCCCTATGACCAACCCTTTTATGTTTTAATTGATCAACAACTAGGAGGGTCCTGGGTTGGAAAAGTAACATCAGAAGACTTACCTGTACAAATGATTGTTGACTATGTAAAAGTATACCAGTAATTTTTTAGTTAATTCTGCGAACAAGGGCACTGTTGATTATAGCATCTATTACTTAAACTTTATAGAAAAAGTAGCACCTTCATTCACCTTGCTATCTACGCTAATACTACCCCCAAGGTTGGCAATATGGCTATAGACTAAATAAAGACCAACACCTTTACTATCTTCATTGTTGTGGAATTTTTGGTTTAAATTAAAAATAAGATGCCCTATTTTATCCATATCAAAACCAAGTCCATTATCAGAATAGGTTAACGTTTTCTCCCCATTTTTATGATCGGTCCGAATTGAGATAACAGGCGAAACATGAGGTTGTGCGTATTTGATGGAATTGGTTATGAAGTTTAAAAATATACTCTCCATATAGGTTGAATTAAAAGACACACTTTCCAAACCTGAAAAATCTACATCAAATTCTACCTCAGCCTTCTCTATCAAAGCACTTATAGATTTTTGCACCTTTTGAAGAACAGGCTCAAAACTCACTATTTCCAGTTTTTCACTCCGACTATCATTTTGTTTAAACGCATCTATATAGGAGTTTAAGGAAGACTTTAATCCTTCTGCAGAAAGTCGAATAAAACTAAGAATTTCCAATGTATCCTCGTCATCAATTTTATTTAAGTCGATTAAATTCACCATAGATATTAAATTATTCACTGGGGAACGTAAATCATGAGAGGTTGTATAATTAAGCTGCTTCAACTTTTCATTAACCTGTGAAAGCTCACTCAAATGCGAGATACGATCGTTCTCAAGCTCTTTTTTATGAGTAATATCTTTGGCAATTGCATAAATTAATTCCTCATTTTCCACCGGAATTGAGGTCCAATGAAGCCAAACTATTGCTCCTGATTTACACACAAATCGGTTTTCAAAATTAATCAGCGACACATTCTTTTTTAGGTTTCTTCTGTGCGCTGCCGTACGCTCCCTATCTTCTGGGTAAATTAATTCTGAAATTAATATTGACTTTAGCTCCGCTTCAGAATATCCCAATAATTTTACAAAAGCTGGATTAATTTTTTCAAAATAACCTTTATAGTTAGCAATACAGAGGCAATCCTCAGAAAGATCAAAAAAAGGTGCTAGCTTAAGACTCATGGGTTGTACTGTTTTGGGAGGTTTATTCCTCCTCATTTCTTGTAGTAGGTTCAATCTTTTCTTATTTTTGAATCAACCCTCTGACTTGGTTAATTTGGTTTTATACAATTGATAACGTCTAAATTTAGGTATTTATTTGTTTTATATCTAAGGAATTTTAATACTTTAACAAGCACTAAAGCAATTAAAGTTGTGTAGCCAACCACCAGAATTCTGTTCCAAATTCAAAAAACAGAATTAAGGCTAACCAAAAAACCTAAAATTTTATGAATAAAATAGAACCCTATAAATCTACTATTGAAGCAATTTCTACCTTAGATAACGGCGGCCGGTTTTACAATATTCTTACAAAGGCCGATGACGGAATAATATCAAAATCTGAATTGGGAAAAGTTGGTGGAATTTTCTACGACAAACAACAAATGATTTTATTTCTTGAGTTGTCAATTTCTAACTTAGATACTGAACAACAAAATAGTATTATTTCAAAATTAGACGAAAATCTGAAAATGGTTTATACAAAGTACAAACCTATAGAACTGTTGCCCTCTGAGGCCCAAAATAAGGGAATACTAGCATCAAATACCATCCTCACAGGTGTTCCTAAGTTAACGGAATCTAAAACTAATTTTATTGGATTTATAATGATTCCTATTGTCTCCGGAAAGGTAACTACATTTTCAATGGTACCCATAATAGATGTATATGATGTGTATGAAATTAGAGATGAAGCCCATGCCCAAAGTTTCCTAATTGCACATGCAAAAGGGACTACCAAGCTCCCAGAGAAAAAAATAAAGGTGGCAGGGGTGTTAAAAGAATTAAAATCTGACAAAAAAGAAAAAACAGCCTCTAAAAAATTCCTGGAAGCCCTGTATTACCTAGATTAATTTAATTATAAAATTGATTTAGGTTCGCTTTACACAGCAAAAAAATACGTAAAAAAAGGAGTGTTCCCACAACCTAATTGATTACTTTTTTTATTTCTATCTTATTGACAATTAGTAGTTATACTTAAAATATAGTATCCTTTTACACCCTACTTTTAAAGCAAAGACAATTGGCAGTAAAAATTTGGAATGCTAAAGCAAAGGCCTAGTGCTAACAAGTAATCAAATGAAAGCACCAACCAAAAGTAGAGTAACCTCCATAGATTTCTTAAGGGGGTTAGTAACGGTTATTATGGTGTTGGATCACGTACGAGATTATTTTCATTTTGACGCCTATTTTTTTGATCCTATAGACCTTTTCCAAACCAATACAGGATTATTTTTACCCGATTCATTACCCATTTCTGTGCCCCCTTTTTTGTGTTTTTGGCGGGCACCTCCGCCTTTTTTGTTTTACAACGAAGCAGTAAAAAAGAATTGAGTCTTTGGCTCCTAAAGCACGGTATATGGCTTATCATTCTAGAATTACAAGAGTATGGTGTTGTGTATGTGATTTGGATTCTATTGGTCATAGGACTCTATCCTGTTTGCAAATGGTACCGAAAATATAAGAGCAATAACCATTATAAATGACGAATGAGCTATCTTTAATTGCCATACATTTACAAAATAATAACTTAAAAGTAATTAATAATCCAGGGGTATCGTAAAACTTAACACACCTTGCCCTTCGTGAATTTTTTGTACAACGCCTTATGGAAACAGTTAAACATTTTCTAGAATTAGAGTTGATTAGTGTCGGTGATTTTACAATCCGTGTATATACACTAGTGACCATCTTCCTTATTTTATTGATCACCAAACTAATTCTAGTCGTCATTAGAAAAGCACTATTAAGCAATAGGAATAGTAAATTTGACAAAGGAACTAAATATGCGATACTTCAAATTATTAAATATGTACTATGGATTGTTGCCATAGGCCTCATTTTAGAAACGCTTGGCATACAATTAACGGTTTTAATTGCCGGTTCTGCCGCCCTGCTTGTAGGAGTAGGCCTTGGATTACAGCAAACATTTAACGATGTTTTGTCTGGAATAATTCTACTTTCTGAAAAATCTATTAAAATTGAAGATGTGTTAGAAATAGACGGTGATATTGTTAAGATACAAAGTATAGGGCTACGCACATCCAAGGCTTTAAACACAGATGATGTTTCCATTATCATTCCAAATTCTCTGATTACAAATGATAAAGTAATAAATTGGAGTCACCAGACGATGAAAGCACGCTTTAGAATTGATGTTGGGGTTGCCTATGGCAGTGATATCGATTTAGTTGTACAAATTTTGGAAGAAAGTGCCTCTGAGCATCCAGCTAATTCTGATGGTGCTAGCACCGAAGCACGTTTGGTAAATTTCGGTAATTCCTCATTAGATTTTCAAGTTCTATTTTACAGTCAGAATATATTTGGAATAAGTAAAGTGAAAAGTGATATCCGCAGAAGCATTAGTCGCAAATTTGATAATCATCAGATCTCCATTCCTTTCCCACAAATGGATTTACATATAAAATCTAATCCTACTGAAATACTAAAAAAGAAGCGTGCAGAATGACACTTAGATACGCAAGACATACGACCAACTTACAGCAAATTGAACAATTCTACACCGAAATTGTCAGGCTTGAAAAATTAGGTGAATTTCAAAATCACCAAACCTATGACGGTATTTTTTTAGGTCACCCTAATTTAAATTGGCATCTTGAATTCACGAGGTCAAACACCAAACCAGATCATAAATTTGACGGAGACGATATCCTTGTTTTCTATGTCAATTCTGAGGTTGAATTATCTGCCATAAGACAGAAAATCAACAAAAATTGTATTAAAATTGAAGTTCCTAAAAATCCGTATTGGCATAAAAATGGGATTATGATTTCCGATCCTGATGGCTTTAAAATAATTTTTTCTGTAAAACATATCCCGCTTAGTTCCAATGATCCATTGACAGCTTTGGTCCGTGAAAAAGGAATAGCTACTTGGAGTGAATTGATTGATTTTACGAAAGACCTGCCCTATGGACGAAATCAAAATAGACACGATTATTCGTTGGTGCTGCACGAAATGAAAGGAAGTTGTAGTTCAAAACATTCCTTTCTAAAAAAAGTGGCTGCTCTAAATAAAATTGAAAATGTAAAGCTATTTTTAGGCGTGTATAAAATGAATCATTTAAATACGCCAAAAATAGAGCAAACCATTGTTAAAAGCGGATTAAAATACATCCCAGAAGCCCATTGTTATTTAAAACTCAACAATGAACGGATTGACCTAACAACAGCCAATGCGTCTCTTGAACATATAACAAATGATCTACTAGAAGAAATTGAAATTGAACCAGAACAGGTAAACACTTTTAAAGTTGAATTTCATAAAGATTATCTAAAAAAGTGGCTACAGGTATCCGCTATTTCCTTAGGCTTTGAAAAAGTTTGGGAAATTAGAGAAGCATGTATAAAAAAACTTGAAAAATAGCAAGGCAGTAATGCCTAAACAAGGAGTATCAGAGATTGATGCCTAGCTAGTAAGATCTTTCCATCCATAAACTCATTCCCAAAAAAATAGAAATCAAAACCCAAAAAATTTATGTTTAATCTTAAATTTGTAGCATAAAGGGTATACCGTGAAATTAAAGCGAAGAAGAAAATTAGTAACCTATCTAAACCTATTAGACCAACCCATACGGTTTAATCCATTCCTTTTTAGTAGAACTTTCTTGCTATGGGCATTACTTGGACTAATTGGTGGAGTAATCGCAGGAGCGTATTGGATTGGATTGGAATTTCTAATGCACAAATTAGCATTTTTTAATGGGTGGCAGGTGATTCCTGTTATGGCAAGTTGTGGCCTTTTGGCAGGCCTAGTTATTCATTTTTTTGGTGACCCAGGAGAAATAAATTTAATCGTAAACAATATCCGGTTTAATAAAGGGAAACTCGATCCTAAAAACAACCCCTCAATGATTCTTTCCTCCTTGGTATGCGTGGCATCTGGAGGAAGCCTAGGACCAGAGGCTCCTTTGGTGCAAATAACAGGTTCTACTGGGACTTGGATTGGAAAACTATTTAGACTTAAGGGAGAGGAATTGAGATCGTTAAGCATTGCCGGAATGGCTTCTGGCTTTACAGCATTGTTTGGAGCTCCGTTAGGCGGAAGCTTATTTGCATTAGAAATTCTGCATCACAAACATGCTGCTGAATACTACAAAGCGATTATCCCTGCTCTAGTAGCAAGCTGTTTTAGTTATTTGGTATTTGCAGTAATTATTCAATTGGGATTAGGTCCAATTTGGGATTTATCTACCTATGAATATTCTGGAATTTTTGATTTCGGATATGCCGTTTTATTCGCTATTATTGGGGCAGCATTTGGATGGGGATTTATATTTAGTACCCGGTTTTTTAAATCCATTTTTGAATATAGATCCATTCCTATTTATCTCAAAACATTAACAGGTGGAATTCTATTGGGTATTATAGCCTACTACTTTCCATTAACCCGTTATTTTGGTCATCATGAGATTAACGAACTCTTATCCAGTGAATTTTCGTTGGCTTTATTGGTGGCTATCCTGATTTTTAAAATCATTGCCATTTCAATTACGGTAACATCAGGGTGGAGAGGTGGCTTTATCATTCCCTTATTTTTTGTAGGTGCCACTTTGGGTCTAATTTTTCATAAATTATTTCCTGCAATTAATCTAACTCTAGCTGTAGTTAGTTGTATGGCTGCCATTAATGCATGTGTAACCCGAACCCCTATGAGTACCACAATTTTACTTGCAACACTAACCGGTTTTGGGCATTTTATTCCCATCCTATTTGCGAGTCTCACAGGGTACTTCTTGGCGCCAAGAATACCATTTATAAGTTCCCAAAAGGAGCAATAATATTAAGAAAATGAATATAGCACAAAACAAGAAAAATGCAATTGCCTTTTATAAAACCGCTTATGAGGGTAATCCAACACGGGCTGTGCAATTATATGTAGGTGATACATACACCCAACACAATCCTATGGTAGGCGATGGAAAACAGCCTTTCATTGATTATTTTAATCGCATGCAACGCGAATTCCCCAATAAATCCATTCAATTTGTTCGCAGTATAGCAGAGGGAAATCTGGTGGCATTGCACACCCACCAAATATGGCCTGGAAATGATGAATATATTACGATGGATTTTTTTCGATTTAATAAAGAAGGAAAAATTGTAGAACATTGGGACAGTATACAGCAAATACCCGAGGAATCTATGCATTCCAATACGATGTACTGAAAGAATAAAAAAACTAATCTAATATCGTAATCCAAACTACGGCATCATTCCCTAACTCATCTACTACCGTAATTTTACGATTTCCCGCCTTAGGCAATACGGCAATTTCGTGAAATTCTGAGGTCTGCGCTACATACACATCATCTATATACCAAAAAACGGTTGTGTTATTTTTGGCGTGTGCCAATTGCAACACCAGTTCATTGATGGTGCCTTTAAAATTTTTAGTAAGGGTAATTTTCGCCCCATTTTTAGGGTAAATAAAGTCCATTACTAAAGCATTTTCACTCCTACAATCATTTCTAAAATCAGGCAACGATTTATAGCTCGCATTGGTCTTCTTATAGTAAAACTCTTGTATAGGTGGCAGCACAAACCAAGGTTTAGACACTATATTTCCTATAGATTCACAGGAGGAATTTACTTGGTATTGCTGCTCCCGATCTAAATGTACCATTTGGTGATACGGACATGCTTTTACATAATTTTCCTTTGTGGGAATGCTAATTGTTTTCGTTGGGCAAATGTTCGTTGCCAAAAACCCACTATCCACACAAACCTCTATCTCCCTAAACTCATCCAGTGGTTTTAAAAACCAATCAGATTTTGGCAGCATATCAAAAACATCAAACAAAATGGGAGCCGCACTAGATACGCCAGTTAGGTTTGGCCTACCCTCACCATCTGCATTACCCACCCAAACACCCACAACCTGGTCTTTGGTTACCCCTATTGCCCAGGCATCTTTGTTTCCAAAACTAGTTCCTGTTTTCCAAGCAATTTGTTTGGAAGAGTCGTAAAACTCCCATGATTCTTGACCTTCTGGCCTATTAACCTCTTTCATCGCTTCAAAAGTCAGATAAATACTCGCAGCATCGAAAATGGTTTTTTGGGTTGATTGTTCTCCAAAGTCAATAGCAGCATCCTTTTTAAAAATAGGGGACGCAAATTCATTTGTAAAATATTCACTAGAACTCCCGTTAAAGTGATTTACAGTAGAAGCCATAGCCGCATAGGTTTTACATAAATCCAACAAATTACTTTCGGCTCCCCCCAAAATTAACGTCAGGCCGTAATGATCTGCAGATTTTGTAATGCCTTTGAGTTGAAAAAAATCCAACTGATCTCTAAATTTTTGCAATCCATAGGTCTGTAACAATCGTACGGCTGGAATATTTAAAGACCGTGCCAATGCTTTTTTAGCGGTAACAGCACCACTATAAGCTTCGTTGAAATTCTCTGGAGCATAGCCCGCAATTTGAGTGGGAATATCTGCGACCAACATTGTAGGGATGAGCTCACCGGCATCTAACATTGCTGCATACAACAACGGTTTTATAGTACTTCCTGTACTGCGATTTGCAAGTACCATATCTACATCTTTTTGATGTTCATTATCTGTTTTGGTGTTGCCTACATATGCCAATACCTTACGGCTATGTACGTCTAAAACCAGCACGGCTGCATTATGCACTTGGTTTTGTTTTAAATGTGAATAATGCTTTTGAACCACCATATTTATATTGGCTTGAAGGTTTGCATTAACACTACTTACTATTCGTTCTCCTTTGTTTGTCTTTGCCACATATTCTACAAAATGTGTGGCTGTTTGAGGTAATGGATAGGGTTTTTGCGGCAATTTTTCTAACAAAGCCAAGGTGTAAGTAATACTATCTATTACTTCCTTATCTAATAGTTTGCGGAGCAACCTATTTCTTTTAACAACTAATTTCTGTTGATTTTTACCGGGATATATTAAGCTAGGGGCGTTGGGTAAAACCGCTAAAGTAGCAGATTCTGCCCATGATAATTGGTGTGCTTTTAATCCAAAATAACGCCATGCAGCCACCTCTAAGCCCACAACATTTCCTCCGTAAGGAGCATTACTTACATACATTTTTAGAATTTCTTGCTTAGAATTCCTAAATTCTAAGCGTGTGGCCCAAATAAGTTCAATTCCCTTTTCAGCATAAGTTCTTTTTTTTCCATTCCTTGCTAATCGAATAACTTGTTGCGTAATGGTACTGCCACCACGCACGGTTTTACCCGCCTCAATGTTTTGTAGTATCGCCTTTACAATAGACACGGGGTTAAATCCAAAATGATTGTAAAAATGGGCATCTTCAAACTGAAGTAAGCACTGCTCAAATTTTTTAGGAATACTATCTACTTTTGGGAATCGCCATTGGCCATCAGTGGCAATTTTTGCACCTAAAAGTGTTCCATTAGCACTCTCTACGACAGTGGCGGTTGGTGCACTAAAAAGTTGTTTTGGCAAACAAAAGTAATAGCCGACCATAAGAACTAGCAGCACACTAGTTTTTATAGGGTTTCTCTTGATAAGCCCCCAGAACCGAAAGGATTGTAGTTTAGGGTGTAAACTCATATTCTCGTTCTACTTTACAAATTCTCACTTTATACCAAGTATACCAATCTGTACGCCCTTTTTGTTGTGCTATTTTATGGCCTGTATCTCTTTTCCAACTGGCGATAGCCTCCAAACTTTCCCAATAGCTCACCGTAATCCCTATAGCCTCTCGGGCGCTTTCAATACCCAAGAATCCCGTTTGTTTTTTTGCTAGATCCTCCATTAAAGTAGCCATAGCTCCATAACCATTATCTCCAATGGTTCGTGTTGATGTAAAAATTACAGCGTAGTATGGTTTGTTATTATTCATAAGCTATTGCGACATACATCCTTAAAATTATATAAAGGAATAATTAAATTACCTCATCCCTATTCTATATACTTTTTTTCCATAAAATAATGCACCAAAGCTTCTTTCATTAAAACGCTTTGTTCTCCAGCTTTTAGGGTTGGTAGTTCTTCTTTAATTATATAATGTGGCCATCCATCGTCATCAAACATCTCAAATTCATAGTAGCCATACGGTTCTAGCAATCTACAGATTGCAATATGCATTAAATTTAGTTTTTCGTCTTTCTTATACTTTTTATGAAACTGACCTAACTCTTGTACGCCAACCAAATATATAATTGCGTCTAACTCTAAAGGATCACCATCGGCAAACTGAGCAGATAATTTCTTTACCAGTACTATCCATCTTTCTTTTAATTCTATATCTCTTGCCATTACTTTTTAACACTTTGTATCCTGTTTATACCGTTTTTATAGATTGTAAAGGTACAAATCAATACACTATATTTGTAAAAACACAGACGATGAATTTTTTGGATATTATTTTGGGATTGTTACTCGCTTGGGGGATATACAAGGGGGTTAAAAACGGACTACTTATAGAGCTTGCCTCTTTAGCCGCCTTAATTCTCGGTATTTATACGGCTCTTCATTTTTCTTATATTATTGGAAATTACATTACTGAACAATGGCTATGGAATGAAAGCACCATAAATATAGCGTCGTTCATTCTTACCTTTATTCTAGCGGTGCTTATTATAAATCTTGTGGGAAAGTTACTCACGAAAGTTGCTAAGGCTGCTATGTTAGGCACACTGAATAGATTGGCTGGAGCTATATTTGGAGCCTTAAAAATGGCTATTATTGTTGGGGCATTATTACTGTTCTTTGATAAGGCTAATACGAGTTTAAACCTCGTAAAAGAAGAAACTATGAATACCTCTGTACTCTACAAGCCAGTTAAAGATATTGGCGAGTTTGTTTTTGGCTTAGTGCAGAAAAATGAAACAATTTCTATTGAAATTCCTGAAATTATTTAACCAAAAAAAACCACCTAAGGTTTTCTTAGGTGGTTCTATATCAACAATACAAAATTACATTTTAGTATAAGTATATGTAAAAACTGCAGCTACTGTTTGACCATTTGAAGGTACATTTACAACATTAGTTACCGTAAATTCTGTTTCAGAACCATTAACTTCAATAGGAATATTAAAAAGAGCACAAGTACTCGTTATACTTAAATTAGTACCTGCCAATTGGAACGTACCTTTATTCTCGAATTTTTGAGCACAATCAGTAGCACTATAACCGTTTTTAAAACTGTATTTTCTATCTACATTAAAGGAATAAACCGCATCCTTTTGACAATCTGTACTTTGAGCAAAAACATCTGTAGACGGATTATCTTCCCCATCATCTGTTAAATCTACATCTATATTAGATGCTGTTGCAGTTAACACCCAATCTCCAACTAAAAATGTTTCCGTCGCCGATACGGCACCTACAAATTCTTCAACGCAACCGTTAGAATCGTCATCCTTAGGAGAACAATTCATCAATAAAACACTTACCAAACAAGCGCTTAATACTTTAATTTTCATAGTTTTCAATATTTGTTATTCTTTATATATAGAGGCTAAAATCTTAAAAGGTTGCGTGAAAATGGAGTTTATTTTACAACTTCAACCCAATTTCCTTTTGTACGCACAACATAGCCATTATCATACATTGCTTCCGCCTGTATACCTGGCAAATAATAGGTGCCTAAATACGAGGCATTTAACAAAATTCGGAATGTTTTTGTTTCCTTCGCATCTAAATCAAAATAAAAGTTTGCCCTATCATCACGTAAATCTGTATGGGTTACATCATTGGCTGCAAAATCTCCGAAATCCGTAAATCGAGTATTTACTATTTCCCACCCACTAGGAAAAATTTGAGTTAAGGCAACATCATTCACTTTGTCTGCTGTTGTATTTGTTAAGGTCACCTCTGCCACAAAATCTGAACCTTGACTCATCTCAGAAACATTAATTACACTTCCATTTCTAGCCTTATATTGTACTTTGGCCTCTATGTTCTTCTGTAGTGTTTTTTCTGTTCCAACGGGCAACTTCCCATTATTTAGGAGGCTTACATACAAGGTATTTCCTTCTGTGTTTTTTAACAGTAGGGCATTGCTTCCTTTTTGTACACTAAGCCTTCTATTCGCCAAGGTCTTCTCTGTAGCTACAATTTCTTGCTTTCCGTTAACGGTAAGACTAGCATGAACACCTTTTCCTCCAACCATTTCCGCAAATTTAGTCATTGCCAAAAGGCTGTATGCTGTACTTTGAGTGCTCATATACTCATTTGTATTTAGCTTTTTTGCCAGTTCTTTTGCTAATTGTTGCGCCTTTACTTTTTCTTCTAACAACACCATTGTTTCTAAAGCCATTGCCCTGTTCCTAGCTGATGAACCATAGGTTTCATAATGCTTAGTAGCATTAAACTCTAAAACTGCTGTGTTCATTAATTTGTTTGCCACAGATTTCTGACCTATATGTGCATAGGTTGCTGCTAATCTTAATTTAGCTTCATTAGATAGGTTTTTAGTTTCTTGTAATCTGTTCATAGATGCCACATCTGCACTACCTGCCAAGGCTAGGGTATACAAACGATAGGCCTGTGACAAATCGGAATTTCCATTGTTATCCCTATAGTTTTTTGCCGAATTTTGTTGATAGGTTAACCATTTGGATTTAAATCCAATAGGAAGTACATATCCTCTCTTTTCGGCTTCCAACATAAAGTGTCCAACGTAAGACGTGCTCCAATCATTCGCGTTATTTTGTCCATACCAGTAAGCCATTCCACCGTTAAATATTTGAAATCCAGCCAAACGATTTATAGCGCCATCTATGTTCCTTTGCACTTCTTGTTTCTGAAGCAATGAAACATCAAAAATAGCTGCTAAAAATAGCTGTGGAAATGCGGCTGAAGTAATTTGCTCTAAACACCCATGTGGATACCGAATTAGGTATTGCATTCTCCCATTAAAATTCATTGGAGGCAAGGTAGATAATTCAATAGAGGCAGAATTTGTTCCGGTTACTCCAAAAGTTTCCAAGGCGATTGATTTTTCACTATTTGGTTCTAAAACAAAATCTTGAACTTCCGTCGTCATAGGGTTTGGATTTACAACATCAATAGGAATTTCAAAGGATGCTTTTTCCGTTCCAGAAGTTGCTTCAACAACCACTTTTCCAATCCCTTTAAAATCTGCAACTTTCAAGGTAAAATATACCATTTTTTCATCTGGCTGTTCAAATGAAATGGATGTTGAATTACCTCCTTCAATAGTAAATGCTTTATCATCCTTAATGGTAACCCTTACGTTTTTTACATTTTTTTCCATTGCAAAAACAGTGATAGGCAAGGTTACTTTTTCTCCAGGTGTAATTTTACGCGGTAAAGAGCCAAGGATCATCAAGGGCTTGCGAACCGGAGTTGTTTTTTCCGTACTTCCATAGGCTCCATTTTCTGCCTGTGCAGCTACGACCATAGTTCTAACCGATCCCACATATTTTGGAATTTTTATTTTGTGTGCTTTCGTTTCCCCTTCCTTTAATTGAAAAGGACCTAAATGCACCACCATTGGTTCAAACCTATTGGCTTTTTTGTTTTTAGCGCCTGCCAGTTCATCATCTCCTCCAATGGCAAACACCTGATTAATTCGGCCACCAAAAGCTCCAATAACATCATCGTAAATATCCCATGTTTTAACACCCAAAGCTTCGTTTGCATAAAAAGTGTCCCAAGGGTTAGGGGTTTTAAATCGGGTTAAATCTAACAAACCTTCATCTACAATGGCAATACTATAAGTCATTGGTTTTTTATTGTGCTCACTTACGGCCACAGTAATGGTCTCTTCTGGACGTAATACCTCTGGCATTGCAATTTTAGGCGCTAACTTTGTATGTTCATCTGATACTGAAATAGGTATTACCCCATACATTCGTATTGGCAAATCATTTAAAGTAGATGCATGGGGTTGTAATAAAGAGATATGTATAAATACATTGGGGGTGTATTCTGCCGTCATAGGAACTGTAAATTTAGTTTCCCCTTTTGTAGTTTCTACCCATAGCGATTTTAGCACTTCACTTCCATTTTCTACGGTTACCAAAGCTCTTGCACCATCTGAACTAGGGAAGGTAATTGTTGCTGTTTCTCCAGTGTTGTAACTCTCCTTATCGGCTGAAAACAATAACATAGTCGCTGCAGACGGATCGTTCTTTTTAGATTTCCCTGCCCATCCTGGCCAATCTATATATATAGTTTCTCCTGTAGCATGCCCTCCGTATTCGTCTTCAATACGCACTAAATATCTTCCCCAATCTGGATATTTTAATTCGAATTCAAAATTTGCTTTTCCATTGGCATTTGTGTTGATCGTTTTTTCGAAAATTTTATTTCGATAACCACTGCTTCCATAATGAGACAGGTTATCTTCGGAAGTATCCCACCACCATCTCCATTCTATTTTATGAACACTTACTTTTAAATTTTTAGTAGCTTTTGGTTTTCCCTTTTCATCTACCGTAACCACCTCAAAATTATGTTTTACATCGGTGAGCAACATTCCTTTAGAGGCGTCACCCTTAGGTACATTAAGTCCAACATAGGTGTTGTAAGGCGAGTATGATTTTGTAAATACATCGGTACTAAAATCTCCTCCATTTTCATACACCTTAGTAACAAAGGCAGCCTGTAACATCCCCGGAGGGTTACTTCCAAGTTGTGGATTTAAAGAAAATTTTGCTTTTCCTTCAGCATCAACCTTACCTGTAAAAACTACTTGTTCTTCTACTGAAAAACTCCTACTAGGATCATCAAAAACATAGGCAGGAAAAGTAGGAAATGCAGTAGTCACAACATTGAACTTGGCGGCTATATCTGTTTTCAAATTTTTAGCTATTGCTCCATGGAGCCATTTTACTTCCATTGTTCCCTTGATCGGTTCTCCACCAACCAACAGTTCTGCTTCAAAATCATTTTTAATTTTTAAGCGATTGGGTTTTATAGTTTCTATTTTAATGGTTTTCGAAAATTGTGCACCTCCTACAGAAACTTTTGCAAGCCAATTTCCGGTAGGGGCATCTTGGTCTGTTTGAAGTGTAAAATTGTAGAAATTATGTAACCCACTTGTTTTTACCTCCCTATGAACCACTTTATTATAGGGGTCTATCAATTCTATTTTAACCGGGTGATTTGCTGGTAGTTTATTAGCATTGTCATTTAAAACAAAAGACAAAAACAGGGCATCTCCTGGTCGCCAAACCCCGCGTTCTCCAAAAATAAACCCTTTAATCCCTTTTTGTAATTTTACACCGGCCACTTTAAACTTACTTACAGATAGGGTATTCCCATCATTGAGCTTTAGGTATGTTTTTTGGCCCTTGTGTTCGGCTACTGCAAAAAAGGCAACACTTTCTGCATCAAAAAATGACATCCCTTCTGCATTTGTGGTTACAGAACCAATGTTTTGTTCCTGAAAATTGTAAAAACTAATTTTAGCCCCGGCAATTGGTTTGGTAGTCAACAAATCTGATGTTACCACCAAATAACTATTATTAGCCCCCTTTTTAACAGTAATACCAATATCTGTTGCCAGCACATTTACACTAGCATTTTTTGTTCTGTAGTATGAGGTATGGCAGGGATTCTCCCTTTCGTTCCAATCATAATCATACCCGTAATCATAATAATAGTCCGAATAGTCCCAGTAACTATTTTCTGTTTCATCATCAAAAGAATCTGTTTCCTCCTCTTCTATAGCTTCAAAGTTGGTGCTTTCACAGGTATACAGACTATACTGTGGTTTAAATGAAAACACGACCCTATAAATTGCTCCTTTTTCTGGTGTAATTAATTCTGTTAAGTCCAAAGCATGTGCGTTCCACTTCCCATTATTTACCGATAAATTATCTTGCAATTGTAGCTTTTTCCCCGCAATTGGCCGGGCAACTCTGCGCAACTCATTACTGCCGTCTAGATTGCTAACTTGTAAAAACTGCAATACATTATCCTCATAAATCCGAAAGATCTTTACGTCTACAGCGCTTAAATTTACGGCTTCAAAGTTCACCTTTAAGTTTGACGAAGAAGGCAATATAGACCCATTTGATAAAACTCTAACCTGGGGCTTTATCTCTTCAAAGGCTACGCGTTCTTCATATTTATTTTTTAGCTTATAGCCATCTGCACTTTGAATCCCATCAAAAACTTCTATTAAAATTGTACCTGTATGATTCGTAGAAGGGTAAACACTTAGGGTGGTACTATTTACTGAAAACTTAGGATTGGGATCATTGGGCAAAACAATTAGTCCTTTAAAGTTCTGATCTTTTTTTATGGGGTCTGAAAAATTGATTTTAACAACAGGGCTTTCTGCTTGTGCTACACTAATATTTAAGATTGAAAAATTACTTTTTCCTGGAACTTTTATACTGCTTTTCCCCTCGGTCTCTATATCAAAACTTTTTCCACTGTATGCGATCTCTAATGCTGAATCTTCGGTAAGACGGGGAATACTATCTATCTTAAATTGAAATTGTGTCCCACTTTCCGGTTGATTACTAAATGTAACCGCAATATTTTGTCCATTGTGCGAAACATTTATTAACTTTTTTGCCACTTCTAAAGTAAGTTCATCTGCACTTCTAATCTGTCCTTCTATATATTGGTACGCCTTAGAATACGCTTGCATAGGACTTGTATTTACACTAAACTCTTGTTTAATTGTATGCACAAAAAATGCAAATTCAGCCAAATCATCCGGGACATCATCGTAAATTTTATCCAAATCTAATTGAACCGTATACTTCGTATGCTGCCGTAAGGCCTCTTCGGGCGTAAAAATTAAGGTTTTGCTATTTACAGCCTTTAATGTTCCCTTAATTTTTGGGGAAATTTTCAGTAGCGTATGATCTAACTTAGTTTCCTTACTCCATGCAGCAACTGGTTTGGTCAAAACAATTTGAATATTGGTCCTGGTCGATATTATCCCATGGGTATATTGAGAAACATATTCGGCATAATCAATTGCAGAAACTGAATCTACCACTGTAGGTCCTTTTTTACATCCAATTATTAAACTAATAAGGAAGAAATAGAGCACAAATTTTATTCTCATAGCACAGATTTTACGGTAAAGGTAATATTATTATAGCTTATAAGAATTCATCAAAAAGGGTGTTTTATCTAAATAAATTGCACTTCAACTATAAGATTATCCTAAATAGCAATAAATTAATTGTTTCACATATATTATGCGACTATTAAGAGGGCCATTATTATTTACAATCTTTATATGTTTCAAAAACTTCGAATTTCATTAGTAATACTTATTGTATTGGTCGCTAGTTGCTCCAAAGATTCTGTTGAAAATGAAGTTATAGCCACCAGTAATTCCGTTTTTGAAGCTGAGGTATTAAGCCTCATAAACGCACACAGATTGACTTTGGGAAAAAACACATTGGAGCAAAGTAGTATTGCGCAAAAGTACGCCAGTGAGCACACTCTCTATATGATTGAAAAAGGAGAACTAAACCACAATGACTTTCCCTATAGGGCACAACAAATTTCTGAAAAAACAAATGCTAAATATGTTTCAGAAAATGTAGCCAGGAATTATACTTCAGCAAACGAAGCCATAATTAATTGGTTGCTGAGTGATGGTCACAAGGAAAATATAGAGGGAGATTACACCCATACAGGCATTAGTGTAATGAAAAAACCAGAAGGCAATTACTACTTTACCCAATTATTTTACAAATAGTAGTCTACTATAAAAAAGTGCTTTTCTAATAAGACTACTATATTGGTTTATGTTTGTTCACTTCTCTTTTTTTAGCACCTTAAATTACTACACCACAACCTTTTCAGTCCTATTACCTCTTAATCCGACAAGTTGTTAAAACCCTGTTTAACAGCATTTTTAATCGATTGAAAAAGAATAAAATTGTGTAAAAACCCTATTTTATTTATAAATAATACACCTTAACGAAGATACATTTACTTACGTAGTATTTATCCAATATTAGGCTAAGTGAACGGGTACTTTTGCACAAAATTTTTAATTAGAAATCCCCCCACTATGCTACGAATAAAGTTATTGCCAATTATTATGCTAACCTTTTTAATCGCTGCTTGTAATTCTAAAAAGGATAGCGAAGAGTTATTTGGAGCAACTGTGGCTTCGCAATTAGTTGCTTCCAAAATGGAGGCAGACCTAATTACCTTAATTAACGATTACAGAACTTCTGAGGGCTTAAATAATTTACAACTAAGTGATGCCGCTTACAGATACGCCCACCAACATACTATATATATGATTGATTTAGGTGAAATTAACCATGATAATTTTTCAAAAAGAGCTGCTAATTTAGCTACTGAAACCAACGCCGAATTAATATCAGAAAACGTTGCCAAGGATTATAATGGAGCACAACAAGCCTTTGATTCATGGATAAGCAGCCCAGGACACAAATTAAACATTGTAGGTGATTATACACATACCGGATTAAGTGTTAAGCCAAATAATGCCGGCGATTATTATTTCACTCAAATGTTCTATAAATAAAATAAGCAAACCTATTTTCTTTTCTTAAATTTGGAATACGTTTACTAGTTACTCAACTTTATAATTAAGAAAAGCATTATGTCTATTAAAGCACCCTTTAACCTTACCAAGTGGATTAAAGAAAACAGGGATACCTTAAAACCACCTGTTGGCAATAAAAACCTGTACAAAGATGCTGGTGATTACATTGTTATGATTGTCGCAGGACCCAATGCTAGAAAAGATTATCACTATAATGAAACCGAAGAGCTTTTCTATCAGTTGGAAGGGCATATTGAAATTCATATTCAGGAAAACGGTGAAAAAAAAACAATGAAACTTGGTCCTGGAGACATGTATTTGCATCCTGCTAAAGTGCCGCACTCCCCGGTTCGCCACAAAGATTCTATAGGACTCGTAATTGAAAGAAAGCGATCCGATATGGGTGTTGATGATGGCTTGCTATGGTATTGCGACAATTGCAACCACAAACTATACGAAGCGTATTTTACCTTGAATGATATTGAAAAAGATTTTCTTAAACATTTTAAAATATTTTATGGCTCTAAAGAACATCGCAGCTGTGATAACTGCCATACCATAATGCCTACAGACAAAAAATTTGTCGCCGATGAAGACTAAACGAATCTCTAGGACAAGACAATTAGCAGATTGTTAAACGAAAGGCAATTATTTGTAACTTTGATAAAAATAACAATTTTTAATATAAAAGTTATAAAATGTCAAAAACTACAGCCTCATTTGGAATAGACAATGCTTTAAAACAATTAGGATTAAAAAATAGTAACGAAGGTACTTCAACCGGATCTGTAAATTTCTCTAGTGGAAATTTGATAGAAAGCTATTCTCCTGTAGACGGAAAACTCATTGGTAAAGTAAAAACTACAAGCAAGGAAGATTACGAAAAAGTAATGAAATCGGCTACGGCTGCTTTTAAGACTTGGAGAACAATGCCCGCTCCCCAACGTGGTGAGATTGTTCGCCAATTTGGTGAAAAATTACGCGAAAAAAAGGAAGCTTTAGGAAAACTTGTTTCCTATGAAATGGGAAAAAGTTACCAAGAAGGCTTAGGCGAAGTTCAAGAAATGATCGATATCTGCGACTTTGCAGTAGGCTTATCACGCCAACTACACGGTTTAACAATGCACTCTGAAAGACCTGGACACCGAATGTATGAACAGTATCATCCATTAGGCGTTGTAGGGATTATATCTGCCTTTAATTTTCCGGTTGCTGTTTGGGCCTGGAACACCGCATTAGCATGGATATGTGGTGATGTATGTGTTTGGAAACCTAGTGAAAAAACACCAATGTGTGGTGTTGCTTGTCAAAATATTGCCGCCGAAGTGTTTGCTGAAAATAATTTACCGGAAGGCATTTGTAACCTTATAAATGGAGATTATAAAGTAGGTGAATTTCTAACCAAGGATCCTCGTATTCCGTTAATATCGGCAACAGGTTCTACAAGAATGGGTAAAATTGTAGCTCAAGAAGTTGCAGGTCGTTTGGGAAAATCACTTTTAGAACTGGGCGGAAACAACGCCATTATAGTTACCCCAGACGCTGATGTTAAAATGACAGTTATAGGCGCTGTTTTTGGTGCAGTTGGCACTGCAGGCCAACGCTGTACCTCAACCCGTAGATTAATCATCCACGAAAGCATGTATGCCACCGTAAAGAAAGCTCTTGTTGATGCGTACAAACAATTGCGTATTGGCAACCCCTTAGATGAAAATAACCATGTTGGGCCGCTGATAGACAAGGCAGCAGTGAGCATGTATGAAAACGCCTTAACACAGGTTGTGGCTGAGGGAGGTTCTATTTTGGTAGAAGGCGGTGTTCTTTCTGGTGAAGGCTATGAATCTGGTTGTTACGTTAAACCAGCTATTGCCGAAGCAGAACCTTTTTATAAAATTGTACAACATGAAACGTTTGCTCCGGTTCTTTATTTGCTGACCTATACGGGTGATGTGGAAAATGCCATAGCTATTCAAAACCAGGTAGCCCAAGGCCTATCCTCTGCCATCATGACGAACAACTTACGTGAGGCAGAACACTTCTTATCTGTTACCGGATCGGACTGTGGTATTGCCAATGTAAACATTGGAACTTCTGGTGCCGAAATAGGCGGTGCCTTTGGAGGCGAAAAAGATACTGGCGGTGGACGAGAATCAGGATCTGATGCTTGGAAAATTTACATGCGCAGACAAACCAACACCATTAACTACACAACAGAGTTACCCTTGTCACAGGGAATTAAGTTCGATTTATAAGAACATAAAGAACCTCTATTTGATTTCTCAAATAGAGGTTTTTACGTTTATCTGATTTTGAAGACTAATCAATTACAGATATACTCTAAACTAACTCATTACCGTTTAAAAAAACCCAAATTCAATGCCGAACTTTTCGGGAGAATAAGGGCTTTTTTTCCTACTATGATACTGTAAATTTCAAGAAATATTTCTCATTTACAAACACATATTATACCACTGTAACTCAGAATTGTATAACTGGTTGCTTTTTTGTCATAAATGACTCAAACACAATTTAATAATCCATTAACTACAGTAATTATAGGCAGCATCCTTGTTTTTCTTAATTTTTTTAACATTTATAGTATTTTTTTAATACATTGTAACTTAGAACATTAAAACAAATAAAGATGGATTTTGAAAATATGAGTATTTGGTGCTGGCTACTCCCTATTTTAGTTGGAATAATATGTGGCATACTAGGCTATTTCTTAGGCAAGGGAAAAACGGAGGTTATCGATAATACTTCTTCGGTACAAATATGGAAGGATAAGAATGCAAAACTTACAGCCGACTTAGATGCGTGTAGAGCACAAGTAGCGACTTCCGCCGTAGTTGCTCCATCAGCACAACCAACTGTAGCCACCGCCACTGCTATGGCCTTTAATGCAGGAGCGGCCAAAGCGGTCATCGGAAAAAAAATTAAACAGGACGACTTAAAAGTTGTGGAGGGTATTGGACCCAAAATAGAAGGCCTATTTCATAGTTTTGACATAAAAACATGGAAAGCACTTTCTGACGTTTCTGTTGCGAAGTGTCAAGAGGTATTAAATTCTGGTGGAGACAGATATAGAATCCACGATCCTTCTTCATGGCCAATGCAAGCCAAAATGTGTTATGAAGGAAAATGGGAAGATTTAAAAAAATGGCAAGACAAACACAAACACGGTAAACTTTAGTACCCGCCGTAACACTAAAAACCCCGATTCATATATAAAGAATCGGGGTTTTTAGTGTTACCATTTATGGCATTAAATCCTTCCGTTAGCCTCTACCCATTTAAAATGGTATTGGTCCTGATCATACTTCATTCGCTCCGAAATACGTTCTAATCGAGAAGGAAGCTTGGTTAAATAATCCCTTGCTTTTTCTGCCGAATCATTTAAACCTCTTAAATTTTCAACATCCCAATAATTGTTCAACTTCTTAAGGATTTCTATATAATCTTGCGCCGTATAAACACCCAATCGTTGAGCACAATTCGAGAAGGTTTCAAATGCCGTTCCAATTTCCCCGCCAGATTCCCGTAAAAAATGTGCTGGCATAACAATTTTTCTTTTCATCATATCTGCAAAAGCAAGCAACATACCATTCGGATCTTGGTCCATAATGGTTTTCACAAATTCTCGGTAGGCCAAATGATGGCGCATTTCATCACCAGCAATAATGGTACACATTTTACCCAATAAGGTATTTCCTTTTTTCTTCGCCATTTGTCCCACACGTTTGTGAGATATATTTGTTGCTAATTCTTGAAATGAAGTATAAATAAAGTTTTTGTATGGATCTCTATCTGTTCCTATATCAAAACCATCTGCAATAAGATGCTGGGTCGTAATTTCTACTTCTCTCATATTTACCCTTCCAGATAAATACAAATATTTATTGAGCACATCTCCATGTCTGTTTTCTTCAGCAGTCCATTGTCGAACCCATTTTGACCACCCGTTTTCATTACCACTATGTTGGTCTATACCTTCAACATCCATTAGCCATGATTCATAGGTTGGTAAGGCCTCTTCCGTAATAGTATCTGCCACTAAAGTTACCCAAAAATCATAACCAAGTTCTTTCGCTTCTTCTCTAATTTGCTCTACTTCATTAAAAAAGTTATCGCTTTGAGAATCGGGTAAAAAATCCGTTGGCTGCCATATTTTTTCAATAGGAACTAGGTAAGAATCTATAAAACCTTCTACCTTGCCCTCAATGGCCTTCATTACTTCTAATCGTATATTGTGTGCAGACATATTAATGGTTCTTTTTACAAAGGTCGTTAATAATTTTTAATTCCTACCTTTTTGATTCGGATAAAACGTAAAGACATTGTTACTTTGCCACACTTCTTTTGTACGAATATCCATTACAGATAATGGTCCTCTAAAAGCTGCTCCTGTATCTATATTATAGACATTGGCTCCATTTTGAGGCGTAGTTTCCCCGATGCGCGTAACCGGAGTATGTCCAATATACACTTCTTTGTATTGCAACAGACGTTTTGGGTAGAGCTTGTCTTCTTTCGATAAATTAGGGTCTACAGAAAGTGCTAATTCCCATAAGGTTCTATCCCAATAGAATAGTTTTTCAAAATATTCAAAGTCCACTCCCTTTAAGTTTGTAAAACCAGCATGTAAAAAAAGTCTATTTTCATCATCCAAATAATAATTTTCAAGACCATCGAAAAACTGAATGTGTTGCTCTTTTGTATTCGGATCTAGAGAGGCATAAGAATCCATAGTAGCTTGACCGCCATGTAAAACCCAAGTAGCGTTTTGGTTGCCTGTCTTTAACCAATCTGCACAAAGTTCATCGTGATTTCCCCGAATAAAGGTGCAATTATGTGTGGTTTTTAAATCGATTAAATAATTGATTGTCGCTACAGCTTCACTCCAACCATCAACATAATCTCCTAAAAAAATAAGGTGATCATTAGGAGTTACAGCCGCATTTTTTAACACTTGTTGCAATGCTTTTAGTCCAGAATGAATATCTCCAATTACTAATTTTCTCATTGGGCAAAGAACGCAAATAGCGCAATAATAATCACAATAAATAGGACCAAAAAGAATATTTTCCAGAAAGAATAAGGCCTTGAACTGCTTATTTTTCCGGTTTGCCCATTGACATAAAAACGGTATTCTTTGCCATTATACGTATAAGAACTAATATATATGGGTAACAAAACATGTTTAAATTTTTCATCTGATAATTTTATATCTGCATGATGTATCTGTTGTGTATCTCCACCAATATCACGTCGAATCCATTGATACGCAATTTCTTTTGCTTTTTTAAACGATTGATGATGCCCTTCTTTCAGCGAAATCGTATACTTTTCCGTGACAAAGCCCGCTAAATACTTAGAAGTAAAAGGTTGCAACTCTTTAAGGTTCCAAAAGGAAACACTGGTCGGAATTTCGCGTTGTTTTTTCTCTGAAGCATTGATTAAAATATCATCAACAAAGCCGTTTACCCGACCAGATGCAGGGTGCCATCTTGTTTTCCGAACCTGTCTTGTTTTGGTGCCATTTTTAGTTTTGTAGGTTTGTGTTACATAATAATACTCACCCCTTTGCCCTTGGTAGTCTGCAGTCATATTAGCATCAAATGTCCAATGCGGCACATACAAGCCATGTATACTTTCTGGATCTAAGGCTGCTCTTTTTAGTTTATTGGGAGCAAACCAAATACCACCTACCCATTTTTTAAAAATACTTCCTGCCTTTTTAGCATCCAATTGAAAAGGCACAACGGCACTAGGCAAAATCCACCCCTCCTTTTCAATATCTTCACGAATTAAGGGCTCACTACAATACACACATTGGAGCGACTTAAAGTTTTCTTCAATATGCTGATTGGCGCCACAGTTTTTACAGTGTAACAAATCTATAGTTTCTGTATAGGCATTATCACCAACAGCTTTTAGATAATGCTGTAGTTCTAACTCTTCAAAACTACTTTTGGCTTGCTCAATAAATTCTTCATAGCCACAATAGCCACACGCCAATTGTTGTGAACCAGGTTTGTATTTTAACTCAGCACCACAATTGGCACAGGGTTTATTTTGTTCAGATTGTTTTAATTCTTCCATAAAATTACCTCATAGCAAAGGGTGAAATTCCCTGCACAATCAGTTGTTTCAATGCTACATAGCTACAGCACATTAAATAAGTTACGCTTTTCATCAAACCAATGTTTCATTGCTACAGGATTCATACTTCGCATTTGCTCCATTGCCTCAAGATGAGCTACATCACCCTCCAGAAACATTTCCCTACCGTGCTTTTTACTTTGTGCTGCTATTTCTTCAAAAGTAGCACCATAAAATTCCATTGCACATGCTCCCCCCAACTGTTTACATGTCATTTTTTTCATACTTCTAAAATTTCATACTATGCTCCAGGTAATGGCGGAGGTGTATTACCCCCTAAAAATACTTTTAACTCTTCTATTTCATTTAGTGCGGCCCAATTAGCCATTCCTTGTTTCCAAAGTAATGTTTCTTTATTTATCGTCCTGTTGGCAAAAAGTTCCTTTAGTTTCTCAAACCCAACAGGGCCCATTTGTTGGCCATTTGTAGCATAAAAATACATAGTTTGTACCGGCATTGGAGGAGGCACTGCTGCTCCCTGAGGTACTTGTGCTGCTGCAGGCTGCTGCATCTGAGGATTTATCATCCCACCCATTTGTTGGGCCAATACAAAACCCATTCCCATTCCCATACCTGCTCCTGCTGTACCCCCTTCGTTTTTAGCTGCAGCTTCAATGGCTTTGGCTGTTTTAAATTGGGTTAACTTACCCATATCCAACTTATCGAGCCTACTGTACTCAAAAATTTCCTTTTTAAGTTCTTCCGGCATGGATACATTTTCTATATAAAACTTCTCCAACTCTATACCTACCCGACCAAATTCTGGCTGCATAACATCTTGACAAGTTTCAGAGAGTTCAGACGTATTTGCCGCATACAACTCTATTGGCAAATTGGCCTCACCTACGGTATCTGTAAAACGTGTAACTATTAAACTTTTTAAATGCTCATTCACTTCATAATTTGTGAAATTACCATCAGTTCCTACGACATCTACTACAAATTTACCTGCATCTATGATCCTAAAACTATAGGTCCCGAAAGCCCTTATTTCTGTAAGTCCAAAGCGAGAATCGCTTAACATTATTGGATTTTTGGTGCCCCACTTTTCATCTGTAAACAATCGAGTGTTTACAAAATAAACCTCGGCCTTAAACGGACTATTAAAACCATATTTCCAACCTTTTATGGTGGTTAATAGGGGTAAATTCTGAGTGTTTAGCGTGTAGGTTCCTGGTTTAAAAACATCCGCCAATTGACCCTCATTGACAAAAACAGCCACTTGCCCTTCTCTTACGATAAGCTTGGCGTTGTTTTTAATTTCATTTTGGTAACGTTCAAAACGGTGTACAATGGTATCATTGCTATTGTCTAACCATTCTATGATATCTATAAACTCGTGACTTAATTTCTTTTTAATTTCATCAAATATTCCCATTTGGTTGTGTTTTTATAAATTTCTTAAACAAGGTAGTGAAATTAGTAAAACTTAAAAAAAGGTTTAATTCTTTTTTTACCTTAAAATTCAAAAACTAGCCTGAAGTTGTATTTTTTCTATCATAAATTATTTTTAAATTTTTTAAAAATAATTTTTTTTGAGAACTTTTTTATATAAAAAATAACTTATAATCCTTATTATCAGTTTAATACCGCTTTTTTTTTGAAACTTGTATGATAATAATCAGATTAAAAGTTTATTTATTCTGCTATTTTCACACTACCTTTGAATTATATTTTTCATAGCATAATTTCAAAAAAAAAGCAAAATGGCAACTCAAATACTACAAAAAATAAGAAAAACCCACTCCCAAGAAGAGGTACTCAAAGCCACCTCCAATTATTTCAAAGGAGACGATTTAGCAGCACAGGTATGGTTAAACAAGTATGCGCTAAAGGATTCTGAAGGTAATATTTATGAGTTAACACCAGATGATATGCATCGCCGTATTGCCAAAGAAATTGGGCGCGTAGAACAACAATACAAAAACCCTTTAAGTGAAAGTGAAATTTTCGACCTTATTAAAGATTTTAAATACATTGTTCCCCAAGGCAGCCCAATGGCTGGAATAGGCAATCCTTTTCAAATAGCATCACTTTCTAATTGTTTTGTAATTGGAAATGATGGCAAATCTGATTCTTATGGGGGTATTATGAAAATTGATGAAGAACAGGTGCAATTAATGAAAAGACGTGGGGGTGTAGGCCACGACCTTTCTCACATAAGACCCAAGGGTTCTGCCGTAAAAAATTCGGCTTTAACCTCAACGGGCCTTGTTCCATTTATGGATCGCTATTCTAACTCTACTAGAGAAGTTGCTCAGGATGGCAGAAGAGGCGCATTGATGCTCTCTGTTTCTATTAATCATCCTGACGCAGAAGATTTTATAGATGCAAAAATGGAACAAGGGAAAGTAACAGGAGCTAACATTTCTGTGCGTATAGACAACGAATTCATGCAATCTGTTGAAAACAATAGCCCTTATGTACAGAAATTCCCAATTCACAGTCCTTCACCAAAGGTGAGTAAAACCATAAATCCGAATAAACTATGGAATAAAATAGTACACAATGCATGGAAATCTGCAGAACCTGGTATTTTGTTTTGGGACACTATTATCAAGGAATCTGTTCCTGATTGTTATACCGATTTTGGCTTTAAAACCGTGTCTACAAACCCTTGTGGTGAAATTCCGCTTTGTCCTTACGATTCGTGTCGCCTTTTAGCCATCAATTTATTTTCATATGTGGACAACCCTTTTACCAATAAGGCCACTTTTAACCAAGAATTGTTTAAAAAGCATATTGGAGTAGCCCAGCGTATGATGGATGATATTATTGATCTTGAATTAGAAAAGATTGATGCTATTTTAGAAAAAATCCACTTAGACCCAGAACTAGAAGAAACAAAAAGTGCAGAGTACAATTTATGGAAAAAAATTAAAGAAAAAGCCATTCAAGGGCGTCGTACCGGAATTGGCATTACAGCAGAGGGCGATATGCTCGCAGCGTTAGGACTCCAATACGGAAGCAAAGACGCCAATGTGTTTTCTGTTGAAGTTCATAAAACCATCGCATTAGAAGCCTATAGAGCATCTGTAAATACCGCCAAAGAAAGGGGAGCATTTCAGGTTTTCGATGCAAATCTTGAAAAAAACAATCCGTTTATTTTACGCCTAAAGGAGGCCGATGAAAAATTGTACGATGATATGTTAAAATATGGTCGCAGAAACATCGCCTTACTAACTATTGCCCCTACAGGCACTACAAGCTTAATGACCCAAACTACCTCGGGCATAGAGCCGGTTTTTCTACCTGTGTATAAACGTCGTAGAAAAGTAAACCCTAATGATGTAGGGGTGAATATAAATTTTGTAGATGAAGTTGGAGATTCTTGGGAAGAATATGTTGTATTTCACCACAGATTTAAACAGTGGATGTCTGTAAATGGATATGATACTGCTAAAAAATACAGTCAGAAAGAAATAAATGAATTGGTACAGAAATCCCCATATCACAAAGCCACATCCAATGATGTGGATTGGATGAGCAAAGTTAAACTGCAGGGCGCCGTTCAAAAATGGGTAGACCACTCTATAAGTGTTACCATTAATTTACCAAACAACGCCTCAGAAAAACTGGTTGGCGAATTGTACCTTGAAGCTTGGAAAGCAGGTTGTAAAGGAGTTACAGTTTACAGAGACGGTTCTAGATCTGGAGTCTTGATTTCAAATGACGAAAAAAGTGACGATGATAACGATGCCGAAACCCTAACAAATTTTCCATCCAAACGACCTGAAACTGTTGAAGCCGACATTGTACGATTTCAAAACAACAAAGAAAAATGGATTGCTTTCATAGGGCTAATTGACGGGAATCCTTATGAGATATTTACGGGCTTGGAAGATGATGAAGATGGTATTTTAATACCACGCTGGGTCAACAAAGGATTGATCATTAAAAATAGAGACGAAAATGGCATTTCTAGGTATGATTTTCAATATAAGAATAAACGAGGTTACAAAACCACCATTGAAGGCTTATCACATAAATTTAATCCTGAATACTGGAATTACGCCAAATTAATTTCAGGGACCTTACGCCATGGTATGCCTATTGAAAAAGTAGCAGATTTAATCAATAGTTTACAGCTCAACAACGAATCTATAAATACATGGAAAAATGGAGTGGCACGAGCTTTAAAAAAGTATGTAGTAGACGGAACTAAAGTTAAGGGTCAAAAATGTGAGAATTGCAATTCCACGACCCTTATTTACCAAGAAGGCTGTCTAACCTGTAAGGATTGTGGATCTTCAAAATGTGGATAAAATGAACTAAAAGGCAAAACAATAACATAAGGATTGTACCCTCTAATTATACCTCACCTTTCTTAAAATTCGGAAAGCTTCTTTTAGAGATTGGTACACTTCTTTGTTGTGTTTTTTTATGATAGGTTTTGCTTTTTCCATTTGCGGCAATGCCTCTAGAAAATCATTTAGGTAACAAATTAAATACGTATCAGGCAGATGATTAAGGTCTTCCTGTTCCGCGGTTGTTAGTTTTATATTTTTTTCTAATTTGTCAATCAAAGCAACGTTGGTATTGAAAATGTGATGCAGCGTTTTTTTATCATACTGGGGTGGTTCAAAAATTAAATCGCTCTGAATAAAGTATTTTCCATTATGATTAAAGGTAATCACCACTTTTTCAAATGGATAATACTTTTGTTGCTTTCCCAAGCCGAGTTGCACATATTCTGTTGTTGTAAAAGAATCCTCATCGAAGGCAATGGTGATTTCATCAAAAATGGAATAAAACAATTTTACCTGTTCATTAATTAACTCTATATCCACTCGAGAATAATACAGCTGTTCCTTTATTTTATTCTGATTTCCGGCCCAACAAACCACAAACTGCTCCTTAAAAACTTTGTAGTAACTGGGCAGATCTTTATGCCTATTGTTTATAAAATCGATTACTCCGTCAAGGGTGAGCTCAATATTGTTTTTAGCGTGTTGTTCTATCGTAGTAACAGCATTAGAATTAATATCCTTTAATTCTATTCCATAAGCCTTAGGCATACTAATACTTCCTTCCCTAAAAAAAACAGTGCCGCCATAATATTTCCAAATATTCTTACTTAAGACACATACTTTCCCGTTAGATTTAATGGTAACCAAACCTACCACCTTACCTTCAGGAAGATGTGGAAACGGAATATTCTCATAAGATATAGCTGGAGCGTTATTGATATAGGCGTTTACTAAATTTTGAATTTTGCTATCATCAAAAAAATCAACTCCCACAATAGTATTACCCTCATCTTCTACACCTACAACGATAAAAGAATTGTTTTTGGGATTGCTATTGGCCAAAGCACAAACATGTTTTAAAAACTTTGCTTTTCCTTCCTTTTGTCCAATGTCTATAAATCGCTTTTTATCATAAAAACTATTCTCATCATTATGAGCTAACAAGTTTTTTACTAATAGGCGCTTGTTAATCATTACTTTTATTTACAATAGTACTATTCGCTTGGGCCGTACTCATAACCACCAAATCAGCGATATTTACATGGTAGGGTCTCGTCACTACAAAATGGATAATATCCGCTACATCTTCTGCCTGTAAAGCAGTAAAGCCCTGATATACTTTTGCTGCACGATCTTCATCGCCTTTAAACCGTACACTACTGAATTCTGTTTCTACCATTCCTGGGTTTATAGAACCAACTCTAATATTGAACGGATTTAAATCGATGCGCATTCCTTGATTTAGCGCATCCACAGCATGCTTACTGGCACAATACACATTGCCATTTGGGTATACTTCCTTGGCTGCTGTAGATCCAATATTTATGATATGTCCCGCTTTTTTGGCCACCATCCCCGGAATAATAGCCTTAGAAACATACAAAAGCCCTTTAACATTTATGTCGAGCATAGCATCCCAATCGTCTAGACTACCCTCTTGTATAGGTTCTAATCCATGTGCATTACCTGCATTATTAATTAAAATATCAATGTCTGTAAATTCCGCTGGCAAGGATTGAAGAGCAGCAAAAACAGCATCCTTATCGCGCACATCAAAATTTAAAGTATGCACTGAGGTATAATGCATTAATTCCTCTTTAAGCGCCGTTAAACGATCTTGTCTTCTGCCGCAGAGCACAAGGTGTATCGCATGCTTAGCAAAAAGCTGTGCTGTTGCCCTCCCAATACCGCTAGTTGCACCAGTTATTACTGCTATTTTCTTTGTAGTACCCATTGTTCTGTTTTTATGGAACCGAATGTCCTTGGCTTGCTTTTAATAACAAAAACCAATCTTCTAATTCTAAATTAATTTCTTGTGCCTGAACTGCAGCCCGTATTCGCTCTGGCGTTGTGGTGCCAATTACAGGAGATATAACAGCTGGATGTCGCAAAATCCAAGCCAACAACAATTGATCTTCGGCAACATTATACTTGCTTACAAGTGCTTTTAAGGTCGCCTTTATTCTTTGGGTTTGTTCGTTTTCTTCTTTAAAATAAACACCCAATGGACTCCATGCCATTACCCTTCTTTTGGCTGTAATACAATCATCTAATGTGCCGTCATACATTGCTGTATGTTCCGTTAGCGAAAACTCAATTTGATTGCCACAAACGGGTATTTCCGTTTCCAGCATTTTAATCTGTGATGCTGTAAAATTAGAAACCCCAAAATCAATAATTTTACCTTCTTTTTGAAGCACTTCGACGGCTGCTGCTATTTCTTCTGGATGCATTAATGGGCTTGGTCTGTGCAGCAGTAAAAAATCGATATATTCAGTTTTCAGATTTTTTATAGATGCATAAACGGCATCGATAATATAGGCCTTGTCATATTGATAATGACCAATGGTATTATCTCGGTCTTTGCAGACAAACTGAATACCACATTTGGTTATAATCTGTATTTTTTCTCTAGCAATAGTACTGTTGGCAAAAGCCGCACCAAACATAGCTTCATTTGTGTAACCACCGTAAATGTCGGCATGATCAAAAGTGGTAATCCCTACATCTACACAATGGTTCATTAAAGCACCCATTTTTTGTTCTTGTAAGTTTTTACCCCAACTTCCCCAAGTCATTGTACCCGCTATAATTTTTGAGTATTTTTGTGTTGTTTTCATAATAGTATGTGAAAATAAAAAATAAAAACCTTAAATAGTTCATAAAACTTCCGCTATTCCATAATATTTAACCTATTATTAACAGCAGAAACGCAATTTAATTTAGATTTTGCATCTTATTAATAACTTTTATATTTTGCACAACAATTTTTAAATATATATGGAAGAAAATACTACAGTAGATATTAGCGCAGTGAATGAGAAGATTGCCAAAGAAAGTGCTTTTATCGATCTACTAATGTTAGAGATGAACAAGGTTATTGTAGGTCAAAGACATATGGTAGAACGCTTGTTAATTGGTTTATTAGGTCAAGGACATATCTTGTTAGAAGGGGTTCCTGGTTTGGCAAAAACATTAGCAATAAACACTTTGGCCAAGGCAGTTCAAGGCAAATTTAGCAGAATACAGTTTACACCAGATCTTTTGCCTGCAGATGTGGTAGGTACAATGATTTTTAATATGAAAGAGAATGATTTCTCTATTAAAAAAGGACCAATTTTCGCCAATTTCGTTTTGGCTGATGAGATCAATAGGGCGCCAGCAAAGGTTCAATCTGCCTTGTTAGAAGCTATGCAGGAAAAACAAGTGACCATTGGGGATACAACTTTTATTTTAGAAAAGCCTTTTCTGGTAATGGCCACCCAAAACCCAGTGGAGCAAGAAGGTACTTATCCACTGCCCGAAGCACAAGTTGACCGTTTTATGTTAAAAACAGTAATTGATTATCCTAAGTTTAATGAGGAGCAATTAATTATGCGACAAAACTTAAAAGGGGCGTATGACGAGGTGAAACCCGTTGTAAGTGTACAGCAAATCATTGATGCTCAAAAAGCAGTAAGGGATGTGTATATGGATGAAAAGATTGAGAAATACATCTTGGATTTAATATTTGCCACACGATACCCTGAAAAGTACAACCTAGAAAAATTAAAACCACTAATAAGCTTTGGAGCTTCTCCTCGTGGAAGTATTAATCTTGCCACAGCAGCCAAATGTTATGCTTTTATAAAACGAAGAGGATATGTTATTCCTGAAGATGTAAGGGCAGTTGTACATGATGTTCTTAGACATAGAATAGGAATTACCTACGAAGCTGAAGCTGAAAACATAACTTCGGAAGACATCATTAATAAGATCGTAAACGAAGTTGAAGTGCCTTAAATCAGTCGTTAATAATTAGTCCCAGTTGTCAGTTTACCAAAAAAACTGTGCCTGAATACGTATTAATGCAAGCTGAAAAATGGATACCAAGGAATTACTTAAAAAAGTTCGTAAAATTGAGATAAAGACGAGACGTCTTTCCGACCATATATTTGGTGGGGAATACCACTCTACCTTTAAAGGAAGGGGTATGACGTTTAGTGAAGTACGTCAATACCAATTTGGTGATGATGTGCGCGCCATAGATTGGAATGTTACAGCCCGCTACAACGAACCCTATATTAAGGTTTTTGAAGAAGAAAGAGAGCTTACCATGATGCTTATGGTGGATGTGAGTGGCTCCGAACATTTTGGAACTACCAATCAATTTAAGAACGAAATTATAACTGAGATTTCTGCGACATTAGCATTTTCTGCCTTACAGAATAATGATAAGGTGGGTTTAATTTTATTTTCTGATGAAGTAGAACTTTTTATTCCACCAAAAAAAGGAAAAAGTCACGCTCTACGTATTATCAGGGAGCTTTTAGAATTTAAACCGAAAAGCACAAAGACCAATTTATCTGAAGCGTTAAAGTATTTAACAAACGTGATGAAAAAGAAAGCTATTGTTTTTGTGCTTTCAGATTTTATTACAGAAGATTACTTACAAACATTGCGTATCACTGGAAAAAAACATGACCTTACAGGCATCCGGGTTTTTGATGAACGTGAAGAAAGCATTCCAAACATAGGAATGGTACAAATGCAAGACGCCGAAACCGGGGCTTTAAAATTGGTAAATACGCAATCTAAGTCAGTACGTAAGGCCTACAGCAAATACTACCATGAAAAGGTGGCTTATTTTACAGAAACCTTTACCAAATCTGGTTGTGGTGTGCTCAGTTGTAGGGTAGATGAAAGCTACGTAAAAAAACTATTAGGTTATTTTAAGCGAAGAGGATAATGATCGTAAAATTTAAAAAATTACAACGTATAAAAAACCTATCGTTTTACAAACGATACGCTTTCCTATTCTTTATTTTCTGCTCCATTTTTGGTTATTCTCAAACGACACCAAAGGTTACAGCGAATATTGATACAACCGCTATCCGAATCGGGGAACAAATAAATTATACTATTCTTGTAGAAGCCGATTCTACCGCACAGGTAATCTTCCCTGAAGACCAAACCTTTTCTCCTTTAGAAATGGTAGAAGCCTTAAAAATAGACACTTCTAAATATCAAAATAGAATTACCCTTCAACGCACTTATGCCTTAACTCAGTTCGATTCTGGGGCCTATACCATTCCACAACAACGCTTGGACATCAACGGATTGGCATTTTTTACAGACTCAATAAAGGTAAATGTAGGAACGGTTGCAGTAGATACATTTGCCCAAAAAATGTACGATATAAAACCCTTAATTGCTGTAGACAAAAGTACCGATCTACCATGGTTAAAAATAGGGTTAATCTTAGGGGGAATTCTACTTTTGGCTGGACTCATCTATTGGTTTGTGTTGCGTAAAAAACCATTAACTGAAGAAGAAAAAATTGCACTTTTACCGCCTTATGATCGGGCATTATTAGAGTTGAAAAAATTAGAAAATTCCAAATACATCATTCAAGACGAATACAAGGAGTATTATTCCGAATTAACGACCATTGTTCGGTTGTATTTGGAGGAGGATGCACATGTTTCTGCGCTAGAAAGTACTACAGACCAACTTATCGATAAATTAGAACTGCTCAAAGATGCTGGGGAGTTAAAACTAGATGACGAAACTATTCTACAGTTTAAAAAGGTTTTACAAACAGCCGATTTAGTAAAATTCGCAAAGAAAAAACCAGAAACATCTGTGGCAGAGCAAGATAGAGCTCTTATTGAACAAATAGTTGTAAAAACCCATGATGCCCTACCAGAACCTACGGAAGAAGAATTGTTAGAAAATGAAGAATATCTAGAGGCATTGGCACTCAAAAAAGAAAAGAAAAAATGGATAATAGCCACAGTGATATTTTTTGGCGCAATCCTTATAAGTACAGCTGCAGCCATTGCTTACTATGGTTTAGCAACGGTAAAGGATACTGTTTTTGGTCATCCTACTAAAGAGTTATTAGAAGAAGAATGGGTTTCTAGCACCTATGGATATCCACCCATTACTTTAGAAACACCTCAAGTGCTACTCAGGCAGCAAATTACGCTTCCGCCAGAAGCTAAAGAAAGTATTAAGGAGTTGCAAATGTTTGCCTATCGCAGTGGTATGGGTTTATTTACGGTTAGTGTATCGGCGACCACTTTTGCAAATCCAGAAACAGAACCAGATTTTAATCAGGTCACAGATCAAATGCTAAAAAGTTTTGAAGCCAATGGCGCCAAAAACATTACTACAAAACAAGAAGATTTTACAACCCTTACTGGTACTAAGGGGTTAAAAACTTATGGCACAGGAAAGTTTGCTGTTCCAAATTCTAAAGAATTAGTGAATGGCAAGTATGCTATTATTAGTTTTGGTGGCAAAGGCTTTCAACAACAAGTATTGGTTTCTTGGCTGGCAGAAGATGTATATGCAGAACAAATTGTAGCCCGTATTTTTAATTCAATTGAAGTTAAAACAGAATAAATGTTAGAGAATATAACCTTTGCAAATCCTCAGTTTTTTTGGCTTTTGGCGCTTCTGCCACTGGCTATGCTATGGTATTTCTTTAAAAATAAACAAGAAACGGCAGTTTTAAAAATTTCTAACATTAACGGTTTTACAGCCTCTAGTTTACTACCCAAGTTAAAACCATTACTATTTGTATTGCGTTTAACGGCCTTGGGTGTTATAATAACAGCAATGGCACGGCCACAAACCAAAGATGTATCAACCAAAACAAAAACAACCAAAGGGATAGATATTGTAATGGCCATAGATGTATCTTCTAGTATGTTGGCACGGGATTTAAAACCCGATAGATTGTCTGCGCTAAAGAAAGTTGCAGCAGATTTTATTAAAAAGAGACCTAATGATAGAATTGGACTAGTAGCTTATGCTGGTGAAAGTTATACCAAAACACCAATTACGAGTGACAAATCTATTGTGCTAGCCTCCTTAAGAGATATAACCTACGGACAGTTAACTGATGGTACTGCCATTGGTATGGGTTTAGCAACTGCAGTTAACCGTTTAAAAGAAAGCACCTCTAAAAGTAAAATCATCATCTTGTTAACAGACGGTGTAAACAACGCTGGCTTTATAGAACCTAAAACGGCCGCAGATTTAGCTGTAGAATACAATATAAAAACCTATACTATTGGTATAGGTACAAATGGCAATGCTTTATCTCCCGTATCCTATAATCCGGATGGCTCTTTTAGATATGGAATGCAAAAGGTAGAGATTGATGAAAAATTATTAGAAGAAATTGCCGAGGTTTCTGGTGGAAAATATTTTAGAGCCACGGATAATGAAAAGCTTGAAGCAATCTATGATGAAATTAACAAGCTTGAAAAAACAGAAATAGAGGAGTTTAAATACACCAATTACGAAGAAAAATTTAGACCCTTAATTCTTTTAGCAGGAATATTGTTATTACTAGAATGGTTGGTTCGCAATACATTATTTAGGAGTTTTATCTAAATTAAGAAAGACAAAATGATTCAAATAGACGAAAAAATATATTTTTATTTACTATTCATCATTCCAGTGATGGTAGTGATTTTTATATTGCTTCAAATTTGGAAAAAAAGTGCACAAAAGAAGTTTGCAGATTTGCCACTGTTGAAGCGTTTAACACCAACGAAGTCAATTTTTAAATCGACCTTAAAATTAATTGTAGTTCTTTTAGGTCTTACGCTCTTAATTATAGGCTTGGTCAATCCAAAAATTGGAACAAAATTAGAGACTGTAAAAAGAGAAGGTGTAGATATTGTATTTGCCGTAGACGTTTCTAAAAGTATGCTCGCAGAAGATATAGCACCCAACCGATTGGAAAAAGCAAAGCGTTTGGTTTCTGAAATTATCAACCAACTGGGTAGTGACCGTATCGGAATCATAGCATATGCAGGGCAAGCATACCCACAACTGCCCATTACAACAGATTACGGTGCTGCAAAAATGTTTTTACAAGGGATGAATACGGAAATGTTGTCTTCTCAAGGAACCGCCATAGACCAGGCAATAGACCTTGCTTCTACCTATTATGATGATGATGAACAAACCAACAGAGTGTTGTTCATTATTTCCGATGGGGAAGATCACTCAGAAGGATCCACATCCAATGCCGTAGAGAATGCAGTAGACCAAGGTATTATCATCTATACCATTGGTGTAGGTAAAGAAAAAGGCGCACCAATACCTATAAAGATAAATGGTGTGGTAGAAAGTCTAAAAAAAGACATACAAGGTGAAGTTGTTATTACCAAGCTCAATCAAAGTGTGCTTGAAAACATTGCGGAGGATGGTAATGGCGAATATATAGATGGCACCAATACGGATGATGCTGTATCTTATATTAAGGAGCAATTAAATAAAATGGATAAAACAGAGTTTGAAGCCAAGCAATTTGCAGAATATAAAGACCAATTTCAATGGTTTTTAGGCGGCGGATTGTTGCTACTGTTTTTAGATATTTTTATTTTAGAAAGGAAAACAAAATGGCTTCAAAAATTGAATTTATTTAACGAGAAAGAAGTAGAATAACATGAAAAAACTAATATACTTTGTTTTTTTAATAGGATGCTTTACTAATGCACAAGAGGCAGACGTTAAAGCGCAGAAAAAGGCATTAACAACATCTAAAAATCTCACTTGGGAAGGGAATAAAGAACTTTCTGAAGACAATTTTGTTCAAGCAGAGGCCAACTACCGTAAGGCCATTGCAAAAAGTGAAGAAAATACAGCGGCTCCTTTTAACTTAGGAAATGCCTATTATAACAACGAAACCTATAGTGAGGCATTTGGACGCTTTAAGCAAGCGGGAGAATTAGCCACTAGCAAGAAAGACAAACACAAAGCATATCACAATATGGGCAATGTGTTTATGAAAAATAAGGAGTATGAAAAAGCTGTGGAGGCATACAAACAAGCATTGCGAAACAACCCCTCAGACGAGGAAACAAGGTACAACCTGGCCTTGGCAATGGAGTTGCTAAAAAAACAACAAGACGAGGAAAAAAAGAACGATCAAAACAAGGATCAAGACAATAAGGAAGACCAAAAAGATCAAAATAAGGATCAAGAAAAAAACGAAGGAGACAATAAAGAAGACGACAAAGGCAAGGACGACGAGAAGAAAGACGGGGAAGACAAGAAAGACAAAGGAGACGAAGGGGATCAAAAGAATGAAGATGAAAAAGATGGAAAAGGAGATCAAGAAAAGGATAAAAAAGAACCCAATGACCAAGGAGACAAACCAGAAGAACAAAAACAGCCTAGACCCAACCAATTGTCGAAACAACAAATTAAAAATTTGTTAGAGGCTATGCAAAATGAAGAAAAGAAAGTTCAAGAAAAAATGGATGCCAAAAAAGTGAAAGGCGCCAAAGTAAAGAACGAGAAAGATTGGTAGTATACAATGAAAACTAAGCAATACATATTCTATTTTATATCCTTATTTTTTATTCTAGCTGCTTCGGCACAGGATAATGATCAGGTAGAATTTACTGTGAAACTCAGTAAAGATAAACTTGGCCTTAATGAAAGGCTGAAGGTAGAATTTAGTGCCAACAAAGATGGTGATAACTTTACGACACCTAATTTTAATGATTTTACCATTTTAATGGGGCCCTCAACATCAATAAGCAGGTCTTGGATAAACGGCAAACGTAAATTTTCATTAACCTACACCTATATCTTACAACCTAACAAACAAGGAAAATTAACGATTAACCAAGCAACAATTTCCATAGAGGGAAAAGTGTATAAATCCCAAGTTAAAACTGTAGATGTAACGGCTGCTGTTACCAACCCCAATGCCCCACCTTCTGCTAGTGATATTGCTTCTGAAAACTTGCATCTGGTTGCTGAAGTTTCTAAAGGGAATCCTTATTTAAACGAAGCCGTAACCGTAGTCTACAAATTGTATGTTAGTCCTGATATACAAGTTTCTGGTTTTCAGGCCATAGACAATCCAAAATACAATAATTTTTGGAGTCAAGACATGCCAGTTACCAAATACACCACTCAAGAAGGAACGTTTAATGGCAAATCCTACAGATATGTCATCTTAAAAAGAGTAGTGCTATACCCTCAGAAAACAGGAAGCCTTCCTTTAGAGCCCTTATCTTTAGATGTTCAGGTACAAGTACCCACACAAAGGCGCGACTTTTTTGGTGGAGCGGTTTATGCACAAACCAATCAAAGAGTTTCTGCAGGTAGTAAATCTATCGTAGTTAAAGCGCTACCGGAAGAAGGAAAACCCACTAGTTTCACAGGCGCTGTAGGAGATTTTAATTTCTTTGTTACTACAACTAAAACACATCTAAACGCATCAGAATCCTTACAGGCAAAGGTAGAAGTTAGCGGAAAAGGAAACCTGAAACTTTTTGAGCTTCCTCAACTTAATTTACCGAGTTCTTTAGAGGTATATGAGCCAGAACATGATGAGCAAATTAGCACAAACTATTCTGGTATGGAAGGCAAAGTAAGCGACAGTTATACCGTTGTCCCTGCCTATAGAGGAAAATATCCAGTGCCTAGTATATCCTTTAGTTATTTTAATCCAAAAACAGAAAAATACCATACGTTAAACTCACAAGAAGTTGTGATAAACGTCATAGAAGGCCCATCTAACAATGTTAGCAATACCGATATTACCGCCACAACAAAAAAAGCAGTAGAAACAAGTGGTAAACAATTTAGTTTTATTAAAACTAAAACCAATTTAACTGCTATAGGTAGTAATTATTTCTTTAAATCTACGGGGTATTACCTATGGTTACTATTGCCCCTTTTGCTCATTCCAATTGCGATTGTTTTCGGCAAAAAAAGAGAAGCTTTAGCAAGAGATGTAGTTGGCAATAAAGTTAAAAAAGCAAATCGATTAGCCCGAAAGTACTTATCTGCCGCTAAAAAAACCTTAGGGAAAAAAGAAGCTTTTTACATCGCTTTAGAAAAGGCGTTGCATAATTATTTAAAAGCGAAACTTAAGATTGAAACTTCAGAATTTAGTAAGGACAAAATTTTAATATTATTACAAGAAAAAGAAGTTGACACAAATACCGTGGAAGGATTTTTATCCCTCTTAAAGAATTGTGAAATGGCACGTTACAGTCCATTTTCCAATGTGCAAATGCAACAAGATTACACTAAGGCTGCTGAAGTAATATCACAAATGGATAAACAATTTTAACAAATGAGAAAAGCCCTATTTATACTTGTTTTGTTGATTTCATCTTTTGGATTTTCTCAAAACGAACCCTTATTTCAAAAAGCAACTACCGCTTATAATGATGGTAAATTTGATGATGCCATTACAGATTATTTAAAGATAATAGAAAATGGAAAACATTCTGCTGAGCTTTATTTTAATTTAGGAAATGCCTATTATAAACTAAACAAAGTAGCTCCTAGTATTTATTATTATGAAAAAGCACTCTTGTTAAATCCTAATGATTCAGAACTTAAGAACAATCTAGCTTATGCCAAAAACATGACGCTAGATGCTATAGAAGATCTTCCAGAAACAAGTTTTAAAAGTTTATACAAAAAGGTTACTGCCTATTATACTTTTGACCAATGGGCTTATATCAATGTAGCCTTAATGCTCTTATTTGTAATTACATATATCTCATTTCGCAACTTTCACTCTGCAACCAAAAAAAGAATTGCCTTTATTGTTAGTTTAGGTTGTTTGTTTTTATCCCTACTTGCAATGACAGCTGCTTATTTAAATTATTCCGATTTTAAACAAGATAAGCCTGCCATTGTTTTTGAAGAAGAATCTGTTGTACAAGCAGAACCCAACAACAGAAGTCAAGAAGTATTTAGACTACATGAGGGTACAAAAGTGCAAGTATTAGACAGCTTAAATGACCGGTATAAAATTAAATTAGCAGACGGTAAAAGTGGATGGATATCGGCTAATGCCATTAAATTAATTAAAAATTAACTAGCTGGCTGCATTAAATTAATAAGACTATCCATTATATTTGTACAAATTACCCAATTCAAAGAATGAAAATATTTTTTGCACTACTTTTTACATTAGCTCTTTCTGCTACGTTTACAGTACCTGCCATTGCTCTATTATTAGACGATGAAAAGGTGTTAAACATAGGAAATGTACTAGAGGAAGAAGAAAAAGAAGTAAAATTAAGAGGTGAGGTGCAAAAGTTTATTTCTAAATACTCTTATTTTTTAACCTATACAGGAATAAAAATAGCAAAGAGTTTTACTTTTAGTCCAGATATTGCACCCAACAGTATTTATATGGACGTGTTTTTACCTCCTCCTAAACATACCTTGGCTTCTTAAAGCTTAGTTTTCATCATCCTTCAATTTTAAAATTGAACTTTTTTATCAAAAAAATAAATTTAAGTATGTACTTGTATTTTTTGGTGCTCATTTTTGTTGAAATGATGCACATTAACCACCATACGTATATACTTAAATAATAGATAAACCCAACAAGCACCGCTTTAAAACAAAATATTATGATCTTAAAAAACGTTTTTAAAAATAATGAAAAGTGGATTCAAAACAAACTTTCCACCAATGCTAATTTCTTTAAAGAAATGGGTGAAGGTCAAAATCCAGAATTATTATATATTGGTTGCTCAGACAGTCGTGTAACCGCAGAAGATTTAATGGGACTTGGCCCTGGTGAAGTTTTTGTTCACCGAAACATAGCCAATATGGTTATTGGAACCGATTTAAATGCCATGTCTGTAGTGAATTATGCGGTACAGCACCTAAAAGTTAAACATATTGTAGTTTGCGGTCACTATTCTTGTGGCGGTGTAAAAGCTGCGATGCAATCTGCAGATTTAGGAATATTAAACCCTTGGTTAAGAAATATCCGGGATGTCTATAGAATTCACAATGATGAATTAAATAACATACAGGATGAGAATTCAAAATACGACAGATTGGTTGAATTAAATGTTCAAGAACAATGTATTAATTTAATTAAAACAGCCGACGTACAAAAGGCTTTTAGAGACCGTGGACTTAAAGTGCATGGTTGGGTCTTTGACATACACACAGGTAAACTGATTGATCTAAAAATAGATTTTGAGGGCATCCTTGATAATATTATGGAAATTTACCATCTAGATTAGGTCTTAAGAACCTCTTTCTAATTTACTTAAAAAAGTAGTTCTTAATTAACGACTTTATTTTTTTAATCACTTTAAAATTACTTATTTATGAAAAATATTTTTACTAATGTTAAAGGCGATGTCTTTGGCGGTATTACTGCTGGAATTGTGGCTCTCCCCTTAGCATTAGCTTTTGGAGTTAGTTCTGGCCTAGGTCCTGCTGCAGGGCTTTATGGCGCTATTTTTATTAGTTTTTTCGCAGCCATTTTCGGGGGAACCAACACACAAATATCTGGCCCTACAGCACCAATGACTGCCGTAAGTATGGTTGTAATAGCTGGTATTGTTGCTGTTCATGATGGTAATATTGAAAAAGCATTACCTTATATTTTATCCGTTTTTCTTTTGGCCGGAATTATGCAAGTAGGTCTTGGACTTTTGGGCATGGGAAAGTACATAAAATACATACCTTACCCCGTAGTTTCTGGTTTTATGACAGCCATTGGAGTCATTATTTTGATAACACAAATATTACCAGCCTTAGGCTATTATCCAAAAGAGGATACGGGGCTCGTAAATCAATTTAAACCCGAAGCAGAAGAAATTATACTTCAAAATATTCTTAAAGAAGAAGCTGGAGAAGGTATTTTGGTTTTAGAAGATTTTCAAGAAACCATTAAGAGAGCCAATGCCATTTCAGAAGATGATATGATGAAAGAAGCTAAAACTTTAGCTGCTAAAGAAGCTTCTGGCGTTTTAGGAGCAATTAAAGTTTTGCCAATGGCATTGGAAAACATAAAATGGCTTGAAGTCATTCTGGCTTTTGCAACGATTTTTATCATTTATGGGTTTAAACGAATAACCACAGTAGTACCAAGCACCTTAGTAGCACTTCTCGTGGTCTCTGGAGTTGCCTATGGCTTTGGTTTAGATTACAGACCTATTGAAGAAATTCCCGGAGGAATTCCTGTTCCTAACCTAGAAATATTTACAAATTTTAGTGTAACTGCAATAACCCCCTACATATTTACTGCACTAACATTGGCCCTGCTTGGAGCTATAGATTCTTTGTTAACGTCCGTGGTGGCAGACAATATGACTAAGACCAAACACAACCCTAATAAAGAATTAGTTGGACAAGGTATTGGCAATAGTATTGCTGCTTTCTTTGGAGGAATACCAGGAGCTGGTGCAACCATCCGAACTGTGGTAAATATTAACTCTGGCGGAAAAACTAAACTATCTGGTATGGTAGCTGGTTTAATGCTACTGGTAGTTCTGTTGGCTCTTGGCCCAATAGCTTCACAAATTCCAGCTGCTGTTTTAGCAGGTATACTAATAACTGTTGGTATCGGAGTTATGGATTACAAAGGCTTAAAAGCGATACCTAGTTTACCGCGCGACTTTAAAATTGGACCTTTTAAAATAAGTTCTGAAGTTGTAATTATGCTCGTAGTTATGGTACTTTCTTCTATTTGGAATCTTGTTTATGCCGTTGGAATTGGACTAATAATTTCGTCTCTTATGTTTATGAAAAAAATAGGTGACTTAACCGCAGGTCGATCTGATGTTAAATCCTTACTCAAAGAAAAAGCTTGGACAGATGAAGCCAATTTTCCTACAAAATTAAAAGAAGAAGTTTTTATTAAACACATTAAAGGTCCGTTATTCTTTGGGTCTACAAGTGATTTTCAACAACTTGCAAAACAGATCCCTGATACCGCTTCTACTGTAATTATTAGAATGGGAAGAATGCAATACATGGATCAATCCGGTTTGTATGCGATGGAAGATGTTTTGGTAGATCTTAAAAAGAACAATATAAATGTACTTTTTGTTGGTCTTTTAAAGCAACCTGCTTATATGATGGAACGTATTGATATTATTCCAGATTTAATACCAAAAGAACACATATTTGGTACTTTTGATGCAGCTGTTGCATGGGTAAAAGAAAATGTAAAAGACGTTAGCGAGTTATAGTAGTCGCAGTAAAAGATTAATTAATACAATCCAATACGGGGAATAATTGCTAAATTTGCCCCGTATTGGATTTTTTGTATGTTATGATAGACGAAATAAAAAAACAGATTGCCGAAGTTGCTGAGTTTACAGCTACCGATATTGAAGCAATAGAAAGTTTTAGAATTAAATATTTAGGTAAAAAAGGATTATTAAATGATTTTTTTACTGAATTTAAAAATGTTCCTAATGAACAAAAAAAGGAATTTGGACAATCCATAAATCAGCTAAAACAAGCGGCAACAGACAAAGTGAATACCTTAAAAGGTTCTTTGGGTAGTGCAACTGCCAGTGATTCTATTTACGGTGATTTAACGCGTCCAGGCCAATCGTTATCCTTAGGAGCTAGACATCCCATATCCATTGTAAAAAATCAAATTATAGATATATTTTCACGCATCGGTTTTAATGTATCCGAAGGCCCAGAAATTGAAGATGATTGGCATAATTTTACAGCTTTAAATTTACCAGAGCACCACCCTGCCAGAGATATGCAAGACACCTTTTTTGTACAAACAAATCCGGACGTTTTATTGCGAACCCATACCTCTTCTGTTCAGGTGCGCTATATGGAAAACAATAAGCCGCCTATACGCACCATTTCTCCAGGTCGTGTTTATAGAAACGAGGCAATATCTGCTCGTTCACATTGCTTTTTTCATCAAATTGAAGGATTGTATATAGACAAAGACGTTTCTTTTGCTGATTTAAAGCAAACCCTTCAATTCTTTACAACTGAATTGTTCGGGAAATCTAAAATTCGCTTACGCCCTTCTTACTTTCCGTTTACGGAACCTAGTGCCGAAGTAGATGTTTATTGGGGTTTAGAAACAGAATCTGATTATAAAATCACCAAAGGTACCGGTTGGTTAGAAATTGGTGGTTGTGGAATGGTAGATCCTAATGTACTTACAAATTGTGGTATTGACCCAGAAATATATTCCGGGTTTGCCTTTGGTGTTGGTATAGACCGTATTGCTATGTTATTGCATCAGATCACCGATATTCGTTTGTTAAGTGAAAATGATGTTCGTTTTTTAGAACAATTTAAAAGTGCTTTTTAAAAGAAGCCAAAGTAGGCTGTAACCCCATGAAGAAAGATATTGAAATCCCGATTGTAAAGGACGTAGCCATAGCTCTGGCACAGGAATGGGATGAAACATTTTCAGGAAAGGACTGGAACGCTTATATTATAAATCATAAAACTACCGCCATAGATATGGTCCTTGTTGTATCTAAAGGCTATGATGACGACAGAAAAACGTCTACTATGCGGCACAGTCTTGGTACATTAGCGGCTAAATCATGTGCTAAAATAGAATTGGTTCCAGATGATGTACTGCAGTTAAACAATGTATTTTATGTGACCTTTTTTGCAGGCGACAAACTCTATGAGAAAAATTATATTTTTAAAAAGAACAGCGTTTTAGAAAATAACATGACTTTCATTCCTATACTAGAGAAAGAAGGCATTTTAGTGGAATAAATCAAGTATCTTAGGACAAATCAACGGGTATTAATTACCTATAATTTTTAAATTATTAGACAAAGGTTTGGGGAAATAAGCCCTCCATGTGAGAATCCTTAATCTTTTTTATACATTCGCATTTTTTAAATTGATGTTTACCACTTATGAGCAAGACTACAACACCTAAGGAATTAAAAATTATTGGAGGAGAAGAATGGTGCGTTTTTGAAGAATTGGGAATCCCAGCCATAAAAGCCAGAGTAGATTCTGGTGCCAAAACATCATCAATACAAGCAAACAATGCCAAAGTATATAACAAAGGGGGCGAAGAGTGGGTTGCTTTTGAAGTAAATCCATTGCAGGACAATCGCAATGTTACCATTGTATGTGAAGCCAAATTAATTGACCGCAGAACGGTAAAGAGTTCCTTGGGTATTTCGGAAGAACGATTGGTTGTTAGTACGACCATGACATTAGGGAACGACAAATATAAGGTTGAGCTAACCCTAGCCAATAGGGATACTATGGAATTTCGCATGTTGTTAGGGCGCGAGGCTTTAAACAAACGTTATATCGTGAACCCTGCAGAAAGTTACATCATTAAAAATTTTTCGGACCTAGAAATAAATAAAAAATACGCAACACAGTTGGTAGAAAAATCTGGATTACGAATTGCTTTATTAGCTAGCAATCCAGAATTATATAGCAATAAAAGAATTATAGAAGCAGGGGAAGCAAAAGGTCATGAAGTGGTTTTTTTAAATGTTGAAAATGCCTATATGAAATTAGATGCTGTCTCTCCAGAAATACGATATAGGGGCGGTAATGTCTTAAATAAATTTGATGCGGTTATTCCAAGAATTAAACCTTCTGTTACCTTTTATGGTTGTGCCTTAATTCGGCAATTTGCCAATCTTGGAGTGTACTGTTTAAATACAGCTGAGGCAATAACACAGTCTAGAGATAAATTATTTGCATCACAATTATTCTCCAAAAACGACATCAATATTCCTATTACAGGTTTTGCAAAATCACCTATGGACACCAAGGACCTTATCAGAATGGTTAATGGGGCGCCTTTAATTATTAAATTATTAGAAAGTACACAGGGTAAGGGTGTTGTATTAGCAGAAACCACCAAGGCCGCTGAAAGTGTTATAAACGCTTTTAAAAGTGTGCAAACCAATATCTTGGTGCAAGAGTTTATTAAAGAGGCAAACGGACAAGACATCCGTTGTTTTGTGGTTAATGGTAAAGTTGTTGCCTCCATTCAGCGCCAAGCACAAAAAGGCGAATTTAGAGCCAACATTCACCAAGGTGGGGTAGCATCCTTAATAAAAATTACTGCTGAAGAACGAAAATTGGCTGTAAAAGCTGCTAAAATATTAAACCTTGCTGTTGCTGGGGTAGATATCATTCGTTCTAACAAAGGGCCATTGTTATTAGAAGTAAATTCTTCTCCCGGCTTAGAAGGGATAGAAAACGCAACCGGATTAGATATTGCCAATGTAATGATACGCGCTATTGAAAAGAAGCTAAATTACGCTACTAAATAATCCCTAGCGCAACGGATTCTTCTTGGCTGCCCTATTTACCTTAGGATTACTTTTACCAAACTATCTGCTATTAAAATAGGAGGGTTCTCTTTATTTCCAGTCCTTATATGGATTTTTACTTAATTGTGAATTGTAATATTTTACCACTCCGGTTACTTCGTCTCCCAACCAATCAGGTTTCTTAAAATGTTCATTTTCGGTCTGTAATTCTACTTCTGCTACAATTAGGCCTTCATTATCTCCGTAAAACTCATCTACCTCAAAAATATGTTCCCCCACCGCTACATTATACCGTACTTTATCTATAACGCCTTGCTCACAAATTTTTAATAATTGTTCGGCTTCCGTTTGGGCAATTTCCTTTTCCCATTCAAAGCGAGAAGTCCCAGAGGTATTAGAAATTCCTTTTACCGTTAAATATCCAGTTTCACCTTTAATTCTAACCCTTACCGTACGTTCTGGATCTGTATTTAAAAAGCCTTGTACTATTCGTTTTTGTGTGCTTGCTTTTGCCCTGTAGGCATTGGTTTTTACCAAAAATTTACGCTCTATTTCTACCATTATTATCACTTACCAATTGTACAATTTCATCAGATTCAATTATTATTTTGTCATAATTATTATTTGCAAGCCACACCATAGCCTCTGCAATGGTTTTGGGGTGAATGGAGCGGTATTTTTTGAACCTTCCAACAAATAGAAAACGAAACAGGCGCATGAATACTTTTCCTATCCATTCTCCAATTCTTTTTTCTTCTCTTTTTCCAGCGATTAGAGAGGGTTGTAATATATGAAGTTTAGGTATTCTTTGTTCACTTACTTTTTGCTCCATTTCTCCTTTCACCTTGTTGTAAAACACAGAGCTACCCGCATTTGCTCCTAAGGCAGAAATTACAATAAAGGTATTGCAATGGTTTGCTTTACACAATTGGGCTGCGGCCACAGGAATACCGTAATCTATATTTTTGTACAACGCCTTATTGGGTGTTTTTGCCTTTGTTGTGCCAATACAACAAAAAACATCATTGGCTACAAATTTACTTTTATAATCTAGTAATTGTTGCATATCAATAATATGTTCCTCTAATTTTTTATGGCTTATACCACTACTAGATCTAGAAAATAAGAGCACTTTTGAATAGGATTTATGGGCTAATAGGCGTTGAAGTAAAATACCCCCAGTTAATCCGGTTGCTCCTAAAATTATTGCAGTTTTTTCGTTACTTTTCATCATCCTAAATATACCGTAAATTTGTGTATGGTTTCCGATTTCCCATTACGAAAAATCATTCATATAGATATGGATGCCTTTTATGCTTCCGTAGAGCAATTAGACAATCCTGAACTAAAGGGAAAACCTTTGGCTGTAGGTGGCGCCGAAAAAAGAGGTGTTGTATCCGCGGCAAGCTATGAGGCCCGTGTATTTGGCGTCCGTTCTGCCATGAGTGGTTATATGGCTAAACGCAATTGTCCAGAGTTAATTTTTGTTCCACCCAGGTTTGATCGGTACAAAGAGATCTCACAAAAAATAAGAGCCATTTTCTTTGAATATACGGACTTGGTAGAGCCTTTATCTTTAGACGAAGCTTATTTGGATGTCACCATTAACAAAAAAGGAAACCCTTCTGCAACCTTATTGGCAAAAGAAATACGACAGCGTATTTTTGATGAACTTGGACTTACCGCCTCTGCTGGAATATCTATCAACAAATTTATAGCAAAGATTGCAAGTGACTACAACAAGCCAAACGGACAGAAAACGGTAAACCCAGAAGAGATCATCTCTTTTTTGGAAGTATTGGAGATTCGAAAATTTTATGGCGTTGGTAAGGTAACAGCAGATAAAATGTATGCAGTTGGGATATTTACAGGGCATGATTTAAAACAAAAATCGCTCAAGTTTTTAGAAGCACATTTTGGTAAAAGTGGCGCGTACTACTACAATGTTGTAAGAGGTGTGCACCATAGCCCCGTAAAGCCAAACCGTATCCCCAAATCTGTGGGAGCAGAGCGTACTTTTAACGAAAATCTTAGCAGTGAAGTTTTTATGCTAGAACGCTTAGAGAATATTGCCATAGAACTAGAACGCAGATTAAAAAAAAGTAAAATTGCAGGAAAAACAATTACATTAAAAATTAAGTATAGCGACTTTACCCTGCAAACTCGCAGTAAAACCATTCACTATTTTGTTGCTTCCAAAGAGCTCATCTTAGAAACAGCCAAAGACTTATTATACCAAGAAAAACTAGAAAATTCTGTACGATTATTAGGTATTTCACTATCTAATTTAAACACAGAAGATAAAAAAAAGCCCCTGCAAAAAAGCGTGAGTGTACAACTAAAAATAGCCTTTTAATGGCCTGTAATTCTGCTGAAAGTTTAATTTATTTTAACAGTATTTCTTTATTAATCTATTAAATTTGTAGGTATAGTAGAATACTAATTTTAAAAACACAAAGAATGGCAACAATTAGATTGGGTGATGAAGCCCCAAATTTTACGGCAGATAGTTCTATTGGAACAATAAATTTATACGATTACTTAGGGGATAGTTGGGGAATACTTTTCTCACATCCTGCAGATTTTACACCAGTTTGTACTACAGAATTAGGAACTGCCGCTAAATTTAAAGATGAGTTTGACAAACGTAATGTAAAAATGATAGCACTGAGTGTTGACGGTGCGGAGTCTCATAGGGAATGGATCAAAGACATCAACGAGGTACAAAATACCACCGTTAATTTTCCGATAATTGCAGATGAAAATAAAAAGGTATCTACCTTGTATGATATGATTCATCCAAACGCAGATAGTAACCTTACAGTTCGTTCTGTGTTTATTATTGGCAATGACAAAAAGGTTAAATTAACACTAACATACCCTGCTTCTACAGGACGTAATTTCTACGAATTACTACGTGTTATTGATTCTTTACAACTAACAGCTTACCATAAGGTAGCAACGCCTGCCAATTGGAAAAGTGGTGATGATGTAGTGGTTAGTCCTGCTATTGCCACTAGCGACGCCAAAAAAATATTTTCGAAAGGTGTTACTGAAATTAAGCCTTACTTAAGGATGACCCCTGACCCAACAGCCTAAGTACTACACTAAAATATTGTATTGCTTTGGTTTCTACAATGCCAAAGCAATACAATATCTATTTCTTTATTCTATAGGTTATTTTTTTATTAGTAACCACTGTCTTCACTTTTACGGTTAAGATAGCCTGACTAGATACCACTACAGGACAAGAGGAAGTAGTACTAGAAACCAAAACTCTATACCTATAATCGTTTTGTGCTGTAGTTGCAGCATTTACGGTAAGATCCTCTGTTTGTGTACCTGAATAGGTTGCCCCATTGGTAATAGGACTAAAACTTAAACCGCCATTGGTACTCACTTGCCATTGAAAGCTATCTGCATTACTTGTTTCTACGGAAAACAAAGCGTTATCCCCATCAAAAACAGCGAGGTTTGTAGCTTGGGTATCTATTTCTGCCGCAGTATCAATAGTAGCTACAACTGCTGTTCTAGCACTTGCAGCACATCCATTATTTTCTGCCGCTACATAAAAGGTCGTTGTTGTGGCAATAGTCGGGGTTGTAAAATTAGTCCCACTACCCAGTACAGATCCACCACTTGTAGTTGCGTACCATCTTAGCTCTCCAATTGAAGCAGATGCACCCAAGACTACGCTTCCGGCACCACATCTAGAGGCGGGTACAGTACTTGTTATAACAGGGCTGGGTTCTATAGTTATACTCGTGGTTGCAGATATATTAAGAACAGGATCGCCTGGCATACCACCGTATTCTACCACATATCCTTTGGGCTCATAATTACCAGAGCCACCTCCGTTTGGCAAATCATTCCAGGAACCATTTGAATTTACGTTGGGGTGAGAAATATGCGCATAATCTTCATTCCCTGAATTGTTAGGCTCATTATTATTCCAAAAAGCATAGGTAAGTTCTGTGCCGGAAACTCCACCGCTCCAAAAGGAATCTCCTGCTTCTGGCCCTGACATCCATTTCCAATCTCCTTCATTTGCGGCATCACTAGCACCAATCCACCCTACACCTGTGGCTTGTGATCCTGAAAAATCAGCCTCCACCTGAGAGGTTAAGGTTGCCAAATAACCTTGTAACCCAAAATATGTTCTTGAGCTGGCCGCTGTATGGGCATCTGTCCAACTTATGCCTACATCTGATACATATTCATAATAATGGTCTGTTGCCGGTAAATAATTTGGGTCTCCTATTGTTATAGAAAAATCTTTGCTTCCAGACGGATTGGTTCCGCTGCTAGAATATTCTACTGCACTGATAGCTGCCTCAAAAGCGGTATAGGTAGCCGGCCCTGTTAAGGTTAATTTACCCTCAGAGGCACTCCAGTTAGCACTTATACTAGGGTGCGATCCTGTTAGGGTTAAAAGATCTTCTCCACTTACATAACCCGATGAAATTTGAATTGAAACCTCCGAGGCGGTGGTATCATCAGAATCAGTAATGCTTATGGTCTCTACTACGGGTATAGCGCTTCCAGGGCAATAAGATTGGTCGCCAGTGGCCGTGATCATGGGTGGTGCATTGCTCACCATAACTACCGTCTCTATTTTTAAATTATCGACAAAAGCGTAACCCTTATTTTTCAATTTTTTTTCCCCATCGTTTATAAATCTTACAGTGGTATTGGTTCCAATATAAGCGCTAATATCTTGGCTAAAAAAACCAGAGGACTCTCCTGTAAGAACCCATAGGGTTGTATAAGAACTTCCGTTTGAAGATATTTGAATGGTGATCTCACGTTTATCGTCTAATTCTTCAGTTTCCCAATTAAAAGACAAGGTTGCCGAGGTTGCCGCCGATATATCTGCACTTCTTTTAATACTCGTATTTACCTCTGTTTTATTGAAGGTTAAACGATTATCCTCAATATAAATCTCACCATCATCAGAATCACCATCATCATTGGTTTCTATCCAATTGGTAGACCAGTTCTCTGTGCCATTGTTCCTATCATAGCGGACCGAATTAAAATTATCGATATAGGTATCTTGACCATAGGAAAATGCCATAATAAAAAATAAAAATAAAACTATTTTAGCAGTATTGGAGTTCATCATAATATTCAGAATACTAACTTGTAAAAATATACAGCACAGTTGTAAAATTCTAATAATTGTTGTGTACGTCAAAAGAATAGCGGTGAAAACAAGAAATTGATAAAAAAGTAATGCAACTTTTTCAAAAATTGGATTGTGTACTAACCCACCAACCTTAGCAGTATCAAAATACCTAGCTTTAATTCGCTTTTTAGCCCGTTTAACAAAGGAATACTAACGCCATAGATTTGGTTTTTATTTCCTACATTAGAGGAACAAAAAACCAAATCTATTCATAATCAATAGTTTAAAAACTAATATAAAAATCAAGGGTATGTCTAATATGAGGAAATCACCAATAGCAATGCATCAAGAGGAGTTTCGAAAAATTGGCTACCAATTAATTGATGAAATTTCTAATTTTATGGGTACCATAGCCCAAAGAGCTGTTACCCCTAATGACAGTCCAAAGGATTTGCAACACCTATTGGGCGACCATTCCTTCCCAGAAAATGGCAAATCTGCTAGCGACCTACTTTCGAAAACAACCAATTTATTATTCAATCATTCCTTGCTTAACGGGCATCCTAAATTTTTAGGTTATATAACATCGTCGGCCGCTCCAATTGGAGGATTAGCCGATTTACTAGCGGCTTCTGTGAACCCAAATGTAGGCGCACACATTTTAAGTCCTATTGCTACTGAAATAGAAAAACAAACTGTACGCTGGTTATCCGAATTTATTGGCCTCACCCCAGACTATGGCGGTATCCTAGTAAGTGGCGGTAATATGGCGAATTTTACAGCTTTCTTAGCCGCAAGAACAGCCAAAGCACCCAAGAGCATTAAGGAAGATGGCATTCAAAATTCAACCCAAAAACTTACTGTTTACTGTTCTAAATCTACTCATACCTGGATAGAAAAAGCTACAGTATTATTTGGGCTAGGTACCAATTCTATTCGTTGGATACCAACGGATGCATCCAATAAAATGGATATCACAGTTTTAGAAGCTACCGTAAAGAAGGATATAGAAAACGCATGCATCCCGCTTATGGTAGTAGGTACTGCTGGCGACGTAAGTACTGGGGTTGTAGACAATTTAAAAGCGATATCTAGTATTTGCAAAACCTATAATTTATGGTTCCATATCGATGGCGCTTATGGGGCACCTGCCGCGATAATTCCAAAATTAAAACATATGTTTGACGGCCTTCACGAAGCAGATTCCATTGCCCTAGATCCTCACAAATGGTTGTATAGTCCGTTAGAAGCAGGATGTACCTTGGTAAAAAATCCCCAGTATTTAATAGACACCTATAGTTCACATCCAGAATATTATAACTTTAGCACCAATGAAGGCGATATTGCACAAAACTTTTACGAGTATGGATTTCAAAATTCTCGTGGTTTTAGAGCATTAAAAGTATGGTTAGGCCTACAACAGCTGGGTAGAAGTGGATATGAAAAATTAATTGGAGAAGATATTGAACTCTCTGAAATATTGTTTGAGATAGCTGACAAACACCCAGAATTAGAAGCAGTAACACAAAATTTAAGCATTACCACTTTTAGGTATGTGCCAATAACACATACTAAAAATAACACCTATCTCAATGCATTAAATGAAGAACTATTGAACACCTTACAAACTGGGGGTGAAGTCTTTTTATCTAACGCCATCGTAAATGAACGCTATTGTTTAAGGGCTTGTGTTGTGAATTTTAGAACCTCTAAAAAGGACATTATGGAAATTGTTGAAATTGTAGTAAGAGTAGGAAAAAAAGTGCATCTAAAACAATCCCAAGTGGCCACCACCAAGAATTTATAAATTCACTTTAGCCTAGCGCTACACTTAATTAAAACTTGATGAAAAAAATAGTACTATTTATCACACTTATAATTTTGGGCTTTTTATATGCTTTTCTACCGGCAGAGAATGATAAGGCCATTCAATTTATAAATTCCTTAGACAAGGAACAAAGAGCACAGGCCTTGTTTTCTATCGCGGATACCACAAAAAATACCTGGCATTTTATTCCGGGAGCAAGCTTCCCAAGGGCAGGTTTAAAACTCAGTGATTTAAATACCAAACAGAAAGAATTATTTTCAATATTACTCAAAGACAATCTTAGCGCAACGGGATATGATAAAGCCATACGCATTATTGCATTAGAAAATGTACTTGTAGAAATGGGAGGCGACCCTACATACCGCAATCCCGAAATATACTTTATTGCATTTTATGGAGACCCTGAAAAAGATAGTGTATGGGCATGGTCTTTTGAAGGCCATCATCTGTCTTTAAATTTCTCAAATGTTGCCAATAAAATATCCATTGCCCCTAGGTTTATGGGCGCCAATCCTGGCACTGTTGAAATAGGGAAGCACAAAGGGGAACGCGTTTTAAAAGAAGAAGAAGATATTGCCTTGGAATTAATCCAATCTTTTACTGACACCCAAAAAACAAAAGCCATATTTCAAGAAAAGGCCTTCCCAGAAATTGTAACTTCAAACGCCTCTGTTGTTAAACCATTACAAGAGGTTGGAATTGCTATAAGCGAATTAAATACCGCACAAAAGCGTCTTTTACAAGCCTTAATTGATGAATATCTATCCAGTATGCCTGTGCACTTAGCAAAGGAAAGAAGGGACAAGATAAAAAAAGAAAACTATGACGAAGTTAAATTTGGATGGGCTGGTTCTACAACTTTAAACAAGCCACATTATTACAGGGTTCAAGGAAAAGCGTTTCTGATTGAATTTGATAACACCCAAAACAATGCCAATCATATACACACCGTTTGGAGGGATTTTAACGGTGATTTTGGCCGAGATTTAATACAAGAACACTACAAAAACTCCCATAAACACAACGATTAATGAGAACCTTTAAACGTTAATTTTGAAAATAAACAGGTTTGCGGTTACACCCAAGGAAAAAAGCTGCTATACCTATTTTTCATCTTTAACTACAACTGTATCCTTTTCCTTTACTACAAAAAAGGTTTCTAAACTTGGATTTATACCCGCATCTACCCCAATATTTTGATGCTCCTTTTTAAACGCATCCAAGGCTGTCGCTGTTATGCTCGTTTGTGCAACATACATTTTTTTTAAATTTTTAAAATTTTTAAAAACTACTAAACTCTTATCGGTGATTTCTGTATCATAAGCTTTAATTATTTCTAGCTTTTTAAGGCCTTTTAAACTTTCTAAATGCTCGTCTGTAAATGGAGTTTTATCTACTTCTAACCATTCTAAATTAACACATTTAGCGATAAAACTTACAGCCTGTTCTCCTAATGGAAGTGCACTAAGGTCTAGCTGCACAATATTTTTGGCGATAGGTTCTAAATCCATAAAAATAGAGTCGCTATAGGTGGGAGATTTAAATACAATGACATTTAAAGCCTTAGATTGGTTTGCAAATCTAGCAATGTTGACATAATTTGAATTTGATTTATTCACCACCTCATCATCAACCTCTGGTAAATTAGACCAATCTTTTTGAATTGTTGGTTGCTGAAGTTTACGCACAAGGCCAACCAGTGTTTCATCACTGTTTAAATGACTTAACTGTAGCGTATCATTAGCACCAAGTGCAATCCATCGTTCTAAAATTTGTATTTCACTTGTACTTAATTGTGGTTTCCCTTCGGGCGGCATATGGTTTTCATCGTCTAAGGGAAGGTGTACTAATTTAAGTATCGTGCTATTCTTGTAATTCGTTTCGTCAATAATTTCCCCATTCTCTCCTCCTTTTTTAATTTCCTTAAAATTGGTTAGCAACAACTCTCCTTTTTTCTTATTTCCATTATGGCATGAGATACATTTATCATCTAATATAGGCTGAACTATATGTGCATAAATTAAAGGGTTTTCAGGAATTATAAGCGATTTTTTTCCTATTGTTGGAAGGGCTAAAAAATCTTCTCCATGGGTAACCATGCCCCCATAATGGCCTGCAAAAAAGATAACAATACCTAATACAAGCTGCAACACTTTAATTAAGATTGTTCTTGCTAGATTTAAAGTAACCAACAAATACCACAGAACGGCTAAAAATGCAACTGCTGATCCCAAACGTTGGTGCAAGATTAATAATTCTCCCTTTTCGGTGGCATCTACAGCCAACATAAAACCACTTATTGCGGTTACTAAGGCCGATAATGTAGCTACAACCAACAATAATTTGGGAATTTTGTTATTCGTTAATCCCAAAAAAATGGCTACTAGCAGCAATACAATAGGGAAATGAAGCACCAAAGGATGCCAACGGCCTAACCAAGCAATTAAGTTGGGCAGCTGAATGCTGGATTCAAAAATTAAACAAAAAATTAGAAATACGGTAAGTCCAAGAATAAGGTAGCCAACCCATGGTTTTATATTGGTATTATACTTCATTATGTCAATATATCTTTTACAACGTTGCCTGCAACATCAGTTAACCTAAACCTTCGCCCTTGATATTTATAGGTAAGTTCCTCATGGTTTATTCCCATGGCATGCATTAGGGTAGCATGAAAATCATTTACATGCACAGGGTTTTCCACAACATTATATCCAAATTCATCTGTTTTACCATAGGTGATACCCGGTTTTATACCGCCACCAGCCATCCAAATACTAAATGCTCTTGGGTGGTGGTCTCTACCATAATTTTTAAGGTCAAATTTACCTTGGCAATAATTGGTTCTTCCAAACTCCCCACCCCATACCACTAAAGTATCCTCGAGCATACCTCGTTGTTTTAGGTCTAATATTAATGCTGCCGATGCCTGATCTACATCTTTTGCTTGTCCCGCCATTTCGTGAGGTAAACCGCCATGTTGATCCCACCCTTGGTGATACAATTGAATAAAACGCACACCACTCTCTGCCAATCTTCTCGCTTGCAATGCATTAGCAGCATAAGTACCTGGAACTTGACAATCTTCGCCATATAATTTAATTATGGATTCAGGTTCTTTTTTTATATCCATCACATCAGGAACGGACATTTGCATACGATATGCCATTTCATATTGTGCAATTCTGGATTCTATTTCATCATCCCCAGTTTCTACATGATGTATTTTATTCAAGGAAGACACTTTATCTAATAAATGCCTTTTATCTGAACGCGATAATCCGTCTGGATCATTTAAATATAAAACGGGGTCTTTCCCTGATCGCAATAATACCCCTTGGTGTTTGGAATCTAAAAATCCACTAGACCATAATTTCGAGTACAACCCTTGACTATTTCCTTTCCCCCTTGATGTTAACACTACAAAAGAGGGCAAATTTTTATTTTCACTTCCCAAACCATAGCTCATCCAAGATCCCATACTAGGCCTTCCTGATTGTTGACTCCCAGTTTGAAAAAAAGTAATAGCAGGATCGTGGTTAATTGCTTCGGTATGCATGCTTTTTACAAAACAGAGTTCATCGGCCACCTTAGCTATATGTGGGAAAAAATCACTTACCCAAGCCCCGCTTTCACCATATTGGTTAAATTTAACTGCAGAAGGCATGAGCGGAAATTTGCTTTGACCCGAGGTCATTCCCGTTAAGCGCTGACCGTTGCGAATAGATTCTGGCAAGTCTTCCCCCTGCCGTTTATCTAAGGTTGGCTTATAATCAAAAGACTCTAATTGTGAAGGAGCGCCTGACTGAAACAAATAGATAATCCGTTTTGCTTTTGGAGCAAAATTTGGAATGCCTAGTTCTTGTCCTAACAGCTCATCTCCCTTTCCTTTGAGTAAATCAGGAATCAATAATGACCCCAGAGCCAATGACCCAATCCCGACACTTAATTGAGAAAAAAAGTGTCTTCTATTTACTTTTAATGGATTTTCAGAATCCGATGGTTTTCCTGTTTCCTCAGATTTTTTTTCTTTTTCCATGCTATTATTCTTTAGTTATGGTTTCGTCAAGGTTGTAGATCACCTGGGCGGTTAACATTAAAGCTGCTGTTTTCACAGGGTCTGTTTTGAGCCTATTAAAATGGCCTATAGCCACTAATTTTTCTGCATTTTCTTCTTCGGAAGCAAGTCTTGTCTTGGCGTTGTTATAATAATCTTCCAAGACTTTTAATTCATCTTCTTTAGGGGATCGAATTAAAATATTTTTAAAAACAGCATTGACAACCTCAACATCATTTTTAGCGTCTACCAGGGTATTTTGTGCTAAAACTCGAGCTGCTTCCAACATTTGCACATCATTTTGAAGCGCTAGCGCTTGTAAGGGTGTATTTGTTTTCTGTCGCCTTACTTCACAATAATCCCTGTTTGGGGCATCAAAAATAGTCATCCCTGGTGGTGGTAAGGTTCGTTTCCATATCGTATAAATAGACCTTCGGTATAGACTATCGCCACTGTCTTCTACATATTTTGTTAAGACCCCTCTATTACCTCCAGCGTTTGTTTCTTCCCACAGTCCTTTTGGCTGGTAGGGGCGTACACTTGGTCCTCCAATTTCTCTATTCAATAAATTACTAGTGGCTAGCACATAATCCCGAATCATTTCTCCACTCATTCGAAACCTAGGTGCTCTTGCCAAAAGTATATTTTCCGGATCTGCGGCCTTTAATTCTGTGGTTGCAACTGAACTTTGTTGATAGGTTGCAGAAAGTACAATCTTCTTTATAAGATACTTTATATCCCAATTGTGCTCCATAAAGTCTTTCGATAACCAATCTAGCAATTCTGGGTGTGTGGGCAAACTACCTTGCACCCCAAAATCTTCAGCAGTGACTACAAGCCCGTTGCCAAACAACATCCCCCAAACTCGGTTTACAAAAACGCGCGCCGTTAATGGGTTTTTTTCTGAAGTGACCCATTGGGCCAGTCCCAATCTATTTCTTGGTAAGTCATCTGCAAATGGAAGAATTGTTTTGGGTGTGTTTGGATACACCTGTTCGCCATGATCATCATATTCTCCTCTGTTAAAAATAAAAGCCTCTCGAGGAACCGAATCGTTCATAACCATTACATTTACAGCTTCCACTCCCTTTTTATTTATAAACGACAGTACTCCCGTAGTATCCACATCAGAAATGGTCATAAAAGGAGCATCTGCAAAATATTTCTGATTTGCAGCTTGTACTGCATCCATTCGAAGACCTTGCTCCTTAACATTGTTAAAAAAAGCATACATTTCAAAATACTCTTTTTGAGACAATTGATCGTATTTATGATCGTGACATTTAGCACATTCCAAGGTTAATCCTAAAATACCCTTTCCCAAGGTATTGGTACGATCAACCACATAATAGGATCTATATTCTTCTTGAATAACACCTCCTTCTTGTGTGATAGGGTGGTTCCTATTAAAACCTGTTGCCAAAACATCTTCCTTGTTGGCATTGGGAAGTAAATCCCCGGCCAATTGCTTTGTTAAAAATTCATCATATGGCAGATTGGTGTTAAAGGCGTGAATAACCCAATCTCTCCATGGCCACATACTCCTATAACTATCGTCTTGGTACCCATGAGAATCTGCATAGCGCGACACATCTAACCACTCTTGCGCCATTCTTTCACCATAGGTTGGTAAAGCCATTAGTTGATCGATAAGATTGGCTATTGCCGTATTAGAATTGTCGTTCAAAAACCCTTCTACTATTGCTGTGTTTGGTGGCAAACCTGTTAGATCCAAACTAATTCTTCGTGCCAATGTTTCTTTGCTTGCCTTTTGCGAGGGCCGTAATTCTTTATCCTCTATTTTTTCCAGTATAAAAGCATCAATCTCGTTTTGTATCCAAACTTCTTGCTTTACTTTGGGAAGCTGTGACTTTACTGGTGATAGAAACGCCCAATGCTTTTCATACTTGGCGCCCTGTTCTATCCATTTTTTAATCAATTTTTTTTCGTGTGTCGTTAAATGCAATTGCGAATCTGCAGGAGGCATTACAGCATCAGTATTGTCCGTAATGATTCGTTGGTACAGCTCACTTTTAGATGAATTTCCCTTTACCAAGGCATATTTCCCAGGATTTTCTGGTAATTCTAGGAAAGCCTTGTCTTCCAAATCTAATCGCAAACCGGCTTTGCGCTCATTGGCGTCGGGACCATGACAGGCATAACACTTATCTGATAAAATGGGTTTAATGTCAAAATTATAATCAATTACAGCTGGTATTTTAACCTGAACATAGGTTTCGTTTGAATTAGCAAACACGCCTTTGTTAATTGTCCAAAGCAATGCGGTTAATAGCACCAAAATTCCGCCTAAAATAATTTTTTGTTTCATCTCTTGATATATATACAATGCTACTATTCTTTTGTGATTGTTTCGTCTAGGTTATAAATTACCTGTGCAGTTAACATTAAAGCTGCGGTTTTAACAGGATCTGTTTCAGGTTTTTTAAAGCTTCCAATGCTTACTAGTTTCTCAGCATTCTCTTTCTCCTTACCAAACTTAATTTTTGCATCAAGGTAGTAATTTTCCAATACTTTTAGCTCTTCTATTTTAGGAGTTCTAATTAAAATAGCCTTAAAAATAGTTTGTACAAGCTGGTCATCATGGGCTGAGTTGGCTAATGTATTTTGTGCCAATACCCTAGCTGCCTCCAGCATTTGAACATCATTTTGCAAGGCCAGTGCTTGTAGAGGTGTATTTGTTTTTTGACGATTCACCTCACAATAATCTCTAGTTGGTGCATCAAAAATAGTCATTCCGGGCGGCGGGGAGGTTCTTTTCCAAAACGTATACAAAGATCTCCTATATAGTTTATCACCTTTATCTGCTACATATTTGGCTAAGATTCCACTTCCTGAAGTTGTTTCTTTCCACAAGCCATCAGGTTGATACGGCCGCACACTGGGACCACCAATTTCTGTATGTAGTAATCCACTGGTGGTTAATATATAGTCTCGAATCATTTCCCCACTCATTCTAAACCTACCCGCTCTTGCCAAAAGTAAATTTTCAGGGTCAGTTGCTTTTCGTTCTTCGGTTGCAACGGAGCTTTGTTGATAGGTAGCAGACAGCAATATTTTTTTTAGAAGGTTTTGTATATCCCATTCATTTTCCATAAAATCTTTAGCCAACCAATCTAATAATGCTGGATGTGTTGGCAAACTTCCTTGCACCCCAAAATCGCCCAAGGTTTCTACAAGGCCTCTACCAAAAATGCTGGCCCAAATTCTGTTTACAAAAACTCTGGAAGTAAGTGGGTTATTAGGGTCTATTACCCATTGTGCTAGCCCCAATCTATTTTTTGGCAAGGCATCTGAAAAAGGAAGGATAGCCTCTGGTGTATTGGGGTAAACCTGTTCCCCATGATCATCGTATTCACCTCTATTAAAGATAAAGGCATCTCTTGGCAAAGAATCGTTCATCACCATTACATTTACACTTGTACCTTCTTTTCTATTGATAAATGACAACACCCCTTCTGCATCCTCATCGGAAATAGTGATGTAAGGATTATCGGCATAGTGTTTTAATCTTGTAGCCCTCCCGACACCCATTTCAAAGCCAACTTCTTTTACATTATTAAAAAAAGCATACATTTCAAAATAATTTTTATGCGATAACTGGTCGTATTTATGGTCATGACATTTTGCACATTCAAGGGTCATTCCCAAAACACCTTTCCCGAGCGTATTTGCCCTATCTGACACATAGTAAGATCTGTATTCTTCTAGTATTACACCACCTTCTTGCGTAATGGGGTGATTTCTATTAAAGCCTGTTGCCAATACGTCTTCCTTACTTGCATTGGGCAATAGGTCTCCTGCCAATTGTTTTATTAAAAATTCATCATAGGGCATGTTTTTATTAAAAGCATGTATGGCCCAATCTCTCCAAGGCCACATGCTCCTATAATTATCATCTTGATACCCATGTGAATCTGCATAGCGCGCCACGTCTAACCATGCTTGCGCCATTTTTTCACCATAACTGGGCAGTGCCATAAGTTTGTCTACTAGGGTTTCTATGGCCTCATTAGAAGTATCTGCTAAAAAATCTTTGACCATTTCCGATTTTGGAGGTAAGCCCGTAAGGTCTAGGCTAATTCTTCTTACCAAGGTCTCTTTGGAAGCTTTTGGTGATGGCTTAAGATTGTTATCTATTATTTTTTGCAATACAAAACCATCAATCTCATTTTGCTCCCATTCTTTTGCAGTTTTAGCTGTGAGTTGTATTTTTTTAGGAGGAATAAATGCCCAATGTTTTTCATAAGTAGCCCCTTGTACAATCCATTTTTTTATTAATTCCTTTTCGTGTGTAGTTAGATGTAATTGGGATTCTGATGGCGGCATAAGGTCATCATTATTATCGGTTACCATCCTGAGGTATGCTTCACTCTTTAAAGGATTTCCTTTAACGAAGGCATACTTTCCTGCAGTCACGGAAAGCTCCTTAAAGGCATCTTCTTCTTGGTCTAATCGCAACCCTGCTTTGCGTTCATTTACGTCCGGGCCATGGCAGGTATAACACTTATCGGATAAGATGGGCTTAATATCAAAATTATAACTAACTATATCTGGAAGCTTTACATCTGCATAATTTTCAGTAGTTGAAGCAAACACCCCCTTACTTAGGCCCCAAATGAGGACCATTGAAAGAACTAAAACAAATACTAAGAGGATCCTCTGCCTTGTATACATAGTGAATATAAACTTCAATTACTATATTATAAAATTACACAATTCAATAAATACCAACTACAAGGTTTTATACATAAACTATTGCTATTTTGTCTTTTAGATGATTAAATAGCGATAAAACTTATCACATTTGTCTTTAGATTCTCATAAAAATTAAGAACTTTACTTTTCATTGAAACAAATCTCTTTTTTAGAAAATATGGCTAGTGTAGAGGATAAACTAAAAGAACGAATAAAAGAACTTACTTGTTTGTATGAGGTTACCTCTATCATTGTAAACTGCGATTACAATGAAATAGAAGTAGGTTTACAAGCCATTGTTTCTTGTCTAAAGAAAGCATGGCAATACGGCAACGACACTCAGGCAGTATTAGCAACAGAATCTTATTATATTGAAACAAAAAAAGAACATAAAGACTATATTTTTATAACCTCTACCATTACTGTTTTCAATAAAAATAAGGGCGAACTAAAAGTGGGTTATCCGGCAAGTAAATACATGCTAGGAGACTTTTTAGAAGAAGAAAAGCAGTTGCTAGACAATGTAGCTTTAGAGGTTGGTAATTTATTAGAACGAAAAGAAATTAAAGAAAATGAAATTCTTATTAAAAGACAGGTAGAACAGGCTGATAGACTCCGAATTCTGGGCGAAATTACTGCGGGTATTGCCCACGAATTAAACACTCCTTTGGCTAATATTTTAGGCTTTGCTGAGCTTTTAAAGGACCGAAACAAACATGACAAACAAGCAGCGAAAGATGTAGACAAAATTATAAACAGTGCTATTTATTCTAGAGAAGTTGTAAAAAAATTAATGTTTTTTGCCTGTGAAATGCCCCAACAAAAAAAAGTTGTAAAAATAATTCCGACGATTAAAGAAGCGATTGAATTGTTAAATCCCATCCTAAAAACTAAAAATATAACCTATAAATTTGCGACCACTAATGAAGATATAGCCTTAAAAATTGATGGAATACAACTCACTCAAGTATTGTTTAATTTAGTGATGAATGCCGTTTATTTTTCCCCTGAAGGAGGTACAATAGTTTTAGAAGTAGCGGATAGACAACAGGAAGTGGAAATTAGCATCTCAGATGAAGGTCCTGGGATAAAGGATAAAATTGGAGATAAAATTTTTGAACCCTTTTTTACCACAAAACCTATTGGTGATGGCTCAGGTCTTGGCCTTAGTGTGGTACATGGAATAGTTAAAAGTCACAAAGGCACTATTACACATAGTTGCAATACTCCTAAAGGTACTATTTTTACAGTTACCTTTTCTAAATTATAAATTGATGGGCTTACAAAAAGAAAATATATTAATAGTTGATGATGACATTCATATTCTAGAATTGCTGCAACGCCATTTGCAATCATTAAACTACCATATATACAAGGCAGTTTCTGTAAAGCAGGCTTTATACGTTTTAAAAGACTCTACTATAGATCTTTTAATTTCTGACATTCAAATGCCAGAAATAGATGGTTTACAGCTCTTAAAATATACAGCAGAACATTACCCAAACATTCCCAAATTAGTAATTACAGGATACCCCTCGGTTGATAATGCCATGAGCGTTATAAAATCTGGCGCAACAGATTATTTAACAAAACCTTTTACCAAAGAAGAATTAAAGCAAGCGGTCACCAAATCTATAGCGAGTACTACCAAACGCAAAAAAGCAATTCAACTTCCCGCAACGAAAAGAAACCGTTATGAGGACATGATTGGTGCCTCGGAAGCTTTTCAAAAAATTACTGATATTATAGAACGGGTAAAGGATAATAAGGCAACCATTCTTATAGAGGGTGAGAGCGGTACCGGAAAGGAATTAGTTGCTAGGGCGATACATTATTCTGGAAAATTTGCTCGCGGACCATTTATTGCTGTAAACTGTGCTGCAATACCAGAAAACTTATTAGAGGCTGAATTATTTGGGTATTCCAAGGGTGCTTTTACGGGAGCCAATGAAAATAGAAATGGTTTTTTTCAAGCGGCAAATAATGGCACCTTATTTTTAGATGAAATAGGAAACGCATCAATAGCTGTACAAACAAAACTTTTAAGAGCTCTTCAAGAAAAACAGATAACCAAAATAGGTTCTCAAAAAGTAGAAAAAATTGATGTACGCATAATAGCTGCAACCAATAGCAACCTCATTGAAAGTGTTGCCGACAAAAGTTTTCGAGAAGATTTATACTATCGTTTAACCGTGGTGCAAATTCATGTGCCTCCGCTTAGAGATCGGAAATCTGACATTCCTTTACTGGTAGCACGTTTCATCAGAAAATATGGGGTAGAATACAAAGAAAGGCTATTGCAAATCACTGATGATGCTGTACAAATGTTACAAAGGCATAATTGGCCAGGCAACATAAGAGAGTTAGAAAATGTGATTCAAAGTGCCGTGATTATGAGTGATGGAAAAATTGACATCCAAAGTTTTCCAGACTACCTAAAATACAAAATAGATTTTCCTGAACGCTCTTTCTTGACTTTACAGGAAATGGAAAAAGAGTATATAATAAAAGTACTTGCTGCCTCAGGTGATAATAAAACCAAAGCAGCGGAAATTCTTCAAATAGACCGTAAAACACTTCGGCAAAAACTAAAATAAAAAGCGGGTAATTTTTACTCTATTGGGTAATTTTTACCCTATTTAATTAATTCTTTCTAGTCTACATTTAATCATAACCTATTGATTTTTAATGTATTCTATCGTTTTTGTGAAAATAACTCAAATTAGGCACACTACTTGCCTTTCATTCTTGAATTATAACATTTAAAATGAATGCACTGGTACTAAGTGTAAGCAATGTATTTGTAAAACAAGAAGATGAAATGAACAAATACAAACAAAACATAAATTAAAATATTTAGAAAAGATAATAAAATGTTGACTCATATTGTTGGTTGATTTGTCTACTTGGCTTTACTATTGGTTGACTACCAGATTTTTAAAAGTCGAGTAGATTTTTTTTCTGACATCAAGAATTATAAAAAAAACAAGGATGGAACACTATGCTAAAAGTTTATGCTCTACCTGTATAAATATTTCTTTTTGTGTATTAACAACGAATAAGAGTTTTATACACTCATGTAGCGAATATTATCATGTATTAAGTACGGCAATGGATCGTAAAATACAAACAGAAAATTACGAACAGAACCCTCTGGTACTAAAATAAAATAAATGGTTATAAAACAACAGAAGAAGTTAAAACAAGGAATGCTAGATAATGTTATGCGCCAATTTAATTACAGTGCAGATCTCATTAATCTCAATCCAAATATTAGAAAAATACTGAGTATCACCAACAACGAACTGGTTGTCCATTTTCCTGTAAAAATGGACAATGGAGATGTTGAGGTATTTACAGGGTATAGAGTGCAGCACAATAACTCCCTTGGTCCATACAAAGGCGGGCTACGCTATCACCCTACCGTAGATATTGATGCCGCTAAGGCCTTGGCTATGTGGATGACTTGGAAAACATCTTTGGCTGGCTTACCCTTTGGAGGTGCTAAAGGAGGCATACAATTAGACCCGTCTAAATACTCTCAAGCAGAATTAGAGCGAATTACACGAAGATTCACCTATGCGTTGGGAGACAATATTGGGCCAGAATTAGACATACCTGCTCCTGATGTAAATACTAATCCACAAACAATGGCTTGGATTTTAGACACTTATATGTCTACAAAATCACCCTCAGAACGTTCTAAAAATATGCATGTGGTTACCGGAAAACCTGTAGGTGCAGGTGGTTCTGAAGGCAGGGATAGAGCAACGGGCTATGGTGTATTTTTAAATATAAAATTTTGGGCAGAAAACAAAAAGATAGACCTAAAGGATAAGAGATATATTGTACAAGGATTTGGCAATGTAGGTTATTGGACCTCACATTTTCTAGACCAAGAAGGTGCAATTTTAGTTGGTGTTCAAGATGCATCTGGCAGTATTGCGAATACAAAAGGGATGTGTGTAGAAGATTTATTTAAACACACTATGGAACACAAGGGTGCTATTGCTGGATTTTCGGGAGCTACCCCCATAGCACAATCAACTTTCTTTGGCTTAGACTGTGATATTTGTGTGCCGGCTGCCTTAGGGAATCAAATTACAGCTGATAACGCCAATGATATTAAAGCATTTTTAATTGCAGAAGGAGCCAACGGCCCAACAGACGTAGAAGCAGAAAAAATACTGTTAGAAAAAGGTATAGAAATTATTCCGGACATTTTGTGCAATTCAGGGGGCGTTATTGGTAGCTATTTTGAATGGCTACAAAACCGAAACGGAGAAATTTGGCAGTTGGACGAAGTCATGGAAAAAATGCATAAAAAACTAAAAGAGTCTTTTAACAAAGTAATGAAGACGGCTACAGAGAGAGAATTAGATATGCGTACTGCTGCATTTACAATTGCGATAGAAAGACTAGAGCAAGCATACATTCAAAGAGGAATTTTCCCATAATAATAAAGAAATAGAACATGAAATACGGAGGTTTAATTATTGAAAAAAAAGAATATGTAATGTTAAAAAAATTGATGAACCTGTCTGGGTATCACAAAGACGTTACCTATAAAAAATCTATTATGAAGTTAAATAATGAATTAAAAACGGCTACGGTAAAGGACGAGAAGGATATGCCTACAGATGTTGTGCGGTTTAATTCAATTGTTACCATTACTTCAGAAAGTGGCTGGCAAAAGAACTTTCAATTGGTTAAGCCTTCAGATAGTGATCTTAAAAATAACAAACTTTCTATCCTAACTCCTATGGGGACCGCAGTAATTGGCTATGCCAAAGATGATGTTTTTCAATGGGAATTTCCATCTGGAGAACAATCCCTTACAGTTTCTAATGTGGAGCAACAAAATGATTATGTAGATGTAAATACGGTGTTATGAGTTCTAATCTGTTTTATACCCACGAGGAAGATAGCAATATCATGCAAAAGAAGGACAAAATAGAACTTAGTAATTGGATAGATAATTTAGAATTTATTAACGAAGAACTAGAGTTGCTTTTAGAGATTGAAGATAAGGTGGTACTCAGCAACAACACCTATGAAGTGTTAACGGACTTAAAGAAAGAAAACAAAGCAAAGCTAGATCAGCTGTATCGGTATAAAAATGTAACTCCTAAGACTACAGAATGTGATACTATGGAGTGCGATGCCTTTTTTATTGACAATCATGAAGCTTTACGTACGGCTTATCTTGATTATATAAAAAAATATAGGGCAGTAAAAACCAAAACCCTGTCTATGATTTTATTAAAAGCAAACTAATTACAATACGCATCTAATACTTGGAGTAAATGTGTTTTACCCAAGACTAACTTTTTATGTCTAAACTTTGCATTTAGGTTTAGATTGAGCACAACAGTGGGGGCTGTTGTGCTCTTTATTTTATACCCTGCATGCATTAAAACTGAGGTATCTTTTTATTTAAGTGAAGCCACAAAAGACCTCTCTGCCTTGGAAAGGTTGTGTTTCATCAATTTGTTCTACGAATACTTTGACAAATGTAAGAAAGTAGAAATTCCGTTGACTCAGTAGCCCTATGGAGATACGAGTAGGTAAAACTTAGGAACTTAACTTAAACAAAAGTTAGACTTTTCTTCCGTCCAATAAATTAATAATTCTAGAACCGTATTCCGCATTTTTTTCAGAATGGGTTACCTGTATAATGGTTACACCCTCATTGTTAAGTTCTTTAAAAATCTCCATAATTTCTTCTCCCTGCTTGGAGTTAAGGTTGCCTGTTGGTTCATCGGCTAAAATAAGTTTTGGGCTAGAAATTAATGCTCTAGCAATCCCTACCAATTGTTGCTGCCCACCACTTAATTGACTGGGAAACAACTTTTGTTTGCCCACAATATTAAACTTATCTAACATATCTGCTACCAAGGCCTTGCGTTCAGAAGAACCTACTTTTTTATACAACAAAGGCATTTCTAGGTTCTCATATACTGTTAGTTCATCCAATAAATGATAGGCTTGGAAAACAAATCCTATGTATTGTTTGTACAAATTGGCACGTTGCTTTTCTTTTAAGCTGTGCACAGATTCCTCTAAAAAATTATATTCGCCTTCATTAAAACCATCTAGCATACCCATTACATTCAGTAATGTGGACTTTCCAGAACCCGATGGCCCCATAATGGAAATAAATTCCCCTTCTTCTACCTTTAGGTTAATGTCTTTTAGTAAGAAGACACGCTGCCCTCCAGATTGTACCCACTTAAAAATGTTGTTTAATTGTAATAGCATAGTTTTAATTGTTTCGTATTGTTCGTTTTTTTATCAAAAAATACACATCCTATATCTTTGTATATTCTCTTTTCTTTACTCTTCGCTTCTACACCGCCCTTAATCCTATCTTAATAGGAGGGAAGCTCCATTCATAATTTCTGCTTTCTTTAACTATTCACAGTACAAGAGGAGGGAAATTTACTCTGTTCGTAAGCTTTTTATAGGATTTGTCTGTGCTGCTGCAAGGGTTTTTACACTCATAATAAGCAAGGCTATAGCCACCATTGCCAAACCACTTCCTGCAAATACCCACCAACTTACGGTTGTTTTATTTGAAAAATCTTTTAGCCAATAGTCGATACCAAACCAAGCAATGGGTACGGCAATTATAAATGCAATGCCTACCAACAGTAAAAACTCTTTACTTAGCAACATATTTAACTCCAGCATTGTGGCTCCTAATACCTTACGAATTCCAATTTCTTTTGTGCGCCTTTCCGTTGTATAAACCACCAAACCTAAAAGACCCAAACAACTTATTAATATGGCAAGACCTGTTGCCCAATTTAGTAAGGTCGCAGTTTTACATTCTTGCGCATAAAACTTCGCTATGGTATCATCCATAAAGCTAAGGTTCATTTCATCCTCAGGGTAAATAACCGCCCAAGACGCTTCTACTTTTTTAATGATTTCTGAAATATTTTCTTTACTTATTTTATGTACTACAAAATGAATTGTTCCAAAGTTTCTATCGGTTCCACCTGTTCCCATAAATGCCAATGGGTTAATCTCCGCTTTTAGGGAACGTTGGTTAAAATCTTTCATAACCCCAACAATAGGGTCTTGTTTAGAACCTGTTTTAATCATTTTTCCCAAGGCCTCTTCGGGCTCAGAAAAACCTAAAACCTTCAGATAGGTTTCATTAATAACATACTCCTTAATACTATCATTGTGCTGTTTGCGCCCGGCTAGTAATTCTATACCGTATAAGTCCAAATACTCTTGATCACCAAATAACAACTGTAGTTCTGTATGCACTTCTTTTTCCTCTCCATAATAACTGGCATTGGTAGCACTTGTACTAAAGGAGGCTGGGGGATCCTGTCCTAGGCTAGTAGTAGCTATTTCTGGCATCGCCTTAATATATGCGAGTAGGCGTTGTTTTTTTTCTATGGCCGGGTTGCTCCAAGGAATTCTAACAGAAGCAATAGCTTCCGTTTTAAAACCCATATCCTTGGTCATTAAATAGTTAATTTGTTTACCTACTAAGACGGTTGCAATTATAAATACCTGTGCAATTACAAACTGAAACACCGTGAGGTATTTACGCAAAGAGGTTTTATCGTTCCCTGGAACAATCTGATTTTTTAAAACTGATATGGGTTTAAAATGAGACAAGACCAAGGCAGGGTAAAACCCAGACAGAATGGTAACCATTAAAAGCAATACAACAATACTACTACTAACTACAGGCTCGTAAAAAAGTTGAAAATCTAATCCTCTAGGCGTAAAATCTGCAAATAACTGCAAGAGCCAGTAGGATAATACTACAGAAAGAATGGCCGCACATACCGTTAACAAAAAGGTTTCCCCTAAAAACTGAAAAATAAGCTGTGTTCTAGAACTACCCAAGGTCTTCCGAATTCCAATTTCTTTAGCTCTTTGTGTAGCCTGGGCCGTGTTTAAATTTATAAAATTGATACACCCTAAAAGCAGTAAAAAAACTGCTATAAAGGCCAAGCTAATTAATACAGCCTTACTAGCAGATTCGTTGTCAAAATCGAATGTATAATAATTTTCATCAAAATGCATTTCCGTGAGTGGTTGCATGTAAAAATTACGTTTATTACCATAGGTTGTCTCCTCGGGGTCTTGATGTTCAATTGCCAATTCGTTCAAAGCCATTTGAACATCTTTGGCCGTAGTGTTCTGTTTTCTTTTAATAAATAATTGAGAAGCGGAATTGGTATTGTTCCAATCACTACTAGTTACAGCGCTGGTCATATCCGACTGATTTGCCGTTTTTAAAGAAATAAACTCTTCAAAAACTAAATCTGTGCGTTCTGTAAAATTAGCAATAACCCCCGTTACCGTTACGGGTATTGTATCATTATACACCAACGAGCCACCAATAATTTCATGTAACTCCTTGTTTGGAAAATACTTTTTCGCTCGTGCTTCAGTGAGTACCACCTCATTAGGGTTTGCCAGTATATTCGCTGTAGAACCGGCTAACCAAGAATAATTAAATACTTTAAAATATCCTGCATCAGCATAGATTACAAATTCTGGATTCTTAAATTTTTTGTCGCTCTCACTAACGGTTACATGAAGTGGGTAAGCCGTTAAAAAAGGGGCTGTAGCTTCTATTCCGGGCAAACCTTCTTGTAAGGCAACACCCAAGGGAACAGCTACTCCAGGGTTATAAAAACTACCATCTGGGGTTACAAATTCTGAGGTTACCCTATAAATACGATCCTTATGGGGATGAAATGTATCAAAGGTAAAATCATAATATACCATTATCCCAATTACAAAGGATACACTAAGTCCAATAGCCAAACTACTAATCTTAATTAGAGAAAAGAGTTTGTTGTTCCACACATTCCTAAATGCTATTTTAAAATAATTTTTGATCATAAGTATTCGTTTTTTTCATTTTCAACCCGTCTACAGGATGGGTATTCATTGGTTGTATACTCCGTTTTTATTTCTTCATCTTCTTCATCTTCTTCATTTAGGGAAGAATTACATCTCCCCTAATCCTTCCTTTGCTTCGACTTCGCTCAGCATAATCGAAATCAATACACCTCCCCTAATCCCTCCTTTGCTTCGACTTCGCTCAGCACAAGAGGAGGGAGATTAAATAGATTACTCATCTCGTAACGCCTCAACCGGGTTACTGGTGGCTGCCCTAAAACTTTGCCAACTAACCGTTATAATGGCGACACCCAATACAAATAAGCCTGCCAATACAAAAATCCACCAACTTAGCGTTGTTTTATAGGCAAAATTAGAGAGCCAATTGTTCATAGCGTACCAAGAGACTGGTATTGCCAATACAAAGGCAATAGCAACCCACCCTAAAAAATCTTTGTTTAAGAGCGATAGTATTTGCGAAATGGTCGCTCCGTTTACTTTACGGATTCCTATTTCTTTTTTACGCTGTACACAACTATAGGAAGTGAGTCCAAACAAGCCCAAACAGGCTATAAAAATTGCAATCATTGTAAATATCCCGAATGCTTTACCGAATGTTTTATCGTCATTATATTGTGCTTCAAACTTTTTATCTAAAAAGACATAATTAAAAGTTGCTGCTGGAAAAATCTGTTTCCACTTGTTTTCAATTTGGATTAGCGTCTCTGAATAACCAGAAGTAGCTATCATACTTTCATCGAACTTTACCAATACATTATTGCTACTATTATCATGTCGTATTTGTATGGGGATTACTTCCTTCTTTAATCCAAAATGATGGTAATTTTCAATTACACCAGCAATAAGCCAATCGATTCCCCAATATCTTACCGTTTTATTTATGGCCTCCTCAGGGCTTGTAATACCCATTTCCTGCATGCATTTTTCATTGATGATTATGGTACGGCTTCTACCTTCTGCATTTTCAATAAAGGTATCGCCAGCTAGAAATTTAATATCCAGCACATCAAAATAATTGGGTTGAACACTGTAGCTATAGAATACTTTGGTATTGTCTTCTGTGCCGTTTGGGTATTGCAGTCCAATAAAAGAATTCAGATTATCATAACCATCCCCAGGAAAAGTCTTGGCTCGAGACACCTTTTTTACAAATGGTAAATTTTCCAATTCACCCTCCAAGATTTTGTATTTACTTCGTACAAGGGAATCGGGCATTTCAGTTAAAAATTCACTTTGAAAAGCTACTGTGCTATTTAAATTAACGCCAATAGGCTGATTTTGGATAAAATTGATTTGTTTGGAAACAACTATTGCACCTATAATTAGAACAATGGTACCTAAAAACTGAGCAATGATGAATCCCTTTCTAATATTTAATCCGCTAGCCGAAGCCCTTACTTTTCCTTTTAAAGCCTTTACAGGGGAATAACTACTCAGCAAAAAAGCGGGATATAAACCAACCACAATAATTCCTAAAATAACAAATCCAAGGCTTGGTAAAGACTGTGCAATGGAAGCATAGTCCAGTTCCATTTCATTTCCCGTGAGGCTTTCAAACAAAGAAAATACCGCAGTTATAATTAATACTGCTAGTGCAATGGCAATTGTATTTATGACAATTGATTCTATAAACGATTGTACTACCAATTGCGCTTTATGTGCCCCTGCTACTTTACGAATACCTACTTCCTTGGCACGTTCCAACGATTTTGTCGTGGAAAGATTAATATAGTTTAGCCAAGAAAGGATTAAAATGATAAATGCAATCGCCGTAAGAAACTTAATTCTAGAAATACTGCCATTGGTTTCGGCTTCATAGGGTTTGTTAGAATATAAATGAATATCCTCTAATGGTTCTATATTGTATCTTTCATCTGGGTCATCCTCAAAATCTGCGGCAATTACCTTGCTTTTTAACAACGCACTGTTCACATTTTTATCAAGCTTTAGGTAGGTAAAAAAATTACAATGTCCCCAGTTTGGTTCTGCTTCTTCTTTGTTGGCAAACCAGGTATTATACGTTTCCATTGAAATCAAGAACTTTGTTTTCATATGGGTGTTAGATGGAATATCTTTAAGAATACCTGTTACGGTCAACAAAGCCTTATCACCTTCATAGAAAGCAGTTATGGTTTGTTTGATTGGATTTTCAGTACCAAATATTTTCTTTGCAAAAGACTCAGTTAGTACAATTGTATACGGATCTTTAAGTGCCGTTTCTGTGTGTCCACTCAACAATGGGTACTTAAAAACATCAAAGTAAGTAGCATCTGCAAGCGATCCATGAGATTCTTCAAAAATTTTATCGTTGAATTTAAAAGTCACTTTATCAAATCGATACAACCGAACCTGCTCCAACACTTCCGGAAATTCTCGCTTTAATGTTGGGCCAATTAGGTTTGCTGTTTGGGCATCACTAGCCACAAAAGATTCTCCTTCCAAAGCATCCATATACACCCGTTGCACATTTTCCGAACCTTCAAAAGTATCATAACTATTCTCGTAATTTATATAGCGCATAATCAATACAAAAGAAGCTATACCAATGGCCAAACCAGCAATATTAATAAATGAATACAGCTTGTTTTTTAGCAAGTACCTGATCGCTATTTTTAAATATAATTTATGCATGTTTTTTATTTTAATCGTTTCGTAATGAATCTGCTGGATTTACCCATGCCGTTTTTAAAGATTGTGAAAGAATAGATAGTAAAGCAACTAGTAACACCATGGCAACTGGTAATAAAAACATCCAAAGTGTCATATCTATTTTAAAAGCATAGCTTTCTAACCAAGTTTTAATAACAACATAAACGACAGGAATCGCGATTGCTCCTGAAACTAATATTAAACCTAATAGTTTGGTTGGGATTAATAATAAGGCCTGTAGTGTAGTCGCCCCCAAAACTTTCCGGACACTGATTTCTTTTACCTTTTGCATGGCGATATGGGAACCCAACCCAAAGAGGCCTAATGCAGCTATAAAAATGGCTAAAATGGAAAATAGCAGGCAAATAAGGCCAAATTTTTGATCGGCTTGGTACTGCCTATTAAAATGTTCATCCAAGAAAAAATGGTTGAAGGGGTTTCTAGGAAATACTTTGCTATAACTCTGTGCAATAGAAGCTATTGTTGACGCTACATCCTTACCACTAATATTTACCGTTAAATACTCTCCAAAATAGTACGATGGATATAAAAACAATATTTTGTCATACCCATTCTCTAATGACCGCTGATGATAATTTTCGACGACACCAATAACTTCAGCCGTTCTATCTATAGGACCATATTTATAAATTATTTTTTGGTTTATTGCAGCTTCTGGGCTTGCAAAGCCCAAAGCTTTTGCCGTTGCCCTATTAATAAGTACGCGGTACAATTTTGGATCACCGCTATTATCGTCAAATTCATAATCCCCCGCATCTACTTTTACAAAATCACGGCCAGCAACAATAGCTATATCATAGGTTTTTAGAAAGTCATGGTCAATTTCCATAAAACTACTGGTAGTCCCATCTACAGTTTCATCTCCTTTTTTACGCACTGTACTCACTTCCATAATTGGTTTTCCAGGAACTTCGTTACTCAAAGTCGCTGAATTTATGTTAGGACTACGCTCTATTTCATCCTTGAACACCTTAATTTTTAGTTTTGCCTTGGAAAAATCAATATCCATTGGTGCATTTAAAACAAGGTTTTGATCCGCACTAAAGCCCAACTCTTGGTTTTGCATAAAAGCAAACTGATTGTAGACAATAAAGGTTCCAGAGATTAAAGCAATAGATACTGCAAATTGTGTTATCACCAAGGCTTTTCTTAGAAAAGTACCTTTGCTAGACTGATGAAATTTTCCATTGAGTACTTGTATGGGTCTAAAATTTGAAAGTACAAACGCAGGGTAGAGTCCTGCTAACATACCACCAACTAATAATACCCCTATGACAATACCCCACACACTTGCTTTGGTCCACATTGCCATTGAAAGAACATCTACTCCTACTAGTGTGTTAAATGGTTGTACAAGCAAACTCACAAAGAGAATCGCAATAAGAATTGCTATGAAATTGATGATCATAGATTCCCATAAAAACTGGGAAATTAATACCCCTCGTTGCGCGCCTACCACTTTTTTTAAACCTACTTCTTTGGCCCGTTCCATAGATTTTGCCGTAGATAAATTTATAAAATTAATAAGTGCAATGGCAATAACAAAAACGGCAACAATAATTAAAAAAGTCAACGTACTTTCGTTGGAGTTCGCAGACATTTCTTTTTCATAATTGGATTTTAAATGAATGTCTGATACGGGTTGCAAAGCGAATTTAGCTTCATAACCATGCTCAATCATAATCTCGCTCAGGTATTTATGGACAAATGTGGGAAATTTGTCATTTATTGTTTTGGCTTCAGTACCAGGCTTTAGCTGTATATAATTATAAAATGCTGGCCAAATCCAACTCGTGTTAATTTGTTCTCCAATGGTGGCAAGTGATAGTAATATATCCATCTGAAGGTGTGTGTTTTCCGGAAGATCCTGAAAAACTCCATTCACCTTGAACTTGTACCTACTATTAAGGATTACCTCCTTACCCACAGGATTCTCGTTTCCAAAGAGTCGTCTCGCTAATGTTTCTGAAAACAATAACGTTAAAGGATCTTCTAAGGCCGATTCCGGATTTCCTTGTAAAAGTGGAATGTGAAATAAATCTAATACTTCTCCATCTACAAAGTATGTTTTATATCCGTCAGTACTTGATCGGATTACTTCACCAATGTTATTTTTATAAGACATTATTGCCTTAACACCAATGGCTTTAGCATCAAGGACCCTCGCAGATTTTTCTACCTCGGCAAAATCGTCTTGCATTGCAGGTCCAACTGCTGGGTGATTGGTTGCCGAAACTTCAAAATCATTCACCCCTAGATTAGAAGCTAAAGTGACTCTATATAAATTATCGAGTCCTTTATCATAGCTATTTTCGAACCTTAGATATTGAGTAAGTATAATAAAGGCTGTGATACCAACGGCCAAGCCCAAAATATTAATAAATGTGAATACCTTGTTCCTTCCAAAAAAACGTAATGCTATTTTAATGTGGTGTTTTAACATGATCTTTCATTTTTTCTCCTACTAACCCCCTTCTTTGGAGTTGAACTAGATTGGATTTTATTTTCTTTTTCTTTTCATCAGATATATCCTCCTTTTTGGGAATTAGAAGAAACTTTAAATACACCTCCTTTAGTCTCTCCTTTTTAGCAGAGAAGTTCTAAAGAATTATTCTGTTCGTAAGCTTTGTACGGGGTTTGCCCTTGCCGCTTTAATTGTTTTTAAGCCAATTGTTACCGTGGCAATACCAAGTACCATTACCCCTGCAATTGCAAAAAGCCACCAATTTAAATTGATGCGAAAAGCATAGTTTTGGAGCCAATTATATAGAAAATACCATGCAATAGGGGTTGCGATAATAAATGCAATAGCCACTAATTTTAAGAAGTCTTTGGTTAGCATAAACGCAATAGATCCTACGCTTGCCCCTATTACTTTTCGTATCCCAATTTCCTTGGTGCGTTGCGCCACAATAAGCATTGACATTGCAAAGAGACCGATACAACTTAAAATGATAGCGATAATAGAGCCACTAGTAATCATCGTTGCTAAAGACTTTTCTCTTCGAAAGGTTCTGTCTATATTATCGTTTAGGAAAGAGCCCAAAAAGCTGGCGTTAGGTTCAATTTTTTGCCAGGTACTTTCTACGGTATCAAAAGATTTTGCAAGATTCTCCGGTCTAACTTTTACATAGGCATAGGACAACCCCAAATCTCTACTCATAAAAAACATAATGGGTTCAATGCTCTTATCTAGCCCTTGAAAATGGTAATCCTTCAACACTCCATATACTGGTGACTGGGTATCACCATTTATATTTAAAGTAATTGCTAAAGGATCTTTTTCGCCTAATTGTTTGGCCATTGCCTCATTTATAAGAACCCCAAGGCTATCCGCAGCACTGGTGAAATTTCTGCCCTTCACTAGCTCTAAACCAAGGGTTGGTACATAGTTATAATCTATTACTAAGAAATTAGAGTGTGTAACCTTCCCCTTATACTCAAAACCAATAACACTTGAAGACAAAGAGCCATCTTTCCCCATTCCTAAATTATTATCTGCACCTGAAACACTTAATATGTCCGGATTTCCTTTTAGTTCATGTTTGAGTAAGTTAAGGGCTGTATAACTGTTCTTCTTTCCATTTAGCGGAAAAGAAATAACCTGTTCTTTATCAAAACCTAAGTTTATATTACGCATAAATTCTATTTGACCCCGAAGTACCAAGGTGCCAGAAATTAGTAAAATAGCAATACCAAATTGTACTACAATAAGGATGTCGCGAACGCGGTTTTTACCTTTCATAAGTACCTTCCCCTTTAAAGATTGAATCGTTCCAATACGACTCATAAGCAGGGCAGGGTACCCACCAACAAGCACAGTTATTGCAAAAACTAGGGCTACAAAACTACCAAGTATTATGGGTGTAGCTAATAATGTAAGGCTGGCCTCCGTTCTAAAAATTGTTTTAAAATCGTTTATTAGTAAGACACTTAAAAGGAGTCCGAAGCAAATAGAGATCACAAAAACTAGTAGACTTTCTGACCAAAATTGAACAAACAATTGTTTTTTTCGAGCTCCCAATGTTTTACGCATTCCTATTTCTTTAAGACGTTGTGCACTCATTGCAATTCTCATATTAATGAAATTTACACATGCAATAAAGAGAATAAGAAAGGCAACCCCTAAAATTAAATATGGTGTGCTTCTGCTTGCAACAGCCTGGCCTTTTTTATAGCTCGTAAACCTATGATCTTTTAAGGGCAAAAGTTTTAGCATTCTAAATAACCCCTGCTTATTGGCTACTGCACCATCGCGTTTTGCATTTTCAATAGCTTCTTGGTAATGGGAACTAACAAAATTTTGCGTATTCGTTTCAAAGCTTGCTGCGCTTAGGTTTTCTTCCAATTGCAAATACACCTGATGGTATTGGGCATTCCACGAGTCTTTGGTTTGGTTGTATTCGGAATTGTTTTCAAACCGAATTGCCATTTCAAAACCGAAGCTTGTGTTCGACGGATTTTTTTTAGTGATAGCTCCAACTGAAAAAGGCTTTTCTTTACCGTTAATCAGTACACTTACAGTTTCCCCTATCACATTGATGCTACCAAATAACTTTAGAGCGGCATCTTCACTTAACACCACGGACGTTAAGTTTTGTAGCTCATCCCCTTTTTTTCCTTGTAGAAGCGGAAAAGTAAACATTGAAAAATAATTAGGATCAACCCAAATTACGTCTAAGGTCATTTCTTTGTTTCCTTGAATTACCAAGGCCCCACCTTCTAAAACTCTAGTAATTTGAGCTATCCCTGGCACCTCATCACGTAAGGCTGTAGCAAAGGGAGTAGGTTGTGTGGTACCCGCCTTTGGGCCCTGAGCAGTTTGTTGTTCTGAATAGACACCAAAAATGCGGTCTTTATTTTTATGAAAATTTTCGAACGAAAGTTCATAAAAACTTGACATTGCTAATAAAATGGAAACGGCAAATGCAACAGAAAGTCCCAGCACGTTTAAAAAGGTGAAGGTTTTATTTCTTCTTAAATTTCGCCAAGCGATTTTTAGATAGTTTCTAAGCATGATTTTGTTTTTTTCTACTAACCCATCCAAAGGAGCGTTACACGTTTTTTTTTTTCATTTTGATATCTTTTTCTCCCGCTAGGGATCTGACTTTTGGTTGTTGGGGTTCCTCCGCCTTTGATCCCTGATTTACTCCAACTTACCCCAGTATAGGAGGAGGGGTTTTTATTTACACCTCCCTTAATCCCTCCTTGTTAGGAGGGAAGTATTAAAGAATAAATTTATTCCTTATTTCCTCATTATCAACCCATCAACTCCACAAAAGAGTGAACTGAAATTAAAGCTCCTTTGTCCTTCCTTTAATTCAACTTCGTTAAGCACAAGCTAAATGGATTACACCTCCCTTAACCCTTCCTTGTTAGGAGGGAATTTTACTCCGATCGCAAGCTTTTTACAGGGTTGGCCATTGCCGATTTTATAGCTTGAATTCCCAAGGTAAAAGCAGTAATAAAAAAGGCTATTACTCCACTTAACGCAAACATCCACCATTGAAGGGAAATACTATAGGCAAAACTGCTCAACCATGCATTCATTACATACCACGCTATAGGGAAAGCAATTATCGCTGCTAAGCCCACAAGTACGATAAAATCTTTTGATAGTAACACTACGATCTTAAGGATCCCAGCTCCTAAAACTTTACGGATACCTATTTCTTTTATTCTTCTTTTGGCCATAAAGGATATAAGGCCAAACATACCCAAACAAGAAATAAAAATTGTTAACAGGGCAACGATGTTGACCGTTTTCAAAATACCTTCTATCAATCGGTATTGGGCACTTACCATATCCGTTAGTAGTTCCTGTGAATAGGTTCTGCGGGAAGCTATTTTTCCAAATTCCGCAGCAATCAAATCTTGTACTTCTTTTTTATGACCAGGTAGTACCCGAACGGATAGAAAACGATGAGCAGCCAATTTTTTCTTATCTTGATAAAAGTGTACCAAAGGCTCTACGGCGTACTGCATATCCTGGTAATGAAAATCTTCCATAACGCCCACAACTGGGTAACCTGCAGTGGAATCCCCTTTAAATTTCAAACGCTTTCCTTCAATAGAATTCCAGCCTAGCGCTTTCATAGCAGTTTTGTTAATAATCACAGGATTATCGGCCGCATCATCCATATTCTCATCAAAGTCCCGCCCCATTACTAAGGGAATTTTAAGCGTCTTAAGGTAGTCATCATCCGTATAAGCACGACGCATACGGACATTCCTTTCGGTATTAGCATCGTAAAAAGGTGTGTAATTAAAGTAGTAATCGGATGGGATTGCTCCACTGGCGGAAACACTTTCAACAGATGGATCGGCATTTAATCGGTCCAATAAATATTCGAATTTAGATGTCGCAGTACCAATATCCTTATAATCTAAATCAATTTTACCAACAATAATATTTTTCTTTTCGAAGCCTAATGGCGCCTTTTTCATATAGCCAATTTGGCTATTTAAAATAATGGCTAAGCATATAAAAAGAATGGCTATTGAAAATTGTAGGATGATAAAGGAATTACGAAAAAAGAAACTATTTGTGGCACGCTCAATTTTCCCTTTAATTCCCGTAGAAATGGGTACGGAAATGAAGCGTATTGTTGGTAGAATTCCTACCACCAGAGTCACCAATAACCCTAACCCTATGACATAAAAGATAATAGGATAATCATTTTGTACGCTAAATGCAATTTTACCAAAATCGGCACCATAAGTTTCGTTCAGATTGGGCAACAAGACCCCAAGAAACAATATACCAGAAATCAAAACCGAAACAAAAACCAATATGCCATTCTCTAAACAAAACTGAAAGATTACGCTTTTTTTACTACCGCCCAAAATTTTGCGAATTGCAATATCTTTAGTCCGGCGGAACATGGTAGAGGAGTTTAAGTTGAGCAGGTTGACCAAGACAATGAGCAGCACAAAAAACGATGCCGCAATAGAACCGTTAATAATGGTCTTGACTACCGGAATAGCATCCATTCGCATATTGGCATAGGGCATAGCCTTGATCGAGGCAATGGTACTTGGATTCCAATAATTCTTCTGAACCAACCCATAAACAAGCTTTTCAAACTGGACGATATCTACATTTGGCCGTAGCCTTACATAACTTGGGGTAAAACTATTATCCCATCCAGAATTGGCTATAAAGCTCGGGTTATCTTGCAATAGTTCATTGGATAGTACCACGCCCATACGAAACGTAGAATATGGGCTAATGGCGTCAAAAACTCCAGTAACAGTAAGGTGTAAAGAATCATCGGCCATTATGGTTTCCCCTAAAGGATTCTTTTCTCCGAAAATTTTTTGGCTCACCCTATCCGTTAAAATGATGGAATGTTTCTTTTCCAAAGCCGTCTTGGAATCTCCGTATTTAAGGGGCAACGAGAACACCTCAAAAAAATCAGTGTCCACATAGTCTGTCCGTTCCTGCAACTCAGATTTACCATATTCCAACCACATATTTCCCCAACCATGCATATGAGTTCCCGCAATAACATCCGGAGACGATTTTATAATTTCATCCAATAAGGGAAAAACATTATCATTAAAACTTTGGCCGTCAGTGCCTGTTGTTTTTAAATAATAAATATTTTCTTGGTCTATGATATTCGAATTTGCAGTATAAAAGGCATAAACAGAAAAAAGCAAAGTCAAAACACTACCTATCCCAATACTGAGGCCAAGAAGGTTAAACGAAGAAAGTAATCTATTCTTCCATAGATTACGAAGTGATACTTTTAAGTGATTTTGGAACATAACCCTTGTTTATAAATATGATAAATACCTTTTCAACTCTAAATGCATCGCTGTATGTGTTATTGTATTTTCTGTATGATAGTTTCTCCAATAACCAACCCTTTACTTAATTCTGGATCTCCTGTATAGGCTACAGTTGCTTCTCCATAGGCCGTTACTTTTAATCTTTTAGCGACCATTACGCGGTAACTTCCCTCCCCGTAGGCTGTAATTTTTGTATTGTTATTTTGTACACCTAACGTATTAATTTTAGTTTCTCCGTAAGCCGTAATTTTTTGACTTTCTATAGATCCACTTTTTACCTCTAATAAGCTTTCACCGTAGACCGTTGTATGTAGTTCTTGTAATTGCACTTCGTTTAAATATACTTGAGATTCTCCATATATTTTTAAACGCAATTTACTTTGTACAAATGGACTTTTACACACTATGGTTTCCGAGCCACGTAAAGACAATTCTTCAATGTTTTTGTATGTAATCATAGCCTTTACAACGGTTCCTTTATATAGGGACTCCTTTTGTTTATAACCCTTATTGTAGGTCTTTTCATTTTTGGTGACCTTCTTTGCCCCATCTAAATAAACACGTAAGGTTTTGCCAGATACTTCAATATTTATTTTGTCTGCTGTAACTGTACTATTTTCTACTGTTACACTTTCTGTTGTTCCCTGTACAAACGTTACTTGTATGTGCGGACTAATAATAACCTTGGTAAAGGCATTAACCTCTGTTGAATTTTCCTGTGCCACTGCACCAACTGCACATAGAAAAAGGATTGTAATTGCTTTTTTAATTTGATTGATTTTCATTTTTTTTAATTGTTTTTTGATTGATGAATTATTCTCTGCATAAACTTTTCACAGGATTTCATGTGCCTTACATTTCTACTTAAAATTTTACAAATACCTAGTTCTTTTCCTTGTTTATCCACAATATTTAATCTGTACTCCTAATTTTATGCCAAAGACACAACCTACTGTTTGTCAGCTGTTTGTAATTTTTTTATATAAATAATATGTAATTACTGTAAAATATTTTTACACAAAGTGTCAATTTTTTATACGAATAGCTTTCTACAGCCCTATGAAACACCTACAATATTGTTTGCCCCTTGAATAAACTTTTAATTGGGCACACCCTAGTCGATGATATCGATTCAATTCTTATGGTGATAATTGTGATTGGCGGTTCGAAACCATCAGCCATAATTTTTATTCATCTTTTTTGATTTGATTGATGATGAACGCTTTTTTGTCTTTAACTACTGTTACTTTAATCCCTCCTTTACTTCGACTTCGCTCAGCACAAGCGGAGGGAGATTATTTCTTTGGCCTCTCCCCTAAATCCCCTCTCCAAGAGAGAGAGGGGACTTTTTAATTTCTTCCTAATCACAACTTAATTGGCTGTTTTAGAATGGCCTCATATGGTTGTAAAACTCATTGTGCTATCTTTTTAATCTCAATGATCTCTTCACTTAACCCCTCCTTTTACTTCGACTTCGCTCAGCACAAGCGGAGGGAGATTATTCCGTTCGTAAGCTTTTTAAGGGCTTCATTAAAGCCGCTCCAATAGATTGATAACTTATAGTGATTATGGCAATGAATAATGCGATGACTCCAGCACCTACAAAGACTTCCCAACCAATAGTTATGCGATAGGCAAAATCTTCTAACCACCTACTCATTACATACCATCCAATTGGAGTGGCAATTAGGATTGATATTCCGATCAGTTTCAGAAAATTCAAGGTTAATAGTTTATAAATACTCTTAAAGGGAGCCCCCAATACCAGTCGAATACTAATTTCCTTCTTTCGTTGTTCTACCATAAAAGCAGAAAGTGCAAAGAGGCCTAGACAAGCAACCATAACTGCAAACAAGGCAAAACTGTTAAAAATCTTACCCATTCGTTTGATATCTGCATGCATTTGAGCAAATTTTTGATCTAAAAACGTATAATTAAAGGTTTGGTTAGGTACATTTTTTGCCCAAATAGAGCCAATAGCCGTTAAAGCTTTGTCAATTTCTCCATCTTTTAGTTTAACAGAAATGGCGCCAATATCAGTACCAATAACAAGTGCCAATGGTGTAATGTCTTCTTTTAAGGACTTGAAATGAAAATCTGAAACAACACCCACAATGGTCCAATCCCTTCCATTGGAAATTTGCTTTCCAATGGGGTTCGCATACCCAAGTATGCTAGCCATTTTTTCGTTAATTATAATGGAGTGAATTGAATCTGAAGCAAATTCATCAGAAAAATCACGTCCTTTTGCCAATTGCATGCCTAAGGTTTGTATATAGTCATAATCTACCCGCCATATTTGAGTAGGGATGCCTCTTTCTTCATTTCCTTCATCCGATTTTCGAAATGTATTCCCGTTTCGTTTGGTTCCTTCAATAGGCAAATAATCGCTTGTGGTTACTTGCTGTACCATGGGTAATTGTAACAACTGATTTTTAAAACTAGCCGATTTATTTCCAAGAATAGTGCTACCCTCTATAATCACCACTTGCTCCTTATTGTAGCCTAGTTCCTTATGTACTATAAAATTCATCTGCTTATAGATAATAAGTGTTCCTATAATTAAAATAACAGAGGTTGTAAATTGGAAGATGACCAATCCGCTGCGCAATCTACCGCTTTTACTTCCCGTACTAAGATCTCCCTTAAGAACAGCTATTGGCTTAAAAGCTGACAAATAAAAGGCGGGATAAAGCCCTGCAATGAATCCGATGCTTAGGGCTGAAATTATAATTATTAAAAAGAACCAGAACGATTGCCAAGGCATACTTACAGATTTCATAGCAATGGTATTAAAAGATGGCAATAGCAACCAAGCCAGTACTACTCCTAACACAAAAGACAGTATACTATACAAAACGGATTCGGTTAAAAACTGTGCTACAAGATTGCTTTTAAAAGCGCCTATGGTCTTGCGCAAGCCTACTTCTTTAGCCCTATTGGCCGATTTTGCTGTAGATAAATTGATGAAGTTGATACAGGCCAATACTAAAATAAAGCCTGCAATTGCCGCAAAAAGCCATACAAACCGTATATCTCCATGGGGTAAACCATCCCCCATTTTTAGGTCAGATTTTAAATGTATATCCCCTATGGGTTGTAGTTTGTATTCTATGGTTTTTAATACCTCAATAAAATCTGGAGCACGACCCCTTTCCATTTGTGCTGGAATCACATAGTTTTCTATAATGGAAAACATTTTCTTTTCCAGTTCCTGAACATTTGCTTTGTCATCGACCAAAACATAGGTAAAATAGTTTTGATTGGTCCAACACATGTTTGTGTCTTCTATGGGAAGGATAAAGTCGAATTGCAAATGTGTATTTGCCGGAAGGTCTTCCATTACCCCACTAACCGTATACGGTTTAGCCGTGTTATTGTCTAGAATAATACTTTTTCCCAAGGCATCACCATTAGGGAAATAGGTAGCTGCCTTACTTTTAGATAGCACCAAACTTCCGGGCTCTGTAAGTGCACTGGTATTATTGCCTTGAATTAAATTAATCTCTAAAATTTCAAACAGCTCTTGGTTTCCAAAAACAAACCCATCCTCAAAATTATTTTGGGATTCCCCTGCTACTCGAAGTCCTCTTTTACCTGCTCCAAAAAGCTCACTAGTATTTACCTTGCCAGCCTTTTTAATTTCTGGAAAGTCTGACGCTAAGGCATCTGCAAAGGGCAGTTGAAAATGAACGCTTTTCATTTGCTCTCCGTTCATTTCACCTTGCAGAACAACCCTATAAATATGATCCGTGTTTTGGTAATGTTTATCATACCCCAATTCATCCTTTATAAAAAGGGCAATGAGCAAACACGCAGCAATACCTACTGCAAAACCTCCAATTTTTATACTCGTAAAAAGTTTTTCCTTTTTAATACTCCGCCATGCTATTTTAAGATGATTTTTGAACATTTTTTTTGATTGATTGATGATGAACTCTTCTTCTCTATTTTGCTATAATCCCTTAAACACCTCCCTTAGTCCCTCCTTTACTTCGACTTCGCTCAGCACAAGTGGAGGGAGACCTAAAGAATTACTCTGTTCGTAAACTTTTTACTGGGTTTGCCGTTGCTGCTTTATAACTTTGCCAACTTACCGTTAACAATGCAATAACCATAGTAAACAGCCCTGCTAAGGCAAAAATCCACCAACTAATGTTGGTTTTATAAGCAAAATTCTCTAACCATTTGCTCATAGCATAATAAGCTATTGGACAAGCGATGACAAAAGCAACCAAAACCCATTTAATAAAATCTTTATTAAGCATGATTAAAACCTCTTGGATGGTAGCGCCGTTTACTTTGCGTATACCAATTTCCTTAATACGACGTTGGGTATCGTAGAGAGCAATGGTAAATAAGCCAATGGCCGATATTAATAAAGCAATAACGGTAAAAAGAATGTATATGGTGCTTAAGCGTTTATCTTTATCGTACAGGGCGACTATGTCGTCGCTTAAAAAGGTGTAGTTAAAGGTATGGTTGGGATTTACTTCATTAAACAATTTTTGGATTTGGTCTATTGTTTCTTGATTTTGATTATTATGAAATTGAATAAAATAATCAGCATTACTAATTTCCCCATTATAAATAATAAGTGGTTTAGGTTTTGATGCTAAATGCTCATAATTAAAATTTTTCACAACACCTATAACCTCAAAATTATTCCCCCATGAAATATTTTCTATTGTCGTAGTACTAATATCTTCAAAACCCCAATGTTTTTTAGCGGCCTCATTTATTATAATTTTATGTTCCCGTTTGTGGTCTATTTCTTTATCAAAAAATCGACCTTCTAATAACTCTAAACCAAAAAGATCTTGGCATTCTGTGGAGATAACTAATGTATTTAAAGATTCAAAACGCGAAGTTTCTTGCCTGGTTTTCCATTCAATTTGATAAACATCTAAAGGAGATCTTCCTTGACCAACTGTATTTATGCCAGAGAAAGAGGCAAGTTGGTTTTCAATATATTTTGGTTTTTCAAGTATTTTTTTTCTATCAGCACCCTGTTTCTCTTCACTCCCAATTATAACAGTTGGATTATGCGCTGTTGGTAAATATAGTTTTACTTTCATAATGTTTTCGGAATTAAACCCTAAATCTTTGTTTAGCATTAATTGAAGTTGTTTAGAAACTATTATGGACGATATAAGAAGAATAACCGCTAATGTATATTGAACTAAAACTATAATCTGTTTTCCTTTAAGTTGTTGTTGATTCTTTATATTTAATACTACTGAAAAACGATTGATACTAATCATTGGATATATTAAACCAATGCTTGTAATTATTGTTAAAAACAAAATATTAATTAATAAAACCTTTAAAACTGGCGGCTTTAAATTAACGTTCATAAGACTATTAAAATAAGGAATAACTAAATTATAAGCTATTGTTATTATAATAGCTGATATGACAATTGTGATGATATTTTCAACTAACTTTTGATAATAAATATTCTTTTTGAAGGCTCCAATGATTTTGGATATTACTATATTCTTGACAACGGAATTGACATTGATAATTTGAAGATTAGAAAAATTGAGAATAGACACCGATAGTATTATTAAAATAAAGATTATTAAGATGTCTATATTATACCTATTTCCTGAACTAAACACCGGAAGGGCCTTTATTTGATTAAAATTGTTGCTAAAATAAAGGTCTTTTAATTTTACTGTTTTAGTAGTACTTTCTGTTAATTGTGGATGAAAGTTAGGAACATTATTATTGGAATATTTAATTTTTTCATCAAAATCATTTTGATGAACATTTTCTTTTAATCTTACAAACTGTACCCCAAGCATGCCATAGAAAATACCTGCATTGGGTATTAAAATATCAAATTTAAGAGAACTATTTGATGGTATTTTAACAATACCTTTTACAATATGAGAACCTTGATACATTCCCGTTTCAAAATCCACCTTTTTACCCATCGGGTTGTCATTACCAAATAATTTTTTACTGAAATCTTCACTTAATATTATGGCTTCGTAATCATCCAAAATGGTGTTTTCATCACCTACTGCCAATTTAAAACCAAACATCTTTAAAAAGCTACTGTCCACAACCATACCAATGGGGGTAAATGTGTTATCGTTGTATTTTAGTTTAATTTCATCTTTATTAAAATTTATTAATGACGTAATATCTACAACTTCTGGATACTCATAATAATTATTCTTAAAAGGTGACATCCAATCACTTTTAGAAGAGGTTTTCATGGTTATCATGTATATATCTTCTGCTTTTTCATGAAAATCATCCATGGTAAGTTCGTTGTGCACGTACGAAAACAATAGTGAAATACACAATGCTCCCAAACAAAGGGTGGCCAGACTACCGCCAAAAATAATTTTGTTGGCTTTAAAGTTTCTAACTGCAAATTTTATATAGTGATTAAGCATTCCTTTTTTGATTTGATTGATGATGAACTCCTGATGCTTATTTTGCTAGCGCCTCAAAAGGCTTGTTATGGCTTTCGGTTACTATTTGTCCGTCAAAAAGGTTAACTACTCTGTGGGCATAATGTGAATCTCGGTCTGAGTGTGTAACCATAACAATAGTGGTCCCTTCTTGATTTAATTCTGTTAACAGATTCATTACAGCGATTCCGTTCTTAGAATCTAAGTTCCCTGTTGGCTCATCTGCCAAGATTAATTTTGGATTGGTAACCACTGCTCTGGCAATGGCCACACGTTGTTGTTGTCCACCCGATAATTGCTGCGGAAAATGCTTTTCTCTGTGTGCTATTTTCATACGTTCTAGAACCGCTCTTACTTTTTGTTTGCGCTCGCTCTTGTTCATTTTTAAATAGATTAGTGGCAACTCTACATTTTCAAAAACGGTAAGCTCGTCTATAAGATTAAAACTCTGAAAAACGAATCCTAAATTGCCTTTCCGTAAACCTGTACGCTGACTTTCTTTTAGTCCGCCTACTTCGTGGCCAGCAAATTTATAACTGCCTTCAGACGGATTGTCTAGCATTCCTATAATATTCAACAAGGTAGATTTACCACAACCCGAAGGTCCCATTATGGCAACAAATTCTCCCTCACCTACATTTAGGTTCACTTTATTTAATGCCAAAGTTTCTACTTCTTCGGTTCTAAAACTCTTTTTAAGATCTTGTATTTTTATCATTTTTTAGTTGTTTTATACGATACTATAATTTTTTTTTAACACCTAGGTTGCTTTTGCTTTACGCTATTCAAGAAAAGTGGGTTACACCTCCCTTAATCCTTCCTTTACTTCGGCTTCGCTCAACACAAGCGGAGGGAAGTCAAGTTTTTTTCCCTTCGGGGAGGGATTTAGGGGTGGAGTTTACTTCAATACTATTTTTTCTGCCTCCCCAAAACTATCGTAGTTAGAGGTGATTACATTTTCACCTGCTTGCAGTCCTTCCAACACTTCATAATACCTAGAATTCTGTTTCCCTATTCTAATGCTTCTTTTTAAAGCCTCGCCTCCATCAGGGTTCACAACAAAAATCCATTGTCCGCCTGTACTCTGAAAAAAACTTCCCTTAGACACTAATAGCGCATCTGAAGATGCTCCCAATTGCAACTTAATATTGTAACTCTGCCCTGCACGGATATTTTCAGGTTTTTCACCAGTAAATACTAAGTCCACCTTAAATTTACCCCCACGTACTTCTGGGTACACCTTGCGCAAGCGCAAATTATAGGTGGTGCCATTACGCTCAAAAGAAGCGTTTAAGTCTCGTTTTACACGATCTATATAATGTTCGTCTATCTCTGCTTCTATCTTATAATCGGTTAGCACATTGATCTGACCTATACGCTGTCCTTGTCCAATACTCTGACCTATTTCAGCATCTAAATAACCCAATTGCCCATCTGCTGGCGCCCGTACGTTTAAATGGTCTAAACGTTCATACACCATAGACAAGGTTTTGCGCATTCGTTCCAAATCTGTATCTAAACCTGCAATAGTGGTGCTTTGTGATTTATCATCATTTTCCGTTTGCAGTTTGGTTATCTCATATTGTTTTTGAGAAAGTTCAAAATCTTCCTTAGCTGTCACATAGGTTTCTTTGGAGATTAACTCGTCATCATACAAGGCCTTATTCTGTTCAAACTTTCGTTTTAGCTGTCGCAATTCGTGCGAAGAATTTGCCAAGGATTTTTGGCCATCAACCTTTCTAGATTCAAAATTTAATCGTGTTGAACGCAAATCGTTTTCCTTTAATGCCAAGCTACTTTCACTCCCTAAAATTTGCTCGTAAAGACTACTGTTTTCAAGCTTCAGAATAATATCTCCTTTTTTAACCATTGCCCCTTCTTCAATCAATTTTTCCGTAACCCTACCGCCTTCGTACGCATCCATATAAATAGTTGCAATAGGGGCAACACTACCATTTATAGTGATATAATCATCAAACTTACCTTGAGTTACTGCTGTTATAGACAATTTGTCTTTTTCTGTCCGGAATGTATTCACTGCACTACCCCATACTATTTTATATAGGGCAAAGGCTAGCAATAACCCAAGTGCTATATAACCGTAATGTTTTGGTCGTAATCCTTTTTTCTTTTCTAGTTGAATATCCATCTATATTGTAATTGTTAGTTTAGTTTAAATACTGGTAATCCGTTATAAAAAGCCACAGTGCTCTCGTTTACCTTAAGTCTTATTTGTACTTGCAAATTTTCATTTTTAGCTGTGGTGTACAAAACCTTGGATTGATACAACTCCAGGGCTGAAATCATTTCCCTTTCGTACTTTTTTTGGGCAATGGAAAAACTTAATTCTTGTGCTTCCATCTTTTTTAGGCTTTGTTGGTATTCCATTTGAAGTGCCTTTTGTTCTTGTACCAATTGTTGAATCAGCTGAAACAGTTCTTGCTCTTGTATCTTTAAATTATTGTTAGCCTGCTCTAATGCAATTTTACGTTGTTTAATTTGAGATCTTCCCGACCAACCGTTGCTAATGGGAATGTTCATAGACAATCCAATTGCGCTAGAGCCATTGTCTCTAATCTGATCTTTAAAGGCTATAATTTCTTGAGAAATAGCATCAATGCTAGTTTCATAATACCCCGTACCATAACCAGCAGAAAGGGATATGGAAGGATACAAATCTCCCCTTGCAATTGCTAGCTCCTTTTTGGCAGCTTCTACTCGGAATTTGCTCGATTTAATACTCGGTAAAAATCCCTGGGCAGTTGCATAAACTGAATCCATATTCATAGTGGCAATCGGCTTCTTTTTTTCGAGTTCAGTTAATGAGGTTCTCAACCTTATGGTACTTACATTTTCTAAATTCATTTCCTGGATTAATATCAATTTTGCAGCTTCCAATTGGTTTTCTGCTTGGGTAATTGCCAATTTATCGGTTAACAAAACAGCTTCAGCATCATACAGGTCTGCCTTGGCTTTTAATCCCAAATCCAATTGTTTTTTTACAAAGGCATAATTCGTATCTGATATGGTTTCTTGTTCTTTGGCTATAGCAACCAAACCTTCATAAAAACGAATATCATAAAAAGCAGACATCACCCTAAAGGCCAACAAATACTTTTGTTGCAAGGCATCTTCCTGAACTGCCTGGTATACATACTTGGTTGCCTTTATACTATTTAGCTTTTGAAAACCCCTAAAAATATCTATGGAAGAATTCAAGGAATAGGTATTGGAAAAGAAATCCGTGTTAACAATGTCATTGTTATTAGGATCTACAGACCTTCCATATCTAATATTATACCCTGCATACCCATTAATACCGGGTAACAAATTACGAATTGATTGCTTGTGTGTCTCCTTGCTCGAAGCCACATTGTACGTAAGGTTATTCAATTCTAAATTATGAGTAATGGCATAGGCAATACACTCTTCTAAAGACCAGTTTTCTTGGCCCATTGATGGTATGGAAATCAAAAATGATAGGAAAAGAATTATTTTTATTTTCAAGTTCATAATTTTATGGTGTGCCAACCGTAGTACTATAGTTGTGCCAAAAACACAAATCGCTTATTATCAATTTATTACAAATACCAAATTAGGCAAAACAACCGTAATGTGTAAAAAATATATACAAATATTGTCCAATATTTGGACAATAGTAACGGAATGTGCCAGATGATTTGTAGTTTTAATCCAATAGCAAACAAAAAACAATGCCAAAAGGTAAAATATTAATAGTAGATGACAACAAAAGTGTACTAAGTGCTCTTGAAATCTTACTACAATTTGAGTATGATAAAGTAGACACTTTAAGCAATCCTAATCAACTTTCTACTTTTGAGAATTTAGCCACCTATGACATTGTATTGTTAGATATGAATTTCTCAGCTGGTGTAAACACAGGGAACGAAGGTTTGTATTGGAACAGCGTTATCAAGAAAAGGGCTCCACATATTTCAGTAATAATGATGACTGCTTATGGGGCTATTGATTTAGCGGTACAAGCACTTAAAGAAGGGGCCACAGATTTTATTTTAAAACCCTGGAACAATGACAAGTTATTGGCTACCTTAAAATCGGCCTACTCCTTACGCGCCTCACAAAAAGAAGTTAGCGAGCTCAAGGAAAAAGAAAGCCATCTTAAACAGGTCATTAATCAACATAAGAATTACATCATTGGCAATTCGAAAGCACTGACTTCAGTTTTAAACTTGGTGCAAAAAGTAGCGAAAACAGATGTAAATGTATTGGTAACCGGAGAAAATGGAACGGGAAAAGAATTAATTGCAAGGGAATTACACCAATCTTCTACACGAAAGAATGAGGTTTTTATTGGGGTTGATATGGGTTCTATTTCAGAAACCTTATTTGAAAGCGAACTTTTTGGTCATACCAAAGGCGCCTTTACAGATGCCAAGGAAGATAGAGCGGGTAAGTTTGAAGCCGCCAACGGAGGTACCCTATTTTTAGATGAAATTGGAAATTTAAGCTTACAAACACAGGCAAAACTGTTATCTGCTATCCAAAACAAAGTTGTGGTACGTGTTGGGGCTAACAAGCCAATTTCGGTAGACATCCGATTGATTTGTGCCACCAATTGCAGTTTGGATAAAATGGTAGCAGATGGCCTTTTTAGAGAAGATTTACTCTACCGGATTAATACCATACACGTAGAGGTGCCTCCGCTGAGAGACCGGGGTGATGATGTGTTGCTTTTGGCCGATTTTTACCTGCAAAAATTCATGTCTAAATACAGTAAATTAGGGTTGCGTATTAATAATTTAGCCCAAGAAAAGTTAATTGCATACAGTTGGCCAGGAAATGTTAGAGAATTACAACACACTATGGAAAGAGCTGTTATTTTATGCGATGGCACGGTTCTAAAGCCAACCGATTTTATTCTAAATGAAAAAGGAACTCCTACTGTAAATACAGCGGCTATGACCTTATCTGAGATGGAATTGATCCTGATTAATGATGCCTTAAAAAAATACGATGGCAATTATAGTGCCGCTGCAAACCAACTCGGAATTTCTAGGCAAACCTTATACAATAAAATAAAAAAATCTGAAAATGGCGAGTAAAAGTTTCTATTTTCAGTTGGTGTTACGGGTCGTTTTTATTACGCTATCTGCTTTGGGTGTAGCCTACTTCTTTTTTGATAAAAATTATAAATTGGCAGGGCTCTTTTTAGTGCTTTTGGTGGTGCTTTCTATATATCTCATTAAATATGTAAACCATACCAATAGAAAAATTGCTTACTTTTTTGAATCGATCAAAAATGAAGATTTTACCCTACGTTTTCCAGAGTATGAAAATGTAAAATCTTTAAAAGAGCTGAATAGAAGTTTAAACATGCTCAATGAAATGATTCATAAAGTACATGTGCAAAATCAAGTACAAGAAAAGTATTACCAAGAAATTTTAAAACACGCAGACATTGGAATTTTAACCATAAACAACAAAGGGCATATTTTGTATGCCAACCCAAGAGTAGAACATTTGCTAAATTACACCCCATTAAACCACGTAAAGCAATTGCTTCAGGTAGACAAGGGCTTGTATGATTTGTTTGCCACCTTGGAACCTTTTCAACGTAAATTAATTGAACTTACCAACGAGCGAGAAAAAATACAACTGACCCTTAAGTCGACCACCGTAACGCTAGACAATAAAAACTTATTGGTGGTTGTAGTACAAGACATCCAAAAGGAACTGGATGAAAAAGAAGCCGATTCTTGGGTGAAATTAATTCGGGTTTTAACCCACGAAATTATGAATACCATCACCCCTATTACATCGATCTCTGAATCTATTTTAAATTATTACAAAAAGGATGATGGTTTAATTCCTATAAAAGAACTCACTGAAAAACACATTCAAAACACCTATAAAGGATTGGAAGTAGTAAAGGAACAAGGCAATAACCTAATGGATTTTGTTCAGTCTTATCGGAGTTTTTTAAACATTCCTACCCCAGACAAAAGCCTCGTTGCAGCAGAAAAGTTATTACAAAAAGTACTGCTGCTTATCGATCAGGATCAGCAAAACAAAAACATTGATTTCCAAATATTGATTATTCCAGATGATCTCGATTTATTTGTGGATGAAAAACAGATCACCCAAGTATTGCTTAATTTATGTAAAAATGCTGTTCAATCTATCGCTGAACAAGAAAAGGCATCTATTAAAATTACTGCTGGAATAACGGCAAATGGTGAAAAATATATTTCTGTATGGGACAATGGCCCTGGTATTCCACCCGAATTAATGGATGAAATTTTTATTCCGTTTTTTACAACAAAAAATACGGGAACTGGTATAGGTTTAAGCTTGTCTAAACAAATAGTACGACTGCATGGTGGAAGCTTAAAATTAAGAAGTATTCTCAATCAGGAAACTGTGTTTACCCTATTGTTTCCCTAAAATAGGATTTGCATATATCCAGAAGTGGCCCAGTGTTTCCTTATTTATTCCAAATGGAAATACACCTCCTTGAATCCCTCCTTTATTTCGACTTCGCTCAGCACAAGCGGAGGGAAATTATTTCTTTGTCCTCTCCCCTAAATCCCCTCTCCAAGAGAGAGGGGACTTTTTAATTTCTTTCTAATTACAACTTAATTGGTTGTTTTAGAACGGCTTCGTTAGGTTGTAAAATTGATTCTACTATCTTTTTTATCTCAATGTACTCTTCACTTAATCCCTCCTTTACTTCGACTTCGCTCAGCACAAGCGGAGGGAAATTATTTCTTTGACTTCTCCCCTAAATCCCCTCTCCAAGAGAGAGGGGACTTTTTAATTTCTTTCTAATTACAAC
>NZ_JALKBA010000090.1 GCF_023015805.1 Cellulophaga sp. F20128
GCCTTATCCTTAAAATTCGTTACACACATATTTGGAGAACATTATGAACTTGGATTGGACTATTTACAGTTATTGTATTTAAAACCTATCCAAGTCTTACCAATATTGTGTTTGGTATCTAAAGAACGTTCCACAGGAAAAAGCACCTTTTTAAAATGGCTCAAAGAAATCTTTGACAATAATATGACCTATTTGACGAATGATAGTTTCAGTAGTCAGTTTAATGCCGATTGGGCGAACAAGCTTTTAATATGTATTGATGAAGTGTTGTTCAATAAAGAAGAGCTGACAGAGCGTATTAAATACCTGAGTACAACCAATATCAATAAGTTAGAAGCCAAAGGGAAGGACAAACGAGAGGTTGAGTTCTTTGGGAAATTTATCCTATGCAGTAATAACGAAGAGA
>NZ_JALKBA010000091.1 GCF_023015805.1 Cellulophaga sp. F20128
ACTGGGACCACCCTTGGTGATGCCAGTTATGTGATTACTTCACAGGCAACGGATACCGCTGGTAATATCAGTCCACTCTCAGCCGATTTCCCAATTACCGTAGATACTACCGATCCGGCAGCAACTGTAGTGACTAGCATTAGTGACGATTCAGGAGCTATTACAAATGATGGTATTACCAATGATAATACATTGATATTTACTGGAACAGCAGAACCAAATACTTCCGTAGAAGTATTTATTGATGGTATTAGTATTGGATTTGTAACTGCTGATGGATCTGGAAACTGGTCCTTTGATCATACAGGAACCACCCTTGGTGATGCCAGTTATGTAATTACTTCACAGGCAACAGATACCGCTGGTAATATCAGTCCACTCTCAGCCGATTTCCCAATTAC
>NZ_JALKBA010000092.1 GCF_023015805.1 Cellulophaga sp. F20128
GCCAATGACGGTACAGATACCGATGGAGATGGTATTTGTGATGCTAGTGATCCTGATGATGATAACGATGGTGTTTTAGATGGTGATGATACCGCCCCCCTAGACCCTTCTGTTTGTCAAGATTTAGATGGGGATGGGTGTGACGATTGTTCCGCTACTTCAAACACAGACTTTAGCGCTGGTAATAATTTTGATCCAGCCAATGACGGTACAGATACCGATGGAGATGGCATTTGTGATGCCAGTGATCCAGATGATGATAATGATGGTGTGGTTGACGGTAGTGATGCCGATCCCCTAGACCCTTCTATTTGTCAAGATTTAGATGGGGATGGGTGTGACGATTGTTCGGCTACATCAAATACAGACTTTAGCGCTGGTAATAATTTTGATCC
>NZ_JALKBA010000093.1 GCF_023015805.1 Cellulophaga sp. F20128
GGAGCCACTGGTGATACAGGAGCTCAAGGTCCGGTTGGTATTCAGGGAGCCGTTGGAGACAAGGGTGCAACAGGAGACAAAGGAGCAGATGGAGACAAAGGAGCAACAGGAGACAAAGGAGTAGATGGAGATCAAGGTCCAATAGGAGCCCAAGGTCCTGATGGTGATAAAGGAGCAACTGGTGATACAGGAGACAAAGGTGCGACTGGAGACAAGGGTGCAACTGGAGACAAGGGTGCAACAGGAGACAAAGGAGTAGATGGAGATAAGGGAGCCACTGGTGACAAAGGTGCAACAGGAGATAAAGGAGCCACTGGTGATACAGGAGCTCAAGGTCCGGTTGGTATTCAGGGAGCCGTTGGAGACAAGGGTGCAACTGG
>NZ_JALKBA010000094.1 GCF_023015805.1 Cellulophaga sp. F20128
TTATGGCGGCTGAAGACGTTCTTATACGAACCTTGGGACCCGAAAAGGCTTCTAAATTTATTTTCACCTACATTGAAAATGATTCCTTAGATTCTTATGCAGTTAAAATAGAAAACAATAAGGTATTGATAACAGGAAATTCCCCAACTACGTTGACCCGTGGCGCCTATGATTATTTGAAAAAAGGCACAAACTCTATGGTAAGTTGGTCTGGCAAACATCTGAATATACCAGAGGAATTGCCCGTACTAGAAATGAAAGCCACTTCTCCTTATAAAAATAGATATTATTTAAACGTTTGTGCTTTTGGTTATTCAACACCCTATTGGACTTGGGAACGTTGGGAGCAAGAAATAGATTGGATGGCCTTGCACGGTA
>NZ_JALKBA010000095.1 GCF_023015805.1 Cellulophaga sp. F20128
AACCGTCAACCAACAACGATCAACCATTATAAAGCATTTAGATTTCCAAAGTTCTCGATACAATTTTTCGTGCCTCAAAATCACTCGAACTGACATTCCCTATTAACCATCAACCATCAACGAACAACAGTCAACCACTATAAAGCATTTAGATTTCAAAAGTTCTCGATACAATTCTTCGTGCCTTAAAATCACTCGAACTGACATTCCCTAAAAACCATCAACCGTCAACCAACAACGATCAACCATTATAAAGCATTTAGATTTCAGAAGTTCTCGATACAATTTTTTCGTACCTCAAAATCACTCGAACTGACATTGCCTAAAAACCATCAACCGTCAACCAACAACGATCAACCATTATA
>NZ_JALKBA010000096.1 GCF_023015805.1 Cellulophaga sp. F20128
TAGATGCTAAAGGCAGATATTTTACTGTTGAAAAGGATTTCTTGACCAAAAATTTTGATGATACGATGACAGAATCGTAGAACCCTACTATTTATAGGGGCTAAAGCTGTCATCAAACTGTCATCATTCTGTCATCAAAAAAAATAATGATGACAGGACACTGCTATAAAAAATTAAGAATGATGACGTGATGACAAATTGATGACGGACTAATCCTAGTTATACAAAGGCTTTAGGTGGTGTTGTCATCATATCATCAAAAAAACCTTAAAAACACATTGGCTTATGAAAAGAAAAATAAATTGTGAAACAGCCCGTAATTTTTCAGTGGAGAAAGCACTGGAAAAACTAGGGCACTTTCCC
>NZ_JALKBA010000097.1 GCF_023015805.1 Cellulophaga sp. F20128
TGTTATGAAAAAAGAAAAGAAATTTGATTTTAAATCAACAGATGAAAAGAAGCAGTATGTAAAGATTCCTATAGATGTACTACATCAATCGGATAGCTTAATGCTGGATTTAGAACAGCCTTCTTCTGAAAACGAAATCATAATGGGTAGGAATTCAAGATGTGTCTTTGTTCCCACAAAGACCTCTTGTTTGACTCCCCATGGTCGCAAAGAAAAAAAAGTATTTAAGGGCAAAGTTGATTTCGTTAAGTTTCGATGTTCCATCTACGAAAAGAAACTTCTAAAAATTAAAGCAACCAAATGTAGATTATCCGTAAGTGAATTTATAAGACGTAGCTTATTTGAAAAAGAAATAATAGA
>NZ_JALKBA010000098.1 GCF_023015805.1 Cellulophaga sp. F20128
TCTGGTGCTATTAATGTAACTATTGAATTGCCTAATGATGCTAGTGCAGGAGATATTTTAACTGTAAATGGAGCACCTCATACGCTTACGGCTGCGGAGATTTTAGCAGAAGAACATACAACGACTTTTACAAGTCCGGGAGAAGGAAGTACACTGACCGTTACCGCTACCATTACAAATGGTGTAGGCAATACAAGTGCTTCTGCTAGTGATGCTGCCAATATTGAAACAACATTACCTGATGCACCTACCGTAGTTATTACTGAAGACACGAACAATGATGGTACAATTAATAGTTCAGAACTATCTGGTGCTATTAATGTAACTATTTCCTTGCCTAATGATGCTAGTGC
>NZ_JALKBA010000099.1 GCF_023015805.1 Cellulophaga sp. F20128
CCTATGAGGCCCACCAAAATTTGGATTTTGAAACAAGAGATAAAGCGGGGGAATGGGCATTACAATTACTTACTAACGCCGACAGATTATTGGAAAATCACCCAACATTAAATCTACAACGATGGATTGATTTTGCTAGAGCAACAAGTCAAAACAAAATACAACAAGATAAGTACGAAGAAGATGCTCGGAGAATTCTTACCGTTTGGGGCCCTCCAAAACTAAAATTAGGTGTTAATGACTATGCAGCTCGAATGTGGGGTGGATTAATCCGTGATTATTATCGGGAAAGAATGGCAGGTAAATTAGAAAGTTTACGCTTAAATAAACCCTATGACAATAGAAC
>NZ_JALKBA010000009.1 GCF_023015805.1 Cellulophaga sp. F20128
ATGGTTGATGGTTGATGGTTGATGGTTGATGGTTGATGGTTGATGGTTGATGGTTGATGGTTGATGGTTGATGGTTGATGGTTGATGGTTGATGGAAATTACAATATCTGGAGTCCAACTCAACATATAGAAAAAAAACTTACCCACAAATTAGATTAAAAAAGAATCAATAGTGAGAAAGTAAGACTTATTAACAATCGACCTTAGACTTTATAACTTTAGCCTAGCCCCCTAATTAAGTTCTAGGCTTTTTATGCACCCGCAAAAGCAATACTACCCCCGCCAGGAAAAATACTCCTAAAAATATGATTGAAGTTCTCATACTACCAGTTATTTGTGCCATTAAACCATATAAAAAAGTACCTATTACAATTCCGATTTTTTCTGCCACATCATAGAAACTAAAGAAAGATGCTGTATCTGTGGTTTCTGGCATAAACTTAGAGTAGGTAGATCTAGATAAAGCCTGTATACCTCCCATTACTAAACCAACACATCCTGCACCTATATAGAAATCGACAGGAGTAATCATAAAAAAGGCATAGACACAAATAACAACCCATAATATGTTAACAGCAATAAGGGTTTTTATATTTCCAAACTTTTTTGAAGCCCTGGCAGTTAAGGTTGCTCCTACTATTGCAACCACCTGTATTACTAAAATACTAACAATTAAGCCAGTGGTACGCTCGCTATCAGAGCCCCAACCAATCTCTTCTTCCCCAAAATAAGTTGCAATCAACATTACCGTTTGTACCGCCATGCTGTAAACAAAAAAAGCAATTAAGTATCGTTTTAGCTTAATTTCACCTCCTAATTTTTTCCAAACGCCTTTTAACTCCTTAAAACCATTTAAAATAACATTTTTCCGTTCTCCTTCACGTTTATGTCCTTTGGGCAAGTAATAAAATGTATACTGACTAAAAATGATCCACCAAATACCTACTGTAACAAAAGAATACTTCATTGCTTTTAGCTCTGCAATACCACTTTCATCGGTTTCTATTCCAAAAAAAGCTGGTTTCATTACCATTGCCAAATTAAATAGCAACAAAATAACACTCCCCAAATACCCCATAGAAAACCCCTTTGCACTAATACGATCCATCTGTTCAGCATGAGCGATATCCGGCAAATAGGAATTATTTATAGCAAAACTTACCCAAAAACCTACTAACCCCATAAAAAAACAAAGCAATCCTATGTAAATATTTTCTAAAGAAAACCAATACAACCCAATACAAGAAAGTCCACCTAAATAACAAAAGAACTTCATAAATATTCTTTTGTTTCCTAAGTAATCGGCCACCCCAGATATTAAGGGTGTAATAATTGCAATACAGACAAAGGCGAGAGAAGTAGTGTAGCTTATCAAGGGTGCTCTAGCTATTTCACCTCCAAAAATTGTTATTTTCTCAATTCCGGCAGCTCTAAAAAGAGCGCCGTAAAAGATTGGAAATATGGCAGAAGCTATGACCAAACTATAAACAGAGTTTGCCCAATCATAGAAAGCCCAAGCGTTTAAAAGTTTTTTACTTCCTTTTAACAGCGAAATACTTGTCATAAATAAAAATTAAAGCTGTTCATTTTTTATGAACAGCCCTAATATACAATTATAAATGAGTTTTACTTTTATTCTTATTATTACTTAAAGGAAGTAACTCCATAATTTTTAGCTTCTAATTTAGCTAAGGGTGCCCATTGGGTAAGGTTATTTATCCTAGTATCATTAGATGGGTGAGTACTCATGAATTCTGGCGGTGCCTCTCCTCCACTATTGGCTTTCATTCGTTTCCACAGTTCTGCCGCTTCATCAGGATTGTAACCTGCAATGGCCATAATTTGCAAACCAATTCTATCGGCTTCGGTTTCATGACCTCTACTAAAAGGCAACATAACACCAAGTTGTGACCCTACTCCATATGCCTGATTAAAGGTGTTCCTTGCCTGCTCATCCTTTATGAGTACATTTCCTGCAACTGCTCCAATTTGCTGAAACTGACCTGCCGTCATTCGCTGGGCCCCATGGTCTGCAAGTGCATGTGCCACCTCATGACCCATAACCACTGCAACACCAGTTTCCCCTTGGCAGATGGGTAATATTCCTGTATAAAAAACAATTTTACCTCCTGGCATACACCAAGCATTTACAGTTTCATCATTTACCAAGTTATACTCCCATTTGTAATCATTTAAATAACCGGGATATCCATTGGCAGTTAACCATCGTTCTGCCGCTGCTGCAATTCTTTGTCCTACATTGGTAATCATTCTAGCATCTGCAGTACCTGTAATAGTTTTGTTTTCCGTTAAAAATTGATCATACTGCGCAAATGCCGTTGGAAAAATTTGACTGTTGGGGTACATGTTCAACATCTTTTTACCTGTAAAAGGATTGACCTTACAAGCAGAAACTGCCAAAAAAAGCGTGAGTATTAAAATTATTTTTTTCATAATAGTATCGTGTTTATTGTCTTAAAAATACAAAAATATAACTTGCATTTCAGATAACATAACTATTATTTCTCTTTATTTTTTCCAGAAAACTAAAAATGGAACGCTTTTTGAATACTATGTAAGCAAACGATTTTAAAACTAATAACTATGAAAAAAATTACAATAACATTAGGAGTATTACTTGCGTTTTTCTTAACTGGCTGTAGCGGAAGTGATGGATATGATGGCTTGGACGGAAGAGACGGTGCAGATGGCGAAGACGGCGTAAACATTACCGGAAGCATTTATGAAATTGAAGGCGATTTTTCAATCAACAATGATTATTCCTTATATTATGAGTTTCCTAAGGGTCCCAATGATGTAGAGGTTTTTGAATCTTCTATTGTACTGGTTTATATTTTATGGGACCAAACAGTAGACACTAATGGAGATGCTGTAGATATATGGCGCCTATTACCACAAGCAACATTATTAGAAGAAGGATTTTTACAATACAATTTTGACCATACTTTTTTAGATGTTAGTATTTTTATGGAAGCTGAATTTGATATCGCTATTTTGGATGCAAGTTATACCGACAATCAAGTTTTTAGAATTGCAATTCTACCCGCTGCAATGGCTAGTGGCAAATTGAACAAAAGTAACATTAACGATGTTATGGGTGTGTTAGGTGTTACTGAAGAAAAAATTGCTCGTGTAACTTTATAATAAAGTACTCAAAAAACAATAAATACTCGGCCTCCACTTTCAAAATAGAAGGTGGAGGTTTTTTATAATACAGCTGTTAGGTATTTATTTAAAAATCGACTAATTTTAAACTACTTAATTAGAGACTCAAATGTATAAAAAAATAATTTTATTAAGCTTTATAACCCTATTGGTTAGCTGCAATGGAAATTCACAAAAAAAAGAAACCACCATCGCTACACCTAAGGTTGAAAAAAAGTATGCAGTTGAAAAAACTGAAGCAGAATGGAAAGCGCAATTAAGCCCATTACAATTTAACGTATTAAGAAAAGCAGGCACCGAAACCCCTTTCAGCAGTGAACTCTTGGATATAAAAGAAGAAGGAGTTTATAGCTGTGTTGCATGTGACACCCCCTTATTTAAAAGTGAACACAAATTTAAATCGGGAACAGGTTGGCCAAGTTTTGATCGGGTCATTGAGGGTAATGTAGCTTTTGATGTGGATTATAAAATTGGCTACAAACGCACCGAAGAACATTGTGCGGTCTGTGGCGGACATTTAGGTCACGTTTTTAATGACGGTCCAAAGAACACAACGGGAGAAAGGCATTGTATTAATGGCGCTGCTTTGTATTTTACCCCTACAAAAGGCTAAATCGAATTTCCTTACTCACAAAAAATATAAAAAACCGTATCTGCTGATACGGTTTTTTATATTTTGAATCCGATGCTAATTTATACGATAAACCTAAAAAGATAGCATTCTGTGATAATTCATATTAATAGATTTTCCTGATTGCTATTTGGAAATTGGTTTTGTACATTTGTCACTCATAAATTAGAGATTAAAAAAAGATTATATATGAGCAATTTCGATGTTATTGTTTTAGGTAGTGGACCAGGGGGTTATGTAACCGCCATTAGAGCTTCACAATTAGGATTAAAAACAGCTATAATAGAAAAAGAAAGTTTAGGTGGAGTATGTCTAAACTGGGGGTGTATCCCTACCAAAGCATTGTTAAAATCTGCTCAAGTTTTTGAATATTTAAAACACGCTTCAGATTACGGTTTAAATGCAGAGAATGTTGACAAGGATTTTGACGCTGTTGTAAAACGTAGTCGTAGTGTTGCTAGTGGAATGAGCAAAGGGGTTCAGTTTTTAATGAAAAAAAATAAGATTGAAGTCATCAATGGTTATGGTACTTTAAAAGCTGGAAAAAAAGTATCCGTTAAAGATGCTGATGGCAAGGAAACAGAATACAGCGCTAGCAACATTATTGTTGCAACAGGTGCACGTAGCAGGGAACTACCGAACCTACCCCAAGATGGTAAAAAAATCATAGGATATAGAGAAGCCATGTCATTAAAAGAGCAGCCAAAAAAATTGGTTGTTGTTGGAAGTGGCGCTATTGGGATAGAATTTGCTTATTTTTATAATGCAATAGGCACTGAAGTAATTGTGGTAGAGTACTTACCAAACATTGTACCTGTAGAGGATGAAGATGTTTCCAAACAACTAGAACGCAGCTTTAAAAAAGCGGGTGTTAAAATCATGACTTCATCAGAAGTTACCAAAGTAGATACTTCTGGCACTGGTGTACGCGTTTATGTTAAAACGAGTAAAGGCGAAGAAATTATACAGGCAGATATGGTTTTATCGGCTGTAGGTATTAAAACCAATATTGAAAATATTGGCTTAGAATCGGTCGGTATTGCAACAGATCGAGATAAAATATTAGTCAATGATTACTACCAAACTAACATTCCAGGTTATTACGCAATAGGAGATGTTACACCTGGGCCAGCTTTGGCACATGTTGCTTCTGCCGAAGGTATTCTTTGTGTAGAAAAAATTGCTGGTTTACATGTAGAACCTATAGATTACGGTAACATCCCTGGTTGTACGTACTGTATTCCAGAAATTGCTTCTGTTGGGTTAACCGAAAAACAAGCTAAGGAAAAAGGATTTGATATCAAGGTTGGTAAATTTCCATTCTCAGCGAGTGGTAAAGCACAAGCTTCAGGAACACCAGATGGTTTTGTAAAAGTAATCTTTGATGCCAAATACGGTGAATGGTTGGGTTGTCATATGATTGGTGTTGGCGTAACAGATATGATTGCAGAAGCGGTTGTAGCTCGTAAACTAGAAACTACAGGTCATGAAATACTAAAGGCTATACACCCACACCCAACTATGAGTGAAGCGGTTATGGAAGCTGTAGCCGATGCTTATGATGAGGTAATACACTTATAATAATAGAATTAATGAAAGCCTAAAGTCTACGTTTATTGAAACATTGGATTTTAGGCTTTTTTTTATAAAAAATAATATGCTTAAAACATTTAGAATTACAGCAATCTTAGAAGGTATATCTTATTTACTTTTGTTTGGAGTTGGAATGCCTTTAAAATATCTAGCGGATATCAAGGAACCCAACATTTATATTGGCAACGCTCACGGCCTATTATTTATAGCATATGCCATACTTGCTTTTTTAGTGTGTAGACAGCAAAAATGGGGTATTAAAAGATATGCAATTTTCTTTATTGCTTCTTTACTACCTTTTGGAACCTTTTATATTGATCAAAAATATTTAAGCGATACGGCTATAGCAGCCGAGGCTTAATTTTTTATTAATAGGTCACAATACCAAAAAGAGGTGTCCCAAGATTTTGGTTGATCGCTATAACAATCGTCTTCATCCTTTGTAGAAGTGTAATTTTTTAGCACCTTTTCCCCAATGTGAAATGCAATGGGATCTTTAAAAATGGGGCCATCAAAAACAAAGGTATGAAACTCGCCATTTTCTCCACATGGATCTACATTCTCCGGTAAATCTTTAAGAAAATTTTCGTCTAGTATTCTGCCGCAAAATGAGGGGTCTAACAATTTGGCATTCACACACACTGTGATTGCCTTAAAACCCAGTTGTAAAAATTCTTTCAGTAATTTTTTTGTATTCTGTTTCCAAAGCGGAAAAACTCCTGTCACACCTACCTCCTTAAGTTTCTCTTCCCTATATATTTTTAAGTCTTCTAAATAGATATCTCCAAAAACACAATGGGTATATTTTTCGGTCAGTAAATTTTCCATAGCCGTTTTCATGGCAGCATTGTAACTTTCCATCGATGCTTTTTCATCTAAAAGAATAGTTGTAAGTGGAAGGCCAATAGATTTTGCTTGAGCTTCTAGCAATTCTACTCGCACTCCATGCATAGACACCCTATTATAGGCAGCGCTTACCGTAGTAAGTAGTTTATCTACAGTATAGGTATTAGACTGTTGAAGCTTGTATAACGCCAAGGCAGAATCCTTACCAGTACTCCAGTTAAAATAGGTTTTATACATTACCAAGGTGCTTAATTTAAAGGCAAGAAACTCTGAATTGCCAAACCGTAACTTTGCAAGCCAAAACCAAGAATAACCCCTTTTGCATTGGGAGAGATATACGATTGATGACGAAATTCTTCCCTCCTAAAAGTATTGGAAATATGAACTTCAATTACGGGAGTCTCAATAGACTTTATAGCATCGCCAATGGCAATGGAAGTATGAGTATACGCCCCTGCATTTAGGATAATACCATCATAAGAAAAACCTACTTCTTGTATTTTATCTATAAGCTCCCCTTCAATATTGGACTGAAAGTAACTTAGTTCAATATTTTTGAAGCTTAGCTGTAATGTAGAGAAGTGCTCCACAAATGTGGTCTTGCCATAAATAGCAGGCTCTCGTTTCCCTAAAAGATTAAGATTAGGACCGTTGATGATAATTAATTTCATTTCGTAAAAATAGTAAATATTCTAAACAAAAAAAGGAAGCCGAAGGGCTTCCTTTTTATTCACTTATTTTAATTGTGTTTATAACTGGAACATAACGCCTAGATTAACACTAGACCAAGAACCGCCATCCATACTAACTCCTGTATACGATAGCTGTAAATCCATTCCGTCAGCTATGGTATAGCCAACCTTTGGGCGATAATAAAAACCTCCATCATTACCATCATTTATCCCTAAGGCATAACCCAAATCGGCCCCAATAGAAAAATCTTCGGCAGCCATAAATTTACCTGAAGCTGCAATGGGTAGAAATTGCGCTGCATCGGGTTTAAAACCATTAAAATCTTTTCCTAGGCCATGATAATAGCCAATTGCTGGGCCAGCTTGAAATTGATCCGAGACATCAAACATATAATTGGCATCCACCCCAAAATCTAGACCATAAAAATCGCTTACATCACCCGTGGTTATTCCAATGAATCCACCTAAATTAAAACCTTCCTGTGCTTGCGCACCAAATGTAAAACCTAAAGCTGCAAAAGCTACAATACATAATTTTTTCATAATTTAATTTTTAAAAAATTGGTTAAAAAATGTGTTCAATTACAAAACCTGCACTAGATTTTTTAGCAGATTCTTATTATAAATATATAAAATATACTACGAAAAAAATATGATAAACCTGTTTTTTATTTTAGTACCATACAAATACAGCAATTCATACTATTTTATAATTTTCAACACCTTAATACTTATACACTTCACGTATAAAGTACTGGTGATCAGAACAACTAGTTGTCTTATTTGTCATTTACTTAGAAATGCAGAACAAACCCTATGCGTACCGACAGTGGATTAAAGTCTCCGTCACCTGCATCTTCGTTCATTCCAATATCATAACGTAAAGCAGGTTCTACGCTAACATTTTTACCCAAAAACCATGCATAACCAGCTTGTGCTCCTATATACATAGAATTATAATTATTAACAGAAACACCATTTAAATCTACCCCTACTGGTATTTGGCTATTTATATAGTATTTAGCGCCCACTTTATAAGAAAAAATGCCATCACTAAAATAATCACCGTATCCCAAACCGACTTTAACAGCGAGATCATCAACAACAAAATACCCGCCTTCAATACCAATATTCCATATTGTTTCGCCATCGACAGTTGTAAAAGAAAATCCGGTATTACCAGGACCTTTAATCCCAGATATTAATGCTTCTATATCTCCACTAGTATTTGTATTGGCTTCTATTAACCATTTTCCTTGGGCAGTTTGACCAACGATATCGTCGTCTTGTGCTTGTGCAGCAAAAGTAAAACCTAATGTTGTTAGAGCTATAATAAATAACTTTTTCATAATTTGATTGTATTAAGATTAAGCAGCAAACATAAAACCAATGTTATTATTCTTACAAAGTGTATTGTATAGATGCACAGGAATTTTGTTTAACTAACCATTTACTATGTATTTCTTTAAACCATAACACCGCAATTTATTAGCCATTCTATCTTCTACTTTTGGGAGAGAGATATTCATATATTAAATTTTTATTCCAAGCCATTACTTTGCATGTCTAACAAAAAAAGACTGCCTTTTTAGGCAGTCTCTTTGTAAATATAATAAAGTGTTATTATTAGAAATGTAATGCAAATCCTATTTTAACCGAAAATGGGTTAAAATCACCATCACCAGCATTCTCATTCATACCATAATCATATCTGATCCCTGGCTCTATAGAAACATTTTGTCCTAAGAAAATTGCATAACCAGCTTGTGCACCTAAAAACATAGCGGTGTCGCCATCAACAGAAGCTCCATTTAAATCTATCCCAACTGGAATTTGACCATTAATATAGTATTTAGCGCCTACTTTGTACGAGAAAAGGCCATCGCCAAAATAATCACCATAACCTAAACCAACTTTTACAGCTAAATCGTCTGCCACAAAGTAACCACCTTCTGCACCGATATTCCACATTGTATTTCCATCAATAGAAATTAAAGAAAATCCCGTGTTTCCAGCACTAGATTCAGGAAGTCCACCAAAGCCAGTATTTGCTTCGATTAACCATTTACCTTGAGCAGTTTGTCCAGTTGCTGCATCATCTTGGGCTTGTGCAGCAAACGTAAAACCTAAAGCCGTAATGGCTACAATAAATAATTTTTTCATACTTTGATTGTTTTTTAAAATTAAGCCGCAAACATAAATTCTAATTTTATTTTACTTACAATATTTGTTGTATAAACACATGAAAATGTTGTTAAACAACGATAAAAAGATGTATTTCAACCCACTGTAAAGAAAATTATATAATTGTATTACTTTTAAGCCATGAAATGGAAAGAAGGACTAACAGATTACCAACACTATTTAAAAATAGAGCGTGGCCTTTCTAGTAATTCTATTTCTAATTATGTCATGGACGTGGAAAAACTTATCACATTTCTAAATAGTAAAGACATCAAAGAAAACCCTAAAGAAATAAAAAAAGAAACCACCCAGCAATTTGTTTATGAAATTGCAAAATCTGTAAATCCTCGCTCTCAAGCGCGTATAATCTCTGGCCTTAAAAGTTTTTTTAATTATTTGATTTTTGAGGATTATAGAAAGGATAATCCAATGGACTTAATCGAGTCCCCAAAAATAGGCCGTAAACTACCAGATACACTTTCAGAGCAGGAAATAGACCAACTTGTTGCTGCCATAGATCTTTCTAAACCCGAAGGGGAACGCAACAGAGCAATGTTAGAAACATTATACGGCTGTGGTTTACGTGTCTCAGAACTTATAAATCTTAAAATATCTGACCTCTATTTTAAGGAAGATTTTATAAAAGTAACTGGCAAAGGAGACAAACAACGATTTGTCCCCATTGGAGAAGCCACTAAAAAATACATTCGTATCTACGCAGATGAAATACGAACTCATTTGGATATAAAAAAAGGATTTGAAGATATATTATTTCTCAATCGTAGGGGTAAACAGCTAACAAGGGCTATGATTTTCACCATTCTTAAACAATTGGCAGAGAAAATAAACTTAAATAAATCAATTAGTCCGCACACCTTACGGCATTCTTTTGCAACCCATTTGTTAGAAAACGGTGCAGATTTACGCGCTATCCAGCAAATGTTAGGACATGAAAGTATTACCACAACCGAAGTTTATGTGCACGTGGATAGAACCCATCTCGCTAAAGTCATTGCTAAATTTCATCCGAGAAAATAATTCAAATTTTCGAGCAATTTACTGTAACAAATGAAGAATATAAACTACTAACAAGTACAACAACCAACTAAAAGTGAGTAAAGATCTAGAACATGTATTTGTAACAGAACTACAGAACAACCAGAACATTGTTCACAAAGTCTGTAGTTTATATACAAACGATAGAGATGCCCACAACGACCTGTTTCAAGAAATAACGATTCAACTCTGGAAAGCCTACCCTAAATTTAGGGGAGATTCTAAGTTCAGTACTTGGATGTACAGAGTTGCCTTAAACACAGCGATAACACTGTACCGCAAGTCGAAACGAAAAGTAAATACCCAGAACTACGATTCTATAATTTATAAGATTAAAGCAGATGAATATGATGAAACACAAGAATTACAACTTAAACTAATGTATACCGCTGTTAAGCAATTGGGTGATATAGACAAGGCATTAGTTTTTCTTTACCTAGAAGATAAAAATTATACAGAAATATCTGAAACATTAGGAATTTCCGAGGTTAACGCTAGAGTAAAGATGAACAGAATAAAAAACAAATTAAAAACCATTTTAAATCCTTAATATATATATATATGGATGAATTGGATATCTTAAAAAAAGATTGGCAAAAAAAGGGAGAGGAACTTCCAAAATTGTCGTACAATGATATTTATAAAATGATATGGAAGAAATCTTCTTCTTCCGTAAAATGGATCTTTATCATTAGTATTTTAGAATTTTTACTCCCCAACTTGCTGTTCTTAATTCCTAGCGTTAGAACCCATCAACTGGAAATTTACTACGGAAACAATTCTAACTATCTACTCATGTGGTTCACGATTTTTCAATATTTCGTAATTTTTTATTTTATATTCCAGTTTTACAAACGGTATAAAGAAATTTCTGTTTTAGATGATGCTAAAACACTGATGAAAAACATTTTAAGGACTAGAAAAACCGTAAAGCACTATGTGATTTTTAGCCTTTCAATGATTTTCTTAACCACACTCCTAATGGCAGCTAGTGTTTATTTTAATCCAGATATGTTGTCTGTATTTTATAAGGCTGAAATTCCAGATGGTTATACAGAAGCAGAATTAAGAACAATATTAGCCATTGGCTTTGTAATTGTTGGTATTATAATAACTTCCCTAATTGGACTTATTTATTTTCTACTGTACGGTTTACTCATCCGGAAACTGAATAGGAATTATAGAGAATTAAAAAGAATGGAAATTTAATTGTCTAATTTCCATTTTCGCAATTTATTTTCTTCTTCCAAAGCTTTGAGGTCTGCTTTAGATATCACCTTTAAAAACGAAGGGTCCTGCTCTATGGCATGTCCCAATTTATTAATGATAGACTCAAAAGATTCATCTTCGTAATTAATTTCTAATGGCTCTTTAATCACCATAGATTGTAAAATACCCTTTTTCTTAATACGCAATCCTTTCTTATCAAAAGACCGCCTAAAACCATCTATTACAACAGGTACAACTATAGGCTTATATTTTTTAATAATATGAGATGTTCCTTTTCGCAAGGGTTTCCAAGGGGTTGTAGTACCTTGAGGAAAGGTAATAACCCACCCATCTTCCAAAGCTGTACCAATATTAGAAATGTCGCTCATTTTAACTTGGCGATTTACATTTTGTCCGTCTGCTCGCCAGGTTCGTTGTATACTTATAGAGCCTGCATAGGCCAAAACCTTAGTCAATAGGCTCTTTTTCATGGTTTCTGCCGCCGCTACATAATACATATTTAGTTTCGGTTTCCAGATATAACCAACATTCCTAATATTATCCTCTCTACCACTAAGGCTCGCATTAAACACATGAAACATTGCTACTACATCAGCAAAATAAGTTTGATGATTTGCTACAAAAAGTACTCCGGTCTCGGGCAAATCTCGAATAATTTGTGATCCTTCTATTTCTAGTTTATTAAAACCCTTATATCTACGGTGAGTAATAACAGCCAGGATACGAATTAACCATTTTTTTATAAATAGTTTATGCCCAAAAGGATTTGTCTTAAATAAGCTCATAATATCTATTGTGTTTTCAAATCTACAAATTTATATACCTATAACAATTGTTTTAATAACTCTTTCAGTTCACTCATTATCATTGCTGTGGCGCCCCAAACAACGTAACCATTTAATTTAAAGGCTGGTACATCTATGTTTGTAGCATAAGATGTTGATAAATTTTTTATTATGATATTCTTATCATTCATAAAATCTAATAAGGGCACTTCTATTAAAGAAGCTACTTCTGCTTCTTCAATAACAAAAGGTAAGGGATTATGGTACAGCCCAAGGTATGGCTGAACTTCAAAATTGCTTGGGGGTATGTATATGGATGATAATTCACGTATTGTTTCTATGCTTTTTGAAGGCACCCCAACCTCTTCAAAAGTCTCTCTTAATGCGGTATCTAACAAATTTTTATCTATTTTTTCTACTTTACCACCTGGAAAACCAACTTGATTAGAATGCACACCTTTATACGTATTCCTAAGCATTAAAAGTAGCCTAACAACATTGTTTTTGTCAGGATAAAATAGCACCATAACGGCGGCTTTTTTCTTAACGAGTGTAGTGTTTTTAATTTTTCCCAACTCTTCAATGCGAATGGAAGGTGCCATTTTTATATGAGATTCTTCACCCAATAAAGGAAGATTCTTTATTTTTGAAATTCGTTTTGTAAAATCATCAAAATTCATGCATTCAAAGATACTATCTTACAGCCTATTATTTACTATTTTTTTCTGTATTGGTTGCTCTAATACACCAAAAAAGGACTTAAAGGCAGTCAAAAAAACAGTAGTCAAAAAAGACAGCATACAAATAGACGCAGAACCAGTAAAAAAAGAAAAATTTGTCCTCACTGAAGACAATGCCCTGGAGTTTTTCTTTAACTACAACAAAACCCTAACAGAGAGTATCGTTAAAATTACCACTAATTTAGGAAGCTTTACGCTACAACTGTACGATAATGTACCCTACCATAAAGCCAACTTTATTTATTTAACCAAAAAGGGTTATTTTAACGGCACTTATTTTCATAGGGTTGTTAAAAATTTTATTATTCAAGGTGGTAATTCGGACAGTAGGGAGGTTTCAAAGAAACGGAAAGAAATTGGGCGCTATTTACTTCCTCCAGATACTAGAAAAGGGCACAAACACCACAGAGGCACCATATCTATGCCTAGTAGTGAAAATGACAACCCTCATAAACTGGCATCCCCATATGAATTTTTTATTGTTGTTACCAATCCAGGCTCTTACCACTTAGATAAAGATTACACTCCCTTTGGAAAAGTAATTCAAGGAATGGACATAGTGGATTTAATTAACAATCAAGAGGTAGATGCTGGAGATTGGCCCATGCAAAATATCTATATCCTAAAAGCTGAAGTAATTAAGTAGTTAGTTGTTAGTTGTTAGTTGTTAGTTGTTAGTTGTTAGTTGTTAGTTGTTAGTTGAAATTACAATACTGGAGACCACAGCAACAATTAAACAAAAAACAAATCAACATATCTGATCAAAAAAGAATCAAGAGTCAGTACACAAGCCTTTTTGTCATTCGACTTTTTACTTTGGACTTTAGTCTTTAAACCTTTGCTTTATAAATATTTGGCAATGCAATTTTAAACTTGACCGCGAGCAATCTTATAACAATCACAACTAGTATACTTATAACATGTACATAGGTTGTCTGTATCGGAAATTTTATAAATAAAAAATAGCTAAATCCACCTAAAATACAAGCAGTTGCATACACTTCTCTTCTAAAAATCACAGGAATTTCGTTGCACAAAAGATCTCGAATTACACCACCAAAACATGCCGTAATTGTACCCAAAGCAACACATATTATTGGCAACAACCCTGCTTCTACCCCTTTTTCTACACCCACTAAGGTATACAAGCCAATACCAATAGTATCAAATAAAAACAAGGAAGTACGTATGTACTTAAGTTGTTTTCGCAATAGAATTGAGAGAACTACAGTTGTTATTATGGTAAAAATATACACCCATTCTCGCATCCATACTACTGGAGTGTCCCCTAACAAAACGTCCCTAAGCGTACCTCCACCTACCGCTGTAACAAATGCAATAATAAAAACACCAAACAAGTCTAGTTTTTTATCCATAGCAACTAAAACACCGGAAATAGCAAACGCTATTGTTCCTAAAATATCTATAATAAAATAAAACATGCGCTATAATTCTTGGGTATAATATATATAATCTTTAATGACAACACCAACAAACTCCAAAGGAGACTTATCGGTTACAATGCTTGTCACTTCCTTTATTTTCTCAGAAAGGGAGATAATTACCTTATGGTCTCCATTGACTCTTGCCGAACGGTATAACTCTTTAATGGTTTGCATTTCTGAATCACTAAAAACAGTAACTTGCGGGTAAGTAGGCTTATAATTTTCTGTTAAATTGGCCACCATTGTATCTTGCAATTTCACCTTTCTTTTTTCTGATATTACGGTTGTACCCGCAGCAATATCACCCAAACGCTGTCCGTTTCCTCTCAATAAAATAGTTAGAACTGCAATGCCTCCTGATGACAAAACCACATCTACTATGCGCATGATCCACCGAATAAAATAACTAGAAAAATTTGGGGTAGAACCATCTAACTTTACAACACGTATAGAAAGCAATGTTTTACCAACAGTTCTTCCGTTCATAAAGGTTTCTAGCAATACATAATACAAGAATGAAGGTAGCATAACTAATAAATACAATGACCACATATCTTTAAAATCGATATCCATATAAACCAACAACAAAATCATTAATATTGAATACACCCAAATAATAACACTGTCTATAATATAAGCCAGCATTCTATCACCCAAATGTGCAGCATTTTGATGAATGCTAATATTTTGAGCAGTTTCTATTTGAATTTCATTCATATTTTAGTTTCTTTGGTACAAATCTTAAAAGCTAATGCGTGAAGCAGCCTTTGTGAAGCAAAATAAAGACAAATGGACTACTTTTGAAAGTGTCCTTGCAAAGAAAACGGAAATTGATCCAAACAAATTGTCTGATTTGTACATTGAAATTACCGATCACCTTAGCTACGCAAAGACTTTCTACCCAAATAGCAATACTGCTTTTTTTCTAAATGCATTGGCTTCTGAAGCCCATCAAAAGATATATAAGACCAAAAAAGAGTCTAAAAACAGAATAATTACCTTTTGGAAAACCGAATTTCCTACTTTATTTTACCACCATCAACGTGAATTACTCATCGCATTTCTTGTTTTTGCGTTTTTTGCAGCCGTGGGCGCTTTTTCTGCAGCCAATGAGGGCGACTTTGTACGTTCATTTTTAGGTGATGGATATGTAAACATGACCTTAGAAAATATAGAAAAAGATGATCCTATGGCGGTTTACAAGCAGCAAGGAGAATTTCACATGTTTTTAGGCATTACAATAAACAACATAAAAGTGGCAATTATGGCATTTATTTATGGTATTTTGGTTGGCGTAGGTTCCTTGTTTATTATGATGCAGAACGGAATTATGCTGGGTAGTTTTCAATACATGTTCTATGAAAAAGGTTTATTGTGGGAATCTGCAAGAACCATTTGGATTCACGGCACTATAGAAATCTCCGTGATAATTATAGCGGGCTGTGCCGGCCTAGTATTGGCAAAAGGCATATTATTTCCTGGCACCTATACACGATTAGAATCTTTTAAACGAGGCGTTATTAATGGCTTAAAAATTATGCTATCAACTGTGCCATTTTTTATTATCGCCGGTTTTTTAGAAGGTTATATTACAAGACATACAGAAATGCCAGATTGGTTAGCCATTTTAATTATAACCAGTTCATTGGCACTCATTTTATTTTATTTCGTTATTTATCCACACAAACTAAACAAACAAAACACCCATGCTTAAGAAGAATTATATAGAGTTTAAAAAGAAACGAGAATTTGGAGAAATATTAGGGGATACTTTTGCATTCTTACGCACACAGTTTAAACCTTTTTTTAGCACCTTATTAAAAATTGCAGGCCCCTATATTTTCGCCTTTTTGGTAGCCTATGCATTTTATATGTATGCTTTTAATGGGGTCCTTAATTTCAATGTAGAACGTTCTAATGACATGTACAACCCAATCCTCATGGTTGTGGCTATGCTTTTCTTTTTTGTCACTTTAATTTTCTCTTATGCTATGGCGCAATCCGTGACGCTCCATTATATTAAAAACTATATTGAAAACAACGGAGAAACGAATTATTCACAAGTAAAATCTGAAGTATACACTAACTTTTGGAAATTTATTGGACTCACTCTTTTAGCAGGAATTTGCCTTGTTATAGGAACGATGATTTGCGTAATTCCAGGTATTTACTTGTTTGTACCCCTATCTCTTTCGTTTAGTATCTTAATCTTTAATAAAAAAAATGTCACAGATGCCTTTAGTGAGAGTTTTTCTTTAATTAAAGATTATTGGTGGATCACATTTGCTTACCTATTGGTGGTTTTCATTATTGTTATGGTCGCTGGTTGGGCCTTTAGTATTCCCTCTGTAATTTATACCTATGCCAAAATGGGAATATTTTCTGGAGAGATGGATCCTGAGAATATGATGAACAGTTTAACAGACCCAATTGCCCTTCTACTCAATGCCATAAGCACCCTGTTTCAATATTTATTAAATATAATATCTGTTGTTGCAAGTGTTATGATTTATTTTGATTTAAATGAGAAAAAAAATCTTACCGGTACTATGGAACGTATTCAAAACTTAGGAAATACTTCTAAATTGTAAAATGCAAAAGCTCCTTTTTTCTTTATTTATCTGTCTAACTTTTTCTATTTCTGCGTGGAGCTTTCAAGACTCCACTGCAGTAAGTTATGACAATACTCCTATTGAAATACAGAAAATAACCAAAGAAGATTTACAGTCATTCAAAGAAGATGCAAAGTACAATTATACCCTTGAAAAATCGGAGATTACATGGTGGCAAGATTTTAAAAATTGGTTATACTCCTACTGGTTGCGTTTTTTTCAATGGCTCTTGGGAGCCGAAAAAGGAGCCGGTTTTTTAACCGCCTTTTTGAGAGTACTGCCTTATGTACTTTTAGGCATTCTCATTTTTATTCTGATAAAGTTCTTTCTAAAAGCAAACATGCAAAACATTGCATTGTCCAAGAAAAACCAAAGTACGGTTGTTTTATCTGAAGAAGAACAAATTATAAAAAATGAAGATATTCAACAACTGATAAAAAACGCTATAGCTAACAAAAATTATAGGTTAGCCATACGCTATTATTATTTATTCATATTAAAAACACTTAGCGAAGAAGAACTTATAGATTGGCAATTGCAAAAAACAAATGCCGATTACGAGCAAGAATTAAAATCATCTGCACTTGCTACGCCTTTCCATACCATTACAAGATTGTATGATTATGTTTGGTACGGGGGCTTTACCATAGATGAGTTAAAATACAAAAAAGCAGCAGCCGAATTCGTTAAATTTCAAAACACAATATCCAAATCGTGATAAAAAAAGGAGGCATATATCTATTTCTTGCAGTATTTACCTTGGCCCTATTTATGCTCTTGGAGTATAATAAGCCCAAAGAGGTAAATTGGTTTCCTTCCTATGCAACGCATCATAAAATCCCCTATGGCACCAAAGTAATTAACACCATTATGGAGCAGCGCTTTGGAAGTAAAATGATTCCAGTTTTTAGACCTCCCTATGAATATCTGAAACAAAACGATTCCATTTCTGGCACCTATTTTCTTCTCAACAATGCCATGGAATTAGATAAAACAGAAACAGAAAAACTGCTAGATTGGACCGCCGAGGGAAATACGCTTTTTCTGGCAGGTTCTTCTTTTGGTCAATCCCTATCCGATGAATTAAACTTTGAAACAAAAACACTTTACAGTGGCGAATTAGAGCATAACTTTTATATGCACTTGGTGAATTCACGCTTAAAAACCGAGCATCCTGCTGTCTTTAGTAAAGACTTTAATGTTCCTTTTTTTAATGAAATTGACACTTTAAACACAACCGTTCTTGGGGTTATTGATTCTAACAAAGCCATCACCCTCCAAAATGCCAATATTATTAAGCAAGTGTATGGAAAAGGAACGGTTATACTTTATTTATTTCCAAAGGCGTTTACCAATTTTTTTATTTTAGAGAATGAGGTCAACACCAATTACACAGCTGGCGTACTATCCTATCTAGACCCTACAAAAAATATCTATGTAGACAATCACCATAAAACTGGCAAAACGTTTTACACCTCTCCTATGCGAATTTTTTTAAGTGCTAAAGAGTTAAAGTGGGCCTATTATATGGTATTACTCGGTGTGCTTTTTTATGTGTTTTTTGAAGGTAAAAGAAAACAACGCGCTATCCCCATTGTAATGCCTTTACAAAATCAGACTTTGGCATTTACACGTACCATTGCAGATATGTATTACGAAAAAAGTAGACAAAAAGAAATTGCAGAACATAAGGTTAATTTTTTCATGGAATATGTACGCTCCAAATTTCACGTAAATACCTTTGAAAAAAATGATGACTTTTATAGCAATATAGCTTCAAGGAGTTTTCATACCAAAGAAGAAGTAAAACAATTGTTTGCCTATTTGGAACAAATTACCAAGGCATCAGAAATATCTAACGAGCATCTTAAAAAACTAAACACGACTATAGAAGAATTTAAAGTAAAAGCAAATGGAAGAAAATAACGATATTAATTTTGACAACAGAATCCCATTAGAAGATTTAAAAAACGCAGTGAACACTATAAAAGCAGAACTTTCTAAAGTTATTATAGGGCAAGAGCGATTTGTAGAACTATTAATTGTAGCGCTTTTAGTAGACGGGCATGTTTTAATTGAAGGCGTTCCTGGTATCGCAAAAACAGTTACAGCCAAACTATTTGCCAAAACATTAAAGACTAATTTTAGTCGTATTCAATTTACACCAGATTTAATGCCAAGTGATATTTTGGGTACTTCTATTTTTAATGTAAAAACATCGGAATTTGAGTTTAAACAAGGTCCCATTTTTTCAAATATTATTCTAATCGACGAAATAAATCGGGCACCGGCAAAAACCCAAGCTGCCTTGTTTGAGATTATGGATGAGACCCAAGTAACCATGGATGGCACTACCTATCTCATGAAGGCTCCTTTTATGGTTTTGGCAACACAAAATCCTATTGAACAAGAAGGCACCTACGCCTTACCCGAAGCGCAATTAGACCGTTTCTTGTTTAAAATAAAAGTGCAATACCCAAGCCTTGAAGAGGAAGTTCAAATAATTACAACCCATCATGAGCGCAAAGGTATTAAACCACAAACGCTCATAAAGGATGTGCTTACCCCAACAAAACTCAAGGCATACAAACAAAAAATACAAGAGGTTGTCGTAGATGAAAAAATTATTCGGTACGTAGCCGAAATTATTTCCAAAACACGTAACCATCCGCATTTATACTTGGGCGGATCTCCAAGAGCTTCTATTGCCACTTTAAATTCTGCCAAGGCCTTTGCCGCTATTAACGGGAGAGATTTTGTAACCCCTGAAGATGTTAAAAAAGCATTGGAACCGGTATTAAACCACAGGGTAATACTGACCCCAGAACGAGAAATGGAAGGCATGACTACCGAAAGTGTTGTACGAATGATTATGGAATCTGTAGAAATACCAAGATAATACATGCGCTTTTTAAAATCGTTTTACATACACAATACTTTCTTTTGGTATATCGCTGTCTTAGCTGCCCTATTCATGACCTCGTATTGGGTAAAATGGCTGTATCCCATTGCTTGGGTGAGTACAATGGTTTTAATTGCTTTGTTTTTGTTTGACATCTATTTACTATATATTACAAAAAACGGAATAAAAGCCTCTCGTAGTTTACCACAAAAGCTATCAAATAGTGACCACAATCCAATTAAAATGGAGTTTAATACCTCCTACCCATTTAAAACCGGTATTGCTGTTGTTGAAGAATTGCCAGGTCAGTTTCAAAAAAGAGATTTTGAGTATATTTCCCATCTCACAAAAGGAATTCCTACTTTGTTTGAATATACCGTACGCCCTGTAGAGCGCGGAGAATATGTTTTTGGGAACTTAAATATTTATGCATCAACGCCCTTGCGAATTGTAAAACGCAGGTATTTGTTTCAAAAAAACCAAATGGTGCCTGTATACCCCTCCATCATACAAATGCAACAGTATGACTTTTTAGCGATCAGCAATAAATTGTCGGCCTTTGGTATGAAAAAAATTCGCCGTATAGGTCACACTCAAGAATTTGAGCAAATAAAAGAGTATGTACAGGGTGATGACTTTAGAACTATTAACTGGAAAGCTACCGCAAAGAACAGTCATTTGATGGTAAACCAATACCAAGATGAAAAATCGCAACCTATATACTCTATTATAGATACAGGACGCGTTATGAAAATGCCGTTTAACGGTTTAAAATTATTAGATTATGCTATTAATAGCACCTTGGCATTTTCTAATGTAGCTTTAAAAAAGAATGATAAGACCGGTATGGTTTCTTTCTCTAAAAACATAGAAACCTACTTGCCCGCCGTACAAAAACCAACTTATTTAAACACCATCTTAGAGAAACTGTATAATATTACCACGGAACATACCGATTCTGATTTTGGTCTGCTCTACGCCCACGTAAAACGTAAAATAAGCCATAGGAGTCTTTTACTACTCTATACCAATTTTGAGCACATCACCGCCATGCGCAGGCAATTGCCTTTTCTCTTGGCGCTTGCTAAAAAACACGTATTGGTGGTGATCTTTTTTGAAAACACAGAATTAGAAGCTCTTGTAAATACAGATACAGAAGACTTACAAGGTATTTACCACAAGACTATTGCTGAAAAATTTGTCATGGAAAAAAGACTGATGCAAAAAGAATTGCAGCAGTATGGCATCCAAACCATTTTAACAAAACCCGAACAGCTTACTATTAATACCATAAATAAGTATTTAGAAATAAAAGCTCGGGGTATATTATAGGCTGTTTTATGCATCAGAAATTCTATATTACCGAATTAGAATCTGAGTTCAAAAAAAATGGTGTTTCAGCAATAGCAGCTGAACAGAAAGCATATATGCGCAATCAATTTAACTTTTGTGGTCTTAAAACAGGCGAAAGAAGACAATTACAACGTCCCTTTTTAGTTGCCAAATATCTACCCATAAAAAAAGAACTACCTATCTTAATAAAAGCACTCTGGGAAAAACCAGAGCGAGATTTTCAGTTGTTTGGCCAAGAACTAGCATTTAAGTACATAACCCAATTAGAAAAAAATGATCTTACCCTTTTTGAATACATGATCACTCATAAATCATGGTGGGTTACCACAGATTTTATTTCGGTAAAACTAGTGGGAGCCTACTTTAAAAAATATCCAGAACTCAAAGAGGGAATTACGGATAAATGGGTAGCAACCAACGATATTTGGTTGCAACGATCTGCCCTACTTTTTCAATTAAAATACAAAGAAGAAATAGATACCAATCTCTTAAGCAAAACTATATATGCTTTGGTGGACTCTAAAGCATTTTTTATAAACAAAGCCATTGGTTGGGTTTTACGAGAATACAGTAGAACAAATCCCAATTGGGTCACTGCGTTTGCAGCGAAGACCCCATTGAGTAATTTAAGCAAAAAGGAAGCATTGCGATTATTAAATTAATACCTTTGCTGCTTCAGGTTACGATAACAAATACATCACAAAATGAAATGGATTTTATTGCTTATTGCGGGGCTTTTTGAAGTTGGTTTTGCAACCTGCCTGGGAAAAGCGAAAGAAGCCTCTGGAACAATAGCAACCTATTGGTATGGTGGCTTTCTAGTGTGTTTAGCTATTAGTATGTTTTTACTTGTAAAGGCTACTGAAGAGCTTCCTATTGGTACGGCATATGCGGTTTGGACAGGAATTGGAGCCATAGGAACGGTTCTGGTAGGAATTGTACTTTTTAAAGAACCAGCTGATTTCTGGCGATTGTTTTTTATAAGCACACTAATAGCTTCTATTATTGGTTTAAAAGTCGTTTCGCATTCATAAAAACCCTTTTTCTTCTTTTTTTTCACTATATTAATAGTGAGTAACAGTAAAAAATAATCGTATGAATTCTAATTATAAAAAAATATATAGTGGAGGTGCTACCGATGTACAATTAGTAGTGGCTAAACTACGGGCTATTGGTATAGTACCGATTGTAAAAGACGAAACAGAATCGGGCAGATTAGCTGGTTTTGGTTCTGCCTTTTTGGGAGAGCAAGAATTATTTGTACACAATGATGAAGTTGCCAAAGCTGAAAAAGTAATCGCTGAAATTAGCGCCACTTAAATGCTTGTAAAAGACCAAATGGGAAGGCAATTTGAACTTCCCAAAAAACCAACAAAAATTATTTCCTTAGTACCTTCACAAACCGAGCTTTTAGTTGACTTAGGTTTGGAGGATTCTATTGTTGGTGTAACTAAATTTTGTGTACACCCTAAGCACTTGCGCCTATCTAAAAAAGTTGTGGGAGGTACCAAAAATATTTCATTGGATACTATAAAAGCACTACAACCCGATATTATACTTTGTAATAAAGAAGAGAATACCAAGGAAATCGTTGAAGCATTAGAAAAACTTTTTCCTGTTCACGTTTCTGATATCTTTAATTTAGAAGACGCTCAAGAACTAATTATGCAATATGGTTCGCTCTTTGACCGTATTATGCGTGCTTCGAAAATATGCAGTATTATTACAAAGGAAGCGACTTCTTTCCGGGAATTCATCAAAGAAAAACCGAAGAAATCTGTTGCCTACTTTATTTGGAAAGACCCTTGGATGACTGTTGGGAGTGCTACTTTTATTGACTACCTGCTATCGGTAAACAATTTTACAAATGTTTTTGGAAATCAGACGCGTTATCCCGAACTAAGCTTAAAAGACCTACAAGATAAATCTCCAGAGGTAATTTTACTCTCCTCTGAACCCTATCCTTTTAAAGAAAAACATAGGGAAGCCTTAAAAAAACGAATTCCAAATGCCAAAATAATTTTGGTTGACGGCGAGTATTTTTCTTGGTATGGGAGCAGGTTACAATATGCTTTTTCTTATTTTAGAAGTCTTCATTAATTACAAATTAGCGACTTCTTTTTTAGCCAATTCAAATTCTTCCACCAATTCTTGAACGATAGCTGCTGCTGGCATTATTTTGTGAATTAAAGCAGAAACTTGTCCTATTTCCAATTCGCCTTCGATTAAATCCCCTTCAAACATACCGCGTTTGGCTCTTGCCCTACCCAGAAGTATTTTTAAATCTTCTGAAGTTGCGCAGTCTTGATAGGCTTGTTGTACATCTTGATAAAACTTATTTTTTAAGAGACGTACTGGTGCCAGTTCCTTTAAGGTTAATTGCGTATCGCCTTCTACCGCTTTTACAACCTGTTCCTTAAAAAGTTGATGGGAAGAGGCTTCATTACTAGCCACAAACCTGCTACCAACCTGTACCCCATCTGCTCCCAATATCATTACTGCTAGCATGGCTCTACCTGTGGCAATACCACCAGCGGCAATTAATGGAATACTTAGTTTTTCTTTTACAGCCGGAATCAAAGTAAGGGTCGTAGTCTCATCTCTTCCATTGTGCCCACCCGCTTCAAAACCTTCGGCAACCACAGCATCTACTCCCGCTTCTTCAGATTTTAAAGCAAATTTTAAGCTGCTTACTACATGTACAACTGTAATGCCATTTTTTTTGAGATAGCCCGTCCAAGTTTTAGGGTTCCCTGCTGATGTAAACACAATCTTTACCCCTTCTTGAATAATTATTTCTAGTAATTTATCTACATCTGGATAGAGCATGGGCACATTTACAGCAAAAGGTTTGTCTGTTGCCTGCTTGCACTTTATAAGGTGTTCTCTTAAAATCTCTGGATACATAGAACCTGCTCCAATTATTCCTAACCCCCCAGCATTAGAAACTGCAGACGCTAATTTCCATCCGCTTGCCCAAATCATTCCTGCCTGAATTATGGGGTATTGAATATTGAATAAAGTTGTGATTCTATTGTCCATACTTTTTCAGATTAGTTTATGAGATAACACCAGAACCAATTAATTCATCTTCCAAATACCAAGCTACAAATTGTCCTTCAGTGATGGCAGATTGCTCTTCCTCAAAATCTACATACATTCCTGCATCAACCTTATACAAGGTGGCTTTTTGCAAGGCTTGTCTGTAGCGAATCCGTGCCAAGACTTCCATAGATGCGTCTAGTTGTAAAGCTAAATCTGGACGTACCCAATGCAACTCTTCATTAGAAACAAAAAGTGTTCTACGGTAGAGTCCTGGATGATTTTTTCCTTGACCGGTGTAAATTACGTTTTCATGTACATCTGTATCAATGACAAACAAAGGCTCTTTGGTACCGCCCACTGCCAAACCTTTACGCTGACCCTTGGTAAAATAATGTGCACCTTGGTGCTCTCCTACTACTTTGCCATCTTCTATATGATACACGGGTTTTTTAGCAAAATAAGCCAATTCCGCAGTTTTGCTGTCAAAGGACGGAACGCTATTTTTATAGTGCTCAAATGTCCCAGGCACTTCTACAATAACCCCCTTTTTAGGTTTTAATTTTTGTTGAAGAAAATCTGGCAAACGCACCTTACCAATAAAACAAAGTCCTTGTGAATCTTTTTTATCCGCTGTAATTAAATCATTGGCTGTTGCTATTTTACGTACTTCCGGTTTTGTTAATTCTCCAATTGGAAACAATGTTTTAGACAACTGATCTTGTGACAACTGGCACAAGAAATAAGATTGGTCTTTATTCTGGTCATTGCCTGCCAAAAGTTGGTGAATTTCTGTACCATCTGGCTGCTTTATTGAAGTTTTCCTACAGTAATGCCCTGTTGCCACATAATCTGCCCCTAACTGCAAGGCAATCTTTAAAAAGACATCGAACTTAATCTCTCGGTTACAAAGTACATCGGGGTTTGGTGTTCTTCCTTTTTCATATTCATTAAACATATAGTCAACGATACGCTCCTTATACTCCACACTTAAATCGACCGTCTGAAAAGGGATTCCTAGTTTTTCTGCCACAATTAGCGCATCATTACTATCTTCTAACCAAGGACACTCATTAGATATAGTTACTGTATCATCGTGCCAATTCTTCATAAACAGTCCTATTACATCATAACCTTGCTCTTTTAAAAGATAGGCTGTAACGCTAGAATCTACTCCTCCAGAAAGTCCTACTACTACTTTTTTCATTCTATATTATGAGTTGCAAAAATACAAAAAACTAAAATGTTTTGTATTTCTATTTATTGTTGATATTATCCTAAAAATTGAACCGTTTATCGGTATTTTAATTTGTCTTGTAAAAGCATAAAAAATTACACATCAAAATGACATCCTTTAGCATACAAAATAACCCCTTTTACAACTTATGTTTTTTAAAACTCTTTATAGGCCGCATATTTGTAATCCCAAATGTTACCAAATTAACCTACTTATTGCTTGAAGCTCCCTAACCTACGGGAGCTTTTTTATTTTACAAATTATAGCAAAAAAAATCCTGCTTCAAATGAAGCAGGATTTTTTTATAGGATTGATAAAAAAATTTATTTTTTCTTCTGCTCTTCTGCTTGCTCCATCATTTCACGCATTTTCTTTTGAAACTTATTCTCTTTCTTAGGTTTCTTTTTATTTTCTTGTATTTGCGCATGTATCTTATCTTCGTCCAAGATAAATTTCTTAATGGCCAACATAATAAATATGGTAATTAAGTTAGACACAAAATAATACAAACTAAGTCCACTTGCATAACTATTAAAGAACACCAACATCATTAAAGGTGATAGATACAGGATAAATTTCATATTGGGCATCCCAGGCTGTTGTTGCATATTTTGTCCGGATGTCATCATCATATAAAAGAAGATGGCAATAGAGGCCAATATTGGAAACAAACTAACGTGATCTCCGTACAATGGAATATGAAAAGGTAATTGTGCTATAGTGTCATAGGATGATAAATCTTCTGCCCATAAAAATGGTTTCTGTCGCAATGCAAAGGAGGTTGGAAAAAACATAAACAAGGCGTAAAAAATGGGTAATTGCACTAAAGCTGGCAAACAACCACTCATGGGGCTTGCTCCTGCTTTATTGTACAACTTCATCGTTTCTTGTTGTTTTTTCATTGCATTGTCCTTATACTTCTCGGTTAACTCTGCAATTTCTGGTTTTAAAACCTTCATCTTGGCCTGAGACAAATAGGATTTATAAGTCACTGGAGACATAATCAAACGCACCAATATCGTCATCACAATAATAGCGATACCAAAGGGCAAAAATCCGCTTAAAAAAGAATAGGCTGGTGTAAATACATACCTATTAATAAATCCGAAAATTCCCCATCCGTACGGTATGGAATCCTCTAGCCCTAATTCCTTGTATTTAGACAATACAGCTATATCTGTTGGCCCATAATACCAGTTCATTGCATAAGAAAGCTCTCCTGCCGTTGTATTTAAAGGGATAATTGCTGTGTTCTCTTTTGTAAAGACAGTTTCAATACTTTCTTCCTCTACCAAGTTTTTAGAACTTAATTTCGCAGTTTCAAATGGGGTATTCGTTGCTAAAATGGAACTAAAAAAGTGTTGTCTGTACGATAACCACTTTACATCTACTTCCTCTTCTTCATCATCGCTACCTTCAGATAACTTACTAATATTACCATCGTCATGATTGTATGTTAAACGTGTATATCTGTTTTCATACTGTACACTTTTACTATGACGAATTCCTTTTTGTTGCCACTCTAAATTAATAGGCTTGTCACTATTTAATATACTGCTTAATCCTTGCGATCGAATGGTAAAATCTACCAAATAATCATCTGGCTTCATTTCATAACGATACTCTAGAAAGTTATTTTCAGATACTTTAGCCTTCATCGAAAGAATGGTATTTTGTCCATTGGATGAAACGGTAGGTTCAAAAAATAAATCCTTGGTATTTAAAACCCGATTATCTGAGGTAGAAAAACTTAACCCAAAAGTAGCATTGTTATCTTTAACCAAATGTACTGGCACGGAATCATAGGTTACAAAATTTTTCATTTTTGCCTCTACAATCTGTCCGCCTTTATTACTGATCACCAAATAAACAAGGTCATTTTCTAAGACGGTAGTACCTTCAGAAGCTGGTGTATATCCGAAAGCTCCGATAGTTCCTTTGTAATTTGCAACTGCGGTAGAGTCGTTAAGATTTAAGCTTGGAACTACAGCCTCTGTATTGGCAGATTGCTCTTGATTGGTAATTGAAGCTTCAATCTTTTCTTGCTCTGCTTTTTGAGCTTCTGCTTCTTCTGCTGTTGGCTGAGTGGTGTTGAACCACAAAATAAATAATCCAAAAATTAGTAAAAAACCAATTATCGTATTAACATCAAATTTCTTTTCTTCCATTATTGTATGTCAAAGATTTATGAGTAATACACAAATCTAATTTTTGTTAGTATAATTTTTATCGGTTGCAAATATATGCCCATTTGTACACTTTATGCCAAAGTGACATTCTTTTATTGGTTTTTATGTACTAAAGCTGCTTTTACTAAAGCTACAAATAATGGATGCGGATTGGCTACTGTACTTTTATATTCAGGATGATACTGTACACCAATAAACCAAGGGTGTTCCTCTTTAGAAAGTTCTACAACTTCTACCAGGCCAGTTTCCTTGTTGATACCGGAAGCAATTAAGCCTGCATTTTCAAGTTGCTCCTTATACGCATTATTAAACTCATAGCGATGTCTATGACGTTCAGAAATATCTGATTTACCCTCATAAACCTCTTGCACTAAGGTGTTGTCCTTTAAATGACAATCCCAAGACCCCAAGCGCATTGTACCACCTTTATTAACAACATTTTTTTGCTCTTCCATTAAGTTAATAACAGGAGTTGTCGTCGCTTCATCCATTTCTGTGGAATTAGCATCCTTTAATCCGAGTACATTTCTAGAAAATTCTATCACCGCCATTTGCATTCCTAAACAGATACCCAAAAATGGAATCTTATTTTCTCTCGCATATTGTACCGCTTTTATTTTACCTTCTATTCCTCTTTCTCCAAAGCCTGGTGCAACTAAAATAGCGTCTAATCCTTCTAACTTTTTAACACCCTTTTTCCCTAAAATATGTTCCGAATGAATTGATATGACCTCTACTTTTACCTCATTTTCTGCACCGGCATGAATAAAGGATTCTAAAATAGATTTATAAGAGTCTTGTAATTCCACATATTTGCCCACAAGACCTATGGTAACTTGATCCTTAGGATTCTTATGTCTTGTTAAAAATTGATTCCATCTTGTTAAATCTGGAATTTCTGTATCTGGCAACTGTAATCTTTCTAAAACAACAGTATCTAAACCTTCTTCTTGCATAAGCAAAGGCACATCATAAATTGTAGAAGCATCTATAGATTGTATTACGGCTTCCCGCTTCACATTGCAAAACAAGGCAAGTTTATGCTTTATCTCATCAGAGATTTCATGCTCTGTTCTACAGACCAAAATATCTGCCTTAATTCCGCTTTCCATTAATGTTTTTACAGAATGTTGCGTGGGTTTCGTTTTTAATTCTCCCGCGGCAGAAAGATAAGGCACTAGTGTTAAGTGTATTACAATACCGTTATGTTCTCCAAGTTCCCATAACAATTGGCGTACAGCCTCTATATAAGGCAAAGACTCTATATCACCTACTGTACCACCTATTTCGGTAATCACAATATCATAATCTCCGCTATTGCCCAAGATTTGTACTCGTTCCTTAATTTCATTTGTGATATGAGGAACAACCTGAACTGTTTTTCCTAGGAATTCACCACGGCGTTCTTTTTCAATTACACTTTGATAGATTCTACCTGTGGTAACATTATTGGCTTGAGATGTTCTAACATTTAGGAATCTTTCATAATGACCTAAATCTAAATCTGTTTCGGCACCATCGTCCGTAACATAGCATTCTCCATGCTCATAGGGGTTTAATGTTCCTGGATCCACATTAATATATGGATCTAATTTTTGAATTGTGGTTCGGTATCCTCTAGCTTGAAGTAATTTGGCTAAAGATGCTGCAATAATTCCTTTTCCTAGGGAAGATGTAACCCCTCCGGTTACAAAAATATACTTAGTGTTCGACATGGAGCGTTAGGTTGTTTTCTTAACGCAAGCAAAAATACAAATTGCTTCTAGAACGAAGTCTATTCTTTGGGAAAATCTTTCTGAATTTTTAGAATAATATCTTCTAACCCATTAATTTTGATTTCCAGCATCGATTTTAACAAAATTCCTAGCTTTCCCTCAGGAAACCCTTTTTGATTAAACCAAACCAAGTAAGGTTCAGGTAAATGCACCAAATACCATCCTTTGTACTTCCCAAAAGGCATTCTATAATGTGCAAGCTCAATTAATTTACTCGAATTATTTTTTAACATATTATAAAAATCCAAAAATGGTTTTGCTCCGTAAATAAACTAATGTAATATTGCATAATTATCTGATAAAGATAAAATTAAACACCATTAAAGTTTATTAAACCCCAAAATTATGAAAAATTTATTTGTCTTATTTCTTTTAGCGACACTATTAACTGCATCCTGCTCTAAAGACGGAGAACAATTGTTAGATTTAATCGAGCAAGGTAACAATGACGATGATGATGATACCATTTTAGATACGGACAATGATGGTGTCTCTGATGAAGATGAAAAAGCAGATGGCACAGACCCAACTAAGGCTGATACTGATGGAGACGGAATAAATGATGGGGATGAAAAAAACGACAAAACAAACCCTTTGGTTGCTGATACGGATGAAGATGGCGTACATGACGGGGATGAAAAAACAGATGGCACCAATCCGCTTGTAGCAGATACTGATGAAGATGGAGTAAAGGATGGTATTGAAAAAACAGACGGTACAGACCCTTTAAAGTCAGATACAGATAAAGATGGTATTAGCGATGGTGATGAAAAAGCAGATGGTACTAATCCTTTAAAATTAGATTCTGATGACGACGGAATTAATGACGGCGAAGAGAAAACAAATAAAACCAATCCACTAAACGCTGATTCTGATGAAGATGGAATATCTGATGGAGATGAAGCAACGGACGGAACAAACCCTTTACAAGCGGATACGGATGGCGATGGTGTCACAGATGGACAAGAGAAAAGTGACAATACAGATCCCATAGACAGCTGTTCTCTTATATTAAACAGTCAAACACTTGCACCTCAGGCTGCGTGGACTACTTTAGATTGTGATGGCGATGGAGTAAACAATATTAATGAAATTAATGCAGGAACAGATCCTCTAGTAGCAGATGTTGTTGCAGAAGCATCACCACTAGTTGGTACTTGGGTACTTGTTAGCGCTACTATCAATGATGGCACGGCAACCACTGTAGTTGCAAACCAAACATACTCCTTATCGTATACTGCAAGTTCTACTAACGAAAACTCCCAAGCCACCTTTTCTGAAAATCCGAATGAGATTGTGAGCAATGGCGATTATACAACGATTATTAATTTTAATTTTCTAGGCACTGACTACTCTGAAACATTAACCTCAGCAAGTCCTTTGACCACTGGAGATTGGAACGTTGAAAATGATGAATTGCAACTTTCTGCTAATGAGATAGTAGATGGCAATTACGAAATAGTAACCTTAACAGATAGTAGTTTAATACTAAAAACACCTATTAACCGAGTAATTAGAACTGGCGGGGTAGATTTAGACACCAAGGGAACTCTAGTAATTACGCTTAGTAAACAATAATATTTTTTCAAATCATAAAAAAAGGGCTGCATTTTTAAAATGCAGCCCTTTTTTATTTTAAAATAAGAAATGCTACACCTTTACCTAATTACACATGAACCACATAAATAATAAGATTCTATTTTTTTATTTATCTTTAATTACTTATAATTTTTTAACAGTTAAATTTTATGAATTATTTAAAACATTTATTTATACTATTTTCTATAATTACAAGCATTAGTTGCAGTAGTGATAATAATGATTCAGACAACACTTCAAGGGCAAAAGGAACCATAACACTTAGTGGAGAAGAAACATCTGCAGTGGGAACTAGTCTAAAGGTTGAAAATATAGTGGTTGGTAGTGCACAAACAGGAACAGCTAAATCCGTAACATTACTCCATAAAAATATAAAAGTTGAAAATGGTGAATTAAACTTTACGGATCCAGATAATACTTTTATCATAGTTACGGCTCAATTTGAAAATACAGACAATTCCGATGCTGCTAGAACAATATCTATGGCCATTAATGTTAACGGAGAAGAATATAAATTTGCATGTTCAACGCCAGAGGTGGGCACATTTGTTAATTGCGGGGATAACTTTAATGTTAATCAATCAGGGAAAATAATAACGTTTAACAACACAACCGTTATTAACACAAAATCAGGGAAAATTTTAACAATGAATGGTAGCATTTCTTGGTAAAAACACCCATTATTTTTTATTCAATTCTATTGCTATTCTTTTGTTCCATTCTAATTGTTTTTCCAGATCCCTGGAGTAATTTGTAGCCGTATCATAGGCATTTTGATAGGCTGCCAATTCAGTATTTATTTTTTTATAGATTTTCCGTATCTGCCCTTTAGTAGCTTTAGTAACTTTAATAGTAGCTAATTGTTTACGCATTTTACGAGCATACAACTCTGTTATATCAAAATGCAGTTGCTCATGACTTAAAGTCAACGCATCACATTGATCTGCTTTATACCAGGAATCATTTGGATAAAAATAGGTAGAAACAGTATAATCCAGCGCAACAGAACCATTTTCTACAAAGGAAGAGTACGTATAAGATAATCCACTTGCTGTAATAGCCGCAGCATCATGTCCAACAGGAGGTATTCCTTTAAAATCTGCCCAAACTAGTCTGTGGTTTTCTTTCCAAAAAATGCCCTCATCACCTTGCGAGTAAGCTGTTTGGGAGATTAGCACAATAATTAGAACACCTACTACTTTAGGAAGAAACATTTTATTACCTATTCTTGAATTGGAGGGTTTACTTCTGCGATATTCATATCATTATACTGCATAATATAAACTGCTGTATTGGTGTATCCCGCATTCCTATTGTTTGTATAATTAAATTTATTGGCCATATATTCGGTTTCACCAACAATTTTAGAAGTTTCAAACATATCATTTTTATAGGCTAACTTTAAAAGCACATCTAACATAATATCAAAACCTCTTGTTGCATATTTATCAGGACTAGCACCAAACTTAGTTGTGTATAATTTTACAAACTCATTATCACTTACTTCTCTATGTATAGATGGGTATGTAAAATTTAAATTAGACAGCACCATATTATCAACTTCATCCCTATCAAATGCCTTATTTAGATTGGTAGTAAACATCCGCACCACGGTTTCTTTGGTATTAAATGAATTAAGTACAGAACTGGCGTGCTTAGATAATGCAATATTACTTGTTTCTAGAAAAACCCAATTCTCCCTTGTTTTTGACACCAACCGTTCTAGCTTATCAATATGAATGGTTAGGTTATCAATTAAGGTTACAACCTTTGCATTTGGGTACTTCGCAAGGATTAAATCGCTTGTCTTCTTGTTTTCAGCATCTGCAATTACAATAATATTTTCATCTGTATAAGCCTTTGAAACATACTCTAGCATTTTTTCTCGCAAGCGATTGTCTGATGGCATCGCATAAAAAACATTTTTAAACCCTAGTTGCTCTTCAGAAACATAAGGTGCTATTACTGGTACATTATAAAAAGAGGCCTTTTTTGCAACTTCTTGAATAGACCTTGAGTCTAGCGGCCCCATAATTGCACTATATTCGTTTAAATTTTCTCTTGCTAAAATCTCTCTAATCACAGCTACACTTTTTGTAGATTGGGTATCATAGGTTTGAACATCAACAGACAACCCTTTAGCTTTTATATACTCTAAAGCCAGTTGCATCCCAGAATACAACCCTAAACTTAGGTTTGTATCAGTCCTTCGCTCAATTCCTATCTTAGTAGCGGAGGTATCATTTACATTCAAAATATCCGTTCTAAAGGGCAGCAACACCATTACTTTAGGCCTATAGGCAACATTAATACTATCTAACAAGTTTATTTTTGGTAGTATAAGGGAGTTTTTAATAGTAAAGTCTTCGCTTTTATATTTAGGAAGTTTTAAAACCATTCCCACTTTAATTCCATCCTCTAAGGCTGGATTATACGTTTTAAGTTCTGTAAAAGTAACCCCTAAATCTCTACTTAATGCTAATTCTCCCTGTCCTTGTCTTACTACATAAAAAATAAAGTTTTCTGCATTTACAGCTCCCTTACTTTCTTCCAATTGTTTTTTAAGTGTTGGGATTTTAATTTGCATTCCTTCTTGAAGGCCTCTAACTACCACAGGAGGATTCAATTCTTTAATTGTATTCTCAGATACACCATATGCTTTTTCTAAACTATAAAAAGTCATTTTCGCTGGAATAGTATACATAAAAAAAGAAGGTGTATTTGGTGTTGTATTTTGTGCCAAACTATCTCTTACATTTATATTCCTTTCTGGTATCTGTAAGCGCTGTCCTTCTGCCAAGTAATCTGTTGCTTTAGGCAATTCAGGGTTTAACAGTAAAAGGCTATCTATAGTGATCCCAAATTTATTTGCAATACTCCAACGCGTCTCTTTGGCTTTTACTGTATAGGTTGCAATAACAACTTCTTCTTCAATTACCTCAAGGTAGTGCGGAATTCTCAATTCCATTCCTTTCTTAACACCTGAGGCATATAAACTTTTATTGTATTGTTTTATTTGATCTTGACTAATATTAAACTGCTTCGCTATACCGTATAAAGTTTCTCTCCTTTTTACTTTATAGGTCGTAAAACTATCGGGCTTAGTTGTTACCGCTACTTCTGTAGAAGGTAGCCCCGTAAGATTCACTTTTCTATATACCGGAATTTTTAATTCCATTCCTTTTTTAAGTTGAGAAGAATACAATATTGTATTGTACTTTTTTATGTCCTCTTCTTTTACATTGTAATCTTTGGCAAGGCGATAAAGGGTTTCTTTTCGTGAGGTTTTATGGTTTATAAATCGGATCGGTTCTTCTTGAGCTATAGTTTCCTCCTGGGGCAATGCAGTTGTTACTACAGCCTTTTTTTTATCTAAGGGAACAATTAAAATAGTATTAACAGTAAGGCTCTGACCTTTTTTTATCTCTTTATTATACACTAGAATATCTTCTATGGCAACATTGTATGTTTTAGAAATACTCGCTAGAGACTCTCCTTCTTTTACGGCATGGGTCTTGTATTTTTGGGCATACGTAATGGAACTTACTAAAAGAACTGTAAAAAGTGAAACTACTGTTTTTAAAATTTTATTACTCATAATTATTCCCATTCAATAGTCGCTGGTGGTTTAGAGCTAATATCATATACTACTCTATTAACACCCTTAACTTTATTAATTATATTATTCGAGACTTTTTGCAAAAACTCATAGGGCAAATTAACCCAATCTGCAGTCATACCATCGGTACTTTCAACCGCACGTAAAGCTACACATTTTTCATAAGTGCGTTCATCTCCCATAACTCCTACACTATTTACGGGTAAAAGTATCGCTCCGGCCTGCCAAACTTTATCATAAAGGCCACTTTTTTTCAATTCCCCAATAAAAACGGCATCTACCTCTTGTAAAATTGCTACTTTTTCTGGTGTAATATCTCCTAAAATACGAATTGCCAATCCAGGACCCGGAAAAGGATGACGACCTAAAAGATCTTTTTCCATTCCCATTGACGCACCTACACGTCTTACCTCATCTTTAAATAAAGCCTTTAATGGCTCTACTATTTTCAATTTCATATAATCTGGTAATCCGCCTACATTGTGATGACTTTTAATGGTTGCACTGGGCCCTCCTGTTGCAGAAACACTTTCTATCACATCTGGATAAATAGTTCCTTGAGCCAACCAGCTTACACCTTGTATTTGGTGTGCTTCATCATCAAACACTTCTATAAACACTCTCCCAATTGCTTTCCGCTTTTCCTCCGGATCACTCAACCCAGCTAAGGCATCCAAAAAACGTGCCGAAGCATCAACGCCTTTCACATTTAAGCCCATTCCCTTGTACTGTTCAAGTACATCTGTAAACTCATTTTTACGCAATAAACCGTTATTTACAAAAATGCAATACAGGTTTTCACCGATTGCCTTATGCAACAACATAGCGGCTACGGAAGAATCTACACCGCCAGAAAGACCTAGAACAACCTTGTCGTTGCCCAATTTAGCTTTTAAGCCTGCTACTGTCTCTTCCACAAAACTATCTGGTGTCCAATCGGCATTCACTCCTGCTATGCTTACTAAAAAGTTTTCCAACAATTGCTTCCCATCTGTAGAGTGATATACTTCGGGGTGAAACTGAATTGCATAGGTAGTTTCTCCTTCAATTTTATAGGCCGCATTTTCTACATCATGTGTACTTGCTAATAAAGTTCCGTTGGTTGGCAATGACTTAATTGTATCACTATGGCTCATCCAAACTTGACTACCAACACTTACATTTTTAAGAAATTCATCTTCTTTTACAAAACTTAGATTGGCTCTACCGTATTCTCTTGTATTAGAAGGCGCTACTTCACCCCCTGAAAAATGTGCCAAATACTGGGCGCCGTAACATACGGCCAGCATCGGTTTTTCTCCCCGAATACCCTTTAGTTCTGGATGAAAAGCTTCTTCTGAACGTACAGACATTGGGCTTCCTGAAAGGATAACCGCCTTGTAGTCTTCTAAATTAGCTGGAATTTTATTGAATGGATGAATTTCGGAATATATGTTGAGTTCTCTAACTCTACGGGCAATTAGTTGTGTGTATTGCGATCCGAAGTCTAATATTAATACCTTGTCATGTTGCATGCGCAAAAATAGCAATTGATTTTTAATGAGGAATGACGAAATCCAATTTTTTATTTAATTTTTTAACCCCTAAAAAAACATTTAAAATTATGTTTGTTTTAGGTTGTACCCCTTTTGTCTACCCTCAAAATTGTTGAATCTTCATTTTAGTATTATCTTTATAGGAGTTACCCGATCCTTTAACACACAGGTTATGAAACACTTACAACTAGCATTCCTATTCCTTTTTTCGCTGTGTATGCATTCTCAAAATACTAAGCGCATTGATAGCCTAAAGTCTGAGTTACAAAATAGAACACAGGTTGACTCTATTACCGTGGCCCTGTTATCCACACTCTCTGAAGCACTTATGTTTTCACAACCCAAAGAAGCTAGAAGCTATGCTCTTAAAGAAATAGAGACTGCAAAAAAAATAGGATTTAGGAAGGGTATTGCATCTGGCAATATGCATTTGGGCAATTATTATGGCAATAGAAATGAAAATGATTCTGCCCTTTACTATTTCAACATCGCAAAAAAACACTTCAAAGAAATTAAAAGTACAAGAGGCCTTATTTTTATAAATCACTCCTTATCCGTGATTCAGGAGTCGACTGGTAATTTAGATGAAGCAATTCGTATTACCAAAGAAACATTAAAGTTGATTGAGGAGCATGAAGAGGACGGGGATTTAAAAACAAAATTTATTGGCGCACAGCATAATGCACTCGCTAACCGATATATAGAAAAAGGCAATTTTAAAATTGCATTAATTGAAGCGTTTAAGGCCTTAGAGTGTTTTGAAGCCATACAGCATAAATCTAGGAAAGCCGATGTTATAAAACAAATAGGGGATATTGAGTCTGGCCTAGAAAATCATGATTCCTCCATTACATATTTCAATCAAGCTATTGAAATTTATAAAAATTTAGGGGAAAAAATATATTTAGCCTACACCTATAATTCCCTTGGCATCTCTTACCAAAATTTAAAAAATTACGAAAAGGCCAAAGCATCCTATAATTTAGCCATAACATTTGCTAAAGAGGTTGAAGATAAATCGGCACTCACTAATGCCTATAATAATTTGGCAGGGTTGGAAATAATTAATAAAAACTATTCCATAGCAAAACAGTTATTAATTGAAGCTCAAAAAATAGCAGAAGAAGAAAATCTTCAATTAAGTTTAGCAAGTGCTTATGAAGGTTTGTCTCAAGTAGCCTATCATTTAAATACCTATGCTGAAGCTTTGCATAAAAACAACCAAGCCATAACCCTCTCAAAAAAAAATGGAACCTTACCACATTTACAAGGTCTTTATACATTTCGATCTAAAATACTAGAAGCTTTAAACCAAAATAAAGAAGCCATTTTTTACCTAAAAGCATCGCAAAAAATCAACGATAGCCTGTTTTCAAGCAATAAAACGCAACAAATAGAAGAGCTAAAGGCCATTTACGAAACAGAAAAAAAGGAACAACAAATCAAAAATCAAAAAAAAGAAATTGAACTTTTAAATGTAAAAGGAAGAGTGAATAACTTACAGCGATTGCTCCTAGGGTTTGGTTTACTACTAGCTTTAATTGCTGTATATGCTTTTTACCAAAGGAACAAACGAAATAAAATGGCTAAAGAACAAGCCGAATTGGAAGTAGAATTTAAAACCAAAGAACTTACCACCCGCGCCCTACATTTGGCCAAAAAGAATGAAGTATTAAATGATTTAAAGGAAAAAGCGAAAGTGCTTAAAGCAGATGCCAATGCCGACCCTGGCTATCAAATGTTGATACAAACCATTAATTTTGATTTACAAGATGATAACAACTGGGATAATTTTAGTAAATATTTTGAAGAAGTTCATAAAGACTTCAATTCTAACGCACAACAGCAATTTCCGAACATCACTTCTAACGATTTGCGTTTAATGGCCTTAATAAAAATGAATCTTTCCTCGAAAGAGATTGCCAATATTTTAAATATTTCAAGTGATGGCATTAAAAAATCAAGGCAACGTCTTCGTAAGAAAATGGGAATTGAATCCAATGACTCTTTAGAGGCAATTGTTATCGCCATTTAGCATATTTTACAAAACTAAAACCCTTTGAAACACCTGTAAATACAGGTGTTTTTTGTGTACCCCTTTTGTACCCACTACTTTTTTTGATTATGACAATCAAGCGTTTATGTTTGTGGTGTCATTAGTTTGACATCAGCGTTTTTGTGTGACTTGTTTAAAAGTACTGCAGGCATATTTTGAGCAAGTTATTCACAAAACAAAAGGTATAATCACAAAATACGCATATTATGAAAACTCAGCAAAGATTAGTACAAAATCTAATAGCCATACTTTTTTTAGTAGTGACTATTGCATGTAGCAAAGATGATGGGCCAACAGAAGAGCCCATTGAAGCTACCACTTTTACGGAAGTGATCGCATTAGGAGGAGATAATTTTGATGATATTCCTCCAAACCGGACAGAAATGGTTGTAGATACTGTAGCCATAAAAAATCAAGATGCTCGTACAGCAGACCCGAATAAAACGGAACGTTTTATTTGTACAACCACCAAAGTTAGCATCCTTGATGGTAATGACCAATTTTCGATGTTTAACCCCAATGCATCTGTTATTTACCCTGGCAGTTTGCTACAAGGCAAGACGCTCGAAAATGCCACTCCATCACCTATTGTGGTAAAACGAGCGGGAGGAACCGTTTCTTACAACATCATAGATGGAAACTTAAATTCTACCTTCTCTGTTGATGAAGTTTCAAAAAGTAGCATCCAGGACGCCATGAATAATATCATTAACGGATCAGTTAGCGATGGTGACACGGATGTTCCCGGAAATTTTAGCATGAAAATAAAACGTATTCAATCTAAAGAACAACTTGCGGTTGAACTTGGCTTAAAAATAAAGAGCCTTACTACAAAAGTAGACGCTAGCTTTTCTTTAAATAAAAGCTCCGATTACAATAGCTTTTTAATTAAGCTTAACCAAAATTACTATACTATGGATTTTGATCTTCCAACCAGTATTGACCAGGTGTTTGATGAAAGTGTAACCCCTGCGCAATTAGCTACTTATGTACAAGCAGATAATCCTGCTACTTTTATTTCCCAGGTAACCTACGGAAGGGTTTTTTACATGTTGTTTGAATCTACCTCTTTGAGCACTACCATAGAATCCAAGCTTAGTTTGGGGTATAATGCAATTGCCGCTACAGGTAAAGGTAAAATAGAGTTTGATAAATTTAGTAGTCTTGAAAATCTTTCGCTAAAAGTAATAGCCTATGGAGGAAACGCTTCTGAAACTATTGATGCCGTTGCAAGTTTTACGGACAATAATAATATTGGAGATTTTTTATCAGAAGTAGGAAAAAGCACAGATATTAGAACTGGCTTACCGCTGTCTTATGAGGTTAGAAGTGTAGAGCGTCCAGATATTGTTGTAGGTAGCAAGATTGCCACTGAATACGATGTAACCCAATGCGAACTAAAAGGCGTTTTACCTCCAGGTGGGTATAGTGCACTAACTGATATTTTTAAGGAGGACGAAGATGGTGGAGGCATAGGCGCTATGGTACAGGTTGCAAAAAGCAATGTCCTAATATTTAACAAACTAGGATCAAAATACGTCTGGTACAACGGAGTTACCGGTACCATAAAAGGAACATTTAATATCACAGATGCCAATTCCCCTTTAGGCGTAATTCCCCTTGATAATGTAGGTGCCGCGACCCAGTTAAGTGATGTACGTATTTACTTCTTTGACAAGACAGGTTTAGCGGCAAATAGATTTAAGTATAATAAAAGTGATGCCGGGCTAGGAACAAACGGGGATGCACCTTCAACCCCGATAGGCGTTTTTCTCGATACAAAAGAAAACCCATTTACTGTGAATGACAGTTTTGGGGATTCAGATAACTTTCCTTTCGTAAATAGAGGGTTTGAAGCTGGAGTACGTACTGGGGATACCACATTTGGTTTTTTTGGAAAACCTGGTAATGAGTACTCTGTTTATAGCGCAGGAGGTCTTTGGGGTCCAATTAAAGACAATGATACTTGGTGGGACAGTAATCTTAACGTTACTGGAAGTCCAACACTTTTTGATAGTGTTAGTGCAGCAACCTACATCGAATTTTCTGATAGTACAGGAAGATGGCTTTTTGTAAATGGAGACGGCTCTGAAATCATGGAGTACCAGTCAATTCCAACTAGAAAGTTTGAAGGACCTTGGGTCATAAATTAAGTAGAGTTACAATAATCAAAAGCTCTAACCACAAGCAGGTTAGAGCTTTTGTATTCATTTTACAAATACCAACTTAAGCTTAGGCAATAAGTTAATACTTTAACCCCTTAAAACACCTGTAATTACAGGTGTTTTTTTTGTGTACCCCTTTTGTACCCAGCGCTTTTTTTGATTAAGAAAATTAGTCATATAAGTTTGTCTTGTCATTAAGTTGACAACCACCGTTTTTGTGGTGTCTTGTTCAAAAGGGCTGCAGACCTTCTTTGAGCAAGTCGCACAAAACGCTATTGACAAAACCACAAAAAAATTTAATTATGGAATCTTTAAAAAAATTGTGCAATCGGCCCATATCTGTAAAAAAGTATTTCGGGGATACATTATTTATGACCATACTTTTGAGTGTCATTTGTATAACCGTTGTGATGTCTTGTTCTAAAGAAGATAGTCCTTCTGTCAGCAACGAAGCTGATGATAACCTTATTTTATCGGAAGGTCAAATTACAGAAAGTGATTTTGAAACCTATACTGGTGAAATCGGTATTATTTTGGATGCTCGACCTATTGCAAAAAAAGGACATAAACCAACACAGGTAACCATTAATGTAGTTGCCGAACAGGGTAATTATACTCAAACGGTACCAATTGATGAATATTCGTTTGTAGGCCAACTTAAATTACCTTTGGAAAACCTGAGTGATCCCGCAAAAAAAGAACTTACAGAAGGCGTAAACATTACAGCTGAATATAAAGATGAAAGCGGTAATGTTATCTACATAGAACCAGCGTTTACCCGTTCTTTTAAATCAAACCCGGAGGCCAGAAAAGCCAATACAGTAAACCTCGAGGAAACTGAAGAAAACCGGAAGTTAACCCTAAGTGAAAACACCACATACTACATTCAGCGTATGAAAGATGATGGCACTGCAGATAACGCAGCTTGGAGACATCTCTCTAGTGTAGGTTACAGCGATGTTATAACAGCAAACCCAACAGAATTTAATGGAAATGAACCAGATCGAGCTTTTACTTTTGTACCAATTCCTGGCGAAATGAATATGTATGCCATAAGGCATGCAGAATCATTGCGGTATATAAAATTAGGATCTGTAGCCGTAAGCACTGGTCTATATAATGGCTCTCATCTTGGACCTAGATTTAGCGAAACCACATCTTTTTCGAAAATTCAAGAAGCAAGTGATTATGACAACTTTAAGTTTAAATTTGAACAAACAGATGATGGTAGCTATATTATAAAATCAGTCTCAGAAAACTTGCCTATTAACCAAATTGAAGGCTTTGGATTATCTGTGAGCCCATCTGTATCAAACGCTGCTACATTCCCTATTAAAATTATTAGTGCCGATACGAGAACTTGGCGTATAGTTTCTACGAATGTAGAATGGAAAGTTACCAATATTGGCACATCATTTGAAGAACCTATACTACCCCCAGCTGAGACTGGAATTAGCTTTAGTAGTACCTTAAACAATTGTGGTAGCGGTACCTTAAAGCAAATTGTAGGTGTTGAGGATAGTGATACCCATACAAATTCTGTTGGTTGGGAAGAAACCTTATCTATGAGCACCTCGAATACCGTAAGTGTCTCAGCCACCGTAAGCGTTGGATTTGAAGCAAAGTTTTTTGGAACTGGTGGTGATTATAATTTATCCTTAACGGCAGGGTATGAACATAGTTGGTCATCAACTCAAGAAAATTCACATTGGAAAGATATGACTGAAGAGAAAAAAACCACTTTAGCCTCTAAACGAGAGGTAATAGTACCCGCAGGAAAAGCGACCGAAGTGTATGACGTTTACCAATTCTATCCAAACACCAAAGTAAATTTTGCACAACGAATGCGTGTTGAGGGTTTTGACGCTAAAACAAACACCCCTTTAACAGGAAATGAAATCAAAACACTGTTCTATCTAAATAAATTTAATGGCGTTATTACTTCTATTGAGCAAAATTCTATACTCATCACGCTAAAAGGTACGGTAACCTTACAAAAGATTATTGAAACTGAAAGCAACGCACAAGATGTTCCGGCTAATTGTAAATAGCCTAAAAACAAGAGAGGAAGTGTTTCTTTAAATTCACTTCCTCTACTTTTATCACTTATCCTCCCTAATGGATTAGTACCGTATGTGCAACCCCAATTGTCAATGAGAGTATTGAGCACTTTAAACCATAGAATCTAATATCAGTTCAATGTCTTTTTCAGTGGTATCTGGATTTATAAAACAGAAGCGGGAAACGGTTTCAAATGCATCTCCTTGTTTCCATTTTGTTGGGGTTACCAAGGCAAACCCTTTTTTATGATTTTCATAGGTCCAATGTGTATAATCTTCAGCTTTCCAACCTTTTCTTCTGTACAAGACACAAGACAAACTTGGTGCTCGTACCAATTCTAAATCCGGATGCTCTTCGATCATTTTTCCTGCGATTTGAGCAAGCTCCAGTCCGCGTTCTACAGCTGTTTTATACCTGTCCGTTCCATGCATAGCCAAGGAAAACCACAAAGGCAATCCACGAACACGACGTGTTAATTGTATTTGGTAATCTGTTGGATTAAAACCGTGCGCACCTTCATCTTTAAAGATATCTAGATATGAACCTTGTTGCGCATGTGCATTTTTAGCCAGTTGCATATTTTTATAGATCACTGCACCACAATCATAAGGAGAAAACATCCATTTGTGTGGATCTATAGTAATGCTATCTGCCTTTTCAATACCATTGAATAAATGTCGTACAGAATCGGCCACCAAAGCCCCTCCGCCATAAGCGGCGTCTATATGAAACCACAAGGCTTCCTTTTCACATACGGTTGCAATACCACTTAAATCATCAATAATACCTGCATTTGTTGTACCCCCTGTAGCCACAACCGCAAACAGCCGCTTCCGTTCTTTTTCGGATAAATTGGCAATGGTATGTTCCAAATCAGATTGTAACAAACAATCTTCAGAATCTATTAAAAGAATATCTACATCGATAACCTTGGCCATGGCTTTCACTGAAGAATGCGCCCCAATGGATGTAATAATTAATCCTTTTTCACCTCTGTTTTCTTCTTTTTCACGCCAATGTTCCCTTGCCGTAACCAAGGCCGATAAATTAGCCGCTGTTCCGCCACTGGTAAAAACTCCAAAAGCACCTTCTGGTAAACCGGTTAAGGAGACAATCCATTTCATTGCTTCGTTTTCACAAAAAATACCTCCTGCGCCTTCCATCCAATAAGCACCGTGAATACTGGAGGCAGAGGTAACCAAATCAAACATAACCGCCGCCTTCGTTGGAGATGCAGGCACAAATGCCAAATGTCTTGGATGATCTACTTGCACATTGGCATTGGCCAAATGTTTTTTCCAAAGGTTAAACGCATTTTCACCGCCAATACCCTTATTTGTAATTGTTTCACCAACTAAATTTTTTAATTCTTCGGCTTTTAAAGGCTTGCCAATGTCTCTTTTTGTAGCTGAAATTCTATCAATGGCATATTTCATGACATCCATTGTCATTTCTACCAAACCTATATCTATTTTATGCATTTATTTACAATTCTAATATTAGAAAATTGTCATCTAAAGGTTTAAGATGCTTAATTAATTGAGGAATTAAATTAGAACCAAACTCAAGGTAATGTTCGGAGAAATTTTGGTTTCTTTCTTGTAGGGATTTGTTCGGAAATAATTCGTTCTGAATTTCTGTCATACGAACTACCTGGTCTTTTAGCTTTCGTTTTTGAGCTTGTAGTAATCGACTTTCCAATGCTTCCAGCCCCTTTATTTGCTTAACTTCTTGTGCCTTTACAGCTCCTAAAAAAGACTTATCAGTCTGTTCCGCAAGAACATACAAGGATTTAAACTGCTCTACCAGATGTTCTTTTTGCTCAGAAAAATCGATATCTATATTTGATATTTCTCTTATTTTTTTATTCACCAAGCTATTTTGCTTTAAAAATAAATCTTGAATAGAGATATTTAGTTTCTCCAATTTGTGGGCCTGTTTTTCTGCTATAATCAAAGCAGAATTCCGCAGTAACAACATAGGAAAGGCAACTTTTTGGCTTTCAAAATATGATTTTAGCTCCAGCCAATACGCTAATTCTCCACCCCCACCAATATAACAAAGGTTAGGCAAAATAACTTCTTGGAACAACGGACGTGTTACAACATTTGGAGAAAAACGCTCTGGAAATTCATCCAACTCCTTTAAAATTTCAACCTTAGAAAAGCTAATGGTTGTGTTAAGTACATGAAAATAATTGTCTTTTGCAACGATTCGTTCCCGAATTCCGTCTATCAAATAAAAATAGTTTATTTCCCTAGGGTTCACCTGAATTTTATACTCTGATGAAACGGCAGAAAGATTTTCAATGGTTTCTCCTACTTTTTTAAAAGCTGTATTATGAAACAAGTCATCCTTTACATAAGGCACTTGCATTTTTTTTAACGCAACATCATCGCCATCTATGATTACCAAACCATAGGCGGTAAAAAGTGAATTCGCCAAAAAGCGAGTAGCATCGGTTAAATTAGCATGTTTTAAATAAGCATCTTCAAATAATGATTTTAGTTCGTTTGCTATAGTTCCTCCCCCAATATCACTTGAGAAAGCTTCAAAAACTGCTTGCAATCCTTCCGTATCAAATCTTCCAACACCTCCTGTGGCATTGCTATTCCATTGTATTTTTTTTCCTTTAAAATTAAAATAGTTTATCTCTTCAAAATCATGATCTTCAGTAGCCATCCAATATACGGGCACAAAATTAAATTTCGGGTACTCTTTTTTTAATTGATTGGTAAGGTTAATCGTTGAAATAATTTTGTATAAAAAATACAAAGGACCCGTAAATAAGTTGAGTTGATGCCCCGTTACTACCGTAAAAGTAGTAGCATCTTTTAATAAGGAAATATTGGCTTTCGTTTGGTTAGAACTCGTTGTTTTGGAATATTGATTATGCAAAGAAGCCACCAAAACATTTCGTTGCTCCTGTGTAAAATTAGCCCCTTTTTCTGCAATTTGTTCTTTAAAATTTTCCAGATTAGGAAATCTATGATAAAAGGGATTCAACTCCTTTTTTTGGTCTAAATAATCGCACATCAAACTAGAAAAATAGCCCGTGTTTTTATAAGGAATGTGTTTTATTTTCATAGTTCAATTATAATCTTTACAAAGATAAAATTCTTTAGTTAGCAGTTTCCTAAAATAGGATCGTCTTTTTATTTTTAACAGTGATTTAGCAAAAAACAACCAAATGCCATGAATTCCAACATTCTGCTGATTCCATAAAAACACATAAAGTAGTAAAAAATTCGTATCTTTAAGAGGCTCGCTTATTTCCCGAAAATACTAACTTAATTCTATTGTTATGATAGCTTCACTCTTAAAATACCCACAACAGTTACCCTTGCGGCTATTCCTTTTTTGTCTTTGCCTATTTTGCGTTGAAATATCTAGTGCTTCTTCATTTTTTCAAGAAACGACCAACAGTTCTCCTTATGATCAATACAAAGGAAAAGTACTGGATAACGACTCAAACAAGCCCTTGGTTTTTGCCACTTTAGCCTTGGAAAATTCCAACATAAGCAGCATCACAAATGCAGAAGGTAATTTTATTTTAAAGATACCTAAAGACATTAGCAACGGAAACATTATTGTATCGTTTCTAGGCTATCAGACAAGAACCTTTGCCCTACAGCAATTAAAGGAGGATCATAATAAAATACTATTGACCATTTCTGTCACTGAACTTTCTGAAATCAATATATCTGCTCCCAAAGACGCCAAAGCATTAGTTTTGGAAACCTTTGCCAATAAAGGAGAAAACTATTTTCAAGACCCCACGGTAATGACTGCTTTTTATAGGGAAAGTATAAAGAAGCGAAGAAAAAACATTTCCCTGTCTGAAGCGGTTGTAAATATCTATAAAACACCCTATTCCTCATTCCGTAAAGACGCGATACAATTATACAAAACTAGAAAAAGCACCAATTATTCAAAAATGGATACGCTTGCCTTAAAACTACAAGGTGGCCCCTTTAATGCCCTCTTTGTGGATATTATGAAATATCCGGAATATATTTTTAATGACGCCGCCATTGAAAATTATGTATTTTCGTTTGATCATTCTACAAGAATCAACAACAAATTAATTTATGTGATCAATTTTATTCAAGCTGAAAATATAGAAGAACAAATGTATCAGGGTAAATTGTATATTGATGCAGAAAGCAAAATACTCACCAGCGCAATTTTCTCCCTGAATATAACAAACCGGGAACGAGCCTCTAGGATGTTTGTTCGTAAAAAACCTGCAAAAGCAGATGTATGGCCTACAGATGTTGCGTATAGAGTAGATTACAGAGAGAAGAATAATAAATGGTATTATGGCTACAGTAATGCCATTTTAGAATTTAAAATAGATTGGGATGATCGGTTATTTAATTCTGTTTATAGTATGAGTTGCGAGATGGCGGTTACCGATTGGGAACTAAACACAAACCATACGGTTCCAGATAGGAAAGACAAATTAAAAACTTCCATTATTCTAGGTGATGAAGCCCTTGGGTTTTCGGATCCTGATTTCTGGGGAGAATACAACATTATTGAACCCGATAAATCTATTGAATCTGCCATAAAAAAAATAAATCGTCAATTAAAAAAAAGCAAGCCTAATGGCACTGCTGTAAAACCCTAACCCTTTACTTCGCTTATAATCCTAGAATTAAATGTTACATAGAAGAAAATTTATTGCCACAGCCGTTAGCGCTACCGTTGTGAGTCTTATCCCAAATAGCGCTACTCCTAATTTTATATCTAGCCCAAAAACAAATACCCTACTTAAGGGGAAACGATTAAAAAAAGGAGACACTATTGGTTTAATTGCTCCGGGCTATGCCTTATCAGCAGAAAGTCTTCAAAAAGCAATAGAGACCGTTCGCAAAATGGGATTTGTTCCCTACCACACCGCGCGCATTATAGGAAACTATGGCTATTTCAGTAATACAGATGAAGAACGAGCTAAAGATCTAAATGAAATGTTTGCCAACCCCAAGATAGACGGAATTATTTGTGCCCGTGGGGGGTATGGCTGTACCCGTATAATGCAAATGATAGATTATGAAATCATTAAGAACAACCCTAAAGTGCTTATTGGTTTTAGCGATATTACTACGCTGCTTAATGCCTTTTATAAAGAAGTTGGGCTTGTTTGTTTTCACGGTCCAGTAGGTACTACATTGGATGATGACTACAGTATGTCTCAATTAAAGCAAGTAGTTGTACACCCTACCAAAAATCTCCTCATAAAGAATGCAAGCCTTTCAGAAGAACAAATAAAAGATGTGGAATACAACCGGTATATCATTACTCCTGGCAAGGCTAAAGGTGTAATTATTGGCGGTAGTCTTACTCTTATAAACGCCCTAATTGGCACGCCTCACGAGTTAGATTTTACGAATAAAATTGTATGCATTGAAGATGTAGAGGAAGCTCCCTACCGCATAGACCGTATGCTTACGCAACTTATAGAAGGAAAAACTTTTAGAAAAGCTGCTGGGATTGTTGTTGGTGTTTGTGCTGGTTGCAATCATTCCTCTAACTCAAAGTCATTTACACTAAAAGAGGTGCTTATTGATCGCTTAAAGCCACTGAACATTCCGGCTGTTTACGGAATGTCATTTGGCCATATCCCCAATAATTTCACATTTCCTATTGGGATAAAAGCAAAATTAAACACGGCCAAAATGACTTTAAAAATCATAGATACAGCCGTGCTTTAAAGTACTATTTATTTCTTTGCAAAAGCCGCTAAGGTTTTAGTAATGATACTCACACAATCTAACAATTGTTCTTTTGTCATCACTAATGGCGGTGCAAACCTGATGATGTTCCCGTGGGTGGGCTTGGCTAACAAACCATTTTCTTTTAATGCCATACAAATATCCCAAGCCGTAGAGCTGTCCTCAGTATCGTTTATGATAATGGCATTTAATAGTCCCTTGCCTCTCACAAGAGATACCAAATCGCACGTTGTAATGAATTTTGTAAGTTCTGCTCTGAACAATTCCCCTAAGAGTTGCGAATTTTCAGCTAACTTTTCATTTTTTACCACTTCTAAGGCTGCAATACCTACTGCTGCCGCAACAGGATTCCCTCCAAAAGTACTACCGTGATTACCTGGTTTAATTACTCCCATTATAGGGTTGTCTGCTAAAACACCAGAAACAGGATACGCACCTCCAGATAATGCTTTTCCTAAAATAAGTATGTCTGGTTTTACGTTTTCATGATCTACTGCCAACATTTTACCGGTTCGGGCGATACCTGTTTGTACCTCGTCTGCAATAAATAAAACATTGTGTTTTTCACACAACTCTTTTGCCTTGGCTAAATACCCATCAGTTGGCACATAAACACCGGCCTCTCCTTGGATTGGTTCCACTAAAAATCCTGCGACATTTTTATTCGCAATGATTGCATCTTCCAATGCCTTTAGATTGTCATATTCAATTTTGATAAAGCCTGCTGTATAGGGTCCAAAATTTTTACGAGCTATAGGATCGTTGGAGAATGAAATTATGGTCGTTGTTCGTCCGTGAAAATTATTTTCACAAACAATTATTTCCGCCTGATTCTCTTGAATCCCTTTCTTCTCGTACGCCCATTTTCTACATATTTTAAGTGCCGTTTCTACTGCCTCAGCCCCTGTATTCATGGGTAAAAATTTATCAAAGCCAAAAGTATTGGTAATGTACTTTTCAAACTTTCCAAGCACATCGTTATGAAATGCTCTTGAAGTTAAGGTCAACGTTTGTGCCTGATTCACCATTGCCTCAACAATTTTTGGATGACAATGACCTTGGTTTACTGCCGAATAAGCCGATAAAAAATCGTAATATTTTTTTCCTTCTACATCCCAAACAAAAACGCCTTTTCCTCTATTTAAAACAACAGGTAACGGGTGGTAATTATGGGCTCCATATTTCTCCTCCAATGCAATAGCATCTGCTGACGCTGATCCTTGAATAATTGACATAACTTAATTCTTTTTGAATAATACTTAAACGATTCCTACTTAAGGAGAGAAATCACCCTATATTCTTGAAGTTTTCGCAAATTACAAATTGCTGCTCGGTCTTAAAAATAATAAACAAGATTCTTGAAAATTATTTTTAATTTGAAAAAGAGGCGCTTACTGGATAATGGTCAGACAACATCCAATTTTCCGCACCATTGTGTACGCTTGAACCAGTACATTTTAATACCAATGCGTCAGAAACCATAATATAATCTATTCTATTTAGCCTTGCTTCCAACTCCTCAGCTGTTTCTTTGCTTTTGGTACCCAAAATTTTCCCAGGGAAACTACCTCGTTCTCCCATACCGTTTGTAAACAAGCTTGTTACATCATACAATGGAAAAGAGATAAAACCAGACATAACCGCATAATCAAAAACACCATGCTCTATGTTTCCATCCAATCCCTTGCCCTGATTAGACGCTTGTGCTCTTTGCATTAATGCCCCATCAACATCATATAAATCAGCATCAAAGGGAGAATGGGCATTAAAGTCTCCCAAAACAATAAATTTTGGGTTTGTTTTTTCAATTTCAAGAAGTTTATTTGAAAGAATTTTCACTTCTTCCCTTCTTCGTTTAATACTCCCGGGATGTAAATGGATCACTAGAAAATCGACATCCTTAATTTTACAATGTAATGCACCATGATGCATACCATCAATTATTTTTTCTTTCAATGCTATGGGATATTTCGACGTAATTCCAACGGAATACCCTGTTGTTTTTAGCAATACCGAATAATTATGCCCCCAGGACTCAGCATCTTCTTGCAATTTTTCTGGTGTATAGGCGCACAATTCTTGCAACCCAATGACATCTGAATTTTGGGCTTTAACCCATTGCTGTAATGCCGCTCTTCGATCCACATCCTTACCCCAATCAAAACCATTCCAAATATTATAGGTTAAAACTTTAAAACGATCTTCCTGGGCTTGCGAAATACCGCTATTAATAGATAAAAAGAATATTAAACACACTATTAAATTTTTCATTCTTCCTCTAAATTTATTTTAAATACATGTCCAACGGTACGTTCACCTCCAAAAATATTCCATCCACTTGGACCGTATAGGTAGGCTGGTGTATCGTTAATCATCAAAATTTTAGGGCGTTCTAGTTTTGGTTCTGACCCATAAATCTTCACTACTTTTTCAGCATCATATTCTTTATAATAGGATGTTAACTTATTATACCCAATGGTTGCATCTTCTATCTTAAAAGTAAATCCATCTTTCGATTTCCAAAGTGTTCCCCCACCAACTATCCCTGTATTTTGTCCGTGGTTGTCTGTGGTAAGCAAATAAATATGGTCTTGATAATAAAAAACGGTCCCATCCTCTAAGGTCCCTTTGTTTGCCGTAACCGGCTTGTCTGTAATTACATAAGGTCCCTTTAATTTTTTGGAGATTGCTAGCCCGTATTTTAAACCCTCTTTTTTAGATCTTGTTTTAAAGTATAGGTAAAACTTATTCTTCACTTTTAAAAAAGCAGGATTAACCACCCCGTTTGCCGATTCATAATTCCATTTAGTAGCATCGTTGGCACTAAGAATCATACCATCTTTACCTACTTTCTTCCAAGGGCCATAGGGAGATTTAGAAATAGCCATTCCCGTATTTTGATTCCCTGGATGCGGAGGTTGTTTGTAATCTGAATTACCGATGTATAGGAGAACATATTTATTCCCTATTTTTTTAATCTCTGGATTGTGGGCCCCGTATTTATCCCAAGTATTTTTACCGGTACCTGCAATCGCTACATCAGAAAAAACGAAGGGGCCTTCCGGGCTATCTGCAACATAATGTGCTATTTCGGATGATTTACGCCAAGCAGGATTTACATTTTTTTCTGGCCAACGCGCTGCGTAAATATGTGTTTTACCATCTTCACTCTGTACTGGTGCACAACCCCAAATGGTATATCCATCATCTTGCAAAGCAACACCTTTAAACTCTAAGTTTTTAGCAATAAAAGACTGGGCTACCGCACTCGTCCTTTCTTGTCCAAAACAACAAAAGCTTAGTACTAAAAATACGAATTGTATGTTTTTCATCCCCCTTATTTATTGTATTCAATTCCTAAATCGTTAGTCCTCACTTCTACTAATTTGCGTTTAAGTTTTTCCTTCATATCTCGTACTACGGATGCATATCTAGGATTTTCAGCCAAATTATTATATTGCTTCACATCATTTTGCATATCAAACAACTCTATACCAGCACTTGCATCTTCGTTGTACTGTATATAAGCCCATTGATCGTTCCGAAGTAAAAAAGATTTTCCCCCTTGAGATACAGAAAAAGCCATATCTCTTACTTTAGAATTAGGATCATCCAGGGTTTTTACCAAACTTTTACCTTGAATATTTTCAGTTGCTTTTAAGCCGGCTAATTCCGTCAATGTTGGATACAGATCTAATAACTCTGTAAAGGAATTGCAAACTGCCGCTTTTTTACCTGGGACTTTAATTATCATAGGTACACGCACCGATTCTTCATGCAAACTCACTTTCATCCAAAAACGATGTTCTCCCAAATGAAACCCATGATCAGATGTAAATACTACGATGGTATTGTCTTCTAGGCCTTCTTCTTTCAATGTTTTTAACACCTTACCTACTTGCGCATCCATATAAGAAACGGATGCATAATAGGCTGCGACTGCTTTTTTCTCTTGTTCTTCAGACATTTGTCCGTTTACACTAGTCACATAATTAATACCTCGTGCTGGAATATCATCCCAATCGTTTTCTACTTTTGGTGGCAATATCATTTGCTGATGCGGATAGGGTTCAAAATATTCTATTGGAGCAACAAAGGGTACATGCGGTCTCACAAAACCAACTGCCATAAAGAAGGGTTTATCCTTGTGTTTTTTAATTAATTCGGATGCTTTTACTGCTGTTTTCCCATCAGAATGTGCTAAATCTCCTCCCTCGCCTTTTACTATGGTCATTACATTACCTCCTTTTCGCGGCTTATCGCCGTAGGGATTGTTCTGCACCAATTCCGCCTCTCCTTCTGCCTGCCATTCGGGCCCTTGACTATTATATCTTTCGGTCCAAGAAGCAGCATCATCTTTGCCATTAGAGCCGGTTTCTATATCTATAGGAACACCCATATGGTATATTTTACTCACACGAGCTGTATAATACCCATTGTCCTTAAAAACTTGTGATAGCGATTTGCGATCTGGGCCAACATTTTCTCTTCCACTAACATAACCATAGGTTTGTGTGGCATTGGGGTAATACCCAAACATTAAAGACGCTCGCGATGGCCCGCAAACAGGGTACTGTGTATACGTCCGGGAATATGTAGTTCCTTCTGCTGCCAACTGATCAATATTAGGAGTGCTACACTGTTGGTTCTCGTAGGATGAAATAGCAGTCGCAGTTAAATCATCTGCAATGATAAAAAGTACATTCATTTTTTTTGTTTTACCCCCCGTACTCTTTCGTTTTTGTGCATATCCAGAAAAGACAAAAAGTACAGCGATAACAAGAAAAATTTTTTTCATTTATTGATTTTTAATTCCCACATAAACCTTTAAAAGCAAGGCAGTTTAACTTTATTGCTAATTTAACAATAATGAGGTATTTGGATACCAAATAATTCTACTATTTTTGCGCTATGCGAAAAAAAACAAAAAGAGTAGTTTTTGAAAATGTAGAAGTGGTAGATGCTGGTGCAAAAGGAAAAACTATAGGCAAGGCCCCAGACGGACGTGTAATTTTTCTAAACAACGCGGTTCCTGGTGATGTTGTTGATGTGCAAACCACAAAAAAGAGAAAAGCGTATTTTGAAGGTACTGCTATTAACTACCATACACTATCTAACAAAAGAACGGAGCCAGTCTGCGAACATTTTGGAGTTTGTGGTGGTTGCAAATGGCAACATATGGGGTACGAGCATCAGTTGTTTTACAAGCAGAAAGAAGTTGAAAACAACCTCAAAAGAATTGGTCACTTAGACCTCCCTACTATAACCCCAATTTTAGGTTCTAAAAAACAATATTTTTACCGTAATAAAATGGAGTTTTCTTTTTCTGATAGTAGGTGGCTTACGCTAGACGAAGTAAAATCTAACGAAGAAATCCTAGACAAAAATGCCTTGGGCTTTCATATACCTGGCATGTGGGATAAAATATTAGATATTAAAAAATGTCACCTGCAGGCAGATCCATCAAATGCAATACGATTGGCTACGAAAGAATTTGCCATCGAAAACAATTTAAGCTTCTTTAATCCAAGACACCATACTGGCGAATTGCGAACGCTAATGATCCGTACCAGTAGTACTGGGGAGATTATGGTACTGCTACAATTTTTTGACAACCATAAAGAAAAAAGGGAACTTTTATTAAACCATTTGGCGCAAACTTTCCCTGAAATAACATCGCTTTTATATGTTATAAATCAGAAACAAAACGATACTATTTACGATCAAGACATAGAGTGTTTTGCAGGACGTGATCATATCTTTGAAGAAATGGAAGGGCTTCAGTTTAAAATAAATGCCAAATCTTTTTATCAAACCAACTCCGAGCAAGCGTATGAGTTGTATAAAATTACACGAGATTTTGCGGAATTAAAAGGGGATGAATTGGTTTATGATCTATATACAGGTACAGGTACCATTGCTCAATTTATCGCCAAAAAAGCTAAAAAAGTTGTTGGTATAGAGGCAATTCCAGAAGCCATTGAAGACGCCAAAGCAAATTCTAAGCATAATAATATTGATAATACAGTGTTTTATGCTGGCGATATGAAAAAAATATTTAATGCTGACTTCATTTCTACCAATGGGGTGCCAGATGTTATTATTACGGATCCACCACGAGATGGGATGCATAAAGATGTTGTTGCTCAAATTTTAAATATTGCACCTCATAAAGTGGTGTATGTTAGTTGTAACAGTGCCACACAAGCGCGGGATTTAGAAATGATGAAAGAAATCTATGAGATTACGAAGCTACAAGCTGTAGATATGTTTCCGCAAACACATCACGTAGAAAATGTTGTACTTTTGACAAAGAGAGCACAATAATTGCTCATAAAACTAAAGCAACTATGTTTGTAAAGAAAACAGGGATACTACTATTCATTCTAGTTTCAATTATTACATCATCATGCGAGAAGGATGATATTTGTGTTGACGGAGAAACACCACTTTTGGTTCTGGAGTTTTTCGAATTTGATGCCGCTGAGGAGACTACCAAAACAGTCTCCAAACTAAGAATTGTTGGAGAAGGTAAAAATGTAACGGTTAGTACTATTGCAGATCGTTCAGACCTCCAATCCATTACCCTACCCTTGCGAGTAGATGAAACAGTAACTACCTATCATTTTATAGTAAATTCAGCTGATGATGCTAATGGGGTAGAAACTGGAAATACGGATATGATTGCCTTTAATTACACGAATAAAGAAGTGTATGTATCAAGGGCTTGTGGATTTGTAATGCATTTTGATGCTTTATCAACTACCTTAGAAACCGATGCAGAGAACTGGATTAAAAATATAGAAATAGCAGAAACCTTAGTTGAAAATCAAGCCGTTACCCATGTTAAAATATACCATTAGTATTTTCTTTCTTTTTGCTTCTGTACTAGCTTTGGCCCAAAGCAAGACCATTGACCTAAACAAAAAAGATTCGGTTGCCTACCAAGAACCTTATGGCATACGAGTTGGTGTGGATATTAGTAGGTTGGCAAAAAACTTTTACAGCAGTGACTATAGTGGTTTTGAAATTACAGGCGATTATAGGATCACTCATAATTTATATTTAGCAGCTGAATTAGGGAACGAGAACAATACACGTCAAGAAGATTATTTCAATTTTACAACTTCGGGAAGCTATCTTAAAATTGGAGCCGACATCAATATGTATGAAAACTGGTACGGAATGAACAACACCATTTTTATTGGTGGAAGATATGGGTATAGTTCATTTAACCACACAATTAACAACTACCAAATATATGATGCAGATAGGTATTGGTCTCCAGATGATTTTGTTGAAGGCGCAACTAATTTAAAAGAATTCTCTGGATTAAATGCTTCTTGGTTAGAGTTTGTACTGGGTACAAAGGTTGAGTTATTTAAGAATCTTTATTTAGGTGCAAGTGTTCGATTGGGCTTTTTGGTTAGTAATAAACGCGATGCAGAATTTGCCAATATTTGGATTCCTGGGTTTAACAAAACCACAGAAGGCAGTAAATTTGGCACGGGTTACAATTACTCCCTTAGTTATCTAATACCGCTTTACAAAAAAGCCAAAAAGAAGAAAAAGGAAGTAGAAAAAAAGAAGGCTGTAAATTAGTTGTTGGTTGAAAATAGAAAGGCTGAAACCCACAGATACAAATCAACGAAAAACATATCCACAAAAACATTGCTTGTTGTTCGTTGATTAACTCTTTTTAAATTTGACTTTAGACAAAACTAGTCTTTATTAAACTTTGCCTTTTTACTGCCTTCGTACATTACATATTTAACCAATCGGGATTCTAGGTGACTGTTAAATACTTTTATTTTTCTTGAAGGACGCAAACCAACATATTTTAATGCTTCTAAGTTAGAGGTGATAAACCACGCATCTGTTCCCGGGTAGTTTTTCTTTAGGGTATCCCCTATTTGGGCGTAAAACTCTTCCATTTCAATATTTAAACGCTCTCCATATGGCGGGTTAAAAACCATTTGCAAATGCCCATCTATTTCCTTTTCGGTTTCAAAAAAGTTTTTACGTTCTACCGTAATATACTCTGTTAAATTTGCGTTTTCAACATTGTCAATCGATTTACGAACAGCTGAAGGCGCCTTATCATATCCGGTTATTTTAAAGTTAAACTCCCTAGTTTTACTTAAACTACTATCTACAATTTTTTCAAAAAGATCCTCATCAAAATCCATCCACTTTTCAAAAGCGAATTCTTTACGATTTATATTCGCTGGAATATTACAGGCAATCATGGCGGCTTCTGTTAAAAAAGTTCCACTCCCACACATAGGGTCCATAAAATCACTTTGCCCGTCCCAACCGCTTAGCAACAAGCATCCTGCTGCAAGTACCTCGTTAATAGGGGCAATATTTGTTGCTGTTCTATATCCTCTTTGGTGCAAAGAACGTCCAGAAGTATCTAAAGCTACATTACAGGTCTCGTCATGTATATGGATATTAAATCGAACATCAGGAAATTTTACATCTACATTGGGTCGTTCCCCTTCTGTATCTCTAAATTTATCTACAATGGCATCCTTCACCTTTTGTGACACATAGAGTGAATGCGTAAACATCTCCGATTTTATTGTTGTATCTATAGCAAAGGTTGTTTCTGTTGTTAGGTATTCCCCCCAATCCATTGCATAAATTTTCCGATACAAATCGTTTTCATTATATACTTTAAAAGAATGAATTGGCTTAATTATTTTAATTGCCGTACGCAAACACAAGTTTGCTTTGTACATAAAACCTTTGTCGCCTTCAAAAAAGACACAACGCACACCTTCTGTGACATTTACAGCTCCCAAATTGCGCAATTCCTTTGCCAAAATTTCCTCAAAACCAAATAAGGTTTTGGCTATCATTTTATAATTATTCATAGGTATATTAAAGAATAGGCAAAAATACATTAATTTTATGCCCTTATCGAATTTAGACACCAAAATAGTATAATACCAATAGCTGTATGATTTATATTTTACCCATTCTTGGGGTATTGCTAAGCTTTATTTTTGTTTTAGTTACAAAACCAAAAAACAAGGAAACTTTTAAATTACTACTGGCTTTTAGTGGTGCGTTTTTACTGGCTATTACTGTTTTTGAACTATTCCCTGAAGTTTATGGAGATGGAGACCCTAAAACGGTTGGTGTTTTTATCATGTTAGGAATCTTATTACAGATATTCTTAGAGTTCTTTTCTAAAGGAGCGGAACACGGGCATGTTCATATCAATACTGAAAATTCTAATTTCCCGTGGATGCTTTTTTTAAGTTTATCCATACACTCTTTATTGGAAGGTTTGCCTTTAGAAACGCACCACAATATTGTATATGGAATTCTAATACACAAAATTCCAATTGCCATAATCTTGAGTATATTTCTATTAAACTCCAAGGTAAAACTAGCACAAGCCATTTTTTTTATAGTTCTATTTTCTGCAATGACACCCTTAGGTAGTTTATTGTCGGCCAATATCGCGTTTATACAAACATTTCATGTAGAAATAACAGCCTTGGTAATTGGAGTATTATTACATATTTCTACCATAATTTTATTTGAAAGCTCTGAAGGACATAAGTTTAACCTCAGGAAATTATTGGTAATTATTGTCGGAATTCTTTTAGCCTATTTTATGTAGTATGTTTAGCCAGTCCGAATCTAAAAAATTACGCGAAGAATTCTGGATTTCTTTTGGAAAATCGTTTCCAAGAAAATGGACCTTGTACGATACTAAAATAAAAAACTTGGCTTTTAAGTTTTATTTTGATAAAAAAATAACGCTTGTTGCCTTAGATATAGAGCATACCGATGTAGCGAAGCAATTAGAACTTTGGGAGAAACTAAGCGGTTTGCAATCCATATTAATCACCGATTTTTTACCGGATGCCATTTTTGATGAGTCTTATATTCTAGAGAATCAAAAAGAAATCTCTAGAATATATGTAAAAAAAGAAAATGTAAGTATTCACAATAAAAACACTTGGCAAGAAACCATGGTATTCTTAAACGAAAAAATGATTCAGTTTGAAGAATTTTTTGAAGATTACAAGGATATTATTTTAACTTAGTTCAAAAAAAATATGCTTCAAATTTCCCGATTTCTAACCATTACCTTTGTTTTTGTTTTTTTATCCTGTACTTCTGACGACAAAGAAACGCCTGATGTTATTGCTCCTGTTTTAGAATTTAATATTTCTGGAGCAGCGAATACCACTACAAACACACCAATGCTTGTAAGCAACCTAATTGAAGTTACTATAAATGCCAATGATGCTGGTGGTATTCGTAAGATAGAAGCTTTTATTAACGATGATAAAGTTGGAGAAGACTCAACCGCCCCTTATAATATTTCAATAGATATCTCTACCTATGCCTCAAAAAAAGGAACGTCTAATAAATATAAAGATTATACGTTAAAAATAGTTGCAACCGATTTATCTGGTAATTCTACCACAAAGCAAATACCCATAAATATAGACAATGAAAAACCTTCTATTACTGAGGTTTCTTTAGTTGAAAATACAATTAACAATGGTGATGAAAACATTGTTACTTTCAATGTAAGTGACAATCAAGAATTAAATTCAGTTATTGTTTATATAAACGATGAAGTACTTTCTACTATTGAAAACGAAAACTACGAAGTAAACATTGAAACCTCTAACCTTGATGATGGTGAAAATTCATTAAAAATTGAAGCACTAGACAATGCAGAAAATCTAACGATCTATACGGTTAAATTTATTGTTGACAATAGTGGTCCTATCATAACCCTTACTGAATTAGTTGAAAATCAAATTATAGATTATCCAACCAGTTTTACTCCAGAAATTAATGACACCTATTCGGAAATTGATTCCGTGAAAATCTACTATAATGATGTACTTGTACAATCATTTGAAAACCAAACTCAATATGAATTTGATTTTAATTCTAACAATTACAATACAGCCGATGGAATCCTAAAAATAAGTGCGAAAGATAATTTAGGCAATGCATCACTTTTTGAAATACCCATACAAATATACCGAAGGCTCTTAAAAATCACTATCCCGAGTAATTTTAAGAATCCACAATCTGCCAGGTTTTATGTTTTTGCATCAGGTTTAGATGGGACACTACTAGACACGAAGCAAGTGTATAACGAATCTAATGAAATTATTCTAAATACAGCTGTAGACATTGATGTAGACACTGCGTTTATGATTACATTTTCAGAATATATTTCTGGTCAATATGGTAACAGCAGTGCATTTACATCAATTTTAAATTTAAAACGTGGTGGTTTAGAAAGTATCAATCTTAAAACTCCTAATCGATTTGACAGTGAAGTATCAAATAGTTATTCCGTAACCGGAATTAATCCCGATGATATCCTTTCAATGCCTATTGAAGGCTTTGGATATAGTGGCGATTATTCGAAAGAAAATAGTGAAATTTCGATACGCACACAAAATAACATCACGAATAACATTGACTCAGAATACATATATCTACCGGTGCGGAACTTAACAAATTACGACGATAGCTATATTCTATTAGAAAAAAATGAAATCACAAGCGACTTTGTTTTAAATCCATCACTTTTAACAAATCAAGGTATCGAAACTAGATTTTACAGTGGAGAATTTTCAAATAATTCTGATGATAAACTATCTGTGTTAAAATTATGGGGCTACGCCAATGAACAAGAATACAATGATCGTGTTAGTCATAGGCTTTATGCGGGTGGTTCTACAATTACTCAGGAGTTTAATCCTGAAAATGGCCTTTCATACCCATTTAATTCTACTTTTTACAACTATAGACATCAAGTTCAAATTGAAGATTACTATACAGATAGAATAGGCGAACCTTTGGATTTTTACCAAGTACCGGGCTGGACAATTGACCAAACCTTATCTAACAAAACAATAAATATTGTCAAAAGTGGAACGGGTCATAAAGTTGGAAGAATACGACTAGATAACAGTACGTCCGTAGCAGTCATAAATGGTCTAAATGTTACGTATCAATGGAATTTAATATTTGACAGTGAAAACACAACTACAATTACCTTACCTGAGTTACCAGAAGACATTCAGACTTGGGGCTTCAATCAATTATACGAAGCTAATGCTTTAAATGTGAGTCAAATTGAAATTATGAGTTTTGAAGGAATACCCAGTTATGATACCTATTTGAATGAAACAGTTAAGGAAGGTAGAAAATTTATTAATGTATCTAATACAATGGACACAAAATTTAAAAACTACAACTCTACTTATTATTCAGAGTTTCCCGATTTATTTTTTTATTACTACTAAATTTTGATTTCTATAATGGAAATTAAAAGATGGAATAATAATAGATACTATTATTATTCCATCGCTTTTTTAAGAGCCGTTGTGGTTGTATAATATTTAGCAATCATATTGGGTACTTCCCATTCTGGCAACACACCTGCTTTATAATATTTTAGAAAGTTTTTGGTTACCTGAGAAAAATGAGCCTCATGACCGATCTTATACTTTTCAGGAATATTAATTTTCCAAACGCCTTTTGCTACTTGCGCTACGGTAACTCCTTGATAGGTAGCTTCAATAGAATTCGTTATTCCTTTTTTTATCTCTGCCAATAAATCTACACCATCTATGGATTCTATATATAAAGTTGGTTTATAGCCTTCGGCTTCACCTTGCTTTATAACTAGATTAGCTTTAGTTCCTCTCATTATACTATAATGTGTATCTCCAGTACCTTCTGGAGCTTTATAATTCCATATAACAGAAACCTTGGCCAATTTACCATTAATCCTATAGATGATTTCTCCGTTGCAATAAACGTGCAATTTATCGTCTATAACATCCTTGCGTAAATAGTCAGGAAATTCAGTTTGTTGGGTTGCGTTAGCAAACTCTTCTAAGGTTAAGATCGTAGGCCAACGTTTGGCTTCAACAATTTCTATGGCTGCTGTATCTATAACCTGATTAGGAAAAAGCTCCCATTGTACTAAATCTACCAAATGTGTTGTCACATCTACAATACCTTCGCCTTCTTCATTGACGTCAAAAAACCAACTAGGACGTACCAAGGGCTTCCCGGATACATTTTTATAAAAATGATGCACACTTTCTTTTACAACTGATGGTTCTGCGATAGTGCCATCTACTACGTCTCCAAATACCGACGGAATGCCTGAAAACATTTTTTGCATTATGGTTGTACTCTCAAAACGTTCTGTCATAATATCGTAAATGAGGACATTGTTCTCCTTAGCAATTTTAAAGGCTTCTTTTAACTTTATAAAACCTTCTGGATTAATTGCCATAGGCTTATCTGCATAAACATTGATCCCTGCTTTTACTGCGGCCAAAATATAATCTATCTTTTCAGAATTTTTACCTGCGACAACCATAACGTTTCCTGCTTTTTCACCAACCATCTGGTTTAAAAAATTATCCGTTTTGTGGATTTTCAAATTCCATTGGGTCGGGTCTGCCTCACGGCTATTATAGCCTTCAATTTTACTTAAAAAATCGTCAACTTCTAGTCCTTTGGGGGCATAAATATGAATTGTTGAATCTATTTCCGGATACATTGTTTTATGTACCAGTGCCGCATGAAAATGTCCTGGATTCAAGGTCATTAATCGCACTTTTGCTGGCAAGGATTCCTTACCAGCAATAGCTTCCTTCTTGTCTTCTCCACATGCAAGGCATAGTAGTGTTAAAAGCAATAAAATACTTCTTTTTAGCATAGAATTAAACTTTAACATAATCTGTTCCATAAGGCTTACGCTGATCTCTGTGCAATAGCGCATTTGCCTCACGATCATTAATAAACACTTCTTTTTCATTGTCCCATTCCAATTTTCTATCAAACTGCATGGCAATATCACTAATTAAACAAATTGTACACGCTTTATGCCCTTTTTCAATAGGTGAAATAGGTGCTTTTCTAGTTTTAATACACTCCAACCAATTTCCGTGTTGGTTATCTATTTTATACAAATGCGTTTCATTTTCTCCAATTACCGAATTTAAAATATCTGGATTAGATGCATTTAATGCCTTGGAGCTTTTTTCTTGTGCAACTGGGTCTGATGAAGAGGCCGTATAGGCACCACGAGAAACAAAAATCCAACCATCTTCACCAATGTATTTTATACCGTTGTCGTAACCACCACTTGTATAAACTGTAATCCCCTCTTTGTCATACTCATGCTTTACAAAAAAGTCACCATGAACATTCCATAAGCCCGATTTTGGAAATTCTGCCAATGCTTCAACTGATGAAGGCCCAGATAATTCTGTATTCATCCCCCAAGCGGCTGAATCGTAATGGTGTTGTCCCCAACCCGTAATCATCCCTGCTCCATATTTTCGCTGTCTAAGCCACCCTGGACGCGAATATCCTTGTTGCGGATGTACTCCTATTTCTGTATATGGCACTTCTGGTGTAGAACCCAACCACATGTCATAATTTAAATTACTAGGCACTGGCATGGCCGGTGCATCTGGTCCTGCAGGATCTCCTGGCAATCCTATTTTTACGGTATGTATTTTTCCAATACGACCATTACGTACCAACTCTGCCGCCACTCTAAATTGTGGCATTTCACGCTGTTGTGTACCTACCTGTAAGATGGCTCCTGTTTTTTGAACAACAGCTCGTAATTGTTGCCCTTCCCGAACAGTTAATGATGTTGGTTTTTGCACATAAATATCCTTACCTGCCAATGCGGCTTCCATAGCTGGCTGCGAATGCCAATGATCTGGCGTAGAAATAACCACCGCATCAATATCCTTGTTTAACAACATTTCTCTGTAATCATCATACATCTTAGCTGCGACATATTTTTCATTTCCTGTTTGCTTTTTGTAGAAATCATTTACGCGAATCCGGGCATCGTTCATACGATTAGAGTCCAAATCACTTACTGCAATCAATCGAGCTGAATTGAACCGCATTATTTCTGGCATATCATGATCTTTTGCAATTCTTCCGCAACCAATCTGACCGATGTTTATTTTATTACTCGGTGCATCTTTCCCCAATACACTCGCTGGTACAATAGTTGGAAAACCTACCATTGCAGCAGTTCCTAAAGCTGTATTCCCTATAAATTTTCTTCTTTTCATATTTTATGATTTTATTTTGATTTACTAAATTTTATCCAATACTCTTCTGCTTCTTCCTTGGTAAGTTCCCCTTGAAAAACCACCATTCTATATTGTAATTGATATTCTTTATTTGATTCTATCACCCAATCTTTATCTCTAATGGGGCTAAACTCAAAAAACATATCTCCACGATTTCCATTGGCATCTATAGGCCATACGCGCATAGGCTCAGGGTGTTCCCTATTTTCTGGGTGACTTAAAAACAAAATACCACTTTTAGATTTTTCAGCGCTTTCAACACTTACAATACACCAGCGTGCATTAGTCCCATCAGCCGTGAGTCGGTCTTTACCTTCAGAGGTGAGCACCGTACTATTTTTATTAGTCCAACTTTCAGCTGCCCTAAACCCAATTCCTCCACCATATCTGTAGGCTTCAAACAACAAACCATTTTTTAGTGGCGAACTAAACTTACTATTATAATCGATCATATACCGGGCGTCATTCTCCAAATCCCACACTTTAAGTTGTAGGTCTTCAATGATAGCTACTCGGTTTTCTGGTGTAGCGCCAAAATCTAAATGCTCCTGCCGGGCTACAAACGATAAAGAATTCGGGTTAGATTCTATATTTTTCAATTCTTTAAACTGAACCGTTCCTTGCCCTTCTCCTAAATTCCAAAAATCGACACTTCTGCCCTCAATCTTGGTCTTGGTCCAAGGACCCCATACACCATAATGGTGAATGTGATCCGGTGGTTGTACCCTACTTAACGTATCGCCATTAGGGGACCAAAGTGGATGTATAAATCCTGAACGCCTAAACAAACTATCCTTTCCTTTAGGGGCCTCCATAAAACCAAACCTATAGTTTAAAACAGGTTTGTTGTTTAATGTAACCAGTAGGTTACCATCCTTTTTGATGTACTCCAAATTACTTTTTTTGTCCACCTCTTTTTGAACATCTGCTAGTTGCCCCTCTTTTTTTAGAAAATCACAGGCATTTAATCCTAGTATAACGCCTAGTGCCAAAATAATTTTAAACGGCTTTCCCATGCTCTTCATATTTAATTTCATTTTGGTGTATTCTTTTTTAATCCTTAATTTTTATCTTACTCTTAACACGTACTATTTACTTCCATAAAGTCCCGTATTTCCCTTTTCTAAAAGAGGCATCAGTACATTTACAACGGTTGTATCTAGTATGGCTCTATTTTTTGTTTCATAGGGGTCTACCTCATGGTCATACAACTCAATAGTAGGCTTTGCATCCCTAAAATATTTGGTAAGTCGATAGCGACTGGTTCGCATGGAAATCCCATTTTTATAATAACTATAGGCTACATCCTCCTTTTTTAATGTAGGATTACGCATTGAAGCCACTAGACTTTCGCCATCAATATCGGCAGCTGATGCTACATTACATAATTCTAATATGGTAGGGTAAATGTCTACCGTTTCTGTTATGGTTTCTATTTTTGCATTTTTTGAAGCCGTACCAGGAACCTTAATAATTAAGGGACTATTTAAAGACCGCTCAAATAAGGTATGTTTTCCCCATACCAAATGATCTCCTAAATTCCAACCATGATCTCCCCAAACCACAACAATTGTATTTTCTTCTAGCTCCAAGGCCTTTATTTCATCAAGTACTTTTCCAATTTGAGCATCAACATAACTAATAGATGCATAGTATGCGTGCACCAATTTTCGGGAATAATCATCCGATAATTTTGATTTCAACCCTGCTTTTTCATCCGTTAATTGGTAGCCATTAAATTCACCACTACTCTGCAGGCTGGCCTGGTTAACACCTTCCCCAATAAATGGGTTTGGTGATAGTGGCAAAGTTTCTCTGTTGTACAGGTCCCAATATTTTTTAGGAGCATTAAACGGTAAATGGGGTTTAAAAAAACCTACTCCAAGAAAAAAGGATTGCTTTTTGTTTTTTAATTCCGCTAGTTTTTTTACGGCTAATTCCGCTGTTAAACCATCAGGGTACCCTTTATCATCAACTGCACCCATTTCGTAGGGTTTCACTTGTCTTTTTAAACTTTGACGATTTTCACCATCGGCATAGCCAAAAAAAGCATTCCATCCTGTCCCCCATTTGCCACTATTAAAATGAAATTCATCCCAACTATGCGGCATTTCTTTCTTGGTGGATGGTTCTTCCTCATAGCCATACACCAAACCGTCAACGGAGTGACTTATTTTACCAATACCAACCGTATAATATCCATTTCTTCGCAATTGATGTACAAAGGACTCAGGAGCGGTTTTTTCAGGTTGATTTGCAACTTCCTGAGCAAATATATTATTGCCAAGCTGACTTTTTTTACGTGGTCTTAAACCCGTTATTAAACTATATCTTGAAGCGCCACAGGTTGGCACTTGCACATAATGATTTGTAAAAAATACACCTTGTTGCGCCAATTTATCCATATTTGGAGTTTGCACAAATTCATTACCATACACACCTAAGTCTGGTCGTAAGTCATCTACGGCAATAAAAACAACATTGGGTTTGCTTTTTGTTTCTCCTTTCGTATTGTTTGGCTTACAGCTCACTATAGTTACAAGCAATACTGCCGTAAAATAATAGATACGCACTAGTTTAACATTTTTAATCATAATTCAAATTATGGTATCGGTTCCAATACTGGTTTCGCAACTAAATTTACTAAAATTAAAACGAATTGACACCTACACTTTCCTTTGCAACTTTTTTTAAATAAATAGTTATTTTTATACTAATAAGCATCTATTTTTTGCCTTTGTCATCTTCTTGCTACTACAGAGAGAATAACAAAACTTTCTTAAGGAATTCAGGGTGCTCCTAAAAAATTAAAAACGTTTATATTCCGACTAAAAAAAATTTAAAACAACAGGCCCCTTAACAAGTTAAGAAGCCCATTGTATTTATTTTTATTCATTAACCGGAATTTCCGTTAAAGGTGGCTTGTTGTTTTCAACCCCTGGATATCCTTCATTTTGATTAATAACACCTCCCGAATTTGAATCAATTGCATCTTGAGGAATTGGCCAAAGCACATGATATGGACTCATTGTATATTCATCTCCATGTCTCGTAAACACATTTTTATTATAAAAATCTGTTGTCTCCATAATTCTGTCATAGCAAAAATTCACTTGGCTAAAGTTGTTCATAGAATATACTTTACCATTGTATGCCGTTTTACCCGTTTTTGCAAAAAGGTATGAGATACGGTTTAATTCGGCTTTTCGGGGCTCTTCATAATAAAGTTCTCTTGCTCTTTCGTCTAAAATAGTAGCAATAGTCACCTCAGTTACATCAGCAGCTCCTGCTCTATTTCTAACAGCATTAATATCTGCTGCAGCCAAGGCTGTATTACCTTTCCAGAAATAAGCTTCTGCGCGTAGCAAATAGGTTTCTGCTATACGGTATACATACCAATCTGAATGCCCACCTTGTGGCTTTAAACGTTCAGGATCATCAATAGCAAATTTATACTGAGGCCATCCATAAAAATTTCTTATGGTATCATTACACAAAATATTTAACCCATCATCTGTATATAATTGCAAGTTTTTCCCATAGTACGAATCTCCTTGACCTACTAATGAAGGGTTATTGTAAACAATATCTTCCATATTCACCCAGTTTCCTGGCGCATGTCTTAAATCGTTTTCATCTTTCCAAATATGTTTGGTACTATAAGAAGTACCTCTACACCTGCCAATACCTCTGCCGTATTTCTGGATCAACTCAAACTGGTCTGCCGGGTCATCAAAAGTACCTCTATTTCCTTCAGGTGTATTAAAACCACTCCACCATAAGGGAACCGCATTTCTTTGTATTTGAGTACCACCACTGAGGTCACCTTCAACATCTAATCTATCTATAACCAACATAAGAGCCTCTGTATTTGCAGGTAAACTTTTATTTTCTGCTTGGTGTAAATCCCAAACAACATTTTTTGTAGGATCGCTGGCATCAACACCAAAACGTGCCGTCATTAATGCATGTACACCTCCATTAATAACTGCATTGGCGGAATCAATAGCATCATCAAACTCCCCCAAGGCTAAATTCACCTTGGTAAGCAAATGGTTTACTGCGGCATTGTTTACCTCACCTTTATCCATTACTGCGGGCACCCATTGTGCCGCAAACTCCAAGTTCTTTTTTAGTTCTATTAAGATACTTTCTCGCGTATTAGAAAAGAAATCGAGCTTTGGCCCTTGTGCCTCACCAGGAATAAATGGTACATCTCCAAAACACTGGGTTAAGTTATAATAGCGATATGCTCGGTGAAAATAAGCCGTACCTAAAATTTCATTTCGAACAGCTTCCGTTGGATAGGTAGCGTTATCGATCCGTGTAATCACTGTATTGGCATACTTAATTCCTTTAAACCCCTCATACCAATACCATCCAATTCTATTTGTATTGGTGCTATTTAAATTTTTGTCGGGGAGAATCAATAGATTTAAATCTTGAGCAGGGCCAGATTTATCGGTCGTACCTTCTATCGCAACTTCCGAAAATATATGTTGGGTAATTATTGGCGCTGCATCTCCATACCATTCATACCTCATATTTCTTAGGTTGGTAATATTTGCAGCTCTCATCCCATCCTCATCTATAAAGGTATTCTCTGGCGCATAGAAAGAAAGTGGTTTTGGTTCTAAAAAATCGACTGAACAACTTGTAATGCCAAGCATAACCGTAATTGCAGCAATAATATACTTGTTCTTAGTATTATATTTTTTCATAATTATGTTTTTATTTATTAAAAATTTAAAACGAAACGTCTATTCCCACTGTAACAGTTCTTGGTGTGGCTCCGCTATTCTCAGGATCCCAAAAATCCCATTCTTTAGTCCAAACCGCTACATTTTTAATATTTCCTGATAATCTTAAAGAAGAAATTTTAAATTTTTCTGTTAGTTTTTTAGGTAGTGTATACCCTAACGATATGTTTTGTAACCTCACAAAGGATTTATCAACATAAACACTATAGCTGGCAGAACCATTGCTTGAAAACAACCTGGCTGCATTGTTAATTTGGTTCTCTTCTGTCCAATAAGGTAATACATACGAACTTGTTCTATCCCCAAAACCTTGATTTTTTGCTTGGTTATAGCTTCCTTCATGCCCCCAATAAGAGTACATCATAAATGAAAAGTTCCAATTCTTATAAATTTCAAATTGATTCCTCATTGTCCATCTAAATCTAGGGGTTGAATATCCTAAAAACTGCCTATCCGCATTGGTATACAAACCGTCATCATTAACATCAACAACTTTAAAGTCACCAGGTTTAACCCCATAACGGTCAGCTTCTGCTATTTCATCCGTAGTATAAACACCATTCGTTTTTAATCCATAATACCTATCGGTAGCTTCACCTATAAACCAACCGTTACTAATATCATCAGCTTCTCTTTGCCCTATTACATTTCCATCTTTATCTAAAACGTCTTGTAAATCGCCATAAAGGTGTACAATTTTGTTTCTATTCATTGAATAATTAATAGAGGTATTCCATTTTAAGTTTTCAGTATCAATATTCCTAGTACTTAAAGAAAACTCAATCCCCTTGTTCTCAACTTCACCTAAATTATCTAAAATACTATTAAAACCAATAATATTTGGAAGAGACCTACTTACCAATAAATCTTTGGTAACAGCTTTATACAATTCGATAGATCCAGAAATTCTATTATTTACAAAACCAAAATCGACTCCAACATTATTAGCTACTGTACGTTCCCATCTAAGATTAGGATTCGCCAAGGTGTTTACATATAACTGAGATACAATATACACATTGTTGCTATTATCTACCAGCTGATATTTACCTGTATTTAAATCTGAAAGTGCAGCATACCTACCGATATCTCTATTTCCATTTTCACCCCAAGAATATCTTAGTTTTAAAAAGTTTATCCAACTGTTGTTTTTTAACATATTCTCTTCGGATAACACCCAAGCGGTAGCAAAAGAAGGGAAGACTGCTCGTGGGTTATTCACTCCAAATGCAGAATACCCGTCTCTACGAACAGATGATGTTATAAAATACTTATCTCTATGAGAGTAATTAAACCTACCCATTAAAGCGTCTCCTGTACTATATTGATCATTACTCGAAATTTCAGGTAAAATACCTGCTCCCATATTATGATACCCAAGATTATCATTAGGATCAAAACCTTTATTAGACATCGTATTGTCCCAAGATTGGTACTTCTCCGCATTAATCAGAAATGTAAAATCTAATTTATTTACATCGTTAATGGTTGTATTGTATTTAAAGATATTATCCAATTGCCATTCATAGGATTTGGCATTTCTCCTACTTGCATCTCCGCCAAAAGATTGCCACTCTGGGTGCTTGCTAGATCTATGGTTAAAGGCATCTAAAAAAGTATATCTATTGGTATAGTTTACTTGATAGGTGATTCCGAAAGGCAATTTAACTTTTGCAAATAAATTGGCATTCAAGGTGTTGTATTTTGTCACTCTATCTGTAAATTCCATGGGTAGATACGGATTACGAGCTCCAGCGCCAGTGTCATCCTGCGGACTAAGCCTTAACGTTGTTCCATCATCCTCATAAAAAGACCCCCAAGGTGAATTTTGTGTAATTCTATTTTCAACAGCTACCGATCCTTCATCCCTTTCAGCAAATTGTGTATTTAAACCAACGGTAATAAAATCATTAACCTCCGCTTCTAGATTTAACCTACTTCTTATGGTGGTAAATTTGTCACCAATAGTAACCCCTTCATTTACCGTTGAACCAACAGACCAGTAGTATTTAACAATTTCTGAACTACCAGAAAGACTTAAGTTGTAATCTTGCCTAACACCCGTTTGGAAGGTTAAATCATACCAATCTATACTTTTCCCTGCTAAATAATTTTCAATTTCTACAGGCTGTAAATTTAATCTACGCAGCCACACTTCAACAGGATCCCCTGTTGAGCCATCATATGCTAACCAATCAGTAACGGAAACTCCGCTTAAATTTCTTGGATCCGAAAATTGCTCTGGTGCAGCACTTACATTTGTACTTCTCATCACATCTTTCCGCCAGTTTACATAGCCATCAGGACCATAAACTGGTTGATCATCACTTAAGGATGTAAACCCAATGTTAGAGCTAAAGCTTATGGATGGTTTTCCTCCACTTCCTTTTTTTGTTGTTATGGTGATTACGCCATTTGCAGCTCTAGCTCCAAAAACGGCGGCTGAACTAGCATCCTTTAAAACACTAACAGACTCAATATCTACCGGGTTTATATCAGAAATATCCCCATTATATATAGTACCATCCAAAACAATTAACGGACTCCCACCTGCAGTTAAGGTGGTATTTCCTCTCACTTGAAATCCACTTGTGCCCTTTGCAGAAGTGCTAAAACCTACGGATAGTCCTGCAATATTACCACGCAACATATCTGATACGTCATTGGGTTTTTCAATTTCTAAATCTTTAGAAGAAATTTGGCCAACAGCGCCAGTTAAGTCGGATTTTTTCACTGTTCCATATCCTACTACAACTACCTCATCTAGGGCTGATGCATCTTCCTCCAAGCTAACATTTACTTGAGATTTACCAGATACTTGTACTTCGGTAGTTTTCATACCAACATAAGTGAACACGAGAGTTGCATTGGCGTCTTTTACTTTTATTTCATAGTTGCCATCAAAATCTGTAGTAACACCATTTGATGTATTTTTCTCCATAATGTTAACTCCAAGAATAGGAACATTAGAAGCGTCTGTAACCTTCCCGGTTACCGTTGTAGATTGTGACCATACACATGCAATAGTCGTTAACCACATACTAATAAATAATACGAATGTTTTTTTCATAAAGTTTTCGTTTAATTGTTTGCAATAGGATTAAGCATTTACCAGCAGTTTTTGTTAAACAAATGTTAACCCAAAACAAATATGTAAAAAAAATAAACATAAAACAACCGATTGCGCAAATAATTATAATTTAGCAAGCAAACACCATCCATTTTTAAGGATTTAATTAAACTTATAACAGCAAAACCCTAATTAACTGCTATTTATAACATCAGTTTTATACATAGCCCACGAATTTTACGCAATTTTGTTGCGTTAAAATCCATTTAATTGTGTATTTTAGCGCCGAAATTAATCGTTCAATTAAAAATAATTATCCTGATCAAAAAGAGGTATACACGTTTATTTAATTAAATTTATGAGCGTTCACTAAACAAAAAATGAGTCAAAAAGTCACCATATATGATCTTGCAAAACAGTTAAAGGTTTCGCCAGGAACTGTTAGCAGGAGTTTAAACGATCATGCTTCTATCAGCAAAAAAACCAAGGATAAGGTATTAGCGTTGGCTAATGAGATGGGCTATAGAACCAATAAATTTGCAGCCAATCTTCGAAATCAAAAATCGAACACCTTAGGTGTAATCGTTCCAAAATTAAATTCCTACTTTATGTCTACCGTTTTAGCAGGGATTGAAAGTGCGGCTAGTAGTGAAGGGTACAATTTAATTATAAGTCAATCTTTAGAATCAGAAGCAAAAGAAATATCAAACACAAAAGCATTATTGGATAGTGGTGTAGATGCCCTATTGGTTTCTTTAGCCTACGAAACAACCAATTATGACCACTTTAATATGTTCACGAACAGAAAAATTCCTTTGTTATTTTTTGATCGTGTCCTAGACTTAAATAATTGCACTACAATTTTAATTAACAATGAAGCTGCTGGTTTTGATGCCACCGAACATTTAATTAAACAAGACTGTAAAAACATTCTGCATATTAGTGGTAGCTTTACGAGAACCGTATATAGAGATCGTTATTTGGGTTTTAAAAAAGCCTTAGAGAAATACAACTTGCCCTTCTCTCAGGAACAACTTTTAGAAACAGATTTGGACCCAACTAAAATTGAAGACGTTATTCAGCATATCCTAAAATCACCAAATAAGATTGATGGTATATTTGTTGCTAATGATACTATGGCGGTAAAGTGCGTTAAAGAATTACAAAAATTGAATTATAAAATACCGGAAGACATTAAAGTTATTGGTTTTAATAATAATCCAATCTCAGAAATAATAAATCCAAGCTTATCTACTATTAACTACCCTGGTTATGAAATGGGTATCTTGGCGGGACAGAGCATTATTAATCATTTAAATGGCAACATAAATTTACAATCTGCCAATTCAATTATATTAAAACACAAATTAATCATTAGAGAATCTACTCTTAAATAAAAACACATTATGAAAACAACATGGATCACCTTTCTTTTATCTTTAATTTATGTCACTGTATCTGCACAAAGCCTGAAACCTTTTGAAGCCACTGAAGACTGGATTTCAAAAATTGAAGAAATTGCCCCTGCTAAAATGGACTTCAATGGAAAAAAACAGAAAAATATATTAATTTTTTCCTTGCACACAGGTTTTAATCACTGGGTAATACCACATACCGAGGCTGTAATTAAGGTCATTGCTGAAAAATCTGGAGCCTATACAGTTACCACATCCAAGGACATCGCAATTTTCAATAAAAAGAATTTAAAAAAATATGATGCCATTGTCTTAAATAACAATTGCTCTATAGGCGACCATCGCAATTTATTTTTAGACAAACTAAAAGAAGACAAAAGTCTCAGTGAAGCTGAAGTTAAATTAAAGGCGGAAGAACTGGAAGAAAATTTGTTACAATACGTGGCTCAAGGTGGCGGATTAATGCTTATGCACGGCGCCATTGTGATGCAAAACAAATCTGCTGAATTTAGTAAAATGGTAGGTGGTAGTTTTGATTACCACCCGAAGCAACAAGAAATAAATGTGAAATTGGTCGATGCCAATCATCCTATGGTTAAGGGCTTTAAGGGCCAAGGATTTTCTCATATAGATGAGCCTTATTTTTTTAATAACGCCTATTTTGACTACAACTTTAAACCCCTGCTTTATATCGATACTACGGAGTTAGAGGGGTTAAAGAAGGAAGTAAAAGATACCATTAAATATATTTCTTGGATAAAAACATATGGTAAGGGAAGAGTTTTTTATTCTTCACCATCACATAATGCACAAAGCTTTGAGAACCCTGAGTTACTGACTTATTTTTTAAATGGAATTCATTATACCACTGGCAATTTAAATTGTGATGACAGCCCAATGAACCACTAAAAATCATCTTTTAAATTAAGCTTAAAACAAAAAAGAAGTGGGCTAAACTGCCTCCCAAAACAAAAAGATGCCATATAAAATGATTGTATGGTATTTTTTTTATGGCGTAAAACAAAATTCCAACAGTATAAAGTAAACCTCCTAACAATACCAACAGCAAACCTGTTTCACTTACATTAAGTATCAAATTCTGATAATCGAATACAATAAGCCAACCCATTGCCAAATACAGTAGTAATGAAAGTGTTTCAAATTTGCCTGTAAAAAATAATTTTAAAACAACACCCACAAGTGCAATGCCCCAGACCACCCAAAAAATAAACCATCCATTCCCATTTTCTAATGTAATTAAGGCAACTGGGGTATAGGTACCCGCAATTAAAACATAGATACTACTGTGATCTAAAATTCTATATTTCTCTTTTAACCTTAGGTTAATTGTTGCGTGATAGAGGGTAGATGCGGTATATAACAAAATAATTGAACCGCCATAAACCACTAAACTAAACACGGAAAATGGCGTTTTATACGTATTAAACACCAAGAGAACAATTAGCCCTATTATTCCTAAAATCACTCCAAACCCATGAGAAATGGTGTTTAATTTTTCTTCATTCATATGCACAAAATAGGTTAAATATTTTTTGCTAAATTAAACCATTCATTCCAAATGATCCTTGATCCTATGCACTAAAAATGACGCTACAAGAGCGCCATTTTTAGTGTGTATATATTATTAAATATTACCTATACAGCGTAAAATGGCCTACATAGCGTTGTTTCTCTTTATCATTGGTATTTACCACATACCAGTAATCTCCTGTTGGCACTTCTTTCCCTTCATAAGTTCCATCCCAGGCAGACACCTGATCTAATCGTGCAACAACTCTACCATACCTATCATAAATGATGACCTCAATATTTGGAAAGTATTTACTATTTTCCGGTGCCCATTTATCATGTAAATTATCTCCATTTGGGGTAAAATAATTAGGTATAAATGGCTTTTCAGTAAAGTTAAATTCTAGTACAACCTCTGCCACGCAACCCCTTTGATCTTGCACTCGAATAACTAATGATTTGTCTTCGTTTAAGGTATATACATTAGTACTACCTGTTGAAATTTCTTGAAAGAAAAATTCATAATCTCCAAATCCGCCTTCTGCAGTGGCAGTAACTTCATCAGGGCCTGTCTTTATCGCGGTAAGTGACAAGGGCGTATAGGCATCAATAGAAAAATCTACGGATGTTGAACAACCATTGCTATGGTAAATATATACCGTATGCTGCGTATCTGGCTCTAAATCTCCAAATACATTTTGCGTATTAGCCAAACTCATATCATCTACATCTAATGAAAACATTAAATCCGAGATCACACTGTTATCCGTCATATCTATAGTTACCGTACTGTATGGAAAAATACCGGTACAACCGTATTCAATGATTGGAGTAGAGGATAAATCTACCCCGTAGTCTATGTTTATAATTACATTAGTTTCACACAAATTGGCATCCCTAATAAAAACAACATAAGTTCCGCCACCAGCTAAATTATCGAAGAACAAGGCGTCATTTCTAATAAAATCTGCTGGATCTGATGAATTTAAACTCGTTTCATAATAGGTGTCACCTGTAATGCCATCTATAAAGGGCGTTCCTCCCTGAATGGTCAATGTTGCTGTTCCGTCGGAAGCATTTATACACAATTCTGGGGTTGTATCAACATTAGAGACCACTATTTGTTCAGGTTCCTCTACAACAACTTCTCTTAGGATACTACAACCTACCTCATCTTGCACAATGATTTCATAAGTTCCGGGAGGTAAATCTGAAAAGGTAATAGCATTTGGATTCGCTGCATCGCCAACAAAAAACTCGCTTAAAGTTTCGGAAATAGAAAACTTAATCTGACCTGTTCCGCCTCGAGCCTCTATAAATATTTCTCCATCGTAATCTCCCACACAACTCACAGGATTCACCTCTAAATTCACTAATTCTAGTGGATCTTTTGGCACAATATTGATGATATCTGAAATTGCAGTACAACCACCACTTTGGGCATAGATGTAATAAGTGCCTGGACCTAGGTCTCTAAAAATCCCCGATGCTTGTGAACCGCTAACAATATCACTGGCAATTGGCGCTCTAGGCACACCTGCGTTTATACTACTATCTAGATCATTATTTACCAAGGTATAGGTATAATTACCAATACCGCCATAGGCTTCAGACCTAATAATACCTGTTTGCTCGCCTTCACACTTTATATTGGCATCTACCAAATCTAAGCCAATCACAAGCGGCAAAGCTTTATCCAATCCTATTTCATTGGACTTTTGTTCTGGACATCCATTTCCGTTTTGAACATCATATTGAAACGGTCCTGGATCTAAATCGATATTTGGAATAGTAATAACAACCGATATTACATCTGTTCCTCCAAAACTTACAAATGCGTCTGTTGTACCCGATCTTCTATAGAAATACTCCATTCCAGCAATGGGGTTAGACACACTTAATTCCATAGCTCCCATTTCTCCACAACCAGGAGGCGTAAGCTCTACCAATTCTGGCTCTACAGGTGCAGGGTCTACTAAATATATCTGTGTTGTAGTAAAGCTACAGCTCCACCCGTCAAACACCGTAATTGTGTAATATCCTGAACGTAAGTTGGGAAACACAGGTGATTCTTGCAACCCACTTGTATTGGTTACAGCTCCTGAACTATCCAATCTATTTAATTGAAATAAGTACTCTTCCCCATCACCATCTAAATCTTCTCCCCCAAGGATATTAAAAGCTTCTATAACGCCATCGTTAGCACCTGGACAAAGTAAGGGTTGCACAATTTGTATCTCAGAAGCAATAGCATCTGGCAGACTTAATTGCAAGGTTTCCGAAACAATACAACCACCGGCATCTCGAATACTAAGCCTATAATTACCATGTGACAAATCACTAAACACATTAGCAGCTGAATAAGACGTTACTATTGTAAAGGTACCAACCGTAGCCGTTTCTTGTTCTAATTGATATTCGTAGGTACCCCAACCACCGTCGCCAGTACCCGTAATTTCACCCAATCCTGGAACAGCACATGTAACATAAGCTGTTTGTTCTGGAACCAAAGTCAGTGCCCTATCTGGAGATCTCACTGGAGCTATATTACTCGCAGTATCACAAAATGGTGTACTTAATGCTTCTACCCTTACCATTAAGTTTCCTGCGGGCAAACCAACAATTACCTCTGGTGTACTTAATGGATTTGTCGTATCAAAAGAACCAGTTACTCCTGTTGAAATTTCGGTTCCTGTATTATCAATCAAATAAACTTCATAATTATAGAGCCCTGTATAATTTGTAACTTCAAGGCTTATTTCACCGTCATTCGTATTAAAACAAGAAACTGGCTTCACTTCATTGATAACCGCTTCTATTGTATTATACTCAGGTACAGTATACACAGGTGTTACAAACAAACAGCCTCCGTTATCGATATCTCTCACAGCAAATATATAGTCACCAGGCACTGTAATATCCCAAACAACACGGTCACTTCCATTGGTTAATTTCTCGGGTTGAGAACCTAGCGGTAAAACCTCAACTCCATAATTACCTGGACCTTGATTGATTATTATTTCTAACTGTCCTGCTGCTGCTCCACCTCCGGAAGAATCACAGCTAATTGGAGCCAGTAAATTATACGCAAAGGTTAAATCAGTCGATGTTAGTATGGTAATCGTTTCCGTAACTTCGCATCCTTTATCATCTCTAACAATGACAGCTATGGTTTGATCGGTTCCGTTGTCTATAATTTCAAAAGTATTGGCCGATTGAAAGCTAGTTCCATCATAAAATGGGGTACCATCATTTAAACTATAACTATAGGAACCGTTAGCTGTTGCTGTTCCTGTTCCATCTCCATTATCATCTGTATATACTGTAATGGTTGTGGTACTGAAAGAATTTGCTGATGGATTACACGAAAATGCTGGAGCTATTGGGGTGACCTGAAGCACCGTAGGCTCCTCTACTAGAATATCTGCCGATCTCACCGAACAACCTCTATTAGAGACAACTTCTACCTGATACGTTCCTGGAACCAAATTTTGGAAGGTTGCATCTTCAATGGATTGTATTTGTGTATTTGAAGCATCGTATATATTATAAGTAAATGGCGCATCTGTTGCTGATGCTGGGACTAACTCTACCGTAATACTACCATCTGCCGCTCCGTTACAAGATATATCAGCTACAATTGTATTGTCTATAATTGGCGTAGAAACCGTTATGATTTCTACAGTGGTCACATCTGAACACAATGTAGGAGTATTTGAATCTAAATCTGTTACGGTAATCGTATAATTTCCTGGCGCCATTCCCGTAAAAATATGAGGATCGGTATCACTGCTGTTTTGAGTAGTTGTGGTTGATCCGTCATCTAAAACATATTCAAAATTACCACTACCACCTGTGGTAGCTACGGTAATTACACCGTCTGCGTTATTACAAGATGGCTCTGAAGAAGCACTTGCACTTATAGAAAAGAAATCGAACACTTCCACATCTAACGTACTGGTACACCCATTACCATTACGTACGGTAATAGTATACGTTCCGGGATTAGCTACTGTAAAAATTGGATTGTCTTGAAAACCATTTCCGATATCATACTGAAAGGTAGTTTCAGGGCCACTAGAAGGAACTGTTAGTGGATCTGTTACCTCAATCGTATAATTAGCAACCGCAAAACATTGATTGGTAACATCTACAGTTGGAGCCGACATCACCGGATCAACATCAATGGTTATATCTTCCAAAATAGAAGTACAACCGTTGCTATCCTCTACATAAATATCATAAGTGCCAGGAGCCAGATCATATACATTGGCAGCTGTTAGCGTACTAGGTACAGGATCGTTTGCAGGAACTACGGCAAATGTATAGGATGGTGTTCCACCTTGCCCTCGCAACACCAATTGACCGGTTGGAATATTACAATTTGCATTGGTATTACTATCTATCGCAATAGATGGTAAATTTTGAGAAATAGAAACCAAGGCACTAGCGTTACACACATTGGTAACCGGACTTGTATCTTCTTGCACAATAATTTGATAATTACCAATTGGTAAGCTACCAAAAGAACCAGTGTATGGAAAATTAACAGCATTTAAGGTCGTGGGACCAGCAATAATTAGTCCGCTGTCTGTATCCATTAACTGAACAATAACATCTGTACCATCTGGCAAGCCATCCAATTCATAGGTGATTCCAGCATTATCTGGCACCGCACATGAGGCGGCAGTAGCAGATGCTGTAACTGTTAAAGAAGTAGGGCTCAAAATAGGAGCTATTTCTTCTACATAGGTACACCCTAATGCGTCTATTACCTGAACATAATAGGTAACTCCGTATTCAACCACCCCAATAAAATTATGAGTATCGGCATCTACGTTTGGATCATTTGCCGGACTTGTCAGCGTTTCTCCCACCAAACCAATAAGGTACGGAGGAGTTCCCCCTACAATATCTACTATATAGGCAAAATCTGTTGTACAGTCGGGCACCCCTGTTGGTATCGGAACTAAATCCAAACTGTTTTGTCGTAAGTTAATTACATCTCTATCTTCACATCCTGCGGCATCATTGGTAACTACAATATAATCTCCTTCAGCAAGTCCTAGAAAATCATAGGTAGTACTTGCTGTTGATCCCGATGTCGTTATTAAATTTCCTGCAGTATCTAAAAGTGTATAAGTAAATGGTGCAATTCCGTCTGTAATCCCAGTAATATTTATCGCTCCATTAGCAGGTAAAATACCACACACAGGTGGTGTAAAACCTACCGCTGCATCTACACCAGGAGCTGCTGCACCAATTGTAAAATTAACAGGAACATGACATCCCCTGCTATCCCTTACATAATAAGTATAATTCCCTGTTGCCAAGTTTACAAAAACCGATTGATCACCATAGGAACCAATACTATTATCTACACTATATTGATAGGGAGGTATACCCACTGAGGTATCTGGCACTAACTGTACCATACCTGTATTGGCATCCCCACATCTAGGATCTGTAACCGTGGCTGAGGCCACTATTACCTCTGTTGGCAGAATCGTTACCACATTGGTTAGCACAGGGCAATTTTCATTATCTATGATTCTAAATTGATACGTACCATCTAATAAAGTCGTATACACAAAGGAATTACCTCCAAACGCTACTGTTGGCTCATATGCACCGCTATTATAACTTACTTCATAGGTTTGGTACGGTGTGTTCCCATTTGATAAATTGACCCTAATTTCCGCAGCCCCATCTACAGGGTTTAAACTACATGTCAATTCTTTTTGAATAGTTACTGTTGAAGTTGTCTGAGGTTGAATATTTCTACTTACTGTATCTATACACCCATTTCCATCTCTTACTTGAATGATATAACTGCCTGGTACTAAACCTGAGAATAATTCCGTTGCACCACCAGCTACCCAAGCCCCGCTATTTATCCGATACTCATAATTACTATCTCCGCCAGAAGCAGTTACACTTATTGAAGCAGCATCCATATTGTCAAAACAATAATCGGAAGCACTATCATCAATGACCAATGAAGGTGAACTTGTGGGCGACAAGGTAAAACTATAGGTTTCTGTACAACCCTCTCCATCTTCAACCGTTAACACATAATTACCGGGATAATTTAATCCAGTAAAATTAGGGTTGCTTCTTGGACCTAAATCAGATAATGTACCTGGTCTTTCTAAGGTATAGGTGTAACTACCCCAACCTCCAGTAGCGTTTGCCCTAATAGAACCTCTGTTGTTATTATTACAACCCATTGGTGTAAGTGTAGGCGTCATAGCTAGTGCAGCACCAGGCTCATTAATAGTCAGTGTAGCCACTTCAGAACAACTGGTAACCTCATCCGTAACAGAGATGGAATACGTACCCGCAGCCAAGCCTGTTAAATTAATTATATTATCCGTATGGCCGGTAACTACCGGATTGGCATCAATTTGATAACTATAACTAGAGGCAAAGCCATCTACTACAAACCTTCCACGCCCATCAATACCACCAAAACAAGTAGTATTTGCTTGTAACTGAGCTGTTGCTTTTATAGAACTAATATCATTTATTGCAAAACTTTCTGTATAAGAACAACCACCATCATCTGTTACCCGAAACGTATAACTACCCAGTCCTAGACCCGTAAATACGTTAGAAGTTCCATTACTAACAACACTGGGCGCAATAATATCATAGTCGGTTATTGAACCACCCCCCGTTACCGCAAGGGTCACGGAAGCTGTCCCCGTTACACAATCAATACTAGAAACTGTAAAGGCAATATCCGTTGGTTTATTTAGCGGATTAAAAACGATATCTACCAAGGTCTCCACACAACCATTGGCATCCCTAATTTGAGGGGTATAGGTACTACCCTGTGATAATCCTGAAAAAACAGTTTGTCCTAATACAAAACCAGAACCTACACTATATTCATAAGGACCTGTACCTCCTGCTGCTGCTGTAAATGTTATCTCTCCTCCATTTTCATTGGTGCAATTAGGGTATTGAGTAGCGGTTGCTGAAGAAGTAATTGTTGAAGGTGTTCCTACAGTTTCCGTTACAGGTGAAGTGTTACACACAAAAGTATCTTGACTATATTGAACAACTACATCATAGGAGCCAGGAGCCATACTAGAGAATACATTACTGTTTTGAAAAGTGGCACCATTATTAGCACTATACTTTAGGGAATAACCATTACTATTGGTTACGTTTACGGTTAGTCTTCCATTATTCGCTCCCCCACAATTGGCATCTTCCGATGTAACATTAAAAACAGGAGGGGGAATATTCTGTACTTCAACAGCTGCATTCTTAGTACAACCATTAACATCTTCTACGATAATATTATAGGTCCCAGCGGAATTCACTGCAAAAACTACAGAGCTTGCAAAAGTTGCACTAAATGTAGTACCCCCATCTATACTGTAACTATAAGGTGACGTGCCTCCAGATACATCTAGGGTAATATCAACACTTGTTGCACCACAACCAAAGCTATCCGTGGCAAAGGCTGTTGCCTCTATTGGAGCTAAGCCATTACCAATGGTAATTGGGCTACCTGCAATAGTAGCTACTGTAATACTGCAATCGTTTGTTTGTACTTGTACGCTATATGTTCCTGGTCCTAAATTATTAAAGGTATAATTTGTATTTGCGCTAGGCCCAAAAGTATCTATAGTAACTCCTCCTTTTAGTAGTCGATAACTGTAAAAGCCCGAAGCATTAGACACAGCGACAGATACATTTCCTTTTTCACCACTACAAATAATATCTGTCTTTGCAACATCGACAATCATAGACTCTTCTGAAATTGTTACAATTTCCGATGGAAAAACACAAGAAGACACTGGTGCATTTTTTAATTGTGCATAAACTTGATAATCACCGGCTGCCGTAATTGTAAAAACTGGACTATCTTGAAAAGGTCCAGTAGATGAATTTAAACTGTATTCATATCCCGCAGGTACATTGGTAACTTCTATATTCCCTGGATTTCCACAAATAATATTTTTATAGGTAAGTTGCGGATTTAAGGGGTTAGATGTGACTCTAAAATGATAGTAAACACCAGAATCTACTCGTACTCTATATTCAGCTGCCACATTAGGGTCACTAGCATCCAAGAAAAATGTGGATGTATTTTCAACTGTAACCCAATCGCTATTACAAGCATTATTGTAGGTAGGACATTCATCTGATCCTACAAAAGCACAACCAGAACCTAATTTCTGCCATGTATAGTTATTCCCAGAAGCACTTAATGCTATAGTTCTATCATCTCCGGTACCACATAGGAAAAATTTGGCTAATGTGCTTCCATCATCAGGACAGGTTACCTCTTCATTGGCCCCAGTAACAATTGTTGCAAATATAGCTGCAGGGGTTATTGTGGTTTTTTTTGATGTACCTTCTTTTGGAGTTTCAGAAACTGCGAACCTTGGTTCTGTAGGTGATTTTTCTATTTCAGCTATTGCTAATTCTCTAAACTTTTTATTTTCAAGAGTAACAACATCGGTAATAAAACCATAAATCTTAGGATTGGTTACTGCGTAGGTATAGACAATTGATCCTAAAATCAAGAGTGTAGCATATAACGCAAGTCTTTTTTTACTTGGTTGCATAGGTTAAGTATAATTTTGTGAGAATACAGTAGATTTGGGATCAACAATATTCTTAATGTATTTTTATATATATTTACTCTTCTTAAATTCTATTCATTAAATAATATTAACGTTAAGATATGAAAAAAAGTGTTGTATGTACATATTTATTCGTTGTAATGACATCATTGTCTTGCGGCCAGGATCAAAAAAACAATGTTTTTGCGCCTGAAACTATCAATTTCACCACTGAAACAGTAGTAGACGATTTAATAAATCCTTGGGGTATGGTTTTTCTTCCTGATGGTAGCATTTTAGTGTCTGAAAAAAGTGGAAAACTGTTACGCTGTAAGGACGGTAAAAAAATTGAAATAAAGAACCTCCCAGAAATATATGAACGAGGACAAGGTGGTTTATTAGATTTAGAATTGCATCCCGATTACGAAAATAATGGATGGCTTTACTTCTCATATGCTTCCGAAGATGGTGAAGGTGAAGGTGGACATACCGCTATTATGAGGGCTAAAATTGAAAATAATACACTTACAAACAAAGAAGTAATATACAAGGCGTCACCGAATTCGACCAAAGGGCAACATTTTGGTTCTAGAATAGAATTTGACAATGACAATTACCTTTATTTTTCTATTGGAGAACGAGGTGACAGAGATACAAACCCGCAAGATTTAACCAAAGATGGCGGAAAAATATACCGGCTACACGATGATGGGAGAGTCCCTACTGACAACCCATTTGTACATAAAAATGGAGCAAAAACAGCAGCGTATACCTATGGTAATAGAAACCCTCAAGGGATGGCTAAACATTATGCGACAGGAAAAATATGGATCCATGAACACGGACCTCGCGGTGGGGACGAAATTAACATCGTAAAAAGCGGAGCTAATTATGGTTGGCCCGTAATTACATACGGTATTAATTATAGTGGAACCTCTATTACAGACAAAACTGAAATGGAAGGTATGGAGCAACCCATTCACTATTGGCTTCCTTCCATTGCACCAAGTGGAATGGCATTTGTTACCTCGGATAAATACAAAGGGTGGAAAAATAGCCTTTTGGTTGGTTCATTAAAATTTCAGTATTTAGAACGCTTGGTTATCAAAGACAACAAAGTAACCCACAGAGAAAAGTTATTGGACGAAATTGGACGGGTACGTAATGTTCGCCAAGGTCCAGATGGCTACATCTATGTTGGTGTTGAAGGCAAAGGAATTTTAAAATTGATTCCTAACAATTAGTTGATAGTTGATAGTTGATAGTTGATAGTTGATAGTTGATAGTTGAAACAACAAAATCTGCTAACTAAAGTAACAAATAAGTAAAAAACATATCCCCTATTCCTTGTTGATAATTGGCTTTCAACTTCGCACTTTTTACTTTTTACTTTGGTCTTTGGACTTTCAGCTTTACCTCCCAGCTTCAATTGCATTTTTAACGGAACCATATTTGTCTAGTAAAATTTTGGCTTGGTCATAGTCTATCTTTAGTTCTTCAACCACATAGCGAACACCTCTGTCTACTAATTTGTCATTACTGAGTTGCATGTTCACCATTTTATTTCCTTTTACACGGCCAATTTTTATCATTAAGGCCGTAGAGATCATATTTAACACCAGTTTTTGGGCTGTACCACTTTTCATTCTGGTGCTACCCGTAACAAATTCAGGTCCTACATTAACAGCAATAGCAATAGCTACCGCCTTGGTTAAAGGGGAACCTGGGTTATTAGTAACACAAGCCGTTAACAACCCATTTTCTTTTGCCTTTTTCACTCCACCTATAACATAAGGGGTAGTACCTGAAGCCGCAATACCAACCACGGTATCATTAGCGCCAATTCCTTCTAACTCCATATCTTTCCATGCTTGAAAAGCATCATCCTCTGCATTTTCAACAGATTTACGAATGGCACCATCACCACCTGCAATAATACCAATAACTCTTGTATGAGGCAATCCAAAAGTTGGTGGAATTTCAGAAGCATCTAAAACCCCTAAGCGCCCACTTGTTCCTGCTCCAATATAAAATAAGCGTCCGCCTTTAGAGAATCGTTCCGTTAGTTCATCTACAAATTTTGTAATCTCAGGAATACAGAGCGCCACAGCAGCTGCAATTTTCTGATCCTCAGCATTCATACTAGAAAGTATCTTATGTGTATCCATTAACTCCAAATCCTTATAATTGGAAGCTGATTCGGTAACTTTGATATAGTCTGACATTGATATAGTGATAAAAATTGGTTTTATTATGAATGGTTTTATTCAAATTTAAATCATTTAGCCCCTTTCTACCGAATTTAATCTAAGGTATTTATCTACACGCTGTAAAAAGCTTATTTTAGCAGGAGAACAATTTTAAAGCAGCACTCAAAATGTACCCCGAAATTAAAATAGCACAAATAAGTAAAAACCAGGTTATAAAAGGCTTGTTCCTTATTGCCTTAATTGTGTTTAGTAGTTGTAAAGAAAAAGTAGTGCCAACAGAAAATACAGTTCCTAAAAGTTTGGCAGTGATTCCGGACTATACCAAGGCCACTACCCTACTATCTAAGCGCGAAAAAATTGGACAATTTTTTATGCCAGCCGCCTATATCAATGATTCTGAAGAAGAAATACAAAGGCTAGAAAAACTTATAAAAGAAGAAAATATTGGTGCCCTCTGTTTTTTTAAAAGTAGAATTAGTGCCGCCGCTAACTTTGACGACAGTTCTTCAACTGACAATTATAGCGTTGCTAAATTAAAAGTACTAATTAAGCGTTACCAAAAAGCAGCAAAGCACCCTTTGCTAATTGCGATTGACGCAGAATGGGGACTGGCAATGCGAGTAGAAAACACGCCTCAATACCCTTATGCTATTACATTAGGCGCCATGCAAGATCACCATGATTTAATCTATGAAGTTGGCCGAAACATTGCCAATGATTGCAAAGAAGCTGGCGTGCATTGGAATTTATCTCCTGTAGTTGATATTAACAACAATCCTAATAATCCTGTAATTGGATACCGTTCTTTTGGTGAAGACAAATTTTTGGTAACGGCAAAGGCTATTGCTTACTTAAAAGGGATGCAAAGTGAAGGTGTATTGGGGTGCTTAAAGCATTTTCCCGGCCATGGTGATACAGCAACAGACTCGCATATAGGCTTGCCTGTTATAGAAAAAACCAAGGAAGAGTTACTAAATAACGAGTTATTTCCTTTTCAACAATTAATAAAGAAAGGTGTAGAAAGTGTGATGATTGGTCATTTGGCCGTACCTGCATTAACAGGAGAAAAGAATACCCCCACTACCCTTTCTGAAAAAACAATAAAAGGGGTTTTAAGAGGGGAAATGAATTTTGATAAGGTTGTAATTTCTGATGCCCTAAATATGCGTAGTGTTTCTAAACTTTACCCAACCAAGGGAGAACTGGAATGGGTCGCATTTAATGCAGGTAATGATGTTTTATGTTTTGCAGAAAACCCAAAAGAAGGCATTGAAACCATTTTGAAAAACGCCACAGAGAACCAAATTGAAGAAAGCTTTAAGCGCATCTGGAAGTTAAAAGAGAAGGTGTTTAATACAAGCATCCCAGGAACTAAGGAACGATTTACAGAAGACAGCCTAAATGCCAAAATTGCCAACCAAAGTTTAACAATGTTAAAGGGTGATAAAAATACCCTTCTGAATTTTAAGGCTGATGGTTTTGTGGGAATAGAAATATCCAAAAATACCGACAATTCTTTTTTTCAATTCATAAATAAGGAGCTTAATTCTACCTCATTCAGCTCATCAGAACGAACAATTGCTCAACTAAAAAAAGAGATTTCAACACAAGAAAATGTAGTACTTGCAATTTACCCACCTGCAATAAAACCTACAGATAATTTCGGGTTAAGCACCGAAGAATTGCATTTTATTTCAGAAATAACTGCCACAAAAAACGTTGTGCTGTATATTTTTGGCAACCCTTATATATTAAATATTTTAGAAGTGGAAAAGGCCAAAAACACTATTATAGCCTTTCAAGATTTCGAGGTTTTCCAAGAAAATGCGGCAGCACATTTTTTAGGCAAAACCGAAGCCAAGGGTAAACTTTCCGTATCTATCAATTAACCTATGAAAAAGTTTAACGTTTTAGGACTAATGTCTGGAACCTCACTAGATGGTTTAGACCTTGCCTACTGTCAGTTTTGGCAAAAGAAGGATATGTGGAACTATAAAATTAACAATACAAAAAGTGTTACCTACAGCTCAGCATTTAAAGACAAGCTTAAAAACGCAATATCCTTACCTGCTTCAGAATTATTAGAATTAAATAGTACCTATGGTGCATGGCTAGGAGAACAGTCTAAGCTTTTTATTGATGAGGGTCAACTAACCGTAGACATTATTGCGAGCCATGGACATACTACCCATCATCAACCAAACAAAGGATTTACCTATCAGATTGGTTCCGGACAGCATATCGCGAATTATACAAATTGCAAAACCATATGCGATTTTAGGTCTAATGATGTTGCATTAGGAGGACAAGGGGCTCCCTTAGTTCCTATTGGGGACAAACACCTCTTTGGTACCTATGATTTTTGTCTAAACTTGGGAGGCATTAGCAATGTGTCTTTTCAGCAAAATAACAATAGAATTGCCTACGATATTGGCATTGCCAATATGGCTTTAAATTACATGACTCAAAAAATAGACTTAGCCTATGACCACAATGGTGATTTGGCAAAAAAAGGGGAACTAAACCAGCATTTACTAGACCAATTAAACGCCTTGGAATACTACAAACTTCCCTTTCCCAAATCTACCGGATATGAATGGTTTTTAAAGGAAATTGTCCCTTTGCTAGAAGCTACAAATGATGCTTTAGAAAATATACTACACACTCTTGGAATTCATATTTGCGACAAAATTTCAGAGAACCTACTATCCCTAAAAGACAAAGCTAAAAACACGCTCTTAATAACCGGTGGCGGCGCTTTTAATGCATTTTTAATCACTACTTTGCAAGAAAAACTAGGTCCTACTTTTTCCATAGCACCTGCTAGTTCAACCCTAATAGAATTTAAAGAAGCCCTTATTTTTGCTTTTATGGGTGTGCTGAGAAATATAGGGCAAAACAATGTTTTGAGTTCTGTAACTGGTGCCACAAAAGATTCGTGTTCTGGTGTTATCTATGTTCCACAATAATACTTAGGCAATTACCCTTGAAGAATTTCTTTTTACAAACATAAAAATACCTAAAGATAAAACACCACAGATCGTTAAACCAATAAACAAAGGCAAAACGGTTGTCTTTACATAACTACCAATTAAGGTTGCAATTGGAATAGACAGCAAGGTGGAAACAAAACCATTAATAGCTGCCCCAATTCCAGCGATATGCCCAATTGGCTCCATAGCTACCGATCTTAGGTTTCCCCATATAAAACCCAAACAAAAAAATTGTAGGGCTAAAAATACAAGTAAAATTGGCAAGGATGGATTTGGTGTGTTCCAAAACAAAACAACATACAATAAACCGATACAACAAAAACCCGCTAAAGCTATAAAAAGTAATTTTCGCATACCAAAACGAAGTACTAGCGTACCATTTAAAAAGGTTGCCAAACCAATGGAAACTGCTAAGCCTGCAAAAATATAAGGAAATTCTTCAATTAAGAGATATTGGTTTTCAAAGATATGCTGCGACGCACTTAAATAAACTAAAAATGCCCCAGTAATTAGTCCAGACATAATGGTAAAGGCTACCGTTTCTTTATATTTACAGAACTCGCGCAATCCGTCTAAAAAAACTGATTTTGTAAATGGGATTTTAAAGGCCGGGTTTAAGGTTTCAGCTTGCCTTTTCCAAAACCAAATAGCAACTACTAAAGCAAAAAATAATTGGATATAAAATATTGATTTCCATCCAAAATTATCCAATGCCAACTTACCCACCGCAGGAGCTACTACAGGAACTAAGATAAAGAAAGCGGTAACAAAAGACATGATTTTAGCCATATAGTCTCCCTTGTACAAGTCTCTGATAATTGATATGGTAATGGTTCTAGGGGCAGATAAACCAATACCCTGAAGGATACGACCAACAATCATCACCTCTAAATTTGGGGAGAACACACATATGATACTACCAAGGGTAAAAATTAAAAAACCGATGTAAACCATAGGTTTTCTGCCATAACTATCTGATAAAGGCCCAAAAAACAATTGACCTAAACCCAACCCCAAAAAAATCATTGTAATCAGCAATTGATTCCTTATTGGATCTGTACTGTTAATCGCTATACCTATATGTGAAATTGCGGGCAATAAAGCATCTATAGTAAGGGCTACAATAGACATTAAAGAAGCCATTAACGCCACAAATTCAAATTGTGGTTTTACGGTTGTATTTTGCATCGGGCAAAGTTAAGTCTCTATCCCTTAAAAAAAAGATTTACCTCGCTTAATTTTAAGTTAAACTAGTCACGTTTTAAAAACAAACACAACAGGAATCATAATAAACAAAATTATATAATTTCAAATACGTATTTTTGACAAAAAAAAGATTTTATGTTAGTAATAGGAATAGCTGGAGGTACGGGTTGTGGAAAAACAACGGTTGTAAACCAGATTGTTAATGAGTTACCAGAAAATGAAGTATGTGTAATCTCACAAGATTCTTATTATAACGATCTTTCGCATTTATCGCTTCAAGAAAGAAAGAAAATAAATTTTGATCATCCGAGTTCAATCGATTTTAAATTACTAAAAACACATTTAGAAGCCTTAAAAAGAGGAGAAAATATTGCCCAACCTGTGTATTCATTTTTGGAATGCAATAGAACGGAAGAAACTATCCTTACGCAACCTCGAAAAGTAGTAATCGTAGAAGGTATTTTAATTATGACCGATCAGGAGATTCGGAAAATGATGGATATTAAAATATTTGTACATGCCGATTCTGACGAACGATTAATTCGGAGAATTAAAAGAGATGTTAATGAAAGAGGGTGGAATTTGGATGAAACTTTAGAAAAATATCAATCCACCATAAAACCTATGCATATCGAATTTATTGAACCTACCAAGGAACATGCAGATATCATTATACCAAATAACAAACACAATACGGTGGCAATAGATATTGTACGTACTATTATTAATGACAAATTAGTTTAATTTTTTAGATGACCTTAAAAGAACTTAAAAAGAAAAAATGGTTTGGTATTGCAACCAATATGTATGTACTTGTGCTTACCACATTTGCAATTTGGATGATTTTTTTTGACACGAACTCTCTATTTATTCACAATGAGTTAAAAGGTCAAATTGAGGATTTAGAAAAACAAAAAGAGTACTTAAAAAACGAGATTTCTAAAGATAGAAAAATTATAGAAAAACTAAAAAATCCTGAAGAATTAGAAAAGTTCGCCAGGGAACACTATTATCTTAAAAAGAAAAACGAAGAAATTTACCTGATAGAATACGCAGACAGCCTTAAAAATAATGAGCATGAGTAAGAAGGAGTTGTTTAAAGAGTTTTCTGAGGTTTCTGCCAAAGAGTGGAAACAAAAAATACAGTTCGATTTAAAAGGAGCCGATTACAATGAAGCCTTAATCTGGGAATCTCCCGAAGGAATTAAAGTAAAACCTTTTTACAATAGTGATGATATCACGGATAAAATTAAAAATCATACTGATACACCAAAATGGAATATTGGTCAGCCTATTTTTGTACAAAACGAAACAGCATCCAACCTAAAAGCCCTAGATTCCTTAGAAAGAGGAGCAGAAGACCTTGTCTTTACGATCTCTTCAGCTCAAATTAAGATTGACTCCCTTTTAAAAAGTATCCCACTGAAAAACAAAACCATCTATTTTTATTTTCAGTTTATTTCTGCTACTTACATCAAAAATCTAATAGAATATTGTAGGGATAAGGACGTTACAATTCATTTAAATATTGATATTATTGGCAATTTAGCCAAAACAGGAAATTGGTACACTAACCTTAATCAAGACCACAAAGAATTAGATACTATAGTTGCCCTATCTAAAAATTTGCCTTGGGTGCATACTATGGGTGTCGATGTTTCTACCTATCAAAATGCAGGTGCTACTATGGCACAACAATTAGCATACGCCTTGGCTCATGCCAATGAATATTTGAACCACTATAAAGAAGGGAGTATTCCAAAATTCACCTTTACCGTAAGTATTTCAGGAAATTATTTCTTTGAAATTGCAAAACTAAGGGCCCTTCGATTATTGTGGAACACCTTGGCAGAAGAATACAATACAAACGCTAATTGCACAATAATTGCGTCTCCAAGCAAACGCAACAAAACATTGTATGATTACAATGTTAATCTGCTACGCACAACAACGGAATGTATGGCTGCTTGTTTGGGGGGCGCAAACACCATCTGTAATTTAGCTTACGATGCCATCTACCACAAGGACAATGAATTTGGCGAACGTATTTCTAGAAACCAACTGCTTATCTTAAAGAAAGAAAGTTATTTTGAAATGGTTTCCAATCCGGCTGATGGCGCTTATTATATTGAATCTATAACACATCAACTTGCCGAAAAAGCCTTGGAATTATTTAAGAGTATTGAAGCGAAGGGTGGTTTTTTATCGAACTTAAAATCGCATTACATTCAAAAAAAGATTAAAGAAAGTGCCTTAAAGGAGCAAGAGCTATTCAACAATAAAAAAGAAATCTTGGTGGGCACCAATAAATATGAAAATCCCGCCGATAGGATAAAAGGAGAATTAGAACTCTATCCATTTGTAAAAACAAATGCCCGAAAAACACTCTTAGTACCAATCATTGAAAAAAGATTGGCAGAGGAATTAGAACAAAAAAGACTTCAAGATGAGTAGAAAAAATGTACAACATATTTGTCTCAAGGAGCAAGATTCTAAAGGGTCAGAACCCAAGGTAAAAACCTATAGTACAGCAGAAGGTATAGCTGTGAAATCTGTGTATACTGAGGCTGATAACAAAAAACTAGAACATCTAAACTTTGCAGCTGGAATAGCTCCAAATTTACGGGGACCCTATACGACCATGTATGTACGCAGGCCTTGGACTGTAAGACAATATGCTGGTTTTTCAACAGCAGAGGAAAGCAATGCCTTTTACAGACGCAATTTAGCCGCGGGACAAAAAGGGCTTTCCGTCGCCTTTGATTTGCCTACACATAGAGGCTACGATAGTGACCACCAGCGTGTCATTGGTGATGTTGGCAAAGCAGGTGTTGCCATAGATTCTGTGGAGGATATGAAAATATTATTTGGCGGCATTCCGTTAGATAAAATGTCTGTTTCTATGACGATGAACGGTGCTGTTCTCCCTATTCTCGCATTTTATATTGTTGCCGCTCAGGAACAAGGAGTGCCATTAAACGAGTTGTCAGGAACGATACAAAATGATATATTAAAAGAATTTATGGTGCGCAACACCTATATTTACCCACCTACACCTTCTATGAAAATCATTGCTGATATATTTGAATATACCAGTAAAAATATGCCCAAGTTTAATAGTATTAGCATTTCTGGTTACCACATGCAAGAAGCTGGTGCAACTGCAGATTTAGAATTGGCTTATACCTTGGCAGATGGTTTAGAATACATTAGAACCGGTTTAAAAACCGGGATGGATATCGATAGTTTTGCTCCCCGCCTGTCGTTCTTTTGGGGCATTGGAATGAACCATTTTATGGAAATTGCGAAACTACGCGCCGGGAGAATGCTTTGGGCAAAATTGGTGAAACAATTTCACCCAAAAAATCAGAAATCATTAACATTACGAGCACATAGCCAAACTAGTGGTTGGAGTTTAACAGAACAAGACCCGTTTAACAATGTTACAAGAACTACCATAGAGGCTGCTGCTGCTGCCTTTGGTGGTACCCAAAGTTTACATACCAATGCTTTGGATGAAGCCATTGCACTACCAACAGATTTTTCAGCAAGAATAGCACGCAACACTCAAATTTACCTTCAAGAAGAAACAAAAATAACAAAAACAGTAGACCCTTGGGGAGGCAGCTATTATCTTGAAAAACTAACAGAAGAAATAGCGCAAAAAGCCTGGACCTTAATAGAAGAAATTGAGGCCTTAGGAGGAATGACCAAAGCAATTGAAGCTGGCATACCCAAAATGAGGATAGAAGAAGCTGCTGCCAAAAAACAAGCCCGTATAGATAGTAATGAAGACGTTATTGTGGGGGTCAATAAATACCAACAAGAAAATGAAGATGATTTACAAATATTGGAAGTTGACAATGAACAGGTAAGGAAACAACAAGTAGAAAGATTAGCTGTCCTTAAAGCGACTAGAAACAACACATTGGTAACAACCACCCTTGCAAAATTGACACAAGCAGCCAAATTAACTACAGAATCTAGTACAGAAGATCAAAATTTATTAGCTTTAGCTGTAGAAGCGGCCAAAGCAAGAGCTACATTAGGAGAGATTAGTAGCGCTCTAGAAGAAGTATTTGGCAGACATAAAGCAAAAATACAATCATTTACAGGCGTGTATTCAAAAGAAATAAAAAACGATAAAAGTTTTAAAAAAGCATTAGCACTGGCAGATGCTTTTGCTGAAGCTGAAGGCAGAAGGCCACGAATAATGATTGCCAAAATGGGGCAGGATGGTCATGATCGTGGTGCCAAAGTAGTGGCTACAGGTTATGCAGATTTAGGTTTTGATGTAGATATAGGACCACTTTTTCAAACCCCTGAAGAGGCAGCAAAACAAGCCGTTGAAAATGATGTTCACATTCTTGGGGTATCATCACTTGCTGCAGGTCATAAAACCCTTGTACCGGCTGTCATAAAGGAATTAAAAAAACACGGCAGAGAAGACATTATGGTTATTATTGGCGGTGTAGTCCCCAAACAAGATTACCAATTTTTATTTGATGCCGGTGCCGTAGCTGTTTTTGGTCCTGGAACCAAATTAAGTGAGGCTGCCATTCAAATTTTAGAAATATTAATGGATTAAAGCAGAAAATATTAAAAGTTAGTAAAATAAGGCTATCCAATGATTTTTAACTGTTTTTTTAGTGTAAAAATAAAAAGCAGCCTAATTGTGCTGCTTTTTATTTGCAAACTATTAACACCATCGGTTTTATATAGTCGTAAATAATTGTATTTTTAACCCCTAAACTTACTATGATAATGGGCAAAATAATAGCCATTGCAAACCAAAAAGGCGGTGTTGGAAAAACAACCACCACTGTTAATCTTGCTGCTTCCCTAGGAGTACTAGAAAAGAAAGTATTGCTAATAGATGCAGATCCCCAAGCAAATGCAACTTCAGGGTTAGGAGTAGATGTAGATGCTATAGAAATAGGCACCTATCAATTGTTGGAACACACCAAATCTGCTGTTGAAACAATTATTAAAACCACCTCTCCCAATGTAGATCTTATACCCTCACATATAGATTTAGTTGCCATAGAAATAGAATTGGTAGATAAAGATCAAAGAGAATACATGATGCTTAAGGCCATAAAAGAGCTTAAAGAATCCTATGATTATATTCTTATTGACTGTGCACCATCGTTAGGCTTATTAACCTTAAACGCCTTAACAGCAGCCGATTCAGTTATTATCCCTATCCAATGTGAATATTTTGCATTAGAAGGTTTGGGTAAATTATTAAACACTATTAAAAGTGTGCAAAAAATACACAATCCAGATTTAGATATTGAAGGTCTTTTATTAACGATGTACGACTCAAGATTAAGACTCTCTAATCAGGTCGTTGAAGAGGTTAAAAAACACTTCTCTGAAATGGTATTTGATACAATCATTCAAAGAAATGTTCGATTAAGTGAAGCTCCAAGTTATGGCGAAAGCATTATTAAATATGATGCCAGTAGTAAAGGTGCAGCCAATTATTTAAATTTGGCAAATGAAGTAATTCAAAAAAATAAGGAAAAAGCATAATGGCGAAAGCAATAAAAAAACAGGCTCTAGGCAGAGGATTATCAGCTTTATTAAAAGATCCTGAAAATGATATCAACTCCGCATCTGACAAAAACGCAGATAAGGTTGTAGGCAATATCATAGAATTAGATTTAGATTTAATTGAGGTAAACCCTTTTCAACCAAGATCTCATTTTAATGAAGAAGCCCTGCATGAATTGGCAACTTCCATTAAAGAATTAGGGGTTATACAACCCATAACTGTTCGTAAGGTAGAATTTAACAAATATCAGTTAGTTTCAGGGGAGCGTAGGTTTAGGGCTTCTAAGTTATTGGGATTAGAAACCATCCCTGCTTATATTAGAATAGCTAATGACCAAGAGTCATTAGAAATGGCTTTGGTAGAAAATATTCAAAGACAAGATTTAGACCCTATTGAAATTGCATTATCTTATCAAAGACTGATAGACGAAATTCAGCTTACCCAAGAAAAACTGAGTGAACGCGTTGGCAAAAAAAGATCGACCATTACAAATTACATGCGGCTATTAAAGTTAGATCCAATAATTCAAACCGGTATTCGCGATGGTTTTGTAAGTATGGGACACGGTAGAGCTTTGGTTAATATTGACAAAAAATCAGATCAAATAGATTTGTACGAAAAAATTGTTGAAGGCAATTTATCGGTACGAGAAACTGAAAAAGCGGTAAAAAGTTACCAAGAGTCTGGAACCTTAACGCAACCAAAGGCTAAAAAATCATCTAAATTGCCGGTTTTCGCTAGTGAAGGTTTAGAAAATTTAAAAGACCATTTAAAGGCAAAGGTTGCGGTTACAGCTTCAGAAAAAGGCAAAGGAAAAATTACAATTTCTTTTGATACCGAAGAAGAATTTAATAGATTAAAAAAAATGATGACTGGTGCCTAAAACTCTTCTTTTACTCTTATTTTTTGTTGTTTTTGTTACCACAGCTTGGCCTCAAGACCCAGAAAATAAATCCGAACAAGAGCTAGACTCCCTTACCCTAGATCTAAAAGGGCAGGGAATTTTAGTGGATGATGCCTTATTAAACAAATACAAGAGAATAGATCCACTAGCGCCTAGTAAAGCAGCTTTTTATTCTGCCATACTCCCTGGTTTAGGGCAGATTTACAATAAAAGGTATTGGAAACTACCACTTGTATACGGTGCTATTGGTACAGGAATCTATGCCTATTCCTTTAACAACAACCAATACAATAGAGCTAGAGCCGCTTTTAAAAGGAGAAAGGCTGGTTTTATGGACGATGAATTCTATGCTCTAAATGGGCAGGAAATAGATCCAGGAAACCCCAGATTAGGGGATGACGATTTACAAAGAGCACAAGAAAATTTTCAAGAAGACCGGGATTTATCCTTGTTAATCACTATAGGATTATATGTTTTAAATATTGTGGATGCCAATGTAGATGCACATTTAAAACAATTTAATATAGACGATGACCTTAGTTTTAAGGTAAAACCCTACTTAGAATACAATACAATAACCGCAAATCCAAATTATGGACTTGCCCTACAACTAAAATTTTAAATATGAATATTGCTTTGTTTGGATATGGAAGAATGGGAAAAATGATTGAGCAGGTAGCAATAGGTCGGAACCACACCATAGTTGCTAAAATAGACATAGATACAGTAGCTATCGATTTTTCCAATATCGACGTGGCTATTGATTTTAGCCTTCCCGCTGCAGCCTTTGGAAACATTGAAAAATGTATTCATCACAATGTCCCTATTATAAGTGGTACAACAGGATGGTTAGACAAATACGATGCTGCCGTGGCACTGTGCAACAAAAACAAAGGGGCCTTTATATACGCTTCCAATTACAGTTTGGGCGTAAATATCTTTTTTGAATTGAATAATTACTTGGCAAAAATGATGAAAACCTTGTCACAGTACAAGGTATCTATGGAGGAAATTCATCACACTCAAAAATTAGATGAGCCCAGTGGAACGGCAATTACCCTTGCAGAAGGAATTATCCCAGAATCTAAATACAAAGGATGGCAGCTAAATAAAGCGGATGATGATCATATTGCAATTGTAGCAAAAAGAATACCAGAAGTACCAGGAACACATAGCATTACCTATGCTAGTGCGGTAGATAGTATTGACATAAAACATACAGCCCACAATCGCGAAGGATTTGCCTTAGGAGCAGTAATTGCAGCAGAGTGGATACTCGGCAAAACCGGTGTTTTTTCTATGAAAGATGTCCTTGAACTTAATTAAACGTTAAAAATTAGACCAAAACTCCTTGTTTATTCTAAAATAGAATAGTTTTAAAACAAGGAAACGAACAGAAGTAGATGCTTCTTAATATATAAACAAAAAAAATGAATAGTACTCAGTGGATTATTTTTATCCTAATTATACAAGTTATACACTTTTTAGGAACTTGGAAACTATATGTAAAAGCAGGTAGAAAATCTTGGGAAGCAGCTATACCGGTTTATAATGCCATAGTGCTAATGCAAATCATTAGACGCCCTAAATGGTGGGTTATTCTATTGTTCATCCCAATTATAAACCTGTTAATGTTTCCTGTTATTTGGGTAGAAACGATTAGAAGTTTTGGTAAAAATAAATTAGTTGATACCTGGTTGGTACTATTAACCCTAGGTTTTTATATCTATTACGTAAATTATGTCCTCGACGTAAAATATATTGAAGACCGTAGTATACATCCAAAAACTGGATTAGGAGAATGGGTGAGTTCTATTGTATTTGCTATTGTAGCTGCTACTTTGGTACATACTTATTTTATACAACCCTATGTAATACCAACCTCTTCATTAGAAAAAACTCTTTTGGTAGGTGATTTTCTATTTGTGAGTAAGTTTCATTATGGAGCACGAACTCCAATGACAACGATTGCAGCTCCTATGGTGCATGATACTTTACCCTTGTTAGGTATTAAATCCTACCTGAGCAAACCACAATTACCCTATTTCAGATTGCCCGGATTTCAAAAAGTAAAAAGAAATGAAATTGTTGTTTTCAGTTGGCCTGCCGATACTGTAAGGCAATTTTTTGTTAGAGAAGCCGGTGTAAAAAAACCAATTGACAAGAAATCAAATTACGTAAAACGTTGTGTTGGTCTGCCAGGTGATACTTTATCTGTAGTAGATGGTTATGTATATATCGATGGCGAAAGGACCATTTTACCAGACAGGGCAAAACCTATGTTTTACCATGCTGTAACTTCCAAATCACCACTAGATAATGCGACCATTAAACTTTTAGGCCGAAATAATTTTGCTGGTTATTCTATACGTATTCCCAAAGAAACGCTTAAAAAAGATAAGGTTGATGAACTATTAGACAAGGGAACTAATTTAGATAAAATCAAAGAAGATTCTACCTACGTATACTACGCTGGATCAATACAGGATAATAGAATAAAATCATATTTGGAGGCAGAAGAAGTAAAAACTATCAATCTCTTTAATTTAACAGAAGAAGAGGCTAAAATTGCTGAAAACTCACCAAATATTGTAAGCATTAAAAAGTTCAGTTTTAGCAATCCTAGAACTCGAATTTTTCCGCAAAACACAAATTTAGCTGGGACTGAAGATAATATCTCTCCGATATACATTCCTAAAGCCAATAGCACTATAAAGCTAAATGCAAAAAATTTACCCTTGTACAAAAAGATCATTAAAGAGTACGAAGGCAACACCCTATCACAATCGGGCAACCAAATTAGTATTAACGGTAAAGTAACAGACACATACACCTTTAAACAAGATTATTATTGGATGATGGGTGATAACAGGCACATGTCTGAAGACAGTAGATTTTGGGGCTTTGTACCTGAGAATCATATTGTAGGCAAACCTGTTTTAATCTGGATGAGTATAGACGGTATTAACGATGGACTTAGCAATTGGAAACCTCGATGGAATCGATTTTTTACAACAGTAGGTGGAGACGGTGAACCAACATCGTACTTTAAGTACTTTTTACTCCTTTTAGTGGGGTATTTTGTATTTGATTATTTTAGAAAAAAGAAAACAAGTTAATCTGTTAATCTGCTAATTCGTAGAGTTGTTTATTTGAAATAAAAATATGTATAGCTATTCATTTGAAAAATTAGAGGTTTGGCACGAAGCAAAAGAGTTTACTAAGAACATATATAAACTCACTTCTGAATTCCCTTCTAATGAAAAATTTAGCTTAACTTCCCAATTACGAAGAGCTTCAATATCGATCTGCTCAAATATTGCCGAAGGTTCAGCGAGATCCACAAATAAAGATAAAGCTCACTTTTCAACAATGGCTTTTAGTTCTGCGGTTGAAGTTTTAAACCAACTAATTATTTCTAATGAGCTGGAATTAATCAGTAATGAAAATTATATTTCATCAAGAAAGCAACTAGAAAGCATAACCAATAAATTGAACACTTTACGAAAATATCAGCTCAACAAATAAACAAATATCCAAAGCAATCAATGAACCTCCTTTTACATCCTGGTTATTTTTTAAACGTTGCTAATTTTGTGGCTATAGCAACAAATGATGTTTGTTGGGAGGTGAACGATAATTACCAAAAACAATCCTACCGAAATCGCACCTATATCGCTGCAGATACCGGAAAACTCATGCTTAACATTCCAATAAAACACATTGGTAAAGGAGCGACAAAACAAAAATACAAGGATGTTAAAATAGACAATGATTACCCTTGGCAACGCCAACATTGGAGAACTTTGGAAACGGCATACAGAACCTCTGCTTTTTTTGAGTTTTACGAAGATGAAATAAGACCTTTATATTCTAAAAAGCATCTATTTCTATTAGATTTTAACCTTGAAACTACTGCCTGTATCTGTGATTTTCTGCAACTGGATATGCCCATCCTTAAAACCACCACTTACGAAAAAACACCCACAGACCGTATTGATGGTAGATTTTTGATACAAGCCAAACAAAAAATAAATTTCAAGCAAGAATCCTATTTTCAAGTTTTTAACGACCGCAATGGCTTTATTGAAAACTGCAGCATTCTAGATTTACTTTTTAATGAAGGCACAAATACCTTATCCTATTTACAACAACATGTAATAGACCGTACCAATGCTTAGGTTTTTCTTGCATTATGGCATCCATTTTATTGTTCCCATTTTAATCGGGGTAATCTTCTTTAAAGAACAAAAAGCAAGGGCGATTCTCATTTTATTAGCGGCTATTATCATTGACTTGGATCATTTATGGGCTGAACCAATTTTTGACGCAAATAGGTGTAGTATTAACTTTCATCCCCTTCATACCTATTGGGCCATAGGGTGTTATTTTGGATTGCTATTTTTTAAGAAAACAAGAATATTTGGCATTGCCTTGGTTCTGCATATACTAGCAGATTTTGTGGATTGTTTATTTATCCGCTCATAACTAAAATTAGCACAATTAAGTCTTGCTTGCTCAAAGGTGTGTTCTATACCTAAAACCCAATTCACATCTAAAATCACCATCGCTGATTTTTCTTCATAATGTTACTCCTATGGTCTACTTAACCAACCCATTCTAGTTTCAATAGTTAGTCCTCATTATTTGGTGCGTATTTTCTTGGGATTCACAAAACCACTCGAAAATCGATAGAAAACAATGAAAACAATGAAAATAATCTCAAGTTGTTATAGAACTAACTAAACTAATGCAATCGGTTGTGCGTTACTAATAAATTTAGTAATTTTAATTACCATTATGTAAATACAGTATAAATGTGCATTACATTATGACATTACTAAATTTTACATGAAATCTTTATACAAAACGATAACCGTACTTATGCTGAACGTTATTTTTATTAAAACACCTCCATTTGGCAGCATAAAACTTAGTGGTTTAAAATTTTGTATCACGTTATTAACTCTTATAAGTATCAGTAGCTGCGGAAAAAAAATTCCAGAATATATAGCTGTTCAATACAGTGAATTACCAGAAACAATTGATTTCAATATAGATGTAAAACCAATACTATCAGACAAGTGCTATGCTTGCCATGGACCAGATGAAAACAGCAGAAAAGCAAATTTACGATTCGACACTGAATCAGGTCTTTTTAAAAAATCGAGCCTTGGGAATTATGCTTTTAAACCCGGCAGCATAGATAAGAGTGAGTCCATTACACGCATCTTAAGCCAAGACCCCACAATACTAATGCCTCCTATCGAATCACATTTAGAACTTGACACCAAGGAAAAGGCGGTTTTAATTAAGTGGATAGAACAAGGCGCACAATGGGAAAAACACTGGGCTTTTAACACCCCTCAAAAACCTGCATTGCCTACATCTATTCCCTGGGAGCCGACAAACGAAATTGATCAATTTATCTACGCAAAACTTGAAGAAAAAAAATTACAGCCTAACAAGCCTGCGGCTAAAGAACAATTGCTAAGAAGACTTTCTATTGATCTTAGGGGCATTCCTCCTTCATTAGAAGAATTAAATTTATTTATAAATGACACGGATCCAATGGCCTACGAAAAAATGGTCGATAGAATGTTGCATTCTATGGACCATGCAGAACGATTAACCCTAGAATGGCTGGATGTCGCAAGGTATAGTGATTCCCATGGGTACCATGCCGACGGAGCAAGAATGATGTGGCAATGGCGAGATTGGGTGATTGATGCGTTTTATACGAATAAACCCTATAATGAGTTTGTTACAGAGCAACTTGCAGGCGACCTACTGCCAAATGCTACTAAGAAACAAAAGCTGGCAACAGCATTCAACCGAAACCACCCAACAACTGCAGAAGGAGGAGCTATTGACGAAGAGTTTAGAGTAGATTATGTTACCAATAGAACAAATACTTTCGGAACTGCTTTCTTAGGCTTAACTGTAGAATGCGCAAAATGTCATGATCATAAATATGATCCAATCTCTCAAAAAGACTATTTTCAATTATTTGCCTATTTTAATAATATCAAAGAATTGGGAATGACCAGTAATGATGGCAATACTGGCCCCCTATTACTCTTAACTGATCCTAAATTAGACAGCATTACTACCCAATTTCAATCAAAAATAGATTCCTTAGAAACTTTAGTAAAGGCATATAAAAAACCGTTTATTGCCGACGCCAGCTTTAGCGATTCGAAAAAATTCGAAAAAATTGCCCCTCTAGTGCACCATTCATTTGAAAATATTACTACCAACGGAAAAAAGAAAATTTTGGATAATAATACACTAACAACTGTTAGTTCAAACTTAACCTTAGCCGAAGGTATAAAAGGTAAAGCTGCTGTTTTCGATAATCAATATGATCAAATTGCTATTACAAAATTAGCACCTTTTCAGATAGCTGATCCCTTTTCGGTTTCGGTTTGGGTTTATTTGGATAAACGTATTCCAGAAAAAACAATGACTGTGGTAGGTAATTCAAGTGTTAAGAGTGAGCTATACAGAGGGTGGGATATCCATATTGATTCTAATGGGCAAGTATCTTCACGATTAATTAGTGCGCTGCCAAACAATTACCTTCATGTTAAAACAAACGATTCTATTCCGATTAACGAATGGACACATCTATTAATGACCTATGACGGATCTAAGTCGGCCTCAGGACTCAATATCTATATTAATGGTAAAGAAAAAAATCAATCCATAACATATAGCCACCTTTACAAAAGTATGATTCCAAATGCTAAGGGTAACCTTATTGTTGGCAAATCACTTAGAGGACAGACTGGGGATAATGGTATTTTTGAAGGAAAGATTGATGAGTTGTCTATCTACAATTTTGAGATTTTACCATTGCAAGTTGCTACTATCTATACCCAATCTAAAGCAACTACTATTCCTAGCGCATGGCAACCCAATGAAACTGACTATACAGCATTACAATCGCATCTAAAGCAGCTTAGAAATGAAAAACTAAAGGCTATAGATACGGTAAAGGAAATAATGGTCATGGAAGAAATGCCCATACAAAGAAAAACGTATATTTTACAAAGGGGCGAATATAATATGCTTGGGCCAGAAGTGGAACGTGCTACTCCCAGTCAAATTTCTGAAAACATGCAGGAATACCCTAAAGACAGATTAGGACTAAGTCAATGGTTGTTTGATTCTAAAAATCCATTAGCAGCAAGAGTTGCTGTTAACCGATACTGGCAACTAATTTTTGGTAAAGGTTTAGTCTCTACAATGAATGATTTTGGCAATCAAGGATCACTGCCGTCTCATGCTAAATTATTAGATTATCTGGCGATAGATTTTATGGAATCTGGATGGGATTTAAGAAGGTTACTAAAAAAAATGGTACTGAGCAATACCTATAAACAATCTTCTAAAACAACAAAAAAATTACGAGAAATAGATCCTGAAAACAGCCTTTTAGCGAGGGCGCCCTCCTATAGATTGCAAGCCGAGTTTATAAGAGATAATGCCTTAAAATCTAGTGGGTTGTTAAATACGGCAGTTGGCGGAAAAAGCGTAAAACCGTATCAACCTGAAGGGCTTTGGATTGAAAAAGGAAATTTTTCTAAAGATTTGTTATATTTTGTTCAAGATCATGACGACAAACAATACAGAAAAAGCATGTACACCTTTAACAAAAGAACATCTCCTCCGCCATTTATGGAAATTTTTGATATGCCGGCAAGAGAATACTGCAATGTCTTTAGGGAGCAAACAAACACTCCATTACAAGCCTTATCATTACTCAATGACCCACAATTTGTTGAAGCTTCAAAAGCGTTGGCTTACCGAATGAAAAAAGAAGGAGGAAAATCCTTAGGTAGTCAATTAGAAATTGGTTTTCAACTCGCCTTAAGCAGAAAACCAAAGAGTACTGAACTAAAAATTATGCGTAATTTGTATACCAACGAATACGCCAGGTTTACAGATAACAAAGATAAAGCAGCTGAATATTTATCGGTGGGAGACTATAATCCACCTCCTGATTTTCCCATTGAAGAAATGGCAGCCATGACCATTGTAGCAAATACCTTATTCAATATGGATGAAATGTATACCAAAAGATAAACCTTATGTGTAATCATCACAACCCCAACTATACTAGAAGAGATTTCCTAACAAAAACTACTCTTGGGCTTGGAGCGCTCTCCCTTAGCTCTTTAATGAACGCATCCACATTGGTAGACACCAAAGGAGCGCCATTAGTAGGGAAGACCCATTTTCCTCCAAAGGTTAAACGCGTTATTTACCTCTTTCAAAGTGGAGGACCTTCACAGTTAGATTTATTTGATCATAAACCTTTATTGACAAAACTAAACGGACAAGAATTACCCGAAAGTATTCGCAAAGGTCAGCGTTTAACCGGCATGACAGCTGGTCAATCCTCTTTTCCATTGGCTGGTTCTATTTTTCAGTTCAAGCAACACGGAAAGAGCGGTGCATGGGTAAGCGATCGCATGCCGCATGTTGCTGGAATTTCTGACGAATTATGCTTTATCAAATCCATGCATACCGATGCGATTAATCATGATCCTGCTGTTACTTTTATGCAAACGGGCTCCCAATTTTCAGGAAGGCCCTCAATAGGTTCATGGGTTAGCTACGGCTTAGGTTCCGATAATGAAAACCTCCCTAATTTTGTAGTTTTAGTTACTAAAAACAAAAGGGGGCAACCGTTATATTCACGCCTTTGGGGAAATGGCTTTTTACCATCAGAACACCAAGGAACGCAGTTTAGAGCCGGTAAAGATCCTGTTTTATTTTTACAAAACCCACCAGGAGTAACAGCCGAAAGCAGAAGAAATCAATTAGATCATTTAAATCAATTGCAACAGTTGCAATACGATACATTAGAAGACCCAGAAATTAAAGCGCGCATGTCCCAATATGAAATGGCATTTCGAATGCAAACTTCTGTTCCTGAAATTATGGATACAGAGGGCGAGCCAGAACATATATACGATATGTATGGTCCTGACAGCAAAATTCCTGGCACCTATGCAGCAAATTGCTTGTTGGCAAGGCGCTTGGTAGAAAAAGATGTGAAATTTATTCAATTATACCATCAAGGCTGGGACCACCATGGAGGACTTCCAAATGGACTGCGTGAACAGTGTAAAGAAACCGATCAACCTACAGCAGCCCTTATTAAAGACCTAAAACAACGTGGATTACTAGAGGACACATTAGTTATTTGGGGTGGCGAATTTGGAAGAACAAACTACTCCCAAGGAGCACTTTCTGCAACCAATTATGGAAGAGACCATCATCCAAAATGCTTTACTTTATTTATGGCTGGCGCTGGTATAAAAAAAGGAATCGTACATGGCGCAACTGATGAGTTTGGATACAATATTGTAGAAAACCCTGTACATGTACATGATTTTCAAGCAACACTTATGCATTTAATGGGGGTTGATCATGAGCGATTAACCTATAAACATCAAGGTCGTAGATTTAGATTGACTGATGTTAGTGGCCATGTAGTAAAAGATATTTTATCCTAATTAAAAGAAACTGCAGTTAAATGGAAGAAAATATTATCGTTTTTCTAGGGCGCTTTCACCCTTTAATAGTTCATTTACCTATAGGATTTTTAATAATGGCAGCGCTACTTCAATTGTATGCCCTAAAAATTAAAAATAGGTCACTAAACTTAGACCACACCATTGCATACACCTTGTTTTGGGGCACTTTAGCATCCCTAGGAGCCATTGTAATTGGTTGGCTGCTTTCATTGCAAGGTGGGTATGATTCCAATTTATTGTTTTGGCATAAATGGGTTGGCATATTAGTTACGCTATTATCTCTTTTTGGATGGCTTTTAAAAACAGAGCGAATCCGATTGCAAAAATCTGTTTTTTTTATAGTGCTTTTCTTTATCCTTGTATTAATCGGTGTCACTGGACATTTAGGAGGAAGTCTAACTCATGGAGAAACATACCTAACGCATTATGCTCCTTCATTTATTAAAAACATAATTGATGGCAAAAATGAGAAAAAAAACATTGGGCTTAGTGATATTGATACAGATTCCATAACAGTTTTCCCCCATATTATACAGCCCATCTTAGATTCCAAATGTGTTAGCTGCCATAGTGCCAGTAAAAAAGAAGGCGGGCTAGTTTTAACGAATCATAAGGGGCTTATGGAAGGAGGAGAACACGGATCTATTATTGATATAAAAACACCACTAAAAAGTATTCTCATTAATAGAGTAACCTTACCTCTATCTAACAAAAAATTTATGCCTCCAAGAGGAAATTCATTAACTTTTGGAGAAATTCAAATTCTAGAATGGTGGATGAAAGCTGGGGCCGATAGCCTTTTAAAATTTTCAGATAGCGATGTATTGGATCCTAAAATGATACATATTTTAGACCGGGATTATCAATTGGATTACCGTCCAAAGCCCTTTTATGAAAAAGTTAAGGTGCCGAAGATAACTTCGGAAACATTACATACATTGCAAAAAAACAATTTTGGGGTGGACTTTATGGGCGAAGCCAGCAATATGATTTCTATTACTTTTAAGGAAAAATCGATAAGCAATGAACAGATTTCGAAACTGCTCTTGGCAAAAAATCAAATTACGTGGCTCAATTTAAGCGCGTGTAATTTAAGCGACCAACAATTAAAACAAATAGCAAATTTAAAAAATTTAACACGATTGAATATAAATTCTAATCCCATTACCGACGAAGGTATTAAATCTATAACTCCCCTAAAAAACATAGCATCTCTAAATGTATACAATACTAAAATATCCAATGTGAGCCTGCCCATTCTAACGAAACATAAGGCTTTAAAATCACTGTATGTTTGGAAAACTGGTATCACAACTACAGCTATAGATGAATTATCTAAGGATTATCCAAAAATTAGTTCTATTTCAGAACAATAGAGTCTTTTAGCCTTAAGTATAAAAAGGGGGAATTTGCAATCGCTAGTAAGCACAAATAGAATGCAATTAAAAAATAGACCAAGCCTATCCAAGGTACCAAATTTCAATTGTTTACCTATTGGAATGCATTCGTAATCCTGCCATTACCGGAAAATGATCGGATAATTTGATGTCATAATTTTTATGGGCAGTAATTTCAAACCTATGATCTGCTAAAATAAAATCGATACGCACTGGATAATACCTAAAATTATATGTCCGTCCGTAGGATGTCCCTTTTACTTCAAACGTATCTTGCAAGTCACCTTTTACCGTTCTATACACATTGGAGTATTGGTTATTATTAAAATCGCCACATACAATGGTACTATAGGATACTGTAGACCGATGCTTTTCAATTAATTGCGCTTGCTCCTGTTGCTTTATAAAGGACTTTGTAATACGACCATATAGTTTAGAAGATTCTTCATTAGAAATGGTATTTAGCTCTGGAACAACCTTTAAAGACTCTAAATGTAAATTATAGACCCTTAAGGTGTCCTTTTTGTATAAAATATCTGCATAACTAGTAATATTACTAGTATTCTTAAACGGAACTTCACCGGTACTTATTATTGGGTATTTCGAATAAATTGCCTGTACCGATTTTTTAACTTTGAAGTCTGGCGCAATAAACTGATATTTAAAGTTCTTTTTTAGCTGATTGTTTCTCGTTCTACTATACTCTTGGAAACAAATAATATCTGGATTTTCACTAATCACAAAATCTATAATCTGATCCCCAATTGTATTGTCCTTATTCCAGTTATTTACATTAAAACCTCTGGCATTATAACTCATAATCTTTAGATCATCAGTAGGTATGTTATCTTCCTCTAATTGAAACTTTAAGAAAGAATCTAATAGAAAATAGCCAAAAATCAACACAATGGCCGAAAGAACTAGTCTTTTATTTCTTCGTATTATCCAATACAAACAAAATAAAATATTGGCTAGTACCAACAAGGGCACAGAAAGACTAAAAATAGATAGAAACGGTATTGTTTTAACAGATACATAAGGTGCTAAAAAGGCCACACACAACAAGAAGGCAACAACGTAGTTAAAAACAAAAAGAACTTTATTTATAAACGAAATATTTTTCACTGATCTCCCTTCCCTGCAATGAATAAAAAGTCCTTTTCTTCTTTGGTTAAACTCTCATAACCAGATTTACTAATTTTATCTAAAATGGCATCAATTTTATGCTGCTTTTCAGCCTTTTTGCGATCCGTTTTTCCAGACACATTAGATTTGGGTGTTTTGCTGCGATAAACTGTTTTCATAGGGGCTTTTTTCTCTTTGGTAAACAATTGAACAAGGCTATCTGTAAATGATCCAAATCCCGCACCAATATCTTTACCCTTTAGCAATTGTTTGGCATAAGCATAACCTAATACAGCACCACCCAAATGCGCTAATATTCCTCCGACATTCTGACCTGTAGATAAACGGAATAAATCCATTAGCACTACGATTGCTCCAATATGCCACAGTTTTAAATCTACGATTAAAACCCGCACTGTTTGGTTGGGTAAATAGGCGCATACAAAAATAAGTATAGCAGTTACACCGGCAGAAGCACCTATTAAGGCGGCATTAATATCTATAAGTGCTGGAAATACATTGTAGCCTATCAGAAACAATAATCCGCCAGCTATAACTCCCAAAAAGTAAACATTTAGAAATCTTTTGCCGTTAAATAAGTTTAAAAAGGTCTTTCCAAAAAAGTAAAGCATTAACATGTTCCAGAAAATATGTCCAAAGCCACTATGAAAAAAGGAATAGGTAATTAGTGACCATGGTTGGGTAATAAAAGCGAAAAAGTCTTTGGGCAATTCAAACCAGGTTACTAGGCCGGGCCATCTAAAAAGTACTGTAACAATTGATGACACTAAAAAAATAGCAACATTTACTGCTATTAATTTTTCAGCAACATTTAACCGTTGAAATTGATATTTTAAAGTTCCACTCATACTAATTCCAACGATTATTATTAAACTGATTTTTTTTCCAATACCACATCATTATAAAGCCAAACAATGCACCACCCACGTGTGCAAAATGGGCTATACCCCCACCAAACAATGAATAACCTGTTACTCCAGAAAATAAATCCAATCCAATTAAAACTGGAATAAAATATTTTGCTTTTATAGGAATTGGTAAAAATATCATCATTAATTCGGCATTCGGGAACGACATCCCAAAAGCGACCAAAACGCCATAAATGGCACCAGAAGCACCTACCGCCGGTGTGTTATATGCCCCCAAAAAGTTATCAATTGTACTTTTAGATGCCATATTGTACCAATCTGGCATGTATTTCCCCTCAGAAATTACCCTTATAATTTGTTCCTTGGGAATGCCCGAATCTACTATGGCATTTAATCCTTCATTAAAATAATAATAGTTAACTCCTGTGTGAATAAATGCTGCACCCAGACCTGCAGAAAAATAGAAAAATAAAAACTTTTTCTTTCCCCACATTTGTTCTAAGGGTGTTCCAAAGGCATACAAGGCATACATATTAAAAGCAATATGCATAAACCCGCCATGCATAAACATGTGAGACACAATTTGCCACAGCTGAAAATTTTCATTTTTAGGAAACCACAATGAAAACCACTGGTACATTTGGTCGCCCATAGTTTGGGTAGCCAAGAAAAAAATCACATTTATTATGATTATATGTTTTACTGTATCTGTTAATCTACCCATTTATATAAACTTTTTATCAATATCATTCTCTGTAATGGTAATGTAAATTGGCTTGTTAAACGGACTTAAAATAGATTCCGTACACGCAAATAAATCGTTTACCAGAGCAGCCTGTGATATAACATCTAATACATCCCCAGTTTTAACGGCTAATGATTTACACAGGGCCTTGCTTAACACATCTGCCTGCGAAAATCCATCACCCCCAACATTCTGTTGACAATCTGCCATTAATTCATCAAAAATAGAAACAACTTCGGCTTCTGCTACCAACGGCGGCACTCCATTTATCTCAACCATTGCAGTGCTTATTTCTCCAAAAACAAATCCCATAGTGCTTAAATTATCTTTTATTTCTTCAAGGATTGCTATTTCTGAGGAAGAAAATGACAGTTGAATAGGGAAAAGCAATTGCTGACTCACCCCTTCATTTAACGTAACACTTCTCAAAAATCTCTCATATAATACACGCTGGTGTGCCCTACCTTGGTCTATCACAACCATACCCGATTTTATAGTGGTAATAATATATTTTCGTCTCAGTTGAAACGTTATTGCCGCAGCATCTAAATTCCCTTTTTCATCCTCAAAAATTGAACCTGTACTTACATCCGATTCAAAACTAAGGCCATCAAAATTTGGCATCCCACTTACTTCTGGCGTATTTTCCACATACAAACCTTCCCAACTTTGGGAGCTCTGTTTTTTATAGTTTGGTACCCCGCTATTTTGCCGAGATCTTGAGACATCTAATTTCTCATCTGCAAACGGATTAAACGAAGCATCGACCTCAACTTTAGGAATTACGGCACTTTTATTGCGATAATCATAAGGAGTTTCTAAATTATTGTCGTGTTCAAAATCCAATGTAGGGGCAACATTAAACTGACCCAAACTATGCTTTATGGTAGACCTTAAAATAGCGTATAAGGTTTGTTCATCATCAAATTTAATCTCCGTTTTAGTAGGGTGAATATTGATATCTATTGATGCCGGATCTACGGCTAAGGTTAAAAAATAACCTGGGTGAGCACCAGGCTTTATCAAACCTTCAAAAGCAGCCAATACAGCATGATGCAAATACGGACTCTTAACAAACCTATTGTTTACAAAAAAATATTGCTCTCCCCTGCTCTTCTTAGCAAATTCTGGCTTTGTAATAAAACCAGAAATAGTAACCACCTGTGTTTCTTCCTCTACAGGAACGAGTTTTTCATTGGTCTTTTTACCAAAAATATTTACAATACGGTGTCTAAAATTGGAACTTGGTAAATTAAACAACTCATTTCCATTATTGTAATAGTGAAATGCTACGGCCGGATGCGCCAAGGACACTCTATGAAACTCGTCTGTTATATGACGTAATTCTACAGAATCGGACTTTAAAAAATTTCTTCGTGCCGGAATATTAAAGAACAAGTGCTTTACAGCAATAGAAGTACCTTTTGGAGTGACTACTACTTCTTGTGAAATAATGGTACTCCCTTCTATATGTATTGCTGTACCTACTTCTTCATCTTCCGTTTTTGTTTGCAGTTCTACATGGGCAATTGCCGCAATAGAAGCCAAGGCTTCTCCACGGAACCCTTTTGTATTTAAATTAAATAAATCTTCAGCACTTTGAATTTTAGAGGTAGCATGGCGTTCAAAACTTAAACGGGCATCTGTGGTACTCATACCAACACCATTATCTACAACCTGTATCAATATTTTACCGCCGCCTTTTACAATTAACTTAATTCTTGTGGCTCCGGCATCTATTGCATTTTCTAGCAATTCTTTTACCACAGATGCTGGTCGCTGAACAACTTCGCCCGCTGCTATTTGATTGGCAACGTGATCTGGTAAAAGTTTAATAATATCTGCCATTACTTTTTTATGGAGAATATTGATAGATCAAAATCTATTATATAAAGGAAAGCCAAAACCAAAATAGTTAAAATAATAACCATTCTAATCTTTACATTTTTATCACCTTTTTTTCGCAAATCAGAAATAGCATTTCCAAACTTGCCCTTTATTCCTTGCTTTGGGCCAACAGTAGAACGGTACTTATCTAATTTATGTTCAATTTTATACGGATTTCCTTCCCCCTTATCATCAAAGTAACGAGGTGAATAATTATATGATTTGTTCTGACGTAATTTTCCCATAATGCTAGAATACCAAAGGTACTTAAAATCAAAAATAATAGCACAGATACTGTGCCAAAATTTGTTAACAAGTCATTTCGTCAAGTTTAAAAAAAGAAATAGAAAAGTACTAGTTACCTAAAGTTGCCATTTTTATGGCGGCTATGGCCGCTTCAGCCCCTTTATTTCCATGAATTCCTCCACTTCTATCTATAGCTTGCTGCAGTGTATTGTCTGTTAACACACAAAATATAACCGGGGTATCTGTTTGTACATTAAGGTCTTTAATGCCTTGTGCAGTTGCACTACAAACAAAATCAAAATGTTTTGTTTCTCCCTGAATTACACTTCCTATGGCTATAATGGCATCCACAGGTTGGGTAGCTATCATTTTTTTACTTCCGTGAATAAGCTCAAAACTACCAGGAACATTCCAACGAATAATGTTTTCTTTGAGAGCGCCACAATCTAGCAATGCAGCTAGCGCTCCATTAAAAAGTCCTTCTGTTATAGTTGTGTTCCATTCAGAAACAACAATCCCAAATCGAATGTTTTTCGCATTTGGGATTGTTGCCTTATCGTAAGCCGATAAATTTTTAGTAGCCGTAGCCATACTATTTATTGTTTTGCTTTTCCTATGAACACATCAATTGTTGAAGCTTCTTGCGAAGAAGGATAGTCATCCTTTATTCTTTGGAAGAATTTTAAAGCTTTTGCATTTTCACCTAATTCTAAAGCGGCAACACCAGCCTTATGTAAAAATCTAGGTGTTGTAAACCCGTTTTCGCCTTGTGAAATTGCTTTTTCATAATAACCCAAAGCATCTTTAGTCTGGTTCAATTGCATAAATGCATCTCCAATACCTCCTTTAGCCAAAGCACCTAAAGTAACATTGTCTGAACTAAAATCTTCCAAATGATTTATGGCTTCTTGGTAGTTTTTCATATTTAAATACGCCATACCAGCAGAATAACTTGCCAAATTAGCCGTTTTCGTTCCTTTATACTCTTGTATGATGTCTAAAAAACCGTATTTACCTTCTGAACCGTTTAAGGCTAGATTGAATAAAGAATCTTTATTTACAGCCGCATTGTTCAATGCCTCATCAAAATATTGTTGTGGATAATACATTTCATTGTTTGCCGCTTCCGTCTTTGGATTTTGTACAAAACTAACATATGCCAAATACCCTAAAACACCAATAGCTATAACACCTATAACACCTAAAATGGCTTTTTGGTTACCTGCTACCCATTCCTCCGTTTTGGATGCTCCTTCATCTAAAGTGTTAAAAACCTCAGCAGTTGTACTCTCCTGTTCCTGTAGTTCTACTTCCTCTTCTTTCGTCTTTGGTTTGTAACCGCGCTTTTTATATGTAGCCATAGTTCATTTTATTAATCGCGCAAAAATAAAGTTTTTATTGAAATTTAAAACCTTATTTATTCGTTATTTTTCAATAATTTGCGTCTTCTCTTAAATTTCAAAAATAAAACCTGCTATAAACCGAATGTTTCTAAAGAAATTATCACTTTTAAATTACAAAAATTTTGATTCACAAGAATTTGATTTCGACGCTAAAATAAACTGTATTGTCGGGAATAACGGCATAGGAAAAACCAATATTCTAGATGCTATTTACCACCTTTCTTTTGGCAAAAGTTACTTTAATCCCATAGCGACTCAAAACATAAAACACGGCGAAGATTTTTTCGTCGTAGAGGGGCATTTTCAAAAAGAAGATAGGGATGAAAAAGTTGTGTGCAGCCTAAAAAGAGGAATGAAAAAAATAATTAAGCGAAATGGCAAAGCTTATGACAAATTTTCTGATCATATTGGTTTTTTACCTTTGGTTATTATTTCTCCTGCAGATAGAGATCTTATTTTAGAAGGGAGTGACACCCGAAGGAAATTTATTGACGGAGTCATTTCACAATCTAACAAAGGATACCTACAAGCGCTATTAAAGTACAACAAAGTATTGCTACAGCGAAATTCACTATTAAAATATTTTGCCCTTAACCATACCTTTGACAAGACCACTTTAAGTGTGTACAATGAGCAATTGCAGGAATACGGGAGTATTATTCACAAAGAACGGCTTGCCTTCTTAGAAACGTTTATTCCAATTTTTAAAGAGCAATACACGGCCATTTCTGACGCCAAGGAAGAGGTAGGCATTACCTACAATAGCACCTTATTAGAAAAAAATATGCTGCAACTCCTAGAAGAAAGTTTAGACAAGGATAGGGCTGTACAATACACAAGTGTAGGAACGCACAAAGATGACTTATCGTTTGAAATTGATGAATACCCCGTTAAAAAGTTTGGTAGTCAAGGACAGCAGAAATCTTTTTTAATAGCCTTAAAGCTTGCCCAATTTAACTTTATTAAAGCACAGGCAAAAACCACACCCATTCTACTTTTAGATGATATTTTTGATAAATTAGACGAAAACAGGGTCTCACAAATTGTATCTTTAGTAGATAATGAGAATTACGGTCAGATATTTATTAGCGATACCCACGCAGACCGAACTGAAAACATTGTAAAAAACATACATCAGACTTATAAAATATTCAAATTATAAAATGAAAAAACTAACTTTTATCATACTGATAACATTGCTGACTGGGTGTAAGGACACCGTTACAAAGGAAGATTTACCGTTACTCAATGGTTATTGGGAAATTAGTGAAGTAATTTTTGAGGACGGCAACAGCAAATCGTATAAGGCAAGTTCAACGATTGATTTTTTTAAGGTTGATGGACTGAAGGGACTTAGAAAAAAAGTTCAACCTAATATTGGAGGAAGTTTTAACACAAACAATGATTCCGACATCCTAACTATCTATGAAAAAAACGGTACCTTCATCCTAAATTACAAGAACGACTTTACGCAACGGGAAGAACAAATCCTAAGCCTTACAAAAGATTCTTTTTCTGTAAAAGACCAAGAGCAAACAACGTATATATACCTGCGTTACAAACCCATAGAATTTCATCCATAATGGCAAAACGAAAAAACGAAAACCTACCCTTAGGAGCAGTCTTACAAGATTTTATCAAAGAAAATAGGCTAGAAAGAGGAATAAACGTTGTAGATACGCGTTTAGCTTGGAAAAATCTGATGGGCGCCGGCGTTAACAACTATACCTCAGCAGTAGAGCTGCGTAACGGCACCCTGTTTGTTTCTTTAACCTCTTCCGTATTACGAGAAGAATTGAGCCATGGAATATCTAAAATCATCAAAATGATCAATGAAGATTTGGGTAAAGAAGTAGTGACAAAATTAGTGCTCCGTTAGTTTAAAACAACAAACCATCTTGCCATATTAAAATCGACCACAAACCCTTTAAAAGTTTATTTATTGTTTTTATTGTGCTTTCCATTTCTTCCTGTCAGGCTAAAGAAGTTAAGATACATTACAACAACTTGTCCGAAAAAGAAAAGCGAGAGCCTAAGTATGCACTTTCTTCAATGACGGTTGCCCTTAAAGTTGCCTCCTAAAACACCTATTCTTTTTAAAAATTTCATAAAAAAACCCATAGTATCAGGAGATACTATGGGTTCTTAATTTTGTTTAATTTTACTTAGAAAATTTCTCTTCCTGCAAAATGAAAAGCACCTTCAATAGCAGCATTTTCATCGCTATCAGAACCGTGAACTGCATTTTCTCCTATAGAAGTTGCATACAATTTACGAATAGTACCTTCAGCGGCATCAGCTGGATTAGTAGCACCAATAAGAGCTCTAAAATCTTCAACTGCATTATCCTTTTCTAAAATAGCCGCTACAATAGGACCTCTGGTCATAAATTCTACCAACTCTCCAAAAAACGGACGCTCATTATGTACAGCATAAAATGCCTCTGCATCTCTTTTGCTTAACTGTGTATACTTCATTGCTACAATTTTAAAACCTGCTGATGTGATTTTTTCTAAAATAGCACCAACGTGACCATTTTCTACACCATCTGGCTTAATCATTGTAAAAGTTCTGTTCGTAATCATCTTGTTTTAATTTTTGTGCAAAAATAATCCTTTTAAATCAACCTACAAGAAATAAAGATAAAAGGTAGTAAACGGCAGTGGGGTGAAAATGCAAAATACTACAACAAAAATACATCCACTGCTCTCTGTTGATCAATAGCCTTTCATATTAGACATTGAACCTTGTACGTCATACTATAGACTTTGTATTTACAACATTTCACCATAATCCTAATAAAACCTAATAAGCCTGATCCAATTCCCCTAGTACTTTTTCACCATCACCGATCATTTTTAAATGTACGCTATTGGTTTTAAAGCTAAAATCTACAGTACCAAAGCTCTTCACAAAAACTACTTCCCCTACCCTATACGGATTTTCTTCCCCAGAAAAACCGGTATAAGTATGCGTAAGCCCACTACTTGTAAAGTCGACCAATGGATACTTTAACCCATTAATTTCTTCTTTAGAAAACTCAGATATATGTCTATCTCCAGAAAGCACCATTACGCCCTTTGCCTTTGTGGCTACCACTAATTCTCGCAGTCGATCTACCTCATGCGGAAAATTTCCCCAACTTTCAAATCCATGTTTGTTAGACAAAAACTGCACACTACTTACAAGGATATTAAAATGAGCCTTAGAATTAGTAAGCTCTTCCGTTAACCATTGCCATTGCCGTTCTCCCAAAATGGTTCCTTGTCCATACACATTAGGCTGTACCCTCTTTTTTGTTTTTGAAGATGGTGTGAGTGCAGTTCTAAAATAACGGGTATCCAAAACTATAATTTTAATTTTGCCTTCAGGCAAATCATAATTATGCACTGCGTAAACACCTTCCCTATTTCTCCGGGGGCTATCTTTTGGAACCCCCATAAAATCTAAAAATTCTTGCTGACTTTCTTGCTTGGCGGCAAATTCCACACCTCCGTCTTGTAATCCGTAGTCATGATCATCCCAAGTACCAATAACGGGCACGATTTCCTTTAGCCTTTGGTACCCTTTTACAGAATTCTGGGCAGTATAAATAGACCTTAGTTTATCCATATTATCAGTATCTGCATAAACAATATCCCCACCCCATATCCAAATATTGGGCTGCACAGCTATAATATCATCCCATAAAAGATTAGAAACGTTGTGCTTGTTGCAAGAACCAAAAGCAATTGTAAAATCAGACTTCCATTTATCTGAACTATTATTTTGAACCGGTTTCGTGGTTTTACAAGCTGTAATAACAAGCAGCCACCCCAGTATAAAAAGGATTTTTTTCAAGGCAAAAAGTTTTTAAAATATCTTTTCAATTTTAAGGATATTTTTTGGATTATAAGGTATTTTAAATCAATTCTCCTCCTCGTCTATTACTTTCCATTAGAAAAGTAGGATCTTATTTTGAGCATTTACTAAAAACACTATCTTTGGCAGCTATGAATTTAGAAGATACATCTGTGGTAAAAGCCTTATTGAGCACTACCCAAAAAATAGTTATCATTCCCCATAAAAATCCTGATGGAGACGCCATTGGCTCAACTTTAGGCCTTCTACATTATGTAAAAAACTTAGGACATGAAGCCGTTGTAATTGCTCCCAATGATTCTCCAAAATTTTTAAAATGGATGCCCGGTTTTGAGGAAATCATAATTTTTGAAAAGGACACATTATCTGCTAAAAGTCATATAGATGCGGCAACCTTAATTTTTACCTTAGATTTTAATCATTTATCAAGGGTTGGCTCCATGCAAAAAAGTTTAGAGGAGGCCGAGGCTACTTTTATTATGATAGACCACCACCAGGAACCTGCTGATTATGCCAAAGTCACTTATTCTGATGTAAGCATGAGTTCTACCTGCGAAATGGTTTATAATTTTATTGAAGCGCTAGACAGCACCTCCAAAATAACAGCAAACATAGCCAACTGCTTGTATACAGGAATTATGACGGACACAGGTTCTTTTAAATATTCATCAACGACAAGCAGAACACATAGAGTTGTAGCAGATTTAATAGACAAAGGTGCAGAGAACTTGGCTATTCACAATAGAGTGTTCGACACCAATTCACCGAGTCGGTTGCACATATTAGGTTGTGCTCTTAAAAACATGGTAATACTTGAGGACTTTAATACGGTTTATATTACGCTTAGTCAGGCTGAATTAGACCAATTCAATTTTAAAAAAGGAGATACCGAAGGCATCGTAAATTATGGACTTACACTAGACTCTATTATATTTGCAGTAATTTTTATTGAAAATAAGGAAGAAGGAATCGTAAAAATTTCATTTAGATCTCAGGGAGAGTTTTCTGTGAATGAATTCGCAAGAGCACATTTTCAAGGTGGCGGTCATACCAATGCAGCTGGCGGAAAGAGCGATGAAACTTTACAAGAAACGACAGCAAGGTTTGTTGGTTTATTAGACAATTACAAAGACAAATTAAAAGAATGAAGAAGTTTTTTTACATCCTAGTGGTTCTCTGCTTTATAGGCTGCGATGGCCCAGAAGCAAGACGTCCAATAAAAGTAAAAACTGGCAGTTATTTTAAACAGTCTATAGCGCGAAATAAAGCCTTATTAGCAAAGGAAGAAAAACTGATAGCACACATAATAAAAGGAGATACCGTACACAACTATACCCATAGCCCAAACGGATCTTGGTTCTATTACGATGTAAAAAATGAGGAAGAAACCTACCTGCCAGAATCAGAGGATTTGGTAACTATGACCTACAATTTGGTAGATTTTAACAATGACACTATTTATAGTATGGAAGAAATAGGTGTTTTCAAATACAAAGTAGACAAACAAGATTTATTTTTAGGGCTGCGCACCAGTGTAAAACTTTTAAAAGTAAATGAAACCGCAACATTTCTATACCCGTCATCTTTAGGGTATGGATATCACGGAGACAATAAAAAAATTGGAACCAATATTCCCTTAAAGGCAACGGTTTCTATTTTTAACATCGAGAAAAATAAAGATAGTATTCAAAATTAAAACAATTAAAAAAGTAAAAATGAAAAAGAATTTTCTAATCTTATTAACTGCTGTTGTAACAATGGTTAGCTGTAAATCTGGACAATATGCAGATTTAGATGACGGTTTATATGCGAATATAAAAACCAATAAGGGAGATATGGTGGTAAAACTAGAGTTTGAAAAAACTCCTGTTACTGTAGCTAATTTTGTTTCCCTTTCTGAAGGGAAAAACCCCTTCGTTAGCGAAGAATTTAAAGGGAAAAAATATTATGACAGTATTATTTTTCATAGAATCATAAAAGATTTTATGATTCAAGGTGGCGACCCAACAGCTAGCGGTAGTGGTAATCCTGGATACAAATTTAAAGATGAATTTGTAGATTCTTTAGGTCATAGTAAAAAAGGAATTTTATCTATGGCAAATTCAGGACCAAAAACCAATGGAAGTCAATTTTTTATCACACATAAAGAAACTTCTTTTTTAGATGGCAGACATACTGTTTTTGGTGAAGTAGTTGTTGGATTAGATGTTGTAGACTCCATTGCAACTGTGGAAACAGGTGCAAATGATAGACCTGTAACAGATGTTGTAATCACCACAATTGACATCATTAGAAACGGCAAGGCAGCAAAAAAGTTTGACGCCGTAGAGGTTATGAAAAACTACTTTGAAGAAGAGAAAGAAGAAGAGAAAAAATTAGAAGCTTTACGAATAGAAGCTAAAAAAGTAGAAGATGCCTTTGCTGCTGAAACAGCGGAACAAATTAAAAAAGCAGAGGTTTTACCATCAGGACTTAAGATTTTAGTTTTAAATGAAAGCAAAGGAGCCAAACCTAAAATAGGACAAAAAGCCTTGGTAAATTATGCAGGTTGGTTATCTAATGGTGTTTTATTTGATACTACAGATAGTGAAATAGCTAAGAAATTTGGAAAATTTGAACAAATTAACAATATGCACGGTGGTGATATGAATCCGTACCCAATGGAATACAGCCCCGAATCTAGGTTAACAGCTGGGTTTAAAGAAGGTTTATTACGAATGAAAGTAGGTGATAAGGTTCGCTTATTCATTCCTCCTCATTTAGGATATGGTGCCCAAGGTGGTGGTCCTATTCCACCCAATTCCGATTTAATTTTCGACCTAGAAATTACAGGGATTGTAGAATAATATTTGCAACTATAACTGAAAAAATAGAGCCACCTCGTACCGAGGTGGCTCTATTTTTTTGTTCAAAACTAATTGTCTAAATTACACAGCAAACCAACGCTTATCTACAATTCTATGGGCTTAAAGATATTTTATAAAATGCCATTGGTACTTCTCATTTTTACGTTGTTGCAATGTAAAGAACAAAAGAAAATAGAAAACACTACTAAAACAGCAGTAGCTATTATGGCCTATTACATGCCTAGGGCTAAATTTCAACCAGAAAAAATACCAGTTGAAAGACTTACACACCTATTGTTTTCTTTTTCCCACATCATAGATGGGGAAATGAAATTTAAAAACCCAGACAATAGCAAAAAACTAAAACAAGTTGTTTTACAAAAACACAGAAATCCAGAAATCAAAATAATGATTGCATGTGGTGGTTGGGGAGCAGATGGATTTTCTGAAATGGCCAGCTCCGAAAAGAGTCGGAAAAAATTCATAAACAGCACCCTTCAATTTATAGAAGCGTATCAATTAGACGGATTGGATATTGATTGGGAGTATCCAGGTATACCAGCGGCAGGAACCAAGTCTAGTGTTCATGACAAAACGAATTTTACATTATTAATGAAAGAATTAAGAGAGAACCTTGATCGTCTGAATAGACCCATGACCTTAACTTTTGCATCCGCCGGATGGAAGCCTTATTATAAAAACATAGACCTTCATGACGTAATGAAGTATGTTGATTATATGAACATTATGACCTATGATCAGGTAACGGATGGTTCTCCATATACTGCCCATCATACCGCATTGGGGTGGATAAACAAACGTGACATCATAGGTACCCCTGCAGGAACGGCCGTATATGCTCAAAACAAAGATTATGAGCCTTCATCCGCTGAAATGATTATTACCTATTGTATTGAGCAAGGTGTAAAACCGGAACAAATTATTATTGGCGGAGCATTTTATGGCAGAGCCTGGCAAGGTGTACCACCTGCTTTAAATGGGCTATACCAACCCAACAACGGGGCATACCGCAGTGCAGGTTCTTACAGTACTATTAGAGAAAATTTTGAAAATAAAAATGGATATATCAGGTATTGGGACAGTATTGCCAAAGCTCCATATTTATACAATGCAAAGGATAGTATTTTTATATCATATGACGATCCAAAATCAGTAGCATTAAAAACAAAATATGCCATAGACAACACCCTTGGCGGCATTATGTTTTGGCAATTAGGAGGGGATACCACCGATAAAAATGGTTTACTAGAAGCCATACATACCGCAGCTACCAAATAATTATTTCCAGTTTTGCGATTTTAATGCCATAGTGGCTATTAAAATATCTTTTTGAGATATTTGCCCCACAAGTTTCCCGTTTTCTAAAATAGGAAACCTCCTTCTTTTGGACGTAATAAATTTAGTTGCAGCATCAAAAATACTCATTTCTCCATCTATGGTTTCAACATCTTTAACCATATGCCGTTCCACGATTTCTTTTTCAGAGGGTTGATTGTAGTATTTACTTTCACTAATTTGTTTAATACAATCTCCTTCTGAAATAATTCCAACAAGTTCATTTTTATCATTGACAACCGGTCCGCCAGAAATTTTATACTGAATTAAAGCTTCTATGACTTCTTCTATGGGCTGCTCTGGTTTAAAAGTGATTAGTTTGCGCGTCATATAGTCGCACACTTTTAATGCAACATCCGTAGGAGAAACCGGTTTTCTTGGTCCTTGAAAACTTTTTATTCCCATAACTTTACTTTTATTGATTCTTTTAAAGTTAAGAAATATTTAATCACCTTACTAGAAATATTTCTGGTAAGGTGATTTTTAGTTTAAGCTGCTGGACTATTTTTTAATACTTCTAAGGTAAACTTCCAAAATTTTTGAACCGAAGAAATACTTACACGTTCATCTGGTGAATGCGCACCCTTTATGGTTGGACCAAAGCTAATCATATCCATTTCGGGATAATTTTGACCTAAAATACCACATTCTAAACCTGCATGGCAAGCAACAACCTTTGGTTTCATTCCAAAAACAGTTTCATATTGTGCCGCTAATACTTTTAAAATAGCAGAATCTGGATTAGGATTCCACCCGGGGTAGCTCCCGCTAAATTCTACTTCAAAACCTGCCAATTCAAAAACCGATTTTAAGGCATTTGCCAAATCCATTTTACCGGAATCAACAGAAGATCTTGTTAGACATCCTATTTTTATAGCTCCGTCTTTGACTATTACTCTAGCGATATTGTTAGATGTCTCGACCAAATCTGCTATACTAGCACTCATTGCATACACTCCATTATGAGCAGCATACATTGCACGTAATAATTTACCCTGTGCATCTGCTTCCATTACAGTGGAAGGCAAGTCTGTTGCGGTAATACTAATTTGTAGTTTTGGTTCTGTAAACCTCAACTCTTCTTTTATTGAACGCGCATAAGACTCAAAATTCTCTAAAAAATCGGCTGTAATTTTAATGGCAAGTACCGCATTACTTTCTCTCGGTATGGCATTTCGCAAGCTACCACCATCTATCGTTGCAATACAAGTACCTGTCTGTTGGCTAATAGTGTACAAAAGCCTATTCATAATTTTATTGGCATTACCTAATCCACGGTGTATATCCATACCACTATGGCCTCCACTTAAGCCTTTAACAGTTACTTTATACCCTATAAAATTAGCTGGAACAGCTACTGTGTCATAACTTCTTCTCGCTGTAACATCTACACCACCCGCACAACCAATGTCTATTTCATCATCTTCTTCCGTGTCTAGGTTTAAAAGAATATCCCCCTGTAAAACACCTCCCTTTAAACCCATTGCACCGGTCATTCCCGTTTCTTCATCAATGGTAAATAATGCTTCAAGGGGTGGGTGAGGAATGTCTGTGCTTTCTAATAACGCCATAATAGCTGCAACTCCCATTCCATTGTCGGCTCCCAAGGTTGTCCCTTCTGCTCTAACCCAGTCACCATCCACATACATTTGTATTCCTTGCGTCTCAAAATCAAAGACAGTATCATTGTTTTTTTGATGCACCATATCTAAATGAGACTGTAAGGTCACCATTTTTTTATCTTCCAAACCTTGTGAAGCAGGTTTACGAATAATGACGTTACCAACCGCATCTTTTATGGTCTCTAATTGCAATGATGCCCCAAAGTTTACCATAAATTGTATAACTTGATCTTCTTTTTTAGAAGGCCTTGGTACAGCATTTAAATCTGCAAATTTATTCCAAACTGCTGTTGGTTCTAACTCTCTTATTGTTTTACTCATCTCATTGTGTTTTCTAAACATCAAAATTACACAATAGAAAATGATTATATATTGATATTCCCTACTTTTGACAGAATGAACAATAAATTAAAAAACGGAATTGCACTATTGCTACCCATTCAAATTGTAATGGTAAAATGGCTGGCCAATTACCCCGACTTTATTGAACAGTATTATAGTAATGGCATCTACCAATACACAGCTACATTTTTTCGATTTGTTTTAGGATGGATTCCATTTTCTGTTGGCGATATTCTCTATGCGCTACTAGTTTTAATAGCAGTGCGCTATATCATTGTAAAGCGCAACTACATAAAGCATAAACCCTTATCCTTTTTAAGGAATATAACTGTGGTTTTATCTATCGCTTATTTTACATTCCATATTACATGGGGGTTTAATTATTACCGCGAACCTTTGTACAAAACATTACAAATTAAGAACAGCCATACCTTAGTTGAATTGGAAGATTTTGTAAATCTACTGGTACAGAAAACAAATACTATTCATTATACGATAACCCAAGACACTACCAAGAGAGTTGTCATTCCCTATACCAAAGCAGAAATTTTTAAGCATACTATGGATGGGTATACCCAATTGGAACAAAAATATCCGTTTTTAAGCTATACTCCTTCTAGCCTAAAAACTTCGCTTTTTAGTACAGGCCTAAGTTATTCTGGATATGGAGGATACCTAAATCCTTTTACTAATGAAGCGCAGGTAAATGGAAAAATACCACTGTACCGATTTCCTGTGATTGCAGGTCATGAAGCAGGACACCAAATTGGGTATTCCGCGGAAAACGAAACCAATTTCATTGGCTACCTTGTCACTGCTAACAATACCGATATCTATTTTAAATATGCTGCGTATTCTTATGCGCTTAGCTATTGTTTAAGTGATATTAGGTATAACGATGAAGCCTTATTTAACACATTGTACGCCAAGCTTAATGTAGGCGTTAAAAAAAACTACCAAGAATTGAGTGACTTTTGGATGACGTACAACAATCCTTTAGAACCAACTATGAAAACAATCTACAGTACCTTCTTAAAGGCAAACAATCAGGCAGATGGCATAAAGAGCTATAGCAGGATAGTATCCCTATTGGTTTCTTATCATATGAAAAACCCTTTATAACTGCTTGCTTTAACTATAGAATACTACTTAGGTTCATCCAAAATGTTAACAATTTTAACATTTCATTACAATTCTCCATTACAAGGTTTCCATATCTTTAGACGGACTAATTAACTAATCAAAAAATGATATGAGAATACGACTTTTATCACTTGCCTTATTCTTGGCAAGTGCTACGTTGTTTGCACAGGATTATTTCCCTACAAACACCGGTGTAAAATCTAAAAACAACAATTACACGGCATTTACAAACGCAAAAATTTACGTAACACCAACTCAAATTGTCGAAAATGGCACTTTGCTCATTCAAAATGGCAAGGTAGTGCAAGTAGGTAAACGCGTTAATATCCCAAAAAATTCTATTACTATAGATATCAAAGGGAAATCTATTTACCCATCTTTTATTGATCTCTATTCCGATTTTGGTATTGAAAAACCTAAAAGTTCTGGCGGAAGGTCTGCGCAATATGAAGCTTCTAGACAGGGTTATTATTGGAACGACCATATCATGCCCGAAACAAACGCTCTTACATCATTTCAGTTCGATTCTAAAAAGGCAGCAGAATACCAAAAAGCAGGATTTGGTGTTGTAAACACTCACATGCAAGACGGTATTGCTCGCGGAACAGGAGTACTTGTAGCACTTAACGATGACGGCACAGACGGTGATCGTATTCTAGATGATACCTCTGCCCAATACTTTTCATTGTCTAAAAGTGTGGTAAAAAATCAATCCTACCCTTCATCATTAATGGGTTCATTGGCACTATTACGCCAAATGTACGCTGATGCAGATTGGTATGCACAAGGAAACAGCGATACAAAAGATCTTTCATTAGAAGCATTGAACAAGAATAAAAGTTTAGTTCAAATATTCACAGCTGGAGATAAGGGTCATGCTCTAAGAGCAGATAAAATTGGTGACGCTAATAACATACAATATGTAATTTTAGCTGGTGGCAATGAATACGAAAGCATTGCAGATATAAAAGCTACCAATGCTACCTATATTGTACCTATTAATTTCCCAAATGCATATGATGTTTCTAACCCATACCAAGCAAGTTATGTGTCATTAGCTGATATGAGGAAATGGAACCAGGCGCCTTCTAACCCTAGAGTATTGTCAGATAACGGGGTTCCTTTTACTTTTACAACACATGATCTAAAATCACCTGCTGCCTTTAAGGAAAACCTATTAAAAGCTATTGAATATGGATTATCTAAAACAAAAGCCTTAGAAGCCCTAACAACTACACCAGCAAAAATTTTAGGAAAATCAGAACAAATTGGCTCTTTACAACAAGGTACCTATGCTAATTTTTTAATTACATCGGGGGATATTTTTGACAAGAGCACAACGCTATATGAGAATTGGATTCAAGGACAAAAAAACATCATTACCAATAAAGATATAAAAGACATCAGTGGCGAATACAACTTGGTTGTAGCGGGTACTACCTATAAGCTATCCATTACCGGAGAAGCAGAAAAACCCAGCGCTATTTTAAAACAAGACTCTACCACTATAAAATCTAAGTTTTCCTATAATGAAGATTGGATCGATCTTTCCTTTTCAACAGATGAGGGTGAAAAAAAGTATAGAATGACTGGCTTGGTCGCTTCAAACTCTTCGGACATTAGCGGTAGACTTATCGTTGCAAATGGAGAAGAATCTTCTTTTGTAGCTTCTAGGATTGCAGATGCCAAAGCGAAAGAAAAGAAAGAAAGCAAGGAAGATAACGCACCAGAAGTAGTGCCCGTTACCTATCCTAATGTTGGCTATGGTTATGCCAAAAAGCCTACCCAAGAAAATATTTTATTTAAAAATGCTACCGTTTGGACTAGCGAAGAAGCTGGTATTCTCACCAATACAGATGTACTAGTTAAAAATGGAAAAATTGCTGAAATAGGAACTAATTTACGAGCTAGCGGAGCAACAGTTGTAGATGCAACAGGAAAACATTTAACCGCTGGTATTATTGATGAGCATTCGCATATTGCAGGTTTGAGCATAAATGAAGGCGGACAAAATTCTTCTGCCGAAGTAAAGATGGAAGACGTTGTTGACAATGAGGATGTAGATATTTACCGCAACCTTGCCGGTGGTGTAACCACCATCCAATTACTACACGGTTCCGCAAATCCTATTGGAGGTCGCTCTGCCTTGCTAAAATTAAAATGGGGTGAAAATGCAAATACAATGATCTATGACAATTCCCCTAAATTTATAAAATTTGCCTTGGGAGAGAATGTAAAACAATCCAACTGGAGTAGTTATTCTCGTTTTCCACAAACGAGAATGGGTGTTGAACAAATGTTTATCGACTATTTTCAACGTGGCAAAGAATACGATGAAAAGAAAAAAAGCGGGCAACCCTTCCGCTACGATGAAGAGATGGAGGTTCTTGCCGAAATTTTAAATGGCGAACGTTTTATTAGTTGTCATTCTTATGTTCAAAGTGAAATTAATATGTTATTAAAAGTTGCTGAAAAATTCAATTTTACCGTAAACACTTTTACCCATATTTTAGAAGGGTACAAAGTAGCAGACAAAATGAAAGAACACGGTGCAGGAGCATCTACATTTAGTGACTGGTGGGCCTATAAATTTGAAGTAAACGACGCCATACCTTACAATGCAGCCATAATGCAAAGTCAAGGAATTACTGTTGCAATTAACAGTGATGATGCTGAAATGTCTAGAAGACTAAACCAAGAAGCTGCAAAAACAGTAAAGTATGGTGATATGACGGAATTAGAAGCTTGGAAAATGGTCACCATTAACCCTGCGAAATTGCTTCATATAGACAAGCGGGTGGGTAGTATTAAGGAAGGCAAAGACGCAGATTTAGTGCTTTGGAACAATCACCCCTTATCTGTGTATGCCAAAGCTGAAAAAACACTAATTGAAGGGGTTGTTTATTTTGACTTAGAAAAGGACAAACAACAGAGAGCATCCATTAAATCAGAACGAAATAAACTTATCGCTATGATGTTAGAAGAAAAGGATGGCGGCAAGCCCACACAAAAGCCTATTATGAAACAAAAACCTAAATTCCATTGTGATACAATGGATACAGAATGGTAAACCTAATAGACAACATAAAAAAAACAGAAATGAAAAATATTATATACATACTGCTCGTATTTTGCTTTATTACCAATGGGCTGGCACAACAAACCCCTGGCAGTCTACAAGAAGAAGCTATCACTATTGAAGGCGCTATTGCTCATTTAGGTGATGGACAAGTAATAGAAAACTCGCTATTGATGTTTGAAAATGGCAAACTCACATTTGTAGGCGATGCTCGAATGAAAATTGCACGTAAAGGAAAAATTATAGAGGCCAAAGGAAAACATGTATACCCAGGTTTTATTGCTGCTTGCACCGTTTTAGGACTTGTAGAGGTAGATGCCGTAAGAGCGAGTAATGACCAGGCGGAAATTGGTGGAATGATACCACATATCAGAAGTATTGTCGCCTATAATTCGGAATCTAAAGTAATAGAAAGCATGCGACCCAATGGTGTGCTTATGGCGCAAATAGCACCCAAAGGAGGTGTTATTTCAGGTACTTCTTCTGTAGTGCAGTTGGATGCTTGGAACTGGGAAGACGCCGCTGTTAAAACAGATGATGGCATTCACTTACACTGGCCAAACAGCTACAGAAGAGGTCGTTTCTGGCAGGGTGAACCTCGAGGGATGCAGCCCAATAAAGAATACAAAAAAAATATCGCTAGCATTGTAGAATTTATTACAAATGCCAAAGCCTATACGGATGCCACTAACAAACAATTACATCAAGAATTTGCAGCAATGCAAGGTCTTTTTAACGGCAATCAAAAATTATATGTATACGCCGATGGTGAAAAGGAAATCATTGATGCTGTTTCAACATTAAAAGATAGCGGAATTGATAATTTAGTGTTAGTAGGGGGTTATAACGCATACAAAATAACAGACTTTCTAGTGAAGCACAATATCCCAGTATTGGTTAGAGCTATGCATAACCTACCTAATAGTAATGATGATGATTATGATTTACCGTATAAGATGGCTAAATTATTAACAGATGCCGGATTGTTGGTTGGTATTCAAAATAACGGAGAGGCGAATTTTCAAAATAGAAACTTGCCTTTTTATGCTGGTCAGGCAATCGCCTATGGCATGGAAAAGGAAGCCGCATTACAATTAATCACTAAAAACACCGCAGAAATTTTAGGAATTGGAGCATCACATGGAACTTTAGCTGTTGGCAAAAGTGCCACTTTATTTATCTCTGAAGGGGATGCCTTAGATATGCGTACCAATAAACTATTGCATGCTTTTATTGACGGACGTAATGTTTCCTTAGAAACACATCAAACAGAACTTCACAAAAGGTATATGAAGAAATACAGTGATCAATAACCAATTGAATTACATAAAAAATCCGTCTAAAAAAACACTTTTAGACGGATTTTTTATGTAACTATTTCTTTTTAATTCTGCACTTTACCCTCAACAAAGACAGCTGCTTCCGGTTTATTAAAGAAAGTATTTGGTTGTACATCTTTACCTAACACAACATTTTCAAAAGAAACGGTGTTCCTTGGTTCCGTAAGCACACCATCCTCAGTTTTATACCACGTTATAGATTTTGGCAATACTAATCCACTTATAGTTTGCCAATCATTATAATGAATATAACTAAAATTATCTGATGACTCTCCACTTCTATAACTAACTGAATAACTTAACCAGGCCATTCTATGGGTTTCTTGATCAAAATAAATATAGTATTTATCCTTATATGATGTCCCTACTCCTGGATTAAAATTAATACTAATCCCTGGATATGCTTTTCCTTCAAAAATAAAATCATCGGCAGCACCGTATTCAATACCATCATCTGATAAGACAAAAGGCATTGCATAAAAATAAAACATTAGGTTATGGTAAAATACAGCATCACCTTTAAAGTTATTCTCTGCATCTAACAACCAGGTTTTAGACCCATCAAAACCCATTGTATACGTTGGTGCCTGAACCTTATCTTGCCTTGTTTGTAAATTTACGGTGTGTACCTCTCTTGCATTTGGTTTAGGAATATCAAAAACTAAGGTTTTCATCTTTTTCCAATTGGTCACCCCTCCGTGTGCATCAAATATTTGTTGCAATTTATCTGGATAATTACTGGTAGTTGACACTACAATTGCTTCTTTACTTACCTCCTCTTTTACAGCTGCTTTTTTCTCTTTCTTACAGGCAATAAAAAAGACAAAAATTACGACTAACGCTAGATACCTCATTTGTTTTAAAATTTATTTTTTGAAAAATACAATTAACATTCCGCAATTTGTCGTACTCCCATTAAATAGTTTACAATATTGCATTACTTTTGTAACAATGAATAATTTAAAGCAAATCACTAGCCTACAGAATCCGCTTATAAAGAAAACTCTTGTGTTACAGGACAAATCTAGGGAGCGTAAAAAAGCCAATCTTTTTGTATTGGAAGGCATTAGAGAATTACAGCTTGCCTTAAAAGGAGATTACGAAATAGATACTTTGTTTTTTTGTCCAGAATTGGTTTCTAAACAGCTAGTTATGGACTTAGCCCTAACTAATCCCAACATAGATCTTATAGAAATTACAACTGATATCTATCAAAAAATAGCCTACAGAACAACCACAGAAGGTGTTTTAGCACTTGTGAAATGCAAGGAACATTCTTTAAAGAACTTAAAATTATCCAAAAAAAATCCTTTACTATTAATCGCTGAAGCTCCTGAAAAACCAGGAAATATTGGAGCCTTGCTGCGCACTGCAGATGCAGCACACTTAGATGCAGTAATTATTGCCAATCCCAAAACAGATTTATACAATCCCAATACAATTAGGTCTAGTGTAGGTTGCTTATTCACCAATAGTATTGCTATGGGAACCACAACAGAAATCATTTCTTTTTTAATAGCAAATAATATACAGATTTATTGCGCGGCACTAACAGCCTCGAAGGAATACACAAAAATAGATTACACTAAAAGTTCGGCCATTGTGGTAGGTACGGAAGCAACTGGTTTATCTGAAGAATGGTTAAAAAGCGCTACGCAAAACATCATTATACCTATGGAAGGTGAAATAGATTCTATGAATGTTTCTGTGGCGGCTGCAATCGTTATTTTTGAAGCCAAACGACAACGAAAATAGCATTCGTTATTTTTACATTATCTAAACTAACAACCGATATATGAGTTCATTATTTTACATATTAATTTCTATAATAATACTTCAGTTTGTAGTGGATGCCATTGTAGATTTCCTAAATGCTAAAAAATTCAAAGATCCTATTCCCGCCGAATTAAGTGATATTTTTGATACCGAAGAGTATAAAAAATCACAACAATACAAAACGTCAAACTATCGGTTTGGTATTTTTTCAGGAACATTTTCTTTACTTCTGACCCTGTCTTTTTTAATTTTCGGAGGCTTTGAATGGGCCGATGGCATAGCCCGGAACTACACTACAAATCCAATTTTAATTGCCATTATTTTTTTTGCCATCATAATGATTGGTAGTAGTATTATAAACATTCCCTTTTCCTACTACAGCACTTTTGTAATTGAAGAAAAATTTGACTTTAATAAAACCTCCAAAAAAACTTTCTTTATTGATATTTTAAAAAGTTGGCTGTTAACCGCTGTTTTAGGTGGTGGTATCTTAACACTAGTCATTTGGTTTTATGAATGGGCTGGAACCAATTTTTGGATCTATGCCTGGGCCGTTATTGCTTTATTATCCGTTTTCATGAATATGTTTTACAGTAAATTAATTGTTCCATTATTTAACAAACAAGCCCCATTAGGCAACGGAAGCCTTAAAACCAAAATCGAAGATTACACTCGGAAAGTAGGATTTGAGTTACAAAATATATTCATTATAGATGGATCTAAGCGGTCTACAAAAGCGAATGCTTACTTTTCTGGTTTTGGAAAACAAAAGAGAGTCACACTTTATGACACCTTGGTTAATGATTTGAATGAAGAGGAAATAGTAGCTGTTTTAGCCCATGAAGTTGGACATTACAAACGCAAGCACATTATTTTTAACCTATCCGCATCCATCCTATTAACGGGAGTAACGCTGTACATTTTATCGCTTTTTATTAATACCCCAGCGGTATCTTTAGCTATTGGCGTATCCATTCCAAGTTTTCACGCAGCACTTATAAGTTTTGGAATTTTATACAGTCCTATTTCGGAAATAACCGGACTTATAATGAACTTCCTCTCTAGAAAATTTGAATATCAGGCAGACGATTATGCCAAAAACACATATGCTGCAACACCACTGATAACATCACTAAAAAAATTATCAAAAACCAGCTTAAGCAACCTTACACCACATGCGGCATACGTATTTATGAATTATTCCCACCCTACCCTTTTGGACAGAATTAAGAATTTAAAAAAATAAAATAGCGAAAATTTCAAAGATTAACGTAATTTTAAATTTATGATGACGGAAGCAGACATAGAAAAAGAAAATAAGGAAATTACACGCCAATACAAAGAGCTATTGCGCGTTAGCTACCTTACGCTTTCAGACGAAGACAAAAAATTAATTCGTTCCGCATTTGAAATTGCCATGGACGCACATAAGGATCAACGTAGAAAATCGGGTGAAGCCTATATTTTTCACCCCATTGCAGTTGCCAGAATTGTGGCTTCTGAAATTGGCCTAGATGCGGTTTCCATTGCTTCGGCCTTGCTCCATGATGTGGTTGAAGACACAAGCTATACCCTGGCAGATATTGAAAGGATTTTTGGGGAAACAGTTGCAAAAATAGTAGATGGATTAACTAAAATAGCGCACCTTAAAAAAGATATGAACGTATCTCAACAGGCAGAGAATTTTAGAAAAATGTTGTTGACCCTTAATGATGATGTTCGGGTAATTATAATAAAAATTGCAGACCGCTATCACAATATGCTCACTATGGATTCTATGCCAGAGCATAAGCAATTAAAGATAGCCTCAGAAACGTTATACATCTATGCCCCTTTAGCACATAGAATTGGATTGTACAATATTAAAACCGAATTAGAAGATTTAAGCTTAAAATACACAGAACCTGAAGTTTATCATGATATTCTAAGTAAAATTGAAGAAACAAAAGAAGAACAGCAAGCCTATATTGATGCCTTCTCTACTACGATAAAAGATTCTTTAGACAAGGAAGGTTTAAATTACACCATTAAAGGAAGAACCAAATCTATATATTCTATTCGTAGAAAAATGACGATGCAAAACGTTCCTTTTGATGAAATTTATGACAAATTTGCGATTCGAATTATATATAAATCTGATCCTGCCAATGAAAAATTCTTAGCTTGGAAAATTTACTCCATCGTTACCGATAATTTTATACCCAACCCAGTACGTTTGCGCGATTGGATTTCCTCCCCGAAATCTACGGGCTATGAAGCCTTGCATATAACCGTAATGGGTTTTAAAGCAAAATGGGTAGAAGTACAAATACGTAGCGAGCGGATGCATGAAATTGCTGAAAAAGGGTATGCAGCTCATTTTAAATACAAACACGGGGACCAAAAAGAGCAAGGGATCGAGGTATGGTTAAACAGGCTGCAAGAGGCCTTGGAAAATGCCAATGTAAATGCCGTAGATTTTGTTGAAGAATTTAAATTAAACCTTTATTCTAAGGAAATATTTGTCTTTACACCCCAGGGCGATTTAAAATCATTACCAAAGGGCTCTACTTCCTTAGATTTTGCTTTTCATATTCACTCGGAAGTTGGTTTAAAAACGAGAGGCACCAAAGTTAATGGCAAATTAGTACCATTAAATACCGTACTACACAGTGGTGATCAAGTAGAGGTCATAACGTCAGATAAATCAAAGCCTAATCAAAGCTGGTTAGATTATGCAACTACAGCCCGTGCTCGATCCAAAATTAAATCGTCATTAAGAGAAGATAAAAAAGAAGTTGCAGAAGAAGGAAAAGAAATTTTACGCCGTAAATTAAAGTCACAAAAGATTAGCTTTAATGAAGACACGGTAAACAAACTCGTTTCTCATTTTAAGTTAAAAACAAGTTTAGATTTATTTTATAGGGTCGGAACTGGCTCTATAGACAATATTCAAATAAAAGATTTTGCCTCTTCATACAGCAATGCTTTTATCAGTTTTTTCAAAAACAGGATTAGAAAATCCCCTGCGCCAGAAAACATTGATAAGGATGAGGTTACAGCCAAGTACGATCAATTGGTATTTGGAAAAGAGGAAGAACAATTAAAATACAAACTTTCCCAGTGTTGCAACCCTATTCCAGGAGATGATGTATTTGGTTTTGTAAGTGTCAATGAAGGGGTAAAAGTTCATACCAAAAATTGTCCCAATGCTATTTCATTGCAATCAAATTATGCGTATCGCATTATACCTGCCAAATGGATAGATTCATCGCAACAAGAATTTACAGCCAATATAAAACTTACGGGAATAGATAACATTGGAATTATTAGCGATTTAACTAAAATAATTTCACAACAAATGCATGTGAATATGAGAAATGTTAATTTTGATACGGATAGTGGTACTTTTTCAGGAAAAATAACGGTTGTGGTGAAAAATAATTCTATCTTAAACAAGCTAATTACTAATTTAAAGAAAATTAACGGCATAGATAAAGTAGTAAGAATTTAAAATTTACACTACATTTGCAAATCGAAAGCTGTAGAAAATACTATGGGTACTAATAAAAATCAAGATATTGTAAAAAATGTCTTCACAACTTTTTTAGAAGAAAACGGTCACAGAAAAACTCCTGAACGATACGCTATACTCCAAGAAATTTATGAAAATGAAGATCATTTTGATATAGAATCGCTCTATATCAAAATGAAAAATAAGAACTACAGAGTAAGTAGAGCAACCTTATACAACACCATTGAACTTTTACTAGATTGCAAATTGGTGCGAAAACACCAGTTCGGAAAAAATCAGGCTCAATATGAGAAGTCGTATTTTGACAGACAACATGATCATGTTATTCTAACAGATACCGGTGAAGTAATGGAGTTTTGCGATCCTAGAATACAATCCATAAAAAAAACGATAGAAGAGGTGTTTGATATTAAAATAACAAATCATTCCTTATACTTCTACGGCACTAAAAATAATAAAGAAAACAACTAACCAATTACAGCAAATGGCAGTAGATTTACTACTAGGGCTCCAATGGGGAGACGAAGGAAAAGGAAAAATTGTTGATGTATTAACGAAAGATTACGACATTATTGCACGTTTTCAAGGAGGACCTAATGCAGGTCACACTTTAGAATTTGATGGCATTAAACACGTACTTAGAACAATTCCGTCTGGAATTTTTCACGACAAAGCAATTAATGTCATTGGTAACGGTGTTGTAATAGACCCTGTTGTTTTTGTAAAAGAGTTAGATGGTTTGGATCAATTTAAAATTGATTACAAAGCAAAACTAATCATATCGAGAAAAGCCCATCTAATTTTACCCACACACCGTTTGCTTGATGCCGCTTCTGAAGCATCTAAAGGAAAAGCAAAAATTGGCTCTACCTTAAAAGGAATAGGTCCTACATATATGGACAAAACAGGCAGGAATGGTATTCGTGTTGGGGATTTAGAATTAGATTCTTGGAAAGAAAAATATAGAAATCTTGCAGACAAGCATGAAGCCATGATTAGCTTCTACAATGTTGATGTGCAATATGATTTGGATGAAATGGAAGTTGAATTCTTTGAAGCAGTTGATCGCTTAAAAGAACTAACTTTTATAGATAGTGAAGAGTATTTAAACCAAGCAATGAAAGAGGGCAAAACTATCTTAGCGGAAGGTGCTCAAGGATCATTGTTAGATATCGATTTTGGAACATATCCGTTTGTAACTTCCTCCAATACAACCGCAGCTGGTGCTTGTACTGGTTTAGGAATTGCCCCAAACAAAGTAAAAGAGGTACACGGTATTTTTAAGGCGTACACAACACGTGTAGGTTCTGGTCCGTTTCCAACAGAGTTGTTTGATGAAGTAGGTGCTAAAATGGCCAAGGTTGGTCATGAATTTGGTGCAGTAACTGGCAGGCCTCGTCGTTGTGGTTGGTTAGATTTGGTTGCCTTAAAATATGCGTGTCAAGTAAATGGTGTAACACAGTTAAACATGATGAAAGGAGATGTCCTTTCTGGTTTTGACAACTTACAAGTGTGTACAGCATATAAGTATAATGGAAAAACAATTACGCATTTTCCATACAATATAGAACCAGAGAGTGTAACGCCAATCTATACCGAATTCCCTTGCTGGAAAGAGGATTTAACCAAAATGACAAAAACGTCTCAATTCCCAAAGGAATTAAATCAATACATAGAATTTCTAGAAAAAGAATTAGAAATTCCTATTAAAATTATTTCTGTTGGTCCCGACAGAAAACAAACCATAAACAGATAACAAAAAAGCCGCTTTATAAAAAAAGCGGCTTTTTTTATTTCACAAATGTATGACCGTGTTTCTTGCTACTCTTAAAACTATGCCAATCTATTAGAGAACAATCAAAAAAAACCTATTTTTGAACAAAACTTTTAGACTTGTTAAAATTAAATGTAGTCATAGGCTTATTGCTATTTGTTTTTGGTGTTAGTGCGCAAGTGCAACCCCCAGAAAAAAAACTAATCAATATTGTACACGGGGCAAACTTCACAAAAGACGAAGCCAATTTCCCGGGGGCATCAATTTTTAGCAGAGATAGTGAAAGACAGGTAGAATTTGAACATCAAGGGGCAACCTTATGGTGTGATGTTGCCGTATTTTATCCCCAAGAAAACAGACTTATTGCTATAGACAATGTCCGTATGCAACAAGGCGACTCCATACAGATGGACAGTGGCAAATTAGAATATTTTGGAGACATAAAACTTGCCAAAGCCTCCAAAGCAGTGGTTTTACAAAGTCCAGATGCCACCTTAACTACAGACACCTTGTATTTTGACAGGGAAAAACAAGAATCTTACTACAAACATTTTGGAACAATTGTAGACACTTCTAATGTTTCTACTAGCAAAATTGGAACGTATTACATGACGTCCAAAAAGTACCAACTTTTGGATAGTGTAAAAATCACCAATCCCGATTACAAAATAGTTTCTGATCGGTTGGATTATTATACCACCTCAGAAAACGTATACATGTATGGCCCTACAACAATTACAGGCGAGGATTATAAGATGTATTGTGAGCGCGGATTTTATGACACTAAGGTAGAAAGTGGATATGGTATAAAAAACACCCGCATTGATTACGACAATAAGATTATAGTTGGGGATAGTTTGTTTTTTAATAAAAAAAATCAATTTGCATCGGCAACCAATAATATTGTTGTCACAGATACAATTAATAACGGTGTTGTACGCGCCCATTATGCAGAAGTATACAAGGCCTTAGATTCTGTCTTTGCAACCAAGAAGGCAGTAGCCGTTAATGTGATGGAAAAAGACTCCGTTTACATTCATGGCGATACTTTAATGATCACAGGGAAGCCAGAAAATAGAGTAATCCGTGCATTTAGAGCCGCTCGAATTTTTAAAACGGACCTAAGTGGCAAATGCGATTCTATTCATTATGAACAAAAAACAGGGATTACCCAACTCATTACCAATCCAATAGTGTGGAATGTAGACAATCAGATGACTGGCGACAGCATTCATTTAATTAGTGATTTAGAGACAGACAAATTAGATTCATTAAAGGTTATAGACAATGCTTTTATTGTTTCATTAGACACCATTAGCAAAACGGGATATAACCAAGCCAAAGGAAAAAATTTGTTTGGAAAATTCATAGACAATAAACTTAAAATCATTGATCTTGTACAAAACGTAGAAGTAATTTATTATTCATACAATGACGATCAGCGTTTGGTTGGTATAGATAAGTCTATTTGCGGTAAGGTAAATATGATTATGGAGAATAATGAAATGGACATTATCACCTATTACCTAAACCCTGCCGGGGTAACCTATCCTGAAGGTGAAGAACCAGAAAAGGGAGCCAAACTAGAAGGTTTTGTTTGGTATGGAGACCAACGCATTTATACCAAAGATGATATATTTAATGAAGATGACAAAAATTTTGTCTTACCCGTAATACAAGGTATTAGCCACCCCATAGATATAGATGCTGAGGAGATGGCACGTACTAAAAATGAAAACGATCCGGTGAACAAGATTCCCAATTCCAAGGCTAACAGAAAAAAAGAAACAGCCCAACCCACCAAGCAATCTTCAAAAAATAAGGCTGCACAACAAGAAATAAAGTAAGGCATGATCGCTGACTTTTTAAAATATCAGGCGCAGACAAGTCCACACCCTTTATCACTACAAGTTTCAAGGGCTAGTGGTAGCTATATCTATGATCAAAACAATACTGCTCATTTAGATTTTGTTGCAGGAGTTTCGGCTTGTACTTTAGGACATTGCCATCCAAAAGTTGTTGAAGCAGTTACCAAACAAGCCTCAGCATACATGCATGTTATGGTGTATGGAGAATTCGCACTTCAACCTGCAGTTGCTTATTCTAAATTACTAGCCTCTTTATTGCCAGATTCCTTACAGACTACATATCTAGTCAACTCTGGAACAGAAGCTATAGAGGGCGCTTTAAAATTAGCCAGACGATCAACTGGGAGATCACAAATTATCGCAGCGCGTAATTCATACCACGGCAATACTATGGGGAGTATGAGTGTTTCTGGTGTAGAAAGTCAAAAAAGTGCATTTAGGCCATTGCTTCCTGATATTGCTTTTATTACTTTCAATGCCGAAGCAGATTTATTGCAAATAACTGAAAAAACTGCAGCCGTAGTGCTAGAAACCATCCAAGGTGGTGCTGGCTTTATTGTGCCTGAAAATAATTACTTGAAAAAAGTAAGGGAGCGTTGTTCTAAAGTAGGCGCCCTCCTCATATTGGATGAAATACAACCTGGTTTTGGGAGAACAGGAAAGCTTTTTGCTTTTCAACATTACCAGTGCATACCCGATATTCTGGTTATAGGCAAGGGCATGGCATCTGGCTTACCGGTGGGCGCATTTGTAGCCTCTAATGCCTTGATGCAAAACTTACAAAACAACCCCAAGCTTGGGCACATTACAACCTTTGGAGGCAACCCCGTTATTGCAGCAGCGAGTTTAGCGACCTTAAGAGAACTTACTACCACTAGCTTAATCACGGACTGCTTAGCAAAAGAACAGCTTTTTAAAACACTTTTAAACCATAAGTATATCACAGAAATTCGTGGCAAAGGTTTAATGTTGGCTATCCTCTTAGAAAGTGCCGAAATTGCGAATCACGTTGTAATGTATTGCGCAAAAAACAGACTAATCCTTTTTTGGCTGTTATTTGAACCGAAAGCGATCCGAATATCACCTCCTTTAACTATTTCAGCCGATGAAATTAAAGCGGGTTGCGAGATAATTATTGAAGCATTAAACCAGTACAATGATTAGGTTGTTAACTAAATTGTTAATAATATACACTGAATAGCGCTTAAAAAAGTACCCTAATACCTTACTTTTATTTTAATCTTACAAGCAAGAAAGAATTTATGGCGTTAGATGCTGAAGAAAGACCTGATAGACCAATTGCAAAATTTGAGTCAATGTTAAAGACAGATGATGTCTATTTCTTTGACGCTGAAGATTTTGAAGATATTATTCACCACTATCTCAATAATGGCAAAGTATCTTTGGCAAAAAAAGCCATTAAAATTGGACTAACCCAACACCCAAGTACTATAGAATTAAAGTTATTAGAAGTAGAAGTTCACGTTTTTGAAAACAACCTAGAAGTTGCTGAAAAAATGCTAGATAGTCTACAAATTTTAGATAGTAATAACGAAGAGATATACATACAGCGGGCCAACATTTTTTCTAAAAAAGATGATCACGAAACGGCCATAGCCTTATTAAATAAAGCCTTGATTCTTTCAGAAGACACCATAGACATTCATGCTTTATTAGGAATGGAGCACCTTTTTATGGATAATTTTGAGGAAGCCAAAAAACATTTTATTCAATGTGTTTTGTTTGATGAATACGATTATGCGTCGCTGTTCAACATAATCTACTGTTTTGAATATTTAGAAGATTTTGACGGTGCCATCCTATTCCTCAACGAATACCTAGAGAAAAATCCATATTGCGAAGTTGCTTGGCAGCAATTAGGCATCCAATATTTTTCTAAAAAAATGTTCAAGGAAGCGTTAGCTGCTTTTGATTTTGCTATCATCTCTGAAGACACTTTTATTGGCGCTTATTTTGAAAAAGGAAAAGTATTAGAAAAATTGAAACGTTATGAAGAGGCCATTGAGAATTATGAAATTACCATAGAAATTGAAGACCCTTCTGCTTTTGCCTATTTAAGAATTGGCAAATGTTATGAGAAATTAGGAAATGTAGAAATGGCCAAGTTCTATTTTTTCCAAACCGTACATGAAGACCCGCTACTAGACAAGGGGTGGTTGGCAATTACCGACTTTTACATTAAACAAAAAGATTACCTTAAAGCCAAGGAATACATTACAAAGGCCACCAATATAGACGATGAGAATTTAGTATATTGGAGCAAAAGCGCTCGTATCAGTGAAGCATTAAACCAATATGAAGAAGCTGAAGTGGCATATCAAAAAATGATAGACTTGGGAGACTGCGAATTAAAAACTTGGCTCATGTGGAGTAGCTTGGTTATTAAAAAGGGAGATTCCCGTTCAGCCCTGCAAATACTACAACAAGCCTTAGAGTTCTATCCTAAAAATGCAGATATCTTATATAAGATTGCCGGATCCCATTTAATTTTAGATCAAACTATAAAAGCGAAAGAATATTTGGTTCAAGCATTGCAATACAGCACAAAAAAATTGGGTACTTTTAAGATGGAGTTTCCACAGTTTAAAAATAATGCTTGGATTAACAACATTATTGAAGAATTCAACAGCACTTCCAAATAAATACATATTTTTACTTTTTTTAAATAAATCATGGGAGAGCGTAACTTACTACAGTATTTTTATATTACATTAAAAGGATTAGCGATGGGGGCGGCAGACGTTGTTCCAGGTGTTTCTGGTGGCACAATTGCCTTTATTTCTGGAATTTATGAAGAGCTAATAGAAACCATAAACAATGTCAATTTTTCACTTTTTAAAACTCTTAAAACAGAGGGTTTAAAGGCAATGTGGAAGAAATTAAATGGAAATTTTTTAGCGGCTCTTTTTTTGGGTATAGCCATTAGTGTATTGTCTTTGGCAAAAGGCATTAGTTGGCTATTAGAAAACAAACCTATATTGGTTTGGTCCTTCTTTTTTGGACTAGTAGTGGCCAGTATTATCATTGTTGCTAAATCTATTGAAAAATGGAATATAGCTGCTGTAATAGGCTTAATTTTAGGTGCTGCAGTTGCTTATTACATTACTACATTACCACCTAGTGAAAATATGACAAGCCTTCCTTATTTGTTCTTATCAGGAGCTTTAGCCATATGTGCAATGATTTTACCCGGTATTTCTGGCGCCTTTATACTGGTATTACTTGGGTCGTACAAAACTATTTTAGATGCGGTACACGAATATGATCTAAAAACAATTGCAATTGTTGGAGCTGGCGCTATATTTGGCTTACTGAGTTTTGCCCGGGTTTTAAAGTGGATGTTTCATCACCAAAAAAACCTAACCTTAGCCGTACTAACAGGGTTTATTATTGGCTCCTTAGCAAAAATATGGCCTTGGAAAACTGTTTTGGAAACCAAAACTTTTGGAGAGAAAATAATAACGGTTTCTGAACAAAATGTTTCCCCATTTTCCTTTGCGGGAGATAATCAATTAATAGCTGCACTAGTTTTAGCCTTAGTAGGGTTTTCGCTTATTTTTATCTTAGAAAAAGTAGCTTCCAAAAAATAAGAAAATAACAATGGCACGTACAAGAACATTTATCGACAAGATCTTCCTTGTTATAAAAGGACTTTGTATGGGTGCAGCCAATAAAGTCCCCGGGGTATCCGGTGGCATTGTTGCATTTGTTGGCGGTTTCTATGAAGAATTTATTTACTCCTTACAAAAAGTAAACTATAAGGCCTTTAAATTGTTCGTAAACGGAAGATTTAAAAGCTTCTATGCTTATATTAACGGGTCTTTTTTATTTCTCTTAATCTTTGGAATGTTGGTAAGCTATTTTAGTGTATCCAAGGTACTCGATTATTTTTTGGTGCACAAAGAACTCTATGTGTGGTCGGCTTTTTTTGGAATGATATTAGGTTCTATCTATTATATTGGGAAAGATTTTGACCATTGGAAAAAGAGAACAATATTTGCTGCTCTTATTGGGTTAACTGTGGGCATATCCATAAGTTTCCTTAGCCCAGCCAAAGAAAATGACAATCTCATTTTTATTTTTTTCTGTGGTATCATAAGTGTTTCGGGCATGACCCTACCCGGCTTATCCGGCTCTTTTATTTTAATATTACTCGGCAATTACGTGCTCCTATTGGTGGATTCAGTAAATGCCTTATACGATACTTTTTTAGAAATTATCAAGGGAGATTTTAGCTTTACAAAAAATGTAGAACGCATCAGTGCTTTAAAAATATTAGGGGTATTTACGTTAGGCTCCGCAACCGGGTTAGTGACCCTTTCTCATATCATTAGCTATGTATTAAAGCACTACAAACACATAACTACTGCTGTTCTTTTAGGTTTTATTACCGGGTCCTTAGGTGTTGTTTGGCCATGGAAGAAAACGGTTTATAAAACAGATGATCTTGGCACTATTTTAACGGATTCTAATGGAAATGAGATTATTAAAAATTATTCTCGTTATTTTCCTGATTTTGGAATTTCTGAAACTTGGTGGGCCGTTTTCTTTGTTATTATTGGAATAAGTATTTTATTAGGACTAGATTGGTATGGAAAAAATAGAAAAGCAACATCTTAGATTTGGATTGATAGGGAAAAATATTTCGTATTCATTTTCGAAAGGATATTTTACTCAAAAATTCAAGGAATTAGGGTTGGATAGTCATTCTTATGAGAATTTCGATTTTCAAGCTATAGAAGAATTCAAAATCCTTCTAAAAGACAGTGACAACATTAAAGGTTGTAATGTTACCATTCCATACAAGGAAAGTGTTATCCCCTATTTGGATAAATTAGATCCAAAAGCAGAAAAAATTGGCGCCGTAAACACCATCCATTTTACAGAAAATGGACGCATAGGCTACAATACAGATGCCTATGGTTTTCAGAAATCGATAGAGCCACATTTAAAAAAACACCACACCAAAGCCCTTATTTTAGGAACTGGTGGTGCATCAAAAGCGGTCAAATATGTTTTAGAAGAAAAAGGCATACAGTGCACTTATGTTTCTAGGACTCCTAAGGAAAATCAAATTAGCTATGTACAATTAGACAAGCAACTAATGGAAGCACATAGCGTAATTGTAAACACTACACCCTTAGGAACATATCCAGACATACAAAACAAACCAGCCATTCCCTATCAGTTTCTAACCGAGAAACATTTACTTTTTGACCTGATTTACAATCCAGAAAAAACAGCTTTTTTAAGTGCTGGTGAAACCCAAGGTACTGGTATATGTAATGGGCAGCATATGTTAGAATACCAGGCCGAAGAAGCTTGGAAGATTTGGAATAGTGAACACGATAAAAACAACATAACTAGCAATGAATTATTATAGTTTAAACAAAAAAGCTCCAAGTGTATCTTTTAAAGATGCTGTAATTAAAGGTATTGCTCCAGACAAAGGATTGTATTTCCCAGAAAGTATTACCCCACTGACGCATGAATTTTTTTCGATTATAGATTCCTTGAGCAATCATGAAATTGCGTATACCGCCATAAAACAATTTGTAGGCGATGACATCCCCGCAAGCAAATTAAAAGATATCATAGCCGCCGTACTCGATTTTGACTTCCCAGTGGTTCCTATTGAAGAAAACGTAGCCACCTTAGAGTTGTTTCACGGGCCAACAATGGCATTTAAAGATGTAGGCGCACGCTTTATGGCACAATGCTTGGGTTACTTTTCTCAGGGAAACAATTCTGAAGTCACAGTATTAGTAGCAACTTCTGGAGATACTGGAGGAGCTGTGGCCAATGGATTTTTAGGTGTAAAAGGTGTAAATGTTGTGATACTATATCCTAGTGGAAAGGTGAGCGACATTCAAGAAAAACAGCTTACCACGCTTGGTAAAAATATAACAGCTCTTGAAGTTAATGGCACTTTTGATGATTGTCAGGCTATGGTAAAAAAAGCCTTTTTGGATAGTGATTTGCTAAAAAATATGCAATTAACATCTGCCAATTCTATCAATGTGGCGCGTTGGCTACCACAGTTGTTTTATTTTTTATTTGCATACAAGCAGAGTATTGCCAAAGGAAAAGAAATAATTTTCTCTATTCCTAGTGGTAATTTTGGTAACATTTGTGCCGGTATTATGGCGCAACAGTTAGGGATGCCTGTACATCACTTTATCGCTGCTACCAATGTTAACGATGTGGTTCCCCATTTTATGGAAACGGGCAACTACAAACCTAAGCCCTCTACGGCTACTATATCTAATGCGATGGATGTAGGTGACCCTAGTAATTTTATTAGAATTCAGCATATTTATAAGAACAACTTAGAAAGCATTCGCAAAAATGTCTCTTCGTATTCCTTTACAGACGAAGAAACAAAAGTTGCGATGAAAAAATTGCATAAAGAGCACAACTATGTTGCGGATCCCCATGGAGCAGTTGGCTATTTAGGATTAAAAAAATACCAAGAGAAGCATCCAGATACGTACGGAATATTTCTTGAGACTGCACATCCCGTTAAGTTTTTAGATGTGGTTGAAGAAACTATAAACCAAAAATTAGGGATTCCTGCACAAATAGAAAAGGTTATGGATAAAGAAAAGAAATCCATTAAAATTTCTACCTACCAAGAATTAAAGGAGTACCTTTTAAGGTAAGGATAAGAAAGCATCATTCCCTTAAAAAGATTATATCTAGAATATTATTGTCCACTTATTTTCAATAAATTTGTGCTTCAAAAAATAACTTACAAATGAAAGATACTGCCCTTACAAAAACACATGAAGCGCTTCAAGCAAAAATGGTTCCTTTTGCTGGTTATAACATGCCTGTCTCTTATGCGGGTGTAAATATTGAACATGAAACTGTACGCAAGGGCGTTGGTGTTTTTGATGTCTCTCACATGGGAGAGTTTTTAATTAGCGGACCCAAAGCAATCGATTTAATACAAAAAGTAAGCTCTAACGATGCCTCGAAATTAGAAATAAACAAGGCACAATACAGCTATTTACCAAATGAAGATGGTGGTATTGTAGACGACCTTATTATATATCGTATAAAGGAGGAGCAATACCTATTGGTTGTTAATGCCTCTAATATTGACAAAGACTGGAATCATATTTCTACCTACAATGAAGCCATAGGTGCAGAAATGCGTAATATTTCTGAAGGGTATTCCCTATTGGCCATTCAAGGTCCAAAAGCCATAGAGGCCATGCAGTCTTTAACCTCGGTTGATTTAGCGGCCATTAAATTTTACACATTTAAAGTTGCAGATTTTGCAGGAGTAGAAAATGTTATCATTTCTGCCACGGGTTATACGGGCTCAGGCGGCTTTGAAATTTATTGCAAAAATGAAGAGGCAAAACAGATCTGGGACAAAATTTTTGAGGCAGGTGCCAGTTACGGAATTGCGCCCATAGGCCTAGCAGCAAGAGATACGTTACGTTTAGAAATGGGTTATTGTTTGTACGGAAACGACATTAATGATACCACATCTCCCTTTGAAGCTGGTTTAGGATGGATTACAAAATTTACAAAAGACTTTGTAAATAGTGAAGCTCTAGCAAAAGAAAAAGCACACGGACCAGAACGCAAGTTAATAGCTTTTGAACTTACGGAAAGAGGAATTCCAAGACAGGATTACGACATTGTAGACACCCAAGGTAAAAAGATTGGGGTGGTAACTTCAGGAACAATGTCCCCATCATTAAACAAAGGAATTGGCCTTGGTTATGTACCAACGGTGTTGTCTAGTATTGGCACAGAAATACACATACAAATTAGAAAAAAAGCAGTTGCGGCAACTGTGGTTAAATTACCGTTTTACAAAGGGTAATACGCTAATACAAACACCGTACTAAGTGTTGTGATGCAATGGATGGAGATAGAAAGAATAAAATTTTAATACTAGGCGCTAGTGGTTTTATTGGCAATGCCATATACAAAGAGCTATGCGCCTATTACGACACCTACGGCACTTACTGTTTCAATGAAAAAGAGTTTAAAGGCAATGGACAATTTTTTAAATACGATGTGGAACAGACAGATATATATGAACTTTTAGACCGTATTAAACCAGATTATATCATTTCAGCCATCCGTGGTAATTTTGCGGCTCAAGTGCTGGCACATCAGCACATCGTAGAATTCATTTCTACCTATAATTGCAAATTGCTCTATTTATCGTCGGCCAATGTTTTTGATGCCTATAGCAAATATCCATCCTATGAACTAGACAAAACATTATCATTAAGTATTTATGGCCGCTTAAAAATTAAGATCGAAAACATGTTGCTTCGTTTGCCTAAAAGCAAAGCTATAATAGTGCGCTTACCTATGGTTTTTGGAAATAATTCCCCAAGAATTAAAGAGATTAAAACCTTGCTAAACGCTAAAGAACCCATTGAAGTTTTTCCCAATTTAATTTTTAATGTAACCCATATAGAAAAACTTACCCAACAAATACACTATATCATCAACCAAAACAAAACTGGTATTTTTCATTTAGGTAGTAACGATTTGGTTCATCATGAAGATTTTGTTAAAGATATCATTAAAAAAATAGGGTTATACAACCCTATCTACAAACGGGTGTATACCTCCAATGAAGACCGTTATTTGGCAGTATTACCCAAGAGTAACAAACTACCAAAACACTTACGCACCACCTACCAAGATACCATAGACCATCATATTTTTGGGTAGTCTAATACCATTTACCTCCTATAATTTCTACAAAAAAACAAGTACCTTTATAAGGCACTAAAAATTTATACAATGAAAAAATATACTTTAGAAGAAATAACAAGTGAATTAAAAAAATTAGAAGGATGGGACTATGTAGATGGCGCCATAGAAACAACTTTTGAATTTAAGAATTTTAAAGAAACCTTTTGTATTATGACACGTATTGCTTTTGAGTGTGAGTTACAAAACCACCACCCAGATTGGAGTAATGTCTACAATACGCTTACCATTCGTTTAAACACCCACGATGCAGATGGTATAACCGACAAAGATTTTAAAATGGCAAAAACCATTGAAGCCATTATTGAAAGCGATTAAATCTAGCGGATAGTTAAAACATAAAAAGCCTAAAGAATATTCGTTTCTTTAGGCTTTTTTCGTTGGGATGAGCGAAAAACTACCTCCCCTTTATTTTTCTAAAAATCAAAAAAGGCGTTTGATAATTTATAAAACATCGATACCTTGCTATATGCCAAGATATATGGAATTAAGTTACGTATATAAACAAGATGGGCATAATTTGAGGCAACCATTTTGGAGTTTAGTCATCTATCCTAAAAAGAACACTAATGAAAAAACTTATACTATTAATCCTATCAATCATTACTTTCAGTTGTAATACAAATGATGAAGTGAGAAATGAATCAGAATATTCTGAATTTATTACGGGAAACTTAATTGAAACTGAAATAAATTTTATGCCTGAAGAAATATATAATACTAATGAATTACAAAAACCTTCATTAAAACTAAAATTAATGAGTTCTGAAATTTTCCCTTGTGTAAATTATAGTTTATCTACAACAGAATTTACTAAGGGCAGTGAACTAATTATAAGGTTTGATGAAATAATTGAACCAGGAATTTGTTTAACGGCATTTGGGCCTGCTATTTCTTATATTGATTTACCTCTAAACATAAATGAGATAACTTTTATAAATGGAAATACAATTGACAAATATTCACTAAAAATTAATCAAGATAAAATTTCAATAACGCTTATCGAAAATAATTTCACAAGTTCATTGTACGATAAAACTTTTAGAATTCCTGAAAATTCATTTGCCTATGTGTGCGGAACTAACACAAATAATACTGACATTTATTCTGATTTTTCAGAAATTATAGAGCAAATCCCTGATTTCATAGAATTCGAATTTGAAGGAGATGGAAGAATCCCATATCCTGAAACGACCAATGGAAATTGGGTCAATCACCCTTCTAAATACTATAAATATTCAAATTTCGAAGAATTTAACAATTTAGCTAATCTACTGAACGATTATTCTTCTCAAAATATTGAAGAAAATTCTGGAGTTACTATTTCAATATATAGTTGGAATAATATTAAATTCTACAGTTGGATTGAAAATTAAAAACTATGCCTAACAAGGCCTCCTATGAAAAGTCCTAGTACAGTGCTTTAAAGAGTAGTAATACTTTCTTTTTTACTTTAAACTATCTTTTTTACTTTTTATAGTACTTGCTCCGCTTCCTAAGTGTGATCAATTCAAAAATAGACACGGCATCGGCATCTGAATGATTATAAGTTACAATAAACTCGGTCACTTTGTAGGCTTTCCTTTTTTGTTGGTTACTAAACTTCTTCTCCTGTTGCCTTTTACCCAAACTTCTTTGTCGTAAGTGCTAAAATTTAATTTGATCAAGAGCTAATTGTCTTTTTTTGTTTTTACGTATCTTAGATACACAGCTCTAAAAAATTCCAGTACCGAAACGTCGGGAAAATCCATTTAGCCCTGCGGTATACCCAATTATAAAACAAAAATAATGAGAACAACTATAAATAAAATCCAATCCCTATCATTTCCAATTTTGTTTATAATAGTGTTTATTGGCTGTAACACAAAAAACAAGAGTAAGGAGTCTTTAAAAGGAGTACCCATAGAAACTTCTCAAAATGTAATTTCCGCTGTAATTGATTCTATTAATTCGGAAATAAATAATGGCGATTATGGATTAATTGACCGTTTTATGATCATACAAAATGATGAGGTATTGGCAGATTATAAATATGAACAGGACTATGAAACCATTGTTCAAAAATATGACACAACCAATCATCAATTCAATTTCAATAATACGGATTGGCATCCTTACTACAAGAAAAGTGAATTGCACACCCTTCAATCGGTAACCAAAAGTATCACCTCAATCCTTTTAGGTATTGCTTTAGATTTGAATGAGGATTATAATATTAGAAACAAAGCAATGCCTTTATTGACTGGCTATGATACTGACTTTTTAGATAAACGAAAACAAAATATATCCATTGAAGATTTATTGACTATGAGAAGTGGATTACAATGGAATGAAGAGACTGATCATAATGACAATACAAATGACTGTTTTTTATTGGAATCAAGTGACAATTGGATAGAATATGTATTAAGCAAACCTATGGATACACTACCAGGAACAAAATTCGTGTATAATGGTGGAGGAACAGTACTACTAGGTAAAATCGTTAAAACCATTACAGGCAAACGAATTGACGATTGGGCAGAAGAAAAATTATTTGAGCCACTCGGCATTACAGATTACTATTGGAAAGAAACGCCTCATGGAGAAATTGATACAGAAGGAGGTCTATATCTTAAGGCAGAAGACTTGGCTAAAATTGGTTCCTTGCTTTTGAACAATGGAAAATGGAATGACAATCAAATAGTTTCTAAAAGTTGGGTTACAACATCCACGAGCCCTCAAATAAAAGACGTAAAACCTGACTGGCGACCTAATATGGGATATGGATATCAATGGTGGATTCCTGAATATTCTAATAATGGCAAAACGAGAATTTATGCAGGAAATGGATATGGTGGACAGTATTTGATGATGGCACCTGAATACAATTTAATAATCGTCTTTAATGGCTGGAATATTAATGATGAGCCTGAAAAGTCGTCTTGGCGCGTTTTGCAAGACCGAATAATTCCGGCACTTAAGAATAAATAACTGGGTATAACAATGATAACCGTTGCACAAGTCCTTAATTACTAAAGCAAGCACTTACATAACCGCCTTTTAAGGCCGTTTGTTTTTTAAAGTGAGTGAATAATTCTTTTTTTTTAGAATGCCTGCAAGTACTGTACTTGTTATAAAGTAAAAAAAAAATTCATAAGGTGTATAACTAAACCCTAGTTGTAGTCTACTTTAGAACCCCGAAGCATGGGGGATTGCGGAGTTTCTATTCGGTTTTTATTTACTACAAACTAAAGAAACACGTTGGTGTAATTTACATAAGTATCTTAGAATTTAATAACATTCATATGAAAAAAATTTATTTTATTCCTATCTTTTTTTTATTGTCTTGTAGCCCTCTTAAAATACAAGTTAATGAAATGAATACTGGAAAAGGGTTAAAAGGGAAAGTGAAAATGCTAGAAATTACATCTTCACGCTTTAAAATAAATGGAGAAGGGACAAGTGAAATAAAAGAGTTAAAAACACAAAGCACGATTATTTTAAATGATGAAAATAAAATTTCAAAGAAAATTGATGAGTATTATAATGGTTTGAATGTCACTAATTTTAATTACGCAGATAATTTATTAATTAGTTTGGTATCTGAAATAAATGGTAGAATAGATAGGACAGAATATAAATATGATTCTAGAGGCACTATAATTGAGTATAAAGATTTTGAGAATGATACCTTAAAATTTTATAAAACTTACAAATATGATTCTAGGAGCAACCCCGTTGAAATTAGAAGTATTTTTAATGTTAGTACAGAAGACGAAAAGAGCGAAATTCTTAAAAATGTTTACAATTACAAAGACAGGACTTACAGACAATATTCTATTAATAACGAATATGGTTCTAATGATTATTTTAAAACTTACTACAATAAAAAAGGGCTTGAGATAAAAGGAGAGTCTATAGATTCTGAAAATAAAATAACAAGTTCTGTGACATATGACTATGATGAAGAAGGAAACTTAATTAAGCAGATTAATTATAACCAAAACCAACAACCAACACAAATCAATTATAAATATATTTACGACAATTACGGAAATGCAACTATGATTAAAGAATTTACTGAGGATAAAATGATTTCTTTGACGTATATTAAAATAACTTATTGATATATCAATTAACAGCGTAAATCAATTTGTACCTGTAGCCATATTTCAGGACAAGACATATAGAAAAGATTAACTATTAGAACTCTAAACGAACGAAAATAAATGCTAAGTTACATGAACCATAAAGTACTTTTTCTCTTTTCAGTATTAATTTCAATGATGATAACATCCTGCACTGACAAAATTGAATTGATTACCCCAGAAGTTAAAAATATTACCGAAAGTGTTTATGCATCAGGATTTATAAAAAGTAAAAACCAATATGAGGCTTTTGGCAAGACCAATGGTATTGTTAAAAAAATATATGTAACAGAAGGAGCTGTGGTTAAAAAAGGAGATCCTATTTTTCAATTAGACAATAGCAATTTAAAGTTGTCTACCGAAAATGCTAGGCTTGCTTCTGCTTCTGCTGACTATAAGAAAAATACCAACAAACTTCTCGATGCTAAGAAAGCTATTGAACTTGCTAAAAAAAATCTAATCAATGATTCCATACAATACCAAAGGCAAAAAAATATTTGGAATCAAAACATTGGAAGTAAGGTTGAATTTGAAAGAAAAGAATTGATTTATCAAAATTCAACCATTGAATTATCTAGAGCTAAAACGAACTATGAAGATCTTAAGCGCCAACTTAAATTGGCATCAGATCAAAGTAAAAACAATTTGGAAATCGCCTTATTAATGGAAGATGATTTTGTTGTTAAAAGCGAGATAGATGGTGTGGTATATCAGATTAATAATGAAGAAGGGGAATTAAGTAATACGCAAGAGCCCGTTGTGATCCTTGGAACAAAAGAATTCATTATAGAGTTAAGTATTGACGAACTTGATATTGTAAAAGTTAAAAAGGGGCAACGGGTAATCATCCGAATGGATAGCTATGAGTCTCAGGTTTTTGAAGGAGAAATCACAACCATTTACCCTATGATGAATAGTAGAACTCGCTCATTTAAAGCAGAAGCCATTTTTATCAAAAATCCAAATGAACTCTACCCTAATTTAACGGTAGAAGCAAATATTATAATCAACACAAAACAAGAGGCCTTAACCATACCTAGAAACTATTTGGTTTCTGATTCTTCTGTGATTTTGGAAGGAGGTAAACTTCAAAAAGTAGAAGTTGGCCTAATGGATTATGATCTTGTTGAAATCAAAAGCGGTATCGATAAAACCACCTTACTAGAATTGCCGCAAAAATGAAAACAAAACACCTAACAGAAATTGCTATTGCACTGATGCTTGCTAGATGGAGGCAAACTCTGGTAGCCGCCATTGGTGTTACGTTTAGTATTGCACTTTTTGTAACTCTTCTTGGGTTTATGGAAGGTTTAAACCAGTTGTTAGATGGTATCGTTTTAAATCGAACTCCGCATATTCGGCTGTACAATGACATCAAGCCTTCTAAACTACAACCTATAGATCTAAGTGATGAATTCATCGGTTACCACCATTTTATAAGTTCCGTAAAACCCGTTAATACACGGAAGGAGATATACAACGCTCAACAAATAATAAGTAAGTTAAAAACAGATGAACATGTCGCCGGTACAGCTTCCAAAATAGCTACTCAAGTTTTTTACAACCTTGGGAATGTTGATCTAAACGGAATTATTAACGGGATAGAAGTAGATCAAGAGGCTAAGCTTTTTGCATTTGGCGACTATGTCATAGCGGGAAGCTACCAAGAGCTAGAAATTATTACAAATAGTATCATCCTTGGACAAGGAGTGGCCGACGTTATCAATGCTAAATTAGGTGATATGATAACCGTTACCTCTACCGAAGGCGAGCAGTTTTCCTTAAAAGTGATTGGTATTTACCAATCCGGGATTTCAGAAATAGACAAGGTACAAAGCTTTGCCAGTTTGTCTACCGCACGGAAATTACTCGGTGTGAATAACAATTACATAAGTGACATTCAAATAAAACTGAAAGACCTAAATATGGCGCCTAAATTGGCGGCTGATTATGAATCACTTTTTAAACTTGATGCAGAAGATATTCAAACGGCCAACGCCCAGTTTGAAACTGGAAGTGGTGTACGCTCCATCATCTCATATGCTGTTGGAATTACCTTGTTGATTGTGTCAGGTTTTGGAATATACAATATCTTAAACATGTTGATTTATGAAAAAATGGATACAATAGCAATCTTAAAAGCTACCGGATTTGCAGGGAGTGATGTCAAAAAAATATTTATCTCTATATCGCTTAGTATCGGTGTTGCAGGTGCTATTGGAGGCGTTTTAATTGGCTTTTTGATGTCACTGGGTATTGATGCCATACCGTTTAGCGCACCTTCACTCCCAGCGGTAGAGACCTATCCTATTGATTATGGCCTACAATACTATATTATTGCTATAATTTTCGCAATGCTAACCACATTTTTGGCAGGCTGGATGCCGGCTAAAAAAGCAAGTAAGGTTGACCCAGTAGACATTATAAGAGGAAAGTAAATGGCAAAAAAAACTATAATTGAAGCACGGTCAATTTACAAATCATTCCACGACCCGGTTAAAATTGATGTTCTAAAGGATGTTTCCTTTAAACTTAATAGTGGCGAGTATGCATCAATTATTGGTAGATCAGGAAGCGGAAAATCAACCCTACTTTATATTCTTTCTACCATGGATACAGATTATACAGGTGAGCTTTTATTAGATGGCATCAGCGTTCGTGAAAAATCCGATAAGGAACTTGCGGCGATAAGAAATGAGAAAATTGGTTTTGTTTTTCAATTCCATTACTTGCTCAATGAGTTTACCGCCATAAAGAATGTTATGTTACCAGGTTTTAAACGAAACAAATTGAGCGAGGAAGAACTAGAATACAATGCGTATGAATTATTAAAGGATTTAGGCATTGAAAAGTTAGCTAAAAAAATGGCATATCAATTGTCAGGAGGTGAAAAACAACGCGTAGCAATAGCGAGGTCTATGATCAACGATCCATTAATTATTATGTGTGATGAACCCACCGGTAATTTAGATAGTAAAAACGCTGACATTGTTTTCAATATATTTAAAGAACTTACCGAGCATTACAACAAAACATTATTGGTTGTAACGCATGATATGGATTTTGCAGAGAAAACGGGGCGAATCATTGAACTTCAAGATGGGAAAGTGATAAGAGGATGATGTATTGTATTTTTATGGATACCTTACCAAGAATCACACAAAAATTTGAATACAGGATTAAGTCTCAATACACATAACAACCTTAATTCTCTCTTTTTTGTTCTTTCTGATTATACTGTCAATTTAATAAGGATCAAACTTAAGAAGTATATAATTAATGGCTTGGTTCTTTCCTACTCGGAAAATCCCACGAATTTCCCTCATGTTTATTTTTTTATTAACTTAGCTCTATCCAACGTAACCCACGGTATACGAACACCTTAGCGAGAACAAAAAATATCCTAGAGTATCAACTAATGTACAATAAGCTAATTGATCATATCAAACAAAATGTTCCAGGCGCCAGCATTGAGAAGCAAATTATAGAGGCTTATTTTACGCCAAAGATTTTTGAAAAAAAAGAACATTTTTTAATGCAAGGCTACACTTGCACTCGTGCCGGTTTCGTTATTGAAGGTTGCTATAGAAATTATATGCTTTCTACCGAAGGAAAAGAAGTTAATACTGGGTTTGGTTTTGAAAATTGGTGGCTTGGTGATGTTAGTAGTTTTGTAAACCAAACGCCGACCCTAATTAATACACAATTTCTTGAAAGCACAACGCTGCTAACAATTACAGCGAAGAACCATTTCGATTTATTAGAGAGATCTCAGTGCTTTAGAGAATACACCAATAAATTACGTTCAAAAGCAACGACGGCTTCAGTATTAAAACTATCTGAATTATCTGAATCTGCTAGAACCCGCTATAAAGTTTTACTTGAAAAATATCCCAAAATCCAACAAAGGATTTCACAAAAACAAATTGCTTCATTTCTCCAAATCACCCCAGAGGCACTCTGCCGTTTAAGAAAGTTCAAAATTTCAGAATAGTCTTGATGTAGATCAACGATTTTGTATTTTAAATGAATGTTCTTTAATATTCATCTAAAACAATACAATTATGAAAACAACAGCACTAGTAGACCCTTCCAAAATAATGCAAATTGGCATGGGGTTTTTCGCATCTAAAACAATGTTAACCGCAGTAAACCTAGGATTATTCACCCATCTGGCAAAGGCCGGTTTAACAGGGCAATCTATTAAAGAAAAATTAGGACTACACACTCGCGGTCTTTATGACTTCCTTGATACATTGGTTGCTTTAGGCTTTTTGAAAAGAACTGGCATCAAGGAAACTGCTGTCTATAATAATGCCGAAGATGCCGATCTATTTCTTGATAAGAACAAACCAAGTTACATTGGAGGAATGCTAGAAATGGCAAATAATCGTTTGTATCCTTTCTGGAATAACCTAGAGGAAGGTTTAAAAACAGGAAAACCACAGAATGAAACCAAAACAGGTAACGCACCCATTTTTGAAGCGATATATGCAGATCAGTCAAGGTTAAGAGAATTTTTAAGCGCGATGGGCGGTATCCAAATAGCTAATTTTCAGATGCTTTCTAAAGTGTTCGATTTTAAAGATTACCATACACTTTGTGATGCAGGAGGTGCAGGCGGATATCTTGCCGCACAAGTAGCTATAAATAATAAACATATGCGCTGTATTACATTTGACCTACCACCGGTAGAACCGGTTGCCAGAGAAAATATTAATAGGATGGGATTAAGTGATCGGGTAACTGTCCAATCGGGTGATTTTTTAACCGAAGACCTTCCTAAAGCTGATGTTATTACCATGGGAAATGTCTTGCATGATTGGGGAACAAAAGAAAAAAAAGCACTCATCAAAAAAGCATATAAAGCGTTACCACAAGGCGGTGCATTGGTTGTTATTGAAAATATTATAGATGATAATAGAAGTGAAAATGCCTTTGGTCTAATGATGTCATTAAATATGAATATAGAAACCTCCGAAGGGTTCGACTTTTCTGCGGCAGATTTTAATGGTTGGGCAAGAGAATGCGGTTTTACACAAACATCCATAATACCATTGACCGGGCCTTCAAGTGCTGTCATTGCTATAAAGTAAAAACTTTTTTCATAAGGTGTATAACTAAACCCTAGTTATAGTCTACTTTAGAACCCCGAAGTGTCGGGGATTACAAATTTACTTTTCAGTTTTTATTGGCTAAATTAATTTATATAACACGCAACAAGCCTTATACAAACATGCTACTAGTAATTTAAACAAATTCATAAATAATTTCAAAAATCTGTCATATTTAGAAAATTCTTGTCACTAAACAAGTAGAGCGTAATAATGAAAGATAAAAAACCAATGACAGAAACATTTGAACAGCTACTTGAGAATAATAAAGAAAAAATTTATAGAATTTGTAAAATTTACGCAGTTTCCCCTTTAGAACCTCAAGACCTCTTCCAAGAAGTAATTTTTTCAATATGGAAATCTCTTCCAACTTTTAATGGCAATTCAACAGTTGACACTTGGATTTATAGAATTACACTAAATGTCTGTCTTCGTTCAAAACAAAAATCAGATAAAATTTACAACAAGACGTTTCAACTAGAATCTATTCAATTCATGCCTGTAGAAATTCCAATTGAAAATAATCAGCAAGAAAAGTATAATGCTTTGACTTCTTGTATCTCAAAACTAAACAATGAAGATAAATCAATCATTATCCTTTATTTAGAAGAATTGAAATATAAAGAAATTGCTGAAATAACAGGGTTAACAGAAAATCATATTGCAGTAAAAATGAAAAGAATTAAAAAAATTCTATTGGATTGTATAACGAATAAAATATAATAACATGTGGAATAGGGAACAGAAAAATATTTGGCAAGAAATTAAAGATACTTGGAATAAACAACCTCAATCTGAAAAAATTAATATTCAGGTATCACAGCTAATAAGTGAATTTAAAGGAAAGGTAAGTCAATTCGAGAAAGATTCTATTAATTCAGACATAGCTACATTGAAAGAAAACTGGGCTAAAACCAAAAGAAATAAAGTCAGTTTATTTGAAAAGAATTCAATAAAAAAAGACATCAATAGAATATCAGAGTTAATAAAGAAAGTAATTGATAAATTTAAATAATAAAAAATACTAGCAACCCTGCCTAAAATTTATGGCAGGGACAAGCCTACTTAAGAACCCCGAAGCGTAGGGAATTACGCATTTTCTTTTCGGTTTTTATTTGCTAAATTAGCTTATTAAACACGCAACAAGCCTTTTACAAACACATTGTAGCTATTAGAAGTGAGGCGTTGAAATTTAGCAGGGCAAACGACAAAGAATTTTAAGCTAAAAACGGATATATAACTAATACAATTCAATGAAAAAATTAAAAGAACTTACTGATGCCAAAATTGAATCTGGGCGACAAGCTAATCCTGAGTTTATGCGTGGTGTTGATGCTATTATTAAACAAGAAAAAGCCTTTGAACAAGGAAAAAATGCCATTAAAATTGGACAGAAAGCTCCTAGTTTTGAGCTGCCAAATCCTCAAGGGAAATTTATATCATTACCTGCTTTATTAGCGAAAGGTCCTGTTGTTATTACTTTTTACAGAGGTAATTGGTGCCCTTACTGTAACTTACAGCTAAGAGCCTTGCAAGCTAGACTAGATGATATTTATGCATTAGGTGCTACACTGGTTGCCATAAGCCCACAAGTTCCAGATGGATCATTGACAAAAGATGAAATTAGTAAGATGGACTTTATTGTCTTGTCTGACCAAGACGCAAAAGTTGCTTTACAATATGGTGTTGCATGGGAAGTGCCAGAGTTTTTGGCGGAACACATGCGTGTAGGTCGCAAACTTGACTTAGATAAAATAAATAATGGTAACGCTAATGTATTACCAATTCCAGCCACCTTTATAGTAGGACGGAACGGAGTAGTTTCATGGCGTTATGTTAATGTTGACTATAGAACGCGTTCAGAGCCTGATGAAATTATTGAAGCCTTGAAAACTTTACCTTAAAAACTTACCCTTATTTAACCTGAATGATTATTTGATTCCCAAAAACAATTCAACTTCATTGATGGTATAGCTCATTTCAATGTTTCTGAAATTAAACACCCTAAAGCACCGTGACTAATTAATTACCTAGTACTTATCTACTTCCAAATCTCAAGGCATCCAGATTCCATTCGGGTATTATTTGTTAAATTAAGTGCTTTGCCAAACACAAACACCTTGGTAACAACTTGAAAATTCCCAAAAGAAGAAACTGTAATTTATTTTTTGTCCTTCTTTGAATTTTAAAATCAGGAATTGGTTACTCTCAAGATATTACTGTTAAAATTGAAATTAAAGTCAGCCTCCAATCAAAAATAGTAAAAGAGAAGAAACAACTAAGAGTATCTCTTCCAAAGCATTATGAAGTATCTAACAAAACTTATCCCATCGTCTTTTATTGGATAATTGTGCCTGCTGCGCTCAGGCGGCCGTGAAAATAATATTCGTCGTATCCTTTCGATACCTTATGGAGGAACTTTGGGATAATTGCCTATTTTCTGTTTAATATTTTTATTTGTTTTTCCCTGATTAACCTTTTAGTGATATCGTTTTCTTTTGTATAGAAGTTCTATTTTTAATTAGGATTGTACCAGCTCTTAATAATGGATTTATCATACACTTTTTCGCGGCGATTAGCACCCTAACTCCCCCTCTATCCGTATCAGGTTTCTTATTCAGTTCCCTTCGTATGGTGCACTTGTCACTTGCTGATGGCCTCCATTATTTATCCTTTACAGCACGGAACTTAAATTCCCTATCTTTACACAAGAGTTATTTGACTCATTTTGTAATTTTTCATGGAGCACAATATACATAAACCTCCATTTTAGGAGAGGATCGGTTAATCCTCTTCTTTCTTCTGTAAAAATTACTACGTCATCATACCATAAAAAGTTGCATTTATTCGTAGAGCTTAAGTCTCTACTATTTCCATCTTTTTAAATCACTTTATGATAGAAAAAATTACGTATTTACAATTCAATAAATCTTATTGCTGTGCAATATTAGCCTTGCTATTGGCATTTCCTATAATGGCACAAGAAAAACCGGAACTCAAAATTGGAGGAGCCTTGCGTTTCAACTATAATTTATCTTCCTGGAAAGAAGGTCAGAAAAAACGTGGGGGAGATTTTGGCTATGATATGTTCAGGGTAAATGCCGAAGCTGCATATCAAGGAATATTTCTGAATGCCGAATACAGATTGTATTCGGAAGGTTTTGGTGGTGGTTTTTTGAAGCAGGGTTGGTTAGGATACAATTTCGATGAATTAAATCAAATTCATATTGGTTTAACTCAGGTTCCTTTTGGAATTCAACAATACAACTCTCATAACTGGTTTTTCAACCTAACATATTACGTAGGGTTGGAAGATGACCATGATATGGGTGTAAAATACATACATACAGGAGAAAAATTTGAATATCAACTTGCATTTTTCAAAAATGCGGAAGAATTGAGATTTGGAAACAATACCGAAACTTCTCCAAACCGATATTCTTATGATATCACAGGCAGAAACAAAGAAGTAAATCAATTCAACGGAAAATTTATCTACAATTTTGAAAAAGAATCTGCAAGTAATTTGGGGGTTTCCTTGGAATATGGAGGACTGTATAATCTAGATACCAAAGAAATTGGAAATCACACTGCTTTTGCCGTGCATTACGAATTAACCAAAGGGAAATGGAATGTAAAAACACAATTTATTACTGCTTCCCATAACCCGGAGAATGCAGTTGAAGAACCTAATGAAGTGGTTACGATGGCCGCCTATGGAGCGCCTTATGAAGTTGCTTCCAATTTTAATCTGTATTCGTTAGCAATCTCCAGAAATGTACCCGTAGAATGGGGACCTATAACCAATTTACAGTTGTATAACGATTTTGGCTTTATGGAGAAAAAAGCATTAGGTTTTACAGATTCCTATATGAATGTAACCGGGGTTTTAGTCTCTGCCGGAGGTGTATATACCTATATTGATTATGCCGCCGGATACAATCATTCGTGGTTAGGAGGAAATTTTGTGGACGATTTCGCTAAAGGGAATCCAGATGCCAAATGGGAAGCAAGGTTTAATATTAATATTGGCTACTATTTTTAAGATATAAATAGGAAGGTTTCTAACCTTTCACAAAAATTGAATTACCAAAAAAAACAACACGCTTTATGGCTAAGAAAATTATAAGAAGTGATGAAAAAAAATCCATTTTTGGATTGCAAGTGAATGGTCCTGTATTTTTTACATCATCCATAACCATCATCATTATCATAACATTGACCTTGATGTTCAAAAACGAGGCCGAAGAATATTTTACCGCAATCCAAGATTTTGTAGCTAAGCAAGCCGGTTGGTTTTTTATATTAAGTGTAAATGTTTTTCTAATATTTATGATTTATCTGGCCTTTAGTAAATACGGACACTTAAGGATTGGAGGACAAAGTGCCAAACCTGAATTTAAGACCATATCTTGGTTCGCAATGCTATTTAGTGCGGGAATGGGAATAGGATTATTGTTTTGGAGTATTTCGGAACCGATTTATCATTTTTTGAGTCCACCAATGGCGGAAGGCGGAACTGCTGAAGCAGCCAAAGAAGCCATGAAATTCACCTTTTTGCATTGGGGTTTTCATGCCTGGGCAGTGTATGCATTGGTAGGGTTATCCCTAGCGTATTTTACCTATTCCCGTGGACTTCCACTTACCATTAGGTCCGTTTTTTATCCTTTTTTAGGAGATAGAATTTATGGGAAAATTGGCGATGCCATTGATATCTTCGCTGTACTTGCCACTGTATTTGGTCTGGCCACATCTTTAGGGATGGGGGTACAACAAATTGCGGCAGGATTAAATCACCTCTTTGATGTAGATAGCGGAGTGCAAACGCAAATTATATTAATTATTGGAATAACCCTAGTTGCCACGGTTTCAGTTGTTTTGGGAGTAGATAAAGGAGTTAGAATTTTGAGTGAATGGAATATGAGAGTAGCAGTGCTCTTTCTTCTGATAGTAGTGATATTAGGACCAACAATCTTTATTTTTAAATCCTTCTTGCAAAATACAGGGAATTATCTCTCCGATTTTCTTGAAATTGCATCCTGGACAGAAAGTTTCAGAGGTTCCAACTGGCAAAATGCCTGGACTATTTTCTATTGGGGATGGTGGATTGCCTGGTCTCCATTTGTAGGGATGTTTATTGCCCGTATTTCTAAAGGGCGTACCGTGCGCGAGTTTATTTTAGGTGTTTTAATAGTGCCTTCAATTGTAACGTTTTTTTGGATTTCAGCCTTTGGAAGCACAGCGATACATGAGGCAATTTTAGGAAATGAAACCATTGTAAATGCAGTAAATGATAATGTTGCCACAGCCTTGTTCGTGTTTTTAGAAGATTATCCGTTCGCATTTATTCTTAACATTATTGCTGTAATTTTAATTGCTGGATTCTTTATAACCTCCTCCGATTCTGGATCCTTGGTTGTAGATAATTTAACTTCCGGAGGTAAATTGGATGCGCCTGTAGGCCAAAGAATCTTTTGGGCCCTGGCAGAAGGTAGTGTTGCTGCAGTTCTCTTATTAGGGGGCGGATTACAGGCATTACAAACGGCCACAATAGTTACGGGATTGCCCTTTGCCGTGATATTAATAATTATGTGCTTTTCACTATACAAAGGTTTAAAGGAAGACTTGCGGAAACTAAAAAAGAGGGAATCTCAAAAAGAACTTGAAAATTACGAGGAAATAGTTTCTACAATCGTAAAAAAGCGAAATATGAATGAGCAAACAAAAATTAAATAATTCAAAAAATGACTGAAATAAAAAACATCTTGGTCGCCTTAGACCTATCAGATATTGATGGCACCTTAATTGAGTATGCATCATTTATTGCGGATACCCTTAAAGCTGATAAAGTGTACTTTGTACATAATATTAAAAAATATGAGATTTCAGAATTATTTGATGAACAGTTAAAGGATATTAATCTGGATGAAATAATTGGGGATGAGTTAAATGAAAAAGTAGAAGAAAAATTTAGGTCATCAACAGAATGGGAAGTACTTATTTCTGAAGATCCCTATTCTGAATCCCTCATCAACTACATTGTCAACAAATATGAAGTACAGCTCGCTTTAATTGGAAATAAAAACAGGTCCAAAGGTACTGGTGTCGTTAGTGGAAAACTATTGCGTCTACTTAAATGCGATATTTTGTCTATCCCTAAAAACGTGCAACCACATATTAACAATATCTGGGTGGGAACAGATTTTTCTAGTGTCTCCAATAAAATTTTTAATTTGGCAGGAAACTTACAGAACGCCACAACGGCAATGGTAAAAGCCATACACGTATACAATGTTCCTGTACAATTCTCCCCTTACATTCCTAAAGAAAATTTGGATAAGAAGATCGAAAGTCATTTAATTGGAAAATATGAGAAATTTATAAAAAAGATGGCATACAAAGGTGACTTAACTTCTGAAATTATTCCTGGAAGGGAGAAAGGAGTCGCAGAAACACTAAGATCCAAAGCCGAAACTTCACAGGTAGATCTAATTATTGTTGGAGACAAAGGTAGAAACACTTTCTCTTCCTTACTTGTAGGAAGCGTTACCGAGGAGCTCTTTAATCAGGATCTGGAAGTGCCTTTATGGATCGTAAAATAGAAATCTTAAAAATATTGGTTTGAAAATTCAGAAAATTTAGAACTAAAGCTAGATAGAATAAAATGATAGGTGTAATTGACAAAAGGAACCAATAAAAAGGTAAAGTAATTATTGGAGCTAGAGGTACTACTTAGGTAAACCATGGCCAAAAATTAAAACTGATTCTGTTACAGCTATAATAAGAAATCGCGTAATTAAAGTAGCGAGAACAATTAATACATACATGAGTAATCGTTATTGAAAGTTATTAAATGTGGCAGTGTATTAAACAATAAAAAGCCTCAAGAAACTAAGTTTCCTGAGGCTTTTTATTGTCGGGGTGGCAGGAAACTTCCTCGCACCCTCAATAAACTATATATCAATAATTTACACTGCAAACTTGAAAACGATTCACCGAATCGTTCACTAAATGCAAAAAGAACTATTTTAAAACAAAATGTATTACCGCTTTGTTACCGTAAATATACATCAAAGCTTAATAATTCACCTCCTTAATACTCTAAGTTTAACAAATTGTATTAATACTAAATTTAGCCTCTATAAACAGGTTTTTTTGCAAAAACACGCAACCTTTTTAAGAAAAGAGCATCTTATTAAGTATAAACTTATTCTGTTTAAAGAATATTCTTAACTTTATTCCTATGGAAAATCTTACAAAAATGAAATTCGTGCTTTTAATATTATGTTTTACTTCTTTAGGTTGTTCTAATGATGATTCTAACAACGAAGTAGTGTGGAATGGGGTGTTTTTCGATAGACAATTAAACGCTGATATCCATGATCCAAAAGTTAACTACGTTTTAGTTATTGATAGCTCAAATAATTTTGAAGTCATTTCTCCCTCTGAAGGGCTTGAAGAGAAAATTGTCGCAATAGAAATAATAAATACAAATGAAATGAATTTAACTTGGCAAATCGGAAACGAAACTAGTGTTATTAAAGTCAACTTTAGTTTTCAAAATGAAAACGAATTAATTATTGATAAATTCATTTATACTCTGGCACAAACACCTTTTCCAAATAATCTTATATCAGGAAAATTTATAAAAGAAACTAAAACCAACAATTAACTGGCTATTATGAAAAAAACTTTAGTCCTTGCAGCATTTTTAATGATGTCCATTATTGGAGCAAGTCAAACTTCGGATTACTACTATTATAAATCTAAAAAAGTCAACTTAAATAAAATAAATACACGCCAATACATATTAACAAAACTGGGAAAAAGATTAAATGAAATAGAGTTTAAATTGGGACAAGATGGGTTTGCTTTGGAAAAAATTATTCCAAATAATGTAAAGGAAACATTTTCAAAATCTAGGAAATCTAACGAATATGGCAATTGGGCAATTATTAAAGGGGAAAGAACTTTAGAAAATTATGATTGGATAATTTATAAAGCTCCTTTTTTCAAAACGGAGGACAATATTGAGGTTGGTCTATCTCATTTATTTTATGTCAAATTAAAGAATGAAAAGGACAAAGAAATTTTATACCAAATAGCCAAGAAAAAAAATGTTGAAGTTTTGGGGCACAATGAGTTCATGCCTTTATGGTATACCCTAGCATGCTCAAAAGATTCAGAGGGTAACGCTTTACAAATGGCTAATTACTTCTTTGAAACTGGTAAATTTTCGGCATCAGAACCAGATATTCTTGTTGATGATATTATGCTTAATCCTAATTACCCAAACCAATGGGGCTTAAACAACACTGGTCAATATAATGGTACATCAGGAATTGATATAAATGCACCACAAGCTTGGAGTATTTCTACTGGACAACCTGATATAGTTGTTGCAGTTATTGATCATGGTGTTGAATTAAATCATCCAGATTTATTGAACATCTCACCCATTAGTTTTGATACGGAATCAAATACTGCTCCTAGTGTGGTTTTAGGAGATCATGGAACGGCCTGTGCGGGCATAATTGGTGCATCGGACAATTCAATTGGAATCGTCGGGGTCGCTCCAGATTGCACATTAATGTCTATTAGTAATGGATTAGTTCTTGACATTAATGTTAGACAAGAGCTTGCTAATGGTTTGAATTTTGCTTGGCAGAATGGTGCCAGTGTTATAAGCAATTCATGGGGCTCCAATGCCTTACAAAGCCAATTGATAGATGATGCAATTACAAATGCGCTTAATCAAGGAAGAAATGGCTTGGGCTGTGTAGTTGTATTCGCCACTGGTAATGATGATGGCAATGTGTCGTATCCTGCAAATTCAAATCCAGAGATACTAGCTGTTGGGGCAATAAGCCAATGTGGTGAGAGAAAGTCACCTAGTTCATGCGATGGTGAGAATACATGGGGTAGTAATTTTGGAACTGATCTTGATATAGTTGCACCAGGTGTATTGATACCTACCACTGACAGACAAGGCAATAATGGCTATAATCCAAATATACCTATTCATACAAATAACGGTGGAAATTTGGTTCTTACAGATTATGCAAATACTGATTATACAACTTGGTTCAATGGAACATCATCTGCCACACCTCATGTTGCGGGAGTTGCCGCTTTGATATTATCCGTAAACTCCAATTTGACTGTAGAAGAAGTGAACGACATAATTGAGAGTACGGCTCGAAAAGTTGGGGGCTATAATTACTCAACCACAACTGGTCGTCCAAATGGAAAGTGGGATGATGAAATGGGGTATGGTCTTCTTGATGCCCATGCAGCTTTGCAAAAGGCAGAGTTTAAAATAAATGGTGAGAATGTGTTCTGTCCAAGTGCTACGTTTTCAATATCCCCAACTCCTAATAATACTAATACCATTAATTGGTCTGTCAGCCCTTCAAATGCTGGGACTTTTTCCTCCAACGGGACAGTGACTGTTTTTAATAGGAGTGGTTCATTCACAGGAAATGCTACGATAAGCGCCCAAATAATTGGACAATCTACCTACATTGTCCAAAAATTAATAAAAATAGGTATAGATGAAAATAACATTGCCATAGGGAACGTCCCTTCTTCCATACCTGTTAATACCCCTATAGAAGCTGTTGCAGGCTATCCTCCTATGTTCCATTGTGATTTATTGGACGTAGAGTGGAGGTATATGCCCAATTCAACGATAATGAACGGAAGTTTTTCCTGTCTATCAAACAATAATAGCCAAAAACGTATCATATTCCATTCTCCTGGCACATATAATATACAAGCTAAGGTCAAGACAAGTTGTGGATGGAGTAATTGGAGCGGACCAGTAGCTATAAATGTCACTAGTGGAGGGTATTATTACTCTGTATATCCCAATCCTGCATCATCGGATATTTTTGTTTCCGAAATACAGTCCGAACGTTCTCAGAATACAAATCTGACGTCTAAAGACCTTCCTACCAACATTAAACTGGAACTTTATAATTTTACGGGAAACAAAGTACGGAATCTAGATTTAGACTCTAACAAAACAAAGGAAAGTAAATTGGATGTTTCTAGTTTGGCAAAAGGCAATTACTTTCTTCGTATTGTGAGCAAAGAAGTAGATGAAGTCCATCAGATACTTATTGAATAACAAAAAATTATACAATCTTAAACGAAGAAGAATCAAAAGACCAAGCAGTAAAAGATCTTGGTTTTTTGATAAAATTAAGAACGTGAACTTGCTGTCAAGTGCATTTATCAACCATACCAAAACTTGGCGAATCTCCGATTCGATAAGTTTTGGTATGTGCCCTAGCGGCAGCGACACATAATGCTGATAAATAAAGATTGGTATGTAAACAAAGAATCAATAATCTTTAAGATTCCTTTTAAAAATAGCAAGTTCTGTTGCATCTATTTCCAGTTTATGGTATGCTTTACTAAACCGAGGTTTGACTAGGGTGATTTTTTCTAATAATTCAAACATTTTTTTTCGCTCCTCATTTCTTTCATTTATCACGGTGTCATACTTCTTTTTAGGTACGGTTTCTTCTTTTATATTCCACTCTTCCCTAGTGAGTTTTTCAAACATAGGTTCAATGAATAGTGGCTCTTTCCGTTCTGCACATTCCAAACAAGTATTACCCTCGAACAAAGCTTTTAGCATATCATGGGTGGGTTTGTGATATTTACGTTCATGTTCCCGAAGCAGTTCAATGATATAATCTAAACGTCCTACCATATACTTCTGAAATTTATAGAAGCTCATCATAAATTTACTTTTTGGAGTGATGTTAGCTTTTTCAAAGAAATCAATCATGGTATCGATAGTCTCTGTATGTGATTTAGCAACGGTCTTGGAATATTCCCGAAACCGTTCAGCCGTGATACGATTTATACTAATTGCTGAAAATGTGTTTTTTTGCTGTTTTTTTACTTTCATTACTGTAAATATTTTCAATATTAATAATGGGTTGCAATGTTTTTAGTGCAAAATTTAAATGATAAACTCTTTCTTATAAAAAACAACAACGAGATAAATGTCTTATAATCAGTATTTTGCCGTAATTATTTTGAATCAATAAAATTTCATTACTGTAAATTCCCCCAATGTTTATAGTACTTTCCAAGAAGATTGTTGCAAAATTCATTAATCAAAAAAGATTAAATAATTTTGTAAATAACTGAAAATCAATTATTTGAATAAACAGTAACATCGCGAAGCGTGTTACCCTCTTGCTATTCAAATCTTATCCGCTGCGCTACTAAATTTTGAATACAAAAACAAAGTGTAATTAAACCTAGTATTAAGTATTGCACCCTATCCGATTTTTGCATGACGCTTATCTTTCCGAACGCTGCAAAAACCAGACAGGAACCTTGTGCAAGATTAGTTATGGTAAGCTTTGTTTTACTTCGCTCAACTTTTGCTCCCTTTTCTTATAGTGATGAATCAAAAGGCTCATATCTTCTCCTACTTTCTTTTGCAATACCCGTGCATAAATCTGAGTAGTAGATAATTTGGTATGTCCCAATAACTTCGATACCGTTTCTATAGGTACACCATTGGGTAATGTTACAGTTGTCGCAAAGGTGTGTCTTGCAGAATGAAATGTAATATGTTTGTGGATTCCACTAGCTGAAATAATTTCTTTTAGATATTTATTGGTCTTTTGATTACTAAGTACAGGAAGTAGTTTATCAGTAGCTTCACTTTCTTGCCTATATTTCTCTATAATCTGTTTTGCTTTAGGAAGCAAAGGGATATTTACAACTTCATTGGTCTTTTCCCTTTTGGTATGTAGCCAATAGTTCCCATCTATGCCAATCATTAGTTGTATGGGCATCAGTTCTTTTACATCGACATAGGACAATCCTGTATAACAGCTAAAAAGAAATATATCTTTTACACGTTCGTAAGTTTCACTCCTAAATTTAGTATTGACAATAAGGTCAATTTCTCTTTGGGTCAGATAGCTTCTTTCACTCTTAATATAGCTGAGCTTGTAGTTTCTAAAAGGGTCTTTGTCCAACCATTCTAACTTTACTGCAAGATTGGTCATTTTCATCAACCGTTCCAGATGTTTCATCGTACCATTATTGGTACAGGTCTTTCTTGCTTTTTTTGGTTTGTATCTTCTTATGTATTGTTCAAAGTCTGTTATAAAGCGGTAATTCAATTGTTTAAGGTAAATATCCTTTGTTTTTCTTTTTTCTATTAAAAACATATCTAGGTACTTCTTGGTGGAATAATAATTCTTCATTGTACCTGGCTTTAAAACGCTTTGCATGGTAGTATTATGATACTCCACCAGTTCCATAAGCGTTTTGTGTTGGGCATCCTCACCCAGATAACGGGCTTTTACGGCTTGTGGGGTAATCATTTTGTGTTCATCGAGTAATTGCTTTTGGCTGTTCAATATTTGACCATAGGATTGATCCAAATAGTTGTTCAACATTTTGAGGTTTTGAGTGTTTCCTCTTGCCCTACCTTTGGAAGCGTCCCAATGGTTCACTGGAACACTTCTTTTTAAACTGATTTCCGTGCGTTGTCCATTGACCGTGATACGGGCATAAATGGATAGGTTTTCTGAATTTTTACGTGTGTTCCTTGTAAAGAAAAGAACGGAAAAAGTGTTGTCTGTCTGCATGTTGTACGTCTTTAGATTAAACTTTGTTTTTAACAAAGACGAAAATCAAATTGCTTTAAAAGCTCCTTAAATTTACAACAATTAGTGTACCAGAGAGTTCACCGAATCGTTCACCTATATTGGTTTTATATGATATCATTTGACATCAACAAAAATTAAAAGCACTGATAATCATAAAATTAACAGTGCTTTGATATTGCCACAATGGCGGTTCGTCGGGATGAGAGGATTCGAACCTCCGATCTCTGGTCCCCCAGACCAGCACTTTAACCGGACTAAGCTACATCCCGTATAGAGTGTAAAAATAAAAAGTTTTTATAGATAAGCAACCTATTATCACGTATAAATTTCATTAAAAATAGGGCATAAAAAAAGCCCTTATCGTTAGATAAGGGCTTTAAAAAAAGGCAGCGGCCTACTCTCCCACAAAAATGCAGTACCATCGGCGCAGAT